>NZ_CP168514.1:4940000-6862408 GCF_059491875.1 Pseudomonas sp. Pseusp49 | reverse complement strand
GCACTGATTTTCCTTTCTATCAATAACTTGCAGAAAGCGCCAAAACGCCAGATTTGAAGGCTATATAGAGAAGCAAAAACGCTTCCCTATATAGAAGAGAGCAATCAGAGCACGCCAGACGCCTTGAGCGCAGACACCGCTCCAGCATCCAGCCCCAGGACCCGATGCAATACCTCCTGCGTATGCTCACCCAGCAGAGGTGGCGCAAACCGGTACTCCACCGGGGTTTCGGACAGACGAATAGGGCTCGCCACCTGAGGCACCATTCCCGCCAGCGCGTGCGGCAGCTCGATGGCCAAGCCGCGCGCCTTGACCTGAGGATCGGCAAACATCTGCGCCAGGTCATTGATAGGCCCGCATGGCACGCCCGCCTGCTCCAGCTGCGCCACCCATTCAGCGGTGGTCTTGAACACCGTTGCCTGGCGGATCAGCGGAATCAGCACCGCACGGTTCGCCACCCGCAGCTTGTTGGTGGCAAAACGCGGATCGTCCGCCCACTGCGGCTGCCCGGCCACTTCCGCGAACTTGCGGAACTGCCCGTCGTTCCCGACGGTAAGGATGAAATCGCCATCCGCCGTAGGAAAATCCTGATAGGGCACAATGTTCGGATGAGCATTACCCAAACGTTTAGGCGCATTGCCTGTCGTCAGGTAGTTCATGGCCTGGTTGGCCAGGCAGGCCACCTGCACGTCCAGCAGCGCCATGTCGATATGCTGCCCCCCGCCGTCGTGATCCCGATGCGCCAGCGCAGCCAGGATCGCCACAGTCGAATATAGCCCGGTCAGGATGTCCGTCAGCGCCACACCAACCTTCACCGGCCCAGCGCCCTCTTCGCCTTCAGGTCGCCCCGTGAGGCTCATGAGACCGCCCAGCCCCTGGATCATGAAGTCATAACCCGCACGCTTGGCGTAAGGACCGGTCTGGCCAAACCCGGTGATCGAGCAATAGATCAGGTCCGGATTGATCGCCTTCAGCGATTCATAGTCCAGGCCATAGGCCGCCAGACCACCAACCTTGAAGTTTTCGATCAGGATGTCCGACTTCGCCGCCAGCTCACGCACCAGCTTCTGCCCTTCGGGGCGAGTGAAGTCGATGGTGACCGATTGCTTGTTGCGATTGGCCGACAGGTAATAGGCGGCCTCGCTGGTGTTTTCCCCATAAGCGTCTTTAAGGAAGGGTGGCCCCCAGGCGCGCGTGTCATCACCGTTACCGGGGCGCTCGACCTTGATCACTTCGGCGCCGAGGTCGGCCAGGATCTGCCCGGACCAAGGTCCGGCCAGCACCCGCGATAAATCCAGTACCCGTAGATGCGATAGCGCGCCCATGGACGTCCTCCTGTTAATAGAACGCCTGGATGCCGGTTTGTGCACGACCGAGGATCAGCGCGTGGACGTCATGAGTACCTTCATAGGTATTCACCACTTCCAGGTTCACCAGGTGGCGAGCAACGCCGAACTCATCGGAGATGCCATTGCCACCCAACATATCGCGAGCCATGCGCGCGATGTCCAGGGACTTGCCGCAAGAGTTGCGCTTCATCATCGAAGTGATTTCGACTGCTGCAGTGCCTTCATCTTTCATACGACCCAGACGCAGGCAGCCTTGCAGCGCCATGGTGATTTCGGTCTGCATGTCGGCCAGTTTCTTCTGGATCAACTGAGTGGCTGCCAATGGACGGCCGAACTGTTGACGATCCAGGGTGTACTGGCGAGCGGTGTGCCAGCAGAACTCGGCCGCACCCAGTGCGCCCCAGGAGATGCCGTACCGTGCCGAGTTGAGGCAGGTGAAAGGACCTTTCAGGCCACGGACATCCGGGAAGATGTTCTCTTCCGGCACGAACACGTTGTCCATGACGATTTCACCGGTGATCGATGCCCGCAGGCCAACCTTGCCGTGAATCGCCGGAGCGCTCAGGCCTTTCCAGCCTTTCTCCAGAACAAAGCCGCGGATGTCGCCGGCATCGTCCTTGCCCCAGACCACGAACACATCGGCAATCGGGCTGTTGGTGATCCACATCTTGCTGCCAGTGAGGCTGTAGCCGCCTTCCACTTTGCGTGCACGAGTGATCATCGCGCCCGGGTCGGAACCGTGGTTAGGCTCGGTCAGGCCGAAGCAGCCGATCCACTCGCCCGAGGCCAGTTTCGGCAGGTACTTCTGCTTCTGCGCTTCGGTACCGAACTCATTGATCGGCACCATCACCAGCGAGGACTGAACGCTCATCATCGAGCGATAACCGGAGTCGATACGCTCGACTTCACGGGCGATCAGTCCATAGCTGACGTAGTTCAGGCCGCTGCCACCGTACTGCTCCGGGATGGTTGCACCCAACAGACCCACTTCGCCCATTTCGCGGAAGATCGCCGGATCGGTTTTCTCATGGCGGAAAGCTTCAAGAATGCGCGGCGCCAGGCTCTGCTGCGCGAACTGCGCAGCCGTGTCGCGAATCATGCGTTCTTCTTCAGTGAGCTGTTGATCCAGCAGCAGGGGATCGATCCAGTTGAAGCTAGCTTTACCGCCCATGAGTGTGTCCTCTCGAATCGGGTCAAATAACGTGGAGTGATCCTAGGCCTGGATCGACGCTACGGCAAACGAGGATTTCGCATACTGTTGTGCTAATTTCTCACTCCGAAACGTCGCAAAAGAGCTTTTATGCGATGCATTAGTGAGGTTGACGTACATGCGCAGGAAGATACCCAGCACCACCGCCCTGATCAGCTTCGAGGCCGCGGCGCGCCATGAAAGCTTCACCAAGGCCGCCCAGGAGCTTTCGCTGACCCAGGGGGCGATTTGCCGACAGATCGCCAGCCTTGAAGAGTTCCTCAGCGTAGAACTGTTCCGACGTTCGCGGCGTGGAGTGAAGCTGACGGAGGCTGGGCTTTCCTACAGCCGCCGGGTCGCCACTCAACTGGATGCGGTTGAGCGCGACACCTTGTCCGTGATGGGCCAGCAGGGCACCAACGTAATCGAATTGGCCGTGGTCCCGACCTTCGGTACCCAATGGCTGCTGCCACGACTCAAGGACTTCCAGCACAAGCACCCGGAAGTGACGGTCAACCTGACCAACCGCACACGCCCATTCCTGTTCGCCGACACTGATTTCGATGCCGCGATCTACTTCGGCGACGCGGATTGGTCGGGTACGGAATCCCACAGGCTGATGGGTGAAAATCCGATGCCCGTTTGCAGCCCCAACCTGCTCACAAACAAGACCAGCCTTACGCCCGGCGAAATCGCCGATTTGCCCCTGCTGCAACAAACCACCCGTCCTTATGCCTGGCGCCAGTGGTTCGATTCCCAACACCTGAATGTCCCGCGAGACATGACAGGCCCCCGCTACGAGCTATTCTCCATGCTCGCCCAGGCGGCCATGCATGACATGGGCATTGCCCTGATTCCGCCGTTCCTGATTCAAAGGGAGTTGAAAGAAAAACGCCTGGTGATCGCCAACCCGCAAGCACTGTCCAGCATCAAGGCTTATTACCTGATGATTCCTGAGCGAAAGGTCGAATCCGCCTCTTTAAGGGCATTTCGTGACTGGCTGGTAAACCAGGCGCACAGCTACAGCCTAGAGGAGTAAAGGCTCCCCCACGTTACTTGACCCCGTAGTCAGCAAAATAAAAGCCCTACAGATATACGGATTTGTCGCATAACAGCAAACTGTATCGAGAAGTCGTACAAACGTCCCACAAGCGCCTGATCATGCGGCTTTGCGCCACTATTTCGAGGCGATGCCGCATCATTCATACGGCCGATGTATAAATTCTTCAATTTCGACCAGAATCCTTGTAAAGCACGGTCTGCAAGGGATCGAGCCGGTTGGTTGCGACATTCGGTCACGGGGTGACTTGTAGTTAATTTTCCGTCACCCGTCATAATCCCTTGAAGGGCACAAAGTTCGCCTGCAAAATGCCGCGCCCCGCCCTGATTTGGCGGGATCGTGCTGATCGGCCGCCCCAGCCGCACCATCCGTAGTGCATGGGTTTACTCAATAAGATCACGCAGGAGATTTGACGTGCACATTGGTGTTCCTCTCGAAACCCAGACCGGTGAAACACGGGTTGCTGCAACCCCGGAAACCATCAAGAAGCTGATCAGCCAGGGTCATAAGGTCACTGTACAAAGCGGCGCCGGCGTTAATGCCAGTGTTGTCGACAGTGCCTATGAAGCGGCAGGCGCAACCATTGGCAGCGCCAATGATGCGTTTGGAGCAGAGCTGATTTTGAAGGTGGTCGCCCCCAGCGACAGCGAGCTGGCGCTGATTAAAAGCGGCACCGTTGTGGTGGGTATGCTCAATCCGTTCAACAACGAAACCATCGCCAAGATGGCCGAGTGCGGCATTACCGCCTTCGCCCTGGAGGCTGCGCCACGTACCTCCCGCGCCCAAAGCCTGGATGTGCTGTCGTCGCAAGCCAACATTGCCGGTTACAAGGCTGTCTTGCTGGCCGCTCACCATTACCCTCGTTTCATGCCGATGTTGATGACGGCTGCGGGCACCGTGAAAGCGGCGCGCGTGCTGATCCTGGGTGCCGGCGTGGCCGGATTGCAGGCCATTGCTACGGCAAAACGCCTGGGTGCCGTGATCGAAGCCTCCGACGTGCGTCCTGCGGTGAAAGAGCAGATCGAATCCCTCGGCGCGAAATTCGTCGACGTGCCTTACGAGACCGACGAAGAGCGTGAATGCGCCGTTGGTGTCGGTGGTTACGCCCGGCCGATGCCGGCCAGCTGGATGCAGCGTCAGGCCGCAGCCGTGCACGAGCGCGCCAAACAAGCTGACATCGTCATCACCACAGCACTGATTCCCGGCCGCAAGGCACCGACGCTGCTCAGCGTAGAAACCGTGGCACAGATGAAACCGGGCTCGGTGGTCATCGACCTCGCGGCCGCCCAGGGCGGTAACTGCCCGCTGACGGTGGCCGATCAGGTGGTCGTCGAAAATGGCGTGACCATCGTTGGCCCGACCAACCTGGCGGGCGCAGTGGCGGCCGATGCTTCGGCGCTGTACGCACGCAACCTGCTGGACTTCATGAAACTGTTGTTCGATAAAGAAGGACAACTGGTGATCAACCTTGAAGACGATATCGTCGCCGCGTGCCTGATGTGCCGCGACGGCCAGATCGTGCGCAAGAACGGCTGAGGATAAAAACAATGGAAGACATGCTGATCTCTCACGGTATCTACAACCTGATCATCTTCGTGCTGGCCATCTATGTCGGCTACCACGTGGTCTGGAACGTTACACCTGCACTGCACACGCCTCTGATGGCTGTCACCAACGCCATCTCGGCCATCGTGATCGTCGGCGCCATGCTCGCCGCCGCCCTCACTGTGACCCCGCTGGGCAAGACCATGGGCACCCTGGCCGTGGCCCTGGCCGCGGTCAACGTATTTGGTGGCTTCCTGGTCACCCGGCGCATGCTGGAAATGTTCAAGAAGAAAGCGGCCAAAGCTCCGGCTGCCAAGGCCGAAGCAGTCAAGGCTGAGGTGCAGCAAGCATGAGCATGAACCTGGTTACGTCCCTGTATTTGATCGCCTCGGTCTGCTTTATCCAGGCGCTCAAGGGCCTTTCGCACCCCACCACGTCGCGTCGCGGCAATCTGTTCGGCATGCTCGGCATGGGCCTGGCGATCCTCACCACGGTCGGCCTGATCTACAAGCTCGGTGCCGAGCTGGCCCATGACGGTATCGTCTACGTGATCGTCGGCCTGCTGATCGGCGGCACTGCCGGTTCGATCATGGCCAAACGCGTTGAAATGACCAAGATGCCCGAGCTGGTCGCCTTCATGCACAGCATGATCGGCCTGGCCGCGGTGTTCATCGCCATTGCGGCGGTCGTCGAGCCGCAGTCGCTGGGCATCGTTGCGCAACTGGGTGACGCGATCCCGGCCGGTAACCGCCTGGAACTGTTCCTCGGTGCCGCAATTGGTGCGATCACCTTCTCCGGTTCGGTAATTGCCTTCGGCAAGCTGTCGGGCAAGTACAAGTTCCGCCTGTTCCAGGGCGCACCGGTACAGTTCACCGGTCAACACAAACTGAACCTGCTGCTGGGCGTGGCTACCCTGGGCCTGGGCATCACCTTCATGTTGACCGGCGACCTCAGCGCCTTCGCCTTGATGCTGGCCCTGGCCTTCATCATGGGCGTGCTGATCATCATCCCGATCGGTGGCGCGGACATGCCAGTGGTCGTGTCGATGCTCAACAGCTACTCCGGCTGGGCAGCCGCAGGTATCGGCTTCTCGCTGAACAACTCGATGCTGATCATCGCGGGTTCGCTGGTAGGTTCGTCCGGTGCGATCCTCTCGTACATCATGTGCAAGGCGATGAACCGCTCCTTCTTTAATGTACTGCTCGGCGGTTTCGGCAATACAGCCGATGCAGGTCCGGCAGGCGCCAAGGAAGCCCGTCCGGTGAAATCCGGTTCGGCTGACGACGCGACTTTCCTGCTGACCAACGCCGACACCGTGATCATCGTTCCGGGCTATGGTCTGGCGGTAGCACGGGCGCAGCACGCGTTGAAGGAACTGACCGAGAAGCTGACCCATCGCGGCGTGACCGTGAAGTACGCGATCCACCCGGTTGCCGGTCGCATGCCGGGCCATATGAACGTGTTGCTGGCCGAGGCCGAAGTGCCTTACGACCAGGTGTTCGAGATGGAAGACATCAACTCCGAGTTCGGTCAGGCCGACGTGGTGCTGGTGTTGGGCGCCAACGACGTGGTCAACCCGGCCGCGAAGAACGATCCGAAATCGCCGATTGCCGGCATGCCGATCCTCGAGGCGTTCAAGGCCAAGACCATCATCGTCAACAAGCGTTCGATGGCCAGCGGCTATGCCGGCCTGGACAACGAACTGTTCTACCTGGACAAAACCATGATGGTGTTCGGTGACGCCAAAAAGGTCATCGAAGACATGGTAAAAGCCGTCGACTAAACCTCTGCGGCACACAGAACGCCCCGACTCGTCGGGGCGTTTTTGTTTGCGCAAATCGTCGGACAAACTATTCTTTTATTACCGATCCGGTAACGGTGTTTTGCTTGAAAGGCCCGGAATAGACGCCTCGATTGCGACCTTGGTAGCGGGACAGAAGTCGACGCAATTCACTAGACTGCACGTCCTGCTACCTGTTGCCCGAGATAACAATCCATGTACCGTGACCGTATTCGCCTGCCTTCGTTGTTGGACAAAGTGATGAGCGCTGCCGACGCTGCCGCTCTGATTGAGGACGGCATGACCGTCGGCATGAGTGGCTTCACTCGCGCTGGCGAAGCCAAGGCCGTTCCTCAGGCGCTGGCCGAGCGCGCCAAGGTCACGCCGCTGAAGATCAGCCTCATGACTGGCGCCAGCCTGGGCAACGACCTCGATAAGCAGTTGACCGAAGCTGGCGTACTGTCGCGACGCATGCCGTTTCAGGTCGACAGCACCCTGCGCAAGGCGATCAACGCCGGTGAAGTCATGTTCATCGACCAGCACTTGTCGGAAACCGTGGAGCAATTGCGCAACCAGCAATTGAAACTGCCGGACATTGCCGTGATTGAAGCCGTTGCGATCACCGAACAAGGGCATATCGTGCCAACCACCTCGGTAGGCAACTCGGCCAGCTTCGCGATTTTCGCCAAGCACGTGATCGTCGAGATCAACATGGCGCACAATCCGAACCTCGAAGGCCTGCACGACATCTATATCCCGACCTATCGCCCGACCCGCACTCCGATTCCATTGGTCAGAGTCGACGACCGCATTGGCAGCACCGCCATCCCGATTCCGGCGGAAAAAATCGTCGCCATCGTGGTCACCAATCAGGCTGACTCACCCTCCACGGTGCTGGCGCCAGACGCCGAAACCCAAGCCATTGCCGACCACCTGATCGACTTCTTCAAACAGGAAGTGGCCGCCGGACGCATGACCAACAAGCTCGGTCCGCTACAAGCCGGTATCGGCACTATCGCCAACTCGGTGATGTGTGGCCTGATCGACTCGCCGTTCGAAGACCTGACGATGTATTCCGAGGTGCTGCAGGACTCGACTTTCGACCTGATCGACGCCGGTAAGCTGAGCTTTGCTTCGGGTAGCTCGATCACCCTGTCGAGCCGGCGCAACGCCGATGTGTTCGGCAACCTGGAGCGCTATAAGGACAAACTCGTCCTGCGCCCGCAGGAAATCTCCAACCACCCTGAAGTCGTGCGCCGCCTCGGCATCATCGGCATCAACACGGCGCTGGAGTTCGACATCTACGGCAACGTCAACTCCACCCACGTCTGCGGCACCCGGATGATGAACGGCATCGGCGGCTCGGGCGATTTTGCGCGCAACGCGCACCTGTCCGTGTTCGTGACCAAGTCGATCGCCAAGGGCGGTGCGATCTCCAGTGTGGTGCCGATGGTCAGCCATGTTGACCACACCGAACATGACGTCGACATCCTCGTGACCGAAGTGGGCCTGGCGGACTTGCGAGGCCTGGCGCCCCGGGAGCGTGCGCGGGTCATCATCGACAAGTGCGTACACCCGGATTACCGCCAGGCGCTGAATGATTACTTCACTGCAGCGTGCGCCATCGGCGGACACACCCCGCACATCCTGCGTGACGCACTCAGTTGGCACATAAACCTGGAAGAAACCGGGCACATGCTGAAGAAGTAATTGCTACAGATAGCAGCTGGCGCAAACACAGTTTCGCCAGCATGCGCTTGCCGCCCTCGCAATATGAAAAAAACTGTACTGCTGTACTGGTCATTTCCTACGGAAAATTCTTACCTCACCGGGGTAAAACAGCATTTTTGCACTCAAACAGTGCAGACAGGTACAGTTGCCTCAATTTCGACCAGTACACCCCCTATAAACAGTTAACTGAGCTCTCACAATACAGATGAACTGTATCTACAGAGACTAGGCAAACAAGAGGATCATGGGCACCAGTTAAACCACTACCTAATCCCGCCACAAGCGGAAGGATGACCACCATGGAACGTACACTCAGTTCCGATCTGTTTTTCGAAGACACTGCTGCAAAAACCCAGGCTTCCCTGCCTCTGCGCGTTATCGCCAACCTGATGTTGTGGCAGCGCCGCATTACCAGCCGCCATCAACTGGCTCGCCTGGATTCGCGTCTGCTGGCTGACGCCGGGATTAGCGAAGCACAACGCTACGAAGAGCTGAGCAAGCCGTTCTGGCGCTAAGTTAGCGTCGCTGGCTCTGACCTTAAGGTCCACCGCCAGCAACCCGAATTGAAAAAACAAAACCCGTCGTGGGCAACCACGACGGGTTTTGTCGTTTTGGCCCGGCAAACCCGGTCTTACAGAAGACTATCCTGACAACCAGTACAGTTTTCAAAAACAACAAACTGCATGAGTACAATTTAGCCTCTGTGTGTCTGTAGTGACTATTCGGCGGGTGTCAGCATGGAGCTCTCCACTTATCAGGACAGGGACCGTGCCATGAAGAACGTACAGGATTTTTCCATTCCATCGGTTCAATCGAGACCTTGCCAGCAGAGGCTTCGAGGGCTGCTCAAAGGGCTCTGCGCCAGCCTGGAAAGGGCGAGAACGCGACGTTTGCTGGCTCAACTCGATGATCGCCAGCTAGCGGATCTGGGTATCAGCCACGCCGACCGCAGCAATGAATTGGATAAACCGTTCTGGCGCTGACTTCCTGCGTGCAGGGCCGGGACTGTTCGAACCGACACAGACAGGCCTAATATCACTTCAGAACGTGGCGAACGCCGAGTGCCTGGCGTCTGACTTTGCAGACACTGCGCCATATTTCAAATGGTCTACCAAAAGGAGTTACCCCATGTCCCGTCTTCGCCTGCTTAGCGCCGCGGCCCTGTTTGCCGTGGCTGCCAGTGCCCAAGCCACCAGCTTCATCGTGACCACGGATGCTGTGGTCAACGCGCTCAAGGCCACTTCCGATGCGACCACCAACATCGTTTCGTCGTCGTTCAAGGATGACAAGATCGTCCTCGCCGCCCGTGACGACGCCGCCAGCTTCGTCGCCAGCGAAGGCTCCATCCGCGGTGTGAAGCTGGAAAGCGCCCTCGATCACATTCGCCATAAGGCGCCACAACTGAGTGCAACAGACGCACAACTGGCGCAGGCGATCCTGACGATCTAAACGGCGGTACAGACATGGGGCACGTCCGGCGTGCCCCAATGTTTCGGCGCTGGCTCTAGACCGGCCCTTGCGCTAGCCTTGGGACTCACTTTCAACTGTCGAGCCTCATGCGTTTTCCTTCCCGCTTCCTGATCACGCCAGTCTTTCTCGCCCTCGGTTACTGCGCATCAGCCCACGCTTATGACGCCTTCAACCTGTCCACCCAGGGCACCGTCGCCAGTGGTTACGCCACAAGCCTCGTGACCTCCGCCCCCTTCGACCATAAACTACTGCTCGCCGCCCACGATGATGCCGCGGCATTCATTGCCAGTGACGGCCAACTGAGAGGCGCACGATTGGAGTCGGCCCTTCGGTATCTGCGCCAGACCCAGGCAAAACTTCATGCCAGCGACCTTGAACTGGCGCAAGCAATTCTCGTCCAATAGTTATCCCTGCTTTTCTGGAGTTCGTTCCATGCGTAACCCGCTGATTGCTGCCATCCTCGGCCTGTTGCTGTTGGCCGATGTGGCCCAGGCACATACTCTGGTTGCCACCAGTAACATCCTGATCCGTGCGACCCAGCGCACCCTCGATTTCACCTCCGACACCACCACGTCCATTCGCGATTCGAAAATCGTACGCGAAGCCCAGGACGACGCCGCCAGTTTCGTCGCCAGCGATGGCGACATTCGTGGCGCTCACCTGGAGTCCGCCTTCAACTTGCTGCGCACCCGCGTGCCGGAAGCGCGCGACGCCAGCGATCAGGATCTCGCCGAAGCCATCCTCGCACTGTGAGGTGTCTACGCGCCTGGCTGCTGACCGGGGCCCTGTTGCTGCTCGGCAACACGGCCCACGCAGGCCTGCAGTTACAACTCAAGACCGAAGGCCTGACGCCCGCGCAACAGCAAGCCAGCCAGGCGTTGCTTGATGAAGCCATGCAGGCGCTGCCACCACGCTTCATCGAGCAGATGGACCGGCGTATCGTCGTCGGCTGGACCGATGACATGCCGCGCAATGCCTACGGCCAGGCATCGCTGGTGTCCCAGCTCGATCTGAACCGCAACCTGCTGGACGGCCTCACCGATGGCAGCGCCGCGAGCAAAAAAACCCATCGCCCCCATGGCACCGTGCGCCGGGAAATGCTGGCCACTGTATTGCACGAGCTGACTCACATCTACGACCGTTCGCGCCTGTGGCCGGATGACGAGCGCAAGCTGATTCAGCGCTGCACCCGGCGCAACAACAGCTCAGGGCTGGTCGGAATACCCGACCTATGTCGGGGCCAGTCCGATCGGCGCTTTACCCTCAGCGACGATCCGCGCCTGCTCGACCTGGCCGGCTGGCAGCAATACGTAGGCCGTCGGGGTGAACGCGAACAGCACAATCGCCAGATTGCCCGCAGTCCGGATATCTACGAGACCAGCAGTCCCAAGGAATTCGTCGCGGTCAACATGGAGTATTTCCTCCTCGACCCGAGCTACGCCTGCCGCCGTCCCGCACTGTATCGCTACTACAAAGAACATTTCGGCTGGGCGCCCGCCGCCAGTGACACCTGCAGCAAAACCGTCGCGTTCCTCAATGCAGGCAACGACTTCGCCAAGACACCGCTGGGGCAGGTCGATCCGGAGCGGGTCTATGCCGTTGACTACCTGCTGGCCGAGGCTAACCAGAACCTGTTCAGCCGCTGGGGCCACAGCATGTTGCGTCTGGTGATCTGCGCGCCCGGCCGCCCCCGTGGCCCGGATTGTCGACTGGACCTGGACCAGCACCTGGTGCTGTCGTATCGCGCCTTCGTCGGCGACGTACAGTTGTCGAGCTGGGATGGCCTGGTCGGCAAATACCCGTCGCGGTTGTTTATCCTGCCGCTGTCCCAGGTCATCGACGAATATACCAAGACCGAACTGCGCAGCCTGGCCTCCGTGCCCCTGAACCTGTCGCGCACAGAAATTGAAGACGTGGTGGAACGTGCCGCCGAGATGCACTGGAGCTACGACGGCAACTACTTCTTCCTGTCGAACAACTGCGCAGTAGAAGAACTGAAATTGCTGCGTGGCGGCACCAACAACCCGAAACTGGTAGGGCTCGACAACATCATGCCCAACGGTTTGCTGGAAGTGCTCAAAGGTCGAGGGCTGGCGGACACCAGTGTGCTGGACGATCCGCGGGAAGCCTTGCGCCTGGGTTATCGTTTCGATTCCTTCCGCGAACGCTATCAGGCGATGTTCGAAATCCTGAAAAAGCACTTGCCGATCAAACAGGAAACCGTCGAAGAGTGGCTGGACTTGAAAGCCGCGGAACGTCGGCAATGGTTCGAGCAGGCGGACCTGCGCACCAGCGCGGCGTTGCTCCTGCTGGAGCAGGCCAGCTTCCGTCAGCAATTGCTGCTGGCTCAGGATGAAGTGAAGCAGCGCTATCTGGGCGCCCGGGAATTGCAGAATGGCGGCATGGACAAGGCCAACGAAACGCTCAAGGACATTCTCGCCAACAGTGGCTTCCTCAGCCGTCCTGCGGAACTGCTGGGCACCAACGGTTATGGCTTGCCACAGCCGAGCGAGTGGGAGCATCTGGAATCGGAAAGCAGCCAGCGCCAGAAGCAGCTGCTGGCGCTGTCCGGAGACCTGGACAAGGAAGTGAGAGCCTTGCTTGAACCGAGCCGCGCCGCCGAAATGGCCGCCAACGAAGCCAACGTGAAGCAGATCGGCGAGCATTTGCGCAAATTGCACAAGGCAGCAGGCGGCATAGAGTTGCCTTGACCCGCAACCTTGTAGGAGCGAGCTTGCTCCCACAAGGTTTACAGCGTTTTGCTGTTCAGTCTCTTAATCAGGAGCGTTGCCTTCAGCTCACGCGGGCCTTACGCACGCCTTCGGCCAATGCCGAGCACAGGCTCAGCACGCCATCCACGGCTTGTTCCGGGGACGTGGCATTGGCGATGTGATCGATCAACGCCGAGCCCACCACCACGCCATCAGCCAGGCGTGCAATGGACGCTGCCTGTTCCGGAGTCCGGATACCGAAACCGATGCTGATCGGCAGGTCGGTATGGCGGCGCAGACGGGCGACCGCTTCTTCGACGTGCTCCAGCGTGGCGGCACCGGCGCCAGTCACACCGGCCACCGAGACGTAGTAGACGAAACCGGAGCTGCCGTTGAGAACGGTCGGCAAGCGCACATCGTCGGTGGTCGGCGTGGTCAGGCGGATGAAGTCCAGGCCCGCAGCCTGCGCCGGGTCACACAGCTCGCCGTTATGCTCCGGCGGCAGGTCGACCACGATCAGGCCATCAACGCCGGCCTCTTTGGCTTCGGCGATGAAGCGCGGTACACCGTACATGTGGATCGGGTTGAAGTACCCCATCAGCACCAGCGGCGTTTCGTTGTTGTCCTGGCGGAACTCGCGAACCATTTGCAGGGTTTTCGCCAGATTCTGCTTGGCACCCAACGCACGGATGTTGGCGAGCTGGATAGCCGGGCCGTCAGCCATCGGGTCGGTGAAGGGCATGCCCAGCTCGATCACATCGGCGCCAGCCGCCGGCAAGCCCTTGAGGATGGCCAGGGAGGTGTCATAACCCGGGTCGCCGGCGGTCACGAAAGTCACCAGGGCGGCGCGGTTCTGTTCCTTGAGTTCGGCAAAACGCGTTTGCAGGCGGCTCATCAGTGTTTCTCCTGCTTGGATTGCTCGTGTTGAGAGTGTTCCATGTGGTGCATCACGGTCTGCATGTCTTTGTCGCCACGGCCGGACAGGTTGACCACCATCAGGTGATCCTTTGGCAAGGTCGGTGCGCGCTTGAATACTTCAGCCAAGGCATGGGCGCTTTCCAGGGCCGGGATGATCCCTTCCAGGCGGCAGCACTGGTGAAACGCGGCGAGGGCTTCGTCGTCGGTCACCGAGGTGTACTGAACGCGGCCGATGTCATGCAACCAGGCGTGTTCCGGGCCGATGCCCGGGTAGTCGAGGCCGGCGGAGATCGAGTGGGCGTCGATGATCTGGCCATCGTCGTCCTGCAGCAGGAACGTGCGGTTGCCATGCAGCACGCCTGGAACGCCGCCGTTCAGGCTGGCCGCATGCTTGCCGGTCTCGATGCCGTAACCGGCCGCTTCAACGCCGATGATCTCGACACTCTTGTCGTCCAGGAACGGATGGAACAGGCCCATGGCGTTGGAGCCACCGCCAATGCACGCTACCAGGCTGTCCGGCAGGCGACCTTCCTGGGCTTGCAACTGCTCGCGGGTTTCCTTGCCGATCACGGCCTGGAAGTCGCGAACCATCGCCGGGTAAGGGTGCGGACCGGCCACGGTGCCGATCAGGTAGAAGGTGCTGTCGACGTTGGTCACCCAGTCACGCAGGGCTTCGTTCATTGCATCCTTCAGCGTGCCGGTGCCGGCGACCACCGGGATAACCTCGGCGCCCAGCAGCTTCATGCGGAACACGTTGGCCTGCTGGCGCTCGATGTCAGTGGTGCCCATGTAGATCACGCAATCCAGGCCGAAACGCGCAGCCACGGTGGCAGTCGCCACGCCGTGCATGCCGGCGCCGGTCTCGGCGATGATGCGCTTCTTGCCCATGCGCCGCGCCAGCAGGATCTGGCCGATGCAGTTGTTGATCTTGTGTGCGCCGGTGTGGTTCAGCTCTTCGCGCTTGAGATAGATCTTCGCGCCGCCACAGAACTCGGTCAGACGCTCGGCGAAGTACAACGGGCTTGGACGTCCGACGTAGTCGCGCTGGAAGTAGGCCAGTTCTTCCTTGAATGCAGGATCTTCCTTGGCCAACTCATATTCACGGGCCAGGTCGAGGATCAACGGCATCAGGGTTTCGGCGACATAGCGGCCACCGAACGCGCCAAACAGGCCGTTGGCATCAGGGCCGTTGCGCAGATTAGTCTGGGTCATTTGGCGCTCCAGTTGAATGCGTGAAGTGATGCATAAAGAGATAGTGGGCTTCACTCTACCCCTGACGCCCCGGCCTGAAAACCGATAAGATCGCCACAACCTGTCAGGAAAACTCACAGATCCCATGAGCCATGACCTTCCTCCGCTGAATGCGCTTCGCGCCTTCGAAGCCACTGCCCGCTTGAACAGCGTCAGTCAGGCCGCCGAGCAGCTGCATGTCACCCATGGTGCGGTCAGCCGGCAGCTCAAGGTGCTTGAAGAACACCTCGGCGTCAGCCTGTTCATCAAGGACGGTCGCGGCCTGAAACTCACAGATGCCGGCTTGCGCCTGCGTGACGCCAGCAGTGAAGCCTTCGAGCGCCTGCGCAGCGTCTGCGCGGAACTCACACAAAGCACGGCCGATGCTCCGTTCGTGCTCGGTTGCTCGGGAAGCCTGCTGGCGCGCTGGTTTATTCCGCGACTGGGGAGACTCAATGCCGACCTGCCGGACCTGCGCCTGCACCTGTCGGCCGGAGAAGGCGATCTCGATCCGCGAAGACCGGGACTGGATGCCTTGCTGGTCTTTGCCGAGCCCCCCTGGCCGGCGGACATGCAGGTTTTCGAACTGGCCAGCGAACGTATCGGTCCGGTCATGAGCCCTCGGTTCGCCGGCTACGAGCGGCTCAAGCAAGCGCCGGAAAGCGCACTGCTGTACGAACCCTTGCTGCACACCAGCTCACGCCCGCAAGCCTGGCCAAACTGGGCGCAACAATGCGGCCTCGACGCCAGGGCACTGAAGTACGGTCAGGGATTCGAACATTTGTATTACTTGCTGGAAGCCGCCGTCGCGGGGCTGGGCGTGGCGATTGCCCCCGAACCCTTGGTGGCGGAGGACTTGAAGGCCGGCCGCCTGGTTGCGCCATGGGGCTTCAGTGAAACCCCGGCACAACTGGCGTTGTGGCTACCCAAGCGCGCCGCGGACGGGCGCGCCAGGCAACTGGCGCAGTGGCTGAAAAACGAGCTGCGCCGGGTAGATTAATCGCGCTTGCACAATAGATAAGCGGCCAGCAGGCCCAATGCGCCCACGGCGACACCGGCTGTAGTCCAGGGGTGCTCCTGGGCGTAGTCCCGGGTGGCAATCCCTGTTTCGCGGGTTTTGACCTTGACCTCTTCATAGGCGTCGGCAAGCAGATGGCGCGAGTGCTTCAAGGCATTTTCGGCGTTGCTTTTGAGGGTCTTGAGGGTTTTACGCGACTCGTCCGAGGCGTCGTCCTTCAGACTTTCCAAAGACTTGAGCAGACTCTCGATCTCGGCTTCCATGCTTTGCAATGAGGCTTTGCGTAACGAGGTGTTGGCCATGGTGGCTCTCCTGCATTGGTGATGAGTGGCGTGTGTTGGTTGGGACTTCAGAGGTTCGAGAAAGTGCAGAAAATCTGAACTTCACTCTCAGAACGGCCAACAGAAGAAATAGGAAAAATCACTGCTAGGCTGTAATTCACACGCCAAGGAGAACGCCATGTCTGACCATCACACCTACAAGAAAGTCGAGCTGGTCGGCTCGTCCACCAGCAGTATCGAAGATGCGATCAACAACGCCCTGACCGAAGCCAGCAAAAGCATCAAGTACATGGAATGGTTTGAAGTCACCGAGACCCGTGGGCACATCAGGGACGGCAAGGCGGCGCACTTTCAGGTGACCCTGAAAGTCGGATTCCGGATTGCCAGCAGCTGACTTTGGGCTAATCTTCTGAACTTGCACGCCGGCCGAATGCCATAGGGAAGGGCAAAGCGCTGCATGAGTGCGTCCGGCTGACGGCTGGTTACCCCTATGATCCGACCAGGGAATGCAACCGATGAAGAAGTTTATGTTGGTAGTAGGTTTGTTGAGCCTTGCGGGGACCGCATTGGCGGACGGTGGCAAGCCATGCGAAGAGTTGAAAGCCGAAATCGCAGCGAAACTTGATGCCAAGGGCGTTTCCGGTTATTCGCTGGAGATTGTCGATAAAGGTAGCGCCGCTGGCGGAAAAGTTGTTGGTAAATGCGAAAAGGGCGCCAAAGTAATCGTCTATAAAAAGTAAGCCGATTCTCGCCTGAAAGAAAAAGCCGACGCCCTGGCGCCGGCTTTTTCATGCCTGTCGTTTGTGTATCAGCCGCGCATGACCTGCGCCAGCAGCTCGTAGGAATGCAGGCGGTCCGCATGCTCGTACAGGTCACAGGTGAAAATCAGCTCGTCAGCCTGGGTCTGTTCGATCAGGACCTCGAGTTTGGCGCGGATTTTCTGTGGGCTGCCAATCATGGCCAGACCCAGAAAGTCGTGCACAGCCTCTTTCTCATGGGGCAGCCACAGGCCGTCCATGGTCTTCACCGGCGGACGCTGTACCAGGCTTTGGCCGCGCATCAGGGCGAGAATCCGCTGGAACACCGAAGTCGCCAGGTACTCGGCCTGCTCGTCGGTATCGGCTGCCACCAATGGCACGCCGAGCATTACGTAGGGTTTATCCAAAACGGCTGAGGGCTTGAAGTGATTGCGGTAGACCCGAATCGCTTCATGCATGTAGCGCGGCGCGAAATGCGAAGCGAAGGCGTAGGGCAAACCGCGCTCACCGGCCAGCTGTGCACTGAACAGGCTCGATCCCAACAACCAGACCGGCACATTGGTCCCGGTTCCCGGCATGGCGATGATCCGCTGATCCGGGGTACGTGGCCCGAGGTAGCGCACCAGTTCCGCCACATCTTCCGGGAAGTCGTCGGCACTGCCGGAGCGCTCGCGGCGCAATGCACGTGCGGTCATCTGGTCGGAACCGGGGGCGCGCCCCAGGCCCAGATCAATCCGGCCCGGATAAAGGCTTTCCAGGGTGCCGAACTGCTCGGCAATCACCAAGGGTGCGTGGTTGGGCAACATCACCCCGCCTGAACCGACTCGAATGGTCGATGTTCCACCGGCCAGATAACCGAGCAATACCGAGGTCGCAGAACTGGCGATGCCGTCCATGTTGTGGTGTTCAGCCACCCAGAAGCGGTTGTAACCGAACTTCTCGACATGCTGCGCCAGGTCCAGCGAGTTGCGCAGCGACTGGGCCGCGCTGCCGTTCTCACGCACCGGCACCAGATCGAGGGTCGAGAACTTGATATCGGACAGTCGTTTCATAAACCTGCTTCTCCAATTGAGGGCGCAGGTTTGTTCTTGCGAACGCAAACCTGCCGAATCCAAAAGCGTGTTCATGCAATGTGGGCATATACCCGAGTTTCAATAGCCAGGTAAAAAATCCCGCGAAAAAAGCAGATTGATCGGACGAAGTGAACTTTGCCCCTTCGTCTATCCTCACAACCCTGGCAACCGAAAACCCCGCAGGCGCGACCTTTCGCGCCGACCTTTAGGAGACTGGCATGGCTATCGTCAAGAAAGCATCGGCCCATTGGGAAGGTGACCTGAAAACCGGCATCGGCTCGATTTCCACAGAAACCGGCGTGCTCCGGGAAGCCCCCTACGGCTTCAAGGCACGCTTCGAAGGCGGCCGGGGCACCAACCCGGAAGAGTTGATCGGCGCAGCCCACGCCGGCTGTTTCTCCATGGCGTTCTCCATGATCCTCGGTGACGCCGGCCTGAAGGCCGATAGCATCGATACCCAGGCGGAAGTCACTCTGGATCAAGTGGACGGCGGTTTTGCGATCACCGCAGTGAAATTGATTCTGCAGGCGAAAATCCCCGGGGCAAGCCAGGCGCAGTTCGAAGAACTCAGCAACAAGGCCAAAGAGGGCTGCCCGGTGTCCAAGGTGCTGAATGCAAAGATCAGCCTGGAGGCAACATTGGTCAGCTAGATCTCCATTGAAACGAAAAGATCGCAGCCTTGCGAGCCTTGCGCAACCTGCCGGGATCATTCGGCAAGAGATGCCCAAGGCTGCGATCTTTTTTGCGTCGTGACAGATTTGCCCGCTAATAATATGGTCGAATAAATGACAGCAGCGAAAACCTGTGTATAGGCGTGCTGCCTCAAAGGAGCTTCAACCATGAAACGTTTTACCCTGGCGGTTATCTGTTGCGCACTGGCCACGTCGGCCCTTGCAGCACCGAAACCCTGCGAAGAACTCAAGGCCGAGATCGAAGCCAAGATCCAGGCCAGTGGCGTCACTTCCTACACGCTTGAAATCGTCACCAACGACGAAGTGCACGACCAGAACATGGTCGTTGGCTCGTGCGAAAACGGCACCAAAAAAATCATCTACCAGAAGAACGACCGCTGACATCTCACATCAGGCAGTAGGCTTCGACGTCTTCAGCGACGATCTCGCGCTTGGCGTTGTACAGCCGGGCGCCGGGGGTAAGCGCAATGGAGCGGCCCTCGAGCACATAACGCTGACCGGCTTCGAAATGATCGTAACGGATGGTCAGGTAGCACAGCCGTTCAGAGGGACCACTCATCATGCCCAATCCGCCGCCGGGGACTTCAAAGTCGAAACGCACGATCAGTTCGTGGCTGCCGGGCATCACTTCAAAATAACGCCCATCGCGCAATCGTTGTTTGTCCAGGCGTTCAGCCATCAACAACTTGTCGTTAGGGAAGGGCGTCGAAAAATCAACCCAGGCCATTTTTGGATCAGGTGTCGGCATCGGGCTTTGACAGCCCGCGACGACACCGACGGCGAGTAACAGCATCAACCTGCGCATGATGGATGTCCCAGGGGATATGCACCCAGCATAACGCCGATCAGGTTCGTTGACAGCCCGCAGGGGTGCCATGGCCGATCACTTTTCGCTGCTGATCATAGAGCTTGGCCCACGGCCGAAAACCAATGTTCCCCGCTTGCAGTTGATAACGTTCGCCGGCGTTGAAATCCTTGAATTTCACGTTCAGCTGACAATCGCGCCACAACGGCTCGGCGTCGGGGCCGATGTTGGTGGGCTGCACCGGAAACTGGTAGCGGACTGTCAATTCATGGCTACCGGGCTGAACCTCGAAGTAGCGCTTGTCGTCGGTAGCCTTGTCATCGACCTCCAGTGCCTGCAACGCCGTATCTTCTTGCTTCGAGTCCAGGTCGATCCAGGCTTGCGCAGGATCATGGCGGGGTAATCCGAATCCGGCACAGCCGGCCAGCAACAGCAGACTTCCTGTCAGTATCATCGTGCGCATAGCGGAGCTCCAGTCAGGCGGGATAGTCTTGCGGGAAGACTCTCCAAGGAAGAATTATTGTGATCAGGCCGCTTCCTAGCCTTGGGTTACTTGATCGCGTTTTTCGCGTTTTGTTTCCGGGCGTGCTGTTTTTGTTGCTCAACGGTTGCACCAGCATCAGCTATTACAGCCAACTGGCCAGCGGCCAACTGCAGTTGCTGCGGGCCAGGGAGCCGGTTTCCAACGTGATTGCCGACCCGGCGCGCGACCAGAAACTGCGTATACACCTGGAGCAATCACAAAAGGCCCGAACGTTCGCCAGCCGGCAATTGCACCTGCCGGATAACCAAAGTTACCGCTTGTACGCGGACATTGGCCGCCCCTTCGTCGTCTGGAATGTCTTCGTCACGCCGGAATTTTCCCTCAAGCCTGTAAACCACTGCTTTCCCATTGCCGGCTGCGTGGCCTACCGCGGGTACTACAGTCAGAGCGCAGCGCGCGGCGAAGCAGCCTTGCAACGCTTGCAGGGCATGGACGTGTCGATTGGCGGCGTCGAGGCCTATTCGACACTCGGCTGGTTCAACGACCCGATCATCAGTTCGATGATGGGCTGGGGGGATGAGCGACTGGCCACACTGATCTTTCACGAGCTGGCCCATCAGCGCGTCTATGTAAAGGACGACACGGAGTTCAACGAATCCTTTGCCACCTTCGTCGAGCAGGAAGGTGCTCGCGAGTGGCGTGCCTATCGCCACCTGCCACCGGACAACAATGCACAGGCGCGTCAGCGCGACCAGTTTACAGAGTTGGTGCTGGACACCCGCGCCCGGCTGGAAAAGCTCTACGCCTTGCCGTTGCCAACCGAACAGATGCGCCAGCGCAAGGCGGTCGAGTTCGAGCGCATGCGCAGCGAATACCGGCAACTGCGCGACAGTCAGTGGGCTGGAGACAAACGCTACGACACTTGGATCCATGCCCCCATGAACAATGCCCGGCTATTGCCGTTTGGCTTGTACGACCAGTGGGTACCGGCATTTGACGCGCTATTCCATCAGATGGATGGCGATTGGCCCAGGTTCTATGTCGCCGTGGAAAAGCTCGGTAGCTTGCCGACGGATGAGCGCAAGGCCGCGCTCAAGACGCTGGCTGACGGCGCCGATCAACCAAAGAACCAGTAGCAGACGCCGATTGCACCCAGCACCCCGGCAAACTCCGCCAGCAAGGCGCAGCCAACCGCATGGCGTGCACGCTGGATGCCCACGGCACCGAAGTACACCGCCAGCACATAGAACGTCGTTTCAGTACTGCCCTGGATTGTCGCCGCGACCAGCGCCGGGAAGCTGTCCACGCCCGAGGTCTTCATGGTTTCAATCAGCATCGCCCGGGCGGCACTGCCGGAGAAGGGTTTGACCATCGCCGTCGGCAGCGCATCGACGAAGCGCGTGTCCCAGCCGGCCCACGCCACCAGATGACGAATCCCGTCCAGGCCGAAGTCCAGCGCCCCGGAGGCCCGCAGGACACCCACCGCACAGAGCATCGCCACCAGATAGGGCAGCAGGTTCTTGGCGACGTCGAAACCCTCCTTGGCACCTTCAACGAAAGCCTCGTAGACCTTCACTTGGCGCAGCGCGCCGATCAGCAGGAACAGCATGATCAGGCCAAACAGCGTCAGGTTGCCGAGGATCGATGACAAGCCGGCCAGCGCGGTCGCCGAAAGGGTCGCCAGCAACGCCATGAAACCACCGAGGGCGAGGGCGCCGGGGATCAGGTAGGCCAGCACCACCGGATCCCAGACGCGCAGGCGCTGCATGAACGCCACCGACAGGAAGCCGACAATGGTCGAGCAACTGGTCGCCAGCAGGATCGGCAGGAACACCAGCGTCGGGTCAGGCGCGCCTTGCTGGGCGCGGTACATGAAGATGGTCACCGGCAGCAGGGTCAGCGAAGAGGCATTGAGCACCAGGAACAGGATCTGTGCGTTGCTGGCGACGGTAGCGCTGGGGTTGAGTTCTTGCAGCGCTTTCATGGCCTTGAGGCCGATAGGCGTGGCGGCGTTGTCCAGACCGAGGCCGTTGGCGGCGAAATTCAGGGTGATCAGGCCGATGGCCGGATGACCCGGCGGGACTTCAGGCATCAGACGCAAAAACAACGGCCCCAAGGCCTTGGCCAACCATTCGACGATGCCGGCCTTCTCGGCAATGCGCAGAAATCCCAGCCAGAGGGTGAGGGTGCCGAACAGCAGCACCATGACCTCGACCGACAGCTTGGCCATGGCAAAAATGCTCTCCACCATCGCCGCGAATATCCCGGCGTTGCCGCCAATCAGCCACTGCGCCAGCGCTGAAACGGCTGCCACGATGAAGAAGCCAAGCCAAAGGCCATTGAGCATCAGTCAAATCCCCCAAAATATCCGCGAATGATAGCGGGGTGGCCAGAAACGACAAACCCCGGATTTCTCCGGGGTTCATTGAAATGTCACGCATCTGTAGGAGCCGGCTTGCTGGCGATTGCCACACCGCGGTGCATCCGTCGCACCGCGTTATCGTTCATCGCCAGCGAGCCGGCTCCTACAGGGGGTATTGCATCAGTTCTTGGAAATCTCGCCAGCCGGCAGTTTTTCCTTGCTACGCCAGTGCGGCAGGGAGTTCCAGTAACGCTGGCCCTTGGCATCGTCGTACATGCCTTCCCAACGAGCGATAACCAGAACGGCCAGGGCGTTGCCGATCACGTTCAGTGCGGTACGGGCCATGTCCATGACGCGGTCGACACCGGCGATGAACGCCAGGCCTTCCAGTGGAATACCGACGCTGCCGAGGGTGGCCAGCAGGACCACGAAGGACACGCCCGGTACGCCGGCGATGCCTTTGGAGGTGACCATCAACGTCAGGACCAGCAGCAGTTGCTGGCTGATCGACAGGTCGATGCCATACAGCTGGGCAATGAAGATCGCCGCAATGCTTTGGTACAGGGTCGAACCGTCGAGGTTGAACGAGTAACCGGTCGGTACCACGAAGCTGCAAATGGCTTTCGGCGCGCCGTAGGCTTCCATCTTCTCGATCACGCGCGGCAGCACGGTTTCGGAGCTGGCGGTGGAGTAGGCCAGTACCAGCTCATCCTTGAAGATGCGCATCAGCTTGATCACCGAGAAGCCGAACAGGCGGGCAATCAGGCCCAGGATCACGAACGCGAAGAAAGCAATGGCGAAATAAACCAGGATCACCAGTTTGGCCAGCGGCAACAGCGACGCGAAACCGAAGTTGGCCACGGTCACCGCGATCAGTGCGAACACGCCGATCGGGGCGTAGTTCATGATCATGTGAGTGACCTTGAACATGCTTTCCGACACGCCCTGGAACATCTTCACCAGTGGCTCGCGCAGGTCTGCCTGCAGGCTCGACAGCCCGAGACCGAACAATACGGAGAAGAAGATGATCGGCAGCATTTCGCCGCGAACCATGGCCGCGAAGATGTTCGACGGGATCAGGTTGAGGATGGTTTCGATGAACGCGTGTTCATGCTGGACCTCGGCGGCAGTCGCCTGGTACTTGGAAATGTCCACGGTGCCCAGGGTGCTCATGTCGATGCCGGCACCCGGATGGAACAGGTTGGCCAGCAGCAGACCGACCACGATGGCGATGGTGGTGACGATTTCGAAGTAGATGATGGTCTTGAAGCCGATGCGCCCCAGCTTCTTGGCGTCACCGACGCCGGCAATGCCGACGATCAAAGAGGAGATGACGATCGGGATCACGATCATCTTGATCAGACGGATAAAGATATCGCCTGCTGGTTGCAGGACGTTGCTGATCCACCAGGCTTTTTCGGCACTGAAATGGTTGAGCAGCGCACCGATTGCTATCCCCAATACCAGACCGATGAGGATCTGCCAGGCGAGGCTAAGCTTTGCCTTCTTCATATCTTTACCCTTACTTGCGTTTGACTCAGGGAGATGCGCGAACTGGAACGCTCGTGGCGAAAAAGTCTAGTGCATCTACCCCCCGTATAAGGTGCCCCGGAACGCGTGTTTGCGGCTCTCTGGCAGGCGAAAAAAGGCGCAACTATTCCGATGCAAGGAAGCGCCGTCTAATGCCGTAAACGCCTACCCTATGCCGAATCGGCATGAGGTTTTTTCACTGAATGCGACGTCGCAATCGGTTCGAATGCGACATTTCGGCAGGCATAAGTGCCGTGAACCGGTCATCACAGAGCAGATTGAATGTTTTTTGAGCAGTGGCCGTCCGTTGATTTTTCAGCAGAATCCCGCAGGACAAAGCGAAAAATCGTGGCCAAAAAAAAGGGATTTTTCTCGATATACGGTCGCCTGTGAAACACCGGGAAAAGTAATTTCCGGCGTAACAGGGACAAGGACGCGATAACAGTGATGAAATCGAGACGAACGCTCTATTTCAATGTGTTGCATGATCCAGCCCTTCGCAAGCTCGTCGAGCCATGATGGTCCGGCGAACTTGCGCAGCAGCTTTTCCTGACCCGGCCCTTACGCAAGTACTCCCTGTACCCGTAGGTCACTCCGCCCCTGAAACAGGCAGAACGTCCCGACCCCTTGGTCATGCGCCAGCCTTCCTCAGGTGACGCAGATGGAAAGAGGCGCTGTGACCTCCTTCGTGTACAAATTCTGTTCTATCGACAAGCCTTGCATGAAGGCCTCAGGCATGCCGGAGAGCAACCTCAGCCCGCATGCCGTGGCACTACCGCCCTGATAGCAGGGCGGCTGCCATTGTCTTGAACAAACCGTTCATGTCAGCCTCGACCGCGACGGCCAAAGAAGAAGGAAGCAATGAACATCACCAGGAACACGACAAACAGAATCTTGGCGATTCCCGTGGCGGTGCCCGCGATACCACCGAAGCCCAGTACTGCAGCGATGATGGCAATGATCAGGAATGTGATTGCCCAGCTCAACATGGTGATTCTCCTTACGCTTCTATTTAGAGGTGTTGCATTTCCCGGCACATCGCTGCGGCGGAATTTTTTTACCTAGAACACCCAGCGCTCCTGATGACGTATCTCGCCAGCAGGCCCGGCCTGGTCGACGTCCATCATGCGCATCGGGGTGCTATCGGGCTGAAGGCTGCCAACAGCACTGAAATGGGTTTGGGTCGGATGCTGAATCGACAGGTGTGGCGCTTGCGGCTGCTGACTCTGCTCCCAGCGCAGAAACTGTTGGCCGCCGATAAGGGTGAGCAACAGCGCAAGAACAGCAAACAGTCCTTGCTGAATATGTACAGGCGAGAGGTGCAGGTGGGCGGCACGTTGACGGTTCATCCTGGAGCTCCTACCACTCGGGTCGGTATTCGAAGCGGGCGCTTGTTTTTGAATGCCCTGGTTAACCAGACAATTGCAGCCCGCATGCCAGCATTGGAACCGAATTAATTCCCTTTAATATCAATATCTTATGATCATCAAAGAAATCACATCGTACGCATCCTGCACGATGCCCCTTGTGCAGTCGTGCGTATTGCACGATTCATTTGAATGAAGGCGTAAATTTTTTGAATTGAGAGGAGGACCCGGATGTCAGAAATACACGCTGGCCGCTGTCGGAAACCGGGCTTCTATTAAAAGACCCGCTAAATCAGCTGGCAAACCGATACATCGGATGAAAGCTACCCTGCCACGACAGGAATGGCTCAGAATCAATCATGCAACTTGCCCGATTTCTCCGGGACTAAATCAAGATCATTCATTAAGGAGCGTAGGAAAATGGAATCAGCCACTGAGCACCAAGGCCGCATTCTGCTGGTGGATGATGAGTCCGCCATCCTGCGTACTTTCCGTTACTGCCTCGAAGACGAAGGCTACAGCGTTGCCACCGCCACCAGCGCCGCGCAGGCAGAAGCCCTGTTGCAGCGGCAGGTCTTCGACCTGTGCTTCCTCGATTTGCGTCTGGGTGAAGACAACGGCCTGGATGTGCTGGCCCAGATGCGTATCCAGGCGCCCTGGATGCGGGTGGTGATCGTCACTGCACACTCAGCCGTCGACACGGCGGTGGATGCGATTCAGGCCGGTGCCGCCGACTATCTGGTCAAGCCGTGCAGCCCCGATCAATTGCGCTTGGCAACCGCCAAGCAACTGGAAGTGCGGCAGCTGTCGGCGCGGCTGGAAGCCCTGGAAGGTGAAGTGCGCAAGCCCAAGGATGGTCTGGACTCCCACAGCCCGGCCATGAAAGTGGTACTCGAAACCGCGCGCCAGGTGGCCACGACCGATGCCAATATCCTGATTCTCGGTGAGTCCGGCACCGGCAAGGGCGAGCTGTCCCAAGCCATTCACGGCTGGAGCAAACGCGCGAAGAAATCCTGCGTCACGATCAACTGCCCGTCGCTGACCGCCGAGCTTATGGAAAGCGAGCTCTTCGGCCACAGTCGTGGCGCCTTCACCGGCGCCAGCGAAAGCACCCTGGGCCGAGTCAACCAGGCGGACGGCGGGACGCTGTTTCTCGACGAAATCGGCGACTTTCCGCTGACATTGCAGCCGAAATTGCTGCGTTTCATTCAGGACAAAGAATATGAGCGCGTCGGAGATCCGGTGACCCGCCGTGCCGATGTGCGCATCCTTGCAGCCACCAACCTCAACCTCGAGGACATGGTCCGCGATGGTCGTTTCCGTGAAGACCTGCTCTATCGCCTGAATGTCATTACCCTGCACCTGCCGCCACTACGCGAACGCCGTGAAGATATTCTCAACCTTGCCGATCGTTTCCTGGCGCGTTTCGTCAAGGAGTATGCCCGTCCCGCGCGCGCGTTGAGCGACGAGGCCCGGGAAGCCCTGCTGGGCTATCGCTGGCCGGGCAACATCCGTGAGCTGCGCAACGTGATCGAGCGCGCGAGCATCATCTGTCCGCAGGAGCGGGTCGAGATCAGTCATCTGGGCATGGCCGAAACCCCGGTCAACAACGCACCGCGCATCGGCGCAGCGCTGAGCCTGGATGAGCTGGAAAAGGCCCACATCGGCGCGGTCCTCGCCACCGCCGACACGCTGGACCAAGCGGCCAAAACCCTGGGCATCGATGCTTCGACGCTGTACCGCAAACGCAAGCAGTACAACTTGTGAGCAATAGCCGATGAAACTGGCGATGAAACTGCGGACCCGGCTTTTCCTGAGCATCTCCGCACTGATCACCGTCGCCTTGCTCGGGCTCCTGCTCGGGCTGGTCAGCGTGATGCAGATGGCCGGCAGCCAGGAAGCACTGACCCGCAGTAACTTCATCACCCTGGACCTGGGACTCAAGCTGCGCCAGACCCTGGGTGATCAACTGATCATCATGCTCAGCGAGAAGCCTGACTCCGCCGCTTTCGCCGCCTCGAAGCAGCGTTACTTCCAATTGCTGGAGGAAGGCATCGCCCAGGAACCCGAGCAGAACGCAAGCGAGTACGGCTTCAGAAAAGCCAAGGCTGACTACGAGCGCTTTATCGAAGCTTATGAGGCGTCCCCGGACCCTTCGACTGTGCTCAGCAGCCATGACAACCTGACGGAAAAATTCAACTCACTGCGCAATGGTCTGATCGCCGAGCACAAGCGCGCGCTGGATACCATCAACGATACCGAGCGCCAGGCCCGGGAGCGGGCACTGCTGATCGCCGGGTTGCTCGCCCTGGTGGGGCTGGCGGTGCTGATCATCGGCTTCGTGACCGCGCAGGCCATTGCCCGGCGTTTCGGGGCGCCCATCGAAGCCTTGGCCAAGGCAGCGGACAATATCGGCCAGGGCAATTTCGATGTCACCCTGCCGATCTCCTCGGCAGTGGAGCTCAACCAGTTGACCCGGCGTTTCGGGATCATGGCCCAGGCGCTGCGTGAACATCAGGCCACCAACGTCGACGAGTTGCTGGCCGGCCAGCAGCGTTTGCAGGCCGTGCTCGACAGCATCGACGACGGGCTGCTGATGATCGACCGTCAGGGCCATCTGGAACACCTTAACCCTGTGGCCCAGCGTCAGCTGGGCTGGGAATTCGATCGCCTGGGACAGGGATTGGGCACGGCGCTGGAGCGCCCTGAACTCGATGAGCAGCTGCAACTGGTGCTGCGCGGCGGCACTCTGGAGCGGGCGCCGGAGGACTTGAGTGTCGAGGTCGACGGCGAGTCGCGACTGCTGACCTATAGCCTGACCCCGGTCAGCCACACCCAGGGCCATATTCTCGGGGCCGTGATGGTGCTGCATGACGTCACGGAGCAGCGTGCCTTCGAACGGGTACGCAGCGAATTTGTGTTGCGCGCCTCCCATGAATTGCGCACACCGGTCACCGGCATGCACATGGCCTTCGGATTATTCCGCGAGCGCGCGCACTTTGCCCCGGACTCCCGGGAAGCCGACCTGCTCGATACCGTGAATGAAGAGATGCAGCGGCTGATGCAGCTGATCAATGACCTGCTGAATTTCTCGCGTTACCAGAACGGTTTGCAAAAACTCACCTTGGCGCCGTGTTCCATCGAGGCGCTGCTGGAACAGGCTGAGTCACGCTTTGCCGCATCGGCCGCCGAGAAGGACATCAGTCTGCTGGTGGAAGTGCAGGGGCCTTTGCCGCGTTTGCAGGCCGATCAGCCACAACTGGAGCGGGTACTCGATAATTTGCTCGACAACGCCTTGCGCCACACCGGTTCCGGCGGGCGGATACGCCTGCACGCCCGGCGCCACGGCGACCGCGTCATCATCAGTGTCGAAGACAACGGCGAAGGCATCGCCTACGGTCAGCAGGGACGGATCTTCGAGCCGTTCGTGCAGGTCGGACGCAAGAAAGGCGGAGCCGGTCTCGGCCTGGCATTGTGCAAGGAAATCGTGCAATTGCATGGCGGGCGGATGGGCGTCTATTCACGGCCGGGGCAGGGTACTCAGTTCTACATGGCGCTGACGGTCTAGATCGCGGTCACGCTTCGTCATCCAGGCGCCGGCCGCCCGCTCGACGTCGCCCCCGGGTTATCAATTCAATGAACTGAACCGCGCTCAGCGCGTGGGCGAACAGCCAGCCCTGGCCGAACTTCACGCCTTCACTGCTCAGGAACTCGGCCTGGGCCTCATGTTCGATGCCCTCGGCAATCACCTTCAAATGCAGCGATTGGGCCATGTGAATGATGTGCGGGGCCACACCGCTGCTGGCGGCGTCATGGCCCAACGCATCAATGAACGCCTTGTCGATTTTCAGGCAGTCCACCGGCAGGGTTTGCAAATAGGCGAGGCTGCAGTAGCCGGTGCCAAAATCATCGATCAACACCTGGTGCCCGACATCCCGCAGCGACTGTAGGTTTTCCCGGGCCACCACCACATCGACCAGCCCACGCTCGGTAACCTCGAAGGCGATTTGCCGCGCAGCGACGCGGTGCAGGGTCAGCAGCCTCGCCATCACCTGGCCGATTCGCGGGACCATCACATCACACGCTGCGAGATTGACCGAGATGTACAGTTGCGGGTTGGCACGCAGCAACTGACCGAGTTGCTCGAGCAAACGTTGCAAGACGAAATCCGTCATCTGGCGGATCTGCCCGGTGTCCTCCGCCATCGGAATGAACAGGTCGGGACTGGTCAGGGTGCCGTCCGGCCTGCGCCAGCGCAGCAACGCTTCAGCCCCGACACAGTTGCGGCTATCGAGGTCGAAGATCGGTTGATACAGCACCTGCAACTCGCCCCGGCGAATCGCCCCGGCCAGTTCGGCATCCAGCGACTGCCGCTGTTGCACCAGCAGGAACACTAGGAACCCGACGCATATGCCCAGCGCAAGGCTGGCCGGCAGCAGCCACCACCAGACCGACGGGATATGCATGCCCGTACGCAGGCTGATCAACACCAATTGATACTCCGGGTTGTCAGTGGGCATGCGGTATATCAGGCGTGTCTGGGTGATCTGCAGAGCATCACGGTTTTTCGGGGGCCAGGCCTCGACCGGGGGCCAGATCTGGGAAGAGCCCAATACCGGAATCGCGCGCGTACCATGGTCCAGCACTACCAGCAGGCTGCTGCCCGGCGACAGGTCGACCATATCGGTCAAATGCCCGCGAGAGGTCGCGACCCGAAAATTACCGCGCCCCAGCATCAGGGCGGCGCGGTTTTCATCGGGTTCGGTGGTGGTGTTGAGCCAATAGCTGTAGGTCGGACCTTTGATGTCTGGCGCTCGAATCAGCGACAGCCCTTCCTGGCGAGGGCGATTGGAGCAGATTCGCGAAGAGTCCATATAGGCGGCTTCGTAGACGAAGCGATAATTGAACGTAACCTGTTGCAAGGTCGCGATCATTTCAGCATCGCAACCGCGCAACGGCTGCGCTTCAAGGTCGTCGAGGCTTTCACGCAGTTGCCCGAAGAGCTGTTCCAGGCGGGCGAGAAAGCGCTCACCCTGAGCATTCATTTCTTCGCTTTCGTTTTGCTCGACCTGATGAATGGCGACGAACAGGCTGCCGGCCATCAACAACGTTGCGCTCAAGACAGCCGACATCAGCCCCAGGAACCAGGGGCGATGGAACCAACTACGGAAGGTCTCTCGAGCAGCAGTCATTGCGCAATATCCGATGGATTACCAATGAGTTATAGCTGCTGCTTGGGAAAAAGCCCTGACCGCCGGGCGGGCGCCATTATTTTGTCTGGTTCAATACCAAAAGCAGCGCGGCTGTTTGCGCATCCGGAGTTCCATCGAAGCGTGCCGGGCGGAAATGCATCTGGAAGGCTGCTATCACATGGCGTGTCGCGACATCGAGCTCGCCGGTTTGTGGCGTGGCATAACCCAGGCGGGCCAATTGCGCTTGAAACCAGCTGATACTCGGCAGCTGTTCGGCGAACAGCATTTGCTGGCGCGCGACAGCCTGTTCGTTCGGCCAGATGCCCAGACCTTCGGCAGCCAGTCGCTTCCAGGGGAACAGCGGCCCCGGGTCCAGTTTGCGCAACGGCGCAATATCGCTATGGCCAATGATGTCGCGAGGCTTGATACCCTGGCGCTTGCTGATGTCCTTGAGCAATACGATCAAGGACTGAACCTGATCTTCGCTGTAGGGGTACCACACACGCCCGGTTGGAGTGTCCTTGAACCCCGGGTTGACGATTTCTATACCGATGGAACTGGAATTCAGCCAGGTCCGGCCATCCCATTCGCTCTCCCCGGCGTGCCAGGCGCGAACGTTTTCATCCATCAGCTTGTAGATTGTGGCGCCCTTGTCGTCACCGATCAGGTAATGACTGCTGACTTCGCCGTGGGTCAGCAGTTGCAGCGAACGCTCCAGCGAGGCGTTGGTGTAATGCAGCACCACGAACTGCACACGGCTGTCGTAATTGGCTGAAGGATGACTGGTATCAAAACGGGGACCGCTGGCGCAGCCGGCCAGCACAACAAGTGACACGATCAGAGCAAGATATTTCATGGCGAAAGGCAGTACACACAAGACAATAATGCAACAGTGTAACGTAATGCCTTGCGGGCTGAGGGCAATCGCCGCGAATTAAACAAAAATGGAACAAATAATACTCAGCCCGGCTCCACGCGGTTGCGTCCAGCATTTTTTGCCCGGTACAACGCCTGATCGGCTCTTTTGAGCACTTGATCGCTATGCTCACCCGGCCTGAACGCCGACATTCCGACAGAAACGGTAATGGTCACCGGCTCTCCCTTGAAGTGGAACGGACAGGCTTCGATGGAGGCACGCAGGCTTTCCAGCAACTTCAGCCCCGCCGCCGGCACCGTGGATGGCATTAACAGCACAAACTCTTCGCCGCCGAACCGGGCAATGAAGTCCGTTCCGCGAAGACGCTTGCGCAACACGCTGGCAATGATCTTCAGCACCTTGTCACCGGCCAGGTGCCCGTAGTTATCGTTGATGCGCTTGAAATGATCGAGGTCGAGCATGGCCAGCAACAGCGTATTGCCATGTTGCTGCCATTGTTTGACTTCATGATCCAGGCGCTCGCTCCAGGCCGCGCGGTTGGGCAGGCCGGTCAACGGGTCGACCAGCGCCTTCTGCCGTTGCTCCTCAAGATGCTCGCGGTAACCCTGGGCCTCCTGCTCCATATGGGCAACGCGCTCGGCCAGGCTGTGCAGGCGCGCAGCGACCTCTTGCTCGCGCTCATCGCGTTGTTTCTGGTGCTGGTCCATGGTGCCCAGCAGGCCTTCGAGATGGTTTTCCAGAACGTGCTTGAGATCTTCCAGGTCCGCAGCGTCCTGCATGCTGCTTTGCAGGCCATCAACCTGTTCGCGGATCTGCGTGTCCATCTGCCGCGCAGCCGAACGGTTGTCGGCGTGTCCTGCGGTGGCGGCCTGCAGGTTGCTCTGGAACGATTCGAGGCGCTCGTTCAGTCGTTGCAGGTAGGCTTCGAACTCATGCTGGCCGCTGTCGGTAATGGCCAGCATCAACGTGGCGAAGTCGTCGAGGATCGGTAGTAATTCGTACCAGTTAAGACCGTTTTTCAGACGATCGCGCATGGATTCGGCTTGCGGGCGATGACGCTCGGGCAATGTCAGGTCTTCGAGCAGCCCCAGCAGCGTGTCTTCGATGTGGCTGGCCACCGAGCTGTAGGAGGGCTCTGGGGAATCCGGGAGTGCGTAGAAAGTGTCGTGCCCGGATAGAGGCTGATCTGCGGCGACCACCTCCGCTGTCGGATTCGCAAGCAAGGCCAGGCTGTCCGGCGATGCTTGCGCGGTCAGCTCGTCGGGGTTCGCTTGCGACTGAAGAGGTGTTTCCGGGGTCGGCTTCTCGGCTTGCTCGGTTTCTGCCGCGTCAGCAATGACGGCTTGAAGCGGCGCGACGGCAGGTGCCAGGGCCACGGCTGCCGGAGCAGGGGAAACCTCGGCTGGCTCGGTCGGCGCGGACTCCTTTGCAACTGGCTCCGCCATGGACACTTCGCAGATTGCCGTCTCAATCGCGACCGGGGCCGACTCGATAATCGCCGCAGGGCTCTCGGCTACGAGGGCCGCCTGCGCAGGAGAAGCTGTCGATGCCACCGCTTCGTCTGCTTCACGACCGCCGAACAATCGCTGGAGCAAGCCCGGCCGACCAGGTTCCGTCGGTGTCTCCAGCTGGCTCAGGGCCTTGCCTTGCAAGCCACTCAGCTCGCTGAGCAACAAGGGTATCTCACGCGCCTGACTGACCCGCGCATCCAGTTGCTTGGCGAAACTCTTGAGTGGCCGGCTCACATCCCGTGGCAGCGGCAATGTTTGCAGTTGAGTGACCAGTGCGGTCAGGGCGGCACTGGTCTGATTGATTCGGGTTTCCCGACGCTGTTCGGAGTCGAGCACGGCTTTTTCCAGGCGAGGAATCAGCGCTGCCAGGCCGGCGTCCATGTCATCGGTACGCACGACCTCGCGCATTTCCTTCATGCATTGGTCAACCGCGCGGTCAGTACCTTCCGCCGCCAGGGTGCTGCGCACCAGCCCGCGACGCAGCAAGTCGAGCCGCGCGTCCCAGCGACGTTCGAGCTTTTCCTGTTGTTCGATGCTTTTGAGGTATTTCTCTTTCCAGCGCTGTGTTTCGTCGCTCATTCATGGGTTCCGCGAGGGGCAGGACTCAACGCGGGCAATGCATCGGCCGTGAGCGAACCCGGCAGACGAATCTCTACCGCGACCGGCAGGTGATCGGAAATAGGCTGTGCCAGCACCTCGACCTTTTCCAGGGTCAGGCTCGGGCTCAGCAGGATATGGTCCAGGCAGCGCTGTGGACGCCAGCTGGGGAACGTTGCTTCCATTTGCGGCGCGAGCAGGCCGAGATCGCGCAACGCGGAATTTTGCAGCAGGTCACTGGCATGGGTATTCATGTCGCCCATAAGTACCTGGTGTTTGTAGTCGCCGATCAGATCGCGGATGTAGGCCAGTTGCAGGCTGCGCGCACGGGCGCCCAGCGCCAGGTGCATCATGACGACCACCAGTGCTTCCGGGCCTTCGCCGAAGCGTACCAGGATGGCTCCACGCCCCTTTGGGCCCGGCAGCGGATGATCTTCAATGGCCCACGGGCGCAAACGGCTGAGCACACCATTGCTGTGCTGGGCCAGGCGTCCGAGATTGCGATTGAGTTGTTGATACCAGTAGGGGAAGGCGCCGAGCTGGGCCAGATGCTCAACCTGATTGACGTAGCCTGAACGCAGGCTGCCACCATCGGCCTCCTGCAAGGCGACCAGATCGAAGTCGCCCAACAGATTGCCGATCTTCTGCAGATTGTCGGCACGCCCGGTGTGCGGCAGCAAATGCTGCCAGCCCCGGGTCAGGTAATGCCGGTAGCGCTCGGTGCTGATGCCGACCTGGATATTGAAACTGAGCAAACGCAGACGACTGTCTGCGGGCAAGCCCGTGGACTCCAGATGATGCTCGTTGACCCGCGGATCATGCAGGCCAACGATGCGTTCAGTACCCCATCGGCGCATGGCAGTGACTGCCCTTAGTTGGCGGCAGCCTTGTTAGCCGCTCGCTCTTTGTCGATCAGTTTGTCGGCCAGTTGCAGGGCCTGTTCGGCACCGCCGGCGGAGCCTACGTCAAAGCGGTACTTGCCGTTGACGATCATGGTTGGAACGCCGGAGATTTCATACTTCTTGGCCAGTTCGCGAGCCTTGATGATCTGGCCCTTGATAGCGAAAGAGTCGAAAGTCGCGAGGAACTTGTCCTTGTCCACGCCTTGGGTAGCGAGGAAGTCGGCCATGTCATTCTTGTCGGTCAGTTTCTTGTGCTCTTTCTGAATCGCGTTGAACACCGCAGCGTGAACGTTGTGCTCGACACCCATGGCTTCAAGGGTCAGGAACATCTGGCCGTGAGCGTCCCACGGGCCACCGAACATGGCTGGAATGCGCACGAAGTTCACGTCCGAAGGCAGCTTCTCGGCCCAGGGATTGATCACCGGTTCAAAGGCATAGCAATGCGGGCAGCCGTACCAGAACAGCTCTACCACTTCGATCTTGCCAGGCACGGCGACCGGAACCGGATTGCTCAGTTCGACATAAGGTGCAGCGGGGGCTTCAGCGGCCTGGGCAGTCATGCCGAACAGGCTGGCAGCGGCAAAAACGGCGCTGATGATCAGATTACGCATGCTTCACTCCTGGACAAATTTTTCGCCTCGCGCGACGTGTTTTCAGACAGGTCCTGGCGGGCTTGAGTTCTGTAGTGTAACGGCAGCGGCCACAAAAAAGGGCGGCCAAGGCCACCCTTTTTATACTCGTTGCAACGGATTAATCGAGCGTTAACGTTGCGGGCGATATGTACCCCGTTCAACGCCCGATCCGCCGGCCTTAGTGCAGGCCCTGAATGTAGCTGGACACCGCGGCGATGTCTTCGTCGCTCAGCTTCTTGGCAATGGTCTGCATGGTCTTGGCGTCGCCATCGTTGGTGCGGCCGCCTTCTTCCTTGCGGAAATCGGTCAGTTGCTTGGCGATGTATTGAGCGTGCTGGCCACCCAGGTGCGGGAAGCCGGCGGCTGCGTTGCCGGCGCCGTTCGGAGAGTGGCAGCCGGTGCAGGCTGGCATGCCCTTGGCCAGGTCACCGCCACGGAACAGGGCTTCACCGCGAGCGACGACTTTAGGATCGGCGGCACCGACGCTGCCTTTCTGGCTGGCGAAGTAGGCGGCGATGTCCGCCAGGTCCTGATCGCTCAGGTTGGTCAGCAGGCCGGTCATTTCCAGAACGGTGCGCTTGCCCGACTTGATGTCGTGCAATTGCTTGGTCAGGTAGCGTTCACCCTGACCCGCCAGCTTTGGAAAGTTTGGCGCCATGCTGTTGCCATCCGGGCCGTGGCAGGCGCCACAGACGGCGGCTTTGGCCTGTCCGGCTTTAGCATCACCCGGTTGTACTGCCTCACCTGCAGCATGGGCTATGCCGGAGATGCCCACGGTCAACAGCAGACTCACGATCAATTTCTTCATCAGCTAATCCAACTACGGCTAAGGGTTAAGAGTTATGGACCGGGCTTACTCGCTCATCCAATGGATGATGGCTTGGTAATCCTCGGCACTGCAGTCCATGCACAAACCACGCGGCGGCATCGCCTTGAAACCCTGGGTCACGTGTTGCACCAGCGTCTCCATACCTTTCGCCAACCTCGGCGTCCAAGCATCCTGATCGCCTTTTTTCGGCGCCATGGGTAATTGGCCGGAATGACAGGCACCACAAACACGGTTGTACACAGCTTCCGGATCCTGTGTAGCCTGAGCGCTGTAAAGCGGCATCAAGACACCGGCAGCTAGCAGCCATTTCGTCATAAAACGACCTTTTCAGGGTTGAGAGCGTGCTGCGTTCTAGTGCGCAATCAGGGTCTGTCGCTCTCGTGAACTTCATCCTACGCTGGGACAAAGCGCACACAAAATCTGCGGCATTATATACTGGCGTCACTGAAACGGAAGCGACACTGCTTGCCGCACCCATTCCTGGCGCCGCCCACATCGGAAATCCCATGCAACTCAAGAATCCCATCCTCGGTCTGTGCCAACAGTCCACCTTCATGCTCAGCGCCGCCAAAGTCGACCAATGTCCGGATGACGAGGGCTTCGAAGTCGCCTTCGCCGGGCGTTCCAACGCCGGCAAATCGAGTGCCTTGAACACCCTGACCCACGCCAGCCTGGCGCGCACCTCGAAAACCCCGGGGCGCACGCAACTGTTGAATTTCTTCAAGCTAGACGATGAACGCCGTCTGGTCGACCTGCCGGGCTACGGTTATGCAAAAGTACCGATCCCGCTCAAGCAACACTGGCAGCGTCACCTGGAAGCGTACCTGGGTGGCCGCGAGAGTTTGAAAGGCCTGATCCTGATGATGGACATCCGCCATCCGATGACCGATTTCGACCTGCTGATGCTCGATTGGGCCGTGGCTGCCGGCATGCCGATGCACATTCTGCTGACCAAAGCGGACAAGCTGACCTATGGCGCGGCCAAGAACACGCTGCTCAAGGTTCAGGCGGAAATCCGCAAGGGCTGGGGCGATCTGGTGACGATTCAGCTGTTCTCGGCCCCGAAACGCATGGGCCTGGAAGAAGCCTATACCGTACTGGCAGGCTGGATGGAGCTGGCGGACAAGGGTGTCGAGGTAGAAGCCCAGTAAGGCTGCGAAAGCTGTCTGGTGCACCCCAGACAGCTTTCTGCAGGCAAAAAAAACCCCGGACTTCATATGGGGAGGGAGAAGTTCCGGGGTTCAAGCTCTAGACCGCTAGGGCGGGGTCCAGATATCTGCCAACACTTAACACAACATAGGAGCATCGAAGGGCTTCACCAGCCATTCAGTACCTCTGAGTAGTGCTTCGCAAGATTAGTTCAGATTTTTTTCAAATAGCTTTGAAATAACCCCGATAACCTTCCGGACTAAGTTGTTTGCGCTCTTCTGCCGCGGCACTATGCCGCAGCAGAACACGACTCTTTTCTGTAGGAGCGAGCTCGCTCCTACAGGAAGGCTCAGTGAGCCTCATCCCAGCTATTTCCAACACCCACTTCCACTAGCAACGGCACATCCAGCTTCGCGGCCTCGCTCATGTGTACGCGAATTTCATCGCGAACCTGGTCGACCAGGTCTTCACGCACCTCCAGCACCAGTTCATCGTGCACCTGCAAGATGACTTTGGCGTCGAGACCGGATGCGGTCAGCCAGTTATCCACAGCGACCATGGCTTTCTTGATGATGTCCGCAGCGGTGCCTTGCATCGGGGCGTTGATCGCCGTGCGTTCGGCGGCGGCGCGTTCTTGCGGCTTGTTGGAGTTGATGTCCGGCAGGTACAGGCGACGACCGAAGAACGTCTCGACATAACCTTGTTCGGCGGCCTGGGCACGCGTGCGGTCCATGTACTGGCGTACGCCGGGGTATCGGGTGAAGTAGGTATCGATGTAGGCCTTGGCGGTCTTGGTGTCGACGCCAATGTCCTTGCCAAGCTTCTGCGCCCCCATGCCGTAGATCAGGCCGAAGTTGATCGCCTTGGCGCTACGGCGCTGGTCGGAGGTCACGTCGGCCAGTTCGACCTTGAACACTTCGGCGGCGGTCGCGGTGTGCACGTCCAGATTGTGGCGGAAGGCGTTCATCAGCCCTTCATCCCGTGACAGGTGCGCCATGATCCGCAACTCGATCTGCGAGTAGTCCGCCGCCAGCAGCTTGTAACCGGCCGGGGCCACGAAGGCCTGGCGGATACGACGCCCTTCGGCCGTGCGCACCGGGATGTTCTGCAGGTTCGGGTCACTGGAGGACAGGCGCCCGGTGGAGGCGACAGCCTGGTGGTATGACGTATGGATCCGCCCGGTGCGCGGATTGATCTGTTCCGGCAAACGATCGGTGTAGGTGCTTTTCAGCTTGCTCATGGAGCGATATTCCATGAGCACTTTCGGCAGTCGATAGTCATCTTCCGCCAGTTTGGCCAGCACCTCTTCGGCGGTGGACGGCTGGCCCTTGGCAGTCTTTTTCAGCACCGGCAGGCCGAGTTTTTCGTAGAGGATCACGCCGAGCTGCTTGGGCGAACCGAGGTTGAATTCCTCGCCGGCAATCTCGAAGGCTTCGCGCTCCAATGCGACCATCTTGTCGCCCAGTTCGATGCTTTGCACACCCAGCAGGGCGGCGTCGACGAATGCGCCCTGGCGCTCGATGCGCGCCAGCACCGGCACCAACGGGATTTCGATGTCGGTCAGCACACTGGCCAGGCTTGGAATGGCCGAGAGCTTTTCGAACAGGACCTGATGCAGACGCAGGGTGATGTCCGCATCTTCGGCGGCGTAAGGCCCGGCCTGCTCAAGGGCGATCTGATCGAACGTCAGCTGTTTCACGCCTTTGCCGGCGATGTCCTGGAAGCTCACCGTGGTGTGGTCCAGATACTTCTGCGCCAGGCTGTCCATGTCATGGCGCGTGGCCGTGGAGTTGAGCACGTAGGACTCGAGCATGGTGTCGAAGGCGATGCCGCGCACGGTGATGCCGTTGTCCTGTACGCCGCCGATGGCGCAGTTGGCCAGGATGTTCATGTCGAACTTGGCGTGCTGGCCGACCTTGAGCTTGTTCGGGTCTTCCAGAATCGGCTTGAGCGCGCGCAGGACAGTGTCGCGGTCCAGTTGCTGCGGCACGCCGATGTAGGAATGGGTCAACGGGATGTAGGCCGCTTCGTTAGCCTGAACCGCGAACGACAGACCCACCAGTCGCGCCTGCTGCGCGTCGATGCCGGTGGTTTCAGTGTCGAAGGCGAACAACCTGGCGTTGCTCAGCTTTTCCAGCCAGGCATCGAAACGCGCCTGATCGAGGATGGTTTCGTAGGCGGCTTCAGCAGCGGCGGCCGGTGCTTCGGCCTCTGGTTCGCTGAACAGATCGACGGCCGGTGCAGGATCGGCGGCAGCGCTCAGCTCCAGGCGCTTGGCGTCGCGATCAAGGTCGTTCAGCCAGCTCTTGAACTCCAGCAGGCTGTACAACTCGTAGAGTTTCGCCGGATCTTCCGCGCCCATTTGCAAGTCGTCGAGGCCAATGTCCAGCGGCACGTCGACCTTGATGGTCGCCAACTGATAGGACAGGAAGGCCATTTCCTTGTGCTCTTCGAGCTTGGCCGGCAGGGTCTTGGCACCGCGAATCGGCAGGGTCGGCACGATGTCGAGCTGCGCATAGAGCTCGGTCAGACCGCCGTTCACACCAACCAGCAGGCCTGAAGCCGTCTTCGGGCCAATCCCCGGAACGCCCGGAATGTTGTCGGAAGAATCGCCCATGAGCGCCAGATAATCGATGATCTGCTCCGGAGCGACGCCGAATTTCTCCTTCACGCCCTCCACGTCCATGCTGCTACCGGTCATGGTGTTGACCAAGGTAATGTGACCATCGACCAGTTGCGCCATATCCTTGTCGCCCGTGGAGATGATCACCGGACGATCCGCCGCCGCGCTGCTGCGGGCCAGGGTGCCGATCACGTCATCAGCCTCGACGCCTTCGACGCACAGCAGCGGGAAGCCCAGGGCGATCACGCTCTGGTGCAGCGGCTCGATCTGCACGCGCATGTCGTCGGGCATACTCGGACGGTTGGCCTTGTATTCGGCGTACATGTCATCGCGAAAAGTCCCACCCTTGGCGTCGAACACCACGGCGAACGGACTGTTCGGATATTGCTTGCGCAGGCTCTTGAGCATGTTCAACACGCCCTTGACCGCGCCGGTCGGCAGGCCTTTGGACGTGGTCAGCGGCGGCAGCGCGTGAAAGGCGCGGTACAGGTAAGAAGAACCGTCCACCAGGACGAGGGGGGCTTGGCTCATGAGCAGGATCAACCTTTTCGGCGGGTCCGGCGCTAGAATAGCGGGACCGTTGACGACAAAGGGACAAGGTTATCATGCGCACACTAAATCGCCTGTTGCTGGCTGGCTTGTTTGCAATCGCCCCATTGGCCGTCATGGCGGCGGACGATGCGCCGACACCGGAGCCAGATGTCACGATCCGCACGGAAGGGGACAAGCTCATACAGGAATACCGCCAAAACGGTTTTCTGTATGCGATCAAAGTCACGCCCAAAGGCGGCAAGCCGTATTTCCTGGTACGCGCCGACGGATCAGAAGGTAACTTCATCCGCTCTGATTACCCGGATATGCTGATTCCGGCGTGGGAAATTTTTAAGTGGTAAGTCGTCCTTAACTTTAATCGGCGCTGGCTCAATAGCGGCGCCCGTACTGGCAGTTTAAACATGTCTGTGTTCACCCCCCTGGCTCGGCCCGAGCTGGAAGCTTTTCTCGCCCCTTATGGTCTCGGCCGCCTGCTTGATTTCCAGGGGATTGCCGCCGGTAGCGAAAACACCAATTTCTTTATCAGCCTGGAGCAGGGCGAATTTGTCCTGACCCTGGTCGAGCGCGGTCCGGTTCAGGAAATGCCGTTCTTCATCGAGCTGCTCGATGTGCTGCACGGCGCCGACCTGCCAGTGCCTTACGCCCTGCGCACCACCGACGGCGTGGCCTTGCGCGAACTGGCGGGCAAACCGGCGTTGCTGCAACCGCGCCTGGCCGGCAAGCACATCAAGCAAGCCAACGCGCAACATTGCGCTCAGGTCGGTGAACTGCTCGGCCATCTGCACCTGGCGACCCAGGCCAACATGATCAAGCGCAAAACCGATCGCGGCCTGGACTGGATGCTGGAAGAGGGCACGCAGTTCCTGTCGCACCTCGGTGCCGAACAGAAAGACCTGCTGCAACGGGCGCTGGAAGAAATCACCCGACAGAAAGAAAAAATCCTCGCTCTGCCGCGGGCGAACATTCACGCCGACCTGTTCCGCGACAACGCGATGTTCGAAGGCACCCACCTGACCGGACTGATCGACTTCTACAACGCCTGCTCCGGGCCGATGCTCTACGACGTGGCGATTGCCTTGAACGACTGGTGCTCGGACGACGATGGCGTAATCGATGGGCCCCGAGCACGGGCCTTGCTGGGCGCTTATGCGGCCCTGCGACCGTTCACCGCTGCCGAAGCCGAGTTGTGGCCGACCATGCTGCGGGTGGCTTGCGTACGGTTCTGGTTGTCACGCCTGATCGCAGCGGAGTCGTTCGCCGGGCAGGACGTGTTGATTCACGATCCGATGGAATTCCAGCTGCGCCTGGCGCAGCGGCAGACGGTCAATACGCCGTTGCCTTTCGCCCTTTAAAAAGCAAAAGATCGCAGCCTTCGGCAGCTCCTGCACTGATCTCTGTAGGAGCTGCCGAAGGCTGCGATCTTTTTGTTTCAGCAGTTACAACGACTCCAGACACCCCGCCAGATCATTCCCCAATTTCTCCAGGACCTGCTCATAGCCCTGGGCCGACGCCGGCGTGTACCCGCCCAACGCATCCAGTTCCGCCAGCTTCACCGGCAAACCCGCCACCAGGGTTTCCGCCAGGCGCGGACGCAGCGGTGGCTCGCTGAATACGCAGGTCTTGCCGACTTCCTGCAAGCGCGCGCGCATCGCCGCGACATGCTGGGCACCGGGTTGCACTTCGGCCGCGACGCTGAACACACCCACGTGCTTGAGGCCGTAGGCGTCTTCGAAGTAATCGAACGCTTCGTGGAACACGAAGTAAGGCTTGCCCTGAACATCGGCCAGGCGTTTCTTCAGGCGCGCATCCAACGCATCGAGACGCTCGTCGAAAGCTTTCAGGTTGGCCTGATAGCGCACGGCATTGTCAGGATCGGCGGCACTCAGGTCAGCCGCCATTTTCGTGGCGATGACCCGGGCGTTGACCGGCGACAGCCACAAATGCGCATCCAGGCTGCCTGGGCGATGATCGTGGTCGTGGTCGTCGGCTTCTTCGGCGTGGGAGTGGCTATCTTCGGCAAAACGGCGCAGTTTCATGCCTGGCAAATCCTGCACGGCGACACTGGGCAGCGTACGACCATTGAGCACGCGAGGCAGGAAACCTTCCATGTCCGGGCCGATCCAGTACAGCAAGTCCACCGATTGCACCTTGCGTACGTCGGAAGGGCGCAGCGCATAGTTGTGCGGCGAGGCACCCGGTGGCAGCAAGACTTCAGGAATCGCCACGCCGTCCTGCACCGCCGCTGCGATCAACTGCAGTGGCTTGATGCTGGTAAGGACCTTGACCTCGGCCTGCGCCGGACCGATCAGCATAAAACTTGCGAAAAATGCGACAAAGATAGAAAAAAGACGGGACACGATGACCACTCGAAGAGGCGAGAACGGGTAACATAATAACGTCTCTCACAAAACTCGTCGCCGCTCATGCTAAAAACACCGATTGCCAGCCGCCCCCACGACCACTCGCATTGCGTTCATAGCGCTTTGTCCGAGGCCGATGCCCTGTGCGCTCGTCAAGGCCTGCGCCTGACCGCATTGCGTCGGCGGGTGCTGGAACTGGTGTGGCAAAGCCACAAGCCGCTGGGTGCCTACGACATTCTCGCGGTCCTCAGTGAGCAGGACGGTCGCCGCGCCGCGCCGCCGACGGTATATCGCGCGCTGGATTTCCTGCTGGAAAACGGCCTGGTCCATAGGATTTCCTCGCTCAACGCCTTCATCGGCTGCAATCACCCGGAACATGCACACCAGGGTCAGTTCCTGATCTGCCGTGTGTGCCACGCCGCCATTGAGCTCGAGCAAAAGTCCATCAGCGACGCGATCATCGCCAGCGCCAGGGATGTCGGGTTTATCGTCGAAGGCCAGACCGTCGAAGTGGTCGGTCTGTGCTCGGGTTGCCAGGGGGCTTGATGAGCAACGCGCTGATCCGTCTAGAGCAGGTTGCCGTCACGTTCGCCGGACAACCGGTGCTGGACAACATTGAGCTGAGTGTCGAGCCGGGACAGATCGTGACCCTGATCGGCCCCAACGGCGCTGGTAAAACCACACTGGTGCGTGCCGTGCTCGGCCTGTTGAAACCGGACAGCGGTAACGTCTGGCGCAAGCCGAAACTGCGGGTCGGCTACATGCCGCAAAAACTCCATGTCGACCCGACCCTGCCGCTGTCGGTGCTGCGCTTCCTGCGCCTGGTGCCGGGCGTTGACCGTGCGATGGCCTTGGCGGCACTCAAGGAAGTCGGCGCCGAACAGGTCATCGACAGCCCGGTGCAAAGCGTTTCCGGTGGCGAAATGCAACGCGTGCTGCTGGCCCGGGCCTTGTTGCGCGAACCGGAACTGCTGGTGCTCGACGAACCGGTGCAGGGTGTCGACGTGGCCGGCCAGGCGGAGCTGTACAGCCTGATCACCCGCCTGCGCGACCGTCACGGTTGCGGCGTGCTGATGGTCTCCCACGATTTGCATCTGGTGATGAGCACCACGGATCAGGTGGTTTGCCTCAATCGTCACGTCTGCTGTTCAGGCCATCCCGAGCAGGTCAGCGGCGATCCGGCGTTCGTCGAACTGTTCGGAAAAAACGCACAAAGCCTGGCGATTTATCACCACCATCACGACCACGCCCACGACTTGCATGGCTCGGTGGTCAAGGCGCCCGCATCGGGCCAACCCCATGTTCACGGAGATGGCTGCAAGCATGGCTGATTTTCTGCTCTACGCCCTGCTTGCAGGCCTGGCCCTGGCCGTTGTCGCAGGCCCGTTGGGGTCTTTCGTGGTCTGGCGGCGCATGGCTTATTTTGGCGACACCCTGTCCCATGCGGCATTGCTCGGCGTGGCCCTGGGCTTCCTGCTGGATGTCAGCCCGACGGTTGCCGTGACCGTGGGTTGCCTGTTGCTGGCGGTATTACTGGTGACCTTGCAACAACGCCAGCCCTTGGCATCCGACACGCTTTTGGGAATTCTCGCACCCAGCACGCTCTCTCTGGGCCTGGTGGTACTAAGCTTCATGCACGAAGTGCGGATCGACCTGATGGCCTATCTGTTCGGTGACCTGCTGGCAATCAGTCCAACCGATCTGGCCTGGATTCTTGGCGGCAGTGCCGCCGTGCTGGCCTTGCTGGTTGCATTGTGGCGGCCATTGCTGGCGATCACGGTGCATGAAGAACTGGCCAGGGTCGAAGGCCTTCCGGTGGCCGGATTGCGCCTGGCGCTGATGTTGCTGATCGCCGTGGTGATTGCCGTGGCGATGAAAATCGTCGGCGTGCTACTGATCACTTCGTTGCTGATCATCCCGGCGGCGGCGGCACAACGTCATGCCCGCTCGCCGGAGCAGATGGCACTGGGCGCGAGCCTGCTGGGCATACTCGCCGTGTGTGGCGGGCTGGCGTTGTCCTGGTTCAAGGACACCCCGGCCGGTCCATCGATTGTGGTGGCAGCCGCCGCGCTGTTTCTGCTGAGTTTTGTTCTGCCCCGTCGAGGGGTGTAGACTTGCTCGTTTTTTGCGCAAATAGAGAGTCGCAGGAATGAAGTCGTTCGCCTCCCGTTATCTGCTCCTTGTCGCATTTTCTTTGCTGCTGGGCGCCTGCCAAAGCACGCCACCGGCGGTCACCGAGGCCGCCAATGCGCGAGCCACGGCCATCGTGCAGCTGGAACAAAACATCGCCAGCGATGAACTGGCCACCGCCGAAGACCAATTGGCGGCCTTGCAGGCCGAATCGCCCAACGATGCTTCCCTTGAGCAGTACCAGCGGCAACTGGCCGAAGCCTACCTGCGCCGCAGCCAGATCGTGCTGCAAAAGGGTGATGTGGATGCCGCTGCGACCGCCCTGAGCCGTGCCCGCGCGCTGATGCCCAAGGCTCCGGCACTGACCGGCGGAGTCAACGGCTCGATCGCCCAGGCACGCAAGGCCGAACTGGAAAAAGCCGAAGCGGCCCTGAAAGCTGCCGAAGCCAAGCCAAAGGCCAAGGTCATCGATCTGACAGCTGAAAGCACCACGGTCTCGCTGAATATCAACGATATGGGCAAACTGCGTCGCCAACTGGATGCCATCGCCGCCGATGTGGTGAATTTTCAGTGCGACGTGAGCATTCAGGCTCCACGCACCAATGATTACCCTTGGCTGGCGACATTGCTGACAAAACGGGTGAAAAAGCTCGATCCAGAGTTTGACCTGAAGCTGGAACGGCAGATTTTGCGCAGTGTTCCGGCGCAGATGGTTCTGAGTCCGCGTAAACCTTAAAAAGCTTCGCGAGCAAGCCCGCTCCCACACGAGTTCTGCGGCGGGCACAGATCCAATGTGGGAGCGGGCTTGCTCGCGAAGGCGGCCTTTCTGGCAATAAACCTATTCAGGCCGGAATCGCCTTGGCCTTCACCTCCCTGTCCCAAACCCGATGCTGCCCGATCGCGGTCAGAAACGGCTTGATCAGCTTGCCATCCGTCCCCACGATCAATCCCGCATCAGCCTCCAGCTTCAATACATCCAGCAATTGCTTCGCTTCACCCTGCAAGGCGATAGCCTTGAGATGCTTGTACGCCTCCAGCAGGTAATGCAACGCCACGCCGTCCGTACTCAGCGCCTTGATCGACGCGGCTCCGCCCGGCACGAACACCGCGTCGAATGCCACCGACGGCGAGCCCTCCATCGAAGCATCGACCGCCAGGGTTTTGCCATCGGCGGTTTTCACGGGTGCAGAGGTCGGCCCCAGTAACTTCGCGTGAGCCCCCTGCGCTGCAAGCGCTTTCTTCATCGCATCAATCGCGGTGCTATCAACGCCATTGGCCGCCAGAATCGCTACTTTTCGCGTCTTGATGTTCTCCGGCAACAGATTGGCCTGGCTCAATGCCGGAGAGTGATCCGGTGCGGTTTTGCGCACCTCGACGGTTCCTCGAGCTGGCGCAGGCAATCCAAGGTTCTGCGCCACGCGCTTGGCCAACTCCAGATCGATATTGGCGAGAATTTCGTTCACTTCCCGGGCGCGGATCGCCTCACGCTCAACCTTGCCCAACTCAAAGCTGTAGGCCGAGATGATGTGCTCCCGCTCATGCTCACTCATGCTGTGGAAAAACAAGCGAGCCTGGGAGAAGTGGTCAGCGAACGACTCGCTGCGCTGGCGAATCTTGTTGGCGTCGATACGCTCCGGATAACTCTCGAATCCTCCATCCTGCGCCGAAACAGGCGTTTCCTTTGGCCAGCCGCCATCGATGGAGTTCGGCTCATAAGACGCACGACCCTTGTCGATGGTGGTGCGGTGCTGGGCATCCCGCTGACCGTTGTGGAACGGTGACACCGGACGGTTGATCGGGATCTCGTGAAAGTTCGGCCCGCCGAGTCGACTGATTTGCGTGTCGGTGTAGGAAAACAATCGGCCTTGCAGCAGAGGGTCGTTGGAGAAATCGATCCCCGGAACGATATGCCCGGGGCAGAAGGCAACCTGCTCGGTTTCGGCGAAGAAGTTGTCCGGGTTGCGGTTCAGCACCATCTTGCCCAACGGCGTGATGGGCACGAGCTCTTCAGGAATCAGCTTGGTCGGGTCGAGAATGTCGAAATCAAAGGCGTGTTCATTTTCTTCTTCGACGACCTGCACTCCCAACTCCCATTCCGGGTAGTCGCCGATCTCAATCGACTCCCACAGATCACGCCGATGGTAGTCGGCGTCCTTTCCCGCAAGCTTCTGCGCTTCGTCCCACACCAGGGAGCAAGTTCCGGCCGTAGGGCGCCAGTGGAACTTGACGAAACGCGACTTTCCCTCGGCATTGATCAGGCGAAAGGTGTGTACGCCGAAGCCCTGCATGCTGCGCAGGCTTTTCGGAATCGCTCGGTCGGACATTGCCCACATCACCATGTGCGCCGACTCCGGCACCAGCGAAACAAAGTCCCAGAAAGTGTCGTGGGCCGAGCCACCGGTAGGGATCTCGTTATGCGGCTCGGGTTTGACCGCGTGCACGAAGTCGGGAAACTTGATCGCATCCTGTATGAAGAACACCGGCATGTTATTGCCCACCAGGTCGAAGTTGCCTTCGTCGGTGAAGAACTTCACGGCGAAACCCCGCACATCACGCACGGTATCGCCTGACCCTCGCGGCCCCTGTACCGTGGAAAAGCGCACGAACACCGGGGTTTTCTTCGCGGGATCCTGCAGGAAACCGGCCTTGGTCAGCATCGAGTGGTTTTCATAGCTCTGGAAATGACCATGGGCGCCAGTGCCGCGAGCGTGAACGATGCGTTCGGGAATGCGCTCGTGATCAAAATGCGTGATCTTTTCACGCATGATGAAATCTTCCAGCAGCGACGGCCCGCGGGCCCCGGCCTTGAGGGTGTTCTGGTTGTCCGCCACCTTCACGCCCTGGTTGGTGCGCAAGGCCTGCTCAGTGGCATCGGAGCGAAATGTTTCCAGGCTGTCGAGCTTGGCGTTGGTGTTGTGGCGGTCCGGGGTATCGGTCCCGGCCAGGACGCTCTTGGTGGCGGCAGGCTTCTTGGTACTCATCAGGCGTGAACTCCTCAGGCATATTCCAGTGGCCTAAGTAGTGACTGGCGAGCTTATTCAGCCGTTCCTTTTTTCTGACCTTTGATCGCGTTATTGCCAAATGACAGGACAAATGCGAAATAAATGCTAAGAACCTCTATACGGACAGGCTAAAATGCGCGCCCGGCTAACCGCTGACCCTTTTCCAACGCGCCCCACAAGGTTCGCTACGTGATCGAGTTTCAAAACGTCCATAAAACCTACCGCGTCGCCGGTAAGGAAATCCCCGCGCTGCATCCGACCAGTCTGACGATTGAGAACGGGCAGGTTTTCGGCTTGATCGGTCATTCCGGTGCAGGAAAAAGTACCCTGCTGCGTCTGATCAATCGCCTGGAAAACGCCAGTGGCGGCAAGATCACCGTCGACGGTGAAGAAGTCACCGCGCTCGACGCCAACGGCCTGCGCCGCTTCCGTCAGCAGGTCGGGATGATTTTCCAGCACTTCAACCTGCTGGCATCCAAGACCGTCGCCGACAACGTCGCACTGCCGCTGACCCTGGCCGGCGAACTGTCGCGCAGCGAGATCGATTCGCGCGTGGCCGAGTTGCTGGCGCGAGTCGGTTTGTCCGACCACGCGAAAAAGTACCCGGCGCAATTGTCCGGCGGGCAAAAGCAGCGTGTCGGCATTGCCCGCGCCCTGGCGACCAAGCCAAAAATCCTGCTGTGCGATGAAGCCACCAGCGCCCTCGACCCGCAAACCACCGCATCGGTCCTGCAATTGCTGGCCGAGATCAATCGCGAGCTGAAACTGACCATCGTGTTGATCACCCACGAAATGGACGTGATCCGCCGGGTCTGCGACCAGGTGGCAGTGATGGACGCCGGCGTGATCGTCGAGCAAGGCTCGGTGGCCGAGGTGTTCCTGCATCCGAAGCACCCGACCACCAAGCGCTTTGTTCAGGAAGACGAGCAGATCGACGAAAGCGAACAGCGTGACGACTTCGCTCACGTACCGGGTCGCATCGTGCGTCTGACCTTCCAGGGCGAAGCGACCTACGCGCCGTTGCTGGGCACCGTCGCCCGGGAAACCGGAGTGGACTACAGCATCCTGGCCGGTCGTATCGACCGCATCAAAGACATCCCTTACGGGCAACTGACCCTGGCCGTGACCGGCGGTGACATGGAAGCGGCGTTCGCCCGCTTCATCGCAGCCGACGTCCACATGGAGGTGCTGCGCTAATGGAAGCCCTGACAAGTTTCTTCGCCAATATCGACTGGCTCGAAATCTGGCTGGCCACTGGCGACACCCTGCTGATGCTCGGCGGTTCGCTGATGTTCACCGTGCTGCTCGGCTTGCCGCTGGGCGTGCTGCTGTTCCTGTGCAGTCCGCGCCAGTTGCTGGAAGCCAAAGGTGTCTACGCGATGTTGTCGCTGGTGGTGAACGTTCTGCGTTCGCTGCCGTTCATCATCCTGTTGATCGTGATGATTCCGTTCACCGTGTTGATCACCGGCACATCCCTCGGTGTTGCCGGTGCGATCCCGCCGCTGGTGGTGGGTGCCACGCCGTTTTTCGCGCGTCTGGTGGAAACCGCCCTGCGTGAAGTGGACCGCGGCATCATCGAAGCCACCCAGGCCATGGGTGCGACCACGCGACAGATCATCACCAATGCGTTGCTGCCTGAGGCTCGTCCGGGCATCTTCGCGGCGATTACGGTGACTGCAATTACACTGGTGTCCTACACGGCGATGGCGGGTGTCGTCGGCGCCGGTGGCCTGGGTGACCTGGCGATCCGCTTCGGATACCAGCGCTTCCAGACCGATGTGATGGTCGTGACGGTGGTGTTGCTGCTGGTCCTGGTCCAGGTACTACAAACCGTTGGCGACAAGTTGGTCGTCCACTTTTCCCGTAAGTAAGACATGAGCCGGCCATTCGCTGGCAGGCGCCAAACGGGCGCCTCACAAGGAGTTAGCTGAATGAAAAAACTACTCGTCGCCTTCGCTGCCGTTGCCGCATTCTCGGCCCACGCGGCTGACACCCTGACCGTCGCGGCCACCCCGGTGCCACACGCCGAGATCCTCGAATTCGTGAAGCCGACCCTGGCCAAAGAAGGCGTGGACCTGAAGGTCAAGGTCTTCACCGACTACATCCAGCCGAACGTGCAGGTCGCGGAAAAGCGCCTGGACGCCAACTTCTTCCAGCACCAGCCGTACCTGGATGAATTCAACAAGGCCAAGGGCACAAACCTGGTATCCGTCGCTGGCGTGCACCTGGAACCCCTGGGCGCTTACTCCAGCAAGTACAAGACCCTCGCTGAACTGCCTGGCGGCGCCAACGTGGTGATCCCGAACGACGCCACCAACGGCGGCCGTGCTCTGCTGCTGATGGCCAAGGCCGGACTGATCAAGTTGAAGGATTCGAACAACATCCTGTCGACCGTGAAGGACATCACCGAGAACACCAAGGACCTGAAAATCCGCGAACTGGAAGCCGCGACCATCCCGCGCGTGCTGACCCAGGTCGACCTGGCGCTGATCAACACCAACTACGCGCTGGAAGCCAAGCTCGATCCGGCCAAGGACGCGCTGGTCATCGAAGGCAACGACTCGCCGTACGTGAACATCCTGGTGGCTCGCCCGGATGACAAGGACAGCGACGCGATGAAGAAGCTGGTTGCCGCTTTGCACAGCCCGGAAGTGAAGGCCTTCATCCTCGAGAAGTACAAAGGCGCGGTAGTGCCGGCGTTCTGATTCAAAGCTCAAAACAAAAGATCGCAGCCTGCGGCAGCTCCTACAGGGAACACATTGTAGGAGCTGCCGCAGGCTGCGATCTTTTTTTGCCTGTGGGAATGGGCTTGCCGCTTAATTACGTTTGAGCATCACCGGCAACTGCGCCACCAGCTTCGCGTTGTTCAACGGCGCCCGGATGAAGCCGCGCTGCGTGCCGTCCGGCCCGATCACCGCGAGGTTGCCACTGTGGTCGACCGTGTAGTTTGGCTTGTTGGTGTCCGCCGGAATGAACGGAATGCTCACCGCGTTGGCGACCTTTTGCAGCTCATCGATCGACTTTGGCGCGAGGCCGACAAACTGCGGGTCAAAGTAGCTCAGGTACTGCTTGAGCTGCTGAGGCGTGTCGCGATGGGGATCGACGCTGACCAGCACGATCTGCAGCTTGTCCACCGCCTCGGGCGGCAACTCGCTCTTGATCTGTCGCAGCTGGGCGAGGGTGGTCGGGCAGACGTCCGGGCAGAAGGTGTAGCCGAAGAACAGCAGGCTCCACTTACCCTTCAATTCATTGATCGTGACCGGCTGACCATCCTGATTGGTCATCGTCACGTCCGGCAGATTGCGGCTCTGCGGCAGCAAAATGATACCGGCGTCGATCAGCGCCGTCGGATCGCCCTGGTTTTTTCCGGACAGCACCTTGTTGACGGTCAGGCCCAGGATCAGTGCGACCAGGGCGACGAGGATGAAGACGGTTTTCTGGGTTCGAGTCATAGGTTCAACAGTAAGTAGTGGTCTACGAGCAGGGCGATAAACAGCAGGAACAAGTAGTAAATAGAGTACTTGAACGTGTTGATCGCCGCGTGCGGCCGAGTGCCACGGTACAACACCACGGCCCATTGCAGAAACCGCGCCCCCAGCCCGAGCGCGCAGACCAGGTAGAGCGTACCGCTCATGTGAATCACGTAGGGCATCAGGCTGACGGCGAGCAGCGCAAAGGTATACAGCAGGATATGAATCTTGGTGTAGTGCTCGCCATGGGTGACCGGCAGCATCGGGATGTCGGCCTTGGCGTATTCCTCCTTGCGATGGATCGCCAGCGCCCAGAAGTGCGGCGGGGTCCAGGCGAAGATGATCAGCACCAGCAGCAGCGGTTCGGCGCTGACGTGACCGGTGGCGGCGGTCCAGCCGAGCAAGGGCGGCGCGGCACCGGCCAGACCGCCGATGACGATGTTCTGCGGGGTCGCACGCTTGAGGAATCCGGTGTAGATCACCGCATAACCGAGCAGCGAGGCGAGAGTCAGCCACGCGGTCAGCGGGTTGGTAAACGCCAGCAGCATGGCTTGTCCGAGGGCTGCCAATACCAGCGCGAACGTCAGCGCGGCGGTCGGAGATATCCGGCCTTCGGCGAGCGGCCGTTTGTGGGTGCGCGCCATCACTGCGTCGATGCGCCGGTCCACCACATGATTGACCGCCGCGGCGCCACCGGCACACAGGGCGATGCCCAGGTTGCCGAACACCAGCACCGTCCACGGCACCCCGGCACGGGTCGCGAGGAACATCCCCACCAGTGAAGTGATGAGCATCAGCACCACGACCTTGGGTTTGGTCAGTTCCAGGTAGTCACGCCAGATCGCCTGACTGGGACGTTCGCCGATCAGAATCGCCATGGCATCTCTCCTTTTATTGTTATGGGCCCGGCTGAGTGTTTACGCAGGCTGAAGCGCCAGCGCGTTGGCTGCTTGACCCGGACCAGACTGGTTCGGGCGTGGTAGTTGACCAGCACCATGGTCAGCAACAGCGCGGCGCCGCCCGCGTTATGCGCGACGGCCACCGGCAGCGGCAGATGGAACAGCACGTTGCTGATGCCCAGGGTGATTTGTGCGCCAAGGGCAATCAGCACCAGGCCCGCCAGGCGCGTCATGCCGACCGCCTTCAATTGCCAGGCCAGGCCGAGCAATACCAGGATGACCAGCAAGGCACCGATGCGATGGGTCAGGTGGATGGCCGTACGGGCGTCGCTGTCCAGTTGCCCGCCGAGGTAATTCGGGCCGATGTGTTGGGTCAGATGGAAGCCATTGGCAAAGTCGGCAGGCGGCAGCCATTGGCCGTGACAGGTTGGAAAGTCGATGCAGGCCACGGCGGCGTAGTTGGAACTGACCCAGCCACCGAGGGCGATTTGCCCGATCACCAGCAACAGCCCCGCCGTCGCCCAGTGCTGCAAACGTCGTGGCACGGTCAGCGCCGGCAGTACGCCGGACAGGCGCAAGGTCAGCAGAAACAACAGGCTTAAAGTCGCGAAGCCGCCAAGCAAATGCCCGGTGACCACCTGCGGCCAAAGCTTGAGCGTTACCGTCCACATGCCGAACGCGGCCTGGCCAAAGACCACCGCCAACAGAAACAACGGCAACTTCACCGGTTGCCCCGGATGACGGCGATGCAACCACGCACGACCGGCCAACACCGCGATCAACACGCCCAGCGTGCCAGCGAAGTAGCGGTGGATCATCTCGTTCCAGCCCTTGTGGGCCTCGACCGGAGCATCCGGGAAATGCAATTCGGCATGGGCCAGCTGGGCTTCGCTTTTCGGCACGCTGATGAAACCGTAGCAGCCTGGCCAGTCCGGGCAGCCGAGGCCGGCGTGGGTCAGGCGGGTGTAGGCGCCGAGCAATACCACGATCAGTGCCAGCAAGGTGGCAAACAACGCGAGACGAAATCCAGGCTTGGCCATGACGATGCCCTTATCCGATGTTCGACAGTTTCAGCAGGTGGCGTAGATCGTTCAGCAGGTCCTTGCCCTTCACCGACGGGTCGTAGCGCAGCACCAGATTGCCGTGGGGATCGATGATCCACAGGTGCGGCGCGTCATTGCTCTGAGCGCCTTTTGTGTAGGCAGGCAAGTCCAGTGGATAGCGTTGCAACTGCGGGTACTCGCGTTGAAGTTTAGTCTCGTAATCACTGTTCAGCGTCTGCGCGGCGGCCAATGCATGGCTGGCGCGGGACGCATCGCGGCCGAGGCCGATCTGGATCTGCCGCGCCAGGTACACCAGTTGCTGGCAGTCCACCGCGCAATCCTTGGGCGCGGTCACCAGGATCTGCCAACGCTCTTCCTGGGCCTGCACGCCAATGTCCGCGCGGGTCTGACCGTTGCCGATGAGTTCGCCGTGATAACTGCGGCCCTCGGGCACCCAGAAATTCAGCTTGTACATGCCGGTCGCAAGGATCATCGGACCGATCACCCCGAGCAGGATCAGCAACAGTTGCATACGGCCCTTGCGCCGGTTCACCGAAGGTTTCGCCTCAGACATGCTGGGTGGATTCATGGCCGCTCCCATGGTGTTTCTCCTTTGCGTTGTGCCAGCCGAGATAGAGATAAAGACCGAACAGGGCGATCGCCATGGCGAACCACTGCACGGCATAAGCGATGTGTTTTTCCGGGCCCGTGGCGACCACCGGCCAGTCGGCCTGATAAGTGGCCGGGCCGGTTTCGGCGCGTAGCTCAAAGGCAAAGCCTTCGCGGTTCAGCGTCTTCCAGAGACTGGCCGGCTCAACGGCCGTAATCAGCTTCGGCCACGTCGCTGTCGCCGGGTCTGCATGCAACTGAAACGGCACACCGGGGGAGACGTAGACCCACGCGTCGAGGCTGACGGCCTCGGCAGGTGTCTTGAATTGCACGGGTATGCGGCGTTCCGGCCAGGGCAGCCAGCCGCGATTGACCAGCAGCCAGAGCCCGCTGGCCTGATCATGAAAGGGTTGCAACAGCTCGACGCCGACCCTGCCGTTACGTTGACTGTTGTCGAGCAGCAGGCTGTGTTCGGCATCGAAGCGGCCGTGCAGGCGAACCCGGCGGAAAGCCGGGTCAGCGGTGTATTGCAGTTCGGTGCTGGCCATCGGCTCGGCGGCCCGGCGCTCGGCGTAGGTTTGCAACAGCGCGCTTTTTTCTGCGCCCCGGTTCAATTGCCAGAACCCCAGGGACACTAGTAGCGGCAGCAACAGTGCGACCACCAGCGTTGGCACGATACCCGGCCGAAAGCGCTTCATGGCATCGCCAGAAAGTCGGTCATCGCGATAGCTATACTCAAGTGCATCGCTTGTCCCCCCGGAGTCCCACCATGCTCAAAGCAGCCATCGTCCTGATGCTGATTGCCACGGTTGTCAGCCTGTTCAGCGGCCTGTTTTTTCTGGTCAAGGACGACAGCCGTTCAAACCGCCTCGTCATTGCCTTGAGTGTGCGTGTCACGCTGGCCGCCATTACCCTCGGTCTGATCACCTGGGGGTTTTTCAGCGGCCAGCTGGTGTCCCACGTGCCGTGGTAGCTCAAAGCTTCAAGCTTTTAGCTTCAAGCTGCTTTAAAGCACATAGACAAAAACGAACAACCCGATCCACACCACATCCACGAAGTGCCAGTACCAGCTCGCCGCTTCGAAGCCGAACTGGTGCTCGCTATCGAAGTGCCCGCGCATGACCCGCATCAGCATCACGAACAGGATGATGGTGCCAATGGTCACGTGGGCGCCGTGGAACCCGGTGAGCATGAAGAAGGTCGCGCCGTAGATGCCCGAACCCAGGGTCAGGCCCAGTTCGCGGTAGGCGTGCATGTACTCTTCGGCCTGGAAGGTGAGGAATGCACAGCCCAACACTACGGTGAGCGCCAACCACAGCTTCAGTGCGCCGCGATGGCCCTTTTTCAACGCGTGGTGGGCGATGGTCACAGTCACGCTGGAGCTCACCAGCAACACGGTGTTGAGCAGCGGCAGGCCCCAGGGGCTGATGACCTCCTTGGGCGGCGGAAACAGTTTCGAGTCGGGGTTGTCCAGCAGCGGCCAGGTGAACTGGAAGCTCGGCCACAGCATGTGCGCGATGCCCTTGGCGCCTTCACCGCCAAGCGCTGGCCCGGAGATGTGACGCACATAAAACAGTGCACCGAAAAAAGCGATGAAGAACATCACTTCCGAGAAAATGAACCAGCTCATGCCCCAGCGGAACGAGCGATCCATTTGCGCGCTGTACAAGCCGCCGCGACTTTCCTTGATCACCGTGCCGAACCAACCGAACAGCATGTAGGCCAGCAGTAACCCGCCGACGAAAAAGATCAGTGGCCCGTGGGATTCCGGGCGCGCCGCTTTCAGATCGTTGAACCAGGTGGCCAGGCCATACACAGTGGTAACCATGCCGAACGTGGCGATGATCGGCCATTTGCTTTGGGCGGGAACGTAATAATGCTCATGAGTTGCCATTTATTGTTCTCCTTATCGGGCACGCTCAGCCGCCAGTGTTTACAGCTACCGGTGGATGTCGGGCGGTGATATCGAACAGCGTGTAAGACAGCGTCAGGTGCTTCACATCCTTGGGCATGTCACGGTCAACGATGAAACGTACCGGCATCTCGATCCGTTGACCGGGCTGCAGCACTTGCTGGGTAAAGCAGAAACATTCGGTCTTGTGGAAGTACGCCGCCGCGGTGCTTGGCGCGATGCTCGGAACGGCCTGGGCACTCATCGGCTTATCGGTGGGGTTGTGGGCGATGAAGATCATCTCGTTCACCGCCCCCGGGTTAGCGGTCAGTTCGTCATGCTTGGGGTAAAAATCCCACGGCATATCGGCGGTATTGGTCGACAGGAACTGCACACGCACCTGCCGCGAGGTATCGACCGTCTGCTCCCCCTCGTACTGCCCGGCGGTCTTGCCATTGATGCCGAAGGCCTTGCACATCACGTCGTAGATCGGCACCAGCGCAAACCCGAACACAAACATTGCCCCCACTACCAGCAATAGACGGGTGACCAGTTTCTTCAGCGAAATCGAGTCAGCCATGATTGCAAACCTCTACGCATAACCCTGTAGGAGCGAGCTTGCTCGCGAAAAACCTGAGAGCGCCGCGGGGCATCAGGCTTCCAGCGTTATCGTTCACGACCATCGCGAGCAAGCTCGCTCCTACAGTCATTTCACTTCCGGCGGCGTGGTGAAGGTGTGATACGGCGCCGGCGACGGGATGCTCCACTCCAGGCCTTCAGCCCCATCCCACGGTTTGGCCGGTGCCGGCGGGCCGCCGCGAATGGTCTTGATCACGATGAACAGGAAGAAAATTTGCGTGGCCCCGAACATGAATGCGCCGATCGACGACACCATGTTGAAGTCGGCGAATTGCAGGTTGTAGTCCGGAATCCGACGCGGCATGCCCGCCAGTCCCACGAAGTGCATAGGGAAGAAGGCCAGGTTCATACCGATGAACGACAGCCAGAAATGCAGCTTGCCGAGAGTTTCGTCGTACATGTGGCCGGTCCATTTCGGCAACCAGTAGTAGGCCGAGGCGAAGATCCCGAAGATCGCCCCCGGTACCAGCACGTAATGGAAGTGCGCGACCACGAAGTAGGTGTCCTGGTACTGGAAGTCCGCCGGGGCGATGGCCAGCATCAGTCCGGAGAAACCGCCGATGGAGAACAGGATCACGAACGCCACGGCAAACAGCATCGGTGTCTCGAAGGTCAACGAGCCCTGCCACATGGTGCTGGCCCAGTTGAACACCTTCACGCCCGTTGGCACCGCAATCAGCAGGGTGGCGTACATGAAGAAAAGCTCACCCACCAGCGGAATGCCGACCACGAACATATGGTGCGCCCAGACGATGAACGACAGGAACGCGATACTCGCCGTGGCGTAGACCATCGAGGTGTAGCCGAACAGCGGCTTGCGCGAGAAGGCCGGAATGATCGAGCTGACGGCGCCGAAGGCCGGCAGGATCATGATGTACACCTCGGGGTGGCCGAAGAACCAGAACACGTGCTGGAACAGCACCGGGTCACCGCCACCGGCGGCGCTGAAGAAGCTGGTGCCGAAGTGGATGTCCATCAGCATCATCGTCACGCAACCGGCCAGTACCGGCATCACCGCGATCAGCAGGAACGCGGTGATCAGCCAGGTCCAGACGAACAGCGGCATTTTCATCAGCGTCATGCCGGGGGCGCGCAGGTTGAGGATGGTGGCGATCACGTTGATCGCACCCATGATCGAGCTGATCCCCATCAAGTGAATGGCGAAGATGAAGAAGGTCACGCTTTCCGGTGCGTAGGTCGTCGACAGCGGTGCGTAGAACGTCCAGCCAAAGTTCGGCCCGCCACCGGGGGTGAACAGGGTCGAAACCAGTAGCAGGAACGCCGCCGGCAACAGCCAGAAGCTGAAGTTGTTCATTCGCGGCAGGGCCATGTCCGGCGCGCCGATCATCAGCGGGATCATCCAGTTGGCGAGGCCGACGAAGGCCGGCATCACCGCGCCGAAGACCATCACCAGACCGTGCATGGTGGTCATCTGGTTGAAGAATTCCGGCTGGACGATCTGCAGCCCCGGCTGGAACAACTCGGCGCGAATCACCATCGCGAACGAGCCGCCGAGCAGGAACATGGAAAACGCAAACCACAGGTACAGGGTGCCGATGTCCTTGTGGTTGGTGGTCAGCACCCATCGCATCAGGCCTTTGGCGGGGCCGTGGGCGTGGTCGGTGGCGGTATGAACATGTTCATCGATTACAGCAGTCATGTCCTGTCTCCTGCAAACAGATGGGCTGGGCAGGTCGGGATGCGTAGCCCCGACCGGTTCCTTACGTGCGCAATAGACCGGGTCATTTGCTTTCCGCCTGTTTCAGCTCCAGCACTTCTTTTGGCGTGACCATGTCGCCCTTGTTGTTGCCCCAGGCGTTACGTTCATAGGTCACGACCGCTGCGATATCGACTTCCGAGAGCTGTTTGCCGAACGCGGCCATGGCGGTGCCAGGCTTGCCGTGGAAGACAATGCTCAGGTGACCTTCTTTCGGTCCGGTGGCGATTTTCGAGCCCTTGAGTGCCGGGAACATCGGCGGCAGGCCCTGGCCTTCGGCCTGGTGACAGGCCACGCAGGTAGTGTGATAGACCTTGTCGCCGCGCTCCTTGAGCTCGTCGAGGGTCCATTCCTTGCTGGTCAGCTCTTTGAGCTGCGCGGCCTCGACCTTGCGATCGGCCAGCCATTTTTCGTAATCGGCCTTTTCCTTGACCTCGACCACGGTCGGCATGAAGCCGTGATCCTTGCCGCACAACTCGGCGCACTGGCCACGGTAGATGCCGGGCTTGTCGATGCGGGTCCAGGCTTCATTGACGAACCCGGGTATCGCATCGCGCTTGACCGCGAAAGCCGGCACCCACCAGGAGTGGATCACGTCGGCAGAGGTCACCAGGAAGCGCACTTTGGTGCCGACCGGCAGCACCAATGGCTTGTCGACCTCGAGCAGGTAGTGCTCGCCCTTGGCTTCCTTGTTGTGGATTTGATCCTGAGGGGTGGTCAGGTTGCTGAAGAACTCGACGTCCTGGCCCAGGTATTTGTAGTGCCACTTCCACTGGTAGCCAGTGACCTGGATATCGATCTCCGGCTCGCTGGCGTCGTACATCTTGATCAGGGTCGCAGTTGCGGGAACCGCCATGGCCACCAGGATCAGGAAGGGCACGATGGTCCAGAGGATTTCGACGGTGGTGCTTTCATGAAATTTGGCGGCCACCTGCCCGGTCGAGCGGCGGTGGAGAATCATCGACCAGAACATGGCACCAAAAACGATGATGCCGATCACCACACAGATCCAGAAAATGGTCATGTGCAGGTCGAATACTGCGTGACTGATTTCAGTCGCTCCAGGCGCCATATTCACAGTCCAGGCCGCTTGCGCCTGACTGAAAATCGACCACAACAGGAGGCCCATCCAGACATGTGGATGTCGCATCATTGCGGGTTCCCCTTATCGTTCTTGTTATCCCGCCGGCTTTCACCTGCGGCAAGGGAGCGGCTGCATCAGACTACGAACTTGAGCACCGGGCCTTGCTGCATATGCAGTCGGGCGTCATCAGCTAACTCCATTCCACCCCGAGTATAGACAGCACCTCCGACCTCGCAATGCGAAGGCGTAAATCATCTGAAACAGCATTAACTTGCATTGCAGGGCACGAATGGAGAAGGATGCAGACGAATGGTGGCAAACCGATATAACGGGGTCGTCTCAAGGATGAAATAATTATGACAAATGCGTCTTAGCATTTTTCGTAAGCCAGCTAAGTTATGTCTTCCCTATTTCATTGCCTTGTTTCCTGGAGTTTTCATGAACACCGCCGCATTGCGCGAGCAGATCCAAAAAGCCCAACACCACGAAGCCGAGACCGGCCTGCTGACGCGTCAGCTGGAAAGTAAATTGCCTCATCTGCACCCGGCGATCCAATTGCCGGAGGCCGATACCAACGGCGTATTGACGCGATTTGTCGCCGCCTACATCGAAGAAGTGCCCGATCTGCTGGATGCAGCCAATGAAGTCGCCAGGGAAGCGGGCATCGAGTCACAGATCAAACCGGTGCTGAAAATCGCCGAGCAGTACTTCCTCCAGCCGCCAGCCATCATGGCCGGCCATGTCGGGCTCGACAGCCTGTTGGATGAAGCCTATCTGGCGCACCGGTTTGTCGAAGAGGTCAACGACCTGTACATCAAGCATTTCGGCCAGCCACTGATCCCCTTGGACATGACTGTCGCCAACCTGATTGCTCACCAATTGATCGGTGAGTCGTTCGCCAACCAACTGGACGAAGTAGTGCATCACGCCATCGACGAGATGCTCAACGACGAAAGCTTCGCACTGGAGTCGGTGGAAGCCTACCGCGAGAAGCTCAACAGCCCGGACACCGGCGCCGCATGGAAACGCTGGCCGTGCATGTCCCGCCGCCTGGGCGTAGGCCTGGAGCTGGATCAGCCGGCTGCCTGATCCTTGAAACCTGTGGGAGCGGGCTTGCTCGCGAATGCGGCGTGTCAGTCGACATAAACGTTGAATGATTGACCGTATTCGCGAGCAAGCCCGCTCCCACACAGGTACCTCAGCCAGTCGCACCGACGCCGCTATTCGTCCGCACCCGCCCCTCAAGCCGACGCTTCAACCCTCGCGACTCAATCAACAGCTTCGAACCCTTGCCCGCATTGGCTCGTCCCCATTCCTCCAGCAACTCCAGGCACGAGTGATCGATGTAGCTCAGGTTATTGAGCGGCACATGCACCGTCGTACCCACCGGAATGCTGCCCAGCACCTGGGTCAGCGCCGGTACTTTGAGGAAGGTCGCCGCGCCCACCAGGCGCAACTCCATTTCACCTTCCCGAGGCAGGTCGATCAGGCTGATCTTCAAGCGTGAAGCTTTCAGCGCCAGTTTCACCAGGGTCAGGCCAAAGCCAATCAACACGCCCGTCAGCAGGTCGGTAAAAACGATGGCCAACGCGGTTGCCGCGTAAGTGAACATCGGCGCCCGACCATACCGGCCCAACCCCCGAAAGACCTTGAGATCCACCAGTTTGAAGCCGGTGTACACCAGCACACCCGCCAGGCTTGCCACCGGAATGCTTTGCAAGACGCTGGACAGCAACAGCACGAACGCCAGCAGCCACAGGCCGTGGAATATGGTCGAAAACCGCGTGGTTGCCCCGGCCTGGACATTCGCCGAACTGCGCACGATAACGCCGGTCATCGGCAATGCCCCAAGCAGACCACACAGCATGTTGCCGATACCTTGCGCCGTCAATTCCCGGTCAAAGTCCGAGCGCTGGCCGCTGTGCATGCGATCAACCGCCGCGGCGGAGAGCAAGGTTTCGGCGCTGGCGATAAAGGCCACGGCAAACGCCGCGATCAGCAATGTCGGATCGGCCAGGTTAAGCAGGTCCGCCGGCTTCAGCCAATCGATGGCCTCCGTCAGGTTGGCCGGTACCTCAACCCGCTTGACCTGCAACGCCAGCACCAGGCTGGCAAGCGTGGCCAGACCGACACCCAGTAGCGCACCGGGAATGAAGCGCAGGGATTGCGGACGGAATTTTTCCCACAGCCACATGACAGCAATCGTCGACAGACCGAGCAAACCGGCTTGCCAGCCAAACGTGGGCAATGCCTGAGCCAGCGCCGCCGGGAAGGCTGCCAGGTTATCGAGGCCCGAGGGTTTGGGTACGGCATCCAGCATTACATGCATTTGGGACAGGACGATCAGCACACCAATCCCGGCCAGCATGCCGTACACCACCGCAGGCGCCGTCACCCGAAACCAGCATCCCAGCTTCAATCGGCCCGCCACCAGTTGCAGCAAACCCGCCAGTAACAGGATGGGCCCAAGCATGGCGATACCGTGTTGGCGGACCAACTCGAAGACCAGAACCGCCAGACCCGCCGCCGGGCCACTGACTTGCAGCGGCGAGCCGGCCAACCAGCCGACCACCAGACCGCCGATGATGCCGGTGATCAAGCCTTTGGCCGGTGGCAGCCCCGAGGCAATGGCGATGCCCATACACAGGGGCAGGGCGACAAGAAACACGACCACCGAAGCCAACAGCTCCCGTGGCAGAACAGCTTTGAGTCGAGCAGCACGCATGATGAGTCTCCCGAAGTTTTCTTCAGGCATGGCAAAGCCAGGCTGCCTGAACGGCAGCCTCGGCTAAACCACACAACGATTTAGGAGGAGTTAGAAGCGCGCTTTTGGCGTCGCCACGGGAATTGGCAGGCTGCCATTGAGCGGCAGGAAACAGCCTTGATCGGCGTCGTACGCTTTGATTTCGCTGGTTTCGATGTTGTAGACCCAGCCGTGGATAAACAGCTGACCGTTGGCCATGCGCGAGGCAACCGACGGATGAGTACGCAGGTGCTGCAATTGGGCGATCACATTTTCCTCGGTGAGGATGTGCATGCTTTCGCTTTCGTTAGAGCAGTTGCAGTTCTCCTGCACCATGGTCTTGGCCACTTCGGCATGACGCAGCCAGGCTTTGACCGTGGGCATTTTCTCCAGACTGTCCGGATTGAGTACCGCGCGCATGGCGCCGCAGTCGGAATGCCCGCAAATGATGATGTGATGCACCCCCAGAGCCAGTACGGCGTACTCGATGGCCGTGGAAACACCACCGTTCATTTGCCCGTAAGGCGGCACAACGTTGCCGACGTTACGGGTCACGAACAGATCGCCCGGGGAGCTTTGTGTGATTAATTCAGGAACGATGCGCGAATCGGCGCAAGCGATGAACATCGCTCGTGGCCGCTGGGCCGTGGCGAGTTTCTTGAAGAGCTCTTCCTGCTGAGGAAAGATCTCGTGATGAAAATGCAAAAAGCCATCAACGATATGCTGCAACGCTGCATCGGCGGTTTCGGCCTCGGGTTGGGCTGAAGCCGACGCAGCCAACGGCTGTTTATCCTTGTCACTCATCAATTCATCCTCGTTGGCGGGCTCAGGGAGTCATCCCGTGCGGTCCGGTGTGAAGCCAGTGGCTGGTTAAAAAACATCCAGGCCAAACATCTCGACCCATCAGTCACTCGATGAACAAGGTAGCGGCCGAATCTTAATTGAAACTGAATAAAACGCTCTAGAATGCGTGTTCCAGGTCACAAAAAACGTGACCCGCCTAAGGCGCGAGCGCGATCTTCAGTACTCAACCATAGGTCAATTGTCCTCAAATCAACGACATTTGGCGACCGGGCGGACAAAAGGCATTGCAGTCCAGGTCAAAGCCTTCCCGGTGATTGAGCCCCAGGCGCTTGATGGTTTTGGCAAAGCGCTGTGCCAGCAGGTCGGCGAAGGGACCTTCGCCGCGCATTCGGGCGCCAAAGCGGCTGTCATAGAGTTCACCGCCACGGCTCTGGCGAATCAGGCTCAGCACATGCGTCGCCCGTTGCGGATAGTGGGCACCCAGCCATTCTTCGAACAACGGCGCCACCTCCAGCGGCAAGCGCAGCATCATGTAGGCGGCACTCTGCGCCCCGGCCGCATGGGCCTCGGTTAGCAGGCTTTCAAGCTCGCTATCGTTGATCATCGGGATCATCGGTGAACACAGAACGCCGACCGGGATACCCGCCTCGCGCATCACCCGGATCGCCCGCAACCGCGCCTTGGGCGCTGCGGCGCGGGGTTCGAGGATGCGCTTGAGTTCGTCGTCCAGGGTGGTCAGGCTGATCATGACCGCCACCAGTCTTTGGCTGGCAAGCTCGGTCAGCAGGTCCAGATCACGAAGAATCAGCGATCCCTTGGTCACGATGGTCACTGGGTGCCGATAGCGCAGCAGCACCTCAAGGGTCTTGCGAGTGATCTGGTATTCGCGCTCGATCGGCTGGTAAGGGTCGGTGTTGGAACCGAGGTTGATCGGCGCACATTGATAACCACGTTTGGACAGCTGCTCCTCAAGCACGTCCACGGCGTTGGTCTTGGCGATCAGTTTTGTCTCGAAATCCAGCCCGGGCGACATGTCCCAATAGGCATGGCTGGGGCGCGCATAGCAATAAATGCAACCGTGTTCGCAACCGCGATAGGGGTTGATCGAGCGATCGAAGGGCAAGTCCGGTGACGTGTTGCGGGTGATGATGGTTTTCGCCGTTTCGATGCGCACCTCGGTGCCTTGGGTGAGCGGTACTTCCTGGTACCAGCCGTCGTCTTCGGCCACCGAATGACTGGGGGCGAAACGGTTGTGCGGGTTGGTCGCAGTGCCGCGGCCACGGGGAGGAAATGGCGTGTGCATGAAAAACACCCGATAACTGTATGTGCATACAGTACATCGATCAAAGCCACTCGACCAGCGCCGTTCGGCACTATCTGATTATTTGTCATGCACGCTTTGCGTGATGCAACCGGGAGAAACATATAAAGCCTGGATGTTGCGACAAAACTGCATGTACCATTTTTTCGCTGCAAAACATAAACACCGATATTCTATAAAAGGATTTATTTATGTCGTTTTTTAATCGCCGCGGTATTTTTTTGCAAAAACTTGGACCGACTGTAGTTGATCCCGATGAAGTACTGGTATCGATGCAGTTCGCACTCAAGGAAGAAGGCTGGGATGAAGAAAACTCGGTCGCGACCACCTCTTTGCTGGACTCCACCACGCTGATTGCGTCCTCATACGACGGCGGCCAGACATTTAATATTGGCAGTGTCGACAAAGATATTGATGGTAACGGGACCATCAATTCCGATGACAAGGAAAAACTGCTGGCTCTGGCCAAAGCGTACGCCGGCATTGCGAAACCTTGAACCAAAGGTCCAGGCAAATATATTGTGATTAATCAGGTCCGGTCGAAGTTAATAATCGATCGGGTTTGATTTTTTATCGCCTATAACATTGTTCTTTCAATGAACGAGGCTCGAATCCCGTCAGCTTCACGATTCTTTGACAGTCCGCTCACAGGCCTTTGACCGTGCATGCCTGATCCTTGCCAGCATCTTCCCGTCCCTTTCAGAACGGTCGCTCAAGCATGCCTCTATCACGTTTTTTATCTGCAATATGCCTGTCGCTGGTCACACTCGTTAACCTGACACCGGCATTTGCTGACGACAGAGCGATGCACCGTCCGGCAGACTGGGCTCAACCGATCGAGAAACAATACAACCTCTTTCAAATGTCCCCTACCCTCTACCGCAGCGCCTTGCCGGACAAGGACGCGATGCCGTTGCTGGAGAAACTCAAGGTCGGCACGGTGATCAACTTCCTGCCTGAAGCAGACTCCAGTTGGCTTTCCACGCCAGGCATCACGCAAGTACAACTGCCTTATCGCACCAACCATGTGGATGATGCCGATGTGCTCAAGGCTCTGCGCGCCATCCAGTCTGCCGAAGCCAAAGGCCCGGTGCTGATGCATTGCAAACACGGCTCCGACCGTACCGGCCTGATGGCGGCCATGTATCGGGTGGTCATCCAGGGCTGGAGCAAGGAAGAGGCCCTGAACGAAATGACCCAGGGCGGCTTTGGTGACAGTACCCACTTCAAGGATGGCATCCGCTACATGATGCAGGCCGACGTCGAAAAACTGCGCACGGCCCTGGCCAATGGCGATTGCAGCACCAGCCCGTTCGCCGCTTGCTCGATGAAGAGCTGGTTCAAGTCCGCTCATATCGAATAAAAAAAGGTACTTCACGTAATTCCGGGAAACTGTAGGAGCTGACGAAGGCTGCGATCTTTTGATTTTGATCTTCAGAAATCTCCAGATCGCAAAAGCAAGATCAAAAGATCGCAGCCTTTGGCAGCTCCTACAGAAGACATTTCGTAATCTGTGCCGTGAAGAACCTAAAAAAAAGCCCCCGTTGCATGACGCTACGGGGGCTTTTTTACACTCAATGCTGTTCGTCGGGCTTTTTCTTCAGCTTCGGATTCGGGAAGAACTGAACCGCCTGAACCTTGGTGTCCGGGGCTTTGGGTGCGGTGGTGTTGACCCGCGTGCCAAGCTCCTTGGGCACCGACAGCCCTTGCTCATTGAGTGTGTCGGAGTAACCGCAGGCCACGCACTCCCGGTGCGGGACCTGGTCTTCGTTCCACATCATCAACTTGTCCGGCTCGCTGCATGCCGGGCAGACCGCCCCGGCGATAAAGCGTTTTTTCGTAATCACAGGTCCCTCACTCATGCTGCCGCGTCCTCACTCAGGCCGCTGTGGCGCAAGAGTGCGTCAATCGATGGCTCACGGCCACGGAAGTCGACGAACAGCACCATCGGCTCCTGGGAACCGCCACGGGCGAGGATCGCTTCGCGGAAGGCACGGCCGGTGTCGGCGTTGAGCACGCCTTCTTCTTCGAACTTCGAGAACGCATCGGCCGAGAGCACTTCCGCCCATTTGTAGCTGTAGTAACCCGCGGCATAACCGCCGGCGAAGATATGCGCAAAGCTGTTGGGGAAGCGGTTGTAGGCTGGCGGACGCATCACCGAGACCTCGTCGCGCACACCTTCGAGCACTTGCAGCACGCTGCGGCCGTCGCCATGGGTCGCGTGCAGTTCGAAGTCGAACAGCGAGAACTCCAGTTGGCGGACCATCATCAGGCCGGACTGGAAGTTTTTCGCCGCGAGCATTTTCCCGAGCAAGTCCTGAGGTAGTGGCTCGCCGGTTTCGTAATGACCGGAAATCAGCGCCAGGCCTTCCGGCTCCCAGCACCAGTTTTCCATGAACTGACTTGGCAGTTCGACGGCATCCCAGGCCACACCGTTGATGCCGGACACGCCAGCATGCTCGACGCGGGTCAGCAGGTGATGCAGGCCGTGACCGAATTCATGGAACAGGGTGGTGACTTCATCGTGGGTCAGCAGCGCAGGTTTACCGCTGTCAGCCGGAGTGAAGTTGCACACCAGGTTCGCCACCGGGCTTTGCAGCACGCCGCCAGCCGTGCGGCGACGGTCGCGGGCGCCATCCATCCAGGCACCACCGCGCTTGTTGGCGCGAGCGTAGAGGTCGAAGAAGAAGCGGCCGACGTGCTGGCCGTTTTCCTTGATCTCGAACAGACGCACATCCGGGTGCCAGGTGTCGAAGCCTTTGAGTTCGGCAATCTCGATGCCGTACAGGCGCTGGACGATAGCGAACAGGCCGCTGAGCACCTTGTCGATCGGGAAGTAGGCACGCAGGGCTTCCTGAGCCACGCTGTAACGTTGTTCACGGAGTTTTTCGCCGTAGAAACCGCTGTCCCAGCTTTGCAGGTCCGGGCAACCTTGCTCGGCCGCATAAGCCTTGAGCTGTTCCAGATCCTGGGCGGCGAACGGCTTGCTGCGCTTGGCCAGGTCGCGCAGGAAGCTCAGCACCTGATCGCTGGATTCGGCCATTTTGGTCGCCAGGCTCAGCTCGGAGAAACTGCTGAAACCCAACAGATTTGCCAACTCCTGGCGCAGGTCGAGGATTTCTTCCATGACCGGGCCGTTGTCGTTCTGGCCGGCATTCGGCCCCTGGTCCGACGCACGGGTGCAGTAAGCCGCGTAGACTTCTTCGCGCAGTGCGCGGTCCTGGGCGTAGGTCATCACCGCGTAATAGCTCGGGAATTCCAGGGTGATCAGCCAGCCGTCCAGGTCCTTGGCCTGTGCCGCGGCAGCCATTTGCGCCTTGGCCGAATCGGTCAGGCCGGCGAGGGCGGCCTCATCTGTGACGTGCTTGGTCCACGCCTGAGTGGCATCGAGCAACTGGTTGGAGAAACGGCTGCCCAGTTCCGACAGCTTGCTCTGCACCTCGGCGTAACGTTTCTGTTCGGCTTCCGGCAGGTCGATACCCGACAGACGGAAGTCACGCAGGGAGTGTTCCAGGATAGTTTTCTGCGCCACGTCGAAACCGGCGGCTTCAGGACTGCCGGCCAGGGCTTCGAAGGCCTGGAACAGCTCGCGGTTCTGGCCCATTTCGGTGGAGTAGGCGCTCAAGGCAGGCAGGCAGGACTCGTAGGCTTCACGCAGTTCGGCGCTGTTGCACACGGCATTGAGGTGGCTGACCGGGCTCCAGGCGGCACCCAGGCGGTCGTTGAGTTCGTCCATCGCCAGCACCAGGCCGGCCCACGTTGGCTGCTTGGCCTGGGTCTTGAGGATCTCGACAATGGCGGCGCGGTTGTCAGCCAGGATCTGTTCAATGGCCGGTTGTACGTGTTCGGCGCGGATGGCGGAGAACGGCGGCAGGTCATAGGACTGCAAAAGAGGGTTGTTCACGCTCACGGTTGATACCTTGGCTGGAGAAACATGCAGCCATCTTAATTACAATCGACGTTCACCGCAGCTATCAGCAACAGAGAGAAACCCTATCGTGAACCTTCGCAAGTATCAGAACCACACGCCGCTGCTGGGTAAAGGCGCTTTTGTCGATGGCTCGGCGGTGGTGATCGGCGACGTCGAAATCGGCGAAGACAGCTCGGTCTGGCCGCTGACGGTGATCCGTGGCGACATGCACCGCATCCGCATCGGCGCGCGCACCAGCGTGCAGGATGGTTGTGTGCTGCACATCACCCACGCCGGTCCGTTCAACCCTGATGGCTTTCCGTTGCTGATCGGCGATGACGTGACCATCGCCCACAAGGTCATGTTGCATGGCTGTTCGGTAGGCAGCCGGGTGTTGATCGGCATGGGTAGCATCGTCATGGACGGCGCCGTCGTCGACGATGACGTGATCATCGGCGCCGGCAGCCTGGTGCCACCGGGCAAGCACCTGCAAAGCGGCTTCCTGTATGTGGGCAGCCCGGTGAAGCAGATCCGCCCGCTGACGGACAAGGAACGCGCCTTTTTCACCTACAGCGCGGCGAACTACGTGAAGCTCAAGGACCTGCATCTGGCCGAAGGCTACGACCAGCTTTGACCCGGCCCCCTCATTCAGGACTCAACATGCATTACCAAACCGTTTTGTTCGACCTCGATGGCACCCTGACCGACCCGCGCGAGGGCATCACCCGTTCGATCCAGTTCGCCCTGGGCAAACTGGGTATCGATGAGCCGGATCTGGGCAAACTCGAACACTTCATCGGCCCGCCACTGTTGCAGGCCTTCATGCAGTTCTACGACTTCGATGAGGCCAGGGCGTGGGAGGCGGTGAATTTCTACCGCGAACGCTTCAAGGTCACCGGACTCTACGAGAACCGTGTGTTCGACGGCGTCACGCCGCTACTGGAAACCCTGAGCGGACAAGGCCGGCAGCTGTACATCGCGACCTCGAAACCCTGGGTGTTCGCCCGTGAAATCGCCCGGCATTTCGATTTTGCCAGGCACTTCAAGGTGATTTACGGCAGCGAACTGGACGGCACCCGGACCAACAAGGTCGATCTGATCGCTCACCTGATGGCCGAAGAAAAGCTGGACCCGGCCAACACCCTGATGATCGGCGACCGCAAGCACGACCTCATCGGCGCGCGCAGCAACGGCCTGGATGCAGCGGCGGTGGGTTACGGGTTCGGCAGCCACGAAGAGCTGAGCGCCGAAGCGCCGGCGTATCACTTTGAAACGCTGGCTGAGTTGCATCAGGCGTTTTTGCGCTGATACGACGTCTCCCTGTAGGAGCGAGCCTGCTCGCGATGGTCGTGAACGATAACGCTGGAAGCCTGACGCCCCGCGGCGCTCTCAGGTTTTTCGCGAGCAGGCTCGCTCCTACAAAGGAATTGCGCAGGCCTTCATGGCCGTGGTGGCGGCGCCAGTTTCTGTCCTTGCTCCACCGCCCAGTTCACCACCTGCGTGGTCAACTGATCATTCGCCTGACCGAACCCGACCACCACCGCCGGGACCTGCACATCGCTCAACGGCTGGCGCACTTCGAAGCGGCGACTGGCGAGGATTCGCTGGTCGTAACTGCGCACCAGCAATGCATCCAGACGCACGACCACGCTGGCATTCGGGCCCTGGTACTCAGTCTGGAACGCCTGCAGGCTGCCGCCCAATTCAAGGTCGGTCTGGAAAATACTGTCATCGGTGCTCAACAACGGCACACGCCCGTCATGCTGGAAACCTTGCAACAGGCGATTGCGCACCAGCACCGGCGCCGGGTCGCTCCAGCGCGAGCCCTTGTAGTGGCTGATCACGTCGCCCTGAGGAATGACTGCAATGTTCGGACTGTTCAACGCTTCACTGGACTGGAACTTGGTCAGGCGCAGCGACCAGTGCTGCGGCGTGCCATGGCTGGCCGGCGTGCTGCTCTGGGCTGAGGGCAATCGATAGACCTCGAAAAGCTCTGGCTTGGGCAGGATCGAGCACGCGCCGATCAGCGTGAAGCCAGCGAGGAGGGCAATCCGGATCAGCTTCATGGCGTGAATTCCTTGGTCTTGTCACTGCCCAGCAGGTAACCGCTGGGGTCGGCCTCCAGACGTTTGGTAATGACGCGCAATGAGGACAGGGTTTCGCGCATCTCGCGCACGGCCGGGCCCAGGCCATTGAGGCCTTGCATGCCGCTGTTGAGCGAATCCTGATTGGCGCTGATCAGTTTGTTGAGGGTGGCGCTGCTCTCCTGCAGCGACTTCATCGCCTGCTCGGCGCTGCCCAGCGCTTCCTTGCCATGCTCGTTGAGCAGCCCGTTGGCATTGCGCATCAGCGTCGTGGTCTGCTCCAGCATGTTGTTGGCCTGTTTGCCCACCGAAGCCAATTGCTGCATGGCCTGGCGGATATCGCCGCGCTGTTCGGCGATGGTTCCGGTGGTTTGCTCCAGATGCTCCAGGGTGTTGCTGATGCGCTCGATGTTTTCCGTGGAGAACATCAGGTTGGCGTTATGCATCAGCGTGCTCACCCCGGCCATCAGGTCTTCGCTGTCATTGAGCAGGCGGGCGATGGGTGAGGGCGAGGCGACAATGGTCGGCAGGTGGCCGTCCTTGCCCTTGAGCGTCGGGCTCTGAGGCGTACCGCCGCTGAGCTGGATGATAGAGGTCCCGGTGACGCCGGTCAGGGCCAATTTGGCCTGGGTGTCTTCCTTGACCGGGGTATCGCCGGCCAGGCGGATTCGCGCCAACACCCGGCGCGGGTCTTTCGGGTCCAGGCGCAGCGAGATCACATCGCCGACCTTGATCCCGCTGTACTGCACTGAACTGCCCTTGGACAAACCGCTGACCGCCTCGTTGAATACGACCTCGTAGTCCTTGAACTCGGTGTCGACACTGGACTTCGCCAGCCACAGACCGAACAACAGCGCGGCCGTCACCACAATCACGGTGAACAGGCCGATCAATACATGATGGGCTCGGGTTTCCATGTCAGACCTCGTTGAGCTGTTGGGCGGCCGTCAACGCCGCGCGGCCGCGAGGGCCATGGAAGTATTCGTGAATCCACGGATCGTTGGTTTCCGAGACCTTGTCGATGGCGTCCGCCACCAGCACCTTTTTCTGCGCCAGCACCGCCACCCGGTCGGTGATGGTGTAGAGCGTGTCGAGGTCGTGGGTCACCAGAAAGACACTCAGGCCCAGGGCATCGCGCAGGGTCAGGATCAATTGGTCGAACGCGGCAGCGCCGATCGGGTCGAGACCGGCGGTGGGCTCGTCGAGAAACAGGATGTCCGGGTCCAGCGCCAATGCCCGGGCCAGCGCGGCACGCTTGATCATGCCGCCGGACAGCGACGCGGGGTACTTCTCCGCCGCCGACAACGGCAACCCGGCCAGGGCCATTTTCACCGCCGCCAGATGCTCGGCGTCACTGCGGCTCAAGCCGGCGTGCTCGATCAGCGGCAGGGCAACGTTCTCGGTCACGGTGAGCGAAGAGAACAGCGCGCCTTTCTGGAACAGCACACCGAATCGCCGCTCCACCAGCGAGCGCTCGTGCTCGGACAAGCTTGGCAGGTTCTTGCCGAAGACTTTCACCACCCCTTCGCTGGGCTGGCGCAGCCCGACAATGCTGCGCAGCAGCACTGATTTGCCGCTGCCGGAACCGCCGACCACGGCGAGGATCTCGCCCTTGTACAAGTCCAGGTCGAGGTTCTCGTGCACGCTCTGGCTTCCAAAGCGGTTGCACAGTCCACGGACTTCAATCACCGCCTCGGAAGGCGCTCTGGGGATACGACTCACCAACCCATCTCCATGAAAAACATCGCGGCGACCGCATCCATCACGATCACCACGAAAATCGACTGCACCACACTCGACGTGGTGTGCGCGCCCACAGATTCAGCGCTACCACTGACCTTGAAGCCTTCGAGGCAACCGATGGCGGCGATAAGGAAGGCGAAGATCGGGGCTTTGACGATCCCCACCAGAAAGTGCTGTACGCCGATGTCCGTTTGCAGCAGCGACAGGAACATCGCCGGCGAGATATCCAGCGCCACCGCGCAGACCACGGCCCCCCCGATAATCCCCGACAGCATCGCCAGAAAGGTCAGCATCGGCAGGGCGATCAGCAGCGCCAGGACCCGCGGCACCACCAGCAACTCCACGGGGTCGAGGCCCAGGGTGCGGATGGCATCGATTTCCTCGTTGGCCTTCATCGAACCGATTTGCGCGGTGAACGCACTGGCGGTGCGCCCGGCCATCAGGATCGCGGTCAGCAACACACCGAATTCGCGCAGGAAGGCAAATCCCACCAGGTCCACGGTGAAGACCGTGGCGCCGAAGGTGGCCAGCACTGTCGACCCGAGGAACGCCACGACGGCGCCCACCAGAAAAGTCAGCAACGCAACGATGGGGGCGGCGTCGAGACCGGTCTGTTCGATGTGGGCGATCATCGGCGTGACGCGCCAGCGCTTGGGACGGAACAGGCCGCGGACGATGGTTTCGATGATCAGGCCAACGAAACCCAGCAGTTGCAGGGTGTCCTGCCAGACGGCGTCCACCGCCCGACCAATGCGGGTCAGCAACTGAATTGAAACACTGATTTCCGGTTCCTTGATCGGTACGCAGAAATCGGTCAACGAACAGTAGACGGTTTGCAGCAACGCCCGATCAGCAGCGGAGAGTGTGCAATCAGGATGTTCGGCGGAGCGACCGAGGCGCTCGGAGCCGAGCAGTTCGACCAACAGCGAGGCGCCAGCGGTGTCGAGGGCGCCGAGACCATTGAGGTCGATAGGGGTGTTGGCGTCGTACTGGCCGTGGAGTTTTTCACTCAACAGCTTGAGGTCAGGGTAGTGGGCAAGCGTCCAATCGCCCGTCACCCGCAACCGTGCCGGGGTGAGCGACGTGTCCAACTGGGCGTTGCCGGCCATCGTGCTGCTGATCATAAGCTCCGTGCTTGTTCAGTGATTGGGCAGCTCTACGTAATAGCACGAACCGTACTACTTTTCTTTGATCGCTGTGCTGTCCGTGACCTTGAAACGCAGCACGCCGATGACCTGGCCATCTTCGGTCAGCACCCGGACCTGCCATTTGCCGGCCGGGTTGCCCGGGAAATTCTGCTTGTGGGTCCAGGCACGGTACCCTTCCTTACGCCCGCCGTGAATATCCAACGGGATGCGGTCGACTTCTTTGCCGTTGAACTGCCAGACGTGATAAATCCGTTCGTCCAAACCCCGCGGGGCATTGATCGCGGTGTAGGCGTAAAGCCCGCCATTGCGGATCTGCTCGGCGCTGACTTCCTCGAGGCTGGCGCCAGGCGTTCGGTCCTGCATTTGCGTACTGATGGCCACATCGGTCATCCACAGCGTCGCCGGTGGGACCCACGAGCGCAGCTCCCACCCGACGGCGCCAATGCCCAGAGTGATACTCAAAATCGCCAGCGCGCTGCGCAGGGTACGAATCGGGAAGATCGACGCCAGGCTCGGGAACGACAGCAGCACCGAGATACCCAGTGCCCATTTGAAACTTTGCGCGGTGGTCAGGTGCATGATCACCGGCAACGCGGTGAGGAGCGCGGCGAACAAGGTCAGGGTGTGCAGGGCCAGAAACGCCCAGCGCCGTGGCGCCAGCCACTTGTAGTACAACGGGTCGATGATCGAAATCAGTGCCGCGACGCCCAGCAGCCCGGTGAAAAACAACTGGCCGCTGTTCCACGTCGTGGTGATGAAGAAGAACGGCAGGACAAAGAACAGGCTTTCCTGATGGATCATCTGCGTTGCGTAACGCAGCAAGGGTTCCGGGATTTCGCGCTTGAAAATGCGCGTGAACAGCTTGGTCAGGCTGTTCTCCAGCATCAGCCAGATCCAGCTGATCAGCATGATGGTGGTGATCCAGCTCGCCAGGCCTTGCTGGCGATCGACCAGGATGAAGCTGCCTACCCCGGAGATGAAACCAGCGAGCGCAATGACCCCGGGGTAGCGCTTCATCAATTCGAGGATGCGCTGTACGAAACGGGTCAGGTTTTGCATTCGGCGGTTTCACAGTGGTTGTAGGAAAAAACCTCGACAGGGTAGCGCTGGTGCGGCGCTGTGGCGAGGGTTCACGGTCAGTTACACCACGCTCCCACAGGGGATTGTGTTTCCCACAGGCAGTTTTCTTGCCAAACAGAATGATTACTTCCTGCGAAGCAAACGCCAGCCCACCAGCATCAACACGATCAAGCCCGCCCCACCAACCACCAACCACATCAACTGGTCATAGCTGAACAACGGCTTCTCGATCCGCAAATACCCCGGCTGCAACAGCAGTTCACGCACCGCCTTGTTCGCCTCTTCCAGCGTCACCCCCTGCAGCTCCCTGGCCGGATTGGTGAAGCGACCGTCCTCGTAGTCGCCGATGGCGCTCCAGTAGTAGTCGGCCAACGCACTGTTGCCTTGTACGGCCCAGGCCTGGCGGGCGATCGCGGCCTGTTTCAGGCGGTTGAACGTGTCGGCATTGAGGCCGTCCCTGAGCAGTTCGGCCTTCAAGTCATCGAGCACTTGTTCGGCCTCGGGCACGTCGTCGCGTTCAAGGTCGGCATTGAGGCTCATGAAACCCACGCCGCCGAACACTTCGCGTTCCGCCCACGGGCCATAGGACAAACCATGAGCCAGGCGCAGTTGGCGATAGAGCGCCCAATCCAGATAGTCCTTGAGTAAATCGAAGGTTTGGTCGTGACCGTCTTCCAGCACCGGCTCCGGCACCAGCCAGTGCAACTTGGCGCCGTTGCCGACCAGACCGTGGGGCAAGGTGCGCTCATGGGCGGCGCTGGCCCGGATTTGCGGCAGCGGCGGATGCTCGCCGGGGGGGATCGCTTCCAGCGCGCCATACGCCCGCTCCAGATAGGCTGGCAGCAACTTGTCGAGGTCGCCGACCACGATCAGGGTCATGTTGTTCGGCGCATACCAGTCCTTGCGCACCTGCTCCAGTTGCTGACGGGTCAAGTCATCGACTTGCGCACGCTCCGGGCATTTGAGGCCCAACTCGACGGCCAATTGGTTGCTGGCCGTGTGGCCGAGGTCCTGGCGATCGAGCCAGCGTTGCAGGTGCGAGTAGTGACCACCGTCTTCACGCTCGACCACCTGCTTGGCCGCGTTGATGGCGCTGTCGTCGAAGCGGGTCTGGGTCAGCAGCGCCAGCAACAGGTCGAGTACCTTGCGCTGGTTTTTCGCCGGGGCCTCGATGACGAAAGTCGTATCGGCATTGCTGGTAAAGGCATTCCACTCACCGCCCAAGGCCTGCATGCGTTCCTCCAGGCCACCTTCGCCACTGGCGTCGATGCCGCTGAACAACAGGTGTTCCAACAGATGTGGCAGTTCCTTTTCTTCGCAGCCGAAATCGTCCAGGCCAACGCCGACCACCAGCCGGATTGCCACATGCCCGCGATCAGTGCCGGGTTTGAGCAGCAACTGCAAGCCATTGCGCAGCGTGTAGCCCTCGACCTGAAAGCGATCCAGGGCGAATGACGGGAGTGAACCAAGCAACAGGCAGGCGAACAACAGACAACGCATAACAAGCTTCCATACGACCAGCGTAAGTTCAACAGACTTCAGGCGACTGTGGACGTTCAGGGTGAATGAGTGATGTCGCTCAAATCGTCGACCACCAACGCACCGGTGTCCGATGTTTCCAGCACCACGTAGGCACTGCTGCAAAACAGCGAATTCAGACGCTTCATGTCGGCGATCAGCTCCAGGTGCAACGAGCTGGTTTCGATACTTTGCACGATTTTACGGTGTAAACGGCTGACATGAGCGTGGGCCAGACGCCGTTCCTGTGCACGGAAACGACGTTTTTCACGCACCAGCTGGCGCGCACTTTCCGGGTCACCACTGAGAAACACCGACATCCCGAGCCGCAGGCTGGAAATCAACTGAGTGTGCAGTCCGGTCAGTTCGTCCAGCCCGACTTCGGAAAACGACCGGCGCTGTGAGGTTTTCTGCTGCTGAATCTTGCGCAGCATGCGTTCGATCAAATCGCTGGAGAGCTTCAGGTTGATCGCCAGCTCAATGATTTCCGCCCAGCGCCGGCTGTCCTGGTCACTGAGGTCTTCCCGGGGCATTTGCGCCAGGTACAACTTGATCGCACTGTAGAGCGCTTCGACATCGTCGCTCAGGCGACGGACTTCCTGGGTGACGGCGGTTTGCTTGCCACGCAACACATCGAGCATGGCTTCGAGCATGTTGTCGATCAGGTCGCCCATGCGCAAGGTTTCCCGGGCCGCGTTGGCCAGCGCCAGACCGGGCGTGACCAAGGCCGTGGGGTCAAGATGCCGGGGCTTGGCCGTGCCGTTGGCCAGCGGGCGCTCCGGTAGCACCCAGGCGCAAAACCTGGCCATCGGTTCGAGGCTGGGCAGCAGGATCAGGCAGCGCACGGTGTTGTAGAGCAGGTGAAAGCCAATGACCATTTCCTGAGGGCTGAAATCCAGGCCATCGAGCCAGTGCACCAGCGGGTCGAGCACCGGAATGATCAATAAAAGACCAATCAGTTTGTACAGCAGGCTGCCCAGCGCCACTTGGCGTCCGGCGGCGTTCTGCATACTGGTGCTGAGGAAGGCAAGTATACCGCTGCCGATATTGGCGCCGATCACCAGCCCGATGGCCACCGGCAGGCTGATCACATTGGCACCCGCCAGGGTCGCTGTCAGCAGCACGGCGGCCAGGCTGGAATAGGAAATCATCGCGAACAGTGCCCCGACCAGGGCGTCGAGCAGGATGTCGCCAGTGAGTGAGGCGAAAATTACCTTCACTCCTTTGGCGTGGGTAATCGGATGCGCCGCCTCGACAATCAGTTGCAGCGCCAGAATGATCAACCCCAAGCCAATGGCAACACGGCCCAACTGCCCGAGCCGGGTCTGTTTGCGCGACAGAAAGAAAATCACCCCGACAAAAATCAGCAATGGCGACAGCCACGACAGATCGAACGTCAGCACCCGCGCCATCAGCGCCGTACCGACGTCCGCGCCAAGCATGGTGGCCAGCGCCGGGGTCAGCGCCATCAGGCCCTGGCCGACAAAGGAGGTGACGAGCATGGCAGTGGCGTTGCTGCTCTGGACCATCGCCGTCACGGCGATCCCGGAGGCGAACGCCAGCCAGCGGTTGGCCATGTTATGGCTGATGACATGGCGCAAATTGGTGCCGTAGACCCGCAGGATGCCGGTTCGGACGATGTGCGTGCCCCAGATCAGCAGGGCCACGGCGGAAAGCAAATTGAGCAGGGTGAGCATAATGACCCCCTGTGGTGTAGCGCCCCAAAGGAGCAAATTGACGGTACCGCGCGACGTTCTACGTTCTGTACTTAAGCTGTAGTTGGCTAACGGTCTGCGCGCCAGCATCGCACAGCCAAAGAAGGGATTGAAACAAAACTGTCATGAAATCCCGTTTAAGCAACCCGCAAAAAACAAAGTGGGAGCAACTGTCTTCCCCCTGCCACTCGTCACCGCCATTCGGTGCCGTCCCGCAACATGGCATTCAGCCTAATCAGTAAGACCCGCATGCAGGCGATGAGCGCGACTTTCGCGCTCTTGCCTCGCTCCCGAAGAGCGTCATAACGTGCCTTGAAGTCTGGCTGATGACGGATCACGACCCAGCAAGACATGTAAAGCGCACGTCTGACACGGGCTCTGCCTCCATAGATTTGACGTTTTCCGCTGTGATTGCCGCTGTCGTCGTTGTACGGCGCAATTCCCGCCAAGGCCGCCACTTCACGACGATCAAGCTCTCCCAATTCAGGCAGGTAAACCAGCAAGCTGGCTGTGGCCACCGTACCGATACCTTTAACGGAAATGAGTCGCTCGGCTTTTTCGGCATCCAGTTCATGCATGCTCTGATGGATGGTTTTATCGAGCTGCTTGATCTGCACTTGCAGGTAGTGAACAAGACCTTTGATCGCCTCGATAACAACGGGTAGCTGGACTTGCTGAAGCCGGCGCTTGTTGTCGTCTCGTTGCTGAACAAACTGCTCGCGCAACTGGATCAGCTCGCGCAGCGCTTCACGTTCCGGCGAAATGATCTTGTCGCGGGATGCATGCAGCACTTCAGCGAAGTCCGCCAGCACGGCCGCGTCGATGGGGTCGGTCTTGGCATTCTTGCCCATCGCCACGGCGAAGGCTCTGGCCCGGCGGGGATTGATTCTGAGCACGTTGAAGTCGGCGCCCTGCAGTGCCGCCATGACCTTGCTCTCGTAACCACCGGTGGCCTCCAGCAGAACCCGGCCAACCTCGTACCGGCTCAGGCGCTCAATCAGCTCAACAAAGCCTTCTGACGTATTGGGAAGGTCAAAACCTTCACCCTGAGGTTGAACCCATACAACCAGGTTTGATTTGGAGATATCGATGCCGACCCAGGAAATCATGGCAAAACCCTCTTACACTCAGGAGTGAGAGTGCTCTGGCTTTGCCCACGCTTGTGATTCGAGTGGCGCTCGTCCAACTGTTCGGGCTTATGGGCCAGAGTGGAAAGGTGGATGGCAGCTTGGCTCCCACACGTGCTTTTAGCACCGCGGACTCACAGCTTGCCATCCACCCCTCTCACCTCGAAGTCTATTCCTGGATCTAGACACAAGCGGGCTTGCTCGCGAAGGCGTCGTATCAGTCAACATTAATGTTGTCTGACACATTGTCTTCGCGAGCAAGCCCGCTCCCACAGGGTATTGCGTACTACCGGGTTACTGGCCCGGAATGTCCTTGCGCAGCTTTACCGGATCCTGCTGTTTCTTCTTTTTCGCGATGGCCGTGCGCATCCTGATGTTGATCGCTTCCACCGCCAGCGAGAACGCCATGGCGAAGTAGACGTAGCCTTTTGGCACGTGTACGTCCAGGGATTCGGCAATCAGCACGGTACCGACGATCAGCAGGAACGACAGCGCCAGCATCTTCAGCGACGGGTGCTTGTCGATGAACTCGCTGATGGTGCCGGAAGCCCACATCATCACCAACACCGCCACGATGATCGCCGCGACCATGACCGGTACGTGGGAGACCATGCCGACCGCGGTGATGACCGAGTCCAGCGAGAACACGATGTCGATGATCGCGATCTGGATGATGGTGTAGAGGAAGTTGCCGCCCTTGCCCGAAGGCTCTTCGTTGGTTTCGTCTTCACCTTCCAGCGCGTGGTACATCTCTTGCGAGCTCTTCCACAGCAGGAACAGACCACCGAAGAACAGGATCAGGTCACGTCCGGAGATGCCCTGGCCGAACACGACGAACAGGTCGGCGGTGAGGCGCATGACCCAGGTGATCGACAGCAGGAGCAGGATTCGCGTGATCATGGCCAACGCCAGACCGAAAATCCGGGTACGCGCCTGCATATGTTTGGGCATGCGGCTGACCAGAATCGAAATCATGATGATGTTATCGATGCCCAGAACGATTTCCAGGGCGGTCAGGGTAAAGAAGGCAACCCAGATTTCAGGGTTGGTCAGCCATTCCATGTGTATTCCTTTGAGCGATTGTTAAACCACAAAGGGCCCGGGCTTCAAACAGCGAAGCCTGGACCCGAAGTGGTGAGTCTTGGGCTTATAGAGTGCTGAACATCGGGAAAGTCCCCAACAGCAGTGCAGCAATCAGTATGCAGATACAAACCAGCACTGCCCACTTCAGGGTGAAACGCTGGTGGTCACCGAAATCGATACCGGCCAGGGCCACCAACAGATAGGTCGATGGAACCAGCGGGCTCAACAGGTGGACGGGCTGACCGACGATCGAGGCACGTGCCATTTCCACCGCGGTTATACCGTAGTGACTGGCGGCTTCGGCAAGTACCGGTAACACGCCGTAATAAAATGCATCGTTCGACATGAAGAAGGTGAACGGCATGCTTACCAGCGCCGTGATCACCGCCAGGTACGGGCCGAGGAAATCCGGAATCACCGACAACAGGCTTTTCGACATGGCATCGACCATGCCGGTGCCCGACAGGATACCGGTGAAGATGCCGGCCGCAAAGATCAGCCCGACCACGGCCAGTACGCTACCGGCGTGAGCCGCGACGCGATCCTTCTGCTGTTGCAGGCAAGGATAGTTGACGATCATGGCGATACTGAACGCCACCATGAACAACACCGGCAACGGCAGCAGGCCGGCGATCAGGGTGCACATCAGGCCCAGTGTCAGGGCGCCGTTGAACCAGATCAGTTTCGGACGACGGGCATCCGGGAACTGCGAGACACTGATTTCGCTGTGGTCGACTTCATCGCCCACCAGGTGCAGTTCACCCAGACGCGCACGTTCACGTTTGCCGTAGAAGTAAGCGATGGCCAGGATCGCCACCACACCGGCCAGCATCGCCGGGATCATCGGTACGAAAATAGCCGACGGGTCCACGTGCAGTGCGCTGGCGGCACGGGCGGTCGGGCCGCCCCATGGGGTCATGTTCATCACGCCACCGGCGAGGATGATCAGGCCGGCCATGATCCGCGGGCTCATGCCGATGCGGCTGTAGAGCGGCAGCATGGCGGCCACGCAGATCATGTAGGTGGTCGCGCCGTCACCATCGAGGGAAACGACCAGCGCCAGTACAGCGGTGCCGACCGAAACCTTCAGCGGGTCGCCCTTGACCATTTTGAGGATCTTGCGCACGGCCGGGTCGAACAGGCCGGAGTCGATCATCAGGGCGAAATACAAAATAGCGAACATCAGCATCACGCCGGTCGGCGCGAGCTTGGTGATGCCTTCGAGCATCATCGGGCCGATTTTGGGGCCGAAGCCGCCGAACAGGGCGAAGATGATTGGAATGAGGATCAGGGCGATCAGCGCAGACAGGCGCTTGGTCATGATCAGGAACATGAACGTGATGACCATGGCGAAGCCAAGGAAAGTCAGCATGGGAGTACTCCAGGCGTAGCGCGGCTAGGGAATGGGCGGATCGGGCGGGATCAGCGCAGAACGGGAAGCACGAGAGGTACGGACGGAGGCACAGCGAAGTGGCGGGTAGAAGAGGACATCAGAATCACCATTGTTGTTGTTAAATGGGCCTGGCGAGCAATCGAACACTCGCATTGGCCACCGGTCTTTTGCCGGTAGTGGCGGCGATCCTAATCGGGGAAGCTTTCAGCCAGCTTTCGCAATTGAAAGCTTTGACCGGATGCACGACCGGTCGTCGGACGGGGGCAGGGAGGTGAACCGGGTTACGGCCTTCGCGAGCAAGCCCGCTCCCACACTGGATCTGTGTCGTACACAAAGCCAATGTGGGAGCGGGCTTGCTCGCGAAGGCGTCAGTCATTACGCAGCAGGAGGAATGTCATGACCAATGTTCACACCGGCGGCTGCCACTGCGGGCAGCTGCGCTATCAATTCAGCGGGCCACTGCACGATATCGTCCACTGTCATTGTTCGATTTGCCGACGGGTCAGCGGCGGCATCGTGACCACCTGGATCACCGTGCCGGCATCCGCCTTTCAATGGCTGGCCGGGACGCCGTCGCGGTACGACTCTTCATCCACCTGCGCGCGTTACTTCTGCGGTCACTGCGGGGCGCAACTGGCGGTGGTAACGCACCTGAGCCCGGACAGCATCGACCTGACCATCGCCACCCTCGACCACCCCGAGCAGGCACCGGCGCAGCGGCACATCTGGACCGACAGCCGCTTGCCGTGGCTGCATCTGGACGAACACTTGCCCGGCGAGGCAGAAGAAACACTCTGATCAAAAAATAGACAGGTCCAGCGGTCGAATCGCGCCCATCCAGATCGCATGCTCGGTGTGGTCTCGCAGATCGTCGCCGGTGTCCGGGTGTAAAAACACCACCAGGCCCTTGCGGTTGAGCGCCAGCCACGGCAGCACGTCGCCCAGCACCTGCGGCTCGAACGCCAACTGGCAGCTCCAGTCCGGGTGTGGACCGACCGGGCGCTCGTGCACACGGCCCATTTTCACTGGAAACAATTGCGCCGCCTGCTCACACAGCGCCCGCGCCTGCCCTATCGAGTCGGCATCGAAGTAAACATGGGCGTGATAGCCCGTGATCTGCTGCATTGCAATCCCTCTGAAAGCTGTTCGAACCCTCACCCTTTCCTGCGGGTCACACGTCATATAGACGCTGGAAAAAGGGTTCAGCCATGAAAAATGCCGAAACCCCCGTTGTGAAAGTGGTGCTTTATGGTGCCATGAGTAGCCTGGGCAGTGCGCTGATGGCTGAAATGCTGCGACGCCAGCATGAAGTGATCGCGATTCTCGATGACCTCAATGCGCTGGCACCCCGTCCGGGGCTGCGCACCAAGACTGGCGACCTGTTCGACGCGCAACGGGTCAAGCAGAGTGTGGCTGGCAGCTCCGTGGTCATCTGTTTGCTGGACGCTCCTGGCTTACCGTTCAACAGCGAACACGTGGAAAAAACCATCGTACCGGGTCCGGTCGAGCAAGTGCTGGCAGTCGACGCCTTGATTGAAGGCCTGCAGGGGGCAGGCGTTGCCCGGTTGTTTCTGGTGGGAGATTTCGCGGTGCTGGACGAGCCGGAGCTCGAGGACAGCCTGCAACGTCACGCCGCAGAGGAAATCCGCGAGGCACTGCAAAGCAGTCCTTTGCAGTGGACGCTGGTCAACGAACCGCGCGGGGTACCGGGGCTGACCATCGAACATTTCGCCAAACCCGGCGGCAACCTCGAGCCGGGACTGGCCGAACCGCTCGGGCGATTGGCCCGTACCGCCGTGGGCATTGCCGATGAATTGCACCTGAAACTGCACATCGGCGAGCACGTCAGTTTCATCGCGACCTCGGAACCTTGAAAGATCGCAGCCTTCGGCAGCTCCTACAGCGATCTTTTGACACTCAAACCGCAATCGAAGGAAACGCCAACCCCGTCAACGACCCCGCGCTGCCCGCCTGCTCAGCCATCAACCAATCCACAAACTGCTGGATCAACACCCCGCGCCGTTTACGCTGGGGCAAAACCACGTAATAGCCCAGCCGGGACATCACCGTTTCGCCGATCGGTCGACATAACAACCCTTGCGCCAGCAAGTTATCCACAAGGTGACGCCAGCCGATGGCCACGCCCTGACCACCAATCGCCGCCTGAATCAGCAAGGTGTAGTTGTCGAAACGCAGTTGACCGGGTGCCGGGGGCGAGGTGATGCCCAACTCGCGGAATACACCGCTCCAGTCGAACCAGTTACTGCTGTGTTCCCCACGCAGATGCAGCAACGGAAACTCGAGCAAGGCCTGGGGGGGCAAGGGCAGGGAACGTTCACCCAGCAACTGCGGGCTGCACACCGGAAACACTTCCTCACTGAACAGCCAATGGCTTTCACCCTGCTTGAAGCGGCCATCGCCGAACAGTATCGCCACGTCGATATCGGTACGTAGCATGTTATGGCTGCGTTCACTGGTGACCAGGCTGACATCCACCTGCGGATTAGCCGCGTGAAAGCGGTGCAGACGCGGCATCAACCAATAGGCGGCAAAGGCAAAATCCGTGGCCACCTGCAGCACCTCATGCTGTTGCTGGGCGCTAATTGCGCTCAATCCTGAATCGATATTCTGCAATCCGAGCTGAACCTGCTGAAAAAGTATCAGCCCGGCCTCAGTCAACTCGATACCGCGATAAATGCGGTCGAACAATCGGGTCGCCAGTTGTTCTTCAAGGCGCTTGATCTGCTGGCTGATGGCCGGCTGCGTGGTGCCGAGTTCAACCGCCGCCGCGGTGAAGCTGCGCTGACGGGCTGCCGCTTCGAAGGCACGAAGCAGATCCAGTGACAGGTCACCAAGGGCGTCATACATAAGCTGTGCTTATCCTAGTCATTGCCGTGCATGGGCTTTACCGCAAAGAGCTTGGGTTTCATTCTCGAAGCCAGCACTCTCGCATAAACATCCACTATGGAATGCCGCGATCACATGAAGCGCAAGAACATTCTTTTCATCATGGCCGATCAAATGGCCGCGCCAATGTTGCCGTTCTACGGTCCATCGCCCATCAAGCTGCCCAATCTCAGCCGCCTCGCCGCACAAGGCGTGGTGTTCGACTCGGCTTATTGCAACAGCCCCCTGTGTGCGCCGTCGCGCTTCACCCTGGTCAGCGGCCAGTTGCCGAGCAAGATCGGCGCCTACGACAACGCCGCCGACTTCCCCGCCGACGTACCGACCTATGCCCATTACCTACGCCGCCTCGGCTACCGCACCGCCCTGTCGGGCAAGATGCATTTCTGCGGGCCGGACCAGTTGCATGGCTACGAAGAGCGCCTGACCAGTGACATCTACCCGGCCGACTACGGCTGGGCGGTGAACTGGGATGAACCGGATGTGCGTCCGACCTGGTACCACAACATGTCCTCGGTTCTGCAAGCCGGACCCTGCGTGCGCACCAACCAGTTGGATTTCGACGAAGAGGTGGTATTCAAGGCCCAGCAGTACCTGTTCGACCATATCCGCGAGGATGGCGACCAGCCGTTCTGCCTGACCGTTTCCATGACTCACCCACACGATCCGTACACGATTCCCAAGGCTTTCTGGGATTTGTACGACGATGCCGATATCCCGCTGCCTGTAACCCCGGACCCGCATGACCTCGATCCGCACTCGCAGCGTTTGCTCAAGGTCTATGACCTGTGGGACAAGCCACTGCCTGTGGATAAGATCCGCGATGCCCGCCGTGCCTATTTCGGCGCGTGCAGCTATATCGACAGCAACGTCGGCAAACTCCTGCAAACCCTTGAAGATACCGGGCTGATCGACGACACCATCATCGTGTTTTCCGGTGACCACGGCGACATGCTCGGCGAGCGCGGCCTCTGGTACAAAATGCACTGGTATGAAATGGCCGCACGGGTGCCGCTGCTGATCAGCGCACCGGGGCAGTTCGGTGCCGGCCGGGTCAGCGCCAGTGTTTCCACGGCGGACCTGTTGCCGACATTCGTCGAACTGGCTGGCGGCTCGCTGGAACCGGGCTTGCCGCTGGACGGCCGCTCACTGGTACCGCACCTGCAAGGGCAGGGTGGCCACGATGAAGTGTTCGGTGAATACATGGCCGAAGGCACCATCAGCCCGCTGATGATGATCCGCCGCGGGGCCTATAAATTCATCTACAGCGAAGACGACCCTTGTCTGCTCTTCGACGTACACAATGACCCTCACGAACTGGAAGAACTCAGCCATTCGCCGCAACATCGCCAGCTGTTCGACGATTTTCTCGCTGAGGCGCGGGCGAAATGGAATATTCCGGCCATCCACCAGCAGGTGCTCGCCAGCCAGCGGCGCCGGCGTTTCGTGGCCGAGGCGTTGACCCTCGGCAAGCTGAAGAGCTGGGATCACCAGCCGCTGGTGGACGCCAGTCAGCAATACATGCGCAACCACATCGACCTCGACGATCTGGAACGTAAAGCACGTTATCCACAACCCTGCCAAAACCAATAATGTTAAGGGGAAGTCCATGCAAAGGTTATCCACAGTACTGACGATCGGGCTCCTGGCTCTGGGCAGCGCATCGGCGTTTGCCGACCAGAGTTGCGAGACCGTGAAGATGGCCGACCCGGGTTGGAGCGACATCGCCGCGACCAATGCCATCACCGGGTTCCTGCTGGACGGCATGGGCTACAAGGCCAAGGTCGACACCCTCGCGGTGCCGATCACTTTTGGCGGGCTCAAGGATGGCCAGGTCGATGTGTTCCTGGGTAACTGGATGCCGGCGCAGCAGGGCTTCTATGACAAGTTCGTCGCCAATGGCGATGTCACACAACTGGCGAAGAACCTCGACGGCACCGAATTCACCCTTGCCGTTCCAGACTATGTGTGGGACGCGGGTGTGCATAACTTTGCCGACCTGAACAAATACGCCGACAAGTTCGACCGCAAGATCTACGGCATCGGCTCCGGCGCCCCGGCGAACATCTCGCTGCAAGAGATCATCAAGAAAAACGATTTCGACATGGGCCAGTGGAAACTGGTCGAGTCCAGCGAGCAGGCCATGCTGGCAGAAGTGTCCCGCGCGGTGAAAAAGCAGAAATTCGTGACCTTCCTCGGCTGGACCCCGCACCCGATGAACGTGCAACTGAAAATGCATTACCTCAAGGGCGGCGAGAAGTACTTCGGTGACACCGGCAGCGTGCACACGCTGACCCGCAAAGGTTATGCACAGGCCTGCCCGAACGTCGGCAAACTCCTGACCAACCTGAGCTTCACCCAGGATATGGAAAACAGCATCATGGCCGAGGTGGTGAACAACAAGGTCAGTAACGCCGACGCAGCCAAGGCATGGATCAAGGCCAACCCGGCGGTATTGGACAAGTGGCTTGATGGAGTGAAGACCGTGGATGGCAAGGACGCGCTGCCCGCAGTGAAAGCCAAGTTGTAACCAATACTTGTGGGAGCGGGCTTGCTCGCGAAGGCGGTGGATCAGTCGACATTAATGTTGTCTGACCCACCGCCTTCGCGAGCAAGCCCGCTCCCACAGATCATGTCCTGCTACCCTTGCGCAAAATTCCAGACCGAGAGGCCCCATGGCCCTGCCAAGCCGCCATTCACTCTTTCCATTCCTCAGTTGGTTGCCCAAGCAAACCCGCACCAGCGTCGGCCGGGACCTGGTCGTCGGCCTCAGCGGCGCGATTCTGGCGTTGCCGCAATCCATTGCCTACGCGCTCATCGCCGGTCTCCCACCGGAATACGGCCTGTACGCCGCAATTATCCCGGTACTGATCGCCTGCCTCTGGGGCTCGTCGTGGCATTTGATCTGCGGTCCTACGGCGGCCATCTCGATTGTCCTGTACGCCAGCGTCAGTCCCCTGGCCGTTCCGGCGACGCAGGACTACATCACCGTGATCCTGTTGCTCACCTTTCTGGCCGGCATCTTTCAATGGCTGCTGGGTTTGCTGCGATTTGGCGCGCTGGTGAATTTCGTCTCGCACTCGGTGGTGCTCGGCTTCACCCTGGGGGCTGCCGTGGTGATTGCCATCGGTCAATTGCCTAACCTGCTGGGACTGGACTTGCCCAGCCAAGCCACCGCGCTGGACAGTTTCATCACGTTATTGCGCCATCTCGGCGAAATGGACAAACCTTCGCTGGCGCTGGGACTGGCAACGGTGGTGGTGGGCGTGATCCTCAAACAGCTGTTGCCACGCTGGCCGACGCTGCTGATCACCCTGATCCTCGGCGGATTGCTGGTCTGGCTCTGGCCATCGATGTTCGGGCACGTGCAACTGGTCAGCGCCTTCACCGGCAAGCTGCCGCCTTTCAGTCCTTTGCCGCTGGATCTCGATCTGATCCTGCGCCTGCTGCCCAGCGCCGTGGCGGTCGGCATGCTCGGGCTGGTCACCAGTCTGTCGATTGCCCGCTCGATCTCCGCACGTTCGCAGCAATTACTCGACGCCAACCAGGAAGTTCGTGCTCAGGGCTTGTCGAACATGGTCGGCGCGTTTTTTTCCGGATCGCTGTCCGCTGGCTCCTTCACCCGCTCGGGTCTCAGCTACGAGGCCGGCGCTTGCTCACCGCTGGCGGGGATTTTTTCGGCACTGTGGGTGGCGATGTTCGCCCTATTCGGCGCGCGGTTGATCGAACACATCCCGATTCCGGCCATGGCCGGCAGCATTCTGTTGATCGCCTGGGGCCTGGTGGACCATCGCGGCATTCGCGCATTGTTGCGGGTCAGCCGCGCCGAGTTCGTGGTCATGGCGCTGACCTGCGTCGCCACGCTGCTGCTGGAATTGCAGACGGCGATCTACGCCGGCGTACTGGCCTCGCTTTTTTTCTATCTCAAACGCACATCGCAGCCACGGGTGCAGCACGTACGCGATGGCGAGGAGGACATTCTGCGGGTCGGCGGTTCGATCTTTTTCGGTGCCAGCCACTACCTGCAAGTACGCCTGCAACGCATGCACGGCGCGCGCGTGGTGATCGAGGCGCAGCAGATCAACTTCATCGATTACTCAGGGGTGGAAATGCTGCACCAGGAAGCGCGACGATTGCTGCGCCAGGACCGCAGCCTGACGTTACGCCGGGCACGACCGCAGGTGGTGGAAGAGCTTAGGAAGCTGGAAGGGGCCGAGAAATGCCCGATCCGGTTTGAGGATTAAACAGATCGCAGCCTTCGGCAGCTCCTACAAGGTTTTGTGAATGTCTGTAGGAGCTGCCGAAGACTGCGATCTTTGAAGTTAAAGGGCCAACTGCCGACGCAACTCAGCCAACACCGGCGCAGTGTCCGGTCGCACCCCGCGCCACAGGAAAAACGCTTCCGCGGCCTGCTCGGCCAGCATCCCCAAGCCATCCATCGCCACCGCAGCCCCGTGTTCGCTGGCCCAGCGGCAGAACGAGGTCGGCTCCTTGCCGTACATCATGTCGTAGCACACCGTTTTGCCTGGTTCGATCAGGCTCGGTGCAATCGGCGGCACATCGCCCGTGAGGCTCGCGGAAGTCGCGTTGATGATCAGGTCCACCGACTCCTGCAACCAGTCGTAGCCACTGGCCGAGACCGGCCCCAGATCGCAGAACAGCTCCGCGAGCAACTCGGCCTTGTCCACCGTACGGTTGGCGATGATCACCGAGGCGGGTTCTTCGGCCAGCAAAGGCTCCAAAGCACCGCGCACCGCGCCGCCAGCGCCGAGCAACAGGATGCGTTTGCCCTTGAGGCTGAATCCGGCGTTGACCGTCAGGTCCCGCACCAGCCCGGCACCGTCGGTGTTGTCGCCCAGCAGGCTGCCATCGGCCAGTTTGCTCAAGGTATTGACCGCACCGGCGCGCTGCGCCCGCGCCGTCAGGCTGTTCGCCAGCCGGTAGGCTTCTTCCTTGAACGGCACCGTCACATTGGCGCCGCGTCCTTCAAGGAAAAACGTCCGGGCACAGGTGGAAAAGTCGTCGAGTGGCGCCAGCATTGTGTTGTAGTCCAGCTTTTGCGCGGTCTGCTCGGCAAAGAGGCGGTGGATCAACGGTGATTTGCTGTGGCCAATCGGGTTACCGAATACGACATAACGGTCCATCAGGATTCCTCGTTCAAGCTTCGGCCAACCAATCGCGGTCCTGCAGGAAGTACTCGGTCAGTCGCGCTTCTTCGCTGCCAGGCTCGGCCTTCCAGTCGTAGCCCCAGCGCACTTGCGGTGGCAGCGACATCAAGATCGACTCGGTACGCCCGCCCGATTGCAGGCCGAACAACGTGCCGCGGTCGTAGACCAGATTGAATTCTACGTAGCGGCCACGGCGGAACTCCTGGAACTCGCGCTGCTTGGCCGTGAACGCGTCGTTCTTGCGACGCTGCACGATCGGCAGGTAGGCATCGATGTACGCGTCGCCAATGGCGCGCATGAAGGCGAAGCTGGTGTCGAAATCCCACTCGTTCAGGTCGTCGAAAAACAGCCCGCCGATGCCACGCGGCTCGTGACGATGCTTGATGTGGAAGTAGCTGTCGCACCAGGCCTTGTAACGCGGGTAGACGTCCGGGCCGAACGGTGCACAGGCCTGCTCGGCGATGCGATGCCAGTGGATGCAGTCTTCCTCGTTACCGTAATACGGGGTCAGGTCGAAGCCGCCGCCAAACCACCAGACCGGTTCTTCACCTTCTTTTTCAGCAATGAAAAAGCGCACGTTGGCGTGGGAAGTCGGCACATGGGGGTTGTGTGGGTGAATCACCAGCGACACGCCCAAGGCTTCAAAGCCACGGCCCGCCAGCTCCGGCCGGTGGGCGCTGGCTGAGGGTGGGAGACCGCTGCCGAAGACGTGGGAAAAGTTCACGCCACCCTTTTCAATCACCGTGCCGTTTTCAATCACGCGGGTGCGACCGCCACCGCCGGCCGGCCTGGTCCAGGCGTCTTCGACGAATTGCGTGCCACCGTCTTCGGCTTCCAGGGCGGCGCAGATACGGTCTTGCAGGTCGAGCAGGTAGGCTTTTACGGCCTCGGTGCGGGTCGTCATGTCATCACCTTGAATCGGGCAAAACAACGCGGCGCTCCATTGGAGCTCAGCCTGCGCAAATGGGCGCGTAGCATAACATCGCAAGTTACCCCTTCGCAGTTGACGAAAATCAAGCTTAGGAGTCCGATAGGGCGCTTGGTAAAACGACCTATGGAGAGTTTCGATGGCAAAGCGTATCCAGTTCCGCGCCCATGGTGGCCCCGAAGTGCTCGAGTATGTGGATTACCAACCCGCCGAGCCAGGTCCGAAGGAAGTGCGCGTGACCAACAAGGCCATCGGCCTGAACTTCATCGACACCTATTACCGTAGCGGCCTGTACCCGCCGCCATCCCTGCCATCTGGCCTCGGCTCGGAGGGTGCGGGCGTGGTCGAGGCGGTCGGCAGCGACGTGACCCGCTTCAAGATCGGCGATCGCGTGGCCTATGGCAGCGGCCCTCTGGGCGCCTATAGCGAAGTTCATGTGTTGCCCGAGGCCAATCTGGTGAAACTGCCGGACGCCATCAGCTTCGAACAGGCCGCTGGCGTGATGCTCAAGGGCCTGACCGTGCAGTACCTGCTGCGTCAGACTTATGAGCTCAAAGGTGGCGAAACCATCCTGTTCCACGCCGCGGCCGGCGGGGTAGGCTCACTGGCCTGCCAGTGGGCAAGGGCCTTGGGCGTGAAGCTGATCGGTACGGTCAGTTCGCCCGAGAAAGCCGCACTGGCCAAAGCCAACGGCGCTTGGGCAACCATCGACTACAGCCATGAAAACGTCGCCCAGCGCGTGCTGGAATTGACCGACGGCAAAAAAGTCCCGGTGGTGTATGACGGCGTTGGCAAGGACACCTGGCTGACATCACTCGACAGCGCCGCACCGCGTGGACTGGTGGTGAGTTTTGGCAATGCGTCCGGTGCGGTCGACGGCGTGAACCTGGGGATCCTGGCGGGGAAAGGCTCGCTGTACGTGACCCGGCCAACCCTGGGCACTTATGCGAACAACGCCGAGAACCTGCAACGCATGGCCGACGAGTTGTTCGAGATGATCATCAGCGGCAAGCTGACCGTGGACATCAGTCAGCGTTTTCCACTGGCTGACGCGGCGAAGGCGCAGACCGAGTTGTCGGCACGGCGTACGACGGGTTCGGTGGTTCTGTTGCCCTGAATGGGTAGTTGACTGGTAGGGCCCCTTCGCGAGCAAGCCCGCTCCCACACTGGATCTGTATCGTTCACAGATCCAGTGTGGGAGCGGGCTTGCTCGCGAAGGAGGTCAATCCGGTCTCAGTCCGGGCGCACAACCTTGCCGGTCGCCAGATCGCGAATCACGCTCGGGTTCTTGCGCCCGCCCAGATTGCCACCCAGTACCAGATCCAACTGCCCACGGAAGTACTGCTCGACGCGAAGCCGCGTGCGTGCCGCCGGGCGTCCCTGCGGGTTGGCCGACGTCGACACCAGCGGCCCGACCAGTGCGCACAAGTCCCGCACCAGTGGGTGATCACTGACCCGCAGCGCCACGGTTTCATGCACACCGGTAATCCACTGCGGCAGCAGGTTCTGGTGCGGCACCAGCCAGGTGTTCGGACCTGGCCAGGTACTGGCCATGCGGTCCATCCACAACTCGGGGAAGTCATCGAAGAGGAAATCGAACTGACGGATGTTGTCCGCGACCAGGATCAGCCCTTTATCCTCGGACCGCCCCTTGATCAGCAGCAGACGCTCCACCGCCTCCTCGTCCCACGGGTCGCAACCCAGGCCCCAGACTGCTTCGGTTGGGTAGGCAATCACCGCCCCGGCGCGAATTGCTTGCGCGGCTTGTTGCACACGCCAACTGTTGACCATGAAAAACTCTCCAGAATAAGGCTCTGCGCAGTTTACCGATCTTGTTTATAAAACCTAGCTCACCCGTGCAAACCAGCGCCCGCTTTCGCAAATAGCGCGACCGTCCATTTCAAGTTCGGTCAACGCCGCCAGCACTTTCGGCAAGGTCCAGCCGCTTGCGTCGGCCAGCGCTTCACTGGTCAGAGGTGCGGCATGCAGCAACTTCAACAGGGGGTGAGTCGTTTCAGGGGTAAAGGATTCTGTGGATAACGGCAGTCGTTGCCAGCCGCGCAAGGCTTCGAGGATATGTTCGATGGTTTCTACCAGCACCGCACCGTCGCGAATCAACTGATGGCAGCCGCGGGCACCGGGATGATGGATCGACCCGGGCATCGCAAACACCTCGCGCCCCTGTTCCGCTGCCAGCCTCGCGGTAATCAGTGATCCGCTGGCGACACTGGCTTCGACCACCAGCACCCCGAGGGACAAACCACTGATGATCCGGTTGCGCCGAGGGAAGTTGCCGGCGCTGGGGCCTGCATCCAGCGGGAACTCCGAAAGTACCGCGCTGCCCGAGGCGATCATGGCGTCCGCCAGGCGTCTATTTCGCTGTGGATAAAACTTCTCGAGCCCCGTGCCGAGCACACCGACCGTTTGCCCGCCAACGTCCAATGCGGCCTGATGTGCGGCGGCGTCAATGCCCAGGGCCAGGCCGCTGGTAATGACAAAACCGGCACCCGCCAGACTGCGGGAAAACGCGGCAGCGGTGTCCATCCCCGGTCGGGACGCACGACGGCTGCCGACCATCGCCAGTTGTGGTTTTTCCAGAATGCCGGGATCGCCGGCGACAAATAACAGCGGCGGTGCATCGCTGATTTGTGCCAGCAGTGCCGGGTAGTCCGGTTGGTCCCACATCAGTAAATGCTGGGCCGGATGCTCCAGCCAGGCCAATGCATGGCTGGCGCCGTCCCGGATCTCAGCGCTACGCCTGGCCTCGGAACAGGCCAGTGGCAAACCCAGCGCACGCCAGGCGCTGGCAGGTGCACTGAGGGCTTTGGATGCCGAGCCGAAGGCTTCGAGCAATTTCTTGAAACGCGCCGGGCCGAGTTCCGGCAAACGGTGCAGACGTAAACGAGCTTCCAGTTCCGCGGGGGAAACCGGTGTAACGGCAGGCAGCGACATGGATCATCCTTGATCGTTATGAGCACCCGTACAAACGGGAATAAGCTGTGGATAACTCTGTTGGTAACTTGTGAAGCACTCTTACGGATTTCGTACCTTGTCCATCACCGACAACGAGCGCGAAGCGCTAAGCACCAGCCCATAACTGAGTTTGTCGTAGGTACGGAAAACCATCAGCAGACCGGCGCGCTCATCGGGAATCTTCAATGGCTGGCCAGTGATCCGGTCCCGTACTGTTTCGCCGGTTTTCATCACTGCCAGCAGATTGCCTTCGACCAGACCGTCGCGCTGCCCCTTGTTCAGGGTAACCACGTCCAACTCGCCGATCTGCGTGACCCCGCGCGGAATATCGATGATCAGACCGTTGATTTCGTGGCTCGGTGCCCTGGGCGTGAAGGTCGAGTTGATCGCGTGCTCTTCACCGCTGAACAAGCGATCGCCGAGGCGGACCTCCTGGGTCGTGCGTTGCAACTCCAGGGTGGCGACGTCACCTTCAATGGCCACGACATCGCCGCCGCCGATGTCGTCGGCGTTGATCCCCAGGATTTCCTTGCTCTGCGGATCGGTGTAGACCTTGCCTTGACGGAAGATGCCGTACGCCGGTTGCGCCGGATCGAAATGGCCGCGGGCAAAGATGCGGTCACCCGCGCCGCTGAGCACCCGTTCGGTATCACCAGCGACAATGTAAGGCGCCTTGGTGAAATCCTCGGCCTTGTCGACGATGCGGTTGCTCAGCAGAAAGCTGTTGATCGATTTGAGCGCAATGCCGGGGATAACCTCGGCCACCGGGCTGCTGCGAACCTGAGGCGACAGCTTTATGGTGGGAATATCTTCCCGAAGTTGCACCTGCCCGTACGCCCAGCCTGCCGAAGCCAGGAGCAGCAGGGCGAGTAGTGATTTCCTCATGCGGTGAATCCCTTTATTATGTGCATTCGCGTGAAACGCCAGAGCCGTCAGTGGCTCGCTCCCGGCTTGCTTGTCAAAACTTGCTTGTCAACAGAAGGGAGCTACGTTTTACAACGGTAGCCTGCATTTCTTCGGACCCGCCAGGCCATCGACCCGACCTTACTTCACACGTGCACTGATCAAGCTTATGGCCATTTTAAACATCCTCGAATTCCCTGATCCGCGTCTGCGCACTATCGCCAAGCCAGTGGCCGTAGTGGACGACGAAGTGCGTCAGTTGGTCGACGACATGTTTGAAACAATGTATGAAGCGCCTGGCATCGGCCTCGCCGCTACCCAGGTCAACGTGCACAAACGTATCGTCGTGATGGACCTCTCCGAAGACCGCACCGAGCCTCGAGTGTTCATCAACCCCGAGCTCGAACCGCTGACCGACGACATGGGCCAGTACCAGGAAGGCTGCCTGTCGGTGCCGGGCTTCTACGAAAACGTCGATCGCCCGCAACGGGTCAAGGTCAAGGCACTGGACCGCGACGGCAAGCCCTACGAACTGATTGCCGAAGATTTGCTCGCGGTGTGCATCCAGCACGAATGCGACCACCTCAATGGCAAATTGTTCGTCGATTACCTGTCCACGCTCAAACGCGACCGCATCAAGAAGAAACTGGAAAAGCTTCATCGCCAGAACGCCTGATGCCCATCTTCAAAGGCTTGCTGCGGCAAGCCTTTTTCTTTTCAAGAGACGTCACCCATGACTGAGCCACTGCGCATTGTCTTTGCCGGCACCCCGGAATTCGCCGCCGAACATCTCAAGGCCCTGCTGAGCAGCCCTTACGAGATCGTCGCGGTCTACACCCAACCGGATCGTCCGGCCGGTCGCGGGCAAAAACTGATGCCGAGCCCGGTCAAGCAGCTTGCGCTGGAGAACAACATCCCGGTGTTGCAACCGCCAACCCTGCGCAACGAAGACGCGCAAGCCGAACTCGCCGCGCTGAAACCGGACTTGATGGTGGTGGTCGCCTACGGCCTGATCCTGCCGCAAGTGGTGCTGGACATTCCGCGCCTGGGTTGCATCAACAGCCACGCCTCGCTGTTACCGCGCTGGCGCGGTGCGGCGCCGATCCAGCGTGCCGTGCAAGCAGGTGATGCCGAAAGCGGCGTGACCGTGATGCGCATGGAAGCCGGCCTCGACACCGGGCCGATGCTGCTTAAAGTCACCACGCCGATCAGCGCCGAAGACACTGGCGGCAGCCTTCACGACCGTCTGGCCGAGATGGGTCCACCGGCCGTGGTTCAGGCAATTGCCGGCCTCGCCGCGGGTACGCTGGAAGGCGAAGTGCAGGACGACAGCCTGGCCACCTACGCGCACAAATTGAACAAGGACGAAGCGCGCATCGACTGGAGTCGCCCGGCGCTTGAACTGGAGCGTCTGGTGCGTGCCTTCAACCCGTGGCCGATCACCCACAGCACCTTGAATGGCGAAGCCCTGAAAGTGCTGGCCGCAAACCTGGCCGAAGGCAAAGGTGCACCCGGTGAAATCCTCAGCGCCAGCAAGGATGGCCTGATCGTCGCGTGCGGCGAGCAGGCCTTGTGCCTGACCCGTCTGCAATTGCCCGGCGGCAAGGCGCTGAGCTTCAGCGACCTGTTCAACAGCCGCCGTGAGAAATTCGCCACCGGCACGGTCCTCGGTCAAGCGGCGGACGCTCAATGAATCCGCGTCTGGCCGCCGCCAAGGCACTTGCCGCTGTCCTGAGCGGAAAAGCCTCGCTCAACAGTTCACTGCCGACGCAGTTGGACAAGGTCGAGGACCGTGATCGCGGCTTCACTCAGGACCTGGCGTTCGGTACCGCACGCTGGCAGCCACGGTTGTCGGCGCTGGCGGCCAAGTTGCTGCAAAAGCCGTTCAAGGCTGCCGATGCCGATGTCGAGGCGCTGCTGCTGGTCGGCCTCTATCAGTTGCTCTACACCCGCGTCCCGGCCCATGCCGCGATTGGCGAGACGGTCGGTTGCGCCGACAAGTTGAAAAAGCCATGGGCCAAGGCCTTGCTCAACGCTGTCCTGCGTAACGCTCAGCGCGAAAGCGAAACGATTTTCGCCGAACTGGAACGCGATCCGGTGGTGCGCACGGCCCACCCACGCTGGCTGCAGAAATCCCTGAAGGCGTTCTGGCCAGAGCAATGGGAAGCCATCTGCGCCGCCAACAACGCGCATCCGCCAATGATCCTGCGGGTCAACCGTCGCCATCACAGCCGGGATGCCTACCTCGGTTTGCTGATCGACGCCGGTATCGCCGCCACACCTTGTGTCTACAGCCGTGACGGTATCGTGCTCGAAGCCGCCGCCGACGTGCGCAGCCTGCCGGGTTTCGCCGAGGGCTGGATCAGCGTGCAGGACGAAGCGGCACAACTGGCCGCTGATCTGCTCGACCTGGCACCGGGCCAACGGGTACTGGACGCCTGCTGCGCACCCGGCGGCAAGACCTGCCATATTCTCGAAGCCGAGCCAAAACTGGCCGGGGTGGTGGCGGTAGACCTGGAAGCCAAGCGTCTGGTGCGAGTGCGGGAAAACCTCGAACGCCTGAAACTGAGCGCCGAACTGATTGCCGCCGACGGCCGCGACACGCAGGCGTGGTGGGACGGCAAGCCGTTCCAACGCATCCTGCTGGACGCACCATGCTCGGCGACGGGCGTGATCCGTCGTCATCCGGACATCAAGCTGACCCGCCAGCCCGACGACATCGCCGCGCTGGCTCTGCTGCAAGGCGAGCTGCTCGACGCCATGTGGAACACCCTGGAAGTCGGCGGCATTCTGCTATACGCCACCTGCTCGACGCTGCCGACCGAGAACACCGAAGTTATCGAAGCGTTCCTCGCCCGCACGCCGGGCGCCCGTGAACTGGACCTCGCCACGACGGCCGGCATCAAGCAGCCCCATGGTCGCCAGTTGCTCGCCCAGGAAGGCGGCCACGACGGGTTCTACTACGCCAAGCTGATCAAGATCGCCGCCGCGCGCGGTTAAACGGATTCAATGGAGTGACTGGATGAAAATCATCATCCTCGGCGCAGGGCAGGTCGGCGGTTCGCTGGCAGAACACCTGGCCAGCGAAGCCAATGACATCACCGTGGTCGACACCGATGGCGAACGCCTGCGCGACCTTGGCGACCGCCTGGACATCCGCACGGTGCAGGGCCGCGGTTCGTTTCCGACCGTGCTGCGCCAGGCTGGCGCCGACGACGCCGACATGCTGGTCGCCGTGACCAACAGCGACGAAACCAACATGGTCGCCTGCCAGGTCGCCCATACCCTGTTCCACACCCCGACCAAGATTGCCCGGGTTCGTGAGGCTGCGTACCTGACCCGCGAAGAGCAGTTGTTCCAGAACGAAGCGATTCCGGTGGACGTGCTGATCAGCCCGGAACAAGTGGTCACCAACTACATCAAGCGTCTGATCCAGCATCCGGGTGCCTTGCAGGTGATCGACTTCGCCGACGGCAAGGCGCAACTGGTCGCGGTTCGCGCCTATTACGGCGGGCCGCTGGTGGGTCAGCAACTGCGACAGTTGCGTGAACACATGCCAAACGTCGAAACCCGCGTGGCCGCCATTTTCCGCCGCGACCGGCCGATCCTGCCCCAGGGCGATACCGTGATCGAGGCCGACGACGAGGTGTTTTTCATCGCCGCCAAAGCGAACATTCGCGCGGTCATGAGCGAAATGCGCCGTCTCGACGAAACCTATAAACGCATTGTCATCGCCGGTGGCGGGCAGATCGGCGAGCGTCTGGCCGAGGCCATCGAAAGCCGTTATCAGGTAAAGATCATCGAGATGAATCCGGCACGCTGCCGTCACCTCTCGGACCACCTCGACAGCACCGTGGTGTTGCAGGGCAGCGCCTCGGACCGCGACCTACTGCTGGAGGAGAACATCGCCGACGCCGACCTGTTCCTCGCCCTGACCAACGACGACGAAGCCAACATCATGTCGTCGCTGCTGGCCAAGCGCCTCGGTGCGAAGAAGGTGATGACCATCATCAACAACCCGGCCTATGTCGATCTGATCCAGGGCGGCGACATCGACATCGCCATCAGCCCGCAACTGGCGACCATCGGCACCTTGCTGGCCCACGTGCGCCGGGGCGACATCGTCAGCGTGCACTCGCTGCGCCGTGGCGCGGCGGAAGCCATCGAGGCGATTGCCCATGGCGATGCGAAATCCAGCAAAGTGATCGGCAAGGCCATCGAGAATATCGGCCTGCCGCCGGGCACCACCATCGGTGCGATTATCCGCGACGAAGAAGTGATCATCGCCCACGATGACACCGTGATCGAAGCGGGCGACCATGTGATTCTGTTCCTTGTGGATAAAAAACATATTCGCGATGTGGAGAAGCTGTTCCATGTGGGGCTGAGCTTCTTCTGATCCAACATCGCCAAGATCGCAGCCTTCGGCAGCTCCTACACCGATCCATGTAGGAGCTGCAAGGCTGCGATCTTTTGATCCTCGCTTTCAACACTCAAAGGAATCCACCGATGATCGAATCCCTGGAAAAAATGCTCGCCAAGGGTGTGGATAACTCATTGCTGCGCTTCGGCCTGGGCAAGGGTTATCTGGATCTGGGGGAGAACGCCAAGGCGGTGGAGCATTTTCAGCGCTGCGTCGAATTCGATCCGAAGTATTCGGCGGCGTGGAAACTGCTGGGCAAGGCCCATCTGGCGCTGGCGGACTTTGCCGCCGCGCGTCAGGCCTGGGAACAAGGCCTGGAAGCCGCTCGCAACCATGGCGACAAGCAGGCAGAAAAGGAAATGACGGTGTTTCTGAAAAAGCTGGATCGCACCGCTCAGAGATAGCGCAAGCCAATCCCTTCGGCATCCACCAACACCACTTCCATGCGTACCCGCGGTGCGCCTGTGGGTAAGTCTTGCACCTGCCCGTAGACCACCGCGCCCCGGGGCAACGACGACAGTTTCGGATGCTTGACGTACACCCCGGTGGTCGACAGATTGCGCGTCTGGCCCAGGCATTCGCCGATATTTTCGTGACTGATCTTGATGCGGAATGACTTGCGATGGTCGGACATCTTCTGCGCCCTTTGATGAACGGTTGTGGATAACCCCGAATTCGGGGTTATCCACAGATCATGCCAATTGAATCAATACCAGCGCTCTTCACCCGGTGGCCGCTTCTTGAAGCGCTTCATGCTCCACATGTACTGGCTCGGGTAAGCGCCAACATAACGCTCGACCACTTTACTCATGGCCGCACAGGATTCCGCCGTATCGGTGCTGTACATGGCCTCCGGCGCGGCTTCGAGGATCACTTTGTAGCCTGAACCGTCGGGCAGACGCAGCGCATGCAGGAACACGCCGACCGCTTTGCCGCCGGCGAGCATGTTGGGTACGAATTTGCTGGTCAGTGCCTGGGTGGCGAAGAACGGCACGAAGATCCCGGCGGATTCGGCCGGTTCCGGGTCAGCAGGAATGCCCACTGCACCACCTTTGCGCACTTCCTTGATGACGCTGAGGATGCCTTCCTTGGTGGAAGCGGCGACTTTGTTACCCAGTTGCACCCGTTGCTTTTGCAGCAACTCGTCCACCGCCTTCAATTTTGGCGGGCGGTAGAAAATGATCGGTTTGCACTGGCTGCAATAGAAGTGATTGAGCACTTCCCAATTGCCCAGATGGCTGGTGATGCCAACCACGCCTTTGCCGGAGGCGAGGGCGTCCTTCAAAATGTCGAGGCCTTCGACCTCGCGCACCAGGTCGATGGAGCGCTGGGCCGGCCAGATCCAGGCGCAGGCGCTTTCGGTCAGGGACTTGCCGATGTCTTTCAGGCTCTGTCCGACTAAACGTTCACGCGCGGCGGGGTCCATGTCCGGGAAACACTTGGACAGGTTGATCCGTACCACGTCGCGGGAACGGTTCGGGGTTTTCCACATGACCCAGCCAATCGCCGAGCCCACGGCCTGCACGGCCCGCCATGGAAGCAGGGCAAACAGCCGCAGAGCGCCTACCAGCAAGGCGCCTTTCAACTTATCCACAGGTCACTCCTGATCTTGTGCTGTGCGCGAGGCGGCCATTCTAACCGCCGTTCGCCAACTGCGCGTAGCGGTCGCAGTCCCGAGTGTGATCCATGACCATGCCCGAGGCCTGCATCAGCGCGTAGCAAATGGTCGGTCCGACGAAGGTGAAACCGGCTTTTTTCAGGCCTTTGCTCATTTCCACGGCGGTCGGCGTCACGGCCGGGACTTCGCTGCGGTCCTTGAAATGATTGATCACCGGCGTGCCACCGACGAACGACCAGAGAAACGCCACCGGGTCCTCCAGCGCCAGCCAGGCCTGGGCATTGCGCCGGGCCGCGTTGAGCTTGAGGCGATTGCGGATGATGCCCGGATCGAGCATCAACTCGTCGATTTCGGCATCGCTCATCTGCGCCACGCGCTGGACATCAAAACCAAACATCACCTGACGATAATGCTCGCGTTTGCGCAGCACAGTGATCCAGGAAAGCCCGGCCTGGAACCCTTCGAGCAAAAGCAACTCGAACAATCCCTGCGCATCGCGTAGCGGCGTGCCCCACTCCTGATCGTGATAAGCCATGTACAGCGGATCTTCGGAACACCAAAAGCAGCGTGGCATAAGGCTCCAGGGGGCGTGCGCAGCAATGAATCGGGTATACTCCCGCTCTTTAAATCGCAGCCCAAGAAACAGGTGAATTTCGTGAGCCAGCCTACGCCAGCCGTGCGTACCTTCCAAGACTTGATCCTCGCCCTCCAGCAATACTGGGCCGAGCAAGGTTGTGTGGTACTTCAGCCCTACGATATGGAAGTAGGCGCCGGCACTTTCCACACTGCTACATTCCTGCGCGCCATTGGCCCGGAAACCTGGAACGCCGCCTACGTGCAGCCAAGCCGCCGTCCGACTGACGGCCGCTACGGCGAAAACCCGAACCGTCTGCAGCACTACTACCAGTTCCAGGTGGTCCTGAAGCCGAACCCGGACAACTTCCAGGAACTGTACCTGGGCTCCCTCAAGCATGTCGGCCTGGACCCGCTGGTCCACGACATCCGCTTCGTCGAAGACAACTGGGAATCGCCGACCCTCGGCGCCTGGGGTCTGGGCTGGGAAGTCTGGCTCAACGGCATGGAAGTGACCCAGTTCACCTACTTCCAGCAAGCGGGCGGCATCGAGTGCTACCCGGTGACCGGCGAGATCACCTACGGCCTCGAGCGTCTGGCCATGTACCTGCAAGGCGTGGACTCGGTCTACGACCTGGTCTGGGCTGACGGTCCGTTCGGTAAAGTGACCTACGGCGACGTGTTCCACCAGAACGAAGTGGAGCAATCGACCTACAACTTCGAACACGCCAACGTCGACAAGCTGTTCGAACTGTTCGATTTCTACGAAAGCGAAGCCAAGCGCCTGATCGAGCTCGACCAGCCGCTGCCGTTGCCGAGCTACGAAATGGTGTTGAAGGCTTCCCATACCTTCAACCTGCTGGATGCGCGCCGGGCAATTTCCGTGACCGCGCGTCAGCAATACATCCTGCGTGTACGCACCCTGGCGCGCTCCGTTGCGCAAGCCTACCTGCTGGCTCGCGCCAAGCTGGGCTTCCCGATGGCAACCCCGGACCTGCGTGACGAAGTACTGGCCAAGCTGGAGGCTGCACAATGAGTGCTCTGGATTTTCTGGTTGAACTGGGCACTGAAGAACTGCCACCCAAGGCCCTGAATACCCTGGCCGAGGCGTTTCTTGCCGGTATCGACAAGGGCCTGCAAGCTGCCGGCCTGAACTACGAGACCAAAACCGTTTATGCCGCGCCACGCCGCCTGGCTGTGCTGATCACCTCGCTGGCCACCCAGCAGCCGGATCGCAGCATCAACCTCGATGGCCCGCCACGTCAGGCTGCATTCGATGCCGAAGGCAACCCGACCCAGGCAGCCCTGGGTTTCGCCAAGAAGTGCGGCGTCGAGCTGAGCGAAATCGATCAGAGCGGCCCGAAACTGCGCTACAGCCAGAGCATCGCCGGCAAGCCGACCGCGAGCCTGCTGCCGACCATCGTCGAAGATTCGCTGAACGACCTGCCGATCCCGAAACGCATGCGTTGGGGTGCGCGCAAGGAAGAGTTCGTGCGTCCGACCCAATGGCTGGTGATGCTGCTCGGTGACCAGGTCATCGACTGCACCATCCTCGCCCAGAAAGCCGGTCGCGATTCCCGTGGTCACCGCTTCCATCACCCGGAAAGCGTGCGTATCGGTTCGCCGTCCAGCTACCTGGCCGACCTGCGTGCCGCCTACGTGCTGGCAGATGCCAACGAGCGTCGCGAGATCATCAGCAAGCGCACCGAAGAGCTGGCCACCCGTCAGGAAGGCACGGCAATCGTTCCACCGGCCCTGCTCGATGAAGTGACCGCGCTGGTTGAATGGCCGGTGCCGCTGGTGTGCTCGTTCGAGGAACGCTTCCTCGACGTGCCGCAAGAAGCCCTGATCACCACCATGCAGGACAACCAGAAGTACTTCTGCCTGCTGGATGCCGACGGCAAGTTGCTGCCACGTTTCATCACCGTGGCCAACATCGAAAGTAAAGACCCGCAGCAGATCATCGCCGGTAACGAGAAAGTGGTTCGCCCACGCCTGACCGACGCCGAGTTCTTCTTCAAGCAAGACAAGAAGCAGAAGCTCGAAGACTTCAACCTGCGCCTGCAGAACGTGGTCTTCCAGGAAAAACTCGGCAGCGTCTACGACAAGGCCGAGCGCGTATCCAAACTGGCTGCGTTCATCGCTCAGCGCATCGGCGGCAACGCCGCATGGGCCGCTCGTGCCGGCCTGCTGTCGAAGTGCGACCTGTCGACCGAAATGGTCGGTGAGTTCCCGGAGATGCAAGGTGTCGCCGGTTACTACTACGCCCTCAACGATGGCGAGCCGGAAGATGTCGCACTGGCCCTGAACGAGCAGTACATGCCGCGCGGTGCCGGCGCTGAACTGCCGTCCACCCTGACCGGTGCGGCCGTGGCCATCGCCGACAAGCTCGATACGCTGGTCGGTATTTTCGGCATCGGCATGCTGCCGACCGGTAGCAAGGATCCGTATGCCCTGCGCCGTGCGGCACTGGGCGTGTTGCGCATCCTGATCGAGAAACAACTGGACCTGGACCTGACCGAGGCCGTGGCCTTCGCCGTGGATGCGTTCGGTACCAAGGTCAAGGCTTCCGGCCTCAACGACTCGGTGCTGGAATTCATCTTCGACCGTCTGCGTGCTCGTTACGAAGACGAAGGCGTCGACGTCGCGACCTACCTGTCGGTACGTGCCCTGAAGCCAGGCTCGGCCCTGGACTTCGACCAGCGCGTGCAAGCGGTAGAGGCCTTCCGCAAATTGCCGGAAGCCGCTGCCCTGGCCGCGGTGAACAAGCGTGTGTCGAACCTGCTGAGCAAGGTCGAAGGTTCGGTGCCTACCGTCGTGGAAGCCAAGTACTTCGACAATGCCAACGAGTTCTCCCTGTATTCGGCGATCCAGCAGGCTGACCAGGCTGTACAGCCAATGGCCGCCTCGCGTCAGTACAGCGAATCCTTGGCACGCCTGGCTGCATTGCGCGAGCCGGTGGATGCGTTCTTCGAAGCCGTGATGGTCAATGCAGAGGACGCCAAAGTCCGCGCCAACCGTTATGCGTTGCTGGCGCGTCTGCGTGGGTTGTTCCTCGGCGTCGCCGATATTTCGTTGCTGGGGTAAGACTGTTTGAAACTGCTGATTCTCGATCGGGACGGAGTGATCAATTACGACTCCGACGCTTACATCAAGTCGGTGGAGGAGTGGATTCCACTCCCCGGTTCGATCGAAGCCATCGCGCAGTTGAGCAAGGCCGGCTGGACGGTAGCCGTCGCTACCAACCAGTCGGGCATCGCTCGCGGCTACTACGACCTCGCCACCCTGGATGCCATGCACGAGCGCTTGCGCGCGCTGGTGGCGGAGCAGGGTGGTGAAGTCGGCCTGATCGTCTACTGCCCCCACGGGCCGGACGAAGGCTGCGATTGCCGCAAGCCGAAACCCGGGATGTTGAAAAACATCGCCGCACATTACAACGTGTCGCTGACTGATCTATGGTTCGTCGGCGATAGCCTTGGTGACCTGGAAGCCGCTAAAGCCGTCGATTCACAGCCAGTTTTGGTAAAAACCGGAAAAGGCGAAAAGACTTTGGGCAAGACCCTTCCAGCAGGCACCTTGATTTTTGACGATCTGGCGGCGATTGCCGCAGAACTTATCCACAACTGCCGTTAATAAGTGGTGCGCTTCGATTGTTCCTGACAAAGGATGAAAGGGAAGTGCGCTTTATATAGACGGGCATTGCCCGCATTGGTAAACGTCACCATGTCGATACTGCAGGCCATCAGAACATTCCTCTTTTACCTGCTGCTGGGCACCAGCTCCTTGCTGTGGTGCAGCCTGAGCTTTTTTATCGCGCCGTTTCTGCCGTTCAAGACACGCTATCGCTTCATCAACGTGTACTGGTGCCGCTGCGCCTTGTGGCTGAGCAAAGTGTTTCTGGGTATCCGCTACGAAGTGAAGGGTGCCGAGAACGTCCCTGAACGGCCTTGCGTCATTCAGTCGAACCACCAGAGCACCTGGGAGACGTTCTTTCTCTCTGCCTACTTCTCACCGCTGAGCCAGGTGCTCAAACGTGAATTGCTCTATGTGCCGTTTTTCGGTTGGGCCATGGCCATGCTGCGACCGATCGCCATCGATCGCGACAACCCGAAAGCCGCACTCAAGCATGTAGCGCAGAAGGGCGATGAGTTGCTCAAGGACAATGTCTGGGTGCTGATCTTCCCCGAAGGCACGCGCGTTCCTTACGGCACCATCGGAAAGTTCTCACGCGGTGGCAGTGCATTGGCGGTCAACGCCGAATTGCCCGTACTGCCGATTGCGCACAACGCCGGCAAGTTCTGGCCGAAAACCGGTTGGGCGAAGAAGCAGGGCGTCATCACCGTGATCATTGGCACACCGATGTATGCCGAAGGCACCGGACCGCGAGCCATTGCAGAATTGAACGACCGGGTCCAGGCGTGGAACGAGCAGATGCAACGGGAAATGGGCTCACTGCCCCCGGCTCCGCAAGCACCGGTTTCAAACGATCAGGTGACTGTCTGAGATTCTGTGGATAACCTGTGTACCGTTTCCTTTAAAACCGTTGTTATTTGCACGTAACTTTATGATTCTTTTACATATTTCTTAGAATGATAAATCCCATAAAAACGTGCATAAGTTTTTTTCGGACGTAAAAAAACCGGCTGATATAGCCGGTTTTTTTATGCCTGTAGATGGGGAAAAATCAAAAGATCGCAGCCTTCGGCAGCTCCTACAGGGATATCGATTTCTGCCTGTAGGAGCTGCCGAAGGCTGCGATCTTTTGACCTCAACAAATAAAAAGGCCAACGCATGAGCGTTGGCCTTTTGTATGGCGGGGCGACCGGAATCAGAAGTCCAGGTTGGACACCGCCAGGGCGTTGCTCTCGATGAAGTCACGACGAGGTTCGACCGCATCACCCATCAGGGTGTTGAAGATCTGGTCCGCGCCAATGGCGTCTTCGATGGTCACTTTGAGCATGCGGCGCGAGCCCGGGTCCATGGTGGTTTCCCACAGCTGATCCGGGTTCATCTCGCCCAGTCCTTTGTATCGCTGGATGGTGTGGCGCTTGGTGCTTTCGGCCATCAACCACTCAAGGGCTTCCTTGAACTCGGTGACCTGCTTCTTGCGCTCGCCACGCTGGATGTACGCGCCGTCGTCCAGCAAGGTGCTCAGTTGAGCGCCCAGGGAAACCACGGTCTTGTAGTCGTTGCTGCCGAAGAAGTCGCGGTTGAAGGTGACGTAGTTCGACAGGCCGTGGGAGATCAGTTCGACCTCTGGCAGCCAGACGTTACGCTCACGGTCCTCACGCAGGCTGGCCTTGTAGACCAGGCCCGACTTCTCGACGGTGCGCAGACGCACTTCGTACTGGGCCAGCCAATCCTGCATCGCTGCGTGATCGGACAGTTGATCCATGCTGACCGCCGGCAGGTAGATGAAGTGTTCTGTCAGTTCCTGTGGGTACAGGCGCGACAGACGCTTGAGGGTCTTCATGACCAGACGGAAGTCATTCACCAGACGCTCAAGGGCTTCACCGGAGATACCCGGTGCTTCCTCGTTCAGGTGCAGGCTCGCATCTTCCAGGGCCGACTGCGTCATGTACTCTTCCATGGCGTCGTCGTCTTTGATGTATTGCTCTTGCTTGCCTTTCTTCACTTTGTACAGCGGCGGCTGGGCGATGTAGATGTAGCCACGCTCGATCAGCTCCGGCAACTGACGGAAGAAGAAGGTCAACAGCAAGGTACGGATGTGCGAACCGTCGACGTCAGCATCGGTCATGATGATGATGTTGTGATAGCGCAGCTTGTCGATGTTGTACTCTTCGCGACCGATGCCGCAGCCGAGCGCAGTGATCAAGGTGCCTACTTCCTGGGAAGAGATCATCTTGTCGAAGCGTGCCTTCTCGACGTTCAGGATCTTACCCTTGAGGGGCAGAATCGCCTGGGTCCTGCGGTTACGTCCCTGCTTGGCAGAGCCGCCCGCGGAGTCACCTTCCACGAGGTACAGTTCGGACAGGGCAGGGTCCTTTTCCTGGCAGTCCGCCAGTTTGCCCGGCAGGCCGGCGATGTCCAGCGCGCCTTTGCGGCGGGTCATCTCACGGGCCTTGCGCGCTGCTTCACGGGCACGGGCCGCGTCGATCATCTTGCCGACAACCAGCTTGGCTTCGTTCGGGTTTTCCAACAGGAAGTCGGAGAAGTACTTGCCCATTTCCTGTTCGACCGCGGTCTTCACTTCGGAAGAAACCAGCTTGTCTTTGGTCTGGGAGCTGAACTTCGGATCGGGTACCTTCACCGAAATGATCGCGGTCAGACCTTCACGGGCATCGTCACCGGTAGTGGCGACCTTGTGCTTCTTCGCCAGGCCTTCTGCTTCGATATAGGTGTTCAGGTTACGCGTCAGTGCGGAACGGAAACCCACCAGGTGAGTACCGCCGTCGCGCTGAGGAATGTTGTTGGTGAAGCACAACAGGTTCTCGTTGAAGCTGTCGTTCCACTGCAGGGCGATTTCCACGCCGATGCCGTCTTCACGCTGGATGTTGAAGTGGAACACCTGGTTGACCGGAGTCTTGTTGGTGTTCAAGTATTCAACGAACGCACGCAGGCCGCCTTCGTACTTGAACAGCTCTTCCTTGCCGCTGCGCTCGTCCTTGAGGACGATGCCGACACCGGAGTTGAGGAAGGACAGTTCACGAATCCGCTTGGCCAGGATGTCCCAGCTGAAGTGGATGTTCTTGAAGGTTTCGCTGGAAGCCTTGAAGTGGATCTGCGTACCGGTGGTTTCGGAGTCGCCAACGATTTTCATCGGCTCTTGCGGAACACCGTGGACGTAAGTCTGTTCCCAGATCTTGCCACTACGGCGAACGGTCAGGACCAGCTCTTCCGACAGGGCGTTAACGACCGACACACCCACACCGTGCAGACCGCCGGAAACCTTGTAGGAGTTGTCGTCGAATTTACCGCCGGCGTGCAGCACGGTCATGATGACCTCGGCTGCCGAAACGCCTTCTTCTTTGTGTACGTCTACCGGGATGCCACGGCCGTTGTCGCGAACGGTGATGGACTCATCCGGGTGGATGATGATGCTGATGTCGTCGCAGTAGCCGGCGAGCGCTTCGTCGATCGAGTTATCGACCACCTCGAACACCATGTGGTGCAGACCGCTGCCATCGTCGGTATCACCAATGTACATACCGGGACGTTTGCGTACGGCATCCAGGCCTTTCAGCACTTTAATGCTCGTTGAGTCGTACGTATTTTCTTCGCTCAATGCCTTCACTCCCGATGGTCGTGGGTCTGGGTGATACGGCCCTGTTCCACGTGGAACAGAGCGACTGGCGTTTCCGTCTGCCAGCCTTCCCTCAATAATTCGTGATCTACACAGGTGATAAATACCTGGCAGCGTAAGTCTTCCAACAAGCGGCAAAGCGCGCGACGGTGGTGCTCGTCCAGCTCGGACGGCAAGTCATCCACCAGATAAATACACTGACCGCGTCGAGCCTGGCTGACCAGGTGCCCTTGGGCAATCCGCAATGCGCAAACCACCAACTTCTGCTGGCCACGGGACAAGATGTCCGCAGCGTTGTGTGCGCCGAGCCTGAGACGCAAATCAGCACGTTGTGGTCCGGCCTGGGTATGTCCCATTTGCTGGTCCCGCTGCAAAGACCCGGCGAGCACAGCACTCAGTTCACGGTCCTTGTCCCAGCCGCGGTAATAGCTGAGCGTCAAGCCTTCAAGCTCAACCAGTTCGCTCAAGGTTTGTTCAAAGACTGGTTTCAAGGCTTTGATATAAGCGCGGCGGTATTCATCAATTTCAGCGCTGGCCTGGCACAGTTCCCTGTCCCAAACCGCTTGCGAAACGGCGTCAAGTGTACCATGCCGCAGCCAAGAGTTTCTCTGGCGCAGGGCCTTCTGCAAGCGCTGCCAGGTTGACATGAAGCGCGGTTCCACGTGGAACACGCCCCAGTCGAGAAACTGCCGGCGAATCTTCGGCGCACCTTCCAGCAATCGAAAACTGTCCGGGTTGATCAGTTGCAGCGGCAATATCTCCGCCAGCTGCGCGGCACTGCGAGCGTTCTGCCCATCGATACGGATCTGGAACTCGCCTTGGCGATCCCGCGAAATGCCCAACGCGCTGTGCCCACCCTCGGCCAGTTCAACCTGGCCAAAGACCGTGCACGCCAGTTGCTCGTACTGAATGACCGGCAACAGTCGGGTGCTGCGAAACGAACGGGCAAGCCCCAGCAGATGGATGGCTTCCAGAACACTGGTTTTGCCGCTGCCGTTGGCGCCGTAAAGGATATTGATTCGAGGGGAGGGGGAGAAGGTCACCGGGTGCAGATTGCGCACCGCGGTGACCGAGACGCGACTTAAGGACATCTAGCTTCTGCTGGGCATGATTACAGACGCATCGGCATGACAACGTAGGCCGAGTCGTCGTTATCCGATTCCTGCACCAGCGCACTGCTGTTGGAGTCGGACAGGATCAGACGAACCTGCTCGGTGGTCATCACGCCCAGCACGTCGAGCAGGTAGCTCACGTTGAAGCCGATTTCCAGAGAGCCACCGTTGTATTCAACGCCCACTTCTTCTTCCGCTTCTTCCTGCTCCGGGTTGTTCGCCTGGATCTTCAGCTGACCGCTGGCCAGTTGCAGACGGATACCACGGTACTTCTCGTTGGACAGGATCGCGGTACGGCTGAACGCTTCGCGCAACGCCTGGCGATCGCCCAGTACCAGCTTGTCGCCGCCTTTTGGCAGAACGCGTTCGTAGTCCGGGAATTTGCCGTCGACCAGTTTCGAGGTGAAGGTGAATTCACCGGTGGTGGCGCGGATGTGGTGCTGACCCAGAACGATGCTGACATTGCCATCCGGCTCGGTGAGCAGGCGTGCCAGTTCAAGGATACCTTTGCGCGGTACGATGACCTGGTGACGATCCGGTTGGCCGATATCGGCCTGCATCGAGCACATGGCCAGGCGGTGACCGTCGGTGGCCACGGCGCGGATCACACCCGCGGAAACTTCCAGCAGCATGCCGTTGAGGTAGTAACGCACGTCCTGCTGGGCCATGGCGAAGCTGGTGCGCTCAATCAGACGGCGCAGTTTGCTTTGCTCGAGGCTGCAGGTCAGCGAGCCTGGGCCTTCTTCCACGGTAGGGAAGTCGTTGGCCGGCAGGGTCGACAAGGTGAAGCGGCTACGGCCGGCCTTGACCACAAGCTTCTGCTCATCGACCTTGATGTCGATAAGCGCATCGTTTGGCAGGCTCTTGCAGATGTCCATCAGCTTGCGCGCAGGCACGGTGATGGAACCCGGATCCGCCGGCTCTTCGAGTTGAACACGACCAACCAGCTCGACTTCCAGGTCGGTACCGGTCAGCGACAATTGCTGGCCTTCGACAACCAGCAGCACGTTGGAGAGCACCGGCAAGGTCTGGCGGCGTTCGACGACGCCTGCGACCAGTTGCAGGGGTTTCAACAGGGCTTCGCGTTGAATGGTGAAATGCATGGTCTAGTCCCTTGCCTTAATTAGCTGCGCTGGTGTTCATCAAGTGGTCAGTGTACGCAGCAGGTTCTTGTAGTCCTCGCGGATGTCCGCGTCGGATTCCTTAAGTTCGTTGATCTTGCGGCAGGCGTGCAAAACAGTCGTGTGGTCGCGGCCGCCAAACACGTCGCCGATTTCCGGCAGGCTGTGGTTAGTCAACTCTTTGGACAAGGCCATTGCAACCTGACGCGGACGTGCGACCGAGCGAGAACGCCGCTTGGACAGCAAGTCGGAGATCTTGATCTTGTAGTACTCGGCGACGGTGCGCTGAATGTTATCCACAGAGACCAGTTTATCCTGCAACGCCAACAAGTCCTTCAGGGATTCGCGAATCAGCTCGATGGTGATATCGCGCCCCATGAAGTGCGAGTGGGCGATCACGCGTTTGAGCGCGCCTTCCAGCTCACGGACGTTGGAGCGAATACGCTGGGCAATGAAGAATGCGGCGTCATGCGGCAGCTCGACCTTGGCCTGATCGGCCTTCTTCATCAGGATCGCCACGCGGGTTTCCAGCTCCGGTGGCTCGACCGCTACAGTCAGGCCCCAGCCAAAGCGGGATTTGAGGCGTTCTTCAAGGCCTTCGATTTCTTTCGGGTAGCGGTCACTGGTGAGAATGACCTGCTGGCCACCTTCGAGCAGGGCGTTGAAGGTGTGGAAAAACTCTTCCTGAGAACGCTCTTTACGGGCGAAGAACTGAATGTCATCGATCAGCAACGCATCCACCGAACGGTAGAAACGTTTGAACTCGTTGATCGCGTTCAGTTGCAGGGCCTTGACCATGTCCGCCACGAATCGCTCGGAATGCAGGTACACCACCTTGGCATTCGGGTTCTTCTTTAATAGATGGTTACCCACAGCGTGCATCAAGTGGGTTTTACCCAGGCCGACGCCACCATAAAGGAAGAGCGGGTTGTAACCGTGCTTGGGGTTGTCGGCCACCTGCCAGGCGGCAGCGCGCGCCAACTGGTTGGATTTACCTTCAACGAAATTCTCGAAGGTAAAGGTGCGGTTCAGATAACTGGTGTGCTTGAGCGCACCTTCGACCTGCACGGTACGTTGCTCGGCGCGAACCGGGGCCTGTTGCGAACTGGCGCCGGCCATCGGGTCGAAGCTGTCACGGGAAGGTTCTTCCTCGGTGACCTCAGTCACTTTTTGCGTGGCGCGCTTGGTCGAAGCCGCAGCAGGTGCTGGCGGCGGCGGGCTGGCAAGTGTTTGAGCAGCCTGGGCCTGGGAAGCCGCGGCTGCCAGGGGAGCATTTGGCGCGGCACGCGGTGCCGAACTGCGTTTGCTGCCTATTAATAAGGAAAGCGCAGGCGCCATGCCATTGCCGTGCTCATCGAGCAATTCGAGAACACGCCCCAGGTACTTTTCGTTGACCCAGTCCAGAACAAAACGATTGGGTGCATAGACACGCAACTCGTCGCCTTCGGCTTCGACCTGTAGTGGACGGATCCAAGTGTTGAATTGTTGGGCAGGCAGCTCATCGCGCAGAAGCTCCACGCACTGCTGCCAAAGTTCCACTGACACGGATATCCCCTAAGTTGAAAGCCGGTGAGGCAAAAACAAGCGGCCATTGTAGCGACCAGACGCCGACTTATCCACACGAAGGTGGTTCATCGACCAAGAAGAATCGCCGTTTCATACGCAAAAAAGACGACCAGTGGTCTGTGCATAAGCCCTGTGGATAACCGGGGTTAAGGTCATTGCACAAGTGGGAGCGAAACTCGGTGGATAACCTGCCTGTGGATAAACCGGCTTTCCACACACAGGTTATCCGACAGCGCAGCACAGGCTGAACACGGTTTTCCACTGTAGTTGTCATTCTCTGTACAGCAGGTAAAACAAGGTCTGAAGCCACTTATCCACAGAAGAGTGCGAGCCTAGCTTTTATAAGCTTTACAGAAAAGCTTTAAATACTTTCCTTTCTTATTTTTATATTTACCCGCGGTTCGTTCAGCGCAAAACGCCTGGAGATCTATTTATAAGGAAACGCTGGTTGGAAATTGACCTGAAGGCTTGCTTTCTCTAGAATCCCCGGTCTCTTAAAACGGGGGCCATTCCGGCCCGTTGTGGACGAACCAGGTAACACGACAATGAAACGTACTTTCCAACCAAGCACTATCAAACGCGCTCGTACCCACGGTTTCCGTGCTCGCATGGCTACCAAGAACGGTCGTGCCGTTCTGTCGCGTCGTCGCGCCAAAGGTCGTGCGCGTCTGGCAGTTTGATAAGCCGGCACTGGAGGTGAGTCAGGACTTCAGTCGGGAAAAGCGTCTGCTTACTCCCCGGCATTTCAAGGCAGTCTTTGACTCCCCTACCGGCAAGGTTCCGGGGAAAAATCTCCTGCTCCTTGCGCGCAACAACGATCTTGATCACCCCCGTCTCGGGTTGGTTATCGGGAAAAAGAGCGTAAAGCTCTCCGTCGAGCGCAATCGCCTCAAACGTCTGATGCGCGAATCGTTTCGCCTGAACCAGGATTCACTGGTCGGTTGGGACATTGTTATCGTCGCGCGCAAAGGTTTGGGTGACGTAGAAAACCCCGAATTGATTCAGCATTTCGGCAAACTCTGGAAACGCCTGGCTCGCAGTTCGCCGGTACCAGCAGTCAAAACCGAAACTGTAGGGGTAGACAGTCCAGATGCGTAAACTGGCACTCGTTCCGATCCAGTTTTATCGCTATGCCATTAGTCCTCTGATGGCCAGTCACTGTCGTTTCTACCCCAGTTGTTCCTGCTACGCGTTAGAAGCCATCGAAAATCATGGCCTTCTTCGCGGTGGCTGGCTGACCTTTCGTCGTTTAGGTCGCTGTCATCCGTGGAATCCCGGTGGTTATGACCCGGTTCCACCTATCCCTACCTCCCGTTCTTCTTCGATGGCCGAGTAATCATGGATATCAAACGCACGATCCTGATCGTCGCCCTGGCAATCGTGTCCTACGTAATGGTTCTTAAATGGAACCAGGACTATGGCCAGGCTGCCCTGCCGACTCAGAATGTTGCCACCAATACGACTGCATCGGGCCTGCCGGATACGGCATCTGGCTCCAACGCTTCCGCCAGTGACGACATTCCACGTGCTGCAAGCGACACCAGCGCACCTGCCGAAACACCGGTGGCTGTGAGCAAGGACCTCATCCAGATCAAAACGGATGTACTGGACCTGGCTGTCGACCCACAAGGTGGTGATGTTGCCCTGCTGACCCTGCCGCTGTATCCGCGTCGTCAGGATCATCCGGAAATTCCGTTCCAGCTGTTCGATAACGGCGGCGAACGTACTTATCTGGCACAAAGCGGTCTGATCGGCACCAACGGTCCGGATGCAAATCCGGCCGGTCGTCCGGTTTATTCCTCGGAGAAGAAGGTTTATCAACTGGCTGATGGTCAGGACCAATTGGTCGTGGACCTGAAGTTCAGCAAGGACGGCGTCAACTACATCAAGCGTTTCACCCTGAAACGCGGCCTGTATGACGTAACCGTTTCCTACCTGATCGACAACCAGAGCGCCCAGCCCTGGACCGGTGCGATGTTCGCCCAGTTGAAGCGTGACGCCAGCGCCGATCCTTCGTCGACCACGGCGACCGGCACCGCGACTTACCTGGGCGCCGCCCTGTGGACAAGTTCGGAGCCGTACAAGAAAGTGTCCATGAAGGACATGGACAAGGCGCCGCTGAAAGAAACCGTCACTGGCGGTTGGGTTGCCTGGTTGCAGCACTACTTCGTGACCGCATGGATTCCGGCCAAGGGCGAAAACAACGTCGTCCAGACCCGTAAAGACAGCAAAGGCAACTACATCATCGGCTACACCGGCCCATCGATGAGTGTTGCCCCGGGTGCCAAGGCCGAGACCAGCGCTGTTCTGTACGCCGGCCCGAAAAGCCAGGCCGTACTGAAAGAGTTGTCCCCAGGCCTGGAACTGACTGTCGACTACGGCATTCTGTGGTTCATCGCCCAACCGATCTTCTGGTTGCTGCAACACATCCACGCCATTGTGGGTAACTGGGGCTGGTCGATCATCTTCCTGACCATGCTGATCAAAGGGATCTTCTTCCCGCTGTCGGCTGCCAGCTACAAATCCATGGCGCGCATGCGTGCAGTGGCACCGAAACTGGCCGCGCTGAAAGAGCAACATGGCGATGACCGGCAGAAAATGTCGCAAGCCATGATGGAGCTGTACAAGAAAGAGAAGATCAATCCGCTGGGTGGTTGCTTGCCAATCCTCGTGCAGATGCCGGTTTTCCTCTCGCTGTACTGGGTTCTGCTGGAAAGCGTTGAAATGCGCCAGGCGCCGTTCATGCTGTGGATTACTGACCTGTCGATCAAGGATCCGTTCTTCATTCTGCCGATCATCATGGGTGCAACCATGTTCATCCAGCAGCAGTTGAACCCGACGCCTCCGGATCCGATGCAGGCCAAGGTAATGAAGCTGATGCCGATCATCTTCACCTTCTTCTTCCTGTGGTTCCCGGCGGGTCTGGTGCTGTACTGGGTAGTGAACAACTGCCTGTCGATCGCCCAACAGTGGTACATCACTCGTAAAATCGAAGCGGCTACCAAAGCAGCTGCCTGATTTACACTGTGGATAACCACTCAAGACGCCCCCTAGTGGGGCGTTTTGCTATCTGTCACTTTTGTCTGGATACCGGTTTATGAGCGTTCCTCGTGAAACCATCGCCGCCGTCGCCACCGCTCAAGGTCGTGGCGGTGTAGGCATCGTGCGTATTTCCGGGCCGTTGGCCAGCGTTGCGGCCAAGGCTTTCAGTGGTCGCGAGCTCAAGCCGCGATTTGCCCACTACGGCCCGTTTTTCAGTGAACACGATGAGGTACTGGACCAGGGCATCGCACTGTATTTTCCGGGGCCAAACTCGTTTACCGGCGAGGACGTGCTGGAACTCCAGGGACATGGTGGCCCGATCGTTCTGGATATGTTGCTCAAGCGCTGCCTGGAACTGGGTTGCCGGCTTGCCCGGCCGGGGGAATTCAGTGAGCGTGCGTTCCTCAACGACAAGCTTGACCTGGCCCAGGCCGAAGCCATTGCCGACCTGATTGAAGCCAGTTCTGCCCAGGCTGCGCGAAACGCACTGCGCTCCCTGCAGGGGGCTTTCTCGTCACGTGTGCATAACCTCACCGAACAACTGATCGGCCTGCGCATCTATGTCGAAGCGGCCATCGATTTCCCGGAAGAGGAAATCGACTTCCTCGCCGATGGCCATGTCCTGAGCATGCTCGACAAAGTGCGCGACGAGTTATCCACTGTCATGCGCGAAGCCGGGCAGGGTGCCTTGCTGCGTGATGGCATGACCGTGGTCATTGCCGGTCGTCCGAATGCCGGTAAATCCAGCCTGCTCAATGCACTGGCCGGGCGTGAAGCGGCGATCGTGACTGAAATCGCCGGCACCACCCGAGACGTACTTCGTGAACATATCCACATCGATGGCATGCCGCTGCATGTGGTGGATACCGCCGGTCTGCGCGATACCGATGACCATGTGGAAAAAATCGGCGTCGAACGTGCCCTGAAAGCCATCGGTGAAGCGGATCGGGTACTGCTGGTGGTCGATGCCACCGCGCCGGAAGCCCTCGATCCGTTCGCACTGTGGCCGGAATTTCTCGAAACCCGTCCCGATCCCGCGAAAGTTACCCTGATTCGCAACAAGGCCGACCTTACGGGCGAAGCTATTGCCCTGGAGATCAGCGACGACGGCCACGTCACCATCAGCCTGAGCGCCAGGTCCGGAGGTGCCAGTCTGGAACTGCTGCGTGATCACCTCAAGGCCTGCATGGGCTACGAGCAAACGTCCGAAAGCAGCTTCAGTGCTCGCCGGCGTCACCTGGAGGCGCTACGTCATGCCAGTGCTGCCCTCGAGCATGGTCGTGCCCAGTTGACCCTGGCCGGTGCTGGCGAGTTGTTGGCCGAGGATCTGCGCCAGGCTCAGCAGTCGCTGGGAGAAATCACCGGCGCCTTCAGCTCTGACGACCTGTTGGGGCGAATTTTCTCCAGCTTCTGTATCGGCAAGTAGCCCTCCTGCTGTTCACAGACAGGCCGTTCGTGCCTGTCTGCTCTCTCTTTTTCTGAATAAACCCTTCCAGTGCCGAGCGGACTTTGTCTGCTTGAGCGGAATTCTCGAGCCTGAATTTCGGGAAAGCGACACTTTTCTGTGGATTAAGCCCTGTGAATAACCGCCGCTAAGGTCAGTTGATAACAGGGCCCGAAAACTGAACATAACCGCCTCTGTGGATAACCACCCCTTTCATCCACAGGCTTACACCGGTTATCCAAGGGCCTCATTGGCACATGAACACAGGGTTTTGAATCGCTGTACATATTGTAAATAAAGGCCTGTAGCGTTCTATCCACAGAAAGGCATGTGCATAGAAATAAACATAAAAACAAAGATTTAATAAATTTCTCTCTTTTTAATTTCTATAACTCCGACTTTTCCACAGCTGGTTAAATTTTGTGCAAAGGGTTCTTTAGGAAGGGCGAAGTCCCTATACTTGTCGACCAGGTCCAAAAACCTGAGCTCAAACTATTCCTGAATTACCTACTTAAGCAGGCACGAGGTGCGTGGTGGATTTCCCTTCCCGTTTTGAAGTGATCGTCATCGGCGGCGGTCATGCCGGTACCGAGGCAGCACTGGCCTCAGCACGTATGGGGGTGAAAACCCTGTTGCTGACGCATAACGTGGAAACCCTCGGTGCCATGAGTTGCAACCCGGCCATTGGCGGGATCGGCAAAAGCCATCTGGTCAAGGAAATCGACGCCCTCGGCGGCGCGATGGCGATGGCCACCGATAAAGGCGGCATCCAGTTTCGTGTGTTGAACAGCCGCAAAGGCCCGGCCGTGCGTGCAACCCGTGCACAGGCCGACCGGATTCTGTACAAGGCCGCTGTCCGCGAAATCCTGGAAAACCAGCCGAACCTGTGGATATTTCAACAGGCCGCCGATGACCTGATCGTCGAGCAGGAACAAGTGCGCGGCGTAGTGACCCAGATGGGCCTGCGTTTCCTCGCCGACTCGGTGGTATTGACCACCGGCACCTTCCTCGGCGGACTTATCCACATTGGATTGCAGAATTTCTCCGGCGGCCGTGCCGGTGATCCACCGTCGATTGCCTTGGCTCACCGTCTGCGTGAATTGCCTTTGCGGGTCGGCCGTCTGAAGACAGGTACGCCGCCGCGTATCGACGCCCGTTCCGTGGATTTCTCGGTGATGACCGAGCAGGCCGGCGATACGCCGATCCCGGTGATGTCGTTCATGGGTTCCAAAGAACAGCATCCACGGCAGATCAGTTGCTGGATTACCCACACCAACGCCCGTACCCACGAAATCATTGCGGCCAACCTCGACCGTTCGCCGATGTATTCCGATGCAGGCGAGATCGAAGGCATCGGCCCGCGTTACTGCCCGTCGATCGAAGACAAGATTCACCGCTTTGCCGACAAGGAAAGCCACCAGGTCTTCATCGAACCGGAAGGTTTGACCACGAACGAGCTGTACCCGAACGGGATATCCACATCCTTGCCGTTCGATGTGCAATTGCAGATCGTGCAATCGATCCGCGGCATGGAAAACGCACACATCGTGCGCCCGGGCTACGCCATCGAGTACGACTATTTCGATCCGCGCGACCTGAAGTACAGCCTGGAAACCAAAGTGATCGGCGGTCTGTTCTTCGCCGGGCAAATCAACGGCACCACCGGTTACGAAGAAGCCGGCGCCCAGGGGTTGCTCGCCGGAACCAACGCGGCACTGCGCGCGCAAGGCAAAGAGGCCTGGTGCCCGCGTCGCGACGAGGCCTATATCGGCGTGTTGGTCGATGACCTGATTACCCTCGGCACCCAAGAGCCGTACCGGATGTTCACATCCCGTGCCGAATACCGTTTGATCCTGCGCGAAGACAACGCTGACCTGCGCTTGACCGAAAAAGGTCGCGAACTGGGCCTGGTGGATGACGCGCGTTGGGCGGCTTTCTGCAAAAAACGTGAAAGCATCGAACTGGAAGAGCAGCGCCTGAAAAGCACCTGGGTTCGCCCGGGCACTGAACAGGGCGATGCGATTGCCGAAAAATTCGGCACGCCGCTGACCCATGAATACAACCTGCTGAATCTCTTGAGCCGTCCGGAAATCGACTACGCTGGTCTGATCTCAGTGACCGGTGGCGGTGCAGAAGATCCACAAGTCGCCGAACAGGTCGAAATCAAGACCAAGTACGCCGGCTACATCGATCGTCAACAGGATGAAATCGCCCGCCTGCGCGCCAGCGAAGACACCAAACTGCCTGTGGATATCGATTACACGAATATTTCCGGTCTCTCCAAAGAGATCCAGAGCAAGCTCGGTGCGACCCGCCCTGAAACCTTGGGCCAGGCTTCGCGTATCCCGGGCGTAACGCCAGCAGCCATTTCGCTGTTGATGATTCATTTGAAAAAACGCGGCGCGGGCCGTCAGTTGGAGCAAAGCGCTTGAGTTCGTTGGTCACTTCGCAACATGCAGAAGAGTTATCCACAGGTGCCCGCCAGCTTGGCGTCACGCTGACAGAAACCCAGCACGCGCAACTGCTGGGTTATCTGGCCCTGTTGATCAAATGGAACAAGGCTTACAACCTCACCGCCGTGCGTGATCCGGACGAAATGGTCTCCCGTCACCTGCTCGACAGTCTGAGCGTGATGTCATTCATCGAAAACGGACGCTGGCTCGACGTCGGCAGTGGCGGCGGCATGCCCGGCATTCCGCTGGCTATCCTGTTTCCCGAGTCCCAGGTGACGTGCCTGGACAGCAACGGCAAGAAAACCCGTTTCCTGACCCAGGTCAAACTCGAACTCAAACTGGATAACCTGCAAGTTATCCACAGTCGCGTCGAAGCGTTCCAGCCTGCCCAACCCTTCAACGGGATCATTTCCCGGGCGTTCAGCAGCATGGAAAACTTCAGCAACTGGACTCGCCACCTCGGCGATAGCGAAACATGCTGGCTGGCAATGAAGGGCGTTCATCCGGCCGATGAGCTGGTAGCATTGCCGGCAGACTTCCACCTCGATAGCGAACACGCCCTGGCCGTACCTGGTTGCCAAGGCCAACGCCATCTGCTGATACTGCGCCGCACGGCATGATTGGGAACACAAGCAAGAATGGCTAAGGTATTCGCGATAGCGAACCAAAAAGGTGGCGTGGGTAAAACCACCACCTGCATCAACCTCGCAGCATCCCTGGTCGCGACCAAGCGCCGGGTGCTGTTGATCGACCTCGATCCACAGGGCAACGCCACCATGGGTAGCGGTGTGGATAAACATGGCCTGGAAAACTCGGTCTACGACCTGTTGATCGGTGAGTGCGACCTGGCCCAGGCCATGCACTTCTCCGAACACGGTGGTTACCAGCTGTTGCCGGCCAACCGCGACCTGACCGCGGCCGAAGTGGTGCTGCTGGAAATGCAGATGAAGGAAAGCCGTCTGCGCAGTGCGCTGGCGCCGATCCGGGAAAACTACGATTACATCCTGATCGACTGCCCGCCGTCGTTGTCGATGCTGACCTTGAATGCACTGGTTGCCGCCGATGGGGTCATTATCCCCATGCAGTGCGAGTACTTCGCGCTCGAAGGCTTGAGCGACCTTGTGGATAACATCAAGCGTATCGCTGAACTGCTCAATCCGAACCTCAAGGTCGAAGGCCTGCTGCGGACGATGTACGACCCGCGCCTGAGCCTGATGAACGATGTCTCGGCGCAGCTCAAGGAACACTTCGGCGAACAGCTCTATGACACCGTCATTCCACGCAACATCCGTCTGGCCGAAGCGCCAAGCTACGGCATGCCGGCGCTGGCGTACGACAAAGCGTCGCGAGGTGCCGTTGCCTATCTGGCATTGGCGGGCGAAATGGTTCGTCGTCAACGCAAAAACTCACGCATCGCCGCCGCTCAGGCAACTTAAGGAATCCCCATGGCCGTCAAGAAACGAGGTCTCGGACGTGGACTGGATGCTCTGTTGAGTGGTCCGACTGTCAGCTCGCTGGAAGAACAAGCGGCGCAAGCCGATCAGCGTGAGCTGCAACACCTTCCCCTGGATCTGCTCCAGCGCGGCAAATACCAGCCGCGCCGTGACATGGACCCGCAGGCACTGGAAGAATTGGCGCAGTCGATCAGGGCCCAGGGCGTCATGCAGCCCATCGTGGTGCGCCCGATCGGCAGCGGTCGCTTTGAAATCATTGCGGGCGAACGTCGCTGGCGCGCCAGCCAGCAGGCCGGGCAGGAAACCATCCCGGCGATGGTTCGCGATGTACCCGATGAAACCGCGATCGCCATCGCCCTGATCGAGAACATCCAGCGCGAAGACCTGAACCCGATTGAAGAGGCGGTGGCCCTGCAGCGTTTGCAGCAGGAGTTCCAGCTGACCCAGCAACAGGTGGCCGAAGCCGTGGGCAAGTCCCGGGTGACCGTGGCCAACCTGCTGCGCCTGATTTCCTTGCCGGAAGTCATCAAGACCATGCTGTCCCACGGCGACCTGGAAATGGGTCATGCCCGTGCTTTGCTCGGTTTGCCGGAAAATCAACAGGTTGAAGGGGCGCGACATGTTGTCGCACGCGGGCTGACCGTGCGCCAGACTGAGGCACTGGTTCGCCAGTGGTTGAGTGGCAAACCGGAGCCTGTGGAACCTGCAAAACCGGACCCGGATATCGCCCGCCTCGAACAGCGTCTGGCCGAGCGCCTAGGCTCTGCGGTGCAGATTCGCCACGGTAAGAAGGGTAAAGGGCAGTTGGTGATCGGCTACAACTCCCTGGATGAACTCCAAGGTGTGCTCGCACATATTCGCTGAAACATTTCCTCATGTAGCGCGCAGTCGGAAATCACTACCTGACAGTTGAATAGGGGCAGAACCGCCCCTATACTCTGCGCGCATTTTGTCGGCACAAATTATGCCAAGTTATTGAATTCTGGCAGCCGACCATTGGAGAGCAAAAGTGATGGAAACCCGCACGCCAAACCGCTTGCCCTTCCATCGCCTGGCAGTTTTTCCGGTGTTAATGGCTCAATTTGTCGTTTTGCTCATCGCTGCTTTGGCGCTCTGGCAATGGCGGGGAGTCGTTGCCGGGTACTCGGGACTTTGCGGAGGCCTGATAGCCTTGCTGCCCAATGTTTATTTCGCTCACAGGGCATTTCGGTTTTCCGGCGCCCGAGCAGCCCAGTCCATCGTCCGGTCTTTTTATGCTGGCGAGGCAGGCAAACTGATTTTGACGGCAGTGCTGTTTGCACTGGTGTTTGCAGGTGTGAAGCCATTGGCGCCGATTGCTGTATTCGGTGTCTTCGTGCTGACTCAGTCAGTCAGCTGGTTCGCTCCCCTGCTGATGAGAACAAGACTTTCGAGACCTTAGGGCGTTTGAGGCAACCATGGCAGAAACAACCGCTTCGGGCTATATCCAGCACCACTTGCAGAACCTGACCTTCGGTCAGCACCCAACCGGCGGCTGGGGCTTTGCCCACACCGCAGCAGAAGCCAAGGAAATGGGCTTCTGGGCTTTCCACGTCGATACCCTCGGCTGGTCGGTCGCATTGGGTCTGATCTTCGTTCTTCTTTTCCGCATGGCGGCAAAGAAAGCGACTTCGGGTCAGCCAGGTGCTTTGCAGAACTTCGTTGAAGTACTGGTCGAATTCGTCGATGGCAGCGTGAAAGACAGCTTCCATGGCCGTAGCCCGGTGATTGCACCGCTGGCACTGACCATCTTCGTCTGGGTGTTCCTGATGAACGCCGTCGACCTGGTACCGGTCGACTGGATTCCTCAACTGGCCATCCTGATCTCCGGCGACCACCACATCCCGTTCCGTGCCGTGTCGACCACCGACCCGAACGCGACCCTGGGCATGGCGTTCTCGGTTTTCGCACTGATCATTTTCTACAGCATCAAGGTCAAGGGCCTCGGCGGCTTCATCGGCGAGCTGACCCTGCACCCATTCGGCAGCAAGAACATCTTCGTTCAGGCCCTGCTGATCCCGGTGAACTTCCTGCTGGAATTCGTGACCCTGATCGCCAAGCCGATCTCCCTGGCTCTGCGTCTGTTCGGCAACATGTATGCCGGCGAACTGGTCTTCATCCTGATTGCTGTGATGTTCGGCAGCGGTCTGCTCTGGCTCAGCGGCCTGGGCGTCGTTCTGCAGTGGGCGTGGGCTGTGTTCCACATCCTGATCATCACCCTGCAGGCGTTCATCTTCATGATGTTGACCATCGTCTACCTGTCGATGGCGCACGAAGAAAACCATTAAGACCAGTCTCGACTAGTCTGATGTCCTTCCCGGTCAAACGGGAAGGGGCTCTTCACGGGGCCTCTGAAACGATTTGTTTTACCGCTTTAAATTAAAAAAACCTAAACCATACGACGTAAAAGTCGGGAGGAAAGATGGAAACTGTAGTTGGTCTAACCGCTATCGCTGTTGCACTGTTGATCGGCCTGGGCGCACTGGGTACCGCAATTGGTTTCGGCCTGCTGGGCGGCAAGTTCCTGGAAGGCGCAGCGCGTCAGCCAGAAATGGTTCCAATGCTGCAAGTTAAAATGTTCATCGTTGCCGGTCTGCTCGACGCCGTAACCATGATCGGTGTTGGTATCGCTCTGTTCTTCACCTTTGCGAACCCGTTCGTTGGTCAGATCGCTGGCTAATTACTCGGATCTTCCGGGTAATTTGGTGTGATGGACAACGTAACTGCGAGGTGTTGGCGTGAACATTAATGCGACCCTGATTGGCCAGTCCGTTGCGTTCCTGATTTTTGTACTGTTCTGCATGAAGTTCGTATGGCCTCCGGTCATCACGGCTCTGCACGAACGTCAAAAGAAGATCGCTGATGGTCTGGACGCTGCCAGCCGAGCAGCTCGCGACCTGGAGTTGGCCCAAGAGAAAGCGGGTCAGCAACTGCGCGAAGCGAAAGCTCAGGCAGCTGAAATCATCGAGCAAGCCAAGAAACGCGGTACCCAGATTGTCGACGAAGCCCGTGAACAGGCTCGCGTCGAAGCTGACCGTGTGAAGGCTCAGGCTCAGGCCGAGATCGAACAGGAACTGAACAGCGTCAAAGACGCGCTGCGCGCCCAAGTGGGTAGCCTGGCCGTTGGCGGTGCTTCGAAGATCCTGGGCAAAGCAATCGATCAAAACGCGCACGCAGAGCTGGTTAACCAACTGGCTGCTGAAATCTAAGCGAGGGCGATCATGGCAGAACTGACCACGTTGGCCCGACCTTACGCTAAGGCGGCCTTCGAGCACGCTCAGGCCCACCAGCAACTGGCCAATTGGTCAGCCATGCTCGGCCTGGCAGCAGCGGTGTCGGAAGACGACACCATGCAGCGCGTGCTCAAGGCCCCGCGACTGACGAGCGCAGAAAAGGCCGCCACGTTCATTGACGTGTGCGGCGACAAGTTTGATGTAAAGGCACAGAACTTCATTCACGTCGTTGCCGAAAACGACCGTCTCCCGCTGTTGCCGGAGATCGCCGCTCTGTTCGACCTGTACAAGGCCGAGCAAGAGAAATCGGTAGACGTTGAAGTGACCAGTGCCTTCGCATTGAACCAAGAACAGCAAGACAAACTCGCCAAGGTTCTCAGTGCACGACTCAACCGGGAAGTGCGCCTGCAAGTCGAGGAAGATTCATCCCTTATTGGGGGTGTTGTCATCCGCGCCGGCGACCTGGTTATCGATGGCTCGATTCGCGGCAAAATCGCGAAACTTGCCGAAGCATTGAAATCTTGAGTTTGAAGGGGCAGCAGAGCAATGCAGCAACTCAATCCTTCCGAAATAAGTGAAATTATCAAGGGCCGCATCGACAAGCTCGATGTGACCTCCCAAGCCCGTAACGAAGGCACTGTCGTCAGCGTATCTGACGGCATCGTGCGGATTCACGGTCTGGCCGACGTAATGTACGGCGAGATGATCGAGTTTCCGGGCGGCGTCTTCGGCATGGCCCTCAACCTGGAGCAAGACTCTGTAGGTGCCGTTGTATTGGGCGCATACCAGACTCTGGCTGAAGGCATGAGCGCCAAGTGCACTGGCCGCATCCTGGAAGTTCCGGTTGGTAAGGAACTGCTGGGTCGCGTAGTCGACGCACTGGGTAACCCAGTTGACGGCAAAGGTCCGCTGAACAACACCGAGACCGACGCGGTCGAGAAAGTTGCTCCAGGCGTGATCTGGCGTAAGTCGGTAGACCAGCCTGTACAGACTGGCTACAAGGCTGTCGATGCCATGATCCCTGTCGGCCGTGGCCAGCGTGAGCTGATCATCGGTGACCGTCAGATCGGTAAAACCGCTCTGGCGATCGACGCGATCATCAACCAGAAAGACAGCGGCATTTTCTGCGTATACGTAGCGATCGGTCAGAAACAATCGACCATCGCCAACGTTGTTCGCAAGCTGGAAGAAAACGGTGCACTGGCTAACACCATCATCGTTGCAGCGAGCGCTTCGGAATCTGCAGCACTGCAGTTCCTGGCTCCGTACTCCGGTTGCACCATGGGCGAATACTTCCGCGACCGCGGTGAAGACGCGCTGATCGTTTATGACGATCTGTCCAAGCAAGCAGTGGCTTACCGCCAGATTTCCCTGCTGCTGCGCCGTCCACCAGGCCGTGAAGCTTACCCAGGCGACGTGTTCTATCTCCACTCCCGTCTGCTGGAGCGCGCATCCCGCGTTTCGGAAGAGTACGTAGAGAAGTTCACCAACGGCGCAGTGACCGGCAAAACCGGTTCCCTGACCGCACTGCCGATCATCGAAACCCAGGCTGGCGACGTTTCCGCGTTCGTTCCGACCAACGTGATTTCCATCACCGACGGTCAGATCTTCCTGGAATCGGCCATGTTCAACTCGGGCATCCGCCCTGCAGTGAACGCCGGTGTTTCGGTATCCCGTGTGGGTGGTGCCGCTCAGACCAAGATCATCAAGAAGCTGTCCGGTGGTATCCGTACCGCTCTGGCTCAGTACCGTGAACTGGCGGCATTCGCCCAGTTCGCTTCTGACCTGGACGAAGCGACCCGTAAGCAACTTGAGCATGGTCAGCGCGTTACCGAGCTGATGAAGCAGAAGCAATACGCGCCAATGTCGATCGCCGACATGTCGCTGTCGCTGTATGCCGCTGAGCGTGGGTTCCTGACCGACGTTGAAATCGCCAAGATCGGCAGCTTCGAACAAGCGCTGATTGCTTACTTCAACCGCGATCACGCCGACTTGATGGCGAAGATCAACGTGAAGGGTGACTTCAATGACGAAATCGATGGCGGCCTGAAAGCCGGTATCGAGAAGTTCAAGGCCACCCAAACCTGGTAAGCCGCAGCGGGAGCCTAGCGGCTCCCGCTTGCTAACCTGATAGGTGTTACATGGCAGGCGCAAAAGAGATTCGCAGTAAGATTGCGAGCATCAAAAGCACGCAAAAGATTACCAGCGCCATGGAAAAAGTGGCGGTCAGCAAAATGCGCAAGGCACAAATGCGCATGGCTGCTAGCCGTCCTTATGCGGAGCGCATCCGCCAGGTTATTGGCCATCTGGCCAACGCTAACCCGGAATATCGCCACCCGTTCATGATCGACCGTGAAGTAAAGCGCGTCGGTTATGTCGTAGTGAGCAGTGACCGTGGTCTGTGTGGTGGCTTGAACACCAACCTGTTCAAGGCTTTGGTCAAGGACATGGCGGTAAACCGCGAAAACGGCGTCGAGATCGATCTGTGTGTAGTTGGTAGCAAGGGTGCGGCTTTCTTCCGCAACTTCGGCGGTAACGTCGTTGCAGCTATCAGCCACCTGGGTGAAGAGCCGTCGATCAATGATCTGATCGGCAGCGTCAAGGTGATGCTGGATGCCTACCTGGACGGCCGTATTGACCGCCTGTCCGTGGTGTCCAACAAGTTCATCAACACCATGACACAACAGCCTACCGTGGAGCAGTTGATTCCACTGGTGGCAACCCCGGATCAAGAACTCAAGCACCACTGGGACTATCTCTACGAACCGGATGCCAAGGAGCTGCTCGACGGCTTGATGGTCCGTTACGTGGAGTCGCAGGTCTACCAGGCGGTGGTCGAGAACAACGCGGCTGAACAAGCTGCGCGGATGATCGCGATGAAGAACGCTACCGACAACGCCGGTGATTTGATCAGCGATTTGCAGCTGGTCTACAACAAGGCGCGTCAGGCTGCGATCACCCAAGAGATCTCGGAAATCGTCGGCGGCGCTGCCGCGGTTTAACGGTTCAAATATTCAGAGGATCCAGCTATGAGTAGCGGACGTATCGTTCAAATCATCGGCGCCGTTATCGACGTGGAATTCCCACGCGACAGCGTACCGAGCATCTACGACGCCTTGAAAGTTCAAGGCGCCGAAACCACTCTGGAAGTTCAGCAGCAGCTGGGCGACGGCGTGGTTCGTACCATTGCGATGGGCTCCACCGAAGGCTTGAAGCGCGGTCTGGACGTCAACAACACTGGCGCAGCCATCTCCGTACCGGTCGGTAAAGCGACCCTGGGCCGGATCATGGACGTACTGGGCAACCCGATCGACGAAGCTGGCCCGATCGGCGAAGAAGAGCGTTGGGGCATTCACCGTCCTGCGCCAACCTTCGCTGAACAAGCCGGTGGCAACGAGCTGCTGGAAACAGGCATCAAGGTTATCGACCTGGTTTGCCCGTTCGCCAAGGGTGGTAAAGTCGGTCTGTTCGGTGGTGCCGGTGTAGGCAAGACCGTAAACATGATGGAACTGATCCGTAACATCGCCATCGAGCACAGCGGTTATTCCGTGTTCGCCGGTGTGGGTGAGCGTACTCGTGAGGGTAACGACTTCTACCACGAGATGAAGGACTCCAACGTTCTGGACAAAGTGGCACTGGTTTACGGTCAGATGAACGAGCCGCCGGGAAACCGTCTGCGCGTAGCACTGACCGGCCTGACCATGGCCGAGAAGTTCCGTGACGAAGGTAACGACGTTCTGCTGTTCGTCGACAACATCTATCGTTACACCCTGGCCGGTACTGAAGTATCCGCACTGCTGGGCCGTATGCCTTCGGCAGTAGGTTACCAGCCGACCCTGGCTGAAGAGATGGGCGTGCTGCAAGAGCGCATCACTTCGACCAAGCAAGGTTCGATTACTTCGATCCAGGCGGTATACGTACCAGCGGACGACTTGACCGACCCGTCGCCAGCGACCACCTTCGCCCACTTGGACGCCACCGTCGTTCTGTCCCGTGACATCGCTTCCCTGGGTATCTACCCGGCGGTAGACCCACTGGACTCGACTTCGCGTCAGCTGGACCCGAACGTGATCGGCAACGACCACTACGAAACCGCTCGCGGTGTTCAGTACGTGCTGCAGCGTTACAAAGAACTGAAGGACATCATTGCGATCCTGGGTATGGACGAGCTGTCGGAAGCCGACAAGCAGTTGGTAAACCGTGCTCGTAAGATCCAGCGCTTCTTGTCGCAGCCGTTCTTCGTGGCTGAAGTCTTCACCGGTGCATCGGGTAAATACGTTTCCCTGAAAGACACCATTGCTGGCTTCAAAGGCATCCTCAACGGTGACTACGACCACCTGCCAGAACAAGCGTTCTACATGGTTGGCGGCATCGAAGAAGCGATCGAGAAAGCCAAGAAACTGTAATCCCGGCGCCCGGCAACGGGCGCTAATTTAGGTTGAGGCAATCAGATGGCTATGACAGTCCATTGCGATATCGTCAGCGCGGAAGGGGAAATCTTTTCCGGTCTGGTCGAGATGGTGATTGCGCACGGTGCACTGGGTGATCTTGGTATCGCCCTGGGTCACGCGCCGCTGATCACTAATCTGAAGCCAGGTCCGATCCGCCTGGTCAAGCAGGGCGGGGAAGAGGAGGTGTATTACATCTCCGGTGGTTTCCTCGAGGTTCAGCCGAACATGGTCAAGGTACTTGCCGACACCGTGCAACGTGCTGCCGATCTGGATGAAGCCTCCGCTCAGGAAGCCGTTAAGGCTGCCGAGAAGGCCTTGCATGAACGTGGCGCTGAATTCGATTACGGTTCTGCTGCCGCACGTCTGGCCGAGGCTGCAGCCCAGCTGCGCACCGTCCAGCAGATCCGCAAGAAGTTCGGCCACTAAGGTTGCGCTTGTTGTGCGATTGATTAAAAAGGGTAGCCTCGGCTACCCTTTTTTCTTTTCCGATTTTTACAACCTGGTCGCAGCCGCTGACCACCCAGGATTGGTAGCCAGTCATGTCTCTTGAAATCGTTATCCTCGCTGCTGGCCAAGGCACGCGCATGCGTTCCGCTTTGCCGAAAGTTTTGCACCCGATTGCCGGCAACTCCATGCTCGGCCATGTTATCCACAGCGCCCGGCAACTTGATCCACAACGCATTCACGTGGTGATCGGCCATGGTGCCGATGCCGTGCGCGAACGCCTGGCGGCGGATGATCTGAACTTCGTCCTGCAGGATAAGCAGCTGGGTACCGGTCACGCCGTCGCTCAAGCCGTGCCGTTCATTCAGTCCGACAACGTGCTGGTGCTTTATGGCGATGTGCCGTTGATCGAAGTCGATACCCTGCAACGTCTGCTCAAGCAGGTGGGGCCAGAGCAATTGGCCTTGCTGACCGTCGAACTGGATGACCCGACCGGTTACGGCCGCATTGTTCGTGATGCGCAGGGTAAGGTCACGGCCATTGTCGAGCAGAAAGATACCAATGAAGCCGAGCGCAAAATCACCGAAGGCAATACCGGCATTCTGGCGCTGCCTTTTGCCCGTCTTGGCGACTGGATGAGCCGTCTCTCCAATAACAACGCCCAAGGCGAGTATTACCTGACCGACATCATTGCCATGGCCGTGAGCGATGGTCTGGTGGTGGCCACCGAGCAACCGCACGACGCCATGGAAGTGCAGGGCGCCAACGATCGCAAGCAGCTTTCCGAACTGGAACGGCATTATCAATTGCGCGCCGGTCGTCGTTTGATGGCTCAAGGTGTGACGCTGCGTGACCCGGCTCGTTTCGACATTCGCGGTGACGTCACGGTTGGCCGCGACGTGCTGATCGACATCAACGTGATCCTCGAAGGCAAGGTCGTCATCGAAGACGACGTGGTGATCGGCCCGAACTGTGTGATCAAGGACAGCACCCTGCGCAAAGGCGTGGTCATCAAGGCCAACAGCCATATCGAAGGTGCCATCCTGGGCGAAGGCAGCGATGCCGGCCCGTTCGCTCGTCTGCGTCCAGGTACTGTGCTGGAAGCTCGCGCGCATGTGGGTAACTTCGTCGAGTTGAAAAACGCGCACCTGGGCGAGGGCGCCAAGGCCGGTCACCTGACTTATCTGGGCGATGCCGAGATCGGCGCGCGCACCAACATTGGTGCCGGCACCATCACCTGCAACTACGATGGTGTGAACAAGTGGAAAACCGTGTTGGGTGAAGATGTGTTCATTGGCTCCAACAACTCGTTGGTGGCGCCTGTGGATATCCTCGACGGTGCGACCACCGCGGCTGGTTCGACCATTACGTCGACTGTGGATAAATCCCAGTTGGCTATTGGGCGAGCGCGCCAGAAGAACATCGATGGCTGGAAGCGGCCGGAGAAGGTCAAGAAGGGCTGAGTTATCCACAGACCTTTGAAATCAAAAGATCGCAGCCTTCGGCAGCTCCTACATGGGTTTTTATGTTTTCCCTGTAGGAGCTGCCGCAGGCTGCGATCTTTTTTCGTTTATCCACAGGTCTTTTCATCACTCCGCGCTTGACGAAGTTTCACCGATAGGTTTTGATTGCTTCCGTTATCTTTCGAATCGAAACTTACCAAGTCATGTCGAAGCGCAACACACCTCAACGTCGCCACAACATCCTCGCCTTGCTCACGGAGCAGGGCGAAGTCAGTGTGGATGAGTTGGCCAAGCGCTTCGAAACGTCGGAAGTTACGATTCGCAAGGATCTGGCGGCACTTGAAAGCAATGGTCTGTTGCTGCGTCGTTATGGCGGGGCGATCACCATGCCTCAGGAACTGGTGGCCGACCTTGGCCAGCCGGTTTCCAAGTACAAACAAGCCATCGCTCGCGCCGCCGTCGCGCGGATTCGCGAGCATGCGCGCATCATTATCGACAGTGGCAGTACCACCGCTTCCATGATCCCGGAACTCGGCCAGCAACCCGGCCTGGTGGTGATGACCAACTCGCTGCATGTCGCCAATGCCTTGAGCGAACTTGAGCACGAACCGGTGCTGTTGATGACCGGTGGCACCTGGGACCCGCACTCCGAGTCCTTCCAGGGCCAGGTTGCCGAGCAGGTACTACGCTCCTACGATTTCGACCAGCTGTTTATCGGTGCCGATGGCATCGATCTGGTTCGCGGTACAACCACCTTCAATGAACTGCTCGGACTGAGCCGGGTCATGGCCGAAGTCGCCCGTGAAGTGGTCGTGATGGTGGAGGCCGACAAGATCGGCCGCAAGATTCCCAACCTGGAGCTGCCCTGGAGCAGCGTCCATACCCTTATTACCGATGAACGCCTGCCGCTCGAGGCTCGCGATCAGATTCAGGCCCGCGGCATCAATTTGATATGCGCGGCTGTCAGTCAGGAGAAATAACATGTGTGGAATTGTCGGCGCAGTCGCAGAACGTAATATCACCGCCATCCTCGTCGAAGGCCTGAAACGCCTCGAATACCGTGGGTATGACAGCGCTGGCGTGGCGGTCTACACCAATGATGAAAAACTCGAGCGCCTGCGTCGCCCGGGCAAGGTCAGTGAGCTGGAGCAGGCATTGACCACCGAGCCGCTGGTTGGTCGCCTGGGCATCGCCCACACCCGCTGGGCTACCCACGGCGCACCGTGCGAGCGCAATGCCCACCCGCATTTCTCCGGTGACCTGGCCGTGGTGCACAACGGCATCATCGAAAACCACGAAGCCCTGCGCGAACAACTCAAGGCCCTGGGTTATGTGTTCACCTCGGACACCGACACCGAAGTCATCGCCCACCTGCTGAACCACAAACTCAAGGATCTGAGCGACCTGACCGTGGCCCTCAAGGCGACCGTCAAAGAGCTGCACGGTGCTTACGGCCTGGCAGTGATCAGCGCCAAGCAACCCGATCGCCTGGTCGCGGCCCGCAGCGGCAGCCCGCTGGTGATCGGCCTGGGCCTTGGGGAAAACTTCCTGGCCTCCGACCAGTTGGCCCTGCGTCAGGTCACTGACCGCTTCATGTACCTGGAAGAAGGCGATATCGCCGAAATCCGCCGCGACAGCGTGCAGATCTGGGACGTTGACGGCCAGGCTGTCGAGCGCGAATCCGTGCAGTACCGTGATGGCGCCGAAGCCGCTGAAAAGGGCGAGTTCCGCCATTTCATGCTCAAGGAAATCCACGAGCAACCGTCCGTGGTGCAGCGCACTCTGGAAGGTCGCCTGAGCCAGAACCAGGTACTGGTACAGGCATTCGGCCCACAGGCGGCCGAGCTGTTCGCCAAAGTGCGTAACGTACAGATCGTCGCGTGTGGCACCAGTTACCACGCCGGCATGGTCGCGCGTTACTGGCTCGAAGAGCTGGCCGGCATTCCTTGCCAGGTCGAAGTCGCCAGCGAATTCCGCTACCGCAAGGTGGTGGTGCAGCCCGACACCTTGTTCGTGACCATTTCCCAGTCCGGCGAAACTGCCGACACCCTGGCCGCTCTGCGCAACGCCAAGGAGCTGGGCTTCCTCGCCAGCCTGGCGATCTGCAACGTCGGCATCAGCTCGCTGGTGCGTGAGTCCGACCTGACCCTGTTGACCCAGGCCGGCCGCGAAATCGGCGTGGCCTCGACCAAAGCCTTCACCACGCAATTGGTCGGCCTGTTGTTGCTGACGCTTTCCCTGGGCCAGGTTCGTGGCACCTTGGCCAAAGACGTAGAAGCGACCCTGGTCGAAGAACTGCGTCGTTTGCCAACCCGCCTGGGCGAAGCGCTGGCCATGGACAGCACTGTGGAAAAAATCTCCGAGCTGTTCGCCGAGAAAAACCACACGCTGTTCCTCGGTCGTGGCGCGCAGTTCCCGGTAGCGATGGAAGGCGCACTCAAACTCAAGGAAATCTCCTACATCCACGCCGAAGCCTACCCGGCCGGCGAGCTGAAACACGGCCCGTTGGCGCTTGTGGATAACGACATGCCAGTCGTGACCGTGGCGCCGAACAACGAGCTGCTGGAGAAGTTGAAGTCCAACCTCCAGGAAGTCCGCGCCCGCGGTGGCCAGTTGATCGTCTTCGCTGACGAGAAGGCCGGCATGACCAACGGTGAAGGCACCCACGTGGTGCACATGCCGCACATCCACGACATCCTGTCGCCGATCCTCTACACCATCCCGCTGCAGCTGTTGTCGTACTACGTCGCTGTGCTCAAGGGCACCGACGTCGACCAGCCGCGCAACCTGGCGAAGTCGGTTACTGTGGAATAAGTTATCCACAACGAAAAACCCCCTCTTCAGGGGGTTTTTCTGTTTCTAGGAGAGCGTAATTCGCCGTTGCCGCCGCGTGTCCAGCAAATACACCATCAAACAGGCATACAAAGTCACCAGTATGAACAGCCCCATGCGGATGGCGAAGGCGGTGTAGACGTCCTTGCCTGCCGCGCTGTCCTGTACCGATTGGCCGAGCAGAATGATCAGGGTCGCCATACTGTTTAGCCAGAAACTCGGTGGTTGTCGGGTTCTGGCCAGGCCGTAGAGTTTTCTGGCCGCCAGTAAACCGAACAGCAGCATCCACAGAAAAAACATCCACAGATTCACGAACAGGCTCAGCGCGCACCAGAAAAGGATCGCCATCAAGCCGCCGAGCAGGGTTGAGCCGAGCAATTCCTGGCCGGCGCTGCGGGCGCTGGTTGCGCAGCTCTGTTGGCCGAGGCTGACGGCTTTCATGATGATCGGCAGATAGCTGGCCGGGTCGATCATGGCCAGCAGGAACGTCGGCAGCACCACCAGCGTGGCCCGTAGCGCCAGCCAGCTGCTTTCGCTGGGCGTAAGGTTCGGGCCGGGCTTGGCCGGTGGGGCGCTGGCGGGGTCGGGAAACAGCCAATGGCTGATGGTCAGCGTCGTGACGGCCAGGAACAGTCCCTTGACCAGAGCCACTATTACCTCGAGCGCCAGGGCGAATTCAGCGGTTCCGGCGGCACTGATCAAGGTCAGGCCTACCACCAGGAATGTCGCCACCAGCGGGTTGCCACCGCGCAGGCCGTAACCGAACGCCATGAACAGGCACAGTCCGACCAGCAACACGCCACTGAACGGGTAGTAACGCAGCAGGGGGATCAGCAGCAGGCCGGTCCCGGTGGTCAACATCAGGATCAGGATCAGACCCAGGCTGGCCTTGAACGGCAACGGCCGGTTCATCGCTGCCAGCATCATCAGCGCCAGCATCGGTGCGAGGAACGGGATGGGCAGGGCCAGACCGAAGCTCGCCGCCAGGCACAGCGCCGTACCGAAGCCCAGGCGCAGCGCGCGCTGGACCCGGGCCGGGCGCTCAATACGCATAGGACATCCAGCTCATCAGGCGCAGAAACACGCGCCCAAGAACATTCAACGGGTTGCCTTCGCTCGGAAAGGCCATGACTTCGGCCTGTCCGCCGGAGCGGATGCCTTGTGGACCGGTCAACTCACCGGGTTCGAACTCGATGATGACCGGAAAGCGCTGGGCCGGGCGTAGCCAGTCGCGGCTGTTCTCCACTTTCGGCAGGCTGCCCGGCTGGGTGGTCTGGCCGATATCGACGCCGTAGCCGACGCTGCGCACATGGCCTTTGTAGATTTTCCCTGGCAGGGCATCGAGGACGATGGACACCGGCGTCCCGGGCTGGACACTGCCGAGATTGTTTTCGGTCATGTCGGCGCTGATCCACACGTCATGGATGGCGATCAGGGTCATCACCGGCGCACCGGCGGCGGCGAACTGGCCGACATCGGTGCGCAGATCGGTGATCAGGCCGGCCGAGCGCGCGTGGACTTTGGTATTGCTCAAGTCCAGCTCGGCTTTTTCGAGGTTGCTGGCGGCGCTGAGCAGCTGGGCGTTTTCGTTTTCGTTACCGCCTTGTTGTTCCCGCGCCCGTTGCACTTCGGCCTTGGCCGCGGCGACCTGACTGATGGACTCTTCCAGGGTGGCGCGGGAGATTTCGAGGCGGCGCAGCGAGATGGTGCCCGGGTCTTCGCGATACAGCCGCTCAAGCCGCTGGCTATCCTGGCGAGCCTTGAGTTCATTGGCCTGGGATGCGCGCAGGGACGCCAGCTTGGAGTCGACGCCAGCGGTGTTGGCGCCCACCTGGCGACGGGTCGACTCAAGGTCGGCGCGGGCGCGATCGACGGCAATCTGGTACTGCTCCGGATTGACTTCGAACAGCAATTCGCCAGCCTTGACGTCCTGGTTGTTGCGCACGTGCACCTTGGTCACCCGGCCGGATACCTCGGCTGCCACCGGCACAATGAAGGCCTGTACCCGTGCCTGTTGTGTGTAGGGCGTGTAACGGTCGGCCATCAGGTACCAGACCAGGCTCAGGATGATCAGCAGTACTACCCAGTTGATGGCTTTTCTGGCCGGGTCGGCGGCGGGTGCCGAGGTGTTCTCGGCGGCCGATTGTGGGCTGTCAGTCATGGGCATTTTCCTTCGGTTCGTCGAGCAGGTCGCCCCAATCGGTCCGTTGTTGCATCTGTTGGCGGGTGGCCGGGTCGATCATCGGCTGGTCGCTGTACCAGCCACCGCCCAGCGCCTTGTACAGGGCGATCAGGCTGTTGACGGCGGTGCCACGGTTGACCAGGTAGATATCCTGCTGGGCAAACAGGGCGCGCTGGGCATCCAGTACGCGCTGGAAATCCGAATAGCCTTCGCGGTACTGGGCATTGGCCAGGGTCACCGAACGTTCGGCGGCCACCGATGCATCGCTGAGGATCCGGTCGCGCTCCAGCGCCTTGATCAAACCGGTAGCGGCATCGTCTGCCTCCCGTGCAGCCTGGCGTACGCTGTCCTGGTAGATAACGATCAACTGCTGCAAGCGCGCATCCTGAACGCGGACGTTGTTGGTGATCCGGCCATGGTCGAAGATATTCCAGCGCAGGCTGGGACCGGCCACCATGTCGAGGGTATTGGATGCACCGTTGAGCGAGCTGGCAGACCAGACGATGCTGCCCAACAGGCTGATGGAGGGGTACAGGTCAGTCTCGGCCACACCGATCAACGCCGACTGCGCCGCCACTTGCAGCTCGGCCGCACGAACATCGGGACGCCGCACCAGCAGATTCGCCGGTACATCCTGCAGCACCGCCGTATCGAGCAAGGGCACCACCCCGGTGTTGCGATCCAGGTTTGGGATGGAGCCGGGTGGCTGGCCGGTCAGGGTGGACAACGCATTTCGCAAGCTCGCCACTTGGCTCTCGAAATCCGGGATGGTACTCAAGGTGCCCAGGTACTGGGTCTTGGCCTGTTGCAGGTCGAGTTCGGCCTCGGCCCCGCTTTTGAACAGGCGCTCGGTGATCTCGTAGCTGCGTTTTTGCAAGGCGGCGTTACTGCGGGCGATGGCCAGGCGTGCCTCGGCGGTGCGCAGGGCGTAGTAGTTTTGCGCCAGCTGCGCGTGCAACAGCACCAGGGCATTTTCATAGTTGGCCTGGGCGGCGAACCAGGACGCGTCGGCCGACTCGATGGCACGGCTGAAACGACCCCAGAAATCCAGCTCCCAACCAATATCGAAGCCGACGCTGTGTTGCCAGAAATGCGTGTCCTGGGGGTTGGCGCCGCCCGATTGTCGACGGTTCAGGTACAGGCTGTCCGCGCTGGCCTGCTGCAATTGCGGGTAGCGTCCACTCAGGGCGATGCCCAATTGCGCTCTCGATTCCATGACCCGCAGGCCTGCGACCTGCAGGTCGGGGTTGTGGGCATCGGCTTCGGCCATCAAGTGGTCCAGCACCGGGTCGTTAAACACGCGCCACCATTGGCGGCTGTCAGGTTGCGCGTGTTGTTGGCCGGCGAGCTCCAGGGCCGGGCTGTTCCAGTGATCGACCCAGGGCTGGGCCGGCGATTGGAAATCCGGGCCCAGTTGCACGCAGCCCCCCAGCAAGGCGGTCCCACAGAGCAGCAGCCGGCTGATGCGAGCAGGACGTGGCATCAAGCGCAAACTCCTCAGAGGGGACGCTGATCGTTCATGGCCTCGATGTGCGGTGTCTCGTTCAACGCCTCGATCTCTGGTGTTTCGTTCAGTAGCTCGGCAGACGGTTGGTCCTGGACCCATTGCCAGAACAACTGGTAGCCCACCGCCAGCGCTACCGGGCCGATGAACAAACCAATGAAACCGCCACTGACCATGCCGCCCAGGGCGCCAATCAGAATCACCGGCATGGGGACATCGACGCCGCGGCCAAGCATCAACGGCTTGAGGACGTTGTCGGCCATCCCGGCGATAAGGCTATAGATGCCAAACACGATGGTGCCCAAGGTGGTGCCATCGGTGGCGAAGACATAAGCGATCACCGGAAGGGTCACCAGCAGCACCGGCAATTGCATGATCCCCATCAGCAGCGCAACCATCGCCAGCAGCCCGGCACCGGGGACGCCCATGAGCACGAAGCCCACGCCGACCAGCAACATCTGAATGAACGCGATGCCGACCACGCCCTGGGCCACCGCGCGGATGGTTGCGGTGCAGAGCTCGGTGATGCGTGGGCCGCGCTCCGGTCCGGAAAGGCGCGAGGTGATGGCCAGGGCGCTTCTTTCGCCGTTTTCGCCATAGGCCATGAACACGCCGGCAATGATCAGGGCGCCGATGAACAACAGAAAACCCACACCAACGTCGGCCATTTTGCCCAGCAAGGTCAGGCCGATGGACTTGATATAGGGCATCAGCTTCATGAGCACGCTGCTCATGTTGGTGGCGGCCTGCATCCAGTAGTCGTAGAGCGGCTGGCCAACAAGTGGCAGGGACGCGATTTTTTCGCTGGGTAGCGGAATATGCAACGTATCGGACTTGAGGATCGCCAGGGTGCCCTGGATCGATTCACTGATCGAGGTGCCCAGCAGGTAGATCGGCACCATCAGCAAGGCCAGGGCAACCACCACGATCAGGGTGGCGGCACGACCGTCCTTGTTGACTACCTTGCGCTTGATCAGCGCATGCAGGGGATACAGGGTGATCGCCAGAATCAGTGCCCAGAGCATGAGGTTGAGGAAGGGGTGGAAGATCTGGAAGCAGAACAGTACCAGCACCGTAATCAGCCCGGCGCGTATCAGTACATCGAGCAAACCCCCGGACAGTGCTCTAGCGGAAATGTTAGTGCGCAACATTTTCGAACTCCTTGCGGTGTCACCAGGTTAGCCAGCCAGTTGAAGTTCATTCTTCCCTACCGGTGAATCTTGAAAGCGGGATCGATGGACCGTCGTTCCAGCGTCAACAACTAACGCCTTCTTTCATGTAGGGAAAATTCAACGAGGTACCTACTAAAACTCAATAGGTAACAGGGTGGTTTGTAGTATAGGAGCAGTCGAATATTCCGCCTGATTACGCAGGCTGCAATTCTGCCGCTGTGGATAGTGTCCGCTGATGAACCCATGCCGGAAGCGAGTAGGGAGTGGAGCCAAAGACGCTTTTTCCCGGTCCGGCATTAGCCGCTTCAGCGGGCGGGGCCGGATCATTGCGGACAGTCGCATCCGTCGCAAGAAAATAACCCTCATTAATTATCAAAAATCCCCGCTCCACTCTTTGAGGTGTGTGCCACGCTTCGTTTTTACGGTGGAGGCGCTAGAGTGCAGTAGCCCGTTGATTTAGTTGATGGTCGGGTGCCCAACTATGTTGTTGGGCGCTCGCGTTTAACATCCCGGTCTTCGGTTGCGATTTATTTATTTGAAATGAGGACATGCCCATGGACCGCTTCCAGGAAATGCAGGTCTTCGCTGCCGTCGCCCAGGAACAGGGTTTTTCGGCGGCGGCGCGGCGTTTGGGTCTGTCGGCGGCCAGTGTCACCCGAGCGGTGGCGGCGCTGGAGCAACGGATTGGCACGCAATTGCTCACGCGTACGACGCGCAGCGTGTATTTGAGTGAGGCCGGTCAGCGATATCTGGAGGACTGTCGGAGAATTCTCGCCGAGGTGCAGGAAGCCGAGGACTCGGCAGCAGGCAGCCATATCCATCCTCGTGGGCAACTGACCATCACCGCACCGGTGTTGTTTGGCGAGCTGTTTGTCACGCCGCTGATGGTGAGCTACCTGACGCAATACCCCGAGGTCTCTATCAACGCGCTGCTGGTGGACCGGGTGGTGAGCGTGGTCGAGGAGGGCGTCGATGTGGCCATCCGTATCGGCGAGCTGCCTGACAGCAATCAGCATGCAATCCGCGTGGGTGAGGTTCGGCGGGTGATCTGCGCCTCGCCTCAGTTTCTGGCCAGCCATGGTCGGCCCAGGCATCCACAGGAACTGGCTCAGGCACCGATCATTGCGACATCGGCCATTGGCCAACTCAGGAGTTGGCCATTTATTGAAGACGGCGAAACCCTGAGTGTGCGGGCTGAACCGCGACTGGTGGTGACAGCGAATCAGGCGGCCATCACGGCAGCCAGTCTGGGGTTGGGGTTCACGCGGGTGCTGTCTTATCAAGTGGCGAGCAAGGTGGCCGCCGGTGAGCTGGAGATTGTTCTGGCTGACTTCGAACTGCCGCCATTGCCCATCCACGTGCTCTATCAGGGCGGGCGCAAAGCCCCTGCCCGGGTGCGCAGTTTTGTGGATTTCGCGGTGAAGACGCTGCGCGAGCACCCGGCGCTCGAGCGTTGAATTGTTTCATACAGTGAAATAATGGATTGCGTTTGCTGGTGATTCTGTTGTTTTGCTTGGGAGTAGAAGATACGACCCACCGGCGCTGGTCTTCCTGAGCAGCACCACTGACCCGAGGTGTCGACCATGCAAGCGATCAAACTCTACAACTTCCCACGTTCCGGCCACGCGCATCGTGTCGAGTTGATGCTGTCCCTGCTGAAATTGCCGACCGAATTGATCTTCGTTGACCTCGCCAAGGGCGAACACAAGCAACCGGCGTTCCTGGCGCTCAATGCATTCGGTCAGGTGCCGGTGATTGATGACGAGGGTGTGGTATTGGCCGACTCCAACGCGATTCTGGTGTATCTAGCGCAAAAGTACGGCAACGGCCGTTGGCTGCCGGCTGATCCGGAGGGGGCGGCCAACGTCCAGCGCTGGTTGTCGGTGGCCGCCGGCCCGATTGCCTTCGGTCCGGCCCGGGCCAGGTTGATCACTGTATTTGGTGCACCTTACAACGCTGAAGAAGTGATTGCCTACGCGCATACCGTGCTCAAGGTGATCGATCACGAACTGGCCGATACAGCGTATCTGGTCGGCACTGAGCCGACGATTGCCGACGTCGCCGCCTACAGCTACATCGCCCATGCGCCGGAGGGCAATGTGTCGCTGGATGAGTACCGCAATATTCGCGCGTGGCTGGCCCGTATCGAAGCCTTGCCAGGTTTTGTCGGCATGCCGCGCACCGTCGCCGGCCTGCAAAAAACTGCCTGATGCTCGCGGCCCGGTGTTGCCGGGCCGCCCCGATCTGCGCCAGTGGCGCAAGGGAGAAGCCGTATGGACCGTTCACCCTGGCATGCCGGCGAGAAACAATTGCAGGCGCATGTAGGCGTTGCCGAACGAATGGAGATTTTCGGTCGTAAGGTGATTCGCAGCGAGATGCCGGACCAGCACCGCACCTTCTATCAGCAGTTGCCGTTCATGCTGTACGGAGCGGTAGATGCCGACGGTCATCCCTGGGCCAGCATCCTAGAAGGCCAGCCCGGATTCGCACACTCGCCAGCACCTGGCTTGTTGCAGTTCAGCAGCCTGCCTGCCTTTGATGATCCCGCGCAGTTGAGTGACGGCACGGCCATCGGCTTGTTGGGTATCGAGTTGCATACCCGCCGGCGCAACCGCATCAATGGACATGTGCGTGCCATGACGACCGGCGGTTTCGCGGTGACGGTGGATCAGTCCTTCGGCAATTGCCCGCAGTACATTCAGTTGCGCCAGTTTCGTTCGGTGCCGCTGGCCGACCCTGCGACGCGCGTCGCGCAACACTTCAACGGACTGGATGACGCAGCCAAGGCCATGATCGCCGAGGCGGACACGTTCTTCGTTGCCAGTTATGTGGAGGTCGACGGCGAGCGCTCGGTGGATGTATCGCACCGTGGCGGTCAGACCGGTTTCGTACGCGTGGAAGGCAATCGCCTGACCATTCCGGACTTCGCCGGCAACCTGCATTTCAACACCTTGGGCAACCTGCTGCTCAATCCCCGGGCCGGGTTGTTGTTCATCGATTTCAATACCGGTGACTTGCTGCAGCTCAGCGGGCGCACCGAAATCATTCTCGATGGCCCGCAGGTCGAAGCGTTCCAGGGAGCCGAGCGCCTGTGGACAATCGATGTCGAACACGTCGTACGTCGCCCGGCTGCCCTGGCATTGCGCTGGCGCTTCGACGGCGTATCACCCACCAGTTTGCTCACCGGCACCTGGGAGCAGGCCGCGGCGCGTTTGCAGGCCAAAGCCCTGGGCGATCAATGGCGGCCGTTGCGGGTGACGCGCATTGAAGCGCAAAGCCACAGCATTCGCTCGATTTATCTGGAGCCCGCCGACGGAGCCGGATTACCGCTTTTCCAGGCCGGGCAGCATTTGCCCCTGCGCTTCAACATTGACGGTGAAGTGCACATCCGCACGTACAGTTTATCGAGCGCACCGTCCGATGATTTTTTCCGCATCAGTGTGAAGCGTGACGGGCGGGTCTCTACCCATTTGCATGAGCGGATTCGGGTCGGCGACCTGTTGGAGGCGCGGGCGCCGCAAGGGCATTTCACCGTGGCGCCCCATGAGCGTCGGCCATTGGTGTTGCTGGCGGCCGGGGTGGGCATCACGCCGCTGCTGTCGATGCTGCGCGAGGTGGTTTACCAGGGATTGCGCACCCGGCGTATCCGCCCGACGTGGTTTATCCAGAGCTCGCGCACGCTGGCCGACCAGCCGTTTCGCGGCGAACTGGATCGCTTGCTCGAAGACGCCGGTGACGCGGTGCGGGTGGTGCGTCTGCTGAGCCAGCCGGAAGCCGAGGCGGTGCAAGGCTCGGACTTCGACCGCAGTGGGCGGATCGATGTCGCGCTGCTCAAGGAGCTTCTGACCGTCGAGGACTACGATCAGCCGGACTTTGTCGTCTGTGGCCCCGGAAGTTTTACCCAGGCGCTGTACGACGGCTTGCGCGAGCTGGACATTCGCGACTCGCGGATTCACGCCGAAACCTTCGGCCCGTCCACCTTGCGCCGGCGTCCGGACCCCGATGCGGTGGTCATCGAGCAACCACCGGCCGCCACCACGTCGGTGCCCGTGGTGTTCCAGCGCTCGGCCAAGGAAGCGCGCTGGCAACCGGAGGGCGGCAGTTTGCTGGAGTTGGCGGAAAGCCGTGGCCTGCGCCCGGAATTCAGCTGTCGCGGCGGCTCCTGCGGCACTTGCAAGACGCGCCTGGTCAGCGGTCAGGTGCATTACCCGCTGCCACCGGCGGAGGTGCCGGATGACGGACAGGTGCTGATTTGCTGTGCGATTCCGGCGCAGGGAACGCAACCGTTGGTGCTCGATATCTGAAGGAAGATTACCCGTGAACATTGCCCGCCGGTCGATGGCTGGGTAGGGTAGGGGCAGAACGAAAAAGGGCCGCAGAGGCTAAGGCCATTCGGTCAAGCCCCTGACCTTGTGGGAGCGGGCTTGCTCGCGAAGGCGTCGCGTCAGTCAACATCAACGTTGCTGACACACCGCCTTCGCGAGCAAGCCCGCTCCCACAAGGTTTGCGGCCCTTTCTGCATTTCAGGAACAGGCGTTTCAATGGTTTTTTTCACTCGCTCGATCGCCTTGCTGCTGGCGCTGGTGCTGACCGCCGGATGCGAAAGGCACGACGCACCGCCGCTGGATCAGCAACTCTACGTCTGGCAGCGGCAATGGACGCCGGCCCACGACGCCGCGCTCAGGGACAGCCGTGCCGACTTTTCAACGTTACGGGTGCTGGCCTTGCAGGCCTTCCCCAATGCCGGCTGGAGCCGTGCCCGCATCGACCCGGTATTGCTCAGGCGCGATGGTCGGCCGGTGATTGCGGTGGTGCGCCTGGATGGGCAGCTCAAGGCACTCGATCAGGAAGAGGTTACCGCGCAGATCCGCCAGGTGATCAGCGATTGGCAGGGGCAAGGGTTGAACCTCGCCGGCGTGGAAATCGACCACGATGCCGGCAATGCCCGGCTACCTTCGTACCGCGAATTTCTCGCGCATCTGCGTGAAGCATTGCCGACTTCGCTGCCGCTGAGCATCACGGCGCTGCCGTCCTGGCTCGACAGTCGCGAACTGCCGGCATTGTTATCCACAGTCGACAGCAGCGTGTTGCAGGTGCACGCGGTGAGCGATCCGCGTCGTGGCTTGTTTGATGCCGATCAGGCCCGGCAATGGGCGAAGGCCTGGAGCCGCGTCACGACAAAACCGTTCTATCTGGCGCTGCCGGCTTATGGCGTGGCGTTGCTGCCGTCGGCGGAGGGCGCACCGGTTGTGGAAAGCGAAGTGACGCTGGAGCGCGAAGGCCTGCGCCGGGAATTACTCGCCGATCCGCAGTCACTGCGCACCCTCGGCACCGAACTGCGTGATCCACCCGAGCATCTGGCGGGCCTGATCTGGTTTCGCCTGCCATTGGCCAACGACCGCCGGGCCTGGAGCCTGACCACCTTGCGCGCCGTGGCGCGTGCTGATGTCCTCGACAGTCAGTTGACGCTGCAACTCTCGGCCGACAATGGGCTCTATGACATCGGCATCAGCAACCAGGGCAACCTCGACAGCGCCTGGCCCGAACGCCTGACACTCGCCGTCAGCGGCTGTGACGGGGCGGATGCCTTGGCCGGTTACGCGTTGCAACAGCGACCGGATCTGCTTACCTTCACCCGCCTGCGCGATGGCCGGATTCCGGCCGGCGGACAGCGTGCCATCGGTTGGGCTCGCTGCGCACACATTGATCAAGGAGGTTCGAATGTTCACCCGTAACTGGCCGCGTCATTTGCTTTGCCTGAGCCTCAGCCTGCCGCTGGGCTCGGCGCTGGCCTGCGGCCCGGACTTCCCCATGCGCCTGCTGGATAACCGTGGCCAGTCGCTGGCGGAACTGCCCGAAGGCAACTTCAGCTTTGAAATCAGCCGCCTCGGCCACGCCATCAACGGCTTGAAGAACGTCACTGCTGGCGCCGACTACAGCGATCAAGCTGACGCGGTAGCGCTACGGGATCAGGCCGAGCAGGCGGGACTTTCCGCAGAGCAACAAGTACAGGTGAAACACCTGCGCGGCCTGACGGATGCCCATCAGGTTGAAACCGAAGGCGCGCAACTGCCGCCCGAGCTCAGGTGGTACCTGGCGGGCGCCGTGGCATTTGGCGCGGGTGATAATGCCTTGGCCGCCGGGTATTTCAAGAAAGTGCTGGCCTTGCCCGCCGAGCAACGGGCTTCGCGCAGCACCTGGGCGGCTTACTCGCTGGGGCGCGCGTTGTTCGCCATGAGTGCCGAAGCCGGTGCGGCACCGGATCTGCTCGAACAATCGGCAAAGGCCTTCGAGCAAACCCGGCAACTGAGCATCGACGGCTTCAGCGATCCGCTGGAACTGGGTGTCGCCAGCCTCGGCGAAGAAGCCCGGGTCGCGCGCACTGCCGGCGACTGGAACCGAGCCATCGAGCTGTACGCCACGCAGAATCTGCACGGCTCCGCGGTGGGCTATTCCTCGTTGAAGCTGTTGATGGCGGACCTGATGACGCTGCCGGAGGATCAAGTGGCCGAGTTGCTCAAGGGCCAGCCCGTGCAGCAGTTGGTGACGGCGTCCTTGATCAGCCGCTTGGGCTGGTCGTTTGGCGAGCAACCACCGAACGAACAGAAAATGATCAAGCTGTTGCAAAACAGCACGCGCGGCAGTCTCGAAAACGCCGACCGCCTGGCGGCGATGAATTATCAACAGGGCGATTACGCCAGCGCCAAGGCGTTCCTCGAGCATGCCGGCGATGGCGGGTTGGCCTGGTGGCTGCGGGCAAAACTGGCGGTGCGCGACGGCGATAAAAACGCAGCCGCCGCAGCCTATGCCAAAGCGGCCCAGGCCTTTCCGCAGAATGAGTCCTGGGGCGAGCGGCGGACCCCGGACTACGATTACGAAACGCTCCAGCCCAAATGCCGGGTCGAGGGTGAAAGTGCGATCCTCGCTCTGCAGCGCGGGGATTACCTGCAAGCCTTCGATCAGCTATATCGCAGCCAAAGCATTTACTGGTTCGACGCCGCCACCGTTGCCGAACGCGTGTTGACCCTCGAAGAACTCAAGCACTACGTCGACACGCAAGTGCCGGCCCCGCCACCGCTCAGCCAACAGGAACGTGATAACTACGTGCCCTTGCCGGTAGCGGCGAGCCTGCGCAATCTGCTGGGGCGGCGTTTGTTGCGCGAAGGCCATTACGAGCAAGCGCTGGCGTACTTCGATAATGACGGCTTGCGGCACAAGGCCAGGTTGTACGGCGAGCAACGCCAGGCGGCAGATTCAGCCTGGTGGCCGACCCGTCGGGCCGCTGCATTGTTCAATGCCGCCTGGACGGCGCGTGAGTGGGGCATGGATATTCTGGGCTACGAAATGGCGCCGGATTACGCCACGTTCGGCGGCAATTACATCCTTGAAAACGCCGAACTCAAGGTCGGTCCATTGATGGCCGAGGACGAAGTGAAACGTCAGCAGGCCAGCGCCGCCCAGCCCGATCAGCGTTATCACTATCGCTTCGTGGCCACGGCGCTGGCGAGCAGGGCGGCGGATAACTTGCCTCACACCAGTCAGGCGTTTGCGGCGGTGCTGTGCGAGGCCTCGGGGTGGAACAGCAGCCTTGAGGAGCAACGTGCGATTTATCAGCGTTACGTCAAAGAAGGGCCTTACGTGGAATGGGCCGCCGACTTCGGCCACCAGTGTCCGTACCCCGACTTCGAGAACGCCGACAAGCGCTACGTGACTCAAGTCACCGACGCGGCGCGTTCGGCCTTGCACCCGTACAAGACGCCGTTGCAGGTCGGTAGCGTACTGGCGTTAGCGGCAGCCGCGCTGTGGCTGTTCAAGCGTCGCCGCCGCAAGGCGCCGTGAGGTTCAAGCCTGTTGCACAAAGGTCAGCCGCACGGCGAAACCGATCAACAGGCTGCCGAACAACCATTGTTGCAGGCGCTGGGCTGAAGGGCTGCGTTGCAGCCAACGGCCGAGTGCCGCGCCGATCAGGGCGTAAGCGCTGTCGAACAGCAGACCGACACCGACCAGCACCACGCCCAGGGTCGCAAACTGTCCGAGCACCGGCCCGGCTTGTGGGTTGATGAATTGCGGCAGCAGCACCGAGCAGAACAACAATGCCTTGGGGTTGAGCAGGTTGGTCAGCAATCCGCGCCGTATGGATATGCTCCAGCGCGGTTTTTCGCCGGTTTTGTCGGCGCTGCCGAGGCTAGGCAGCATCGTCGTCCGCAGGCACTGAATGCCGATCCACAACAGGTACGCGGCGCCGGCCAGGCGCACCACATCGAAGGTCCAGGGTGCCGCCCTGAACAGCGCCGCCAGCCCCAGCGCCGCCAATCCCACATGACAACCCCGGGCGATGCCCAACCCCACGGCGGTGGCCAGCGCGGCGCCTTTGCCCTGGCGGGCACCCGTCTGCAACAGCAAGATCATGTCAGGCCCCGGCAACAGATAGACCACCGCCAGCGCCATGAAAAACATCCAGAGTCCGTCCACGTTGCACCCCCATTCGTTGTCGATTCGGTAGTGCCAGTCTAGGGCCGGAGGGCAGGGCAGGTGCTTGCGTTGTCAGCTTCTATCGGCGGCTGTATTGGCATAATCTGCCACTTTCTTTCGCATGTACCATCGGAATCTGCCAAGCCATGAAACTCGACGCCTACGACCGCAAGATTCTCGCCGCACTGCAACGGGACGGCCGCCTGAGCAATGTGCAACTGGCAGACGAGATCGGCCTGTCGGCATCGCCGTGCTTGCGCCGGGTTCGGATGCTTGAAGAGGCGGGGGTGATTCGCGGCTATCAGGCCAATCTGGATCGCGACGAAGTGGGGTTGGGGCTGACGGTGTTTGTCGGGGTCAAGGTCGAGCGCCATAACGACGAACAGGCCGAAGCCTTTCGCCTGGCGGTGACGGCATTGCCCGAGGTGATTTCGGCGTTCCTGGTATCAGGGGAGTCGGATTTTCTGCTGCAGGTGGTGGTGCCGGACTTGCGTGCCTATGACCGGTTTCTCACCGGGCGTTTGCTGAAGCTGCCGGGGGTGAGCGACATCCGCAGCAATTTTGCGATTCATACGGTGAAGTCGCCGGGGGCGTTGCCGCTGGAGCATTTGCCGCTCTAAACCGAGTCGCCTGATTCGCGAGCAAGCCCGCTCCCACAGGGGGTGCGCTGTACCTGTGGGAGCGGGCTTGCTCGCGAAGGCGATAGATCAGTCACTGCAACGCTTCAAGTCTTACATCTGAGTCGCCATCCCCTCCACATTCATCGCCGCCTGGCGCAACGCCTCGGAGCGGGTCGGGTGTGGGTGGCAGGTCAGGGCGATGTCTTCGGCCGAGGCGCTGAATTCCATGGCCACGCAATACTCGCCGATCATTTCACTGACGCTCGGGCCGACCAGATGCACGCCGAGGATTTCGTCCGTGCGCTCATCGGCCAGCACTTTGGCGAAGCCTTCGGTTTCATGGTTGATCTTCGCCCGGCTGTTGGCGGTGAACGGAAATTTGCCCACCTTGTACGCCCTGCCTTCAGCCTTGAGCTGCTCCTCGGTCTTGCCAACGCTGGCCAGCTCCGGCTTGGTGTAGACCACGCTGGGAATCAGGTTGTAGTTGACCTCGCCAGCCTTGCCGACCATCTGTTCGACGCAGGCCATGGCTTCGTCCTCGGCCTTGTGCGCGAGCATGGGGCCGGAGGTCACGTCACCAATCACCCAGACCCCCGCGGCTTCGGTACGATGTCCCTTGTTGGCGAGCATGCCGCGCTTGTCCGTGGCGAGGCCGACGTTCTCCAGGCCCAGGCCCTGTGTATAAGGTCGGCGCCCGATGGCCACCAATACATAATCCGCTTCCAGCAACTCGGCAGTGCCGCCTGCGGCAGGCTCGATGCTGAGCTGTACACCGGTGGCGGAGGAGGTGGCGCTGGTCACTTTCGAACTCAATTTGAAGCTCAAGCCTTGCTTGCTCAGGGAGCGTTGCAGGGTTTTGCCGGCTTCGATGTCCACGCCGGGGCAGATCCGGTCAAGGAACTCGACCACCGTCACCTGCGCCCCCAGGCGCCGCCATACCGAACCCAGCTCAAGGCCGATCACGCCGGCGCCGATCACCACCAGATGCCTGGGCACCTCGGTCAGCGCCAGGGCGCCGGTGGAGTCGAGGATGCGCTTGTTATCGATGTCCACGCCGGGCAGGGGAGTGGGCTCGGAACCGGTGGCGATGATGATGTCCCTGGCACTCAGTTCGGTCTTGCCGCCGGCGCTGTCGGTCACCGTGACTTTGCCCGGGCCGTCTATGTGGCCCCAGCCCTTGATCCAGTCGACTTTATTCTTGCGGAAAAGAAACTCGATGCCCTTGGTCAGTCCGGTAACGCTTTCATCCTTTTGCTTCATCATCTGGGCGAGGTTGAGGCTGGGCTTGACGTCGATCCCCAGGTTGGCGAATTCCGCGCCCATGGCCGCGTCGTACAGTTCGGAGGCATGCAGCAATGCCTTGGATGGCATGCAGCCGACATTCAGGCAGGTGCCGCCGAGTGTGGCGCGCCCTTCCACGCAGGCCGCCTTCAGACCCAGTTGTCCGGCGCGGATCGCCGCGTTGTAACCGCCGGGGCCACCGCCGAGTATCACGACGTCATAAGTGCTCATGAATGTACTCCTGGATCGAAAGGGGATGGGTAAAAGTAGTTCCTGAATAATATTACAGGCGTAATATATGGGCGCCACAACCTTTCGGTCAAGGCTTCAGGTTAGCGACAGGTTGGGCATCTTTAGATAGCGCGCTTGAATACGGAAATTTCACTATTTCCGTTATATCGTAACGAATTGTCCGGTAAGCGAAGACGCTCTGGGGTGGTATGCAAGTCGATCTCGATGTTGATGAAACGCCGCTGGCCGGATTGCCGCGCTTTCAGCAGGCGTTCATTCAAGGGCGGCGTTTGCGCCAGTTCGCCATGGGTGCGGGCGTACTCGCCACCGTGGGTGCGTTGCTGGCGTTTTTTGCCGCGCTGTTCGCCTCGAAAACGTTGTGGCCAGCGTTGTTGCTGAATCTGAGTACAGCGTTTGTGGTGCTGATGGCGGGCTTGCAATCGGCCTGGTGGGTCGCCCAATGGCGTGCCCGCGCCATGAATCCCGTGGCGCCGGTGGTCGTTGTCGACGAATCTGCCGAGCCTTTGGGCTGGTATGAACGTTTGCTGGAGCGGATCAGTCGGCAATCGCACAAGCTGCTCGGGCAAATTGGCGCCCCGACGCTGTGGCTTGGCGGTTGGGTATTGTTGGCAGTAATGGGCGTCGAACAGGCCTGGGACCTTTCGTTGCCCCCGGCAGCACTGGGGCTGGCGGCCACTGTCGGGGCGGCATGCTCATTGCTATTGGCCTTCGGCCTGTTGGTGATGGAGCGTCATCTGGCGCAGGAAAACACCGCGCAATGGCCTGAGGCCGCCGCGTTGGCGCAATTGACCCGTGTGCCGATCATCAGCCTGCTACTCGCTGCGTTTTCTCTGTTGTTTGCCGATGAATCCTCGATATGGCCCGTACGCCTGGCGGTGTTGTCCGGACTGTTGCCGGGGCTGGTGGCGGCAGAATTGTTGCTGCGTGCGGTGTTGTCATTATTCAGTCCGCGCCACGAACGCCTAGAACCGGAGCTGCTGGCGCGCAGCTTTGTCGCCGACATGCTGCGCTGGCCACCACAACCATTGCTGGCGTTGCAGCACGAATTACACAACCGCTTCGGTATAGATCTGCGGCAGATCTGGGCTTTTACTTACATGCGTCGGGCGTTACTGCCGGTTTTTGGGGTGGTTACGCTGGTTGGCTGGTCGCTGACGGGCATTCACGAAATTGCGCTGCAAGGGCGTGGCATCTATGAACGATTCGGCAAGCCGGTGGAGGTGTTTGGCCCCGGTTTGCATCTAGGCCTGCCTTGGCCATTGGGCCGGGTGTTGAGCGTCGAGAATGGCGTGGTTCATGAGTTGGCCACCAGTGTTGGCGAGACCACCAACCCTGCCCAGGCCGACCCTGCCGAAGGCCCGGCCCCGGCAATTGCCAATCGCCTGTGGGACGCCAGCCATGTGAACGACAAATCCCAGGTGATCGCCAGCAGTCGAGCCGACAGGCAGAGCTTTCAGATCGTCAACATGGATGTGCGCTTCGTCTATCGCATCGGTCTGAGCGATGAGGCGGCATTGGCCGCGACCTATAACAGTGCCGATGTGCCGATGTTGATTCGCAGCACGGCCAGCCGAATCCTGGTCCACGATTTTGCTTCGCGCACACTCGACGGTTTACTGGGTGAGGACAGGGTAGGGCTGGCGGAAGAAATCGGCCGTGCCGTCCAGGCGGACCTGAAAAAACTCGACAGCGGCGTGGAGATTCTCGCCACGGTGGTCGAGGCGATTCACCCGCCGGCCGGTGCCGCCAACGCCTATCACGGCGTGCAAGCGGCGCAGATTGGGGCGCAAGCCTTGATTGCCCGTGAACGCGGTGCCGCCGCCGAAGCCACTCACCAGGCGCAGTTGCAGGCCAGCATCGCCCGCGATCAGGCGACGGCCAGCGCCCGTGAAATCAATGCGGGCGCTCAGGCTGCGGACCTGAAATTCAACGCCGAGCAGAAAGCCTATGCCAGCGCTGGCCAGGCCTTTGTGCTGGAGCAGTATTTCAGTCAGTTGTCCCAGGGTTTGGCCAACGCCAGATTGCTGGTGCTCGATCATCGCCTGGGCGGCAGCAGCAATGCGCCGACCATCGACCTCCGTACTTTCACGCTGCCGGTAGACCCCGCGCCGTCGCGTAAAACCGCTCAGCCAGGAGCCGCCAATTGAGCCAGTCCCAGACGCACGATCACGATGACCATAGCGGCCACGATCACGGCCATGGCGGGCATCACCACCACGGCCATCACCATCATCACCACGGCGACCCGCAAGAGGCCGGTCCATTTCCGTGGCGCCGCATGGGCTGGGCGGCATTGCTGGTGGCGTTTGCCGTCGCCGCCGCGAGCCTGGTGCAGGTGCGTTCGGGGGAGGCCACGGTGATCACGCGCTTCGGCAACCCTTCACGGGTCTTGCTGGAGCCGGGGCTGGGCTGGCGCTGGCCGGCACCGTTCGAGGCGGCGATCCCGGTGGATCTGCGACTGCGCACCACGTCCAGCGGTTTGCAGGATGTCGGCACCCGGGACGGTTTGCGCATCATCGTCCAGGCCTATGTGGCGTGGCAGGTGCAGGGCGATCCGGACAATGTGCAACGTTTCATGCGGGCGGTGCAGAACCAGCCTGATGAGGCGGCGCGGCAGATTCGTACCTTTGTCGGCTCTGCACTGGAGACCACCGCCAGCAGTTTTGATCTGGCGAACCTGGTCAATACCGATGCCAGTCAGGTACGCATCGCCGATTTCGAAGCGCAACTGCGCAAGCAAATCGATCAGCAGTTGCTCACCACTTATGGCGTGCGCGTGTTGCAGGTCGGTATCGAACGACTGACGCTGCCTTCGGTAACGCTCACCGCGACCGTCGACCGGATGCGCGCCGAGCGTGAAACCATCGCCACTGAACGCACGGCCGTCGGCAAGCGTGAAGCCGCTCAAATTCGCTCCGCCGCTGAACGTGATGCGCGAATTGTGCAGGCTGATGCCACAGTGAAAGCGGCAGATATCGAAGCGCAATCGCGCGTCGAAGCGGCGCAGATTTATGGTCGCGCCTATGCGCAGTCGCCGCAGCTTTACAACTTGCTGCGCTCACTCGACACCCTGGGCACGGTGGTGACACCGGGGACCAAGCTGATTCTGCGCACCGACGCCGCACCGTTTCGGGTGTTGGTCGACGGTCCGCCGAGCCTCGACAACAAGTCCGGATCGCAGCCATGAGTTTGGTTCCACGTGGAACAAATGAGTTGAGCAGCCCCTGGATTCAGGCCGGGCGACTGGCGTTTATTGCCCTGTACGCGGTGACGGTATTGGCGGCTTTGGCCTGGGCGTTTTCCAATGTGCGGCAGATTGATCCACAAAATCGTGCCGTGGTTTTGCATTTCGGTGCGCTGGATCGGATTCAGAATGCCGGGCTGCTTCTGGCTTGGCCGCAACCCTTCGAGCAAGTGATTTTGTTGCCGGCGGCGGATCGGGTGATCGAGCGTCGAGTGGAAAGTCTGTTGCGCAGTGATGCCGCGACGCAGGCTGATCGTGTGGCCAGTTTTGCTACGCCCATCAGCGATGCCCTCGCAGGCTCCGGCTATCTGTTAACGGGTGACGCCGGCGTGGTGCAACTCGATGTGCGGGTTTTCTACAAGGTCACCGAGCCCTATGCGTTTGTGCTTCAGGGCGAACATGTGTTGCCGGCTCTGGATCGGCTGGTGACCCGCAGCGCACTGGCGCTCACGGCCGCACGGGATCTGGACACCATTCTGGTCGCTCGTCCGGAACTGATCGGTGCCGATAGCCAGGCGGCGGAACGACGCGAGCGCTTGCGCGGTGATCTGGTGCAGGGCATCAATCAACGGCTGGCCGAACTTGCTGCAACAGGGCAAGGCTTGGGGATCGAAGTGGCACGGGTCGATGTGCAATCGAGTTTGCCCAGTCCTGCGGTGAACGCTTTCAACGCGGTTCTGACCGCCAGCCAGCAAGCCGACAAGGCCGTTGCCAACGCGCGCACCGAAGCCGAGAAGCTGACGCAAGCCGCCAACGAGCAAGCCGACCGTACGCTGCAAGTGGCCCATGCCCAGGCGAGTGAGCGGCTGGCCAAAGCGTCTGCCGATACGGCTACCGTGTTGAGCCTGGCCAAGGCCCGGCAGCAAGGTGTCGACCCGCAGATGCTGTTGCGCATTTATCGCGAGCGCATGCCGAAAATTCTTGGCCAGGCCGGTTCAGTCACCACGGTCGATCCCAAAGACGATTCCCGCCTGATCATTCAGGGAGCTGCACAATGACCGCTCAAACCGCCGTCGCACCGAGCCTGTTGTCTTCGGCTGAACAACGCCGCGCCGCGCGCCAGTTGACCCTGGCCATGCTCGCATTGGGCCTGCTTGCGCTAGGCCTGATCTGGCGTTGGCTGGCGCCGGAGCAGACCGGTGTCAGTCAGTTGCTGCTGGGGTTTGCTTCGTTGCTGGTTGCTGTACCGGTCATGCGCTCGGCCTGGTACAGCCTGCGTTATCCAAGCCTGCACGGCATCACTGATCAATTGATTGCCCTGGCCATGCTGGGTGCCTGGGCTACCGGGGATCTGCTGACGGCGGCCCTGTTGCCGATCATCATGATCTTTGGCCACGTGCTGGAGGAGCGCAGCGTGATCGGTTCGCAGGAGGCGATTCACGCCCTCGGCAAACTGACCCGCAGCCATGCGCGAAAGATTCAGGCGGACGGCTCCATCATCGAAGTCGACAACGGCACGCTCAAGGCCGGCGATCGGGTCGAGGTGCGCGCCGGGGACCGGGTACCCGCGGATGGCCGGGTGTTGTCCGGCCAGGCCAGTCTGGACACCGCCTCCATTACCGGCGAATCGGTACCGATGGAGGCCGGTGTCGGCATGTCGGTGTTCGGTGGCGCGATCAACCTCGATGGTCTGTTGCGAATCGAAGTGACCCGCACCGGCCATGAGTCGACCCTCGGCAAAGTGATTGCCTTGATGCAAAACGCCGAGCGTTCGAAGCCGCCCATTACCCGCTTGCTCGAGCGCTATGCCGGCAGCTACATGGTGCTGGTGTTGCTGCTGGCGGCCGTAACCTGGTTCATCACCAACAACGCCCAGGCGATGCTCGCGGTGTTGGTGGCGGCTTGTCCTTGTGCGCTGGTGTTGTCGGCGCCGGCCACGGCGATTGCGGGTGTGGCGGTAGCGGCACGCCACGGGATTCTGATCCGCAGTTCTGCGTTCCTCGAAGAGTTGGCGGACCTCACCTCGCTGGTGGTCGACAAGACTGGGACGCTGACCTTCGGCACCTTGCGCCTGCAATCCATCGACAGCCCGCTGGAGGATCGCAGCCACGTCCTGACGCTGGCGGCGAGCCTCGGCTCGGCCAGCAGTCATCCGGTCAGCCGCGCCCTCGCGGGGTTGGTGGCCCAGGAAGATTTTCTGCTGCTGACCGACATTCATGAACGCCAGGGACTTGGTGTGGTGGCGATGACCGGGCAGGGCGAAGCGGCGCTCGGCCGGCCGGAGTTGTTCGCACAACTGGGCATAAGTACAACGGCGGTTCCCGATCACGATGGTCCGATTGCCGGGCTGGCGCTCAACGGGGATTTTCTTGCCTGGCTGTTGCTGGCCGACAGCGTAAAACCCGAGGCGCAGTTTGCCTTGGGTGAGTTGCGTGAACTGGGTCTGGGTCGCCAGTTGTTGCTCACCGGCGATCGACACAGCGTCGCACAGACGCTCGCCCGGGATGTCGGAATCAGTAACGTCGAAGCGCAAGTTCTGCCCGAAGACAAACTCAACCGCGTGCTCAAGGAAATCGACAGCGGCTTCCGGCCGATGGTGGTCGGCGATGGCATCAATGATTCACTGGCCCTCAAGGCGGGTGTGGTCGGTGTAGCCATGGGCGCGGGCGGTGCAGACATCGCCCTGGCATCGGCCGACATCGTGCTGATCGGCAGTGACCTGCGTCGCCTGGGCACCTGCGTGCGCCTGAGTCGCCAATGCCGCCAGACATTGCAGGTCAATGTGATCATCGGGCTGGGCTGGACCCTGGCCATTGTGGCCTTCGCTGCGTTCGGCTGGCTCGGCGCTGCCGGGGCGATGATTGCAGCGTTGTTGCATAACCTCAGCACCTTGCTGGTCCTGGGCAATGCCGGTCGATTGCTGCGATTTCAGGAGCCATTGCTCAAACTCAAGGACGAAGTCTGAAGGCGAATGCTCTAGACCGGGTGATTACGCGTCTTCAAATTTTTAGAACTGTCAGCGTGGTGTGTAGTCATTGGAAGTGAGGGCACATCATTTTTTTGCGTTCGCGGCGGCAGGTTCAGGCGTCGCGAATCATTGAAAACGGCTATTAATTCGATAGCCAGCTATTTTTCAAGGATGGTCTACCCTCTGATCAGACGTCTGAAACAAGGGGGATTCTCCATGCTCGCGCAACTTCCACCGGCCTTACAGAATCTGCAGTTACCGCTTCGCCTGAGACTCTGGGACGGCCATGAATTCAATCTGGGGCCGACGCCCAGCGTCACGATTGTGGTCAAGGACCCGCAAATGGTCTCCCAGTTTACCCATCCAAGCCTGGATGCCCTCGGTGCTGCTTTTGTCGAAGGCAAACTGGAACTCGAAGGCTCCATCAGCGACGTGATCCGCGTCTGTGATGAATGGAGCCAGGCGCTGCTGGACGAAGACGATGACAATCAGCCTGTCCGTACGGTCCACGACAAAGAGACGGACGCCAAGGCGATTTCCTACCACTACGACCTTTCCAACGCGTTCTATCAGCTGTGGCTCGACAGCGACATGGCGTATTCCTGCGCTTACTTCGAGACCGGCAGCGAAAGCCTCGAGCAGGCCCAGCAAGCCAAGTTCCGTCATCTGTGCCGCAAGCTGCGCCTGCAGCCCGGCGAGTATCTGCTGGATGTGGGGTGCGGGTGGGGCGGGTTGGCGCGTTACGCGGCGCGGGAGTTTGGCGCGAAAGTGTTCGGTATCACCCTCAGCAAGGAGCAGTTGGCCCTGGCCCGGGAGCGCGTAAAAGCGGAGGGCCTGGAAGACCTGGTCGAACTGCAATTGCTCGACTATCGAGATCTGCCGCAGGATGGCCGATTCGACAAAGTGGTCAGCGTCGGCATGTTCGAACACGTCGGCCACGCCAATCTTGCCGAGTACTGCAATACCTTGTTCGGCGCGGTGAAAGAGGGCGGGTTGGTAATGAACCACGGGATCACCGCCAAGTACACCGATGGCCGTCCGGTGGGACGCGGTGCCGGTGAGTTCATCGAGAAGTACGTGTTCCCCAACGGCGAGCTGCCGCACCTGTCGATGATTTCTGCGGAAATCAGTGAGGCCGGGCTGGAAATCGTCGACGTCGAAAGCTTGCGCCTGCACTACGCCCGTACGCTCGATCACTGGAGCGAACGCCTCGAAGACAATCTCGAAGCGGCCTCCAAACTGGTACCGGAACAAGCCCTGCGTATCTGGCGGCTGTACCTGGCCGGTTGTGCCTACGCGTTCGCCCGCGGCTGGATCAACCTGCACCAGATTCTCGCCGTGAAGGCCCACGCCGATGGCAGTCATGAACTGCCATGGACCCGGGACGATATCTACCTTTAAAGAATCGGTGAAATCAGCCGGGCGACTCGCATGCCGAGCTGTTGAACGCGGCGGGTCTCCCGGCCTTCTTCCTTGGCGATTTCGTGGGCGATGGCAAAGTCATCGTTGAGCATCTGCTCCACCTCAGCAGCAAATGCGCGGTCGACGGTCAACAACATCACTTCGAAATTCAGCCGGAACGAACGGTTGTCCATGTTGGCGCTGCCGATGGCGCTGATTTCGCTGTCGATCAACACCACTTTCTGATGCAGGAACCCGGGTTCGTATCGGAACACCCGCACACCGGCGCGCACGGCTTCGAAGGCGTAGAGGCTGGAGGCAGCGTAGACGATTCGATGGTCCGGCCGCGACGGCAACAACAGACGCACATCCACTCCGCGCAGGACTGCCAGGCGCAATGCCGCGAACACGGCTTCGTCGGGGATGAAATACGGGCTGGTAATCCAGACTCGCTCGGTCGCGGCATGGATGGCCTCGACAAAGAACAACGAACAGGTTTCGTAGGCATCGGCCGGCCCGCTGGCGAGCAACTGGCAGAGCACGCCGTCTTCCGGATAAACCTCGGGCAGGATCAGCGGCGGCAGTGCACGAGCCACCCAGAACCAGTCTTCGGCGAAAGACTCCTGCATGCAGGCCACCACCGGCCCGCGTACTTGCACGTGGGTATCGCGCCAAGGGGCCAGGGGCGGTTTCTCGCCCATGTATTCGTCACCGACGTTATGCCCGCCGACGAAACCGAGTATGCCGTCCACCACCACAATCTTGCGGTGGTTGCGAAAATTCACCTGAAAGCGATTGAGCCAGCCACTGCGGGTGGCGAAGGCTTTGACCTCGACTCCGCCATCACGCAAGGCCTGCACGTAGCTATGGGGCAGGGAGTGGCTGCCGATCCGGTCATACAACAGGTAAATCGCCACGCCCTCGGCGGCTTTCTTCAACAGCAGGGTTTGCAGGCGTTGGCCGAGGCGGTCGTCGTGAACGATGAAAAACTGGATCAAGACGGCTGCTTTCGCCTGGCTGATCGCCTCGAAAATGGCCTCGAATGTCGACTGACCGTTGATCAACAGCCGCGTCTCGTTATTGGCCAGGCACGGCATGTGTCCCAGCTTCGGCATCGCTCTGAGTGAGGCGTACGCCGAGGAAGCGCGGGCGGTGAGGGCTTCTTCTACCCAAGGTCGCCAGTTTAGTTCGGAAACAGCCTTGCGCATTTGCTCGTTGGCCTGCCGCCGGGCCTTGATATAGCCGTCGAAGGTGCTACGGCCAAACACCAGGTACGGGATCAGCGTGAGGTAAGGGATGAAAAATAGCGAAAGGGCCCAGGCGATGGAGCCTTGGGCAGTACGGACGGTCAACACGGCGTGGATGGCCGCGATCATCCCCAGCGAGTGCAACAGGGCGATGGTATAACCGAAAATATGCGGTCCGAAATAATCCATGGGGCTGCCTTGCTCCTGAAGATTCAGTGCTTAACAGACCATGTTCCGTGCAGAATGTCGCTAATTAATTGGCCCATGAACCGAAGCCTGCGGCTGACGTCTAACGGCCACTACTGATCAGGAGTTACTCGATGAACGTTCGTCTGCTGGGTTTGGCCATGGCACTGGGTTTGGCACTTCCTGTGGCGGCTCACGCGCAAATGCTGCAACCGGGATTGTGGGAGCTGACCACGAGCAACATGAAGGTCGATGAGCAGAATATGCCGGACCTGCAATTGATCCTCGGTCAGCTCCAGAGCCAGATGACCCCTGAGCAGCGCGCGCAGCTGGAAAAACAGGGGATCACCATGGGAGGCAAAGGGATCCGGGCGTGCCTGACGCCAGAGCAGGTCAAGACCGATAACATTCCGCTGACCGATCCGCAGTCGGGCTGCAAGCAGGAAATCACCGACCGCTCAGGCAACCAGTGGAAATTCCGCTTCAGCTGCCCGAGAGCCCAAGGTGCCGGCGTGGCGACATTCCTCAGTGACCGCGAGTTCACCACCAAGGTCAATGGGACGTTCAACGCCACCGGCATTCAGCAGAAGGGCAGCCTTGAATCCCGCGCCGTCTGGTTGGGGCAGGATTGCGGTACGGTGAAGCCAAGAGCTTAAAAGCTTCGCGAGCAAGCCCGCTCCCACACTGGATTTGTGAACGACACAGATCCAGTGTGGGAGCGGGCTTGCTCCGGGCGGCGATCCGACGAAGGCGTCCATCCAGCCTCCCTATAACCCCGACTGACTCAACCACTCACACGCCGCCTCGACAGCCATCCGGCCAAAATCCTCCCCCGTTCGGCTGCGCACACTGACAAACCCTCCGGCCTGTTCTTTTTCGCCGACCACCACCAGGTACGGCACGGTCCGGCTGTGCTGGCGAATCTTGAAGTGGACTTTTTCGTTGCGCAGGTCAGCCCTTGCGCGCACCCCCCTTTGGCGCAAGGATTCGGTCACCGCCTGTGCATAAGTCGTCTGGCGGTCATCCATGCTGACGACGACCACATGGGGTGGAAGGCTCCAGTGCTGCAGTTCCTGATGGCTGGACCAGCATGTGCCATAGATCCGTTGTTGCAACGTGCCGCTGATGTGATCGAGGGCAAATGCCTGCAAGACTTTGGTGGTGGGGACGTGCGGTCCATGGCTCTGGTATTCGGTGTCCCCCAGACGGTACATCGACACCTCCTCGCGCGGTGGCCGACGGCGTATCGAGTGATTGGTCGCTGCCAGTGACTGCATGCGCGCTTCGATAAGGGGCAGGTCAGCCGGAGTCAGCGGACGCTCGACGACAAACTCGTAAAAGAAACCATCGCCCAACTCCCTTCCCGCACGCATTTGCGCATGCGGGTAGAGTTGCTTGACCGCCATGGCCAGCATCAAGGCACAGGAGCGGCGCAGGATCTCCAGTCCGTCCGGCTCGCGGGGGGTGACAATACTGACCCTGGCATCCGCCTCGATCATGTATTCGCAGTCCACCAGTACACCATCGACACGGCCCGCTACGGCCGCGCTGGCCAGTTCGGGGCCGATGCTGGCGGCCAACTCGTGCACGGAGAGCGGTTGGTCGTATTCACGCAATGAACCATCGGACAGAGTGATCTGGATCATGGTCGGCGTACTCGGGTGCTGCTAACGAGCGTTATCGGATAAACCTAGTGCTAATTGCTGGCCGTTGTCATTAAGACCTTTGTCTTGCCAGGCAATTTGTATCGGTGTGTTCACCCGTCGGGCATTGGCAATCAGCACGTTGCTCATGGTCAGAACTCGTTTTGCAGGGCTTTATAGCCGCGCACCAGATCGACGTTGGTGCGCGCCACGTCTTCGGAAAACTCCGAAGCACTGACGCTTACCGGCGGGTATTGTGAGAGGTCGGTGGTGGGGCCGATCCGAGTGGTGGAGGGCACGTAGAAGGCTTCAGGCAGGTCACGCCCGTCGACCACCGAGTTGTGCCGTACCACGCAACCGTCACCGACCACACAATTGAACAGCACACTGTTGAAGCCGATGAACACCCGATTACCCACGGTGCAGGGGCCATGCACGATCGAGCGGTGGGCGATGGAACTGAACTCGCCAATGGTCACCGCCGCACCGGATTTGGAGTGGATCACCACGCCATCCTGGATGTTCGAATTGGCGCCTATGGTGATCGGCTGCATGTCGCCCGACTCGTCGACTTCGTCAGCTCGGATCACTGCGTAGGGCCCGACGAACACGTTCTCGCCGATCACCACTTTGCCGCAAATGATTGCCGTCTTGTCGACGTAGGCCGACTCGGCAATCAGCGGTAAATCTCCGGAAGGATTCTTGCGGATCATGGCTTGCTCAACCCGTTGTACAGGGTGTTGAGGTTGTCCCAGTTGAAACGGCTCTCGGCAACGGCGTCGTGGGCGTGCAGGCTTTCGGTGTGGATCACACGAATGTGGAAGGCATTGATGCCTGTGGAGCGTTTCAGGGCCGCGTTCAAACGGCGTGCGGCGTCTTCGCAGAACATCAGGTTCTGACCATTGGCCAGGGCGAAGGCCTGTTCGTCGGCGCGTTTTACGGCTGTTTGAACGGCTGTGCCGAGTGCGGCTTCGGCGTCGTTGATGATGGCGATCAGAGGCAACTCATCCAGGAAGTCAGCCAGCCGTACGCGCAACTGTGCGCTGCTGCGTTGACTGTGCGGGGTGGCGACGATGCCGTTCGTGGAGCCGAGCCACGCTAAAACGTCAGCGTGTTGCAGTGACTTGTTGGCGAAATCATCGACGAATTGCTGCTGTATCAACTGCCGAGAAAGGGCTGCTGAGCACGGACAGGTTGAGGAATAAGGCACGTCGATTTTTAGTTCCACGTGGAACATCGCGTTTTTCAAACGCGCTTCGATACTCAGCGGATAGCTTTTCCAGCCTGCCAATGGACTGATCAGCGCCGGTCTTTTCAGCAGCACTTCGGCGTGAATGGTTAAGTGTGCACTGCTGGACAGACCTTCATGACTCTCAAGAAAACGCTGCAAAACCCGCCGCAATAAAGCCGGTGAAAGGCTTTCATGCTCCAGCAATTCAAGCGCCAGATAGAGCCGTGACATGTGAATGCCGCGCGCATTGCCATCGTCGAGGCTCACGCCCGCATCAGCCTTTGCATTCAAGCGTTGGCCATCAAACAAAACGGGAAGAGCAATACCGCACATGCCCACCCACTCCAGTGGCAGGGCTTGGCGTGAGGCCTGCGTGGCGATATCCGGCAGAGTCAGCGCATTCATGAGCAGGTCCATCGTGGAGGTTGTTTTGAGATGTTATAGTATATCAATCAAATCAACGATGCTTTTTTTCATGGGCAGGTCTTCGTCATACCCAGGCGCCTTGTGCTTAGCCTGTTTTTGGCCGGTGCGGGCCTAACAGCCAGTGATCCGGTTGCAGGTGAACTTCGCGCTGCTACCACCGGAACTCGAAAACCGGTTGATCGTGGTCCATCCGACGCGCTGGTTGTAGCCAACCCAGGCCTCGCCATCGGAAGCGATGCCGGTGAAAAACACCAGCTGACCGTAGCGGCTGTTGGTCTGCACCCAATGGCGCTTTCCAGTCATTTCGAAGCCCCGCAGATAGATTGTGTTTCCGGCGGTGTTGACGCTGTAGGCGTTGCCATCCGCGTCCACGCAGGCCAGCAGGTTGGCGCTGCGGGTGCACCTGGCCAGGCTCGGGACCTGGGCCATCGCGTCGGCAGCCACCAGCAGGGAAAGCATGAACAGTGCAGTTTTCAGGGCGTTGCGCATGGGCTTTCTCACGTCGGAAGCGACGTTCAGCATCCTGTCCTTTACCCGGCCGGGCAAGAGGGGATGGTTTATTTGCATTGTTACAGTATAACATTATGTAAGCCCGGCACAGCGACCGGGCATCCCTGTGAGGAATATGCAGATGTCCAATCGACTCCCCGTGACCGTTCTCTCCGGCTTTCTTGGTGCCGGAAAAAGTACACTTCTTAATTACATACTACGTAATCGCGATGGTTTGCGGGTTGCGGTCATCGTCAATGATATGAGCGAAATCAACGTAGATGGCACCGAAGTCCAGCGTGATGTCAGCCTTAATCGGGCTGAAGAACGGTTGGTGGAAATGAGCAACGGGTGTATTTGCTGTACGTTACGTGAAGACTTGCTCGAGGAGGTGAGCCAACTCGCCAGGGAGGGTCGCTTTGACTATCTGCTGATCGAATCAACCGGCATTTCCGAACCCCTGCCGGTGGCGGAAACCTTCACCTTTCGCGATGAAAACGGCCAGAGCCTCAACGACATCGCACGTCTCGACACCATGGTCACGGTGGTCGACGGCATGAACTTCCTGCTCGATTACCAGGCTGCCGAAAGCCTGGCTTCCCGGGGAGAAACACTTGGCGAAGAAGACGAACGTTCGATTACCGATCTGTTGATCGAGCAGGTCGAGTTTGCCGATGTGATTTTGCTCAGCAAGATCGACTTGATCAGCAGCCACGAACGCGAGGAACTGATCGCCATCCTCGAGCGGCTCAACGCCCGGGCGGACATCATTCCGATGACGATGGGCGAAATCCCCTTGGATAAAATCCTCAACACCGGTCGTTTTGACTTCGAAAAGGCTGCCCAGGCGCCGGGATGGTTGCAGGAGCTGCGCGGGGAGCACGTGCCGGAAACCGAAGAATACGGCATTGCTTCCAGCGCTTACCGGGCACGTCGGCCGTTCCATCCACAGCGTTTCTTCAACTTCATCGACGGCCCCTGGGACAATGGCAAGCTGTTGCGTTCAAAGGGCTTTTTCTGGCTGGCGAGCAAGCATATGGACGCCGGCAGCTGGTCCCAGGCCGGTGGATTGATGCGCTATGGTTTTGCCGGACGCTGGTGGCGTTTCGTACCGAAAAATCAATGGCCGCAGGACGAAGAAAGTACCACCGGGATCATGAAGAACTGGACCGCCGACAGCGGGGATTGTCGTCAGGAACTGGTGTTCATCGGTCAGCACATCGACTTCACGCAGCTCACCGCCGAACTGGACGCCTGCCTGCTGACCGATGAGGAAATGGCGTTAGGTGTAGAGGGCTGGCGTTTGCTGCCTGATCCGTTCGGCCCTTGGTACGAAGAAGCGGCCTGATCCTCTGATGGCGCTTCAAGGCTTGAGCCAGGTGCCCTGGCTCTGGGCCTCGCAGTACGGCTGCAAATATGCCGCGTCGGTGGCAACGCCGTAATAGTGAATATCCTGGCGGTAGGGCATATTGGCGACTTGGGCGTTGCTGCAGATGCCAAATGCGCCGCCGGGGCATTGATCGACATACTGCACATCGACTTTCTGCCCCGCCAGGTTCGGCTGGCAGAAGCCATCGGCGAAGAGTTTTGGCGGGATGTTGCGGTTCTGCTGGCAAACCTGGACATCAAGCCGCTCGGCCTGGCTGTGCACCACACAGGCCTGGGCAAGCGCCTCGCCTGAAACGAGTGCCAGGAGCAACGACAAGCCAATCAACCGCATCCATCACCTCCTCAGAAATCATCGACCATGCTGCAGAATATCCCCACTCATGTCATTGCCGGTCCGTTGGGCGCCGGCAAGACCAGCCTGATCAAGCACCTGTTGGCCCAGCGCCCGGCAGGCGAGCGGTGGGCGGTGTTGATCAACGAGTTTGGCCAGATCGGTCTCGATGCTGCGCTACTGACCCGGGACGCCGATGGTATCGCACTGGGTGAAGTGGCCGGAGGCTGCCTGTGTTGCGTCAACGGTGCACCCTTTCAGATTGGCCTTGGGCGTTTGTTGCGCAAGGCGCAACCGGATCGGCTGTTCATCGAACCCTCGGGCTTGGGGCATCCGGCGCAGTTGCTCAGGCAATTGAGCGAAGCGCCGTGGCAAGGTGTACTGGCTGTCCAGCCTTGTGTGCTGGTGCTGGACGCCCAGGCGCTCGCCGCGGGCAAACCGTTGCCGGATGCACAACAACAGGCGCTGAGCCATGCGGGACTGTTACTGCTGAACAAGTCTGAAGGTCTCGAGGACGACAGTCGCCAGCGAATCGCCGCGCTATTGCCGCCGACCCCTCTGTGCTGGACGCAACAGGCGGTATTACCCTTGAGCGAGTTGCCGGGGCTGAATGCCAAAGCGCGGGAAGGTGTGGATAACTTCGTCGTGCCCAAGGGATTGGCGCAGTTGCCGGCGGTCTGGAGCGATCCCGCGTTGCCCATTTGTTTGAGTCAGGAACAGGACGACGGCTGGAGCATCGGTTGGCGTTGGCACCCAAGCCAGGTATTTGATGCCGCGCTGGTTGGCCGGTGGCTTGAAGGCCTTGACTGGAGGCGGGCGAAGCTGGTTATCCACAGTACCCACGGATGGATCTCGGCGAACGCGGTGGATAACTCGGTGCTGGACTGGCAGCCCAGCGAGTGGCGGCAGGATTCACGCATCGAGCTGATTTTCAGTGAACCCCAGGATGCGCAGCGGTTGCAGCGTGAGCTGGCAACGTGCCGAGGCGAATCGGCTTAACGGCTCACGGCCGCCACTTGGTATGTTCCTGACGCCACTGGCTCAGCTCGATCACTTCTGCGCGAGGCTTTACCACATCGACCACCGGTTCGGTTTCGTCGAATGGGACCGGGTAGGGCGCCAGTTCAATCTGTGCGCTGTGCGCGCCGAACTGGGTGATGGTGCCGTTGTGGCGGGTTTCGCCGGTCACGGTGAATTCGAAGTTATACACACGGGCCAAGCGTCGCCGACCACTGGCATCCCTGATGAACGCGATTCTTTTCAACGCCACGTTGCCGTCCAGCAATTCGATCCCGAGCTTGGTGCAATGCTGCTTGACCCGCTCCAGCGCGCGCTCGCGCAAGCCATGGTTGTGCCATAGCCATGCGCCGGCAGTGGCGAACAGCATCAGCACGAATATATTTCCAAGGGTCAGCATCAACAGGGTGCTCCAACAAGATAGTGTCAGCTTAACTGCGTCGCTGGTCTGTCGTACAGGCTGCGTTTAGTCGCATACTGCGCGGCTAGAATTTCAATCGTTTTACGGAAATCCACCGCATGAAACGTACACCGCATTTGCTCGCTATCCAGTCCCACGTGGTATTCGGTCACGCCGGCAACAGTGCCGCGGTTTTCCCGATGCAACGGGTCGGGGTGAATGTCTGGCCGCTCAACACCGTGCAGTTCTCCAATCACACCCAGTACGGTCAGTGGGCCGGTGAAGTGCTGGCACCGCACCAGATACCTGAGCTGGTCGAAGGTATCGCGGCGATTGGCGAGCTGGGCAACTGCGATGCGGTGCTCTCCGGTTACCTCGGCAGTGCGGCCCAGGGCCGGGCGATCCTGACGGGTGTGGCGCGGATCAAGTCGATGAACCCCAAGGCACTGTACCTGTGTGACCCGGTCATGGGGCATCCGGAGAAAGGCTGCAGTGTTCCGGCGGAAGTCAGTGATTTTCTGCTGGAGGAGGCTGCCGCCGTAGCGGACTTCATGTGCCCGAACCAGCTGGAGCTGGACAGTTTCTCCGGGCGCAAGCCGCAATCGCTGTTCGATTGCCTGGCCATGGCGCGTGCATTGCTGGCGCGCGGCCCGAAAGCGGTGCTGGTCAAGCATCTGGACTACCCAGGCAAGTCGGCAGAGGTCTTCGAGATGCTGCTGGTGACAGCCGAAGGCAGCTGGCATTTGCAGCGCCCGTTGCTGGCGTTCCCGCGTCAGCCGGTGGGCGTGGGCGATCTGACGTCCGGGCTGTTTTTGGCGCGTGTGCTGTTGGGTGACAGCCTGGTGGCCGCGTTCGAGTTCGCGGCGTCGGCGGTGCATGAAGTGCTGCTGGAAACCCAGGCCTGTGCCAGCTACGAGTTGGAACTGGTTCGGGCTCAGGACCGGATTGCCCATCCGCGGGTGCGGTTCGAGGCGACCTCGATCAGCCTCTGATTGAGCGTTGAGCCCATTCGCGAGCAAGCCCGCTCCCACATTGGATCTATGCAACACCAATGATCAAATGTGGGAGCGGGCTTGCTCGCGAAGGCTCTCTACATAACAACATCAACCTGACTGAACAAACTCAGGCGTCGCCCTTGATCTCCTGATAACGCTTTTCCAGTTCCTGGCGAATCTGCCGGCGCTGCTGAGCCTGGATGAAGCGGCGCTTGCTCTCGCTATTGTCCGGTTGCAGCGGCGGTACCTGGGCAGGTTTACGCTGGTCATCCACCGCGACCATGGTGAAGAAGCAGCTGTTGGTGTGACGCACCGAACGCTCGCGAATGTTCTCGGTCACCACTTTGATGCCCACCTCCATGGAGGTGTTGCCGGTGTAGTTGACCGAGGCGAGAAAGGTCACCAGTTCGCCGACATGGATCGGCTCACGGAAAATGACCTGGTCCACCGACAGGGTCACCACATAACGGCCGGCATAACGGCTGGCGCAGGCGTAGGCCACTTCGTCGAGGTATTTGAGCAGGGTGCCGCCGTGAACATTGCCAGAGAAGTTGGCCATGTCAGGGGTCATCAATACCGTCATCGACAGCTGGGCGTTTCCGGGTTCCATAGCATTCTCACGGGTCAAGGCCAGGTTTGAGGGATGCACCTCTGCGGGTGCCTCGGCGGTTTTTTCAAACCAACAGTTATCGGGACGCCGGGCGCAGAGTCGCCGTCACGCCGGATCGATCTGTTTCCATATATTGCACCGCCTTTCTGCCAGAAGTCGCGGTGTTACCCTGCAAAAAGCCCGGACACAGGGACATTTCCTACGCGCAAAGCAGACTTTTTCTCGGCTCAATCAGACCATTCCTGCGTCTGTGAGTCGGGCAACTTCAATCAGGGAGCCGCTCGCCATGCATGCCATCAGTTTCATTCAGGATCTGGCAGTGATCATGTTGATCGCAGGTGTGGTGACAGTGGTTTTTCATCGCCTGAAACAACCGGTAGTGCTGGGCTATATCGTGGCCGGTTTCATCATTGGCCCGCACACCCCGCCATTCGGCCTGATCCATGACGAAGAAACCATCAAGACCCTGGCCGAACTCGGGGTGATATTCCTGATGTTCTGCCTGGGCCTGGAGTTCAGCCTGCGCAAGTTGTTCAAGGTCGGTGCCACGGCCTTCATCGCGGCATTCCTGGAAATCGTGCTGATGATCTGGATCGGCTACGAGATCGGTCGCTGGTTTGACTGGAACACCATGGATTCACTGTTCCTTGGCGCGATCCTGGCGATTTCCTCAACCACCATCATCGTCAAGGCACTCAATGATCTGAAGTTGAAGAACGAGCGGTTTGCGCAGTTGATATTCGGTGTGCTGATCGTCGAAGACATTCTGGGCATCGGCATCATCGCGCTTCTGTCCAGCATCGCTGTCAGTGGTACGGTCAGCTCCGGCGAAGTGTTTTCTACGGTGGGCAAGCTGTCGCTGTTCATGATCGTCGCATTGGTCATCGGCATTCTGATGGTGCCGCGGTTGCTGGCCTACGTGGCCAGGTTCGAGAGCAACGAAATGCTGCTGATTACCGTGCTGGGCTTGTGTTTCGGCTTCTGCCTGCTGGTGGTCAGGCTTGAATACAGCATGGTGCTCGGCGCGTTCCTGATCGGCGCGATCATGGCTGAATCCCGGCAACTGCTGAAAATCGAGCGCTTGATTGAACCGGTTCGAGATCTTTTCAGCGCGATTTTCTTTGTCGCCATCGGGCTGATGCTCGATCCGGCGATCCTGCTTCAGTACGCCTGGCCAATCGCCGTAATCACCGTAGCCGTGGTGCTTGGCAAGATGCTGTCTTGCGGTCTTGGTGCATTTATCGCCGGTAATGACGGACGCACCTCGCTGAGAGTCGGCATGGGTCTTTCACAGATTGGCGAATTCTCTTTCATCATTGCGGCACTGGGCATGACGTTGCAGGTCACCAGTAACTTTCTATACCCGGTGGCTGTGGCAGTGTCGGTGATCACGACCTTGCTGACGCCCTATCTGATTCGCGCGGCTGATCCATTGTCGATCAAGCTCGCGAGCGTCATGCCGGAACGCCTGGGACGGGTATTGGGGATGTACGGCGAATGGCTGCGCAGCATCCAGCCTCAGGGGGAGGGGGCGTTGCTGGCGTCGATGATCAGAAGGATTTTGCTGCAGGTCGGGGTCAACCTGGCTTTGGTAATCGCGATTTTCTTCTCGGGCGCGTACTTCGCCGAACGCATGTCGACTTACGTGCAAGGCTGGATCAACGACCCGAGCTGGCAGAAGGCATTGATCTGGGGTGGGGCGCTATTGTTGTCGCTGCCTTTTTTGATTGCGGCGTACCGCAAGCTCAAAGCCCTGTCGATGTTGCTGGCGGAAATGGGCGTCAAGCCAGAGATGGCCGGGCGCCACACGCAGCGAGTGCGCAGGGTGATTGCCGAAGTGATCCCGATCCTGTCGCTGCTGGTGATCTTTTTGCTGTTGGCAGCCTTGTCGGCCAGTATTCTGCCGACCAACAAGTTGCTGGTACTGATCGCCGTGGTCGCGGCCGCCGTGGCGGCGCTGTTGTGGCGCTGGTTCATTCGTGTGCATACGCGGATGCAGGTGGCGTTGCTGGAAACCCTCGACAATCACAAGGAGTCGTCCGGGCATTGACCACCCAGCGGCGTTGACTGGATCAGCTTTCCAGCCAGACGTCCCGTGCCCAGTGCCACACCGACTCCCAGGTTTCTTCGGCGATCAGCTCTTCTTCGGCCTGCCAAAGCACCACGGTGCCGTCCTCTTCGACGCAGTAGTAGTCGTCACCGTCCTGGCAGATCGGGATCAGGCTGCGATCGACGCCGGCGTCCCAGGCGTTGGCGGCAACGTCGGGCAGGTAGGTGTGGGATTGCGGATCGGTCACGGTGACCGGCTCCAGGCTACCGTAGACCACGTCGCTGACGGTCAGCAGAAACTCTCTGAAGACAAACGGAATGTCGATGAACAGTTGTTCTTCGATTTCGACCAGCAGGTCTTCGTCAGGCAATTCCAAGGGGACCGGTACCGGTTCGTTGGCTTCACGCAGTTGTTCGATGATTTCTTCCACGTCCGGGATCCTCTTGCTTGTATGGCGCGGTTTATATGGGGCGGTTTATACAGTAGCTTGCTATAGATGCAACCGCGAAATAGAAAACCCCGGCCGAGGCCGGGGTTTTCTTTTCAGCAAGTGAAGCGCGGCGCGGGATCAGCCGTTCTGGCGGATACCGGCCACCAGCCAAGGCTGGTTTTCGCCCTGTGCACGTTCCATGTTCCAGCTTTCGCTGAAGACTTCGCCCTGGTCGAAACGCGAGGTTTTCGACACGCCGGTGAAGGTCAGGGTGGCAATGGTCTTGTCGGCGCGATCATCCACACCGTCCAGTTGTACATTGAGGTTATCAATGTAGGTGGACTGGAAACCGTCGCCCAGGTCGGCACGCTCACGCTTGAGGAACTCCAGCATTTGCGGGGTCACGAACTCGGCGATCTTGTCCATTTCGTTGGCGTCCCAGTGCTGTTGCAGGGACTGGAAGTGATTGCGCGCCGCTTCGACGAAGTTTCTTTCGTTGAACCAGGCTGGAGCGTTGATCACTGGACGAGCGGCAACAGGCGCTGGCGAACCACCGAAGATCGAACCGCCGGCAGGCTTTTGTTCAAACGCTTCACGTTGCATCGGCGCGTGGCCGGCCGGCGCGTAATGCTCCTGCTGCTTGCGACGACGGGCGGCGATAAAGCGGAAGACCAGGAATGCAATGACAGCCATGATCAGGATGTCGAAGATCTGCATGCCCTGGAAGCCGTCGCCCATGAACATGGATGCCAGCAGGCCGCCGGCCGCGATACCGGCCAGAGGGCCGAGCCAGCGCGAAGCGCCACCGGCCTTGGCAGCGGCGCCAGCGGCACCGGCAGCACCAGCGGTCGCCGCAGCGCCGCCCATGCCTGGAGAAGAAGGAGCCATCTGGCTGGTCTGGTGCGTCGGCGCAGCGCCTGCGCTTTTGCCACCACCGAAGCGCTTGGCGGCATTGACGTCGAGACTCATCGTCAGGCCGATGCACAACGCCATGGCGATGCTAAGAAAACGTTTCATAAAGGGAATTCCCATTTGTGGAAGGCACGCGCGCCATGTTGCACAGCTGAAGTGTTACTGGCTAGCGGCAGAGTGTTTCGGGCTTTTGCCTGACAGGTTTCATTCAGCTTCAGTCAGTGCAATAGGGCCTTTTGACTTTGATCTGTCAGATGAGTGGATGAGTTCTGTAGGACGTTCGCCTAGCGACGTAATGCCAGCATGACGACTCCGGCCGTGATCAGACCGATTCCGCCCCATTGGCGCAGGTCGAGTTTTTCACCCAGCAGGACCACGCCAAGAACAGCCACCAGCACCACGCTGAGTTTGTCCACCGGGGCAACCAGTGACGCCGGGCCGACCTTGAGTGCGCGGAAATAGCAGATCCACGACGCACCGGTGGCCAGGCCCGACAACAGCAGGAACAGGTAGCTCTTGGCCGAGATCGATCCCAATGACTGATATTGGCCCGTGGCATACAAAATCAAGGCCAGGCTGACCAATACCACGATCGTCCGCAGCAGGGTGGCGAAGTCGGAATTGACGTTTTCGATGCCGACTTTCGCGAAAATGGCGGTCATCGCCGCGAATGCCGCCGATAACAGGGCCCAGAATGTCCAGGAGGAAAAGAAGCCTGAGCCCATATTTGTTCCCTTTCACATAGGCCAATGTCTAACCCAGTGGGAGCGGGCTTGCTCGCGAAGGCAGCACCGCGGTTCATCAGAAACACCGCGTGATCGTCCTTCGCGAGCAAGCCCGCTCCCACATTAGACCTCTGGCGGTCTTTTAAATCGCTTCCAGCTTGGCGTAACCCAGCATCAGCCACTTGCTGCCTTCGCTGAAGTTCACCTGCACCCGAGCTTGAGCACCGGCGCCCTCGAAGTTGAGGATCACGCCGTCACCGAAGATCGAATGGCGGACGGTCTGACCCAGACTGAAGCCGGTTTCCGGAATTTCGCTGCCGCTGAACAGGTTGCTGCCACTCATCGACTGGTTGCCACCGAACGGCCGGCTGACGCTGTTGGACAACCGCACTTCCTGAATCAGGCCTTTCGGCACTTCGCGTACGAAGCGCGACACCTTGTTGTAGGTCTCGCTGCCATAAAGGCGTCGGGTTTCAGCGTAGGTCATCACCAGGTTCTGCATCGCTCGAGTAATGCCGACGTAGGCCAGTCGACGCTCTTCCTCAAGGCGGCCGGGTTCTTCCAGGCTCATCTTGTGCGGAAACAGGCCTTCTTCCATGCCCACCAGGAACACGTAAGGGAATTCCAGGCCCTTGGCGCTGTGCAAGGTCATCAGTTGAATGCTGTCTTCGTGCTCGTCGGCCTGGGTATCGCCGGCCTCCAGCGACGCGTGACCGAGGAACGCGGCCAATGGCGTCAGGTCTTCGTCTTCTTCGCTGTTTTCGAAGTTGCGTGCGGCGCTGACGAGCTCCTCAAGGTTTTCCACCCGGGCCTGGCCTTTCTCGCCTTTTTCCGCTTCGTGATAGGCGATCAGCCCCGATTGCTCGATGACAGTCTGGGTCATCAGGTGCAGCGGCATTTCCATGCACTTGGCGGTGAGGTTCTCGATCAGCTCGATAAACGCGCCAAGGGCGCCGGCCGCACGACCGGTCAGGCCTTTGTTGGCCACCAGTTGGCGCATCGCTTCCCACATCGAAACATCGCTGTGGCGCGCATGGTCGCGGATCGCTTCGACGGTTTTCTCGCCGATGCCCCGGGCCGGCACGTTGATCACCCGTTCCAGCGCGGCGTCGTTGCCCCGCCCTTCGAGCAATCGCAGGTAAGCCATGGCGTTCTTGATTTCCGCGCGCTCGAAGAAGCGCTGGCCGCCATAGATGCGGTACGGAATGCGTTCACGCAGCAGCGCTTCTTCCAGAACCCGCGATTGGGCGTTGGAGCGGTACAGAATCGCGATATCGCTGCGAGACAGGCCGGTTTTCAGCGCGCTTTCTATGGTTTCGACAACGTAACGTGCTTCGTCGTGTTCGTTGAAGGCGGCATACAGATTGATTGCCTCGCCGTCGCCGCCGTCGGTCCACAGCTCTTTGCCCAGGCGCCCGGTGTTGTTGGCGATCAAGGCGTTGGCTGCCTTCAGGATGCCGGCGGTGGAGCGGTAGTTCTGCTCCAGGCGAATGGTTTCGGCGTCAGGGAAGTCTTCGGAATACTGGTAGATGTTCTCGATTTTCGCGCCACGCCAGCCGTAGATCGACTGGTCGTCATCGCCCACCACCATCAGGCTGTCGCCACCCTTGGCCAACAGGCGCAACCAGGCGTACTGCACGGCGTTGGTGTCCTGGAACTCGTCCACGAGGATGTGCCGGAAGCGCTTTTGATAGTGAGCGAGCAGGCCCGGGTGGTCGCGCCACAGATCGAGGGCGCGCAGCAACAGTTCGGAGAAGTCGATGACACCGGCGCGCAGGCACGCGGCCTCGTAGGCCTCATAGATGCCGCGCATGGTCGCCAGGAACAGATCGCCACTGGCTTGAATGTGTTGCGGGCGCAGACCTTCGTCTTTCTGCCCGTTGATGAACCATTGGGCCTGACGGGCCGGCCAGCGTTGCTCGTCCAGGCCGAGTTCGCGGATCACCCGCTTGACCAGCCGTTGCTGGTCATCGCTGTCGAGGATCTGGAAAGTCTGGCTCAAGCCCGCTTCCTGCCAGTGCGCCCGCAGCAAGCGGTGCGCCAGGCCGTGGAAGGTGCCGACCCACATGCCGGCGGGGTTGATACCCATCAGTTGCTCGATGCGCTGGCGCATCTCGGCAGCCGCCTTGTTGGTGAAGGTCACCGACAGGATGGAGTGGGGCGAGGCGTTTTCAACCTGGATCAGCCAGGCGATACGGTGCACCAGCACTCGGGTTTTACCGGAACCAGCACCGGCCAGGACCAACTGACGACCCACGGGGGCCGCTACGGCCTGGCGTTGGGCATCGTTGAGGGAGTTCAGCAGAAGGGAGAGATCATCGCGCATCGGGGCATTCTAGGGGGCCGCGACACACCGGGCAAACTCCGCTTTGCATTAACCGATGAAAGTTATGCGAGGGACGACCGGTCAGTCATCGGCTGCAGGCGTTGGCGGGGCGTGCCTTTAGCGTTTTCAGGGCGGGGCGGCAGCTGAAATATTTGGCGATTTATTGATCAGCAGCAGTTTGGTCCGGGCAATTGCTTGTGTATGCTCCGAGCAGTTTCGGGCCCATGCTCATCATTATAAGAACAAGAACATCGCCTATGACCCTCAGCTTCGACCTGTCGGGCCCCACTGTGGAGCCCCGGGTTATCAGAAAGCAATACGCCATGGAAATGGCGGTCGAACGCACGCGCCTGTTGTATCAGGGATCGCTGCTGCCCACGTTGTTCATGCTGATCAATGGCCTGGTCTGTGCCGGGTTGCTCTGGAGTCCGCAGCGCTATTTCCTGGTCAGTGTCTGGCTGGTGTGGCTGTTGTCGTTAGTGGCATTGCGGGTGATTCAGGTCGCAGCCTTCGATTCGGCCATCCCCAATCGTCAAGCCCAGCCCATTTGGCGACGGATGTTTTTGCTGGGTTCCGGCCTCACAGGTCTGACCCTGGCCGGTGCCGGCATTGCCCTGGTTCCCGCCGATAACTTCATTCAGCAAGCCTGGGTCTTCGGCCTCATCGGCGCCGCAGCGCTCTCGGCCAGCGTGGCTTATGCAGTCAGTTTGCCGGCCTTTCTGTCTTTCACCTTGCCCTGTCTGCTACCGGCCATCGCCTATATGTTTTGGGGCGGTGACGAGCAGCAACAGGGCTGGGGCTGGTTCGGGCTGATTCTGCTTGGTGCATTGAGCGTGGTGGCCTGGCAGGTCAATCGATTGATCGATCGGGGCTTGATGCGACGCTTTCAGAATCAGGCATTGATCGAACATCTACAGCAGGCGCAAAGCAGCAGTGATCAGCTCAATCAAAAGCTGGCCAAGGAGATCGAACAGCGTCGACGCGCCGAGAACGAATTGCGAGAAATCCAGGTCGACCTGGAAAACCGCGTCGCTCAGCGCAGCCTGGAGCTGGACGCCGCCAACCAGGCGCTGAGCAAGAGCGAAGCACGCCTGGCGCTGGCATTGAAGGCCAGCGAGTTGGGGTTGTGGGACTGGAATCTGCAAACCGACGAAGTCCATCACACGCAGATTCAGGAATTGTTCGGCCTGGAGCCGGATCAGGTCACGGCAATCCTGCGTCACCTCAAGCCGCGTCTTCACCCCGAGGACCTTCCAGCGCTGAAGAGGGCGCTGGTCGAGCATCTGAAGGGCCGCACCGAGGACTATCAAATCGAGTATCGCGTGCGCCATGGCGATGGCCACTGGGTCTGGATCGAGGACCGTGGGCGGGCGGTCGAGCGTACCGAGAACGGACGGGTTTTGCGCATGGTCGGCACTCGTCGCGACATCAGCGTCAGCAAAAACCTGGAAGAGCAGCGGCAACTGGCGGCGACCGTATTCGAGGCGGCCAGCGAAGGGATTGTGATTTTCGACCCGAACTACGTCCTTATCGCGATCAATCAAGCCTTCAGTCGGGTGACCGGCTATGCCATCGAAGACATGATCGGACGCAATGTCGTTGAGTTGCCCTGCAGTCGAGATGCGCGTCGGCATTACGCCACGATCCATCAGGCACTGGAGCAGCAAGGCAGCTGGCAGGGCGAATTGGTGGAAACCCGCAAGAACGGCGAGATGTATCCGCAGTGGCTGCAATTGAATGCCGTGCGCGACAGCCGGGGAAATGTCAGCCATATCGTAGGCTTCTTCGCGGATCTTTCTGCCCGCCGGGAATCCGAAGAGCGAATGCGCTACCTGACCCATTACGACGAACTTACCGGTCTGGCCAACCGCGCGATGTTCCGCGAACGCCTCAGCGAGGCTCATCAACGGGTACGACAGGGCGGTTATCGCAGCCTGGCCTTGTTGCACATCAATCTCGACCGCTTCAAGCAACTCAACGACAGCCTGGGGCATGAAGTCGCCGACCAGTTGTTGCAGAAAATAGCCCGGCGACTGGTGAATGCATTGCCTGAAGCAGACACCATCGCGCGTCTGTCCGGCGATGAGTTTGCCGTGCTGTTCAATGCCTACGGCAACCTTTCGAGCTTGGCGCGGGTGGCGACTCGTCTGGCGAGCAAGTTGCGTTTGCCCGTGACCATTGACGGGCATGAACTGGTGGTCAGTGCGTCGATGGGCATCAGTCTGTTGCCGGACAGCGCCCGGGAAATTTCCGCGTTGGTCAGTCAATCGAACATGGCCATGCAGCACGCAAAACATTTGGGCGGCAATAACTTCCAGTTCTATACCGACAGCCTGCAAGCCAGCACGCTGGAGCGTTTGCAGCTGGAAAACCAGTTGCGCAAAGCCATCGAAGAGAAGCAGTTGAAGGTGTTCTACCAACCCAAGCTGTGCCTCGCCACGGGCAAGCTGAATGCTGCCGAGGCGCTGGTGCGTTGGGATCATCCGACCATGGGCCGTGTACCGCCGGGGGATTTCATCGGTCTGGCTGAAGAAACCGGATTGATCGGCCCGATCGGTGAGTTCGTGCTGCGTCAGGCCTGTTGGCAAGCCTGTGAGTGGCAGCGGCAGGGGCTCGATGCGATTCGGGTGTCGGTCAATCTGTCGGTGCATCAATTGCGCCAGGGCAAGCTGGTCAGTCTGGTGCGCCAAGTGCTGGAGGAAACCGGGCTGGAGCCGCACTTCCTGGAGTTGGAGTTGACCGAAAGCCAGTTGCTGGACAGCGTCGAGCACATCATCGCGACCTTCCAGCAGTTGCGCGATCTAGGGGTGAAGCTGGCGATCGATGATTTTGGCACGGGGTATTCGTCTTTGAGTTATCTCAAACGCATTCCGGTGGATTACGTGAAAATCGACCAGGCGTTTATCCGCGGACTGGGCGAAGGCACCGAAGATGCGGCGATTACCCGGGCCATCATCGCCATGGCCCATGGCCTGTCGTTGAAGGTTGTCGCGGAAGGGGTGGAGCACCAGGAGCAGCTTGAGTTTCTCAAGGCTGAGCGCTGCGATGAGGTGCAAGGTTATCTGATCAGTCGGCCGGTCGAGGCGCAGGTCCTGGCCGTTCTGCTGCGAGAGAATGGTGTGGATTGACCGAAATGGCTTCCCGTCAGGCCCTTTGGCGGTCTGACGGGAAGTTTGCAGCGGGTAATTTTTTTAATCGGTGATCAGTACTTTATCAATATGGTGCAGTAACTTTCCTTCGAAAAAAATACTGACACTTGTGACGCTGGAAGGCCCCATTTTTTTATATTCGACGAACTTGTCGGTCAGGACTTGCAATGCAATTTCGTGGGTTGTTTCAAGTTCCAGGTCGAGTCGCAAATCAAAAGACTTGTCCTGAATCTCGCTCAGTACCAGCCTCGGCGTAATGCCAGAGTTTGTAACGGTTACCGTGCCAAAGGCACGGAAGGAAGCCGCGCCGGGCATGCGGTCAATTTGGGCAACCCAATTTTTAGTTGTAATGGTCATTGTGTGTAACTCCTGTAATTAAGATAATTGCGTCCTGCCTGTTTAATATATCCCTCTCTGTTTGATTGGTGGATGGCGATACTTAACTTGTTTGTAAGTTGATGTGGGCTATACGTTGTTGGTGAGAAAACCAGTTTTGATGTTTGCAAGAAAGGCTCATTTTTGCCGCAACGCGAATAGGCGGGCATTGATGAGCAACGGGAAAGCTCGCAATGAGCGCTACATGGAGCACGCGTGCCTGAATGCCGAGGGATGTGGTTACGCATTGAGGAGGCAAAAAGCCGATTCATGTAGTATAACTACAAGCGTGCTACATCCCCGGCACCTGCCAATAACAAAGAGTCCAGCCCTTTGAATCTGCTGCAACACATCGCCCAGTCTCGCCACCTGTTACGCAAGTCGGAGCTCAAGGTCGCCGACCATGTGCTGCTTGATCCTGCGGCCGTGATGCACAGCTCCATGGCCGACCTGGCCCACAGCGTGGGTATCAGTGAACCGACCATCGTGCGTTTTTGCCGTGCCATCGGTTGTTCCGGCTTTCAGGACTTGAAGCTGAAGTTGGCCCAGAGCCTGGCGGCCGGTGCGAGTTTTGGCCAGTTTGCGATCCACGAAGACGATTCGGTCGCGGACTACAGCCTGAAAATTTTCGACACCACCCTGCATACCCTGATGGAGGTTCGCGAGAAACTCGATCCGCTGGAGTTGCAGAGGGCCGTGACGCTGATGTCCCAGGCCCAGCGCGTCGAGTTCTATGGTTTTGGCGCCTCGGGTGCGGTCGCGGCGGATGCGCAGCACAAATTCTTCCGCTTGCTGCTCACCGCAGCGGCGTACTCCGATCCGCACATGCAGGCGATGTCGGCCGTGACATTGAAGCCGACTGACGTGGCCATCTGCATTTCCCAGTCGGGGCGTTCCAAGGACCTGCTGATCACCGCCAACCTGGTGCGCGAAAGCGGTGCTTCGTTGATCACCTTGTGCCCGAGCCAGACGCCATTGGCCGAGTTGTCGACGGTCAACCTGGCGATCGATGTGCACGAAGACACTGAAATCTATACGCCGCTGACTTCGCGCATTGCTCACCTTGTGGTGATCGACGTGTTGGCGATGGGCGTGGCCATGGCCCGTGGCCCGAGCCTGGTCAATCACCTCAAGAGCGTTAAACGCAGTTTGCGCAGTTTGCGGTTGTCGCCCAAGTCGGTGAAAGCGCTGGATGATTGAGCGTCAAAAGATCGCAGCCTTCGGCAGCTCCTACAGGTATTCGCGTTCCTGCGTAGGAGCTGCCGAAGGCTGCGATCTTTGCTTCTGAATGTTCATCTACCTGTAACGCCCGAGCCGCCAAACCGTCATCCCTCGCGCCTATCTTGAAACTCCCGTACTCGCCTTGGGAGACTCGAAATGGCCATGCCCTACGAAGAACGCAACAGCGCTGTCAAAACCCGTCGTCAACAGGAAGACCAGCGCCGTATGGAATTCCGTCGCGCCATCGAAGATCGCTGCGAACGCCGTCAGCTTCTGGCCGAAATTGGCGACTTTCCGGAGTTGGAACTCAACTTCTGGCAGGCATCTCCCTCGACTTCCCGTCGAAACGCTCAACCAGCGCGCTGATCTGGATCCGTTCGCTGCGGATAAACGCCAGGAAGGCGTGAGCCACCGGTGACAGGCGTTTCGCCTTGGCCTGCACCAGGCACCAGCTGCGAAACAGTGGCAGCTCTTCGATGGGTAGCTCGATCAACCCACCGGTTGCCAGCTCAAGGTTCAGGGCGTGGCGCGTCAACAGCGCAACGCCCAGGCCTGCCAGTACGCATTCACGCTGAGCTTCGGCAGACGAGACCTCCTGGGTCTGGTTGAAGTGCACGCGCTTCTCTTTGAAGTATTCTTCGCATGCCAACCGCGTCCCGGAGCCTGGCTCACGCAGCAACAGGGTGTAGGGCTCAAGATCCTGCAGACGCAGCGGCCCCATATGACACAGCGGGTGATCCGGTGGCGCCACGGCGACGATCGGGTTGTTCAGGAACGGCAGGAACTCCAGGCCCATGTCCTGGGGCACCATGGACATGATCACCAGGTCGTCGCGGTTGTCCGACAGACGCCGAATCACCTGGCCGCGATTGACCACCGTCAGTTGCAGGTTTACCTCCGGGTGCTGGCGTTTGAATGCGGCAAACAGATGCGGCACGAAGTATTTGGCGCTGGATTCCACCGCCAGTTTCAGTTGCCCCTGCAACGAGCCCTGCATGTCCGACAGCTGCATGTCGAGGTTTTCCAGGCGTCCGAAAATATCCCGGCTGGCTCGCTGTAACGCTTCAGCCGCTTCGGTCATGTAGAGCTTTTTGCCGACATAATCGAACAAAGGCTGGCCAATCAGCTCTTCGAGCTGCCGAATCTGCAGGCTGACGGCAGGTTGTGTGAGCGACATTTCGTCGGCCGCGCGGCTGTAAGAGCGCAAATCACAGACCTCATTGAAGATCTGCAATTGACGCAAAGTCATACGCATCAATGACTTACGCATTATTCGGTCACTCTCGTCGCTGGCTGGTGAATCAACTATAAGTCTTTACTTATGCACGACCCAATTTTTATTCATTTTTGTTAATCCCTTGTGGGCGCTAGTGTGGACCTGCGACCAAATTGAAACATTTGGTCACGCGTCGACCTGGGTCTAGCAGGTCGTGGGTACCACCGGCCTCAAGGGAAACTCCAAGTGATAACAAAGATCCTGATCGCCAACCGTGGTGAGATTGCCGTACGAATCGTACGTGCCTGTGCCGAAATGGGCATTCGCTCGGTCGCGATCTATTCCGACGCCGACCGCCATGCCCTGCATGTGAAGCGTGCAGACGAGGCCCACAGCATCGGTGCCGAACCGCTGGCCGGTTACCTGAACCCGCGCAAGCTGGTGAACCTGGCTGTGGAAACCGGTTGCGATGCGCTGCACCCCGGTTACGGATTCCTTTCGGAAAACGCCGAACTGGCGGAGATCTGCGCCGAGCGCGGGATCAAGTTCATCGGCCCATCGGCTGAAGTCATTCGCCGCATGGGCGACAAGACCGAAGCGCGCCGCAGCATGATCAAGGCCGGCGTGCCGGTCACCCCGGGCACCGAAGGTAACGTGTCGGGCATCGAAGAAGCCCTGACCGAAGGCGATCGCATTGGCTATCCGGTGATGCTCAAGGCCACATCCGGTGGTGGTGGTCGCGGTATTCGTCGCTGCAACAGCCGTGAAGAACTCGAACAGGCGTTCCCTCGCGTGATTTCCGAAGCCACCAAGGCATTCGGTTCCGCGGAAGTGTTCCTGGAAAAATGCATCGTCAATCCCAAGCACATCGAAGCGCAGATCCTTGGCGACAGCTTCGGCAACGTGGTGCACCTGTTCGAGCGTGACTGCTCGATCCAGCGCCGCAACCAGAAGCTGATCGAGATCGCCCCGAGCCCGCAACTGACCCCGGAACAGCGCGCCTACATCGGCGACCTGTCGGTGCGTGCAGCCAAGGCCGTGGGCTACGAGAACGCCGGCACCGTGGAGTTCCTGCTCGCCGAGGGCGAGGTGTACTTCATGGAGATGAACACCCGGGTGCAGGTGGAACACACCATCACCGAAGAAATCACTGGCATCGACATTGTCCGCGAGCAGATTCGCATTGCCTCCGGCCTGCCGCTGTCGGTGAAACAGGAAGACATCCAGCACCGTGGTTTCGCCCTGCAATTCCGGATCAACGCCGAAGACCCGAAGAACAACTTCCTGCCGAGCTTCGGCAAGATCACCCGTTACTACGCACCCGGCGGCCCCGGCGTGCGTACCGACACGGCGATCTACACCGGCTACACCATTCCGCCGTTCTACGACTCCATGTGTCTGAAACTGGTGGTGTGGGCGCTGACCTGGGAAGAGGCGATGGACCGTGGTCTGCGCGCCCTCGATGACATGCGTCTGCAAGGGGTCAAGACCACTGCCGCGTACTACCAGGAAATCCTGCGTAACCCGGAATTCCGTAGCGGCCAGTTCAATACCAGCTTCGTTGAAAGCCACCCTGAACTGACTAACTACTCGATCAAGCGCAAACCCGAAGAGCTGGCCCTGGCCATCGCCGCCGCCATCGCCGCCCACGCAGGCCTGTGAGGAATAGAACAATGAGCAAACAAATCCACGTTACCGACACGATCCTGCGCGACGCCCACCAATCGCTGCTCGCCACCCGCATGCGCACCGAAGACATGCTGCCGATCTGCGACAAGCTCGACAAAGTCGGCTACTGGTCGCTGGAATGCTGGGGCGGCGCGACCTTCGACGCCTGCGTACGTTTCCTGAAGGAAGACCCGTGGGAGCGTCTGCGCCAACTGCGCGCCGCGCTGCCTAACACCCGCCTGCAAATGCTCCTGCGTGGCCAGAACCTGCTGGGCTACCGCCACTACAGCGACGACGTGGTCAAAGCGTTCGTCGCCAAGGCCGCGGTCAACGGCATCGACGTGTTCCGCATCTTCGACGCCATGAACGACGTGCGTAACCTGCGCGTGGCCATCGAAGCGGTGAAAGCCGCTGGCAAACACGCCCAGGGCACCATCGCCTACACCACCAGCCCGGTGCACACCATCGAGGCCTTCGTGAACCAGGCCAAGCAAATGGAAGCCATGGGTTGCGACTCGGTGGCGATCAAGGACATGGCCGGTTTGCTGACCCCGTACGCCACCGGCGAACTGGTCAAGGCTCTGAAAGCCGAGCAATCGCTGCCCGTGTTCATCCACTCCCACGACACCGCTGGCCTGGCCGCGATGTGCCAGATGAAGGCCATCGAAAACGGCGCCGACCATATCGACACCGCGATCTCCAGCTTTGCCTGGGGCACCAGCCACCCGGGCACCGAGTCGATGGTCGCCGCCCTTAAAGGCAGCGAATTCGACACCGGCCTGAACCTGGAGCTGCTGCAAGAGATCGGCCTGTACTTCTACGCCGTGCGCAAGAAGTACCACCAGTTCGAAAGCGAATTCACCGCCGTCGACACCCGTGTGCAAGTCAACCAGGTACCGGGCGGGATGATTTCCAACCTGGCCAACCAGTTGAAAGAGCAGGGCGCGCTGAATCGCATGAGCGAAGTGCTGGCCGAAATCCCGCGCGTTCGCGAAGACCTCGGCTTCCCGCCGCTGGTGACCCCGACCTCGCAGATCGTCGGCACCCAGGCGTTCTTCAACGTGCTGGCCGGCGAGCGCTACAAGACCATCACCAACGAAGTGAAGCTGTACCTGCAAGGCGGCTACGGCAAGGCGCCGGGCACCGTCAACGAACAGCTGCGTCGCCAGGCCATCGGCAGCGAAGAAGTGATCGACGTGCGTCCAGCCGATCTGCTCAAGCCGGAAATGGCCAAGCTGCGCGCCGATATCGGTGCACTGGCCAAGTCTGAAGAAGACGTGCTGACCTTCGCCATGTTCCCGGACATCGGTCGCAAGTTCCTCGAAGAGCGCGCGGCCGGAACCCTGACACCTGAAGTGCTGTTGCCGATTCCGGAAGCGGGCACAGTGGCTTCGGCGGGCGGTGAAGGCGTGCCGACCGAGTTCGTCATCGACGTTCACGGCGAAACCTACCGCGTCGACATCACCGGTGTCGGCGTCAAGGCTGAAGGCAAGCGTCACTTCTACCTGTCCATCGACGGCATGCCGGAAGAAGTGGTGTTCGAGCCGCTCAACGAATTCGTCGGCGGCGGCAGCAGCAAGCGCAAGCAAGCCACCGCACCGGGCCATGTCAGCACCACCATGCCGGGCAACATCGTCGATGTGCTGGTCAAGGAGGGCGACACCGTCAAGGCGGGCCAGGCCGTGCTGATCACCGAAGCGATGAAGATGGAAACCGAAGTCCAGGCAGCCATCGCCGGCAAAGTCACCGCCATTCACGTGGCCAAGGGCGACCGGGTTAACCCGGGCGAGATCCTGATCGAGATCGAAGGCTGAGATAACAGTCTCGATACAACGCTTTAAACCTCGGGGGGGCATGTGCTCCCCTTTTTTTATCCATGGCAAAGCAAAGAGCTTGTGGGCGTCAACGCGCCTTGGAGGCTTTTGAAGATCAAAGGATCGCAGCCTTCGGCAGCTCCTACAGGAGCTGCCGAAGGCTGCGATCTTTTGCTTTTGATGCTTTTAGCCGCGGCACTCAACGAGGCTTTTCAACTGCCCCGACCCCGTCTGGTTCTCATCACTCAACCAACGCTCGAACCCGGCCCCAATCGCCGGCCATTCCGAATCCAGGATCGAGTACCACGCCGTATCGCGGTTCTGCCCCTTGACCACCATGTGCTGGCGAAACACACCCTCAAAACTGAAACCCAAACGCTCGGCCGCATATTTGGAGCGGGCGTTGGCGTTGTTGCATTTCCATTCCAGGCGACGGTAGCCGAGGGCGAAGGACTCCTTGGCCAGCAGGTAAACCGCCTCGGTGCTTTTCGGTGAGCGCTGCATTGGCGCGCCGAAGGTGACGTGGCCGATTTCGATGCGGCCCTGGGCCGGGACGATGGACATCAGGCTGAGGATGCCCTGGACCTCGCCGCTGGCGCGATCGATCACGCTGAAGAAATACGGGTCGCTATTGGCCGCGTGGTTGTTCAGCCAATCGTTGAAGGCGCTGCGCTCCGGGAAGGGACCGTAAGGCAGATAGTCCCAAAGCTTCGGGTCGGCGCCCGGGCCTTGCAGGGCTTTGAACAGGTCGTCGCCGTGGCGCGCCGGGTCGAGTTTTTCCAGGCGGATGAAGCGTCCTTCGATCAGTTGCGTCGTGGGGGCCGGGACGCCTTTCCAGTTGGCGAGTGAAGTCGACATATTGTTCTCCTTGAACCTTAAATGGCTTTGCGAAACTGGATGAAACCGGGGCGTTCGGCGATGCGCTCGTAGAGCTGGATCGCGGTGGCGTTGGTTTCGTGGGTCAGCCAGTGCACCTTGTTGCAGCCGTCGGCCTTGGCCGTGGCGTAGACGAACTCGATCAGTTGCCGGCCGACGCCGGTGCCTCGGGTTTCCGGGACCACCAGCAAGTCTTGCAGGTAGCAGGCGTTTTCGATGGCCCAGTTCGAACGATGGTAGATGAAATGCACCATGCCCACGGCTTTGTTGTCAGCCCAGGCGAGGGCGGCGTGGGTCGGTTCGTTCGGGTCGAGCATGCGCTGCCAGGTGCTGTGAGTGACAGCCTCCGGCAATTCGGTTTTATAGAAGCGCAGGTAGGCTTGCCACAGCGGCAACCAGGCCGCGTGATCACCGGAGGTGACTTGGCGAATGTCGATTTGACTCATGGTGATTTCCTTAGCGCATCAATTGGGCGAGGGTCTGGTCGTTGACGTCGGGGCTGGCGGCCAGGCCTTCGCGTACGCCGGCGATGTCGGCGGGGCTGCGGTTCTGGCTGAGCTTGCGCTTGCCTTCCAGACGCTCGATGGGAATGGCGAAACCGACGATGGCCTTGAGCATGCCGTCGATGTAATCGGCGGGGGCATCGGCCACGGACCACGGTTGGGCGCGGCCAGCTTCATGACGGTCGGTGAGGGTGCTGACGATGTCGAGCAGCCGCCCGCCATCGCTAAAGGTTTCGGCCCGGCCATAGGCGTGTACGGCGACGTAGTTCCAGGTTGGCACGACTTTGCCGTGTTCGGCCTTGCTCGGGTAGAAGCCAGGGCTGACGTAGGCGTCGGCACCGGCAAAAATCAGCAGGGCTTCGGCACCGTCGCGCAGGTCTTTCCACTGTGGATTGGCTTTGGCCAGATGCCCGTACAACGTGCCGTTCAAGCCTTGTTCGCAATGCAGCAGCACCGGCACATGACTGGCTTGCAGGCCGCTTTCGCCGTGGGTCACCAAGATGGCGAGACGGGTGGCGAGGATCAGTTCATGCAGTTGGGACAACTCGTCGATGGCAAAAGCGCGTGGCGTGTACATGGAGATATTTTCCTTGGCGAATGTCTTCATCCTAGGCAGGCTATTGGTCTGTTGTAAGAGCCATTAATGACCAATTTCATAGGTCCATTGTCATGACGGATGCGCCGCTTTCCCTGTCGTTCAACCCGGCCGGTATCGAACTCGACCGTCGCCAAGGGCTGAGTCGACAGCTCTATCAGGCCTTGCGCCTGCGCGTACTCGACGGACGATTGGCCAGTGGAACGCGTCTGCCGGCCAGTCGTGACCTGGCCGCAGCGCTGGCTATTTCCCGCAACAGCGTGGTGCGTGCCTACGATCAGTTGTACGCCGAAGGTTTCATTGAGGGGCGAGTCGGGGACGGCACTTATGTCGCGCAACTGCCTCAGGCGGCATTGCCGGCAAAAAAACTATCCACAAAAGTATCCACAGGCTTTTCAACAGGGTTATCAACAACCTTATCCACAAATTGGCTCGATTTACCTGTGGATCCATCCAGCAAAGTTATCCACAACGATCCGTTGGCACGGGTAAAAAACAACCATTTACCCAGTCCGCCGAGCGGCCCGCCCCGGGCATTTCGGGTCGGTGTTCCGGCTTTCGATCTGTTTCCATTCGAGGTCTGGGCCAAGCTGAATGCGGCTTTCTGGCGCAAACCGGATTTGCAGCAGCTGTGCTACGGCGACCCGGCTGGCGATGCGCGCTTGCGCGGGATGATTGCTGCGTATTTGCGCAGTTCACGTGGCATGCAGTGCACGGCTGAACAAATTGTGATCACCAGTGGCGCGCAGCAGGGGATCAGCCTTTGTGCACAGCTGCTGGTGGAGCCCGGTGACGGGGTGGCGCTTGAAAATCCCGGGTATCGGGCGGCCGGTCATGCGTTCGCCGTGGCAGGTGCGAAGTTGCATGGGGTGGCGGTGGATGGCGAGGGCATCGACTGCGCTGAACTGGCACAGCTGCGTGATTGCCGTTTGACCTACGTCACCCCGTCCCATCAGTACCCCACCGGGGTGGTGATGAGCCTGGCTCGTCGTCTGGAGTTGCTGGCCTGGGCCGAGCGCACCCAGGGCTGGATCGTCGAGGATGACTACGACGGCGAGTACCGCTACAGCGGTGCGCCACTGGCGCCTCTGGCGGCACTGGATCGGCAAGGCCGAGTGCTTTACGTCGGCACGTTCGGCAAAGTGGCATTTCCGGCGTTGCGCCTGGGTTACCTGGTGCTGCCGACGGGGCTGGTGCAGGCCTTTGCCCAACGCCGTGCCGTGGACGTACGCCATTCCGAGGTCAGTACCCAGGCGGTGATGGCGGAGTTCATGGCGGCCGGGCATTTCCAGCGGCATATCCGCCGCATGCGCCGTGCGGCGTTGAGTCGCCGTAATACATTGCTCAATGGCTGGCCGGCGGAGATTCCCGGCGTCGGACCATTACCCACCGTCGCCGCCGGGCTGCACATGACCGTGCCGGTCGAGAGCGTGGCGCGCGAACGTGAATTGATCGAGTTGGCGCAAAGTGTCGATGTCGAGATCAACGGCTTGAGCAGCTATTGGTTGCCCGACTCCAGGACGCCGATGGATCAGCGAGCGGGGCTGGTGCTGGGCTTCGCCGCCGTGCCCGAAAAAGCGATCGAGTCAGCGCTGGAGCGATTGCGCAGCGTGTGGAAGGTTTACTGACGCGGGAAATGCTGTTTACTTAAGGACGAACACTGTATCTGTGGCGAGGGAGCTTGTCGGATCGCCGCACCGTCCCGCTGGGGCGCGAAGCGGCCCTAAAAAAGGGACTGCTGCGCAGTCCAGCGGGAGCAAGCTCCCTCGCCACAGGTTGCTTATTGTTCGCGCCCGCCAGGCTGTCTCAGGGTTGAGCTTCGAGCTTGAAGAACAGCGTCGGGTCGCTGATGCGCCTCAACACGTAGTCGATCGGTGTCAGGGTGGTGAGTGCCTGACGGCGCTCGGCGCTGAATGTCTGCAAGTAAGGTTCGGTGATTTTAAGGTGTGCAGCGGTGAACTGCTCCAGCGGGGCATTCACTGAATCGTAGTGAAAGTGCGCCAGCCACAACGGCTGATCGTTGTTCGTGATGTCGAGAATCCGGTATTCCTGAAAATAGTCCTGGCGCTTCCTGGTCCTGATCCGTCCCTGGTCGTTTCTTTCGATCCGCACCTGATGGTTGTCCAGCAGCCATTGCAGATAGGCCTGTCGGGGTTGGCGCTCCTTGAGCAGGCTGGCACGGGTAGCGATGCCTTTGGCGCGTAACTGCACAGCGGCGCTGTTAAGTTCTGCGGCCAGGGCGGCTACCGGCGGGGGTGTTTGCCCTGCGGCGCGCAGACGCGCCATGGCCTGTGTGACATTGATGGCAGCCTGTTCCAGGCGTTGAGCCTGCAAATCGAACAAGTCCTGCATGTCTGCCGGTATGCGGTTGGGTTTGAGGGCATCTTTTTGTGTTCGCTTGATGAAGGCCTGAACATTCGCGTTGAGGTCCAGACCTTCGGCGATGATGTCGATATCGCCCAGGGCCGGCTGCGCTGCGGGTGGTGGTCGGACCGGCAGCATTTCCTTGAGGCTGGGCTCCTCGGGTGGCAGGGCCTTGGCCGGCATCGGGTCACGTGGTCGACTCTTGGTAATCTTGACGATTGGCCGCGAGGGCCCTGCAATGGCAGGTTCGGGCAAGGCCGGCGTAAGGCTTTTGCCGCTCTCGGGCAACAGCGTGCTCAGTTGCTCCCGGGCAAGTTGACGAAACTCGCCGATCAAGCCACGTACTCGCTCAAGTTCGCTGGGCTCCACTCGGCCAGGGTATTCACCGGGAAGGTCTTCAAGGCGCTGATCGGCATCGGCGTAGACATCGATCAGCCTGCTCAGATCATCGAGGCGAAGCGCTGCACCGTCAGCGCCTTGCGGGCTCCGGTTCAAGACCGCATGCCGGTGCGTGGCCGTCGCTGCCTCGATAATCAGCTCTCCTACCGCTGTGCGGGCCGCTTCATTGTCCAGGCCGGCGTCGTTGCGCATGCACAACTCATGGGACATGCCGATTTCGTTGGATTTCAAATCCCACTGGTTGAAGGTCGGCATCAGTTGGCGCAAGCGTTGTGCGGCGACCAGGCCGGCACTGCCAATGGCGTCGAGCGACTCCAGGGAACTGGCGGACACTTGCAGGCGGGCGATCATGTCCTGGCTCAGCGCCAGCGCCTGCCGGACGTCCTCGACGTGGGCCTGCAATAACGTGTTTGAATCAATGAGCGTGTTCTGCGCAAGCCTGTCCGTCAGTATTGCGTAGGCGTTGCGCTTGAGGACGAACCACAGGCTGAGGTTCTTTTGCAGGTGGGTGGTCATGCTCAGCAGATCATTGAGATAGCCTTCGCTTGCGCCTATGAGGCGTCTTTGCTGCAGATTTTCCAGGGCCTGGCTGTAATCGCCGATCAACGTTTCCAGCTGGCTGAGGTAGCGCTCGGTCGCCTGCTCATGGGCTGACCCGGTTGTGCCCATCATTTCGGCCTGGGCCTTATTCAGTGCGGCATTGCCGGCGGCTTCCTGACGTTTGAAGTTCTCCAGCGCAACGCTCAGCGCTTGCTTCTGCTGCGCCTTTTCCCTGCGCCGGGCCTTGAGTTGGCTTTGCAAGCTGCTACCACCGGCACCGCCGCGCAGGCGCAACCGCGTATCCACAAACCACTGGCCTTGTCTGTTGTGAATCAATAGCGGGCCGGTTTTCGAGGGCTCGTGCGGATACACGAGTTGTACCTGTTGATCGTCGTTTTCCACCACGCAAAACCAGCGTTCACCGACTGTTGCGTAGGTCTTGCCATCCAGGCGATACAGGGACGCGGAATCCCGCGGGAGTGTTTCCAGAGTCGGGGCCGTGAGATCAGCTGCTGATACGGTCAAAGTGTCCAGATACGTGGCCAATGCCGTGGGCGATCGACGGGGCACCGAGCCGCTGGCCTCCAGTGAGGAGTAATGGATGGAGGGCAGTTCACCGGTCAAACCGGTGGGAATGAGGGTCGCGGTGGGCCGTGCCGGCTCGGTCGTTGACGTCTCGGGCTTGAGCATCCCGCTGTCGATTCGTCGTGGCATCGATCGCGCGCCGGTCTTGCGGCGCACGGCGGCATGGTGAGCGAGAAGGATGCCCAGGCTCAGCAGCAGGTCTGCGACCGTACTCCACTCAGTGAGCTTGTCGCCATGCTGGTGGGCATCCAGCACCTGCTCGATGTCGCTGATGCTTTGCCAGACCCACACCGCAGCCCCTGCCGGACCGCTGAGAAAATTCGCGGCGACGTTGAACAGTGCCCAGCCGCTGTCTCGCAGCAAGGCCCATCGGCGTTGCGCATTGGACAGCGACTGTCGATCAGCGAGTTCGGCCATGGCCTGGGCGTGGGTCTTGAACAGGACGGGGAAAACATCGCCGGTCAGCTCATTGGCCGAGAGCGCGACCGGGCCGGCCCAGTCCACGGAAGTCCAGGGTTCGGAAAGGAGTTGGGCTTCCAGCCATGGGCTGGGAAGGCCGACCGGGAAGGTGTACTGGGCGTATTTGAAGCTGGTGGCCGAGTCGGGTAGCCAGGCCAGAACCGAGTCTCTTAATTCGCCCGGTTGATGCAAGGCGTACAGCAGGTTTTGCGCCGAGGGGAATTGCAATAACGGCTGTTCAAACAACGGGCGATACAGCAGGCACGGCCCGTTTTCCGCTTGGCGTGGAGCGATGATGAACATGTTCGCCACAATGTCTGCGTTGGTGTCCCCGGCATGGAGGAAGGCGAGTGGACGGATGGCGATCGGTTGCGGGTAACCTGGCGTTGGGTTGAGCCATTGGCGAACATAGCTGTAACCCCGTTGATCGATGCCGCCGATGCGACGGATCTTGCACTCCAATGCAATCAGCGGCAGCAAGGCACGCAGTTGACTGATGTAGAAGTGCTGCTGCAAGCCGGCCTGTACGGTGTCCTCTATCAACTTGTCCTTGATCAGTTTGGGGTAGTTCGCGCCGATATCGACGTTGCTCGCCATTTGCGTCAGATAGGCCACAGTCAGCCAATCAGGTACAGGCTGTGGTGGGTTGAATCGAACACTGGCCTGATACGGTGCCGTGTTTTGCAAGGCGTATTCGCCCAGGGTTTCGGTGTGGATGTCATGCGGGTTGGGCAGCGTCAGCCCGCCGGATTCGAAACTGTGGGTGATCGTGATTTCAAGTTTATCCAGGGGTAGCGTTGCCGCAGAGGGCGTGTCGGCAACGATCGCTTCACGCATGCGTTGCTGGGCGAACGTGCTGATGGGCTGAATCCGGAACAGGTTGTTGTCGGCCTGCTTGTACAGTTTGCCCAGCGCATTCACGGATTGGCTGTAGGCATCCAGGTCGGCGGCCGAAGCACCGAACAGCCAGTCGGGAATGGAATCGTCGAGGCCAATGAGGGTGTTTTTCTCCTGAGCGTTGGTGCTATCGGAGGGGAAAGCAGGCTCGGCAGGATCCTTCGTTTCGGCGGTGATTGCGGTGATGGTATCGAACTGGCTGGTGATCAGGGCCCAGGCCATGTGGTCGAAAAAATTTCCATCGGGCTCGAACAGCTGCCACTTCATGTTGCGGCCGGCCAGGCGCGACTCGATGCGCGCCGGTAATGAGTCACCCAGTTGCTTCAGGGAGTCGAACGATTCGTACCCGTCTTCCACGGTGTACATCATCACCAGGTCACGTTGTTCGTAGCGCCCCGTGAGCACGGCGGCGCCGCCCAATAACAGATGCCGGGTGCTGCCATTGGCATCGACAGTGTCGATGTCGATCAGGCAGACCTGGATGGCCGACAGTGCCGGATCACTCGATTGCCGTTGCGTTTTGTCAGGCTCAAGCGAGACGGCCCTGGCCACGCGACACTGGGCATCATCCCAGCCGGTGACGTGCTGCACGTCGAGGGCTTTGCGCAACGCATCGGACAGTTCCTGCCAGTGCGGTGCGTGTTTTCCGGGGCTGTTCCAGTAGGCCAACTGGCGCTCGCCAAATGCCACGAACAGCAGGGGTGCGTAGTCGTTGAGCATCTCGGCGATGGCTTCGATGCTGACGTCCAGATGCACCACGGGCGTGGCCTGCGGGTTCGACGTCAGGAAGTGTTCGCCTTCCAGGTAATTGGCGCTGGTGGAGGTAAAAAACTGTCGCACGAGTGCCTGGGTCAACGACTCGAACCGTGTCGGCAGCGCCACGAGCGCGCCCTCGAGCGTTTGCCATTGCGGCGTACCGATCAGCGTATGGTCGGGATCGAGATCCCGCTCGGGAAACTGCGTTTTCAGGGCCTTGCGCAGCATTTGAGCGGCGACTTCATCGACGGTCGGCCCTTGGCTCGTCTGGTGGATCACCAAGCTCTTGGTCAGCAGGGCCGGGGCCGTATTCTCGGGATGTGGGTTCATCGTCATTGTCCTTTTTGACGTTTCAGTGCTGCGAGAAGAACAGCGTACGCGCCAGTTGCGGGCTGATTTCGCTACGATAGATGGCAATCAGTTGCGGGTTGGTGGCAGCCGAGCGCAGGTCGAGGGCGCCGGCCAGCAGCCGTTGATCACGCAGCTTCAGGTGGGCAGCGGTAAAGGTGTCGAGGGCGGCGTTCTTGACGGGGTAGTGGAAGTGCGCGTACCACAGCACCTGCCTGGACTTGCGCTCGCGGATTTCGTATTCCTGCAGGAAATCCTTGCGCGGACCCTTGAGGCGACGTTGTTCACCGTTGCGCACAATGTCGACTTCACCTTTGCCGACAAGCCATTCGACGCGCGCTGCCGTGGGCGGTTGCTGCTTGATCATCTGGACCCGTAACCGATATCCCTCGGTGTACAACCGGTCGCGTGCTTCGTTGAGTTTCCGGGTCAGGGTTGTCGCGGCAACTTCCGGGATTTCGGTGGTGTTCGATTCGGTCAGGGACCGCTCCAGCGTTCGGGCCGCCTGGTCGAGCAGATCGGCTTTGTGTTGAAACAGCTCCTCGATTTCAACCGGGCTACGCCCCGGTTTTTTAGAGCTTGTTTCGGTTTGCCTGATGAAGGTTTCCACGCCATCGAGCAGCGCCTGCCCCTGGGTGATCTGCACATCGAGTGCGGGAGGTTGCGCAGTTGGCCGGGGTCGTTTTACGGGCACTCGCTCAACCCAGACGCCGGGAGTCTTTTCATGAAAGGTGGCGATGACCTTGCCGGTCACGGGAGCACGCACATCCAGCAACACCGGTTCCCCCGGTGCCGAGCGACGGACTTCACCCACGACCGTGCCCTTGAAGCGTGTCTTGATCACGCGTTTGCCGGGCGTCGGTGCCGGCCTTGAGGGACCGGGCTGAGGTTGCGGCGGCTGTTGCTCGCGCAGTAGCTGCCCGAGGTAACTTTCGGCGTGCTGTTGGAATTCGCTGACCCGCGCGCGCAAATGCTTGAGCGGTTGCTCCACCACGGCGTCCTTGTGGCTGACAGCGAAGTCTTCGAATGACTGGTCGATGGCGACAAACTGTTCAAGCATGCCGTTGAGTGCTTCAGTACGTTCACCGTCATTCCAGACACTGCCCTCGAGCATCAGCTCCTGTGAGGTCTGGATCACCAGGTTGGCGGAGTCGAGTAACCGGGCGAATTCGCTTCGGGCTTCGCTCAGCGCAACGCTGTCACCTTCCTTCAGGCAGGCCTCGCGCGCCAGCGAAACCTGCAGCGCCTTGAGATCGTTGAGGCTGTAGGCCGGCAGTTTGGCTTTGTAGGTGTTGGCGACCTCGGCGGCGCTTCTGCCCAGTCGGCTCAGTTCCTCGAACCGCGATCGGGCAAACTGGATTTTGTCGATCACACCCTCGGTCAGGTCGATCATTTTCTGGTATGTCGCACGATCGCCAGTCCCTCCCGCCGTTTCTTCCGCCTCAAGCAATGCCAGGGTTTCACGCAGGGTCTGGGCGAACACCGCGTTCTGCTGGTCAAGCCAGGTCTGGTTGAAGAACAACTGGGTGCCGAGCATCTCGACCATGGCGGTGCGGTAATTGGGGACCGAGTCCAGCAGGTTCAGTGATTTCAACTGTTCGATGGGGGCGGCATAGTCGTCGGTTCGCCGGTCGAGCTTGTCCAGAAACTGCTGTTTTATCCCGGCGCGTGCATCTTCGCTGGCCGCTTTCAATTGGTTGTAGGTGCCGATCAATTCATCCCGTGCGCGCTCGCGTTCGTTATCGAATTCGGCCAGTTGCCGTTTGAGTTCGGCAATGCGTTGGCGGTTTTGCTGTTTCAACGCTTTGCGCCGGGTCGACAAGCCGCCGCCACGCAAGCGCAGGCGGGTGTCGACAAACCACTGACCGCGCTGATTGCTGATCAGTGCAGGACCATTGGCCGGGGACTCAGGTTTTGAGTCGATGATCGACACTTCACCGGTTTCTTCAACGGCCACTTCGAACCAGCGCTCGCCGATGGGGGCGTAAAAGCGGTTTTCGAGCCGATAGAGGTGTTGATGGATGCCGGGGGTACTGATGGCTGACGTGAGACTTTCCGGTTTGGCGATCTTGAAGCGATCCAGGGTGCGGGTCAGGTTCAGAGCGGCATCGGTCGCGACTGAAATGCGGTGCTGTGTTTCGGTAGGTGCGCCGATGATGTCGGGCAGCTGAACGAAGGCTATGGGTGTGATTGTCGGTTTTTCCGCCGGTTCGACCGTTGGCTCTATCGTGGAATTTTTCTCGGCTCTGCGGGCCGTTGAGCGGCGCGTACTGGCGTGATGGGCCAGGACCATGGCCAGGGTCAGCAACAGGTCGGTGATGGCGGTTTTCTGTTGTTCGTCGTTGCCGGCCTCGTTCGCGTCAAGGGTCTGTTGCAGGTCATCGAGGACCTGGTAGATCCACGCGGCTGTGCCGACGGTCCGACCAAGAAAAGGCAGCGCCCCGTTGAGGATTTTCCAGGCTGCCTGCTTGAGCGTTGCCCAGCGACTCTGCGCGTTGGACACCGACTGCCGTTGTGCCAGCTCAACCAGCGCATTGACGTTGGCCTTGTACAGGTTGGCCAGGTAGTCGGTGGCCAGGACCCGCGAGCCTAACGTCAGCGGGCCGCTCATTTGCAGGGACGTCAGCGGGTCGGCCAGGAGTTGCGAGACACTCCAGACCGAAGGCAGCTCGCCGGTGAACACGTAGTTGGCGTAATTGGCGCGAACCCTGTCCGGCAGCCAGGCGAGCACGGATTGGCGCAGCTTCGGAGCGTGCCGGATGGCATAGATCAGGTTGGCCGGCGTCGGGTACTGGATCAGGGGAGGCTCGAGCAAGGGCCGATAGAGCAGGCATGGTCCCTTGTCCATCTGGCGCGGCCCGATCACGAACATGTTGCTCACTTCGTCCGTGGATGATCCCAGGCGCCAGGCGGGGCTGAACGCCAGCGGGCGAATGACGATCTCCTGGCTGTCGACCCAGCGATTGGCGTCGAGAACCTGAACCACGGCTGCGACGTAGCGGTAACCCCGTTCATCGATCCCGCCCTGGGTCCGGATTTTTTGCTGCAGGGCCAGCAGCGGTAACTCGACGCGCAGTCGGCTGGTGAACAGGTTCTGACGGCGCAGGCTTTCAAGGGGATCGTCGAGCAGTTTGCTTTTGATCAGCGTCGGATAGGTTTGACCGATGTTGACGCTGACGATCAACGCTTCCAGGTAGCTGACCGTCAGCCAGCCCGGCAGCTCCGTGGAGCCGGTACTGCGTACGGATTTGTTTCCCGGTGGCAGGGCGATCAGGTTTTGCAGTGCCAGCTCGACCAGGCTCAGCGTAGTGCGCTCAGGCTCCGCTGGCGGTACAAAGCTGCCCCAGACCACGACGCTGTCGACCACGATCTCGATGTCCGCCAGTTGCAAGCCTGTGGCCTCGGAATGCTCGGCGAGCATGGCATCACGCAGTTGAACGAGGGCGAATTCGCGGATCGGTTTGATACCGTCCTGGAAGGACTTCCCCGCATTCTGGTTCTGTACGGTTACCAGATCCATCAGGTGACGGCTGTACGCGGTGAGATCGCCGGATGACGCGTTGGCCATCCAGTCCGGCAGCGCCTGCTCGATCAGGTTGAAGCGCGAGGGCGCCTGCTTGTCCGATGGGTCTAGTTCGTTGGTGGTGCGGCTGATGTGCGGCGCAAGGTCGGGGTTTTCGTCTGCGGACTCGTTTGCCAGCGCGGCAATCGAGTCCGCTTGCAGGGCGATCAGGGTGCACGCCAAGTGGTCGAAAAAGTTGCCCTCTGGTTCGATCAGACGCCATTGAAAGGTATCACCGGGTACTTGCCCGTTGGTGTAAGTCAGCAGGGACTTGCCCAGCTCCTCTAGCGAATCGTAGGTCTGGAAGCCCTGGGTGATGGTGTGGCTGAGGATCAATGTGCGGTTGCCCAGCGTCCCGATCAATACGGCCATGTCCAGGGTGTTGAGGTGGGTCGAGGCACCCTCATTCCTGTAGTCCAGATCGATCAGGCAGGCGCGGGACCGGTAGGAGTCGTGGCTCATGCGCGTACTTTTGTCCGGATAGGCGAAAAGGTTGCGGGCCATCGCAGACTGGTCGTTCTGCCAGTTCGGCTGGGTCTGGATGTTCCACAGTTCGCGCAGCGAGTGGGACAGGCCTTGCCAGCGCGAGGTCGAGGGGGCGGTGAACTGGTTCCAGTAGTCGACCTGCTGCTCTTGAAACGCGTCGAACAGCAGTGGCGCCAACTCATTGAGCAGGCGCCCGATGGCTTCGATGCTGACAGGCAGTTGTGCCGGTGTCGGCTCCAGCGGTTGCAGGGTGAGGTAGTGCTCGCCATCCAGGTAAACCACCGGTGATTTCGTGACCCCGTGGCGTACAAGGGTGTCGGTCAGTGATTCGAAGTGTCGTGGCCCGGCGATGACGCGCTGCCCGTGCAGCGTCCAGGTCGGCGTCACCACTATCGCCAGTCGAGGGTCGATCGACAGCTGCGGATATAGCGTTTTCAACGCCGGTTGCAGTGCGTGAGTGGCAACCTCCCTGATTGTCGGCCCGGCCACCAATTGGGTGAGCAGGGCATCCTGATCGGCTGGGAGGCCGGGTAGGGTGGGAGGGTTGGAAACGTCGGTCATGGTCACATCCTTTGTGAGGCGGCAGGCACCGTCGAAGGTTCGGTGCGCAATCCGTTGCAAAGTAGTGACGGGCGACGCGCGGTTGGCGGTAAATAAATATCGCGGGCAAAAAAAGACCTGCGCGAGCGCAGGTCCTGGTGAGGGTGCAAACCAGACGGTTGTCAGGTGCCTGACTTGATCTTGGTCCAGGCCCGGGTCCGCGCACGTTCGGCATCGCGCGGCAACGGTTGCAGGGTGTAGAGCGTGCTCATTGCCGTGTCGGTCGGGTACAGGTTCGGGTTGTTGCGGATCGCCGGGTCGACCAGTTCCGTGGCGTCCTTGTTCGGGTTCGGGTAGCCGACGAAGTCACTGACCGGTGCAATCACCTGGGGTTGCAGCAGGTAGTTGATGAAGGTGTAGGCGTCTTCCGGATTCTTCGCGCCCTTGGGTATTGCGAGCATGTCGAACCAGATCGGCGCGCCTTCCTTCGGCAAGCGCATGTCGACGATCACACCGTTCTTGGCTTCCTTGGCGCGGTTGGCGGCTTGCGAGAAGCTGCCGGAATAACCGACCGCGACGCAGATGTCACCGTTGGCGATATCGGCCATGTACTTCGATGAGTGGAAGTAGGTGATGTACGGGCGGATCTTCATCAGCAGCGCTTCAGCCTTGTCGTAGTCCGCCGGCTTTTTGCTGTTGGGATCGAGGCCGAGGTGTTGCAGGGCCAGCGGCAAGATCTCCGAGGGCGAGTCGAGCAGGGCGACGCCGCACTGCTTGAGCTTGCTGATGTTCTCTTCTTTGAAGATCAGGTCCCAGCTGTCCACTGGCGCGTTGTCGCCGAGCACGGCCTTGACCTTGTCCGGGTTGAAGCCGATCAGGATGGTCCCGTACATGTACGGCACGGCGAATTTGTTGCCCGGGTCGTTGGCCTCGATCAGCTTCATCAGCTTGGGATCGAGGTGGTTCCAGTTCGGCAACTTGCTGCGGTCCAGTGGCTGGAACACGCCGGCTTCGATCTGCTTGGCGAGGAACACGTTGGACGGCACCACCACGTCGTAGCCGGAGTTGCCGGTCAGCAGTTTGGCTTCCAGTGCTTCGTTGGTGTCGAAAATGTCGTAGACCAGCTTGGTCTGGCTGTTCTGGGCCTTGAAGTCTTCCAGGGCCTTGGGGGTGATGTAGTCGAACCAGTTGTAGACACGCAACGTTCGTTCTTCAGCATGGGCAACGCCACTGAGCACCAGGGCGCCCAGGGCTGGAACGATCAAACGCTTGAGTCTTGTCATTGTTCTAATCCTCATTGGGCGCTTTCGAAACCTTCGAGAACGTTCACGGCGTTGATGCCGATTTCTTCTACCGCGTAGCCGCCTTCCATCACGAACAGCGTCGGTTTGCCGAGAGCCGCAATGCGCTTGCCCATGGCCAGGTAATCCGGGCTGTCGAGTTTGAATTGCGAGATGGGGTCGTCCTTGAACGTGTCGACCCCCAGGGAGACCACAACGATGTCGGCCCCGTAGCTTTCGATCTCTTTGCAGGCCTGTTCCAGCGCCGCGCTCCAGGTGTCCCAGCCCGAACCTGCGGCCAGAGGATAGTTGAAGTTGAAGCCCTCGCCGGGGCCTTCGCCCAATTCGTCTTCATAGCCGAGGAAGAACGGAAACTCGGCTTCCGGGTGACCATGGATCGAAGTGAACAGCACGTCGCTGCGTTCGTAGAAGATCGACTGGGTGCCGTTGCCATGGTGGTAATCGACGTCGAGGATCGCGACCTTCTTGTGGCCCTGATCGAGGAACGCCTGGGCGGCGATGGCGGCGTTGTTGAGGTAGCAATAACCCCCCATCAAATCGCTGGCGGCGTGGTGTCCCGGTGGACGGCACAGGGCGAAGGCCGAACGGGCGCCGCGCTGGATTTCCGCCTGGGCGGTGAGGGCGACTTGCGCTGCGCTATACGCCGCCTGCCAGGTACCGGCGGTGATCGGGGCGCCGCCATCGAAGCTGTAGTAACCGAGTTCGCCATGCAGGCTGGCGGGTTTGATCCGGCGCAGGGTGCGGGCCGGCCAGGTGTAGGGCAGCAAGTCACCCTCGGTGTTGAACTCGGTCCAGCGTGCCCAGGCGCCTTTGAAGAAGTCGAGGTAGTCGCGGCTGTGGATGCGTTCGATCGGTCCGAGGCCGAAATCCTTCGGCGCTTCGACAGGGCCGAGATTCTGATTTTGCACCCGTGCCAGCACGTGGTCGGCACGTGAAGGCATTTCGAAGCAGGGCTTGAGTTGCCCGTCTATCAATTCACAACGGCCGTGGTGCAGGTGGTGGTCGTTCGAGTAGATCGTCAGCATTTTGTTGTTCTCCGCAGGCTGATTCGGTTGAACACAGTCTTGCGGTGCAGACGGTTTAGGAGAACGGCAGGAAAGGCCAAAAGGGGATCGATATGGCCAAAACATTTGACCGAAATTCGCCCCCCTTTAAAGCGCAAAAGATCGCAGCCTGCGGCAGCTCCTACAGGGGAACGCATTCCTATGTAGGAGCTGCCGAAGGCTGCGATCTTTTGATTTTCAAGGCCGGAACTGGCTCGGCGCCACACCACTCCAGCGCACGAACGCATGGCGAAAACTCGCGGTCTCGCTGAAGCCCAGCGCCTCGGCAATCTGGTAGATCGGCAATTGATCCTCACACAGCATTTGCTTGGCCTGTTCGAAGCGCAGTTCGTCGAGCAATTCCTGATAGCTGCAGCCCATGTCCTTGAGATGCCGACGCAAGGTTCGCGCCGAGCAATTCATCTGTTCGGCCAGGCCCTCCAGCCCCGGCGCCGCATTCAATTGCGCGCTGAGCAATTGGCGGATCCGTCCGAGCCATGCCTGACGCCCGGTGAACTCGATGTTCTGTTTGCGGCAGCGCTCGGCCATGGCTTGATGGGTGATGACATCGGCCAGCGGCAACAGCTGGTCGAGCCAGCGTTTGTCGAAGGCGAAGGCATTGTTGCGCGCGCCGAAATCCAGCGGGCAGTTGAAGTGTTCGGCGTAGCTCGGCTCGTAGTCGGGCGCGGCATGTTCGAAGCGTGCGCCGAGCAAAGGCAGGGGATGGCCAAGCAGGTCGTCGCAGGTGACTTTCAGCGACACGAGGCAGAACTCGGCGTTGAACACCGCCATGGCCGGGCTTTCGCGGTAATCGGCGGCGGCGAACCAGATGCGCTCGCCGTCGTCCTCCAGGCTCAGCTCGAAAAGTGTTCCCAGCAGCGCCGGATAGCGTATCGCCAGGCGTAATGCGTCACCGAAGGTGGCACTGGTGAGCAGGGCGTAACCGAGCATGCCGTAGCAGGAAACGTGCATCCGCCGACCCAGTTCCAGGCCGATGTCGCGCTTGTGGGCAACGGCGTTGGCACAGACCTGCATCTCTTGATTGGTGGTGATGCGCGTGTCGGCACGGTTCAGATCCGCCGCACTGATGCCGCTGCCGGCCAGCAGCGCTTCGCTGGACAGGCCTTGTGCCCTGAAGGCATCGAGTACCAGGGAGACGGCATTGAGGGTGGTGAGGTGGGAGTGGAGCATGAGGACTTCCAGCCTTGGGATGCTGGAATGCGGAGCAAGTTGTGTGCCGACGCCCCCTGTGGGAGCGGGCTTGCTCGCGAATGCGGCGTGTCAGTCAACATTGATGTCATCTGACACACCACCTTCGCGAGCAAGCCCGCTCCCACAGGTTTTGTGTTTTGTCAGCTCAACTCGCCGCAAAGGTCGAGTTCGACAAGCCGACGGACTTCGTCCGTTTCAAGCCCTGCGCCCAGCAGTGCATGCAACTTGCCGAACGCCGCTTCACGGGTCATGCCGCCACCGGACAGCACACCGACACCGCGCAAGCGACTGCCGGCCTCATAGACGTCCAGTTCAACCCCGCCTTCGTGGCATTGCGTGACTGCCACCACCACCACGCCCTTGTCCCGCGCACGGCCGAGGCTGGCGAGGAACTCCCGGTTGTCGCTCGGCCCGGTGCCGCTCCCGTAGCACTCCAGCACCAGACCTTGAATGCCGCTGTCGAACAGGCCATCGAGGACCTCGGCAGTGATGCCAGGGAACAGCGGCAACACGGCAACCTTCGCCAGTTGTCTTGCCTGGTTGTAGTTCAACGCTGCTGGCAGCGAAGAGGCTTTCACACCACCGCCCTGACGCTCCAGGCGCTTGAACGGATGACGGCCAAAACTGCGAACCTTGGCGCAACGGGTCGGGTCCAGCCGTTCGCCGTGGAAGTACAGATGCACACCCGGCGCGAGGCCCTGACCCAGTGCAACCAGCGCGCCGCCGAGGTTCTCCCAGGCGTCGCTGTCGGTGACACCGGCCGGCAGCATGGAGCCGGTAAAACACACACGGGCATGCAGACCGAGCAACTGGAAGCTCATGGCGGCGGCACTGTAGGCCAGCGTGTCGGTGCCATGCAGGATCAGCACGCTGTCGCAGCCCTGAACATCCACCGCATCGACCACCGCTTCACGCAACTGCTGCCAGTACGTCGGGTTCATGTTGGCGCTGTCGATCAGCGGCGACATCTCGCGAAAACGCCACTGCGGCACGACAAGTTCCGGCTGGCTGTGCAGGTATTCGCGCATCCGCGCTTCAAAACCGGACGCCGGCGCCAGGCCGTGGGCGCTGGCCTGCATGCCAATGGTGCCGCCGGTGTAGAGCACCATGACGTGCTGGGCGGCAGGATAGGTCGACGAATTCATGGATGTTCTCCGAAACAATGACTGCCATTGTGGGAGCGGGCTTGCTCGCGAAGGTGGCGGCACATTCAACACAGGTGTTGGCTGAACGTCCGTCTTCGCGAGCAAGCCCGCTCCCACAATGGATTTGCGCACTCTAGCTGACGGGCGCAAGGGATGCGCCCGCTTTTTACCGATCAGCGTTGCGCTACAGGTAGACCTTGCGGCTCAACTTCAGCCTTGCCGACAGCGGCCGGCGGGTTGGCTGGCCATGCCTGGCGATCCAGATCCAGGTCCGGGAACTTCGCGGAGTCGAACACCGGAGTCTTGATGCCGGCGGCGCGCTGGTCATCGTAGTCACGCAGGATGCGCATACCGACCTTGAACAGCAGGAACAGCGCGATCAGGTTGACGAACGCGAGCATGGTCATGGTGATGTCGGCGAAGGCAAATACGGTACCGAGGTTTTCGATGGCGCCCCAGAAGATCAGCACCAGTACCAACGCGCGATAGCCCATCAGCGCCTTGCGGTTTTCACCGATCAGAAAACGCAGGTTGCTCTCGCCCAGGTAGTAGTTGTAGAGGATCGAGGTGAACACGAACAACGCCAGGGCCACGGAGATGAACATCCGGCCCCAGTCACCGACCACGGCGGCCAGGGAGTTCTGGGTCAGGGCAATGCCGTCGCCTTCGAAGCCTGGGGTGTAGAAGCCCGAAAGCAGGATCAGCAGCGCGGTGCAGGTGCAGATCACGAAGGTGTCGAGGAACACGCTGAACGCCTGCACCACACCCTGTGCCACCGGGTGCTCGACCGCCGCCACCGCCGCCACGTTAGGCGCGCTGCCCAGGCCTGCTTCGTTGGCGAACACGCCACGTTTCACGCCCATGACGATGGCGCTGCCGATCAGGCCACCGAAGGCCTGGTCCAGACCGAAGGCGCTCTTGACGATGGTCATCAGCATGCCCGGTACCTGGTCGAATTGCAGCACGATCACGTAGATGGTCACGCCGATATACACCAGGGTTTTCACCGGTACCAACAGGTCGGCAACCTTGGCGATGCGCTTGATCCCGCCGATGAATACCAGACCCAGCAACACGGCCAGACCGATGCCGGTGTAAGTGGTATCGAGGCCGAACGCGTTGTTCAGCGAATGGGTCACGGCGTGGGCTTGCAGGCCGTTGAAGGCGAAGCCGAACGTCACCAGCAACAGGAACGCCATGAGCATGCCCAGCCAGCGTTTCTGCAGACCGTGCTGGATGTAGTAGGACGGGCCGCCACGGAAGGTGCCGTCGGAGTCGGTGCGTTTGTACAGCTGACCGAGAGAGCATTCGAAGAAGCTGCTGGACATGCCGACCAGTGCGGTCACCCACATCCAGAACACCGCGCCAGGCCCACCGAGTGTCACGGCAATGCCGACACCGGCAATGTTGCCCGCACCGACGCGGCCGGCGAGGCTGAGCATCAGGGCCTGGAACGAACTGAGTTGCCCGGCGCTGCTTTTGAGGCTGTCGCGGAACACCGCGAACATGTGGAAGAAGTGACGCAGTTGAACGAAACGCGAGCGGATCGTGAAGTAGCTACCGAGCCCGACAATGAGCACGATCAGTACTTTCCCTGAGAGGAAGTCGTTAATGACTTCGAGCATGGATTATTCCTCGCTGTTTTTTGTGTTGGCAAATGCTTGCCGATCAGACACATCGAGTTACACCGGTGGGCGCACGGCACAACGGGCGGTTCGAAGTTCGTCCCGGTTTCATATCGCGGGTTTGTTATTAGTTCGGGTTTCGCATGGGTTGAGGTCTCGCTACCGACGACCGCTCACGCGAAGAGGGGCGGCACTATACCGATGACAGTGCCGTCCGTCTGCACGGTTGTGGTGCAAGATCAAAAGATCGCAGCCTGCGGCAGCTCCTACAGGGGGCCGCATTTCAAATGTAGGAGCTGCCGAAGGCTGCGATCTTTTCCGCCGGTTAAAAAAAAGGGCCTGGAGAATGATCTCCAAGCCCTCAAAAGGTGAGAGGTGTCTAGTCCCTCGACCTGGTGAGCGGTGCTACAAGTAACGCGTCGGGTTAGGCCTTCAGGGGCACCAGACGCGGAGCAATCATGTTTTCCGGGCGCAGGATGTCGGCGAGCATGGCTTCGTCGAGCAGACCTTCTTCGCGCACCAGTTCCAGCACGCCGCGGCCGCTTTCGAGGGCGATACGGGCGATGCGGGTGGCGTTTTTGTAGCCGATGTACGGGTTCAGTGCGGTAACCAGACCGATCGAGTGTTCGACCAGTTCACGGCAGCGGGCTTCGTTGGCGGTGATGCCGACGATGCAGTGCTCGCGCAGCATGTCCATGGCGCGTTGCAGCAGGCGGATCGAATCGAGGATCTTGAAAGCGATCAGCGGTTCCATCACGTTCAGTTGCAGCTGGCCGCCTTCGGCCGCCATGGTCAGCGCCAGATCGTTACCGATGACCTGGAAGGCCACCTGGTTAACGGCTTCCGGAATAACCGGGTTGACCTTGCCGGGCATGATCGAGCTGCCTGGCTGACGCGCTGGCAGGTTGATTTCGTTGATGCCGGTGCGTGGGCCGCTGGACAGCAGGCGCAGGTCGTTGCAGATCTTCGACAGCTTGACCGCAGTACGCTTGAGCATGCCGGAGAACAGCACGAAGGCGCCCATGTCGGAGGTGGCTTCGATCAGGTCGGCGGCCGGAACCAGCGGCTGACCGCTGATCAGGGCCAGGCGTTGTACTGCCAAGGCCTGATAGCGCGGATCGGCGTTGATACCGGTGCCGATCGCGGTGCCGCCCAGGTTCACTTCAGTCAGCAGTTCCGGGGCCAGCGTCTTCAGACGGGCCAGGTCTTCGCCCATGGTGGTGGCGAATGCACGAAACTCTTGACCCAGGGTCATCGGTACGGCGTCTTGCAGCTGGGTACGACCCATCTTCAGGACGTGGTTGAATTCTTCACCCTTGGCCGCGAACGCCTGAATCAGGCTGTCGAGGCTGGCGAGCAGGGCGTCGTGACCGAGCAACAGACCCAGGCGGATCGCCGTCGGGTAGGCGTCGTTGGTCGACTGCGCCATGTTCACGTCGTCGTTCGGGTGCAGGTACTGGTACTCGCCTTTCTGGTGCCCCATGGCCTCCAGCGCGATGTTGGCGATCACTTCGTTGGCATTCATGTTGGTCGAAGTGCCAGCGCCGCCTTGAATCATGTCCACCACGAACTCTTCGTGGAAGTCGCCGCGGATCAGACGTGCACAGGCTTCGCTGATGGCAGCGTGCTTGGCTTCGCTCAGGTGACCCAGCTCACGGTTGGCGTCAGCAGCGGCCTGTTTGACCATGGCCAGACCGACAACCAGTTTCGGGTAGTGCGAAATCGGAACGCCCGAAAGGCGGAAGTTGTTCACCGCTCGCAGGGTCTGGATACCGTAATACGCTTGAGCCGGTACTTCGAGGGCGCCAAGCAGGTCATTTTCTGTGCGGAATGATGCAGCGGAGGACATGATAGAAATCATCTCAATATGGACCCGGTCTGTGCCGGAACGCTGTGAATGCTAGGCCTGTGCAGAATTTTGGGCCAATGCTGTTAAACACTAGCCTATGCATATTCGGCATAATGCCCGTGTGACGCCGGCTTGACGGCGAGCGTGTGACCTAAATTGGTGCGTGTCCGGGAGGACGTGATGAATCTGGAAAGCAAATGGCTGGAGGACTTTAGTGCCCTGGCTGCCACCCGCAGCTTCTCCCAGGCAGCCGAACGGCGCTTCGTGACGCAACCGGCGTTCAGCCGGCGAATCCGCAGCCTGGAGGCGGCGCTGGGGCTGACCCTGGTCAACCGCTCGCGCACGCCGATCGAACTGACGGCGGCGGGACAACTGTTTTTGGTTACGGCACGCACCGTGGTCGAGCAGCTCGGCGAAGTATTGCGCCATCTGCATCATCTGGAAGGCGGGCAGGGTGAAGTGATGCAGGTAGCGGCCGCACACTCCCTGGCACTCGGTTTCTTTCCGCGGTGGATTGCGCAGTTGCGCAACGAAGGCTTGAACATCGCCACGCGACTGGTGGCGACCAACGTCGGCGACGCGGTGCATGCCTTGCGCGAAGGCGGATGCGATCTGATGCTGGCCTTCTACGATCCGGACGCCGCGATGCAGATGGACCCGGAAATCTTCCCCTCCCTGCACCTTGGTCATACCGAAATGCTGCCGGTTTGCGCGGCGGACGCCGACGGCAAGCCGTTGTTCGATCTGGAAGGCGAAGCCAGCGTACCGCTGCTGGCATATAGCGCCGGGGCATTTCTCGGCCGCTCGGTGAACATGCTGCTGCGCCAACGGGCGCTGCGCTTCACCACGATCTACGAAACCGCCATGGCCGACAGCCTGAAAAGCATGGCCCTGGAAGGCCTGGGCATTGCCTGGGTGCCCCAACTCAGCGTGCGCGCCGAACTGGCGCGCGGTGAACTGGTGGTCTGCGGCGGCCCGCAATGGCACGTGCCGCTGGAGATACGTCTGTATCGCTGCGCGTTGGTGCGCAAGGCCAACGTGCGTTTGCTCTGGCGCAAACTTGAAGGTGGTGCGGCGGGTTCTGCTTCTTGAAGGCAAAAAATGATCAAGGCCGACTGAGTCGGCCTTGATCCGCTGCTTACTGTCAGTCGTACTGATTGAGGTAGTTGCGAATACTCTCCTGGTTCTTACTGCTGAAGCTGAACGCAACGGCTCCCTCTGCAGTTGCATACATGATCGACTTGGCGGGACCCCAGTAAGTTATAACTTCGCCACTGTCTTGATGCTTTGCATTGAACATATGACCGAACTCGTGGGCTGGCGTGCCTTTCGGATCGACCGAGGCAATTCCCAAGTGGCCCGGGGTATAGGCAACGCCTAAAGTTTTTTTGTTGATATGGTCGCGTGTCAAGAGTAGGAACTTGTAAATACTATTGTCGTGGATGGCGGATTTATCGCTACTAATGTATTTCGACAGTCCGGCCTCTAGCGACTCAAACAAGTCGTCCAGATCATCGGTTTTATAGTCTAGGTTGCTCAAGGCCGGTGCATCTGAAGGTTGCACGAAGGTAACTTCGGTTATACGGCCTGAAATTCGTGCAATTGTATCTGCCAGCCAATCGAGGTGGTCTATGTAGAGCTGGTCTTCGTTACTTCCTTTCAAATCATTGTGTATGAATACGATCAGCATAATTGGGCGCTTTGACATAGGTGGTTCCTTTTGAAGTGTGTGGTTTTTAGTCGTGATCTAATTGTGTACGGATATACAAATTTTGCATCGCCGGTCGCTGGGAAAAAACATTACTTTAGTCCGGTAGGCTTTCAACTAGATGGTGTTGAGGGCTTATATATAATTGATATTTGTTTTGAATGCTGTGTAGTGTTTTAGAAGTTGTTGCTGTGCATTTTTCGAGATTGAATTTTTTAGATGGGTTTGGTGTTTGAGTAGCGCCATTGTTGCGGAAATTTTCTTGATCTTTAAGTCAATTAAATTGCCGGTTTGCATCAGATGACAGATGGTCGCCACGGGGGCTGTTTATTGGCTTCTTTGAGGTATACTGCGCGGCCTTCGGCCGGTTGCGACTGGCCATAATTCGTACAATCAAGCCACGCATCCTGCGTGGCTTGTTGTTTTTTGATGCGCCTGCGGGCGCCCAGAGAGAAGAGGCACGACGATGAGTGCACTGGTTGGCGTGATCATGGGCTCCAAGTCCGATTGGTCCACCCTTAGCCACACCGCCGATATGCTGGAAAAGCTCGGCATCCCTTACGAGGTGAAAGTGGTTTCTGCCCACCGCACCCCGGACCTGCTGTTCCAGTACGCCGAAGAGGCCGAAGCACGGGGCATCGAGGTGATCATCGCCGGTGCCGGCGGCGCGGCCCACTTGCCAGGCATGTGTGCAGCCAAGACCCACTTGCCGGTGCTGGGCGTACCCGTTCAGTCCGCAATGCTGTCGGGCGTTGATTCGCTGCTTTCCATTGTGCAGATGCCGGCAGGCATTCCGGTTGCCACCCTGGCCATCGGCAAGGCCGGTGCGATCAACGCAGCGCTGCTGTCGGCGAGTATCCTTGGCGCCAAGCACCCGCAGTTTCATGCGGTGCTGAAAACCTTCCGTGCTGAGCAGACAGACAGCGTCCTGGAAAATCCAGACCCACGCATCGCCTGAGGTTGTTGACGATGAAGATCGGTGTAATCGGTGGCGGCCAGTTGGGTCGCATGTTGGCGTTGGCGGGCACTCCGCTGGGCATGAACTTCGCTTTTCTGGACCCGGCGCCGGATGCTTGCGCAGCCGCATTGGGCGAACACCTGCGAGCCGACTACGGCGATCAGGATCACCTGCGCCAGCTGGCCGATGAAGTCGATCTGGTGACCTTCGAGTTCGAAAGCGTTCCGGCGGAAACCGTCGCGTTCCTCTCGCAATTCGTCCCGGTCTACCCGAGCGCCGAAGCCTTGCGCATCGCCCGCGACCGCTGGTTCGAGAAGAGCATGTTCAAGGACCTTGGGATTCCTACCCCGGCGTTCGCTGACATCCAGTCCCAGGCCGACCTGGACGCCGCTGTGGCCTCCATCGGCCTGCCGGCGGTGCTCAAGACCCGTACCCTGGGTTACGACGGCAAGGGCCAGAAAGTCCTGCGTACCCCTGAAGATGTGGTCGGCACCTTCGCCGAGCTGGGTAGCGTGGCCTGCCTGCTGGAAGGCTTCGTGCCGTTCACCGGTGAAGTCTCGCTGATCGCCGTGCGTGCCCGCGACGGTGAAACCCGCTTCTACCCGTTGGTGCACAACACCCACGAAAGCGGCATCCTCAAGCTGTCCGTGGCCAGCACCGATCACCCGTTGCAAGCCCTGGCCGAAGACTACTCCAGCCGTGTGCTCAAGCAGCTGGATTACGTCGGCGTGATGGCGTTCGAGTTCTTCGAAGTCGACGGTGGTCTCAAGGCCAACGAAATCGCCCCGCGCGTGCACAACTCCGGGCACTGGACCACCGACGGCGCCGAGTGCAGCCAGTTCGAAAACCACCTGCGGGCCGTTGCCGGTCTGCCGTTGGGTTCGACGGCCAAGGTCGGCGAAAGCGCGATGCTCAACTTCATCGGCACAGTGCCAGAGACCGAGAAGGTCCTGAACATCGCCGATTGCCATCTGCATCACTATGGCAAGGCGTTCAAGGTCGGCCGCAAGGTCGGTCACGCCAACCTTCGTTGTGCAGACCGCGAGACGCTGGCGGCCCAGATTCTCAAGGTTCAAGCACTGATCGCCGAATAGTTTTCTCTGGCAATGGCGGAACCTTCGGGTTGCGCCGTTCTCTCATGGCAGGTTGCGAAAGTCTGACTAGGCTTTCGGATAGCTACTTCATTGAGAGGAGAATGCCATGGGAATTATCGGAACCATCTTTATCGGCTTGATCGTCGGTCTGCTGGCTCGGTTCCTGAAACCGGGCGATGACAGCATGGGCTGGATCATGACGATCCTGCTCGGTATCGGCGGTTCGCTGGCGGCTACCTATGGCGGTCAGGCCCTGGGTATCTATCAGGCTGGCCAAGGTGCAGGCTTCATCGGGGCGCTGGTGGGCGCCGTGGTGTTGCTGGTGATCTACGGATTGATCAAAAAGAACTGATCCAGGCGACAAAGCCCTCTCCGCCAAGCCGGTCGGGAGGGCTAGAATGCTCGGCGTTTTCTGTTCTTCCCTTTGCCGAGCACTTTCATGCGCCGTCTTTTGCTGACTCTCGTTTTACTGGGTACGGGCTTTGCCCACGCCGGCGAACTGCCGGAGACCGACTGGCTCGAACTGATGCCCAAGTCGGACCAGAAGGCCCTCGAGGCCATGCCCGAAATCGACCACGACTCCCCTGAGGCCAGTGGCACCTTCACCGACAAGGGCGGGATGAAACAGGCCAAAGGCTTGCCGGCGGTGATGTACTCGACCAAGACCGTTGCGTCGATGAACGACAGAAACATCCGCATTGGCGGTTATCCAGTGCCGCTGGAGTCCGACGCCAAGGGCCGCAGTACGTTGTTCTTCCTCGTGCCGTACCCGGGTGCCTGCATCCACGTGCCGCCACCGCCACCCAATCAACTGGTGCTGGTGCGTTATCCCAAGGGCCTGAAGCTGGATGATATCTACACGCCGCTGTGGGTGACCGGCACGCTGAAGATCGAGAAGGTCAGCAATGACCTGGCGGATGCGGCGTATGCGCTGGATGCGCAGAAGGTGCGGGTGGTGCAGGAGTCGGACTTGTAGAGATGTAAATGTGGGAGCGGGCTTGCTCGCGAAGAGGGAGTGTCAGTCGCCATCAATGCTGACTGATACACCGCTTTCGCGAGCAAGCCCGCTCCCACATTGGTTTCAGGTGTAACTTAGAGCGGCGCGCTACCGAGGCTCACGCCCAGAGTATGGCTTGCCCCTGGTTTCAGGCTCACCACATCGCCCATCACGTTCGCCGTCTCGATGCACAGCATGCGCTGCCAGCCGTCGTCGGCCATGTCGCTGAACGCAGCGGCGCGGTCAGTCCACGGGTTCCAGATCACCGCCGTACGCGATCCGCTGCTGGTCAGTACGATGCGCCGTTCCCAGGCTGGATCGACGATGCTCAACTGTGGCGGGGCGTCGAGGTAGATGCGGTCGGTCTCGCCGGTAAAACGCAGATCCCCGGTCTGTGTGACAGTTTTCCAGTTGTCCAGGGTTTCGATGTAGTTGAGGCCGTCCACACCTTCGACGTGCACTTCGCGCACGTCGCTGACGGCAAAGTAACTGTGCAGCGCCTGGCTGATGCTGACGGTATCGGTGCCCCGGTTGTGGCTGGCCAGCTGGATGTGCAATTGCTCGTCGAGGCGAATGGTCAGGGTCAGATCCACCTGGTGCGGCCAGCCGGGAAAGCCGCCTTCGGGGTAGGGCAGGAGGAATTCGACCTTCAGGCTTTCGCCTTCGGCTTCGATGCCACCCAGTTCCCAATCCATCGCTCGCACGAAGCCGTGAGCCGATGGCGCTTCATTACTGATGCGCATCGCCTGCACGCTTTGCGGGTTGCGCGCAAAGTTGCCGAACCACGGCCAGCACACCGGCACGCCGGCACGGATGCTCTTGCCGGTCTTGAAGACGGCCTCGTCGTTGAGCCAGATCAGCGGCGGCTGGCCGGCCAGCTGATAGCTGAGGATGTGCGCACCTTGCTGGGCCACCAGTAATTCGGCCTGACCGTGGCGGATGCGCCAGCAGTTCAGTTCATCCAGTTTTACGGCTTCAACATTGGGCGTGCTCATGGGACAGCTCTCGATCAGTAACGTGGACGACTATCGACCGCAAAACGGCTTCCAGGTTTAGAAACTCTTTATCGAGCCCTGGGCGGAACCGAGCGGGTACGACCGCTGCCGTCGATGGCAACGAACACAAACACCGCTTCGGTTACTTTACGCCACTCGCTGGACAGTGGATCGTCGCTCCAGACCTCGACCATCATCTTGATCGAGCTGCGGCCGATTTCCAGGGCCTGGGTATAAAAGGAAAGCTGAGCGCCCACCGCCACCGGAACCAGAAATGCCATGCGGTCGATAGCAACGGTGGCAACGCGCCCGCCGGCGACCTTGCTGGCCATCGCAGTGCCCGCCAAATCCATTTGCGCCACCAGCCAGCCGCCGAATATGTCGCCAAAGCCGTTGGTTTCGCGAGGGAGTGCAGTGATTTGCAGGGCCAGGTCGCCTTGCGGGATCGGATCTTCTTGTTCGAGCTCTATCATGCCGGGGGTGCCTCTGACCCGTGACTCTTCGTTGGTATTGCTGGTGGTAGCCGTCTTCGGGAAAAACGATTCAGCACCGAACATACTACGTTCGTCACGTTTTCCATAAGGCGCCTAAAGGGAAACTCTGCGAAATCGCCTATGAACCTGACAGGCGCTTTCGCACAGCAACCCTCAAAAACCGGAGCAAGGCTGCGAGTATATCGGTCGGTAGACTCCGCGACGACCGTCCGGTTCTATTTTGACCGTCAAAAACGCACCTCTATGTGCTTTTTCGAACAATTTGCTATCGTGCCGGACCTGCCCAGGCCTCAACCAGCGTTGTTGAGGTTGCAGATCCGACTATAAGAGAAGCCCTTGCCATGACCACAGCGCCCTCGAGCATCGCGCAGCCAGAACAACCCGCACGTCCGCTGACCCGCAACGACTACAAGACTCTATCGCTGTCTGCCCTGGGCGGTGCGCTGGAGTTCTACGACTTCATCATCTTCGTGTTCTTCGCCACGGTGGTGGGCAAGCTGTTCTTCCCGGCGGACATGCCTGAGTGGCTACGCCTGATGCAGACCTTCGGCATTTTCGCCGCCGGCTATCTGGCACGGCCGCTGGGCGGCATCGTGATGGCGCATTTCGGCGACCTGCTGGGCCGCAAGAAAATGTTCACCCTGAGCATCTTCATGATGGCCGTGCCGACCCTGATCATGGGTTTGTTGCCAACCTATGCGCAGATCGGTATGTGGGCACCGATCCTGTTGCTGCTGATGCGGGTGATCCAGGGCGCGGCCATTGGCGGTGAGGTGCCGGGGGCGTGGGTCTTCGTTTCCGAACACGTGCCGCAGCGTCATATCGGCTACGCCTGTGGCACCCTGACCAGCGGTCTGACGGCGGGCATCCTGCTCGGCTCGCTGGTTGCCACGGCAATCAACAGCATTTATACCCCGGTGGAAGTGTCGGATTACGCCTGGCGGATTCCGTTCCTGCTGGGCGGCGTATTCGGACTGTTCTCGGTGTACCTGCGTCGCTGGCTGCACGAAACCCCGGTGTTCGCCGAGCTGCAACAGCGCAAGGCCCTGGCCGAAGAGGTGCCGCTGCGCGCGGTGCTGCGTGATCATCGCGGTGCCATCGCCATTTCGATGCTGCTGACCTGGCTGCTGTCGGCCGCCATCGTGGTGTTGATCCTGATGACCCCGACTGTGTTGCAGACGGTCTATCACTTCTCACCGACCACGGCTCTGCAATCCAACAGCGTGGCCATCGTCTTTTTGAGCTTTGGCTGCATTATCGCCGGCGCGCTGGCGGATCGCTTCGGTGCAGGGCGAGTCTTCGTCCTGGGCTGCGCCGCGTTGCTGGCCAGCTCCTGGACCTTCTACCACAGCCTGGCCGACCATCCGGACTGGCTGTTTCCGATGTACGCGGTGACTGGTCTGCTGGTCGGCACCATCGGTGCGGTGCCGTACGTGATGGTCAAGGCGTTCCCGCCGGTAGTGCGCTTCAGCGGCCTGTCGTTCTCCTATAACGTGGCCTACGCCATTTTCGGTGGTCTGACGCCGATGATCGTCAGTCTGCTGCTCAAGGAAAGCCCGATGGGGCCGGCCTACTACGTGGCGGTGCTGTGCGGGGTCGGGATTGTGGTGGGGGCGTATCTCTGGAAGAAAGGGCGTTGATCGACCTTTTGTATCGACTGTACTGACGCCTTCGCGAGCAAGCCCGCTCCCACATTGGTTCTGTGTTCGCCGCAGATCCCCCTGTGGGAGCGGGCTTGCTCGCGAAGAACGATAACGCGGTATTACCTGGAAACACTGAATACTGGCCTTTCATCCAATTGTCATATTTCAGCCATAGAGTGTTCACACGGCCTGCTGATACTTGGCCCCGACTTAACACACCCTATCTGCTAGGAGTAAGGCATGAAACTGAAGCGTTTGATGGCGGCAATGACTTTTGTCGCTGCTGGCGTTGCGACTGCCAACGCGGTTGCCGCTGTTGACCCTGCTATCCCGAGCTACACCAAGACCACTGGTGTGTCGGGCAACCTGTCCAGCGTCGGCTCCGATACCCTGGCCAACCTCATGACCCTCTGGGCTGAGAACTACAAGAAAGAATACCCGAACGTAAACATCCAGATTCAGGCCGCTGGTTCCGCCACCGCGCCACCTGCGCTGACTGAAGGCACCTCCAACCTGGGCCCGATGAGCCGCAAGATGAAGGACACCGAACTGGCTGCCTTCGAACAGAAGTACGGCTACAAGCCAACCGCAATCCCGGTTGCCGTGGACGCCCTGGCGGTATTCGTACACAAGGACAACCCGATCCAGCACCTGACCATGGAACAAGTCGACGCGATCTTCTCGTCCACTCGTCTGTGCGGCGCTAAAACCGACGTGAAAACCTGGGGCGACCTGGGCGTGACCGGCGACCTGGCCAACAAGCCGGTTCAGCTGTTCGGTCGTAACTCGGTATCCGGCACCTACGGCTACTTCAAGGAAGAAGCCCTGTGCAAAGGCGACTACAAGCCTAACGTGAACGAGCAGCCAGGTTCGGCTTCGGTCGTGCAGTCGATCAGCTCCTCGCTGAACGGTATCGGTTACTCGGGCATCGGTTACAAGACCGCTAGCGTGAAGACTGTGGCCCTGGCCAAGAAAGGCAGCCAGGACTTCATCGAAGACACCGAAGAAAACGCCCTGAACGGCAAGTACCCGCTGTCCCGCTTCCTCTACGTATACGTCAACAAAGCCCCGAACAAGCCTCTGGCCCCGCTGGAGGCCGAGTTCGTGAAACTGGTTCTGTCGAAACAGGGCCAGGAAGTTGTAGTGAAAGACGGTTACATCCCACTGCCGGCCAAGGTTGCTGCCAAAGCTCTGGCTGACCTGGGTCTCGCGGAAGGCGGCGCTGAAGTCGCAAAAAAGTAAAACCCTGAATCCGGGGTAATCCCGGATTCCTGTGCAGGAGCTGTCGAGCGGAGCGAGGCTGCGATCTTTTGATCTGGCTTTTCTCAACGGCAAGATCAAAAGATCGCAGCCTCGGTTCCCTCGACAGCTCCTACACAACCCCCAAATTCTCTATCCGCTGCCGGTTCCTCCGGGCGGCGGATTTGTTGCGTCACTGCACTGTCATCTTTCTGTCATACAGGATCGCTAGGGTGTGCGAATGAATGATCTGGCCAATTCCACAATGACTACTAATCCCCCCAAGCGAATTGACTTCAATACGCCTGAATTACAACGCAAGCGTCGCATCCGCGCGCTCAAGGATCGCTTCACCCGCTGGTACGTCCTCATCGGCGGTCTGGCGGTGCTGGCAGCCATCACACTGATCTTCTTCTTCCTCGCCTACGTGGTTGCGCCGTTGTTCCAGGGTGCCAGCCTGACTGCGAAAGATGCGATCGTTCCGGCCTGGATGCAGGATTCCGGCAAGCCGCTGATGATCTCCCTGGAAGAGCAGAATCAGGTGGCGATGCGGGTTTCCGACAAGGGCCAGGCATTGTTCTTCGACATCGACAGTGGCGCCGAACTCAAGCGCGTCGATTTGCCGATTCCGGCCGGCACCACCGTGACCTCCATCGGTGAAGACCAGCCAGGCCACCCTCTGGTGGCGGTGGGTCTGTCGAACGGTCAGGCACTGGTGTTCCGTCACACCTATAAAGTCAGCTACCCGGAAGGCAAGAAAACCATCACCCCGGCCGTCGAGTACCCGTATGGCGAAGCGCCAATCGCGGTGAACGAAGCCGGCGGTGCGCTGGAGCACGTCAGCCTCAACGCCAACGATTCGACCCTGATGCTGGTGGGCGCCACCGGTTCGCAACTGAATGTTCTGTCGCTGACCAGCGAAGAGAACATGATGACCGGTGAAGTCACCAACGAGCAGAAGCGTATCGACCTGCCGCAGATGAACGAGCCGGTGAAGAACATCTTCGTCGACCCGCGTCAGCAGTGGCTGTACGTGATCAACGGGCGTGCCCAGGCCGACGTGTTCAGCCTGCGCGACAAGAGCCTCAACGGTCGCTACAAACTGCTTGAAGACGGTGAAGCGCAAGTCACCGCCAGCACCCAGCTGGTAGGCGGCATCTCGCTGATCATCGGCGATTCCAAGGGTGGCCTGGCCCAGTGGTTCATGGCCCGTGACCCGGATGGCGAACAACGCCTGAAGCAGATCCGCACCTTCCAGATGGGCACCACGCCTATCGTTGAAATCACTGCTGAAGAGCGCCGCAAAGGCTTCATTGCCCTTGACGCTTCCGGCAAGCTCGGTGTGTTCCACAGCACTGCCCACCGCACCTTGCTGGTTGAGCCGGTTGCCGAAGGCCAGGGCATTTTCGGTCTGTCGCCTCGCGCCAACCGCGTGATCGTGGAAGCGGGCGGCAAGCTGCACCCGCTGCTGCTCGACAATCCGCACCCGGAAGTCTCGTGGAGCGCACTGTGGAGCAAGGTCTGGTACGAGAACTACGACGAGCCTAAATACGTCTGGCAATCGACCGCCGCCAACACCGACTTCGAACCCAAGCTGAGCCTGTCGCCGCTGACTTTCGGTACCCTGAAAGCCGCGTTCTACGCCATGCTGCTGGCCGCTCCACTGGCCGTTGCCGCTGCGATCTACACCGCGTACTTCATGGCTCCGGGCATGCGCCGCAAGGTCAAGCCGGTGATCGAATTGATGGAAGCGATGCCGACGGTGATCCTCGGCTTCTTCGCCGGTCTGTTCCTCGCGCCGTATGTGGAAGGGCACCTGCCGGGCATCTTCAGCCTGCTGATGCTGCTGCCGATCGGCATCCTGGTCGCTGGTTTCACCTTCAGTCGCCTGCCTGAGTCGATCCGCCTGAAAGTCCCGGACGGTTGGGAAAGTGCGCTGCTGATTCCGGTGATCCTGTTTGTGGGTTGGCTGTCGCTGTACATGAGTCCGTTCATGGAGAACTGGTTCTTCGGCGGCGACATGCGCATGTGGATCTCCCACGACCTGGGCATCACCTACGACCAGCGCAACGCCCTGGTAGTCGGCCTGGCCATGGGCTTCGCGGTCATCCCGAACATCTACTCCATCGCCGAAGACGCCGTGTTCAGCGTGCCGCGTGGCCTGACCCTGGGCTCCCTGGCCCTCGGTGCCACGCCGTGGCAGACCATGACTCGCGTGGTGATCCTTACCGCGAGCCCGGGCATCTTCTCGGCGCTGATGATCGGCATGGGCCGTGCGGTCGGTGAAACCATGATCGTGCTGATGGCCACCGGTAACACCCCGGTCATGGAAATGAACCTGTTCGAAGGCCTGCGCACCCTGGCGGCCAACGTTGCAGTGGAAATGCCCGAGTCGGAAGTCGGCGGCAGCCACTACCGCGTGCTGTTCCTCTCGGCGCTGGTGCTGCTGTTGTTCACCTTCGTCATGAACACCCTCGCAGAACTGATTCGTCAGCGTCTGCGCAAGAAATACTCGTCGCTTTAAGAAAGGTAGAAGTCTGTGAAACAGAACTCCCTGAAAGGATGGTTCAAGAGCGGCGCCCCCGGCGTCTGGATCAGCGGTGGCGCGGTGTCCATCGCGGTCATCATGACCATTGGCCTGCTGGCAGTGATTGCCGTGCGCGGCCTGGGTCACTTCTGGCCGGCGGATCTGATCCACGCCAGCTACGACGTACCGGGCCAGGGCCAGCATCTGGTCATTGGTGAAGTGGTACAGAAGGAAGAAGTACCCCGTGCCCGCTTGAAGAGCGCCGGCCTGCCGGTGCCTGAGCAGGGCCCGGAGTTCATGACCCGCGAGCTGATCAAGGTCGGCAACCGTGACCTGAACGGCAACGACTTCACCTGGGTCGTCGGCGAGTGGCTGACCAACCAGACGACGCCGCCGGAGCTGATGGCGATCGAGCGGCGTGAGTGGGGCAACTTCTACGGTTACCTGGTCAACGTCAAACAGGACGGCAAGATTGTCGCTGAAGGCGAAGCCGCATGGCCTGAGTTGCAAGCCCGTGTCGACCGCGTGAACAAGCTGGCCGCACAGCTCAAGAGCCTGGAAAAAACCGACATCGGCGCGATCAACGCCGGTCTCGAGCGCGTCCGCTTGCACGGTCGCAAGCTGGAGCTGGATGGCAAGCTCGACGCCACCGCACAAGCGGACATGGAATCGGAGCGCGCCGAACTCAATGCCCGCTATCAGGATGTTGAAGCGCGCCTGAACGATCTGCATGCGCAGTTCAACCGCGACAGCCTGACCGCCCGCGATGCGAACGGTAAGGAAATCGAAATCGGCATCGGCAAAGTGGTTCACGCCTACCAGCCGAACGCCATGAGCACGACCACCAAGATCGGTTTCTACTTCAGCAAGGTCTGGGAGTTCCTGAGCGACGACCCGCGTGAAGCGAACACCGAGGGCGGTATCTTCCCGGCCATTTTCGGCACCGTGATGATGACCCTGATCATGGCGATGATCGTGACCCCGTTCGGCGTGCTGGCGGCGGTGTACCTGCGTGAATACGCCAAGCAGAACGCGCTGACCCGGGTGATCCGCATCGCGGTGAACAACCTGGCAGGTGTTCCGGCCATCGTTTACGGGGTGTTCGGCCTGGGCTTCTTTGTCTATGTGCTGGGTGGCTCGCTCGACCGTCTGTTCTTCCCGGAAGCCTTGCCGGCGCCGACCTTCGGCACGCCGGGTCTGCTCTGGGCTTCGCTGACCCTGGCGCTGCTGGCAGTGCCGGTGGTGATCGTGGCCACTGAAGAAGGCCTGGCACGGATTCCTCGCACCGTGCGTGAAGGCTCGTTGGCCCTCGGCGCGACCAAGGCTGAAACCTTGTGGAAGATCGTATTGCCGATGGCCAGCCCGGCGATGATGACCGGCATGATCCTCGCCGTGGCTCGTGCCGCGGGGGAAGTGGCGCCGCTGATGCTGGTGGGTGTGGTGAAACTGGCGCCGTCGTTGCCGGTGGACGGTAACTACCCGTACCTGCACTTGGACCAGAAGATCATGCACCTGGGCTTCCACATTTATGACGTCGGCTTCCAGAGCCCGAACGTCGAAGCCGCACGACCGCTGGTGTACGCCACGGCGCTGCTGCTGGTGCTGGTGATCGCGACGCTGAACCTGTCGGCGGTGTACATCCGTAACCACCTGCGCGAGAAGTACAAAGCTTTGGACAGCTGATCTCCAATGTGGGAGCGGGCTTGCTCGCGAAAGCGGTGGGTCAGGCAACATTGATGTTGAATGTGCCGGCCTCTTCGCGAGCAAGCCCGCTTCCACACTGGACCGCGTCCACCAGAATATTGATGGGAACTGCAACAAGCAGCGTTCCGAACCGAATTTGTTAGCACAGGGAGCCTCCCATGCAGCACGAAGCACATACCCACGGCATCAACATGTCGGCACTGGGTCGCGACAAACAGAGCCTGAACCTCGAGCAGGAAACCGTAGCCATCGAAGTACCTGGCCTGAGCCTGTTCTACGGCGAAAAACAAGCGCTGTACGACGTCAGCATGAACATCCCGAAGCAGCGCGTGACCGCCTTCATCGGCCCGTCCGGCTGTGGCAAGTCAACACTGCTGCGAACTTTCAACCGCATGAACGACCTCGTGGATGGCTGCCGCGTCGAAGGCGAGATCAACCTGTACGGCAATAACATCTACCGCAAGGGCGAAGACGTGGCCGAACTGCGTCGTCGCGTCGGCATGGTGTTTCAGAAGCCCAACCCGTTTCCGAAAACCATCTACGAAAACGTGGTTTACGGCCTGCGCATCCAGGGCATCAACAAGAAGCGCGTGCTCGACGAAGCTGTCGAGTGGGCACTCAAGGGCGCGGCACTGTGGGATGAGGTCAAGGACCGCCTGCACGAGTCGGCACTGGGCCTGTCCGGTGGTCAGCAGCAGCGTCTGGTGATCGCCCGCACCATCGCCGTTGAACCGGAAGTGTTGCTGCTCGACGAACCCTGCTCGGCACTCGACCCAATCTCCACGCTGAAAGTCGAAGAGCTGATCTACGAACTGAAATCCAAGTTCACCATCGTCATCGTGACCCACAACATGCAGCAGGCGGCGCGGGTTTCCGACTACACCGCGTTTATGTACATGGGCAAACTGGTGGAATTTGGCGATACCGACACCCTGTTCACCAATCCGGCGAAGAAGCAGACCGAAGACTACATCACGGGCCGGTATGGCTAGGAACAGCTGCAAGCCGCAAGCTTCAAGCGGCAAGTAAGAGCGGTCCGAGTACGACACAACACAGCTTGCAGCTTGTAGCTTGCAGCTCACAGCTATCGCGGAGCAAAAGATGATTTCGAAGGAAGGCTTAACCCACCACATCTCTGCCCAGTTCAACGCCGAACTGGAGGAAGTGCGCAGCCACCTCCTGGCCATGGGCGGGCTGGTCGAGAAGCAGGTCAACGACGCGGTCACCGCGCTGATCGAGGCCGACTCCGGCCTGGCCCAGCAGGTGCGCGAGATCGACGACCAGATCAACCAGATGGAACGCAACATCGACGAAGAATGCCTGCGCATTCTCGCCCGTCGCCAGCCGGCAGCGTCCGACCTGCGACTGATCATTAGCATTTCCAAATCGGTGATCGACCTGGAGCGCATCGGTGACGAAGCGACCAAGATCGCCCGTCGCGCCATTCAGCTGTGCGAAGAAGGCGAGGCGCCGCGCGGTTACGTCGAAGTGCGCCACATCGGTGACCAGGTGCGCAACATGGTCCGTGATGCACTGGACGCCTTTGCTCGTTTCGATGCCGAGCTGGCCTTGTCGGTGGCGCAGTACGACAAGATCATCGACCGCGAATACAAGACCGCCCTGCGTGAGCTGGCGACCTACATGATGGAAGATCCGCGTTCTATCTCGCGGGTTCTGAGCATTATCTGGGTACTGCGTTCGCTGGAGCGTATCGGCGACCACGCGCGCAATATCTCGGAGCTGGTGATCTACCTGGTACGCGGCACCGACGTGCGGCACATGGGTCTCAAGCGCATGAAGGAAGAAGTCGAAGGAACAACCGGCGAAACCGCTAATGTTCCGGGCAAAACTGACGATAAGTAAGGTTGCCCAAGTAAAGCGCCCGGCCTGTTGGCCGGGCGTTTTTGTTTGTGGCCTACGCATTCGAAAAGCAGCACCCGTGAACGAAAAGTCCGGCGTGACTGAAGGTTTTTTGGCAATGTGCCATCAGCAAGGCGGTATGCTGGCCGGGATTTTTAAAAGGGGTGATGGATGAGTAAGGTCAGTGTGTTGGTCGTGGACGACGCGTCGTTCATTCGTGACTTGGTGAAAAAGTGCCTGCGCAATTATTTCCCGGGCATGCGGATCGAAGACGCGATCAACGGCAGAAAGGCCCAGGCCATGCTGGCCAAGGAAGCATTCGACCTGGTCCTGTGCGACTGGGAAATGCCGGAAATGTCCGGCCTGGAACTGCTGACCTGGTGCCGTGAGCAAGACAACCTCAAAGCCATGCCCTTCGTGATGGTGACCAGCCGTGGTGACAAGGAGAACGTCGTCCAGGCGATCCAGGCCGGGGTATCCGGTTATGTCAGCAAGCCGTTCACCAACGAACAGCTGATCACCAAGGTCAAGCAGGCGCTGCACAAGGTCGGCAAGCTCGATGCCTTGATCAACGTAGCCGCGACCAAAACCAGCCCTGCATTCGCCAACGACTCCCTCTCAGCCCTGACCGCTGGCAAGGCGCCTGTCACCACGCCAACGGCCCCGCCTGCACCGTCCAAAGGCTTGCTCAACAGCCCGCCGGTCAAGGCGCCTGCGGCCTCTTCAGCACCCGCCAGCGGCCGTGGCCAGGGTCAACTGCGTTTGCCGAACGGCATCCAGCAGTGCGTGATCAAGGCCCTGAGCCTCAAGGAAGCCCTGTTGGTGGTCAAGCGCACCGAGACCCTGCCGCAGATCCTCGACAGCGCCGTGCTGGACCTGGAGCAGGGCGACAATGCCGAAATCGCCCGCCTCAACGGCTATCTGCATGCCGTCGTGGCCCACGAACCGAAGCCTGATAGCGACTGGCTGCAACTGACCTTCCGCTTTGTCGATCAGGATGCGCAGAAGCTCGATTACATCTCGCGCCTGATTGCGCGGGGGACGGCGCAGAAGCACTTCATTCCTGGCGCCTGATCTTCGTCGCCTGTGAAAGACCGCAGCCTTCGGCAGCTCCTACAGGCTGGCGAAGGCTGCGATCTTTTGATTTTGTCTCTTGAAACATCTGCCGACTACCCGGGTCCATAGCAGCTGCTAGGCTCCATCTCAGTTCCCATTCGACAGAATCCTTGCCCATGTTCACGCGCCTGCTGTTTTTCTGTGGCCTGTTCATGGTCGCCACCTCGGCCGTGGCCATGACCATCTACAAGTCCAAAGACGCCAATGGCGTGGTTTCCTACAGCGACCGCCCCAGCAAAGGCGCCCATGTGTTCGTTTTCCGCGATGGCATGGTCGAGCACCTTGAGCGTCAGGTGCGCCTGATCATCATGAAGAAAAACGGCGTGCACAGCGTCTATGTGCGCAATGACCTGTATGCACCGGTAGAGGTCGAATTGAGTTTTGCCGGGGTGAAGAACGCCAGCGGTGTGCCGGGCAAGACGATTCGGCGCGTGATACCGATGCGCAGCAGCGTTCGCCTGGCGCAGCTCACGGCAGCCAAAGGTGGAATGCCTTTGGCGTACGTCCCGAAGTTCAAGTATTCCCTGGGCGACCCCTCGGGCCCCACGGTGGGCTATCGGTACCCGTTGCCCTGGCGTGGCGGTCCGTTCCGGATCAGTCAGGGTGCCAATGGGCCCTACAGCCACTTTGGCCCCAAGAGCCGTTACGCCATGGACATTGCGATGCCCGAGGGCACGCCGATCATTGCCGCGCGAGGCGGGGTGGTGGTGAAGACCGAGAACGGACAAAGCGGGCGCGGCACCGATGCCTCCGGCAATTTCGTGCGGGTGCTGCACGATGACGGGACCATGGGTGTCTACCTGCACCTGAAGAAAGGTTCGGTCTGCGTTCGGGAAGGTCAGCGGGTAACGGTAGGCAGTGCTTTGGCGTTATCCGGCAACACTGGCAACAGCACCGGGCCGCATTTGCACTTCGTGGTGCAGCGCAATACCGGGCTGGGGCTGGTGTCGATTCCGTATCAGTTCAACCAGCCGGTGGGTGCCTTGCCCAACTTTGCGTTGGGCAAGCAATAAAAAATCGCGGTGTTCACATAGCCCTGTAGGAGCTGCCGAAGGCTGCGATCTTTCAGGTCAATCGAGCATCAACACCTTGGCCAGGACGATCTTCGGCCCCTTCATCTTCTTGATGATGATCCGCAGGCCTTCGACTTCCAGCACTTCTTCCTCTTCCGGAACGCGCTTGAGGCTCTCATAAACCAGCCCGGCAAGGGTTTCAGCTTCGACGTGGTCGAGGTCGATGCCCAGCAGCCGTTCAACCTTGAACAGTGGCGTATCGCCCCGCACCAGCAACTTGCCCGGCTGGTACGCGAGGATCCCGCGCTCGGCCTTGCGGTGTTCGTCCTGGATGTCGCCTACCAGCACTTCCAGCACGTCTTCCATGGTCAGGTAGCCGATGATGTTGCCGTCGGCCTCTTCGACTACGGCGAAGTGCGAACCGCCCTTGCGGAACTGCTCCAGCAACTGCGACAGCGGCATGTGCCGCGACACGCGCTCCAGCGGACGGGTCAGTTCGGCGAGGTTGAACGACTCGGGAATGTGGTCCAGCGCCGCCAGTTCCAGCAGCAGATCCTTGATGTGCAGCAGGCCGACGAACTCCTGGCGTTCGCTGTCGTACACCGGATAGCGGCTGAACTTGTGGCGACGGAACATCGCCAGGATCTGCTTGAGCGGTGCGTTGAACTCCAGGGTCACCAGGTCTTCGCGGGAGTTGGCCCAGTCGACCACTTCCAGTTCGCCCATTTCCACCGCCGAGGCCAGCACGCGCATGCCTTGGTCGCTCGGGTCCTGGCCACGGCTGGAGTGCAGGATCAGTTTCAGTTCTTCACGGCTGTAGTGATGCTCGTGATGCGGGCCGGGTTCACCTTGCCCTGCAATGCGCAGGATGGTGTTGGCGCTGGCGTTGAGCAGGTAGATGGCCGGGTACATGGCCCAATAGAACAGGTACAGCGGCACGGCGGTCCACAGCGACAGCAATTCGGGTTTGCGGATCGCCCAGGATTTGGGGGCGAGCTCACCGACCACGATGTGCAGGTACGAAATGATGAAGAACGCGGTGAAGAACGAGATGCCTTTGACCACTTCGGCCGATTCAACGCCGACAGCGCTCAACACCGGCTCAAGAATGTGGGCAAACGCGGGCTCACCGACCCAACCCAGCCCGAGGGAGGCGAGGGTGATACCCAATTGGCAGGCCGACAGGTACGCATCGAGCTGACTGTGCACGGTGCGCAGGATGTGCCCGCGCCAGCCGTTTTTATCAGCGATGGCCTCGACCCGGGTCGAGCGCAGCTTGACCATGGCAAACTCCGCCGCAACGAAAAAGCCGTTGAGCAAAACCAGGATCAGAGCAAAAAGAATCATGCCGAAGTCGGCGAAAATTGTAGCGAGGGTCAAGCCAGGGGAAGGGTCCATGATGGAGTTTTGCGGGTTCCGTGTATTCGAAAGGGAAGTAAGAATCGCGCCTGAAAGGCAGACGCAAGTCAGCCAATGTAGCGGCTGACTGGGCGGTTGCCTAGTGGCGCGTGCTGGCCGGTATCAGTCGGCGGTGCTGATAACCCGTGATTGGGTGACCTGAGCCGGCGCAAAGTGGCAGGTAAAGGTACTGCCGTGGCCCGGTACGCTGCTGATTTCCATCCGTGCCCGATGACGTAACAAAACGTGTTTGACGATCGCCAGCCCCAGGCCGGTGCCTCCGGTGTTGGAGTTGCGGCTGGAGTCGACGCGATAGAAGCGTTCGGTCAGGCGCGGCAGGTGCTTGGCATCGATGCCGATCCCGGAATCCTGCACACTCAGGTGCGCCCCCTGGTCATCGCCCCACCAGCGAATGCGGATGTTGCCTTCGGCCGGGGTGTATTTCACGGCGTTGAACACCAGGTTGGAAAACGCGCTACGCAACTCCGCTTCGCTGCCCTTGAGCAGAATCGTCGGGTCGGCTTCCAGGGTGATTTTCTGGTTTTTCTGGCCGGACAACTGCTGCGCATCGCTCTTGATCGATTGCAGCAAGCTGTCGATCGGCACCGGCTGGTTGTCCGAGGGATAATCGGTGGCTTCCAGCTTGGCCAGCAACAACAGGTCGTTGAGCAGGGTCTGCATGCGACCGCCTTGTTGCTGCATCTGCTGCAAGGCACGGCCCCAGCGCGGGTTCACCTCGTCGACGTTATCGAGCAGGGTTTCCAGGTAGCCGCAGATCACCGTCAACGGCGTGCGCAGTTCATGGGAAACGTTGGCAATGAAGTCTTTGCGCATTTGCTCGAGCTGATGGATGCGCGTCACGTCACGCACCAGCATCAAGTGTTCGTTATTGCCGTAACGGGTGATGTACAGCTGAATGCGCACGCGGTCGTTGGTCGGCGAAGGAATTTCCAGCGGTTCGGCGTAGCTGTCTTGCTCGAAGTATTCCTTGAAGCGCGGATGGCGCACCAGGTTGGTCACCGGTTGGCCGCTGTCCTGTGGGGTCTTGAGGCCCAGCAGGGTTTCGGCGGCGCGGTTCCACCATTCCAGGTTGCCGTCGGTGTCGAGCATGATCACCGCGTCTTTCAGCGCGGCGGTGGATTCCTGAACCCGGTCGATCACCGCTTGCAGGCGCCCGCGTACCCTTTGGTCGCGGCGCTGCAGGTGGTAGATGCTGTCGAACACCTCGCCCCACAGGCCGTAGCCGTCGGGCGGCGCTTCATCAGGCTTGTGCAGGCGCAGCCACTCGTGCAGACGCAGCAATTGCTTGAGGGTCCAGGCCAGGTAAAGACCCAGGCCTGCGGCGAGGCTCCAGCCGTAATAGCCGGTGATCAGGCCGATCACCAGGCAGGCGGTGACCAGTAGCAGCATGTGGCGAATCAGGGTGCCATGCCAGTTTTGGTTCACGGAGCGTCCTTAACTCAGCTTCAAGTTTCAAGCCGCATGCTTCAAGCCACAGCGGCCTTAACTTGCCGCTTGTAGCTTAAAGCTTGCAGCTGCTGTTATCAGGCTTTGGTGGAAAAGCGGTAACCGGTGCCGCGCACGGTTTGTACCAGATTTTCGTAAGCATCGCCGAGGGCTTTGCGCAGGCGCCGAATGTGCACGTCGACGGTACGCTCTTCGACATAGACGTTGCCGCCCCAGACCTGATCCAGCAACTGGCCACGGGTGTAGGCGCGTTCCTGGTGGGTCATGAAGAACTGCAGCAGGCGGTATTCGGTCGGGCCCATCTCGGCGGGACGACCGTCGATGGTCACGCGGTGGCTGATCGGGTCCAGCAGCAGGCCGCCGACTTCGATGGGCGCCTCGCCATCGGTCGGGCCGGCACGGCGCAGTACGGCTTTCAGGCGCGCCACCAGCTCACGGGGGGAAAACGGTTTGGTGATGTAGTCGTCGGCGCCGACTTCCAGGCCCTGGATCTTGTTGTCCTCTTCACCCTTGGCGGTGAGCATGATGATCGGGATGTCCCCGGTCAGCTCATCACGCTTGAGGCGACGGGCCAGCTCGATGCCGGACGTGCCGGGCAGCATCCAGTCGAGCAGGATCAGGTCCGGTTTGCGGTCGACGATAATGGCGTGGGCCTGCTGGGAGTTTTCAGCCTCCAGGCAGTCATAGCCGGCCATTTCCAATGCAACGGCGATCATTTCGCGAATAGGCGCTTCGTCGTCGACGATCAGAATGCTCCTGCCAACCATGCCCTTAATCCTCTTGTCATTTAACTGTCTTGCGCCGCATTAGATAACGGAATTATTGCAGTCGTGTGACAGTATTTTAGTCGTCCAGCGATTGGCTGGATCCTGGGCTAAGCTCTAAGTCCGGATCCTGACAACCACAAGAGGAAGGTTTCCATGAACTACATTGCTCAATCCTGGAAGGTTTTGCTGGTCACTGCTGCGTTAACGCTGCCGACACTGGCCTTTGCCGCCGACCCGGCGATGATGAAAGACGGCATGATGGTCGATCACAAAGGCATGACGGTCTACACGTTCGACAAGGACGCGGGTGGCAAGTCGATGTGCAACGGCGACTGCGCCAAATACTGGCCGCCAATGATGGCGCCGGCGGGTGCCAAGGCCGAAGGTAAATGGACAGTCATCAAGCGTGACGATGGCAAGATGCAATGGGCCTATGACGGCAAGCCGCTGTACTACTACGAGGACGACAAAAAACCCGGAGATATGACGGGTGACAAGAAAAAAGATGTCTGGCACGTCGTTCGCGAGCATATGTAACACCGTCAAAAGATCGCAGCCTTCGGGTAGGAACTGCCGAAGGCTGCGATCCTTTCAACGGTCAACGCAGTGCGTAATCCAGCACAATCCCGACGAAAATCGCCAAGCCCGCCCAGTGATTGTGCAAAAACGCCTTGAAGCAACGCATCCGGTCCTTGTCGCGGGTGTACCAGAACTCCCACGCAAAGCAGCCCGCCGCCACCAGTAATCCGAGGTGGAACCAGCCACCCAGGTCGAACTTCGAACCCGCCAGCAACAGGCAACCGAGCGCCAGCCCTTGCAGGGTCAGGATGATCACCCGGTCTGCATCACCGAATAGGATTGCCGTGGACTTCACGCCGATCTTGAGGTCGTCATCGCGGTCGGTCATCGCGTAATACGTGTCGTAGCCCACGGTCCACATCAGGTTGGCGATCCACAGCAGCCATGCCGCAGCCGGCAATTCACCGGTTTCTGCGGTGAACGCCATCGGCATCCCCCACGAAAATGCGGCACCCAGCACCACTTGCGGGTAATAGGTGTAGCGTTTCATGAAGGGGTAACTGAACGCCAGCGCCAGACCGCCCAGCGACAGCCACACGGTCGCGGCGTTGGTGCACAGCACCAGCAGGAAACTGATGCCCATCAGCAATGCGAAGAACACCAGCGCCTCTTTCGAGCTGATCTTGCCGCTCACCAGTGGGCGCTGCTCGGTGCGTTTCACATGGCCATCGACCTTGCGGTCCGCCCAGTCGTTGATCACGCAGCCACCGGCGCGGGTCAGCACTACGCCCAGGACGAAAATCACAATGTTGGCCACGGACGGCGAACCCTTACCGGCAATCCACAGCGCCCACAGCGTTGGCCAGAGCAGCAGGTAAATGCCGATCGGCTTGTCCATCCGCGTCAGCTGAATGAAGTCCCAGGCCCGAGGGTTCAAGCGGTTCAAGGACTTGAGCAGGCTTTGGTACATCAGAGGTTCTCCGATTGGGCGCGTGCGGCATCCCACAGGGAAGGCAGGAAAATTTCGGCGACCAGGACACTCAACGCGCCGCGGTCAAAGCGTGAACGGCGACCCCATAGTTCCGGCGCCCGTACCTCGCTTGGCAACCATTCCTGAGGATAATGACAAACCTCGATGGCCCGACGCTGAAAGGCCTGATCGCAGAACAGCAACTCACCCAGGGAGCGGCTGCCCAATTCGTCCATGTGCAAACCGTCGCCTTGCAATGCACTGCGTGCGGCGACGCTGCGGGCGAACACCCAGGCTTCACCATGACCGCGCAGATACACCTCGCGCACCCAGCCTTCACTGCCGTCGGCCAGGTCCAGCGCTGCGCATTCGTCGGCGCGCAGGGTTTGCCAGCCTTCGAACATCGGCGAGACGCTGAAGGCATCATTCGACAGATGAATCAGGCGTCGAGTAAGTGAGCCTTCGTCGAACAGCCAGTCCAGGATGGAGGCATCGGGGAGGGGCGCCAGTTCGCTGCGCGAGAGCCAGAGGGGAGCTGGAGAGGGGGATTCTGTGTGTTGCACAATGAGTCATTATTGGCAGCAAATGAGGCGGCGAGCTTAACATGTCAGCCACCGATATCGATTGAATTGGCCTGCCGTTGCGCCGAACAGGCTTGCATCCGGCGGCATCGATCAGTACAAAACGCGCTGAGCTGGACGGCAGTGCTACAACCATCGACCGTCCGGCCGGCAAAACGCCTGAACCCTGAGGAAGTACCTGATGAAAAAGTGGCAATGTATCGTCTGCGGCCTGATCTACAACGAAGCCGACGGTTGGCCGGATGACGGCATTGCGCCGGGCACCCGTTGGGAAGACGTGCCGGAAGACTGGCTGTGCCCGGACTGCGGTGTGGGCAAAATGGATTTTGAAATGATCGAAATCGCTGCCTGAATAATTGAGGAGTAAGGAATGAACGCACCTGTCGTCATCATTGGCACCGGTCTGGCTGGCTACAACGTCGCCCGCGAGTTTCGCAAGCTCGACAGCGAAACCCCGCTGCTTTTGATTACCGCCGATGACGGGCGCTCCTACTCCAAGCCGATGCTCTCCACCGGCTTCGGCAAAAACAAGGACGCCGATGGCCTGAGCATGGCCGAACCCGGCGCCATGGCCGAACAACTCAAGGCCGAAATACGCACCCACACGCGCATCAGCGGCATTGACCCGGGCCACAAGCGCCTGTGGATCGGTGAAGAAGCGGTGATGTACCGCGACCTGATCCTGGCCTGGGGCGCCGAAACCGTGCGCGTGCCCATTGAAGGCGATGCGGCGGATTGCGTATTCCCGATCAACGACCTGGAAGATTACGCACGCTTCCGTGCGGCAGCCGCTGGCAAGCGCCGCGTGCTGCTGCTCGGCGCCGGCCTGATCGGCTGCGAGTTCGCCAACGACCTGACCCTGGGCGGCTACGAGGTGCAACTGGTTGCACCGTGCGAACAAGTCATGCCGACCCTGTTACACCCGGCGGCCGCGGCAGCGGTGCAGGCTGGCCTGGAAAGCCTCGGCGCACGTTTCCACCTCGGGCCGGTGCTCAATCGCCTGCAACGCGTGGCGGACGGTCTGGAAGCGCACCTGTCCGATGGCCAGGTGATCCCGTGCGACGTGGTGGTCTCGGCCATTGGCCTGCGCCCGCGCGTCGACCTCGCGGCTGCGGCCGGTTTGCAGATCAACCGCGGCATCATGGTCGACCGGCACCTGAAGACCTCCCACGCCAACATCTACGCCCTGGGCGATTGTGCCGAGGTCGATGGGTTGAACCTGCTGTACGTCATGCCCCTGATGAGCTGTGCACGAGCGCTGGCGCAAACCCTCTCCGGAAGCCCGACCGCCGTCACCTATGGCCCGATGCCGATCACCGTCAAAACACCGGTGTGCCCGCTGGTGGTGTCCCCGCCGCCACGGGGCGCGGAAGGCATCTGGACCGTCGAAGGGCAGGGCGCCGACATCAAGGTTCTATGCCGCGATGCCGCAGGCAAACTGCTCGGTTATGCCCTCACAGGCGCCGCCGTGATGGAAAAACTGGCCCTGAACAAAGAGCTTCCAGCCCTGTTGGCATAAATACCGGTCGTTCTGTCGGAATCACCCCCCTTTTGCCCTAACAATGGCCGCGCCGATACTGGCGCGGGGCCTCACTGCGTGCCATCCTCACTCCCGTCTGCCGCAGAGTAGAGCACCTGCGGCGCTTTTGGCGCTGCTCCGCAGAGAGCAGCACGGACATAACAACAACAAACCGTCAAAGGGGCTTCACTCACATGCGTAAACCAGACCTCGCTGCAGCCATTGCTGAAAAAGCAGACCTCACCAAAGAACAAGCCAACCGCGTTCTCAACGCCGTTCTTGAAGAAATCACCGGTGCCCTGCACCGCAAAGACAGCGTGACGCTGGTGGGCTTTGGCACCTTCCTGCAACGCCATCGCGGGGCCCGCACCGGCAAAAACCCGCAAACCGGTGAGCCCGTCAAAATCAAGGCCAGCAACACCGTTGCGTTCAAGCCAGGCAAGTCGTTGAAAGACAGCGTCAATCCGTAAGCCGTTTTCGCCTCTCGCGTAGCGGGGGGTGGAATAAAAAATGGGCACGCCAACCAGGGTTGGGTGCCCATTTTTTGTACCTGAAATACCGCACCCTGCAGGAGCCGACTTGCTGGCAATGGCGTCAGTGAGGGCGCTATCGCGAGCAAACATCGTCGGAGAGATGGCCAGGGTTGAGATCAAAAGATCGCAGCCTTCGGCAGCTCCTACAGATTGTGTTTCGTTTGAAGGTGGTGTGGATAATTGTGACTTGGTAGTCATCGTGAGGGTAATGGTTCTGATCTTCTTCTAACGCAAGTAGATAGTGGTGTTATCGCCTGAAGCCGTTAAACTGCCTAAGCCGTTCATTTACCTTCTGAGGCTGTGCGCATGAAATTTCGTTTTCTGCTGTGGATGCTGGGTTTTTTGATGGGTAAGGCCAGCCGGACCAATCCGGCGTTTCAGCAACAGTTGGGTGACAAGGACCTGGTGTTTCAGCTGCAGACCCTAGACGGGAAAGTGGCGCGGCAATTCCGCGTGAAGGACCAGCGCATCACCAGCCAATCGGGTGTGCATGCCGAGCCTGCGTTTGCGATTGCCTTCAAAGACGCCGCGTATGGCTTTGCCACGATGCAGGCGAAGAACAAGCAACTGGCGTTCATGACCGGGATTCAGGACAAGTCGATTCAGATAAAGGGCAACCCGGCGCTGGTGATCTGGTTTCAGGGGCTGACCAAGTATTTGAAGCCGAAAAAGGCATAGGAGCGAGCTTGCTCCGGGCGGCGTTCCGACGAGAAACTCAAGTACTCCGCGTTTATCCAGGATGCACGCGTCATCGTTGACGACCTTCGCGGACAAGCCCGCTCCTACAGGATTCAGGTGATCCAGGTGGGAGCGTGGCTTGCTCCGGGCGGCGCTCCGGCGACATCGTTGGTTTTTTCGCGGGTCAGCCAGGTACTGATATTGCTCGCTACTTATGAATACCCACCCAGCTTGGCCTGGTATGTCGTTGAATAGGCTTGCAAAGACACGTTTGGCTGTCATTTCTGACAGCTGCTATTTAGTTCTCTGAGGCGGTTAATTGGGGCGGAATGTTTTGCGGACATCCTCTCAAGCACTCAGGGAGCAAGTTGATGAATCAGCTACCAGAAACAAAAGCAACAGCGCGAGGCGCTCTTGATCCTTCCTTTGGCTTTGGCGGCTTGGTGCTGCTACCGAAGAACGTATTCGCTTGTGCCAGTCTGCCCAGCAATAAACTGCTTACGGCTTCGAAAGAAGACCACGGCCTGCCAATGAAGCTCACTCGATTGACCGAGTTCGGAAGACTTGATGATTCATTCGGGATTGGCGGCGTGGCTGAAATCCCTCATGGCACAGGCAATTTCTTTCCGCGACAATTACATGCGTTGAAAAAGGGTGGATACTTGGCCCTTGGCCCTTTCTCGGGACCGGCCGCTAGTGACTTGTATGTCATGCGGTTATTAGAGGGGGGGCAAGTGGATCTCTCTTTCGGGGCGGGAGGGAAAGTCAAACTTGAGGCCGCAAAATTATTCGGTGCTGATTTCGTTTTTTTTGGCAGTAGTAAACTTGCGGTTTCCGAGCTGGACGCAAAAATATATGTAAGCAGCAACATTTATTCCGACACCGCCCAGACAACAGTTGTGATTCGTCTTAATGAAGACGGCTCGCTGGACACAAGCTTTAATGGTGGTCATGTAACACTTGAGCAACCAATTGGTAATCGACGAGTACGCAATGAGTGTTTGGCTGTACACGGAGAAGGCGTGTTGATTGGTGGCGCATACCTCTCCGGTGTCGACTCCTATGGCGATGCATTTATCATCCGCTATGACCGCGATGGCAAAATCGATCGTTTGTTCGGCGATAGAGGAACAGTGATCATCGCTAACGGTACCGATGGGCGACAATCCTTGCTTACTTCAATAACAGTAAGAGCAAATGAGGGGATCGTGGCATCTGGACGATCGTTTAGGGGTAGCAACTTTGAAGGGGTGTTAATCGTTCTTAACGCCAGCGGCACTATAAATCCCGTCTTCAATAGCGGTAAGCCGCTGTATCCCGCTTTTTTGCAGAATTTGTTATTCAGTGAGTGTGCATTGCTGCATCAAGACAGAATCATCGTTATGGGGGTTGGTGAGTTTAATTTTCTGATGGTTGCCTGCTACAACTTCGATGGCTCTCTGGATCGAACATTTGGTGGAGGCTATGGTTGGGCCGTGCTTCGTGATGCGCAAACATCAGGATTCCGGGATAGCCTGTTAACGACAGATAACAAAATCGTTTCTCTTGGAACCAATGCTACGTTTGATTTTGCGGTGCGTTATCTCGGTTGACACTTAACTTGGGCCAAGTCTGGGTATGAGGAGAATCGGATGTTTGCTTTTTCTTGCGGCCCATCGCTTCTGGAAGAAGCGATGGGATTTTGATTTTTTATACCTGAGTGAATTGCGACGCCAGTTCACGCAGCAGCACTTCAGCTTCCAGCACTTTGCTGACCACGTCTTCGGCCTTGGCGCGGCTCAGGCCGAGGCGTTCCAATAGTGCGTCCGGGATGCCTTCGTCGGGACCGGAACCGATGCCTCGGCTGCGCAGCAGGCGCACCGACAGGCAGACAAGGTTCGGGTATTCGGCGTAGGTGCCGTCGTAGGCCGGGTCGTGCTGGAAGCGCAGGGCGGTGGACAGCTCTTCGGGCATGTCCCAGTAGCGCATAAGCCACGAGCCGATCTGCTCACGGCTGATGCCCAGCAGGTGTTGTTCCACGAAACTGTGGCACAGATGCGGGTTGACCTCCAGGTGGCGGCAGATCAGCGAGAAGTGTGGCGGGAACACGTGGGCCAGCAGCAGATAGCCGAAGTTGTGCAGCAGGCCGGCCAGGTAGGTCAGGCCGGCTTCCGGGCGCTGGGTGCGCGGCATGGCGCGGGTCAGGCCTTCGATGACGGCGGCGGTGTAGATGGATTGCTGCCAGTACGGCGTGGTTTGTTGCGGGTGGTCCTTGGGCAGGCTCAGGGTTTTACCCAGGGCCAGGCCCAGCGCCAGGTTGATCACCAGGTCGAAGCCCAGCACGCGCACGATGGCGTCTTCCACCGAACGGATCTTGCCCGGCGAGGCGTAGTACGGTGACGCCGCCCAGCTCACGACTTGCGCGGCCAGCGCCGGGTCGGTTTCGACCACGCCGGTGATGTCGTCGATGGTGGCGTTGGGGTCGACTCGCAGCTTGATGATCTTTTGCGCGGTTTCGGCCAGCGGCGGAATCTCGATGGTCTCTTCCAGGCGCTGCTGGATGCGCCGCGCGGTAAACGCCTGGACGGCCTGGGTGATTTCCTTGCGGTCGTCATCGGGGCGGTCGAGGTTCGGACGGATGCTGGTCAGGTTTTCGCCGAAGTTGGCGGCGCTGGCTTTGGTCAGCATGGTCTTGAAGTCTTCGCTGGAGACCTCCAGCAGCACGCCCGGCTCACCAGAGTTGACCAGCAACTTCGGCTCACGCAGCAGGCTTTCGTCGTACAGGCAGGGTGAACTGGTCAGCGCCGGCAGGCCCGGCAGCAAGCTGAGGTTGTGCTTGCCGAGCATTTTTTTCAGGCGCTCGGTGGATACGGCGGTGAGGCGGCGACCGGTGAGTTCGGTCAGGCGATTGAGGTCCAGCAACTGGCTCTGCGGGAACAGCACCATCAACGCGCCGACGCTGTCATCGAGCAGAACAGCCTGCACTTTGCGCGCGGCATTGAGGCCGTGATGGTCCAGCACTTCTTCGTAGGCAATGCCCAACTTGCCCAGCATCAGCCGAATAACCGACGGAGCGTGCGGGGTATCGGGTGCGAAGGCAACTTCGGTCATGGTCTGTATCCGTGATTAAACAATTGCAGAAGTATAACCAGCTTGCCTAACGCCACGCCTCAGAAACTGTGACGGTTGTCACACTTGGCCGTATTGTTGGCCATGACGCAGCCAACGGTCGAGTAGCGGGCTGACATGGGTCGGCCAGCGTTCGAGCAATGCCTGGGCCGCATCCCGCACGGCGGGCAGCAAATCGGCATCGCGCATCAGATCGGCGACCTTGAATTGAAGCAGCCCGGTTTGGCGGGTGCCGAGCATTTCGCCGGGGCCGCGCAATTCCAGGTCCTTTTCGGCGATGACAAAACCATCGTTGGTTTCGCGCATGATGCCCAGGCGCTGGCGGCCGATCTGCGACAGCGGCGGATGGTAGAGCAGCACGCAATGGCTGACGGCGCTGCCGCGGCCGACGCGGCCGCGCAACTGGTGCAGTTGCGCCAGGCCCAGGCGCTCGGGGTTTTCGATGATCATCAGGCTGGCGTTGGGTACGTCAACGCCCACTTCGATCACCGTGGTCGCGACCAGCAGTTGCAGGTTGCCGGCCTTGAACTCGGCCATCACTGCGGCTTTTTCCGCAGGTTTCATGCGGCCGTGAATCAGGCCGACCTTCAGCTCGCCGAGGGCGGCGGTCAGGTCTTCGTATGTGGTTTCGGCGGCCTGGCAGGTCAGCTCTTCCGACTCTTCGATCAGTGTGCATACCCAATAGGCTTGTCGCCCTTCGGCGCAAGCGCTGCGTACCCGCTCGATGACTTCGACCCGCCGGGTGTCGGTGATCAGCACGGTGTTGACCGGGGTTCGGCCTGGGGGCAGTTCGTCGAGGATCGAAGTGTCGAGATCGGCGTAGGCGCTCATGGCCAGCGTGCGCGGAATCGGCGTGGCGGTCATGATCAACTGATGCGGACACATGCGTCCGCCGACGCCTTTCTGGCGCAGGGCCAGACGCTGCTGCACGCCGAATCGGTGCTGTTCGTCGATGATCACCAGCGCCAGGTTCTTGAATTGCACTTCGTCCTGGAACAGCGCGTGAGTGCCGACCACCATGGGCGTGCCGCTGGCGATCTGCTCCAGCGCGGCGATGCGGTTCTTGCCCTTGAGCTTGCCGGCGAGCCACGCGACTTCGATGCCCAGCGGTTCGAGCCAGCGCTTGAAGGTGATGAAGTGCTGCTCGGCGAGAATCTCGGTGGGCGCCATCAGTGCGACCTGATAACCAGCCTCCAGCGCTTGCAGCGCGGCAAGGGCGGCGACCACGGTTTTGCCGGCGCCGACGTCGCCCTGGATCAGCCGTAGCATGGGCTCGTGCTGGCTGAGGTCGTAGGCGATTTCGTTACCGACCCGTTGCTGGGCGCCGGTCGGGCTGAAGCCGAGGTTGGCCAGGTATTTGGCCGGCAGTCGCGTGGCTTTGGGCATCGCGGGCGCACGCAGGGCGCGCATGCTTTCGCGCAGGCGCTGTTGCGACAGTTGATGGGTCAGCAGTTCTTCGAAAGCCAGGCGGTGCTGCGCCCAGTGATGGCCGAGGGCGAGTTCATCGACGTCGGCATCGGCGGGCGGGTTGTGCAGGTAGCGGATTGCATCGGCCAGCGGTGCCAGTTGGTAGTCGCGGGCCAGTTCGTTCGGCAGCCAGTCGGGCAGGCTGCTGGGGCCGAGCAGGGTGAGGGTCTGCATGCACAACTGGCGCAGGCGCTGTTGGGTCAGACCTTCGGTGAGGGGGTAGACCGGAGTCAGGGTTTCATCCACCGGCGGTGGTTCGTCGCCAGTGATGGCGCGATATTCCGGGTGGTAGATTTCCAGCCCCGAAGCACCGGGCCGAGCCTCGCCGTAGCAGCGAATCCGCGTGCCGCGTTTGAGGCCTTCCTTCTGCGCATTGCTGAAATGGTAGAAGCGCAGGCTGAGTCCGCCGGTGCCGTCCTGCAAGCGCACCACGAGGCTGCGCCGACGGCCCATGACCACATCGGCGCCGCTGACCGTGCCTTCGATAACTGCATCCTGCCCAGGTCGCAGCGCGCCGATCGGGACCACACGGGTGCGATCCTGATAGCGCAGGGGCAAGTGAAACAACACGTCCTGGAGGTTTTCCAGGCCGACCTTGGCCAGTTTCTCGGCCATGGCTTCACCGACACCCTTGAGCGCCGTCACCGACACTTGCGACAACTCGCTCATGACCGTCGCTTAGCCCGCAGCGACCTGCGCCGCTGGCTTGGCCACCGAGCACAGGCGAATGGAGTCGGCGAGGATTTCAATCGCCTTCGGACGCGGGAAACTGGCGCGCCAGGCAATGGCCACGGTGCGGAACGGCACGGGTGCCGACAACGGACGCACCTCGATCACGCCGGGGGCGTAGTGATGGCTGTCGACTGCCGACAACGGCAGGATCGAAATCCCCAGGCCGGATGCGACCATGTGGCGAATGGTTTCCAGGGAACTGGATTCCACCGTGGTGTGCTTGGCGCCGTCGTTGCCTTTGGTCAGGGTCGGGCAGGCTTCCAGTACCTGATCGCGGAAGCAGTGGCCTTCGCCGAGCAGCAGCAGGCTCTTGTCGTTGAGCAGGCTGGCGTCGATGGACTCTTTTTGCGTCCACGGGTGCTGGGCCGGCATCAGCACGTAGAACGGCTCGTCGTAGAGCTGCAGGGTCAGCACATCGGCTTCGCTGAACGGCAGGGCGATGATGATCGCGTCGAGTTCACCGTTGCGCAGTTTGTCGCGCAACACGTGGGTGAAGTTTTCTTCGATGTACAACGGCATCTGCGGGGCGACCCGGTGCAGTTGTGGAATCAGGTGCGGGAACAGGTACGGCCCGACGGTGTAGATCGCGCCGACTTTAAGCGGTGCGGTCAACTGGTTCTTGCCGGCCTGGGCCAGTTCGCGGATGCCCTGGGCCTGTTCCAGCACCTTTTGCGCCTGGGCCACTATGCCTTCGCCGACCGGCGTCAGGCGCACGGCGCTTTTGCTGCGCTCGAAAATCAGCACACCGAGTTCGTCTTCAAGCTTTTTCACGCCCACCGAAAGGGTCGGCTGGCTGACGTGGCAACGCTCGGCCGCGTGGCCGAAGTGCTGCTCTTGGGCGAGGGTAACGATGTAGCGTAATTCTGTGAGGGTCATAGCAAGCGTCCATGAATTTGCGTGCCAAGCATACCGGCTGCAATCGATAGACGCACGTTATCAGACTGAACGTGTCGGGTGACACCGGGCAATGCGAAAGGCAAAAAAGATCGCAGCCTGCGGCAGCTCCTACACAGGTCAATGTGATCCCTGTAGGAGCTGCCGCAGGCTGCGATCTTTTGATTGTTACCGGCGGCGTTTTTCCAGCGAGTACACAAAAGGTGCAACGATTTCGATGGAGCCATTGGTCAGCATGTCGGCCGGCGGCTTGGGCAGCGGTTGAGCGCGGCGGATCATTTCCAGGGTGGCCCGGTCCAGATCGGCGGTGCCCGAGGCACCTACCAGCTCAAACGACAACACATTGCCTTCGGCATCCACGACGAAACGCAGGCGGTTCATGCCTTCCTTGCCCCGTGCCTGTGCACTGGCCGGGTACTTTTTGTACTTCTGCAGGTGCGCCAGCAGCGTGCCTTGCCAACTGGCCTTGGCCGCCAGTTGAGCTGGCGAGGGACCCGGCGCAGGCTGAGCGGATTTCTCCGTGGGAGCCTGAGTCTGCTGCGGTTCGGCAGGTTTCTCTTCGGCCGGTTTTTCCTTCGGCGGTTCGGGTTTCTTCTCTACCGGCTTGGGCGGCTGTGGCTTCGGCTTTGGCTTGACGGGCTTGGGCACGGCAATTTCGGCTTTCGGCGCTTCGGCGAGCTTGGGGATCGGCAGTTCTTCAACCGGAGCCGGTGGCTGCGGTGGGGTGACGACCTTCGGCGGAGCAGGCGGTGGCGGGGCGGGAACCGGTGCCAGTTCGACCATCATTGCCTGGGGCGGCAATTCGATGGGCGGGCGGGCGGACCAGTTCAGCGCCAGCGCGATGGCCAGCGCGTGAACGCCCAGCACCACAGCCAGGCTACCGCTGTAACGCGTCAGCTTATGGCGCGTCGTGATCATTTCTTGGCTGCCGTCTCGAGTCCGACCAGACCGACCTTCAGGTAACCGGCCGATCGCAGGTTGTCCATCACGCTCATCAGGTCGCCGTAATCCACGCCTTTGTCGGCCTGGAAGAAGATCGTCGTGTCTTTTTTGCCCTGGGTCCTGGCGTCGAGGGTGGCGCCGAGTGCTTCGGCCTTCACTTCGTCTTCACCGAGGAACAGGCGCTGGTCAGCCTTGACGCTGAGGAACACCGGTTTCTCTGGCCGCGGCGCCGGTTTGGCGGTGGAAGCGGGCAGGTCGACCTTGATGTCCACGGTGGCCAGCGGGGCCGCCACCATGAAGATGATCAACAGCACCAGCATCACGTCGATGAACGGCGTGACGTTGATTTCGTGGTTTTCGGACAGATCGTCGTCTGCCCCTTCTTTCAAATGCAGGCCCATGGCCGATTACCCCACTTTCACCATGTGCGGTTGCGAGCTGCGCTCAGGCTGGTGGTCGAGGTCGCGGCTGACCAGCAGCAGGACCTGTGCCGACGCGTCGGACACCTGAGCTTTGTAACCGGCGATGGAGCGGGCGAAGACGTTGTAGATCACGACCGCAGGGATCGCTGCAACCAGGCCCAGTGCGGTGGCCAGCAGGGCTTCGGCGATGCCGGGAGCGACGACGGCGAGGTTGGTGGTCTGGGTTTTGGCGATGCCGATGAAGCTGTTCATGATGCCCCACACGGTACCGAACAGGCCGACGAAGGGCGCGGTGGAACCGATGGTTGCCAGCACGCCGGTGCCGCTGCTCATGTTGCGACCGCAGGCCGCGACCAGGCGCTCAAGGCGGAAGCTGACGCGTTCCTTGATGCCTTCTTTCTCACGGCTGTTGACCGACAGGCGCATCTCTTCGAGCGCATCGTGCACCAGCAGGTTGGCGAGTGTGCCTTCCTTCGCCGCCGTGGCGCTGGCTTCCTTGAGGGAGGCGGATTTTTTCAGTTGGGCGATTTCACCGCGCAGGCGACGCTTGGCGCCCATCAGCTCAAGACCCTTGGCGATCCAGATGGTCCAGGTGATGATCGAGGCGATGGCCAGGCCGATCATCACGATTTTCACGATGATGTCGGCATTCTTGTACATGCCCCACGGCGACAGGTCATGGGCCATGCCCAGAGTGTTGTCGGCTTCAAGGACTTCAGGAACGTCTTCACCCAGATTTTCTGTCGGCGCTGCCTGGGCAGGATCGGTCGCGACGGGAGCAACGGCCGGGGCGGCGTGATCAGCCGGTGCAGGGGCTGCGGCGGCGGCCGGAGTTGCTGGCGGCTGGACATCGGCGAAAGCCGCGACTGGCGCGAGCATCAGGCTGAGGAACAGGGCGGCCACCGCGCTCCAGGCGCGAGGTCGTTTGGTTGGCGAAGCGGAGAGTTGATTACGTGTCATGCTGGCCGGACCTGAGAGAAAAAACGGGTGATGTTCTTCCAGGCCTCGAAGGGCCGAGAACAAAAGTGGGGCGTATTATTGCAATTAATTCTTGTTAACAGAAGTAATAGCGTCTCTTTTTTTCCTGCGTTGCTAGCCGCCCGTCTGTTGCCGGCGCTAGTCTGTGGCTTTGCGATGGGAGTTTTCTGATGTCTGTGCCTACTGTTTTGATCGCCGGTTGCGGTGATGTTGGCAGCCGCCTGGCCACACAACTGCTGGCGGCGGGGTGGGAGGTTCATGGTTTGCGGCGGGATGTTTCACGCCTGCCCGCGGGCGTCATTGGCGTTGCCGGTGATTTGTTCAACAAGGACTGCCCGGCCACTTGGCCGATCGGTGCCGTGGATTACCTGGTGTATTGCGCGGCAGCCACCGATCATGACGAAGCCGGCTACCGTGCTGCCTATGTCCAGGGGCTGGAGCATGTGCTGGAGTGGCTGAACGACTACGGTCAGGTGCCCAATCGCCTGTTGTTTGTGTCCAGCAGCAGTGTTTACGGGCAGCAGGATGGCGAGTGGGTCGATGAGCGTTCGTCTACGGTGGCGTCCGGTTATTCTGGACGTGTGATGCTTGAGGCCGAGCAGATCGCGCTCAAGAGCGGTATCCCGGCCAGTGTCGTGCGACTGACCGGCATCTACGGCCCGGGGCGTGAGTGGTTGCTGACCCAGGTCCGCCGGGGTTATCGCGTGGCGGTTGAACCACCGTTGTATGCCAACCGGATCCATGCGGACGATGCCGCAGGATTGATGGCGTGCCTGCTTGAGGCAGACCGGCGTGGCGTGGCGCTGGAGGATGTCTACATCGGCGTCGATGACGAGCCGGCAGCGCTGGCCGATGTGGTGGGCTGGCTTCGCGAGTATCTGGGCGTGACCGAATGGGACGAGGATTCAAGCGTGCGGCGCACCGGTAGCAAGCGCTGCAGTAATGCGCGGGCCAAGGCTTTGGGCTGGACGCCGAAGTATCCGAGCTTCCGTGAGGGGTATGCGGCGATTCTTGAAGGGCGCTGAACAACAAAAAAGATCGCAGCCTTCGGCAGCTCCTACAGGTGTTTGCATGACCCTGTAGGAGCTGCCGAAGGCTGCGATCTTTTCAGATGGTTACTGTTTTTCCAGCAGCCACTTCCGATCTCCGGGCGTGTACTGAGGCATCTCGTCCGCCTGCGCCGTGTTCACGGTCTGGAAAATCTCCAGTTCCTTGCCCTTGCGCGCAAAGATCCAGGCGTTTCCTTGCCCATTGAGTTGCAGCCACATGTTGTCGTTGCCGCCACTCATCGAGGCGCAGTCGCCGGCCAGGCACAGCGCATAACGGTCAGTACCCGGCAGGCCGGTCACCTGGCCGTCGGCCTGGAATTGCACGGTGTCACCTTCGCCGGGGCCGCTGACGACTTTCCAGCTACCGCCCATGTAGGCCGAATACAGCGCGCGTTCGAAGCTGGCGCCCAGCGGTGCGCCATCCGGAACCGGGATCAATGCCCGGTCGAAGACCTGGGCCGATTCGTTTTCGGTCGCGGTCTGGCTCAATTGTTTGCCGTCGCGCTTCAGCTCACTACCGGAACTGCCATAAAAATCGACTTTCCAGAGGCCGGATTCTTCACCCTGCAGCTTGCCTTCGACGTTTTCAAAGCCGTTGGTGTAGCGGGCCTGGCCGGCCTTGGTGTTGATGTCCCATTCCAGGTTCGGGCCATAGGCCTGGAGCGCTTCACGCAGGGGGACGCCTTTGGCGGCGGCATCGATCGCCACCTGATTGATCCAGGTGCCGCTGATATCACGATCGGCAGGGTTGCTGGCACATCCGCCCAGGAGCAGGGCGAGCAGCGAGAGAACAAGCGCATTGCGCATGGTGGAATCCTTTCAAGCTTTCTTTACAGCAGAGCAGTCGGCGCAGCCCCAGGCTGCGCCGTGCACATTACTCGATGACCAGGATGGCATCCATTTCAACCTGCGAACCCTTTGGCAGGGCTGCAACGCCGATGGCGGCGCGGGCAGGGTAAGGCTGGTCGAAGTACTTGCCCATGATCTCGTTGACCTTGGCGAAGTGGCTCAGGTCGGTGAGGAAGATGTTCAGCTTGACGATGTCCTTGAACGAACCGCCGGCTGCTTCGGCTACAGCCTTGAGGTTCTCGAACACCTGGACGGTCTGGGCTTCGAAGCCTTCGACCAGTTCCATGGTTTTCGGGTCCAGGGGAATCTGACCCGACATGTAAACGGTGTTGCCAGCCTTGATCGCCTGGGAGTAAGTACCGATGGCGGCCGGGGCCTTGTCGCTGGTGATAACAGTCTTGGTCATGAATGACTCCTTGTAAGTGGGCTTAAGCGCGCATGCGGGTGATGCGGATCACCCCGGTCAAGGCGCGCAGTTTCTTGATCACGCGGGCCAGGTGCACGCGGTCGTGCACGCTGACCACCAACTGGACCACGCTGATGCGACCATCGCGTTCGTCCATGCTGATTTTCTCGATGTTGCCGTCGGCGGCGTTGACACTACTGGCCAGCAGGGCAATCAGGCCGCGCTGGTGTTCCAGTTCGACGCGCAGTTCGACGTTGAATTCGCCGGTGACATCCTTGGCCCACGAGAGCTGGATGCATTTTTCCGGGTTGTGGCGGATTTCGCTGATGTTGCGGCAGTTGTCCAGGTGCACGACCATGCCTTTGCCCGCGGACAGGTGGCCGACAATCGGGTCGCCCGGGATCGGCGTGCAGCACTTGGCGTAGCTGAGTACCAGGCCTTCGGTGCCGCGAATCGCCAGCGGGCCTTCCGGGCTTGGCAGCTGTTCGCCTTCGCCGAGCAGTCGGCGAGCCACCACATAGGCCATGCGATTGCCCAGGCCGATGTCTTCGAGCAAATCCTCGATCAGTTCGAGGCGGTACTCGGCGAGCATCGCCTTGACGCGTTCGGCCGGGATTTTCTCCAGCGCGCTGTCGAATCCGTTGAGGACCTTGTTCAGCAGGCGTTCGCCGAGGCTGATGGATTCGGAGCGGCGTTGCAGCTTCAGGGCATGGCGGATGTGCGTGCGCGCCTTGCCGGTGACCACGAAGTTGAGCCACGCCGGGTTCGGCCGTGCGCCAGGAGCGCTGACGATCTCGACCGTGGAGCCGCTTTGCAGCGGTTCGGACAGCGGTGCGAGGCGACGGTTGATCCGGCAGGCAATGCAGCTGTTGCCCACGTCGGTATGCACGGCGTAAGCGAAGTCGACCGCCGTGGAACCCTTGGGCAGCTCCATGATCCGGCCTTTGGGCGTGAACACGTAGACCTCGTCCGGGAACAGGTCGATCTTCACGCTTTCGATGAATTCCAGCGAGTTGCCGGCGCGTTGCTGCATTTCCAGCACGCCTTTGACCCACTGGCGGGCGCGGGCGTGAGTGCCTTTTGGCTGCTCGTCGCCGCTGGATTTGTACAGCCAATGGGCGGCGATGCCGTTGTTGGCCATCTCTTCCATTTCACGGGTACGGATCTGGATCTCGATCGGAACACCGTGCATGCCGAACAGCGTGGTGTGCAGCGACTGGTAGCCGTTGGCCTTGGGGATCGCAATGTAATCCTTGAAGCGCCCCGGCAGTGGTTTATATAAGTTATGTACAGCACCCAGCACGCGGTAGCAGGTATCGACCTTGTCGACGATGATCCGGAACGCGTAGACGTCCATGATCTCGTTGAAGGCCCGACGCTTGCCGCGCATTTTCTTGTAGATGCCGTAGAGGTGTTTCTGGCGACCGCTGACCTCGCCCTGGATGCCGTCGATGGCCAGGCAGTGGCTTAAGGATTCTTCGATCTTGTTGACGATTTCCTTGCGGTTGCCCCGGGCGCGCTTGACGGCCTGGTAGATCCGCGCGGAACGCATCGGGTGCATGGCCTTGAAGCCGAGGTCTTCGAATTCTATGCGGATGGCGTGCATGCCCAGCCGGTTGGCGATGGGTGCATAGATTTCCAGGGTTTCCTTGGCGATGCGCCGGCGTTTTTCACCGGACAGCACTTCCAGGGTGCGCATGTTGTGCAGGCGGTCGGCCAGCTTGACCAGGATCACGCGAATGTCGCGGGCCATGGCCATGGCCATCTTCTGGAAGTTTTCGGCTTGGGCCTCGGCCTTGGTCTCGAAGTTCATCTGGGTCAGTTTGCTGACCCCGTCGACCAGTTCGGCCACGGTTTCGCCGAACTGCGCTTGCAGCGCTTCCTTGGCAATACCGGTGTCTTCGATCACGTCATGCAGCATCGCGGCCATCAGGCTCTGATGGTCCATGTGCATGTCGGCAAGAATATTCGCCACCGCGAGTGGGTGCGTGACGTACGCCTCGCCGCTACGGCGGCGTTGGCCGTCGTGGGCTTGTTCGGCGTAGAAATACGCTCGGCGGACCAGGTTGACCTGGTCCTTGCCGAGGTAGGTCGATAAGCGATCGGCGAGGGCGTCTATGCTCGGCATGATGTCTCCTGCCGTAAGCTGTGATCCCGCGCCGTGCTACGTCGACCAGGCATAGGCTTAGACGGCCTCGTTGGACTCGTCCTCGAATGCAGCAAAAAGCGGTTCATCTTCAACGATTTCGGCTTCGGCGATAGCTGCGTAGTCGATCAGGCCTTCAGCGATTTCGCGCAGGGCGACAACGGTAGGCTTGTCGTTTTCCCATGCTACTTTCGGCTCTTTGCCGCCGGTGGCCAGTTGACGGGCACGCTTGGTAGAGAGCATGACCAGCTCAAAGCGGTTATCCACGTGTTCTAGGCAGTCTTCAACGGTTACGCGGGCCATGGTCTTCCTCGTAGCAAATGCAATATGCGCGCTGCCCGGATGGGCGAGCGGACTCAACAGTTTAAAAAATCACCAGCGATTAGGGAAGCGCTGATTTTTTGACCAAGCCCTTCAACGCGCTGCAAGTGCCAATGTAAAGCCCTTGCAGCGGTTTTGGGAAGAGCTGATTAACCGAGCAATTCAGCCAGCAATTTGCCGTGACGCTGCTGCTGACGCTTCTGAATCAGCTGATTGGCGCGGAAAATCGCCTTCAGGTCGTGCAGAGCGTGGGCGAAATCGTCGTTGATGATCAGGTAATCGTAGTCGACGTAATGGCTCATTTCGCTGACGGCTTCGCGCATCCGGCCGTCAATGATCTCGTCGCTGTCCTGGCCACGGTTGGTCAGGCGCTGGTGCAAGGCCTGCAGTGACGGCGGCAGGATGAAGATCGAGCGAGCCTGCGGCATCAGCTTGCGCACTTGCTCGGCACCTTGCCAGTCGATTTCCAGGATCAGGTCGTGGCCTTCGTCCAGGGTCTGCTGCAGGTGGCTTTGCGAGGTGCCATAGAGATTGCCGAACACTTCGGCGCGCTCGAGGAAGTCCCCGTGTTCGATCATCTTCACGAACTCTTCGCGCGAGACGAAGTTGTAGTTCACGCCGTCCACTTCGCCCGGGCGCATGGCACGGGTGGTGTGGGAGACCGACACGCGGATCTCCGGATTGGCGTCGGTCAAAGCCTTGACCAGGCTGCTCTTGCCCGCGCCCGAAGGGGCGGAAATGATGTAAAGGGTGCCAGTGCTGTGGGTCATGTCGGGGTAGCCTTACTCAATATTCTGCACTTGTTCGCGCATCTGCTCGATCAACACCTTGAGGTTGACCGCCGCCTGGGTGCTGCGCGGGTCGAAGGCTTTGGAGCCCAGTGTGTTGGCTTCGCGGTTGAGTTCCTGCATCAGGAAGTCCAGGCGCCGACCGGCAGCGCCGCCGGATTTGAGTACCCGGCGAACTTCGATGATGTGAGTGCTCAGGCGATCCAGTTCTTCGGCGACGTCGCTTTTTTGCGCGAGCATGACCATTTCCTGCTCCAGGCGCTGCGGGTCCATCTCGGCCTTCATGTCGGCGAAACGGTCGAGGACTTTCTGGCGCTGGGTGGCGAGCATCTGCGGGACCAGTTCGCGCAGGGTCACCACGTCTTCTTCGATGGAGGTCAGGCGCTCGTTGATCAACCGTGCCAGCTCCGCACCTTCGCGCTCGCGGCCGGCCTTGAGTTCCTTGAGGCCCTGGTTGAACAGTGCCAGCGCTTCGGCGTTCAAGGCTTGCGGGTCGGTGGCGTCGCCCACCAGTACGCCGGGCCAGGCCAGGACTTCCAGCGGGTTCAGCGCGGCCGGGTTCTTGATCAGGCCGGCGATGGTCTCGGCGGCGGCGACCAGTTGCGCGGCGCGCTCCTGATCGATCTGCAGCGCTTTGCCGGTGTTTTCTTCGGTGAAGCGCAGGGTGCATTCGAGCTTGCCCCGCGATACGCCTTGGCGCAGGGCTTCACGTACCGCGCCTTCGAGGTCGCGAAAGGACTCCGGCAGGCGCAGGTGGGGTTCCAGGTAGCGGCTGTTGACCGACCGCAGTTCCCAGCTCAGGGTGCCCTGGACGCCGGCTTTTTCGACGCGGGCGAAGGCGGTCATGCTGTGCACCATGGCGGTACCTCGCAAGGCAGATCGGCGCAGAACCTTGGTTCCGGGAATCCGATATCAATGAATTAAAGCCGACTGGCAGCAAAGGCGCAGGATTGTAGCGCAGTGGCGCGGATGCGCCCAAACACAGGGTGTGACAAAGAGCGGCAGGCCTGCGCCGGCGTGCAGTGCAGAGCCTTCGGTCGTCGGCGGATTTTTTTAGAAGTGCCCAGGGGCGGCCGTCGGCTCTATAATGCTCCGCAGTTTTCCGTCCCCAGTACAGGTATTCCCTATGATACGTCCAAGTGGTCGCGCTGCCGATCAGCTCCGCTCGATCCGCATCACCCGCAACTACACCAAACACGCCGAGGGTTCTGTGCTGGTCGAGTTCGGTGATACCAAGGTCATCTGCACCGTCAGCGTTGAACCGGGCGTACCGCGTTTCCTGAAAGGCCAGGGCCAGGGCTGGCTGACCGCCGAGTACGGCATGCTGCCACGCGCCACCGGTGAGCGTAACCAGCGTGAAGCCAGCCGTGGCAAGCAAGGCGGCCGTACCCTGGAAATCCAGCGTCTGATCGGCCGCTCGCTGCGCGCTGCGCTGGACATGACGAAGCTGGGCGACGTCACCCTGTACGTCGACTGCGACGTGATCCAGGCAGACGGTGGCACCCGTACGGCATCGATCACCGGCTCCATGGTCGCGCTGATCGATGCCTTGAAAGTGATCAAGAAGCGTGGCGGCCTGAAAGGCGGCGACCCGGTCAAGCAGATGATCGCTGCTGTTTCCGTGGGCATGTACAAGGGTGAGCCGGTGCTCGACCTCGACTACCTGGAAGACTCGGCGGCCGAAACCGACCTGAACGTGGTAATGACCAGTGCCGGCGGTTTCATCGAAGTCCAGGGTACTGCCGAAGGCGCGCCGTTCCAGCCTGAAGAGTTGAACGCCATGCTGGAGCTGGCGAAGAAAGGCATGAACGAGATCTTCGAACTGCAAAAGGCCGCATTGGCCGATTGACCGGACGCTCCAGGCAAGGAGGACACCATGAGTGACGAACAACTGCCGCTGCCCACGCCGAGCCAGGAGGTGCGCCAGTGGGCGATGTTCTGTCACCTGTCCGCCTTGCTGGGGATCTGGATTCCGTTCGGCACGCTGATCGGTCCGCTGATTCTCTGGCAAATGAAGCGCGAGATGGACCCGTTCATTGACGCTCAGGGCAAGGAGGCTTTGAACTTCCAGATCACCGTCGCCATTGCCTCGGCCATCTGCTTCCTGCTGATGGTGGTGATCATCGGGTTCTTCCTGTTCGGACTGGTGGCGATAGGTGCGCTGGTGCTGACGATTATTGCCGGGGTGAAAGCCAATGAAGGGTTTCCTTACCGGTACCCGTTTACCTGGCGACTGATCAAATAACGATCAATCTTCACGTGTAGGAGCGAGCCTGCTCGCACCCACAGAAGCAAGGCAGAAGCAGCATCAGCCAAGGTAATAAGCAAATGCCCCGATAAGTCGGGGCATTTTCGTTTGTCACATCAAATAAATGTTTCAAGTTGTAATTTATATTTACTAGCTGTAACAACTATTGTGGCAAGTACTGCTGAGTTAATACATTTTTAGTCACAACTGTAAAGTGTCGATATTGCCCTTATGCTTGGCAATAAGTCAGGGTGATTGATAAAGTTGCCCCCACGAAATATTTCAAGAAATATTTTGATATATTCAGACCATTGAAGGTCCTTGAATTCACCATCAATCAGTGTTGAGAAATTCAACCTGTTCAAGAGGCGTGTCCAGGTAAAAAGTTCGCCCCTGAATATATATCCAAGAATAAGTGCAAAATGATTCAGCTCGATTTTTATGGAACATTAGTCGCCGCCTCCCTGGTGCTGTTATTGGGTCGCGGGCTTGTCACACGTGTCGGTTTTTTACGCGCCTACAATATCCCCGAACCTGTAGCGGGTGGCCTGGTGGTTGCCCTGGTTCTCCTGGCCTTGCGCAGCTTCGATGTTCAAGTCCGGTTCGACACTTCGTTGCAGACCCCCTTGATGCTCGCGTTTTTCGCCACCATTGGCTTGAGCGCCGACTTCGCCAGCCTGAAGAGGGGCGGGCGAGTCGTGGGGATTTTCATTCTTGCGGTCACCGGGCTTCTGCTGGTCCAGAATGCCATGGGCATCGGTCTTGCCAGCCTGCTGGGGCTTGATCCTCTGATGGGTCTGCTGACAGGCTCGGTGACCCTGGCGGGCGGTCACGGCACAGGCGCTGCCTGGAGCGCGACATTCAGTGAGAAATACGGCCTGGCTTCGGCTTCCGAGCTTGCGATGGCCTCTGCGACCTTCGGCCTGGTGCTGGGCGGTCTGATTGGTGGGCCGGTCGCCCGCTTGCTGATCAAGCGAGTAGAGGTACCCGGTTGCGTTGAGCAAGCGAAGCCGCGCGCGCCAAAGGGCTTTGAGCAACCGAACAAGGAGCGCTCGATCACGCCTTTCTCGTTTATCGAGACACTCGCGCTGATCGCCGTCAGCTTGCTGGCAGGTAATCTTCTCAATGGGCTGTTGCTCGGCAGTGCATTCGAGTTGCCGACTTTCGTTTGTGTGTTGTTCGTCGGTGTTGTTCTGCGCAACGGGCTTTCGGCGCTTGGCTTGTATCAGGTGTTTGAGCGCGAAGTCTCGGTGCTGGGGAATGTAAGCTTGTCGCTGTTCCTGGCAATTGCCCTGATGTCCCTCAAGCTATGGGACCTGGCATCGCTGGCATTGCCGATCTTTATCATTCTGGCTGTGCAAACAATCGTCATGGCGCTGTTTGCGATATTCGTGACGTTCAGAATAATGGGGAGTAACTACGATGCGGCAGTACTGTCCGCAGGACATTGCGGTTTCGGGCTGGGTGCCACGCCAACAGCCATCGCTAATATGCAGGCCGTGACACAACGCTACGGACCTTCGCAGATTGCGTTTCTAGTGGTGCCAATGGTGGGCGCATTCTTCATCGATATCATTAACGTCATCGTGATCAAGTTGTTCCTGGCGCTGCCATTTTTCGTCGCTGTCTGAAGTTCAGTCGGCTTGCCCCATAAAAAATGCCCGTATCTTGCGATACGGGCATTTTTTTTGACCGGCCTGGGCGTCTGCGAAACGACGCCTCAGATGGTCAGCGTCCAGTCGTAGTCCACGATCAGCGGCGCGTGTTGCGAGAACCGCGGCTGGCGTGGCAGGCGTGCACTGCGTACGAAGCGGCGCAGGCCCGGGGTCAGCAGTTGATAGTCGAAGCGCCAACCGAGGTTGAGCATCTCCGCCTGTTCGTTATCCGGCCACCAGCTGTACTGGTCGCCTTCGCGGCTGACTTCGCGCAGGGCGTCGACATAGCCCATGTTGCCGACAATCTCGTCCATCCAGGCACGTTCAGGCGCCAGGAAACCCGGAGATTGCTGGCTGTCGCGCCAGTTCTTGATATCCAGCTTCTGTTGCGCCACGTACAGCGAGCCACAATAGATGTACTCGCGACGTTTGCGCCGCTGTTTATCAAGATAACGGGCGAAGTCGTCCATTAGCTTGAACTTCTGGTTCAAGTCTTCATCGCCGTTCTGCCCCGAAGGGAGCAGCAAGGTCGCGATGCTGACCTTGTCGAAATCGGCTTGCAGGTAGCGCCCGTAGCGGTCGGCCGTCTCGAAACCGAGACCGCTGATGACAGCCTTCGGTTGCAGCCGCGAATACAAAGCCACGCCACCTTGGGCGGGGACTTCGGCATCGCAGGCATAAAGGAAGTATCCATCCAGTTGGAAGGCTGGATCGTCCAGTTCAAAGGCGGAGGCGCGGGTGTCCTGCAGGCAGATGACGTCGGCATTCTGTGCCTGCAGCCAACTGAGCAAACCACGCTCGACTGCAGCCTGAATACCATTGACGTTCACACTGATGATCCGCATAAATGGCCCCAAAAATCGCGTGCGTGTATGATACACGGCGTCAAGCTAATTAGCTAAATCCGTGGTATTTGGGGTTTTTTCATGCAAGCGTATCAGCGCGATTTCATCCGTTTTGCCATCGATCGCGGCGTTTTGCGCTTCGGTGAGTTCACCCTGAAGTCCGGGCGCACCAGTCCCTACTTCTTCAATGCCGGGCTATTCAACTCGGGTTCGGCCCTGGCGCAGCTGGGTCGTTTCTACGCCGCTGCCATTGCCGAGAGCGGCATTCCGTTCGACGTGCTGTTTGGCCCTGCCTACAAGGGCATCCCGTTGGCGGCGACGACCGCCGTGGCCCTGGCCGAACATCACAATCGTGACCTGCCATGGTGCTTCAACCGCAAGGAAGCCAAGGCCCACGGCGAAGGTGGCAGCCTGGTTGGCGCACCCTTGACCGGCGAAGTGCTGATCATCGACGACGTGATCACCGCCGGTACAGCCATCCGTGAAGTGATGCAGATCATCGCCTCCCAGGACGGCGCCAAGGCCGCCGGCGTGCTGATCGCCCTCAACCGTCAGGAGCGCGGCAATGGCGAGTTGTCGGCGATCCAGGAGGTCGAGCGTGACTTCGGCATCCCGGTCATCAGCATCGTTTCGCTGAACCAGGTGCTGGAATTCCTGGCGGATGATCCGCAGCTCAAGCAGCACCTGCCAGCCGTCGAAGCCTACCGCGCCCAGTTCGGCGTGTAACGGCAAACCCCTGTAGGAGCTGCCGCAGGCTGCGATCTTTTGATCTTGTTTTTAAAAGCAAAATCAAAAGATCGCAGCCTGCGGCAGCTCCTACAGGGGGTGGATCGCAGGGATTGCAGGCAAAAAAAGACCCCGCTCAGCCAGGCCGAGCGGGGTCTTTTTGTTTGCGTTATCGCTTAAGGACGCTTGCGATTGCTGATCAGGGTGCCCACGCCGGTATCGGTGAAGATTTCCAGCAGGATCGCGTTCGGCACACGACCGTCGATGATCAGCGAGCTGCCCACGCCGCCCTGGACCGCTTCCAGTGCGCAGCGGATCTTCGGCAGCATGCCGCCGTAGATGGTGCCGTCGGCGATCAGTTCGTCGACCTGTTGAGTCGTCAGACCGGTCAGGACCTTGCCCGACTTGTCCATCAGGCCGGCGATGTTGGTCAGCAGCATCAGCTTCTCGGCCTTCAACGCCTCGGCGACTTTACCGGCCACCAGGTCAGCGTTGATGTTGTACGACTCACCGTTGGCGCCGACGCCGATTGGCGCGATCACCGGAATGAAATCGCCCTTGACCAGCAGGTTCAGCAGATCGGTATTGATCCCGACCACTTCGCCCACATGGCCGATGTCGATGATTTCCGGGGTGGTCATCTCCGGTGTCTGGCGGGTGACGGTGAGCTTCTTCGCACGAATCAGCTCGGCGTCTTTACCGGTCAGGCCGATGGCGCTGCCACCGTGGCGGTTGATCAGGTTGACGATGTCCTTGTTGACCTGGCCGCCGAGGACCATTTCCACCACGTCCATGGTCGCGGCATCGGTGACGCGCATGCCGTCGACGAAATGACTCTCGATCGACAGGCGCTTGAGCAGGTCACCGATTTGCGGGCCGCCGCCGTGAACCACCACCGGGTTGATGCCCACGGCCTTCATCAGCACGATGTCGCGGGCGAAGCCGGTTTTCAGCTCCTCGCTTTCCATCGCGTTGCCGCCGTATTTGATCACCAGTGTCTTGCCGACGTATCGGCGGATATAAGGCAACGCTTCGGACAGGACCTTGGCGGTGTTGGCGGCGGCTTCGCGTTCGAGGGTCATTCAGGGCTCCGGGTGAATCAGAACGGTAGTTGGAGATCAGGTGCAACGCGCTTCAACTGGACTTTGAAAACGTCCTTGATGCGCTGCAATTCAGCCTCGTCATCGGCCTCGAAACGCAGCACCAGCACCGGTGTGGTGTTGGATGCGCGTACCAGGCCCCAGCCTTTGGCGTAGTCGACTCGCACGCCGTCAATGGTGGTCAGGTCGGCGCCTGCGCCCCACTGTGCGTCGTGCAGTGCATCAATGATGCTGAATTTGCTCTCTTCGGTCACATGGATATTGATTTCCGGCGTAGAAATATCGTTCGGGAAGGTTGCGAACAGCTCTTGCGCCGAGGATTTTTCCTTGCTGAGGATCTCCAGCAACCGCGCGGCGCTGTAGATGCCGTCGTCGAAACCGAACCAGCGTTCCTTGAAGAAGATGTGCCCGCTCATTTCGCCGGCCAGCAAGGCGCCGGATTGTTTCATTTTCTTCTTGATCAACGAGTGACCGGTCTTCCACATTAACGACCGACCGCCGTACTCCTTGATCAGCGGGATCAGGCGCCGGGTGCATTTGACGTCGAAGATGATTTCGGCGCCCGGGTTGCGCGCCACGACGTCGCGGGCGAACAGCATCAGCAGGCGGTCCGGATAGACGATGCTGCCGGTGTTGGTCACCACGCCGACGCGGTCGCCGTCGCCGTCGAAGGCCAGGCCGATGTCGGCGTTGGTTTCCTTGACCTTGGCGATCAGGTCGACGAGGTTTTCAGGCTTGCCCGGGTCCGGGTGGTGGTTCGGGAAGTTGCCGTCGACTTCGCAGAACAGCGGGATGACTTCGCAGTTCAGCGCTTCGATCAGCTGCGGGGCAATCACGCCGGCCGCGCCGTTGCCGCAGTCGACAACCACTTTCAGGCGACGGGCCAGCTTGATGTCCTGGACGATTTCGGTGGTGTAGCGCTCGAGGATTTCGACCCGGGTGATGGTGCCCTGGCCGCTGCTCAGGTCATTGGTCTTGAGGCGGTCGTGCAGGGCCTGGATCTGTTCGTTGGCCAAGGTGTCGCCGGCAATGACGATCTTGAAGCCGTTGTAGTTCGACGGGTTGTGGCTGCCGGTGAGCATCACACCGGATTTGCCGGCCAGCACGTTGGCGGCGTAGTACAGCGCCGGCGTCGGGACCAGGCCGACATCGCTGACGTGGCAGCCGCTGTCGGCGATGCCTTTGATCAATTGCGCGACCAGATCCGGACCGGACAAGCGACCGTCGCGACCGACGGACACATTTGGCTCGCCCTGGGCCAGGCTTTGGGAGCCGACGGCGCGGCCAATCCAGTAAGCGGTCTCGGCGTTCAGAAATTCCGGGACGGTGCCGCGGATATCGTAGGCGCGGAAGATGCTGTCAGGGAACTTGGGTGCAATTTTGGCCGGGGTGTTCATCTGTGGAAATGCTCCATCTCGAAAGTGGCTGGACAGGCCGCCGAGTCATTCGGCGACAGGTTCAAACTGAAGGGTATGACGGCGTTTTCCACAGAGAGTTCGTGGTGTGAAAGGGCCATGACGCCCCTGATGGCAGGGGTTTGGCCGGGCAATGCCTTGATTTTCGGTGCTAAACGTTGCAGATGACAATTTGAATTTTGTGGCGAGGGAGCAAGCCCACCTCGCCACGATGAATGTCTATCAACGGGTACCGGTATGGCCGAAACCGCCAGTGCCGCGCTCGGTTTCAACAAACTCTTCAACCATCTCGAAGTGAGCCTGCACTACCGGCACCAGCACCAGTTGCGCCAGGCGCTCACCGACCGGCATGGTGAATTCGGTCTGGCCACGGTTCCAGCAGGAGACCATCAGCGGGCCCTGGTAGTCGGAGTCGATCAGGCCGACCAGGTTACCCAGCACGATGCCGTGCTTATGGCCCATCCCCGAGCGCGGCAGAATCAGCGCCGCCAGGTTCGGGTCACCGATGTAGACCGACAGGCCGGTAGGGATCAGCACGGTTTCACCCGGCTTGATCACGGTGTCCTGCTCCAGCATGGCGCGCAGGTCGAGGCCGGCGGAGCCCGGTGTGGCGTATTGCGGCAGCGGGAATTCGGTACCGATGCGGGGGTCAAGGATCTTGGCTTGCAAAGCGTGCATGTAAATTAAACCTGGTTCAGACGTTCGGCGATAAAAGTGATCAGCTGGCGAGCAATCTTGCTCTTGCTGGTCTGGGCGAAAAGTGTGGCGTGAAGCTCACGATCGATGACGCTGCAGGCGTTTTCTTCGCTGTTGAAGCCAATGCTCGGGTTGGCGACGTCGTTGGCGACGATCAAATCGAGGTTCTTGTCTTTCAACTTGCGCGCAGCGTAATCGAGCAGGTGTTCGGTCTCGGCGGCGAAGCCGACACTGAACGGGCGGTCGGGGCGGGTGGCGATGGTGGCCAGGATGTCCGGGTTACGCACCATCTGTAGCAACAAGCCGTCGCCGTTCGTAGGATCTTTCTTGAGTTTCTGTGGGGCGACGACTTCCGGCCGGTAGTCTGCGACAGCTGCCGAGGCGATGAACAGGTCGCAAGGGATGGCTGCTTCGCAGGCGGCGAGCATGTCGCGGGCACTGACCACGTCGATGCGGGTGACGCGATCCGGGGTCGGCAAGTGCACGGGGCCGGTGATCAGGGTCACGCGGGCACCGGCTTCCACGGCGGCTTCGGCCAGGGCAAAGCCCATTTTCCCGGAGCTGTGGTTGGTGATGTAGCGCACCGGGTCGATGTTTTCCTGGGTCGGGCCGGCGGTGATCAGTACGTGCTTGCCGGTCAGGGCCTGGCGCTGGAAGCAGTCAGCGGCGCACTGAGCCAGTTCAAGGGCTTCGAGCATGCGCCCCAGGCCGACGTCGCCGCAGGCCTGGCTGCCGGAGGCCGGGCCGAACACCTTGATGTCGCGGCTCTCGAGGGTTTGCAGGTTGGCCTGGGTCGCCGGATCGCGCCACATGGCCTGGTTCATGGCCGGGGCAACGGCGACCACCGCGTCGGTGGCCAGCACCAGCGTGGTCAGCAGGTCATCGGCAATGCCTTGGGCCAGGCGGGCAATCAGATCCGCCGTGGCGGGGGCGATCAGCACCAGGTCGGCCCATTTCGCCAGTTCGATGTGGCCCATGGCCGCTTCGGCCGCAGGGTCCAGCAGGTCCAGATGGACCGGGTGCCCGGACAGGGCCTGCATGGTCAACGGGGTGATGAACTCTGCGCCGCCACGGGTCATGACCACGCGCACTTCGGCGCCCTGGTCGATCAGGCGGCGAACCAGGTCGGCGCTCTTGTAGGCAGCGATACCGCCGCCGACGCCCAGAACAATGCGTTTCCGATACAGCCGCTGCATAGGCCTGCCTTTCAATTCGTTGGTGACATACGTGGCGAAACCCCCTCCCCAGGGTGAATTCGCCCGCAAAAAAGATGGGCTACGATATCACAGCGACCGCTACGGAACAGCGGCGCCCACAGACAGGGAGGTGTTATGAGTATTCGCGATTGGCCGGCGGCGGAACGGCCGCGGGAGAGGTTGCTTGAACAGGGCTCGGGAAGCCTTTCGGACGCCGAATTGCTGGCGATATTTTTACGGACAGGCGTGGTCGGTAAAAGCGCCGTGGATTTGGCACGACATCTGTTGAATCAGTTTGGCAGCCTGCGTTTGCTGCTTGAGGCCGATCAGGAAGCGTTCAGCAAGCAGTTGGGGCTGGGGCCGGCGAAATTCGCACAGTTGCAGGCTGCGCAAGAAATGAGCAGGCGCCACCTGGCCGAGCGGGCGCGTCAGAAACCGGCACTTGAGAGCCCGCAGGCGGTTCGCGACTACCTGAAATCAATGCTGCGCCACGAGCCACACGAGGTGTTTGGTTGCCTGTTTCTTGATTCCAGGCATCAGGTACTGGCGTTTGAGACGCTGTTTCGCGGCTCCATTGACAACACCAGCGTTCATCCGCGAGAGGTGGTCAGGCGCGCCTTGGCCAACAACGCAGCGGCATTGATCCTGTGTCATAACCATCCTTCGGGCAACAGTACCCCCAGTCAGTCCGACCGGGTGCTGACCAAGCGTCTGCAGGAGGCGCTGGAGTTGATTGATGTGCGGGTGCTCGACCATTTCATCATTGGCGATGGCGATCCGCTGTCGATGGCTGAGTATGGGTGGATGTAGGGACTGTGGAAGCGAAACCCATGTGGGAGCGGGCTTGCTCGCGAAAGCGGTGTATCAGTCAGTATTGATGGCGACTGACACTCCCTCTTCGCGAGCAAGCCCGCTCCCACAGGGTTTTGTAGTGGGGCGAATTACTTGAGATTGACCTTGGAGTAATCCTGGCGGCCGAACGGGCTGACCGAATACCCCTCGACATCCTTGCGCGCCAGCGCGAAGGCCGTCGGGTGGGCCAGGGGCAGCCACAGCGCCTGTTGCTGGATCTGCGTCTGCGCCTGTTCGTAAAGCTTGGTGCGCACGCCTTGCTCGCCGGTGGTCTTGCCGGCGCTGATCAGCTTGTCCAGGTCCGCATTGCAATAGCGGGCGAAGTTGGTGCCGGACTTGACCGCGGCGCAGGAAAACTGCGGCGTGAGGAAGTTGTCCGGGTCGCCGTTGTCACCGGCCCAGCCCATGAACAGCAAGTCGTGTTCACCGGCCTTGGCGCGGCGAATCAGTTCGCCCCATTCGATCACGCGGATTTCGGCCTGAATGCCGATTTCCGCCAGGTCGGACTGCAGCAGTTGAGCGCCGAGGCTCGGGTTGGGGTTGAGGAGGCTGCCGGATGGACGGGTCCAGATGGTGGTCTGGAAGCCTTCCTTGAGCCCGGCCTTGGCCATCAGCGCCTTGGCCTTCTCGACGTCATGCGGATACCCCGGAAGGCTTTTCGCATAGCTCCAGGTGTTCGGCGGATACGGACCATTGGCCGCTTCGGCGGTGTCTTCGAACACGGCTTTGATGTAATTGGCCTTGTCGAAGGCAAGGTTGATGGCCTGACGCACTTCTGGCTTGTCCAGTGGTGGATGCTGGCTGTTGATGCCGACGAATGCGGTCATGAACGCGTCAGTCTTTTCGACTTTCAGGGTCGGCTCTTTCAGCGCTTCCTGTACGTCCAGGGGCTTGGGCGACAGGGCGATCTGGCATTCATTGCGACGCAATTTCTGCAGGCGGACGTTGGCATCCGGGGTGATCGCGAAGATCAGCGGGTCCACCGAAGGCTTGCCGCGGAAGTAGTCCGGGTTGGCCTTGTAGCGAATCGAAGCGTCTTTCTGAAAGCGCGTGAACACGAACGGCCCGGTGCCGATGGGCTGGCTGTTGAGCTTCTCCGCGGCGCCGGCCTTCATCAGCTTGTCGGCGTACTCGGCGGAATAGATCGAGGCGAAGCCCATGCTCAGGGTGGCCAGGAATGTCGAGTCCGGGTGGTCGAGGGTGAAACGCACGGTCAGCGGGTCCAGCGCGTCGATCTTCTTGATCAGCGCCGGCAATTGCATAGATTGCGCGTGCGGGAAGCCGCTCTGGGCGACTTTGTGCCACGGATTGGCTGGGTCGAGCATGCGCTCAAAGCTGAAGATTACGTCTTCAGCTGTCAGTTCGCGCGTCGGGCTGAAGTATTCAGTATTGTGGAATTTTACGTCCGGACGCAGTTTGAACACGTACGTCAGGCCGTCGGGCGTAACTTCCCAGCTGTCCGCCAGGCTGGCGACCACTTTGCCGCTGGCCGTGTCGAAATCCACCAGGCGGTTCATCAGCACGTCGGCCGAGGCGTTGGTGGTGGTCAGCGAGTTGTATTGCACCACGTCGAACCCTTCGGGGCTGGCCTCGGTGCAGACGCTGAGCGCCGCGGCATGGGCCAGTGGGCTCAGCAAGAGAGGGGCGAGCAATAACGGTAGGGCAGCGAGGCGCATGGTCGGATTCCTTTACAGATCGAAGGCCCATCTGCAAGTGCAGTCTGGAAAAGCCTTACCCTAGTGGGCTCTTTTGCAAATGACTATCCCCTTTTTCATTTTGAGAGGACTATAGGCGACTGTTTTGCTGTGCAGCGGTTGAGAAACCCCCTTGATTGGCCCAATGCCCGATTCTCTGCGACGAGCGGTCGCCATCGGCGATAGCCTTTGTCCAAAGCGCTCGGAGCTCGGAAAACGGGGATTTTGTGAATTCAACGCACACTGAATGTTGTTGCTCTCCAGTCTTTCTGGTATAAAGCAGCGCTCTTTTCTAGGGGCCCGGTTCCTTCACTGTAGGTGTAGCCGGTAAGACCTCTAAAGAAACGCGGCGCCTGGCGCCAAATGACTGAGAGATTAAGCGGCCAACCCATGCCGGGTTGGGCATGTGGTTTTAGAGGGCTGAGGCATGTCTAGAGTATGTCAAGTTACCGGTAAGGGTCCGGTAACCGGGAATAACATTTCCCACGCAAACAACAAAACCCGTCGTCGTTTCCTGCCGAACCTGCAGCATCACCGCTTCTGGGTTGAAGAAGAGAAACGTTTTGTGCGTCTGCGCGTATCTGCCAAAGGCATGCGTATCATCGACAAGCGTGGCATCACTGTCGTGCTGGCCGAACTTCGCCGCGATGGCAAGGTTTAAGGGAGCTAATCATGCGTGAATTGATTCGTTTGATTTCGAGCGCCGGTACTGGTCACTTCTACACTACCGACAAGAACAAGCGTACTACCCCGGACAAAATCGAGATCAAGAAATATGATCCGGTTGTTCGCAAGCACGTGATCTACAAAGAAGGCAAAATCAAGTAATTGATTTTTCTCTCTTACGAAAAAGGCCCGTATCGCGAGATACGGGCCTTTTTTGTTGCGCGGGAATCGGGTGACTTGTCAGCGCCGAAATGGATCAGCCACAGTTGATGCTGACGATGATCCTGTCGGCATTGGTGTGCAGGTTGATGCGTTGCGGGCGCAGGTCCCAGCTCGAAGGGTACTTCGGTCCGGTGGCTCGCACTGGTGCGCCATTGGCCAGGGCGCGAACTTCTTCAAGCAGTTCCGGGGTGCATTTCTGGCCGATGGTGTATTGGGCGATGGCGAGATCGCATTGATCGGGTAAGACTGGCATGTTGCCTCCTTGCGTGACTGTTGGTTGGGTGCCCACGTCGTCGGAAGCTGCACGTCCTGTGCGTTACCGGCCCGACAAAATGAAATGCGGGACACCTGTCAGCAAGTCTTACCCGGTGCCGCTGCCCAGGGCCAGCGGCAGAATGTCAGCGACTGTTTCGAGGTGGGCTCAAGCCTTCTGTTCAAACGCTACGTAGATCTTGCGGCACGGCTCCAGCACTTCCCAGGTGCCGCGAAAACCTGCCGGGATCACAAAGCGATCGCCTGCGCGCAGGGTCTTGGCATTGCCGTCGCTGTCACGCAGCACCGAAACTCCCTGTTGGATCTCGCAGTACTCGTGCTCGGTGAAATTCACCGTCCACTGTCCGACTTCACCTTCCCACACGCCAGCATTCAACTGACCGCAAGGGCTGTTGTAGTGGTTGTACACCGCTTGTTCCGGGTCGCCCTTGAGCACTTTGGCCGGATCCGGGCGGTAGCGCTCGGCGGCGGTGGTGGCCTGGCTGAAGTCGACGACGTTCTGGATGTTCATTGTTGTTATCTCCCCGTGATTGCGGCGCGTTTGGTTGATGAGCCCAAAGTCTATGTTTATTAAAATGAACATCGCAAGGCCGTTTGCCGGCGTTATGTCAAATATATTGAAACTTCATGTGCGGCTGGTTTAGGGTGGTGGATGCCTTCGGCCGAAAAGCAGGCTGGCCGGGCAGAATTCCTGACAGCGCCCGCGAAGAACGCGGGTGTCGTATCAATAAGAGGAGGACACTCGCATGACCACCCTGACCCGTGCCGACTGGGAACAACGTGCCCGCGATCTGAAAATCGAAGGCCGCGCCTATATCAATGGCGAATACACCGATGCCGTTTCCGCCGAGACCTTCGAATGCATCAGCCCGGTCGATGGCCGTCTGCTGGGCAGGATTGCCAGCTGTGACGCCGCCGATGCCCAGCGCGCCGTGGAAAACGCCCGCGCCACCTTCAACTCCGGTGCCTGGTCGCGCCTGGCGCCGACCAAGCGCAAAGCCACCATGATCCGTTTCGCCGGCCTGCTCAAGCAGCACGCCGAAGAGCTGGCGCTGCTTGAAACCCTGGACATGGGCAAGCCGATCAGCGACTCCCTGTACATCGACGTCCCTGGCGCGGCGCAAGCCCTGAGCTGGAGCGGCGAAGCCATCGACAAGATCTACGACGAAGTCGCCGCCACCCCGCACGATCAGTTGGGTCTGGTGACCCGTGAGCCGGTCGGCGTGGTCGGGGCCATCGTGCCGTGGAACTTCCCGCTGATGATGGCGTGCTGGAAACTGGGTCCGGCGCTGTCCACCGGTAACTCGGTGGTCCTCAAGCCGTCGGAAAAATCGCCACTGACTGCCATCCGCATCGCTGCCCTGGCCGTCGAAGCCGGCATTCCGAAAGGCGTACTGAACGTGCTGCCAGGTTACGGCCACACCGTCGGCAAGGCTCTGGCCCTGCACAACGACGTCGACACCCTGGTGTTCACCGGTTCTACCAAAATCGCCAAGCAACTGCTGATCTACTCCGGCGAGTCGAACATGAAACGCGTCTGGCTTGAAGCCGGCGGCAAGAGCCCGAACATTGTCTTCGCCGATGCGCCGAACCTGCAGGAAGCTGCCGAAGCCGCTGCTGGCGCCATCGCCTTCAACCAGGGCGAAGTCTGCACCGCCGGTTCGCGTCTGCTGGTGGAGCGTTCGATCAAGGATAAATTCCTGCCGCTGGTGATCGAGGCGCTGAAAACCTGGAAGCCGGGTAACCCGCTGGATCCAGAGACCAATGTTGGCGCGCTGGTCGATACCCAGCAGATGAACACCGTGTTGTCCTACATCGAGTCCGGCCATGCCGACGGCGCCAAGCTGGTGGCCGGTGGCAAACGTACCCTCCAGGAAACTGGCGGCACTTACGTTGAGCCGACGATTTTCGACGGCGTGAGCAATGCGATGAAAATCGCTCAGGAAGAAATCTTCGGCCCGGTACTGTCGGTCATCGCATTCGACAGCGCCGAAGAGGCCATCGCGATCGCCAACGACACGCCGTACGGCCTGGCTGCTGCGGTCTGGACTGCCGACATTTCCAAGGCTCACCTCACCGCCCGTGCACTGCGTGCCGGTAGCGTGTGGGTCAACCAGTACGATGGCGGCGACATGACCGCTCCGTTCGGTGGCTTCAAGCAGTCCGGCAACGGTCGCGACAAGTCCCTGCACGCGTTCGACAAGTACACCGAGCTGAAGGCAACCTGGATCAAGCTGTAAGCTCGTGAGGGAGGCCTGCCGGATAGCAGGCCTCCCGAACGACGCAGATCCCTTGTGGGAGCGGGCTTGCTCGCGAAGGCGGTGTATCAGCCAACCTTGATGTTGGATGTGATGGCCTCTTCGCGAGCAAGCCCGCTCCCACATTTGTTTTGTGTGTCCTGAAGAAAAAATCAATCCACAGGAGCGTGGAACATGCGTTGGGCGACTTATTTCGCCGTATTGGCATCTGTCCTGAGTGTCGGCCTGGCCCTGGGCGTCAGCATGCCGCTGGTGTCGTTTCGCCTGGAGAGCTGGGGCTACGGCTCGTTTGCCATTGGTGTGATGGCCGCGATGCCGGCCATCGGCGTCCTGTTGGGGGCGAAAATCTCCAGCCATCTGGCGGCGCGATTCGGCACGGCCAATCTGATGCGCCTGTGCCTGTGGGCCGGGGCGGTTTCGATCGGATTGCTGGCGCTGTTGCCGAGTTATCCGGTCTGGTTGGTGCTGCGGTTGATGATCGGGGTGATCCTGACCCTCGTCTTCATCATCGGTGAAAGCTGGATCAATCAATTGGTGGTCGAGGAGTGGCGCGGGCGGCTGGTGGCGCTGTATGGCAGCAGCTATGCGCTGAGTCAGCTGGCAGGCCCGGTGTTGCTGGGCTTTATCGGTACCGAACACGATTATGGCTTTTGGGTGGGTGTTGGTTTGCTGATGGCGGCTCCGTTCCTGTTGCTGGGCCGCAGTGGTGCACCGAGCAGCGAAGCCAGCAGCGTGACCTTGCGTGATTTGCTCGCTTTCTGTCGTGGCCTGCCGGCGATTGCCTGGGCGGTGTCGCTGTTCGCCGCGTTCGAGGCGATGATTCTGACCCTGTTGCCGGTTTATTGCCTGCGCCAGGGCTTCACCACGGAGATTGCCCTGGCGATGGTCAGTACGGTGGTGGTCGGCGATGCGGTGCTGCAATTGCCGATTGGTGCGCTGGCTGATCGCTTGTCGCGCCGGGCGTTGTTTACCGGCTGCGCCGTCGTCTTGCTGGTGTCGAGCCTGGCGATTCCGATGCTGATCGATACGCTGCTGATCTGGCCGCTGTGGGTCTTGTTTGGCGCCAGTGCCGGGGGTTTGTTCACCTTGTCACTGATCCTGATCGGCGAGCGTTATCGCGACGATGCGCTGGTGCGGGCCAACGCGCACATCGCCCAGCTGTGGGGCATCGGTTGCCTGGTCGGGCCGCTGCTGGCGGGCGCCGGCAGCCAGTGGATCAGCGGGCATGCGTTGCCGTTGCTGATGGCGGTCGGGGCCTTGGGCGTGTTGATCGTGGTGTCGCGGCAGGGGGCGTTTGGTGTAGTGCAACCGGCATAGCTCAAAAGATCAAAAGATCGCAGCCTTCGGCAGCTCCTACAGGGTTGCGACCTTTTGAGGGGGCTATAACATCCGCTCCAGCCCAACCGTGTTGCTCAGCCACGCATTGAAACGACGCCACCAGCTCCCTGGCTCCTTGGTCAGGGTGTGCACTTTTCCGTCGTCTTCCGTGCTCCAGACAATCTGACCGTTTTCCAGCTCCACTTGATAGCTCAAGGCTGGCGCCATGCCCTGCAGTGCCAGTTCGCGGACCCGTGCAGCCAATTCCGGACTGTCCACCAGCACGCCGACTTCGGTGTTCCACAGCACTGAGCGCGGATCGAAATTGAACGAGCCGATAAAGGATTTTTGCTGGTCGAAGATCATCGCCTTGCTGTGCAGGCTGGAATCAGAGCCGCGATAAGAGCTGCCGGAAAACAGGTGCGGCCCGCTACCGCTGCCGCCTCCCTCGCCGGGTTGACGACGCAATTCGTACAGCTTCACGCCGTGTTCCAGCAATGCCCTGCGATAGGGCGCATAACCACCGTGAACCGCGGGAACGTCCGTGGCTTCCAGTGAATTGGTCAGCAAACTTACCGAAACGCCGGCATCGGCGCGCCCGGTCAGGTACACCAGCCCCGGTTGGCCAGGCACGAAGTAAGCCGAAATCATGATCAGCTCTTTGCGGACGCCGTCGAGTTCAGGTGCCAATTGCGTGGTCAGCAGCAACTGCGGATCGGGCTCGCCCTTGGCCAGTACCTTGCTCGGCGCATCCCACAATGCCTGGTTCCAGGCCCAGATCAGTTCGCGGCGCCAGATGTCCAGGCGCGGATGGGTGGTGAAGGTCATCAAGTGTTTGTAGAGCGCATGATTCTGTTTGCGCGTTTCCGCCAGGGACTCTTCCAGTCGGGTGCGGGTGTTTTCCAGGTCTCGGGGGGTGGGTTTGCTCGACAGGAATTCGTCGATCGGCTTGCTCAGGGCGCTGTTCCAGTATTGGTCGAAACTGTGCCCGAGTTGCTCGGCAACCGGACCGACACCGAGCAGGTCGATGTCAGTGAAATTCATGTTGGGCTCGGCATCGTAATACTCATCCCCCAGGTTTCGCCCGCCGACGATGGCCATGCTGTTGTCCGCCAGCCACAACTTGTTATGCATGCGTCGGTGCTGTTGCGACAGGTTGAGCAGTCGGCCTACGGTACGTGTCACCCCCGTACTGCGGCCCAGGTTCAGCGGATTGAACACGCGGATCTGAATCTGCGGGTGCGCGGCGAGGGTGGCAATGACGCGGTCCAGGCCGTCGCTGGTCGTGTCATCAAGCAGTACCCGCACCCGCACGCCCCGGTCGGCGGCCTTGAGCAATTCCTCGATCAACATGCGCGTGCTGATGCCGTCGTGCACGATGTAATACTGCAAGTCGAGGCTGCTTTGGGCGTTGCGGATCAGTTCGGCACGGGCGGTGAAGGCCTCGGTGCTGTCCGATAGCAGGCGAAAGCCCGACTGGCCCTTGTAAGGCGCGGCCTGCGCCTGGACCGAGCGGCCGAAGGCGGAGTCTGAAGCCGGCAGCGCCTGGCTCGGTACACGCTGTACATCGAGGCTGGCGCAACCGCCCAGGAACGCGGCGAGGAGCACAAGAGCAAGCAGGGGCTGTCTGACTCTCACGTAGGGTCGTTCCGTTTGGCGGCATAGTCAGGCATATGGACGCTGAATCCAGAATAAAAGTCAGTCGCTGAGCTGATCGGTTTCCGCCAGCAGTTTGATCGCTGTCGCACCGACCTTGCGCACCGCCTCTTCGATCTGCGGTGTTGGCTTGGCAGCGTAGTTCATGCGCAGGCAATTGCGGTATTTGCCGGAGGCGGAAAAAATACTGCCCACGGCAATCTGTACGCCCTGGTCGTGCAAGGCGCGATTCAGTTTCAGGGTGTCGAAGCCTTCCGGCAGTTCGACCCACAGCATGAAGCTGCCTTGTGGGCGACTGGCGCGGGTGCCGGCCGGGAAGTAGCGGGTTACCCAGTCGATCATCATGTCGCGATTGCGCTGGTATTGCGTGCGCATCCGCCGCAAATGCGGTTCGAAGTGGCCGCCCTTGAGAAATTCGGCGATGGCGATCTGCGGTTGTGGCGCGGTAGAGCCGGTGCTGATGTATTTCATATGCAGCACCCGCTCCAGATAGCGGCCGGGCGCGACCCAGCCGATGCGCAGACCCGGCGCCAGGGTCTTGGAAAACGAACTGCACATCAGGACGCGACCGTCCTCGTCGAAGGACTTGATCGTGCGCGGGCGCGGATAGGTGTAAGCCAGTTCGCCATACACATCGTCCTCGATGATCGCCACGTCAAACCGCTGCGCAAGCGTCAACAACGCGCGTTTGCGCGACTCGGGCATGATGTAGCCCAGCGGGTTGTTGCAGTTGGGGGTCAGCTGTATGACCTTGATCGGCCACTGTTCCAGGGCCAGTTCCAGCGCTTCGAGGCTGATGCCGGTCAGTGGATCGGTGGGGATTTCCAGTGCCTTCATGCCCAGGCCCTTGAGGGTCTGCATCGCACCGTGAAAGCTCGGCGAGTCCACCGCCACAATGTCTCCCGGTTCGCAGATCGCCCGAATGCTGGTGGACAGGGCTTCGTGGCAACCAGTGGTCACTACCAGGTCGCTGGCGCCCAATTGGCAGCCGGAATCGAGCATCAGGCGGGCGATCTGTTCGCGCAGTTCGAGGTTGCCGTGGATGTTGTCGTAATACAGACCGGGCATGTCCTGCCGCCGGCTGATCCGTGCCAGGTCGCGCAACAGTGGCTTCATGGTTGGACTGGTGATGTCCGGCATGCCGCGGCCCAGTTGCACCACGTCTTTGCGCGGCACGGCGCGAATCAACTCCAGCACCTGATCCCATTGGGAGATGTCCACCGGCCGTTGGGCCGGGCGGCCGACTGCCGGCAGATCCGGCAGTTCGCGGCTGGCCGGGACGAAGTACCCGGACTTGGGACGCGGCGTGGCCAGCCCGCTGTCTTCCAGCACCCGATAGGCCTGCTGCACCGTGCTCAGGCTGACGCCGTGCTCGACGCTCAGCGCCCGTACCGAGGGCAGCCGGTCACCGGGGCGATAAAAGCCCTGTTCGATACGCGTGCCGAGCAGTTCGGCCAGGTTGACGTAAAGGGTCATGGTGCAGCCTCGATAGGGGTGGTTCGGTCAACCAGTACAGATCAGACGAAAAATCGGGATTCAGTGGCGGAATCGGTAAAACTGTATGGAGTTAATACAGTTGCTTTGAATCTGTAATGCTTTTGTGCGCCCACGCATCATGGAACCTCTGGCTACCCAAGTAAACAGGAGCATCCAAGATGAACGGTTTGAGCGATGTGCGGCTGACATTACACAGTCAGGAACTGGCGACAGGGCAGAACAACGGCGCGCGGGAGGCGGGCATGCACAATGCGTCGTCCGGTCAGAGTCGTTGGGATCAGTTCTGGCGCCGGCTGCACACGCGCAAGGCGTTGCTGTCGCTGACCCCCGACCAGCTCAAGGATATCGGACTGACACGGGAGCAGGCGCGGGAGGAGGGACTAAAACCCTTCTGGAGACAGTAACCATCCCCTGTAGGAGCTGCCGCAGGCTGCGATCTTTTGATCTTGTTCTTTAAAAAGGCAAAGTCAAAAGATCGCAGCCTGCGGCAGCTCCTGCACAGTGCGATTAGACCAATTCTTTAAGCCGATGCCACAACATCCCCAGCGCCAGCAACGGCGAGCGCAAATGCTTGCCGCCGGGGAAGGTGATGTGCGGCACCCGGGCGAACAGATCGAAGCCGCCGCTGTGCTGGCCGCTGATGGCTTCGGCCAGCAGCTTGCCGGCCAGGTGCGTGGCATTCACGCCATGACCGGAATAGGCCTGGGCGTAATACACATTCGGCTGATCCTTGAGCCGCCCGATCTGCGGCAGGCGGTTGGCGCCGATGCCGATCATGCCGCCCCATTGGTACTCGATCTTCACTGCGCTCAACTGCGGGAAAACTTCGAGCATTTTCGGACGCATGTACGCGGCGATGTCTTTCGGGTCGCGGCCGGAGTAATGGCAGGCGCCGCCAAACAGCAGGCGCCGGTCCGCCGAAAGCCGGTAGTAGTCCAGCGCCACCCGTTGGTCACAGACCGCCATGTTCTGCGGCAGCAGGGCGTGGGCCTGCTCCTCGCTCAGTGGTTCGGTGGCGATGATGTAGCTTCCGGCGGGCAGGACCTTACCGCTGAGTTCCGGGTTGAGGTTGTTGAGGTAGGCGTTGCAGCCCAGCACCAGGGTCTTGGCGCGCACCGAGCCCTCGGCGGTATGGACCTTGACCTCGGGGCCATAGTCGATGCGGGTCACGGCCGACCGTTCGAACAGTCGGACCCCCAGTCGTTGCGCCGCCGCCGCTTCACCCAGGACCAGATTCAGTGGGTGCAGGTGCCCCGAGCCCATATCGATCAGGCCGCCGACGTACCGTGTGGAGCCGACCACGGTGTGCATCTCATTGGCTTGCAACAAACGGGTTTCGTAGCGATATCCGAGGCTGCGCAGTTCTTCGGCATCCTCGGCGAACCCTTCAAGGTCGCGTGGCTTGTTGGCGAGGTCGCAGTAACCCCAGGTCAGGTCGCAGGGGATCTGGAAGCGCTCGACCCGTTGCCGGACGATTTCCACGGCCTCCAGGCCCATGAGTTTAATTTGCCGCACGCCTTCGGCACCGATGACGTTGGTGAACTGATCAAGGCCGTGGCCGACGCCGCGAATCAGCTGCCCGCCATTGCGTCCACTGGCGCCCCAACCCATTCTGTGGGCCTCAAGCAACACCACGCTGAACCCGCGTTCGGCCAGCTCAAGAGCCGTGTTCAACCCCGAAAAACCGCCGCCCACTACACAGACATCGGCCAGCACTTCGCCTTTGAGCACCGGAAGTTCGGGCTGCGGCAGGCTGGTGGCAGCGTAGTAGGACGCGGTGTGGTTCAGAGCAGGCTGTTGAGCACGGGGGGCATGTGCGTGTTCCTGATTCTTGCGTTTAGAAAATTTGACGGAGCATAAGCCGGACCTTCCCGGACGGGCAACATTGGTCGGGTGGTGCTGTCTGGATCGCGGCTTTTGCGTCAGAATCGCGCTCTATTCCGCTTTGGGTCACCGCTGCAATGAGCTGCAACAGCCAGACAATCCGCACATTGCGCCAACAGATTCCCTCATTCGAGTGTGTGCCCGGCTGCCATGACTGCTGCGGGCCGGTGACCACCTCGCCGGAAGAAATGTCGCGCCTGCCGCGCAAGACGCGCGCCGAGCAGGATGCCGCGATGGAAGAGCTCAACTGTGTGCATCTGGGGCCGAATGGTTGCACGGTGTATGACGAGCGGCCGCTGATCTGCCGGTTGTTCGGTACCACCAAGACCTTGCCGTGCCCCAATGGGCGCGGGCCGGTGGAGTTGATTCATCCGCGGGTGGAGAAGCAGGTGTTCGAGTATATGGCCAGTACACGGCAGGTGTTGGTCTAGATAGATCGAGTCGCTGCCTTCGCGAGCAAGCCCGCTCCCACATTGGATCTTCAGTGAACACAAAGTTTATGTTCGACACGGATTAACTGTGGGAGCGGGCTTGCTCGCGAAAGCGGCTGAACAGACACCGCCAATCTCAATCGGGAATCGGCAACGTCAGGCTCTCTTTCACCTCTTCCATCACGATGTAACTCTTGGACTCGCGCACATGGGGCAGCTTGAGCAGGATGTCGCCCAGCAACTTGCGGTACGAGGCCATCTCGGAAATCCGCGCCTTCACCAGGTAGTCGAAATCCCCTGACACCAGATGACATTCCAGTACATGGGGCAATTTCAGCACCGCACGTCGGAACTCTTCGAACGTATCGCCGGATTTGTAATCCAGGCTGATCTCGACGAACACCAGCAGACTCCCCTTCAGGTGTTGCGGATTCAGCCTGGCGTTGTAGCCCATGATGATCCCCTCGCGCTCCAGACGCCGGACCCGCTCAGTACAGGGCGTGGTCGAGAGCCCGACCTTTTCCCCAAGCTCGGTAAAGGAAATCCGCCCGTCCGCTTGCAGGATCCGCAGGATGTTGCGGTCGATCTTGTCCAGCTCACGTTTGGTCTGAGTGTTGGTACGCATAGGGGATGCGCCTCCGTGAAAAGGGTTTTTGCCGAGAATTGTCGCCAAATATAGGCGCTTATATAGTGAAATGCACTGGCAAATCTTTTTTACACTGCGCGCATCTAAAGCTCTGAACAACAAACGTCAGCGGTTAGCCGCGATGAGGGATATGAAAATGCGCGTCATGGTCTTGGGCAGCGGCGTCATCGGTACCACCAGTGCTTATTATCTGGCCCGTGCCGGGTTTGAAGTGGTGGTCGTCGACCGGCAGCCGGCTGCTGCCATGGAGACCAGTTTCGCCAACGCCGGGCAGGTCTCGCCGGGTTATGCCTCGCCGTGGGCCGCACCGGGTGTGCCACTCAAGGCCATCAAGTGGCTGTTGCAGCGCCACGCGCCCCTGGCAATCAAGGCCACTGCCGACATCGACCAGTACCTGTGGATGGCACAGATGCTGCGCAACTGCACCGCCAGCCGTTATGCGGTGAACAAGGAGCGCATGGTCCGTCTGTCCGAGTACAGCCGTGACTGCCTCGATGAACTGCGTGCCGAAACCGGCATCGCCTACGAAGGCCGCAGCCTCGGCACCACCCAACTGTTCCGCACCCAGGCTCAACTGGACGGCGCCGCGAAAGACATCGCCGTGCTGAAAGAGTCCGGCGTGCCGTTCGAACTGCTCGACCGTGAAGGCATAGCTCGCGTCGAGCCAGCGCTGGCCAGCGTGACCGACATCCTCGCCGGTGCCCTGCGCCTGCCGAACGATCAGACTGGCGACTGCCAGATGTTCACCACCAAGCTCGCAGAAATGGCTGCGAACCTCGGTGTGCAATTCCGTTTCGGCCAGGACATTCAGCGCCTAGACTTCGCCGGTGACCGCATCAACGGCGTATGGATCGACGGCAAGCTGGAAACCGCCGACCGCTACGTGCTGGCCCTGGGCAGCTATTCGCCGCAACTGCTCAAGCCGCTGGGGATCAAGGCGCCGGTGTACCCGCTCAAGGGCTACTCCCTGACCGTGCCGATCACCAACTCGGCAATGGCCCCGACCTCGACCATTCTCGACGAGACCTACAAGGTCGCGATCACCCGTTTCGACAACCGCATCCGCGTCGGCGGCATGGCTGAAATCGCCGGTTTTGACCTGTCGCTGAACCCGCGTCGCCGGGAAACCCTGGAGATGATCGTCAACGATCTTTATCCTCAGGGCGGTGATCTGGCCCAGGCCAGCTTCTGGACCGGTCTACGTCCGACCACCCCGGACGGCACGCCGATTGTTGGTGCCACGCCGTTCAAGAACCTGTTCCTGAACACCGGTCACGGCACGCTCGGCTGGACCATGGCTTGCGGCTCCGGCCGTTTGCTGGCCGACCTGATGGCGAAGAAAAAGCCGCAGATCAGCGCCGAAGGCCTCGATATTTCCCGTTACGGCAACAAAACCCAGGAGTCTGCAAAGCATGTCAGTCCAGCGCCAGCTCACCAATGAGCGCATGAGTCAGATCGTCACCCATAACGGCACGGTTTACCTGGCCGGACAGGTAGGCGACGACATGAACGCCGGGATTGAACAGCAGACCCGTGAAGCCCTCGCCAACATCGAGCGTTTGCTCGATCTGGCCGGCACCGACAAGCACAACCTGCTGTCGGTGACGATTTACCTGAAAGACATCGATGCGCATTTCGAAGGCATGAACGCGGTGTGGGACAACTGGCTGCCAAAAGGCGTCGCCCCGGCCCGTGCCACCGTTGAAGCGAAATTGTGCGAACCGGAAATCCTGGTCGAGCTGTCGGTTGTAGCCGCTCTGCCATAAGCCTGTCAGAAAAGATCCCTCTCCCGGCGCTGTTGGTGGTTCACGCTGTCAGCCAGCGCCGGTTTTTCTTCCCGATAACCCGACCAGAAGTCTGCCGCCATGCGTCCTGCCCGTGCCCTGATCGATCTTCAAGCCCTGCGCAACAACTACCGAATCGCCCGTGAGCTCACGGGGGCCAAAGCCCTCGCGGTGATCAAGGCCGATGCCTATGGCCATGGCGCGGTGCGTTGCGCCCAGGCGCTGGAAACCGAGGCGGACGGGTTTGCCGTGGCCTGTATCGAAGAGGCGCTGGAACTGCGGGCGGCGGGCATTCGTGCACCGGTCCTGCTGCTGGAAGGTTTTTTCGAAGCCGATGAACTGGCGCTGATCGTCGAACATGATTTCTGGTGCGTGGTGCATTCGCTGTGGCAACTCGAAGCCATCGAAAAAGCGGCGTTGAGCAAGCCGATCACCGTGTGGCTGAAGCTCGATTCGGGCATGCACCGCGTGGGGCTGCATCCGGCGGATTATCAGGCGGCCTATCAACGGCTGCTGGCCAGCGGCAAGGTCGCGAAGGTCGTGCTGATGAGCCACTTTGCGCGTGCCGATGAACTGCACGAACAAGCCAGTGCCGATCAGGTGGCGGTATTTGAAGCAGCGCGCAAGGGCTTGACCGCCGAGGTCAGCCTGCGCAACTCGCCGGCGGTGCTCGGTTGGCCGCAGATTCCGAGCGATTGGGTACGTCCCGGCATCATGCTCTATGGCGCCACGCCGTTCGAAGAGGCCAATGAAGTTGCCTCACGCCTGCAACCCGTGATGACCCTTGAGTCGAAAGTCATCAGTGTCCGCGAACTGCCGGCTGGCGAGCCAGTCGGTTACGGCGCCAGATTCATCACGCCCAAACCGATGCGCATTGGTGTGGTGGCCTTGGGTTACGCCGACGGCTACCCGCGCCTGGCACCGACCGGCACCCCCGTGCTGGTTGCCGGGCAGCGCAGCCAGTTGATCGGCCGGGTGTCGATGGACATGCTCTGCATCGACCTGACCGACGTGCCGCAGGCCGGTCTCGGTTCGACCGTCGAGTTGTGGGGCAAAAACATCCTTGCCAGCGATGTAGCCATGGCAGCCGGGACGATTCCTTACCAGATTTTCTGCAACCTGCGCCGAGTGCCACTGCTCTATTCCGGGGCTTAGTGCGCAAGGCTCCAGACCGGAAGTCGCCTCGCTGAGCAGGATTCAGGTCAAGGTGTTGTAAATACTGAACGCTGTCGCCATGATAACGTCCACTATTCCAATAATCTTGAATCCTGGAGGCGCAAGCTTTGGACGTCGGTGAACGACTGCAATCCATCCGTAGGCTCAAAGGCCTTTCCCAGCGTGAGCTCGCCAAACGGGCGGGCGTCACCAACAGCACCATTTCGATGATCGAAAAGAACAGCGTGAGCCCTTCGATCAGTTCGTTGCGCAAGGTGTTGGGCGGGATTCCCATGTCCATGGTCGAGTTCTTTTCCGAAGAAATCCTGCAGGAAAAGCCGACCCAGATCGTCTACAAGGCCAACGAGCTGATCGATATTTCCGATGGCGCCGTGACCATGAAACTGGTCGGCCGGGCGCACCCGAGCCGGGCTATCGCATTCCTCAATGAAATCTATCCGCCAGGCGCCGACACCGGTGACGAGATGCTCACCCATGAGGGTGAGGAAACCGGCATCCTGGTCGAAGGAAAACTGGAACTGGTGGTCGGTCTCGAAACTTTTGTACTCGAAGCCGGTGATAGCTACTACTTTGAAAGTACCAAGCCACACCGTTTCCGGAATCCGTTCGATGCGCCTGCGCGACTAATCAGCGCAGCCACGCCGGCGAATTTCTAAGAAAAGAGGCGTCCTGCCAGCATCGCAGAGGCGCCCGGGCCGTTTTTCCGCCGCAGCCTAAGACCCTTGCGACTTTGGGGTTGTTTCAGTGCGACGGGCTTACCGCTATACTTGCGCCCGCCTGCGAACCGTGGCCGTAGGCGTGACTAGCCACCATTGAGGGTGAACGCGTGAACCTAATTATGAAAATGCTGGCTGCACCAGCAACCGTATTGGCCCTATGGGCTGTCAGTGTCAGCGCTCAGGCTGCGACCAACGACGATATCGCCAAACGCCTTGAGCCAGTCGGCCAGGTTTGTGTTCAGGGTAAAGAGTGCAAGGGCATGGAAGTGGCCGCTGCCTCCGGCGGCGGTGGCGGTGCAAAAACCCCGGATGAAGTAATTGCAAAACATTGCAACGCTTGCCACGGTACAGGCCTGATGGGCTCGCCGAAAATTGGTGATGCCGCCGCCTGGAAAGAACGTGCCGATCACCAGGGCGGCCTCGACGGCATCCTGGCCAAGGCCATTACCGGTATCAATTCGATGCCGCCTAAAGGCACCTGCGCCGACTGCTCCGATGCCGAACTCAAAGGCGCCATCCAGAAGATGTCCGGCCTGAAATAAGCCTTCATCTTGCTGCCGAAAAGCCGCTTTCGAGCGGCTTTTTTGTGCCTGTCGGTTCCCTGTAGGAGCTGCCGCAGGCTGCGATCTTTTTTATGATCAACATCTAAAGATCGCAGCCTGCGGCAGCTCCTACAGAGGTATTTGTGTCGGGCGGTTGGCCGGTACAGGCTGTTCATTGCAGCAAAGACCCGGCAATCTCGGTCCAAACCCAAGTCATGGAACGTGAGGGAGGATCCGATGGTTCAGCTGTGCTCTATCGAACAGGCAGTCGATGACGTCCTGGCAAGGTTGCCGACGCATATCCACATGGGCCTGCCTCTGGGGTTGGGCAAACCCAATCACTTCGTCAATGCGCTGTATCGACGAATCGCACAGTTGCCTGAGCGGCGGCTGACGATCTACACCGCGTTGTGCCTGGGCCGCCCGCCCTTGGGCGACGGATTGCAAAAGCGCTTCCTCGAACCCTTTGTCGAGCGGGTGTTCGGCGATTATCCGGAGCTGGATTTCCTCGCCGACCTGCGTCGCGATCAACTCCCGGGCAACATCCACATCCAGCAATTTTTCATGCAGCCCGGCAGCCTGCTCAATAGTGCCACGGCGCAGCAGGATTACGTCAGCAGCAACTACAGCCATGCGGCGCGGGACATCAACGCCGCCGGGTTGAACCTGGTGGCGCAACTGGTGGCCAGCCATGCCGAGCATCCCGACCGCTTGAGCCTGAGCTGCAACCCCGACATCACCCTCGACCTGTTGCCGATGATCGCCAAGCGTCGCGCCGCCGGAGCAACCATCCTGATGGTCGGCCAGGTGCACAACGATCTGCCTTACATGCCCGGCGATGCGGAACTCGGCATCGACACCTTCGACCTGCTGATCGATGAGAAAGACCACACCACACTGTTTTCCACGCCGAACATGCCGGTGGGGTGCCAGGACCATTTCATCGGCTTGCATGCCAGCACCCTGGTGCGTGACGGTGGCACCTTGCAGATCGGCATCGGTTCCATGGGCGATGCGCTGACGGCGGCGCTGCTGACGCGGCAAGCGGATAACGATGCTTACAAGGCGTTGCTGGCCGACGTAAACCTCAGCTACTGGGCGCAACTGATCGAACGCGAGGGCGGTATCGAACCGTTCGCCAAAGGCCTGTATGGCTGTAGCGAAATGTTCGTCAACGGCTTGTTGGTACTGGCCGATGCCGGAATCGTGCGGCGCAAGGTTTATCCGGACGTGGCGACCCAGCAGCAGGCGAATGCCGGCACCCTCGACGAGCCTGCGCAAACCGATGGCATCTCGGTGCACGGCGGTTTTTTCCTCGGTCCGCGCAGCTACTACGAACGCTTGCGTGAATTGCCACAAAACAAGCGGCACGAATTCAACATGACCCGCATCAGCTACATCAACGAGCTCTACGGCCAGGAAGAACTCAAGCGCTTGCAGCGCCTGGATGCGCGGTTCATCAACACTGCGTTCACCGTGACCTTGCTCGGTGCCGCGGTGGCGGATCAGCTCGAAGACGGACGTGTGCTCAGCGGCGTAGGCGGGCAGTACAACTTCGTGGTTCAGGGGCATGCGCTGCAGGGTGCGCGCTCGGTGCTGCTGCTGCGCAGCTGGCGTGAGTCCGGCGGCGACGTCAGCTCGAACATCGTCTGGGAGTATGGCCACTGCACGATTCCCCGGCATTTGCGGGACATGGTGGTGACCGAATATGGCATCGCCGATCTTCGTGGCAAAACCGATGCGGCGGTGATCGAAGCCTTGCTCAATATCAGCGACTCGCGTTTTCAGTCGGGGTTGATTGAACAGGCGCAGAAGGTCGGCAAATTGCCCAAGGACTTCTGTCTCGATCCACGCTTTGCCGATAACACTCCGCAGCGTTTGCAGGAGATCCAGGCGCGGCATTCGCGGCTTTTTCCGGAGTATCCGCTGGGCTGTGATTTCACCGAGGTCGAGCGAGATGTGTTGCGGGCGCTGAACTGGCTCAAGAGCAAGTTCAAGCTGAGCGAGGTGCTGGAGCTGGGCAAGGCAGCGCTGGATGCGCCGGAGGCAGCAGCGTTCCCGGAGCATCTGGAACGCATGCAGCTGGCCAACCCGGAGGGGCTGAAGGAGGAGTTGTATCAGCGGTTGCTGCTCACCGGCCTCAAGGCCACCGCGCAATTACAGCCAACATAAATCAAATGTGGGAGCGGGCTTGCTCGCGAAGGCGGTGTGTCAGTCGACTGATTTTTGACTGACACACCGCCTTCGCGAGCAAGCCCGCTCCCACAGAGGGAATTGCGGTGTGGCGGCTTACTCGATAAAGGTCACGACACCATCGGCCAGCGACTTCACGCGAGCCAACGACTCCACGCGATAACCCTGCGAATCCAGCTCCGCACGGCCGCCCTGGAACGACTTCTCGATCACGATGCCCAGGCCCGCCACGGTCGCGCCGGCCTGCTTGATGATCGAAATCAGCGCCTGGGACGCCTTACCGTTGGCCAAAAAGTCATCGATGATCAGCACGCGGTCGCTGCTGGTCAGGTGGCGCGGGGAGATGGCCACGGTGCTTTCGGTCTGCTTGGTGAACGAGTAAACGGTCGCCGACAGCAGGTTTTCGGTGAGGGTCAGGGACTGGTGCTTGCGGGCGAAGATCACCGGCACGCCGAGGTTCAGGCCGGTCATGATCGCCGGGGCGATGCCCGAGGCTTCGATGGTGACGATCTTGGTGATGCCCGAGTCCTTGAACAGCGTGGCGAATTCGTCGCCGATCAGCTTCATCAGGGCCGGGTCGATCTGGTGGTTCAGAAAGGCGTCGACCTTCAGGACCTGGTCGGAAAGCACAATGCCTTGTTCGCGAATTTTCTGGTGCAGGGCTTCCATGAAGCTGTCCTCTTTTGGCGCCTGTGCGCCGAAGGTCATATAAAAGTGGTCAATTCTAGCGCTTTAACATCGCGCGTATATCCGCCAATGCGTTGTTGCCCCGCACGGCTTTGACTTCGGTCGGTGTGTCGTCGTTGCCTTCCCAGGCCAGATCGTCCGGTGGCAACTCATCGAGGAAGCGGCTCGGCGCGCAATCGATGATCTCGCCGTACTGCTTGCGCTTGGCCGCGAAGGTGAAGGCCAGGGTCTGGCGCGCGCGGGTGATGCCCACGTAGGCCAGGCGACGCTCTTCTTCGATGGTGTCGGCTTCGATGCTGGAACGGTGCGGGAGGATTTCCTCCTCCATGCCCATGATGAACACGTAGGGGAATTCCAGGCCCTTGGACGCATGCAAGGTCATCATCTGCACGCCTTCGGCACCGTCTTCCTCTTCCTGCTGACGCTCGAGCATGTCACGCAGGACGAGTTTGCCGATGGCGTCCTCGACGGTCATTTCGCCTTCTTCGTCTTTTTCCAGGGTGTTCTTCAGCGCCTCGATCAGGAACCACACGTTACCCATGCGGTAGTCGGCGGCCTTGTCGCTGGAGCTGTTGGTGCGCAGCCAGTTCTCGTAGTCGATGTCCATGACCATGCTGCGCAGGGCGGAGATCGGGTCTTCGCCGGCGCACTGCTCGCGAACCCTGTCCATGAAGCGCTTGAAGCGCGACAGGCGATCGGTGAAGCGGCTGTCCAGATGCTCGCCCAGGCCGATTTCGTCGGTGGCGGCGTACATCGAGATCTTGCGCTCGGTGGCGTAGTTGCCGAGCTTCTCCAGCGTGGTCGAGCCGATCTCGCGGCGCGGCACGTTGATCACCCGCAGGAAGGCGTTGTCGTCATCCGGGTTCACGATCAGGCGGAAGTAGGCCATCAGGTCTTTCACTTCCTGACGGCCGAAAAAGCTGTTGCCGCCGGACAGGCGATACGGCACCTGGTGGTGCTGCAATTTCAGCTCGATCAGCTTGGCCTGGTAGTTGCCGCGATAGAGGATCGCGAAATCGCTGTACGGGCGGTCGGTGCGCAAGTGCAGGCTGAGGATTTCCATGGCCACACGCTCGGCCTCGGCGTCCTCGTTGCGGCAGCGGATCACGCGGATCTCGTCGCCGTGGCCCATTTCACTCCACAGCTGCTTTTCGAATTCGTGGGGGTTGTTCGAGATCAGCACGTTGGCGCAGCGCAGGATGCGGCTGGTGGAGCGGTAGTTCTGCTCCAGCATCACCACTTTCAAGGACGGGTAGTCTTCCTTGAGCAGCATCAGGTTTTCCGGTCGTGCGCCGCGCCAGGCGTAGATCGACTGGTCATCGTCGCCCACCACGGTGAACTGGTTGCGCTTGCCGATGAGCATTTTCACCAGCAAATACTGGCTGGCGTTGGTGTCCTGGTATTCGTCCACCAGCAGGTAACGCACCTTGTTCTGCCACTTTTCCAGGATGTCGGCGTGTTCTTCGAACAGCTTCACCGGCAGCAGGATCAGGTCGTCGAAGTCCACTGCGTTGAACGCCTTGAGCGTGCGCTGGTAGTGGGTGTAGACGATGGCGGCGGTCTGCTCCTTGGGATTGCGCGCGTTTTCCAGGGCCTGGGCCGGCAGGATCAGGTCGTTTTTCCAGGCGCCGATCATGTTCTTGATCTCGTCGACACCGTCGTCGCCCGAGTATTCCTTCTGCATGATGTCGGTCATCAGGGCTTTGACGTCGGTCTCGTCGAAGATCGAGAAGCCCGGTTTGTAGCCCAGCCGCACGTGTTCCTTGCGGATGATGTTCAGGCCCAGGTTGTGGAAGGTGCAGACCGTCAGCCCGCGACCTTCACCGGCACGCAGCAGGGTGCCGACCCGTTCCTTCATCTCGCGGGCGGCCTTGTTGGTAAAGGTCATGGCGACGATGTACTGGGCGCGGATGCCGCAGTTCTGGATCAGGTGCGCGATTTTGCGCGTGATCACACTGGTCTTGCCGGAGCCTGCACCGGCGAGCACCAAAAGAGGGCCGCCGACGTAGCTCACGGCTTCTTGCTGCCGGGGATTGAGTCGGGACATAGGTAAATTCAGGAGTCAGTCACGAAATGGGCCGGCATTTTAACAGGCTCAGCGAATTGTGCTGCTCTGTCCGACTTGTGACGTACCGCGCTATCTGTAATTGCCGGTTTTGTTACTTTCACGCAGGATGCGCAACGAATTTGCGGCTAATGTTCGTAATTCCGGATACAAAGGGCTCGTTTTGATAACTGATGTCATTGTCATTGGTCATCGGGACGGCATAATGCCCGTCGCCTACATCTTTGCAGAGTCTAGGGAGCTAGCTTGTCTACGCCTGTCGAACCCTTGCGTTTGCTGCTACTGGCCGAAGAGCCAGCGTGGGCAGCGTTGTTGCGCGAGTGTCTGGCTCCGATGGGGAGCTCGGCCGTGCTCATCAGCGCGCCGAGTTGGGAGTCGGTCAGCAGCCTGTTCGATGACAACCGCAGCGCGGTGTTATTGACCATCCCGCAACTTCAACCGGCGCCGGGCCGTTGCAGCCTGCCGACGGTGTTGCTGCTCGACCATGAGCCGCTGACCCCGCCCGACGGTGTAAGTGACTGGCTGGTGCGCGATCATCTCGATCCGGGCATGTTGCGCCGTTGCCTGCGCCATGTGCGCGAACGTGGCGTGCTGGAAAACACCCTGCAACGCCTGGCCGAGCAAGATCCGCTCACCGGCATCGCCAATCGCCAGGGCTTTCAGACCCTGTTGACGGCGCGGCTGGCGGAAAACGACGGTCGCGGCCTGGCCCTCGGTCATCTCGACCTCGACAACTTTCGTTATGCCAATGACGCCCTCGGCCATCAGGCCGGTGACCGCCTGATCCTGCAAGTGGTGGCGCGGCTCAAGAGCCAGCTTGAAGCCGGCGATCAACTGGCACGCCTGGGCAGCGATGAATTCGCGCTGTTGATCGACACCCGTCGCGCTCCCCAGCGTGCCGAGTGGATGGCCGAGCGCATCAGCGAAGCACTGGCCGAGCCCTATTGGATCGACGGCGAAAGCTTGTTGATCGGCTCCAGCCTGGGCATTGCCCACGCCCGGGCCCAGGCCGGCGCGGACCCGCTGATGTGGCACGCGCACATCGCCATGCAGCAGGCCAAAAGCACGCAAGGTTGCACCTTTCACATTTTCAACGAGCGCATCAATCGCAATGCCCGCAGCATCGCCGACCTCGAAACCGAACTGCGCCGGGCACTGCGCCGCGATGAGCTGGAATTGCACTACCAGCCACGCCTGAACCTTGAAGACGGACAGATCGTCGGCCTCGAAGCGTTGGTGCGCTGGCGCCATGCCGAGCGCGGCTTGCTGCCACCGAGCGAATTCGTGCCGCTGGCCGAGCAAAGCGGCCTGATCGTGCCGCTGGGCTACTGGGTGATTTCCCGGGCCCTGCGCGACATGCAGGCGCTGCTTGAGCTGGGTTTGCCGCCGTTGCACATGGCGATCAACCTGTCGTTCCGGCAGTTCCAGGACAGTCAGTTGCTCTCGACCCTGAGTCGCCTGATTGCCGAGCGCGGTGTCGAGGCGCAGTGGCTGGAGTTCGAACTGACCGAAACGGCGGTCATGCGCCGCAGCGACCTGGTCAAGCAGACCATGGACGCCCTCGGGCGCCTCGGTGTGCGCTTCTCTCTCGACGACTTTGGCACCGGGTTCTCGTCGTTCGTGCACCTCAACAGCCTGCCGATCACTTTGCTGAAGATCGACAAGAGCTTTGTCGGTGGTATGGAGCAGCGCGAGGAAAACCGCAAACTGGTTCACGCGATGATCAACCTGGCGCACAACCTCAACCTTGAGGTGGTCGCCGAAGGTGTGGAAACACCGGAGCAACTGGATCTGCTGCGTGGGTTCGAGTGCGATCAGGTGCAGGGGTATTTGATCAGCAAGCCATTGCCGCTGGCCGAGTTGGTGGAATATCTGATGTTTGGCTCTGACCAACAGAGCATCGTCGAGGCCATTTAAAAGATCGCAGCCCTGTAGGAGCTGCCGAAGGCTGCGATCTTTTGACCCTAATCCGATTGAATCACCTGAAAACTGCCTTGTACCGAAGGCTCGCGCTTGATCATCCGCTTCATCTTCCACTCAAACCCCAGCGTCAGGCTCACCGCCGCACACGCCAGGCCCAGCGCCAGGCCCCACCAGACACCCGTTGGCCCCCAGTCCAAATGGAACGCCATCCACCACGCCGCCGGAGCGCCAATCAGCCAATAGCAGCCCAGGCCCACCAGGAACGTGGTCTTGGCATCCTTGAGCCCGCGGATGCAGCCCATGGCAATGGTTTGCGTGCCGTCGAACAGCTCGAACCATGCCGCCACCGCCAGCAGGCTTACGGCGAGGTTGATGACATCGCGGAACGCCGGGTCGTTATGATCGAGGAACAGACCGACCAACTGATTCGGCAACAGCCAGAAGACCATGGCGAAACCCAGCATCGCCGCCGCCCCGAACGCAATGCCGACCCGCCCGGCCAGCCGCGCATCCAGCAGGTGCCCGGCGCCGTAGTGCTGACCGATGCGCATGGTGATCGCGTAGGAAATCCCCGCCGGCACCATGAACGCCACCGAGACGATTTGCAGGGCGATCTGGTGGGCACCCAGTTGCGTGCTGCCCATGGTGCCCATGCACAGCGCGGCGAAGGCAAACAGCCCGACTTCCACTGCGTAGGTGCCGCCAATCGGCAGGCCCAGACGCCACAACTCCTTCAGGTACTGGCGGTTCAGGCGTGACAGGCCCTGACGCAGCGGATAGGCCTCATAAGCCGGATGCCGACGAATGTGCCACGCCAGCGCCAGGGCCATCAGGTTGGCGACAATCGCCGTGACCAGCCCGATGCCCATCAGCCCCAGCTTCGGCAGGCCGAACATGCCGGTAATCAGCGCATAGTTGAGCAGGAAGTTGGCCACGGTCCCGCCCAGGCTGATGACCATCACCGGTGTCGCACGGCCAATGGCGCTGGTGAACCCGCGCAGGGCCATGAAGCTCAGGTAGCCGGGCAGGGCGAACGGCAGGAAGATCAAGAACTGCCCGGCCATCTGGACATTGCTTTCGGTCTGGCCGAACAGCAGCAACACCGGTTTGAGGTTCCACAGCAGCAAACCGGCGACCAGCGCCATCAGCCATGCCAGCCACAACCCGGCCTGGGTCAGCCGGGTCGCCCCGAGAATGTCACCGGCTCCCTGACGGATCGCCACCAGAGTGCCGACGGCAGCAATCACGCCGATGCAGAAGATCGACACGAACGAATAGGTCGCCGCGCCGAGCCCGCCACCGGCCAGCGCCTCGGGGCTCAGGCGCGCCATCATCAGGGTGTCGGTGAGGACCATCAGCATGTGCGCCAACTGCGAGGCAATCAGCGGCCCCGCCAGCCGCAGGATGGCCCAGAGTTCAGTACGTGCTGGATGCTGCATGGTCATCACGCTCGATTCTGGAAGTGGACAGGAAAGCGTCGATTCTCGGCGCTCTGCGGCGTTTGCACAAAGGGATAAAAAGGATGGGTAGCATGATTCAAACTCATGCAGGATAGTTTCTGCTAGGGTATCCAAAAACCGCTGTAGGAGCTTTCCTGATGTCGCGTCGTCTTCCTCCCTTATATGCCTTGCGCGCATTTGAAGCGGCGGCGCGACACACGTCGTTTACCCGGGCCGCGGAAGAACTGTCGATTACCCAAAGTGCGGTCAGCCGACATATTCGTACGCTCGAAGAGCATTTTGCCTGCCGCCTGTTTCACCGCAGTGGTCGCAACCTGCAACTGACCGAGTCGGCCCGCTTGCTGTTGCCGGGTATTCGCGAGGGTTTCACCGCCCTGGAGCGCGCCTGCAATACCTTGCGCGCCGAAGACGACATCCTGCGCATGAAAGCCCCGTCGACCCTGACCATGCGCTGGTTGCTGGCGCGCCTCAGTCGCTTCCGCCATCTGCAACCGGGCAACGAAGTGCAGCTGACCAGTGCGTGGATGGACGTCGATTCCGTGGATTTCAACGACGAGCCGTTCGACTGTGCGGTGCTGTTAAGCAACGGACATTTCCCTCCGGACTGGGAAGCGAGTTACCTGTTCCCCGAGGAGTTGATCCCGGTCGGCGCGCCCAACCTGCGGGGCGACCAGCCCTGGGATGTCGAGCGCCTGAGCAACACCGAGTTGCTGCACCCGACGCCGGACCGCCGCGACTGGCGCAACTGGCTGGAGCGCATGGGCCTGGCCGAACAGGTATCGCTCAAGGGTGGGCAGGTGTTCGACACCCTGGAACTGGGCATGATCGCCGCTGCGCGAGGCTATGGCGTGTCCATGGGCGATCTGCTGATGGTCGCGGAGGACGTGGCCCAGGGACGCTTGAGCCTGCCGTGGCCGACAGCGGTGGCCAGCGGCTTGTGTTACTACCTCGTGTGGCCGAAAACCCGTCCCGGCGGAGAACGCATGCGCCGGCTCAGCGACTTTCTGCAAAACGAAGTCCGGTCCATGGAGTTGCCGGATGTCGTGCACTTGAGCTGAAATGGTGAAGCCGCAGGAGAGGCTGGCGGCGGTTTTGCGCTCTGGGGTTGACCGCTTTCGTTGAGGTGCGGCTGAATTAGTCTTCGCGAGCAAGCCCGCTCCCACAGGAAACGACGCCGAACCTGTGGGAGCGGGCTTGCCCGCGAATGGAGCGACTCGGTTTCGATACTTACTGCGTGGCCAGCCGATACTGCAACGCCTCCGCCAGATGCTCACGACTGATCTCATCAACCTGTTCCAGATCCGCCAGCGTCCGAGCCACCTTGAGCAATCGGTGCGCCGAGCGCAGCGACAGCGTCAGCCGCTCACAGGCGGACTCCAGCCAACTCTCATCGGCTGTGGATAACTCGCAGTGCCGGCGCAGCCCCGGCAGATCGAGAAACGCATTGGCACAACCCTGGCGCTTCTGCTGGCGCTCACGAGCCTCGGCGACAAGCACCGCAGCACTGGCGCTGTTCTCGCCTGGCTTCACTTTGGGATTCAACGCCGTGGCTTCCCGGGCGACAGTCAGATGCAGGTCGATGCGATCGAGCAGCGGCCCCGACAGCTTGTTGCGATAACGCTGCACCATGTCCGGCGTGCAGGAGCAGCGCCCGCTTGGCTCGCCAAGATATCCACAGGGACACGGATTCATTGCCGCCACCAATTGAAAGCGTGCCGGAAAGCGCACGCGATCTTTCGCCCGCGAGATGACGATATGCCCGGATTCCATTGGCTCCCTCAAGACTTCCAATACTCTGCGCTCAAACTCGGGAAGCTCATCAAGAAACAGGACGCCGTGGTGGGCGAGGGTAATTTCACCCGGTTGCGGTTTCGAGCCACCACCCACTAAAGCGGGGCCGGAGGCGGAGTGATGGGGCTGGCGAAAGGGGCGCTGTGGCCAGTGACGCAAGGGCGCACAACTGGTGACCGATTGAATCGCCGCGACTTCCAGCGCCTCGCTTTCGGTCAGCGGCGGGAGCAGCCCAGGCAAGCGACTCGCCAGCAAGGTTTTTCCGGTCCCCGGGGGGCCACTGAGTAGCAGGTTGTGAGCGCCTGCCGCCGCAATCAGCAGTGCACGTTTGGCCGCCAGCTGCCCTTGCACTTCATTCAGGTCGGGATAAGGTTTGCTGGCGCAGAGCAGCCCATCGGAAGCATAAGGCTCGATCGGTGTATGCCCATTGAAGTGCGCGACGGCCTCCAGCAAATGGTCAACAGCAATCACTTTCAGTCCCGATGCCAGGCACGCTTCCTCAGCGTTCGCCCGTGGCACCATCAGCCAGCGCCCGGCCTTGCGCGCCGCCAACGCCGCCGGCAACACCCCTCGAACTGCCCGTACCGCACCGGACAGGGCCAACTCTCCCAAACATTCCACGTCATCCAGTGTCAGCGTCGGCACCTGCACGCTGGCCGAAAGAATCCCCAGGGCAATCGCCAGATCGAAGCGCCCGCCATCCTTGGGCAAATCCGCCGGCGCCAGATTCAGCGTGATCCGCCGCGCCGGAAATTGCAGCCCTGAATTGATGATCGCACTGCGCACCCGGTCCTTGCTTTCCTTCACCGCCGCCTCGGGCAGGCCGACCATGGTCAGGGATGGCAGGCCGTTGGCCAGATGAACTTCTACGGTGACGGCGGGTGCCTCCACGCCGACCTGGGCGCGGCTGTGGACGATGGAGAGGGACATGGGCGTTCCTTGAGCTGACGTTGGACCGCTTCCTGCGGTTGTGTGAAGGGTAGTCGGGCAGCGAAGTATTGGCGGTGCAGAGTGAGTAAGGAATGTTCGCAGGATGTTGCGAGAGTGCGACGGGCAAAGTATTTGCCTCTATGGCGAGGGGGGGTAAGCTCCCTCGCCGCAGCTATTGCAATGCTCGAGTGGATTGAAAAGTTGTTGATTAGTTTGAGCGGTTTATTTGGAATGTTTCGTGTTGACAAATAAACTGCTGCTGACCGTCAGCACTTTACTTACGAAATTTTCGATATCCAGCTTGTTTTTGCCTTCTGCAGTATGCGTGAAATAGTTGAAGTCCAAATCAATCCACTCCTGCAGTTTTGTTTCATAGTTGTCGGGATACTGTGCTTGCTCCACCAAGGGGAGCTCCTTGTAATGATCAAGGACGCTTTGGAAGAATTTGGTGAGTTTTCCGGTGCTGTTATATTCATATTCTGCTTCGGCCACCACTTTCTGTCGCCATACAAATTCTTGTTTGGCTGATTCTTCCAATGCTGCCCGTCTTTCATTGACAGTAAAGGTGCCGCTGTCATCGTAAGTAATTAAAGCAAGTTGATCCCTGGGCATGCCCGAAAATGGATTTTTGCCGAGCCCGTTTGTATACTTTGTCGCACTTTTGGCGCGCGCTAATAATTCGGTATTATCTGTGTTGGGAACTTCTGAGTCGTGATTTGCTTTGTTGGCAGTATAATGAGTGCCCTCCAATTCGTTGAATGTATTGTTAGCCATCGAACTCAGTTCCGTTCTGGTCAGGCGTGCATCCCGCGCCTGTGCTCGTACTGAGGCTTCGCTCAATTGGCTCGCTAGCGTGGAAACGGTACTGCTATCTCGTGCGTTGCCAAGTGGGCCTTGGGATGTGCTTTGGTACACACCTGGGTTTTTGCCGGGAGTCGCTGTCAATTTTTTTGTTCCAGCCGGTGCTTGGCTGCTGCTAGTTGCAAAGTTGTTTAGCGAATTAACCATTTTTTGCCACTCCCTGTTCGAGGACTAAAATATGATAGGCTGCCTAACGGCTGTTGATGCTTTAGCAAAATCTTACAAGCCAATTAAGGCTCGCTAAATGCTTTACTTCATTGTGATTACTACTGACCAGGCATAGGTGGACGGATTTGTTTTAGTTACCTTTATGGTGCAGGTCGCCCCGCCACTGGGCGTGGCCGTATTTCTCCACTTTGGAATTTTACTTGCGCCAAAGCCAGGAGTAGTCACAAATGTCGCTAAATAAACACATTCCTTATTGCCGATTTGATATCGTAAATTAGCATGGTTGTAATTAGGTGATATCTGGCTTTGTATGTCGTACGTATCCGAGCCATTTGCAGTCACGGACGTTTGTGGGGCAGGTGATGCGTTTGCTTTTGTTATAGCTTCGTTGTTAGTTATAGGGGTATAGGTAGCAATCTGTGTTCCAAGATTCTTGAATGTAACTGTTACAGGTGGCCCAGCTACAGCTGAACTTATGTGGGATATAGTCATCGCGAAAGCCGCAATTAAAGACCTGGAAATTTTCATGGGTGTTGCTCCTTGTGGTGTTGTAATAGCATTCCATTTAAGAAGTTGTGCTCATCACAAACTATGATCTAAGCCATGTAACATGGACTTAAATTTTTTCAAGCGGATTGGCGAACCGGAGCCTGCGGAAACACTGGCAGGTCCGAAGGTCTTCCATGCACGTCCATAATTCGAAAAAGGAATAAATCACTGGTTCGAACGTGGTCACGGTGCGTCGGGTGCTGTTCGAGTACCCAAACCCGATGCTGTCTAATCAGCTGGGAGTGAGCTTAGGAATCGGAGCTTTGCCGCGCAATCGGACGGCGAATGAGATCTTCGTAGGAAGTTGCCGGGATTCTTGCGGGCTTGAATACCGCAGCCTGCGGCAATTCCTACAGGTCAATCTGAAGGTCGTTTCGACTTTATCGCGAGCAGTCTCGCCCCCACGTAGATCTTCGAACTCCACCGGGTATTTGCCTGGAGGTGTTGAATGTGTCGACACCTACGGTGAACGACATCGTGCTCCAGCGTCGGGGTGTCAGTGCTGATATGGCTCAAAAGTTATCAATCTGTCTGGACACTACTCCGGAATTTTGGCTGACCCCCACGCCAAAGCGTGGGGTTTTACTCAAACTGCGTGAAGCATCTTCGCGGCTCTTTTCCACCAAGGCGCACTGATAGCAGGCTTTGAAGTCCCCTGATCAGGCAGCACCTGCGGCACATCTTGCAGTCGAATCCACGGCTGGTTATTCCAGTGCAGCAGGCTCAACGACATTTCCGGCCAATTGAGCAGGCTCAGTTGTGGGCGTTCGGTTGTGGCGGGGTGTTGGGTGTCTCGCAGGGCGGGGACGACTTCGTGGGTGAGCCATTCACGCAAGGCTCGGTATTCGGGGCAGTAGTGGTAGACGAGCATGGCGTAGACACCGGATTCGCTGATCAGCAGGGTGTTTTCGATGTGACCGTGGATGAGGGTTTTGGTGGTTTGGTATTGGTCGGGATCGAGTTTTCGGAGTTGGCGGTCGTTGAGGTGGATGCGTAGTAGTCGGCCTAGGTCGCGGGCGCTGAACCAGGGTTGGTTTTGCAGGAGGAGGGCGTGGAGGTGGTGTTTATGGCGGGTGAAGATGTGAGGGGTTAGGTAGTTTTCTTCCATCGTGCAGTTCTCGGGGTCGAGTGAAGAGAAACTGCCTCTGATCGTCGCCAAACGAAAAGGGTGGCAGCCATGCGCGGGTTGGCGAACCGGTGACGCCCGAAAAACCGGCAGACCTTAAGGTCTCCCACGCACAGCTGCCATAACTCAAGATGGGGAGAAACTCCCTATTTCGAATGTGGTCGTAGTGCGTCGGGGTTTTTCCAGGTCGCCAAACCCAGTGCTGAACATTCAGCGGGGATGAGCTTAGAGACCGGATACCTGGCGACGCAATCGGACGGCGGTGTGATGTTTGTAGGACGTTGCCGGGATTTTTGCGGGGCTTGGGATCAAAAGATCGCAGCCTTCGGCAGCTCCTACAGGGGGCTGTGTTTCAAAGCGGGATTGATGGGTTACTCGGTTGGCGGATTGAGCTTCGCTTCCATCTCCGCGACCTTCGTTTCAAGAGCCTCCAGCCGCGCCCGCGTGCGTGCCAGTACAACCATCTGGCTATCGAACTCTTCCCGGCTCACCAGATCCAGCTTGCTGAAGCCGCTCTGCAGCAACATTTTGAACTGGCTTTCGATTTCGGCTTTCGGCAGGGGGGTGTCACCGCTGAAGAGGCGGGAGGCGGTGCCGGTCAGGGCGTCGAGGAGGTCTTTTGGCGCGAGCATGGGCAATGTCCTGGAAACAATGACGGGCAGTGTATCACGCAGTGTCTATAGTCATTTGCGCGGGCAAGGGGTGCACGGTTTTCGCGCATCGGGACGGACGGCGTCGCACCGTTGTTGTGCGTAACGTGCCGGGTGTTGTCGCGAAGTATCCGCCATCCGCCGGTAAAGGCTTGAAAACAGTCAGTTTTGTGGAGATGGCAAGCTTTCTGCTTAGATGCTGGTGACCCATGCACTGATGCAGTCGCTGTGACGAATGCAGTGCGCCAGGCGAATCACGGGGAGTGCTTCGCAAGGAGCGGTTAGCTGGCGTCGGACGGGCAGGTAAGGCCGACGATGCGTTACAAAGCCAGGCACTGCGCTTAGACTTGAGTCGGGTTTGTTTTCCTGGGGCAAGTCCACCAATTCGGGAGAGAGTTTTCATGAAGCTAGTCACTGCCATCATCAAGCCGTTCAAGCTGGACGACGTACGCGAGTCGCTGTCCGAGATCGGCGTGCAGGGCATTACCGTCACTGAAGTCAAAGGCTTTGGCCGGCAGAAGGGGCACACCGAGCTGTATCGCGGCGCGGAATACGTGGTCGATTTCCTGCCCAAAGTGAAGATCGATGTCGCCATCGACGACAAGGATCTGGACCGGGTAATCGAGGCCATCACCAAGGCGGCCAACACCGGCAAGATCGGTGACGGCAAGATCTTCGTGGTCAATCTGGAACAGGCGATTCGCATCCGTACCGGCGAAACCGATACCGACGCTATCTAAGCCGCCACAAACCCAACGCCCCAGGAGAAAACAATATGACTCTGCGTAAATTCGCAGGGCTAGGAGCCCTGTTGTCCATCGTAATGCCCAGCCTTGCTTTGGCGGCAGACGAAGTGGCGGCCCCGGTCCTCAACTCCGGCGACACCGCCTGGATGTTGACCTCTACAGCCTTGGTGCTGTTCATGACCATTCCCGGCCTCGCGCTGTTCTACGGCGGCATGGTCCGGTCGAAAAACATTCTTTCCGTGATGATGCAGTGCTTCGCCATTACTGGTCTGATCAGCGTCCTGTGGGTCATTTATGGCTACAGCATCGCGTTCGACACCACCGGCATGGAGCAGGGCGTCGTCAACTTCAACTCGTTCTTCGGCGGCATGGGCAAGGCATTCCTTGCCGGTGTCACGCCAGCCAGCCTGACCGGTCCTGCGGCGCTGTTCCCTGAAGCGGTGTTCATTACCTTCCAGATGACCTTCGCCATCATCACGCCGGCGCTGATCGTCGGTGCCTTCGCCGAGCGGATGAAGTTCTCCGCGATGCTGGTCTTCATGGGCATCTGGTTCACCCTGGTTTACGCGCCGATTGCGCACATGGTCTGGTCCGGCAACGGCGGCCTGATGTGGGACTGGGGCGTTCTGGACTTCGCCGGCGGCACCGTGGTGCACATCAACGCCGGTGTGGCCGGTCTGATTGCCTGCCTGGTGCTGGGCAAGCGCAAAGGCTTCCCGACCACGCCGATGGCACCGCACAACCTCGGTTATACCCTGATGGGTGCGGCCATGCTGTGGGTCGGCTGGTTCGGTTTCAACGCCGGTTCTGCCGCTGCGGCCAACGGTACCGCCGGTATGGCGATGCTGGTCACTCAAATCGCGACTGCCGCTGCTGCGCTGGGCTGGATGTTTGCCGAGTGGGTCACCCATGGCAAACCTAGCGCACTGGGTATCGCTTCGGGCGTGGTTGCCGGCCTGGTGGCAATCACCCCGGCTGCCGGCACCGTTGGCCCGATGGGTGCGCTGGTCATCGGTCTGGCGGCTGGCGTGGTGTGCTTCTTCTGCGCCACCACCCTGAAGCGCAAGCTCGGCTATGACGACTCCCTGGACGCCTTCGGCGTACACGGTATCGGCGGTATCCTCGGTGCAATCCTGACCGGTGTGTTCGCAGCTCCCTCTCTGGGTGGCTTCGGCACCGTGACCGACATCGCCGCACAAGTGTGGATTCAGTGCAAAGGCGTAGGTTTCACGGTGATCTACACCGCGATCGCCACGTACATCATCCTCAAGGTGCTGGATGCGGTCATGGGTCTGCGCATCAATGAAGAAGAAGAGGCGGTCGGCATCGATCTGGCGCTTCACAACGAACGCGGCTACAACTTGTAAGCACGCGCATAAAAAACTTGCCCGGCTTGCCGGGCATTTTTTTGTCTGAAATTTGTCATTGAAGGGTGCGCTGAAAGGTTTTTTCCTACAGGTTTTAAGATGTTTACGTCGGGTGTTTTTGTGCGGTCGAAGGCTTACATGATTGAAGGAATATTAGGGCCTTTGTTTTTTCCCAGAGCGCGCTAGAATGCGCCCCGAACGTGCGGAGAACTGTATGTGGCAACAGACTCTGATTACCTTGCGGGCGAGGCCCCGGGGCTTTCACCTGGTAACGGACGAGTTACTCGCCGGCCTGCCTGAACTCAAGGCGTGTCGGGTCGGTCTGTTGCATTTGTGGCTGCAGCATACCTCGGCGTCGTTGACCATCAACGAGAACGCCGATCCGGCGGTACGTCGCGACTTCGAACGGTTTTTCAATCGTCTGATCCCACAAGGAGCAGACGGCTATGAGCATAACGACGAAGGCCAGGACGACCTCCCGGCGCACTTCAAGGCCAGCGTGCTTGGCTGTCAGCTCTGTTTGCCGATTTCGGCAGGCCGGCTGGCGTTGGGAACCTGGCAAGGCGTTTATCTGGGCGAGCACCGCGATCATGGCGGTGCCCGTAAAGTCCTCGCCACCGTGCACGGTGAAGAGGCATAACCGCTGGTCAGCAGCGGCTGTTGATTTTTTTCCGGCAGCCTTCGACAGAGGGCAAAGCTGGGCTATAACTAATCTGCTTTTCGCAAGTCATGAGGTAGAACATGAGCGACGATGATCTGGAAAACGACGACCTCGAAGTAGGCGACGACGACGAAACCGAAGAAGGTCTGGAAGCAGCGGCGGAAGACGTCGCTGAAGACGACGGCGGTGATGCGCCGGTTCCGACCGCCAAAGGCAAGGCCAAGGCAGCGGTATCGGTCGATGAGCTGCCGAGTGTCGAAGCCAAGAACAAGGAACGCGATGCCCTGGCCAAGGCCATGGAAGAGTTCCTTGCGCGTGGTGGCAAGGTGCAGGAAGTGGAGGCCAATGTGGTCGCCGATCCTCCCAAGAAGCCGGATAACAAGTACGGCAGCCGGCCTATCTGAGCCTGCTACCCGCTTGCTGAAAAAGCCCGCCGTCGCTGCGGGCTTTTTCATGGGTGATGGAAAAGCAAAAGATCGCAGCCTGCGGCAGCTCCTACAAGGTTATGTGTACCCCTGTAGGAGCTGCCGCAGGCTGCGATCTTTTCAACATCACCTCAAACTAAACGGTATTCCACCGCGCCAACAACCCCGGCAATTCGGTCAGGCTGCAAATTTCGGCATCCGGCAACCGATCCGCTTCCCAGGTCTTGCCCGCCGGGTTGAACCAGATCGCTCGCATCCCCGCTTGTTGCGCACCGGCAATGTCATCGCCCGGATGATCGCCAATATGCACCGCCGTATCAGCCGTCGCGCCGCCGCGTTGCAGGGCTTCATGGAACAGCCGCGCATCGGGTTTGGCGATGCCGATGTCTTCGGCGCACAACGCAAACTTGAAGTAGTCCGCCAGGCCCAGTCGACGCACATCGGCGTTGCCATTGGTGACCACGCCGAGGGCGTAATGGTTGGCCAGCAACTCCAGGGTCGGTTGCACCTCTGGAAATATTTCCAGCTGATGCCGGGCATGCAGGAACACTTCGAAACTCTGATCGGCCAGGTCCGACGCTTCGGCGTGGGGATATCCGGCTTCTTCCAGGGCCTGGAACAACACGCGCCGGCGCAAGGCGCTGATGCGGTGCTTGAGGTTCGGCTCGATGCTCAGGATGCGTTCGCGTATGGCCCACAAATGTTCCACCGGCACCGCCCCCAGGTTGGGCGCATGTTCGGTCAGCCATGCACGCAATATGGCTTCGGCGCTGACGATGACGGGTGCGGTGTCCCACAGGGTGTCGTCGAGGTCGAAGGTGATCAACTGAATGCTCATGAATCGTCGCCCTTAATGCGTTTGGCCCTTGGGTGGGCGCTGTCGTAGACCGTGGCCAGGTGCTGGAAGTCCAGGTGGGTGTAGATCTGCGTGGTCTTGATGTCCGAGTGCCCGAGCAGTTCCTGCACCGCGCGCAGGTCCTGGGAGGATTCCAGCAGATGGCTGGCGAAGGAGTGCCGCAGCATGTGCGGATGCAGGTTCTGCCCCAGTTCGCGCTCGCCGGCAGCCTTGACCCGCACCTGGATCGCTCGGGGGCCGAGACGTCGCCCCTGTTGGCTGACGAACACCGCATCGTCCGCCGGGTTGGCCATGGCCCGAAGTGGCAGCCACTGCTCCAGCGCTTCGCGGGCTTTTTTCCCCACAGGCAGCATGCGGGTCTTGCTACCTTTGCCGAGCACCTGGACCATGCCGTCGGCGAGGTCGAGTTGATCGAGATTGAGCCCTGTCAGCTCCGACAGCCGCAGCCCGGAAGAGTAGAACAACTCCAGAATCGCCTGGTCCCGACGTGCCAGAAAGTCATCCTCCACACCACCTTCCAGCAGTTGCAGGGCGCGGTCGGTGTCGAGGGTTTTCGGCAGGCGGCGTTCACCTTTCGGCGGCGCCAGGCCATTGGCCGGATCGTGGTCGCACAGGCCTTCGCGATTGAGGTAGTGATAGAGCCCGCGAACGGCCGACAGCAATCGCGCCAGGCTGCGGGATGATTGCCCTTGGGCGTGCAGGCGGGCAATCAGGCTGCGCAGGCGCTGGATGTCCAGCGCCGCCCAACTGCCGATGTTCTGTTTGACGCACCAGCCCAGCACTTTATCGAGATCGCGGCGGTAGGCCGACAGCGTGTGCGGCGACACCTGCCGCTCACTGCGCAGGTGTTCGCAGTAAGCGTCCAGTTGTCGTTCCATGTTCAGCGTACCGAGCGCAGGGAATTGTTGACCCGTGGCAGCACGCGACCCATGACTTCAGCGATGTAGCTCAGGAACAAGGTGCCCACCGAGCTTTTGTAGTGCTGCGGATCACGGCTGGCGATGGCCAGGATGCCGTGGATGCCCTGGTAGCTGATGGCGACGACCGCGGTGGAGCCGATCTGCTTGCGCTGTTCTTCGCCGAACAGGAAGTCCAGTTCATGCTCGCGCAGGCTGCCGCTGACGCTTTTGTCTTCCGAGAGCAAGCCGCCGATGGCCACTTGCGCTTCAGCGTGAGTGGCCCAGCGGCCCACCGGCATGGCGTTGTCGCCGAGCAGGATGAGGCTGACGAAGGGCACCTGGAATTCCTGGCGCAGGCTGTCTTCGACGCACATCACCACGTCTTCCAGGCTGGCGGCGTCCATCAGCGCGAGGATCAGGCGACGGGTCTTTTCGAACAGCCGGTCGTTGTCCCGGGCCACGTCCATCAAATGCGACAGGCGATGACGCAGTTCAATGTTGCGGTCGCGCAGAATGGTCATCTGACGCTCCACCAGCGACACCGTATCGCCGCGTCGATGGGGAATACGCAATGACGGGAGCAGTTCTTCGTGCTCGACGAAGAAGTCCGGATGAGCCTCCAGGTACGCGGCAACAGCCGCCGCCTCCAGGCTTTCGGACGGTGATTCGTCAGCTTGTCGTGCGGGTACCTGAGGCTTGTCTGTCATAGGTTTCGCTCACTCAAAGACGCACTTGTCCTTCGTATACGCGCACTGCCGGTCCGGTCATCATCACCGGCTGGCCAGGGCCTGCCCATTCGATGGACAAGCGCCCGCCAGGCAGGTCGATCAATAGCGGCGAATCCATCCACCCCTGGCTGATTGCGGCCACTGCGGCGGCACAGGCGCCGGTTCCGCAAGCCTGGGTTTCCCCGGCTCCACGTTCCCAGACGCGCAACTGCGCGCGGCTCCGGTCGATGACCTGGAGAAAACCGACATTGACCCGTGCCGGGAAGCGCGGGTGATGTTCGATTTTCGGCCCCAGCTCATGCACCGGCGCGTTGTTGATATCGCTGACCCGCAGCACGGCATGGGGGTTGCCCATGGACACGGCGGCCAGATCGACCGGGGTGCCGTCGACGTCGACCTGATAACTCTGGGCCTGCTCCGGTGCCTGGAACGGAATATCCGCCGGCACCAGGCGCGGGGCGCCCATGTTCACGCTGATCTGGCCGTCGTTACGCACGTCCAGTTCGATGATGCCGCTTTTGGTCTCGACGCGAATCAGCCGTTTTGCGGTCAGGCGCTTGTCGAGCACGAAACGGGCGAAGCAGCGCGCACCGTTGCCGCACTGTTCCACTTCGGAACCGTCGGCGTTGAAGATCCGGTAGCGGAAATCCACGTCCGGATTGCTCGGTGCCTCGACGATCAGCAACTGGTCGAAACCGATACCGGTGTGCCGGTCGCCCCATTGCTTGGCATGCTTGGGCAGGATGTGCGCGTGCTGGCTGACCAGGTCGAGGACCATGAAGTCATTGCCCAGGCCGTGCATCTTGGTAAAACGCAGCAGCATGGTTTTACTCCGGCAGCAGGCTTTCGCCAGCAAACAACTCGGCTACCGTTTCACGGCGACGCACTTCAAATGCCTGATCACCGTCCACCAACACTTCAGCGGTACGGCCGCGGGTGTTGTAGTTGGAACTCATGACAAACCCGTAGGCACCGGCCGAATGCACGGCCAGCAGGTCGCCTTCTTCCAGGGCCAGCTGACGATCCTTGGCCAGGAAGTCGCCGGTCTCGCAGATCGGGCCGACGATGTCGTAGGCGCGGGCCGACGATTGACGCGGGCGCACGGCCGTGACGTCCATCCAGGCCTGGTACAGCGCCGGGCGGATCAGGTCGTTCATGGCGGCGTCGACGATGGCGAAGTCTTTGTGCTCGGTGTGCTTGAGGTATTCGACCTGGGTCAGCAATACACCGGCGTTGGCGACGATGAAGCGGCCCGGCTCGAACACCAGCGCCAGGTCGCGACCGTCGAGGCGTTCACGCACGGCCTTGATGTAGTCGGCAGCCAGTGGCGGCTCCTCGTCCTTGTAGCGCACGCCCAGGCCACCACCGAGATCGATGTGGCGCAGGTAGATGCCGCAATCGCCGAGGCGGTCGACCAAGCCCAGCAGGCGGTCGAGAGCGTCGATGAACGGCGGCAGGGTGGTCAGTTGCGAACCGATGTGGCAATCGACGCCGACCACTTCCAGGTTCGGCAACTGCGCGGCGCGCACGTACACGTCTTCGGCGTCGGCGATGGCGATGCCGAACTTGTTCTCTTTCAGACCGGTGGAAATGTACGGGTGGGTGCCGGCATCGACGTCCGGGTTGACGCGCAACGAAATCGGCGCGCGAACGCCCAGTTCGGCAGCGACCACTTGCAGGCGTTCGAGCTCGTCGGTGGATTCGACGTTGAAGCAGTGCACGCCGACTTCCAGGGCGCGACGCATGTCGTCACGGGTCTTGCCGACGCCGGAGAACACGATCTTGTCGGCGCTGCCGCCAGCGGCCAGTACACGCTCCAGTTCACCACGGGAGACGATGTCGAAACCGGCGCCCAGACGCGCCAGGACATTCAGGACGCCCAGGTTGGAGTTGGCCTTGACTGCGAAGCACACCAGGTGCGGCGTGCCAGCCAGCGCATCGGCATAAGCCAGGTACTGGGCTTCGATGTGTGCGCGCGAGTAAACGTAGGTCGGTGTGCCAAAGCGCTCGGCGATGGCAGACAGGGCAACACCTTCCGCGAACAGTTCACCGTCACGGTAGTTAAAAGCGTCCATGAGGTTCCCTTATTATTGGTAGACGTCGTGCTTGTGTGCTTTGGAGGCAGGCTGCTGCTGCGACGACTTGGCTTGCTCGACAGGGTCCTGGTCTTCATCGGGCAGGTACAGCGGGCCTTTTTGACCGCAGGCCGACACAAGGCAGGCAACCGCGAGGAGCGCAGCAAGGGAAGAGATCAGGCGCTTCATGGCGAAATCCTTGAAAATGCATTAATTGCGCCGGAGTATACCGGCCACCCGGCAGCTTGCCTATGCAACGGGCCGCCCGTCCGGCGGGGGTTGGGCCGATACCGGTTGGTATCACGCAATCCCTGTGGGAGCGGGCTTGCCCGCGAAGGGGCCAGCACATTCAACCTCTTTGTTGACTGAACCACCGCTTTCGCGAGCAAGCCCGCTCCCACAGACGGCCGCTTGGTCATTATCCTTTGCAATCGACGGGGCTCGGTCGTATCTTGCGGCGCTTGAGCCTGATCAGACACTTTTTGAGGTTGCCGTAATGAGTTTGTCCGAAGCGCGTTTCCACGACCTGGTCGATGCCACCCAGCAAACCCTGGAGGACATCTTTGACGACAGCGACCTGGATATCGACCTCGAAAGCTCGGCCGGTGTGCTGACCGTCAAGTTCGAGAACGGCAGCCAGTTGATCTTCAGTCGCCAGGAGCCGCTGCGTCAGCTGTGGCTGGCGGCGGTGTCCGGTGGTTTCCACTTCGACTACGACGAAGAAAGCGAGCGCTGGATGTGCGACAAGAGTGAAGAGCAATTGGGTGAAATGCTCGAGCGTATCGTCCAGCAGCAGGCCGGTGTCGAGCTCGATTTCGAAGGCCTGTGAGATCGTGACCCAGCCTGCGTCTGTCCGTCCACCGAAGCCGCTCTACAGCAATGTCAGCCCGGCGGTGCCGTCGCCGTGCAGCGGTGTGTGCCGGCTGGACGAGCAGAAAGTCTGCCTGGGCTGCTTCCGCCATGTCGAAGACATCCGCGAATGGCGCTCGGCGGACGATGATCGTCGCCGTGTCATTTGCGCCCAGGCCTCTGAGCGCAAAGCCACCTCCCTGTAGGAGCTGTCGAGCGAAGCGAGGCTGCGATCTTTTGATCTTCAGCGTCTTCAGAGCCGCCAAAAATCCAGATCAAAAGATCGCAGCCTTCGGCAGCTCCTACAGGGGGCGGTGCTGGCATCCGGCCCCGGCTTGTATATTTTTTGAGCTGTGATAGTGTCCGGATACGCCTCAACCCATCGAGGCTTGTGAAAACCCCGCCTTTTTCTGGCGGGGTTTTGCTTTTTTCGTGCAGAAGAAAGGAGTCTGCCCAGATCATGACCGCACCTTCCATCACCCTTACCCGTCTGGACGTCCAGCGTCTGGAGCGTCTGATCGACAGCCTGGACGACACGCTGCCGGGCGTTATTGCGTTGCAAACCGAACTGGATCGCGCCGATACCGTGGTCGGCCACGATGAAGTGCCGGCAGATGTCGTGACCATGAATTCCCGTGTGCATTGCCGGGAAGAAGGCAGTGGCAAGGACTACCACCTGACCCTGGTGTACCCCAAGGATGCGAATGCCGACGAAGGCAAGGTCTCGATCCTGGCACCGGTGGGCAGCGCGCTGCTCGGCCTGAAGGTTGGCCAGCATATCGATTGGCCGGCTCCGGGTGGCAAGACCCTGAAGCTGACGTTGCTGGAAGTCGAATCGCAGCCGGCCAATGGCGGCGCGTTCCCGGAGTGACATCCCCTTCAGACCTGATCGAGCGCCTCGTTCAATGCCTGCTCCAGGTCTGCTTTGTAACGCAGGTACAAATGGGTGGAACTCTGCCCTTCGCCGAGCAGGCCTGACAGGTCGAGGTCGGTGATGTAGCAGCGGTAGCGTTCGGTTTCCCGGCGTTGCCCGACGATTTCCCGGGCGACCACGCTGAACAGCTGGTCGCCATGCTCCAGCTCGGAAAACTCCCGTTGATTGCAATACAACGTCACCTGCACCTGACCCGGTGCGGCTTTGCCAACGATCGCCTGCACGTCGTAAAACGGTTTGTTCACTGGCGTCTGCGGCGCCGGTCGGGCTTCAATGCGGCGCGCCCGGCCAGGGCCTGACGGCAACAACTGGCAATACCGGGTGTCGAGGTTCAAGGGGGGGACAGCGTCCATTGGCAACAGGGCATCGCGACGGTACTGGATCGATTGCAGGAAACGCTGCAGCGGCACCAGCAGGCTTTGCTCGTCGTGCCAGGGCAGGCGTTGTTGCCACAGGGCATTGAACTCATCGAGCACGTACAGATCGGCCTGACCTTCGTTGACCCGGTAGAACACCTGGATGCAGTCCGGCTGGCCCGTTGGCAGGAACAGCGCAAGGTCGTGCTCCTCCAGTGCGTTTGGGTCCAGGTGAAGCGGGCTGTAGCTCGCCATTTCTTCACCCAGGTAATCGATCAACGCCGGCAGGGTGTCCAGTGCGATGTGCTGGACCTGTCCCGGCACCAGCTCCAGCACGTGGTAGTGCTGCTGGACCTGGATCAGGTAGCGGTGATTGAGCCGGCTCAGCAGCAGGTTCTGCGCAGTGTCGAGGATGTCTTCCACCCGTTGGGCGATGAACTGCGCGCGGTTATGGCAGAAACAGCGCACCTTCAGCTTCGGCTGTTGCGGCCCGGCTGGCAGGTTGTTGAGGTAATCGCGAATGCAGTCGAGCAGGGCGTGGGGGCCGTCGTAGCGAGCCACCAGCACTTCGTTCCAGCTATTGAGCGTGACCTGGTCCAGCGTCAGCACCAGGTTTTCCCGAACCCCGGCGTAGCTCAGGGAATCGGTGCGCTCGGTGGTCATCAGGATGTTCAGGTCACGATGGTGCTTGAGCGGATCGATGCCGACATTCACCAGAATCAGCACTTCACTCGGCACGCTGGCGCGCAGCAGAGGCTCTTCGGCGACGGTGGGCAAGGGCAGGGCGATAGTCTGTTGCAGGCTGCCGAGCAGGTTGAACAGCTCGAACTCGCTCAAGTCGCTTGTGCCAGGGTGCAGGGCCAGGCGGGTGCTGCTGTCGATTACGCCATTGCGGTGGCACCAGGTCAGCAGCTCGAGCAAGTGACGGCTGCGTTTGATCGGCGCGAAATGTTCCCACTCCAGCGCCGTCAGGCTGCCGTTGTACAAACCCCATTGGCTTTGCCCCGGTTCTTTCCTGTTCGGCGCGTGTACCAGCGTCAGGGTGTCTTCGGCCAGGTCCGGGGCGATACCGGGGTTGATGAACTCGACTTTGCCGGCCTTGCGCTCGAACGCGGCGTATAGCCGACGCCCGAGCACGCTCAGGTCGCGCTTGTTGATGCGGCTGACCGTTTGCTCCTGTCGGGCAAACTGGGTGAGGAAGCGGTAGCTGTAGTTCAGTTCATTGACCAGCGCCCGCCGCTCGGAGCCGACCTGGCGGACTTTCCACTGGCTGCGGCTATCGAGCAGGGCCAGTTGGCGCTGGTCCCAGCGCCATTCATGGGCCAGGCGCTCGAGCAAAGAGCGTTGCCAGCTCTGGGTGCGGCTATTGCCGGTGAGTTTGCGATTGACCTTCAGGTACAACGCGCGGCGCACCAGTTCCAGCCGTTCCGGTTCGTTGCGGGCGATCAGGTATTCCTCGATGCGCCGGTACACCACGACGTACGGGTCCAGTTCGTCGAGGTCGAGCCGGTTGGCGAACACCGCTTGCTTGAAGCGCAGGCTCAGGCAATGGACCCAGGGGTGTTCGCTGGCATAGACCTCGGTCAGCAGCAGCTTGAGTACCGACTTGTAGGGCGACTCGATGCCCTTGAACAGCTGCCAGAGCCCGGCGCCGATAAATTCGCCGGGCGGGATAAAGGCCAGGTTGCCGAGGTCGAGGGTTTCATCGGCGCGGATAAAGCGTTTGGAGATCAAGGTATGGGTGTAGCGGTCGTAGTTCGATTCTTCGTAGACCGGCACCAGCCACCAGATCGGCGTACGCCCGGCCAGCCAGATCGCGGTGCGGTAAAACTCGTCCAGCAGCAGGTAGTGCTGGGTGGTGCCGCAATCCTCCGAACTCAGCTGGGTATCGCGCTCGCCACGGACGAAACGGGTCGGTTCGATCAGGAAAAAGTGCGCTTCGGCGCCTTGGCTGGCGGCCCAGGCTTCCAGCAGTTGGCATTTTTTGCGCAGTTCGGCGAGTTCGTTCTCGGTCAGGTCCGGCCCATGGCAGACCCACACATCCATGTCGCTCTGGTCGGCCTGGGCCAGGGTGCCGAGGCTGCCCATCAGGAACAGTCCGTGAATCGGCCTCGGCGGGTTGCTGCCGTGGCGAGGCTTGTAGGAAAACGAGCGGGTCAGGCGCTGGGCTTCTGCGAGGACATTGGCGTCCGGTTCGAAATTCGACAGCCCCGCCGGCGTACTGCCGGAAACGTAGCCGGGCAATAGCGGATGATTAACGTGGAAAAACAGCGGCAGCAAGGTCAGGACCCCTTGCTGGCGGGTCGACAAGCCTTCCATGGCGCGCGCCATGCGCCCTTCGTTGAGTTTCAGAAAGCGTGCGCGCAGCTGGCTGAGAACCTTGCGGTCGATTCCCTCGTCCAGATCGGGGCGGATTTCATGGGTGCGGGTCATGTCAGCTCAAACCGGCTCGCAGGGCACGGACGTGGGGGTCTCAGGTGGTGGCAGTTTAGCGCCTTGAGGCGAGGACTTTTAAGCTGAATTATTTTTCTGGCGTCAGATTTCTATCGGCGGGGACAGGAATCAGGGAGGGATGTGCCCGCGGAAATCCCTGGATCGGGGTCTCCGTGGGCGATGCGGCAGAATTCAGGCTGTTACTTCGGCGTTAAGAATAGTCAGCACGCTTTGCACATTTTGCGCGGCATCACGACCCAGGCTGGTCAGGTAGCCACCATCAGGCTGATCGGTCAGTTCTTTTTCAAAGAGGCGTTTGGCGGCGGCTATGTGTTTCGGGGCAGCGGTCTGATGAATTTTCAGACCTTCCTGGGAACTGTCCAGGTTGAAGAGTGCGAGGACTTCCAGTTCGGCAACCAGCTCAGGGGTAAGCGACATAAGGACTCCAGACTTTCTAGGAATTGGACGACAGCGCTCCTAAGGTGAACCCGCTTGTCCGGCATGTCCAGTGCTGGCGACAGAGATTTTTTGACCCGTATGAAAAAGATCGCAGCCTGCGGCAGCTCCTGCATGGATCGCATTCCAGGTAGGAGCTGCCGCAGGCTGCGATCTTTTGATCTTACTGCTTTTGCGGCGGCAACTCGGGCAATGCGCGCAGCGCGGCTTCGTACCATTCGGTATTGAACGCGCGGTCTTCTTCGAGGATCGCGTCGATTTCTACCGCCAAAACGTGAGCCATCAGGTTGAGAATCTCTTCCCGCTCGTAGCCCACCAGGGTCAACTTGTTGAAGGTCGCCTTGGCCGCTGGCGGGTTGTCGCTTTCGATCTGATTTTCGATAGCTTCGATCAAGGTATTTTCGGCGAATTCTTCTTCGTCGTCTTCGATGTCGATTGGCTCGCTCATGGCAGGCTCCTCAGGGAAAGGCGGCCAGTTTACCCGTATTCATTGGCGTGATGCTGCTGGCAAGAAACCCTCGAGCGTTCTATAAACAGGCACTGCCCACCCCGCACGGCCTGGAGGCTTTGTGATGATCAAGCTTTATGGATTCTCCGTCAGTAACTACTACAACATGGTCAAACTGGCGCTGCTGGAAAAAGGACTGCCTTTCGAAGAAGTGCCGTTTTACGGTGGAACCACCCCCGAAGCACTGGCCATCAGCCCGCGAGGAAAGGTCCCGGTGCTGCACGTAGAGCAGGGGTTCATCAATGAAACCAGCATAATCCTCGAGTACCTCGAGCAAAATCAAAACGGTACGCCGCTGCTGCCGAGCGACCCGTTCGAGCGCGCGCAGGTGCTGGCACTGGCCAGGGAAATCGAACTGTATATCGAGCTGCCGGCGCGCGCCTGCTACGCCGAAGCGTTTTTCGGCATGACCCTGCCGGATGCGATCAAGGAAAAAACCAAGGCCGAACTGTTGCTGGGGGTGGCTGCGTTGGGCCGGCACGGCAAATTCAGCCCTTACGTGGCTGGCGACAGCTTGAGCGTGGCGGATCTGTACTTTCTGTACAGCGTGCCGCTGGCGTGTGGCGTGGCGCACAAGTTGTTCGGCATTGATTTGTTGGCTGAAATGCCGAAGGCCAAGGCGTTGCTGGAGCGTCTGGAACAGAATCCGAATGTGAAGCGGATCGCGGCGGACAAGGAGGCGGCGATGCCGGCGTTCATGGCGATGATTGCTGCCAAGAGGTAGGTTTTGTAGCGTTCTGAAGTCAGTCATCGCGGGCAAGCCCGCTCCCACAGGATTCGTGTCGTGCCGCAGACTCGCGAACGACACACAACCCTGTGGGAGCGGGCTTGCCCGCGAAGCTTTTATCTAACGGCTGGCCAGCAGCGCCTGACCGCGAGCGACAGCAGCCTTCACCTGCGCCGGCGCGGTGCCGCCGATGTGGTTACGGGCATTGACCGAGCCTTCGAGGGTCAGCACGGCGAACACGTCCTGATCGATCTGGTCGCTGAACTTGCGCAGTTCTTCCAGGCTCATTTCCGCCAGGTCCTTGCCGCTGTCCACGCCGTACTTGACGGCATGGCCGACGATTTCGTGGCAATCACGGAATGGCAGGCCGCGACGCACCAGGTAGTCGGCCAGGTCGGTGGCGGTGGAGAAGCCGCGCAGGGCTGCTTCGCGCATCATCGCGTGCTTGGGCTTGATCGCCGGCACCATGTCGGCAAAGGCCCGCAGCGAGTCGCGCAGGGTATCGGCGGCGTCGAACAGCGGTTCCTTGTCTTCCTGGTTATCCTTGTTGTAGGCCAGGGGCTGGCCTTTCATCAGGGTCAGCAGGCCCATCAGCGCGCCGAATACGCGACCGGTCTTGCCGCGCACCAGCTCCGGCACGTCAGGGTTTTTCTTTTGCGGCATGATCGAGCTGCCGGTGCAGAAACGGTCGGGCAGGTCGATGAACTGGAATTGCGCGCTGGTCCACAGCACCAGCTCTTCGGAGAAGCGCGAAAGGTGCATCATCGCGATGCTGGCGGCCGAGCAGAATTCGATCGCGAAATCGCGATCGGAGACGTTATCCAGCGAATTGCCGCCAACCGCGTCGAAACCCAGCAGTTGGGCGGTGTATTCACGATCGATCGGGTAGGTGGTGCCGGCCAGTGCCGCGCTGCCCAGCGGCATGCGGTTGGTACGCTTGCGGCAGTCGACCAGGCGCTCGTAGTCGCGGCTGAGCATCTCGAACCAGGCCAGCATGTGGTGCCCGAAGGTCACTGGCTGGGCGGTCTGCAGGTGGGTGAACCCTGGCATGATGCTGGCGGCTTCGCGCTCGGCCTGCTCCAGCAAGCCTTTTTGCAGGCGAGTGATTTCGGCCAGGATCAGGTCGATTTCGTCACGCAACCACAGGCGGATATCGGTGGCGACCTGATCGTTACGGCTGCGGCCGGTGTGCAGTTTTTTACCGGTCACGCCGATGCGGTCGGTCAGCCGCGCCTCGATGTTCATGTGGACGTCTTCAAGGTCGATGCGCCAGTCGAACTGGCCGGCCTCGATTTCACCCTGGATGGTCTTCAGGCCATCGATGATGCTGTCGCGCTCGGCATCGGTCAGCACGCCGACCTTGGCCAGCATGGTGGCGTGGGCGATCGAACCCATGATGTCGTGGCGATACAGGCGCTGGTCGAAAGTGACGGAGGCGGTGAAGCGGGCGACGAAGGCGTCGACGGGTTCACTGAAGCGGCCGCCCCAGGACTGATTGGTCTTGTCAGTGCTCATGAATTCGCTCGTATCGGCTTGAAGAAAGAAGGCGTGGAACGCTGGCGCGGATAATAACAGGGTTGCCAACCCTGTCGCTGACACTGGTCGATACGTTTTTTGGTGTAGGAGCGAGCTTGCTCGCGATGGGCGTTAACGATAGCGCGTACTTCCTGGATAAACGCGTCGACGCCAGGTTCATCGCGAGCAAGCTCGCTCCCGCATTAGCGCAACGATATTTTTCAATTGAGCAATAACGTCCCGGCAACCGTCTACAGTTGGACAGTAGGATCAGCGCACTTCTCGGTGCAGCCGCTGACCCATAAGAAGAGGGGGGTGTTCATATTGCATATCAGCAAACCCTGTGGCGATGTGTCGCCAATGCGGGCCTGGGCCGCCAATCGCCCGGCAGATGAAAATTTAGCCGCCGGACCAGCGGCACTTTTTGACGCTCGGGCTAGTCTTAGCGTGGATCGCGGTGACGGACGTCACTTCACCTGTCTACGCTATCCTTGTGCGAGACTCACGCAGGAATCCAGCGCAATATGAATGTCCTGATCGTTGATGACGAACCCTTGGCCCGCGAGCGCCTGTGCCGAATGGTTGGCGAACTCGAGGGATACAGTGTCCTGGAGCCTAGTGCCACGAATGGCGAAGAGGCGTTGGCACTGATCGACAGCCACAAGCCGGATATCGTGCTGCTTGATATCCGCATGCCCGGCCTCGATGGCCTGCAAGTGGCTGCACGGTTATGCGAACGCGAAACTCCGCCCGCCGTGGTGTTCTGCGCCGGGCCCGATGAATTTGCCGTGGAAGCCTTACAGGCCAGCGCCGTAGGCTATCTGGTGAAACCTGTGAGAACTGAACAGTTACATGACGCATTAAAGAGAGCCGAGCGCCCAAATCGTGCCCAGCTCGCCGCCCTGACCCGTCCTGCTGCCGAAAGCGGCAGCGGACCGCGCAGCCATATCAGTGCCCGAACCCGTAAAGGGATCGAGCTGATCCCGCTGGATCAGGTGGTGTACTTCATTGCCGACCACAAATACGTAACCTTGCGTCACGAAAACGGTGAAGTACTGCTCGATGAGCCACTCAAGGCCCTCGAGGACGAATTCGGTGACCGTTTCGTGCGTATCCATCGCAACGCACTGGTCGCCCGTGAGCGTATCGAGCGACTGCAACGCACACCCCTGGGGCATTTCCAACTGTTCCTCAAAGGCCTCAATGGTGATGCGCTGATCGTCAGCCGGCGCCATGTGGCTGGCGTGCGCAAGATGATGCAACAGCTCTAAACAGCTGTGCGCAGGCGAATTTCACACCCGATTGCCGGACATCCGGGGCCAGGGAGGCCGAGTAGTATCTGATACAAGTCAAAGTGGATTTGGCTGAGCTGTTATTATCCGCCGTATCTATTCAGTACGGATTGATCCATGTCCTCTCGCGAAATCCGCATCGCCACCCGCAAAAGCGCACTCGCCCTGTGGCAGGCCGAATACGTCAAAGCCCGCCTTGAAGCGGCTCACCCGGGGCTGCTGGTGACTCTCGTCCCCATGGTCAGCCGTGGTGACAAGCTGCTTGACTCACCGCTGTCGAAAATCGGCGGCAAAGGCCTGTTCGTCAAGGAACTCGAAACCGCGCTGTTGGACAATGAAGCCGACATCGCCGTGCACTCCATGAAGGACGTGCCGATGGACTTCCCAGAAGGTCTCGGCCTGTACTGCATTTGCGAACGGGAAGACCCGCGCGACGCCTTCGTTTCCAACACCTTCACCAGCCTGGACGAGTTGCCTCAGGGCAGCATCGTCGGCACCTCCAGCCTGCGCCGGCAGGCGCAATTGCTGACCCGTCGCCCCGATCTGGAAATCCGCTTCCTGCGCGGCAACGTCAACACGCGCCTGGCCAAGCTCGATGCCGGTGAATACGACGCCATCATCCTTGCCGCTGCCGGCCTGATCCGGTTGGGCTTTGAAGATCGCATCACTTCGGCCATCAGTGTCGACGACAGCCTTCCGGCCGGTGGCCAGGGTGCGGTGGGTATCGAATGCCGCAGCGCCGACAGTGAAATCCATGCGCTGCTGGCGCCCCTGCATCACCAGGACACCGCCACCCGCGTGACCGCCGAACGTGCCCTCAACAAGCACCTCAATGGCGGTTGCCAGGTACCGATTGCCTGCTACGCCGTGCTGGAGGGTGAGCAGCTCTGGTTGCGCGGTCTGGTGGGCGATCCAGCGGGTGGCCTGCTGCTCAGCGCACAAGCCCGTGCCCCTCGCGGCGATGCCGAGGCACTGGGTGTGCGTGTCGCTGAAGACCTTCTGAGCCAGGGTGCCGACGCCATTCTCAAAGCGGTCTATGGCGAGGCAGGTCACGAGTGACCGGCTGGCGCTTGCTGCTGACGCGTCCCGCCGATGAGGCGGCGGCGCTGGGCAGTTTTTTGGCCGAACAGGGGATTTTCAGTAGCAGTCTGCCGCTTTTGGACATCGTGCCGATTGCGGCGACTGACACAATGCGCCAGGTGATTCAGACGCTGGAAAAGTTCTGCGCAATCATCGTGGTCAGCAAGCCGGCCGCCCGGATCGGCGTCGAACTGCTCGAGCGGTTTCGGCCAGCGCCGCCCGCTGTGAAGTGGTTCAGCGTCGGCGCGGCGACAGCGCAGATCCTCCAGTCTCACGGATTGGACGTGAGCTTCCCGGCAGAGGGTGATGACAGTGAGGCCTTGCTCGAACTTTCCCGCCTGCGCGAGGCTATCGCACCCCCCGATGCGCGAGTGCTGATTCTGCGCGGGGAGGGCGGGCGCGAGTTGCTGGCTGAGCGTTTGCGTGAGCTTGGTGCTAGTGTCGAGTATCTGGAGCTGTACCGCCGGGCAATGCCGGTTTACCCGCCGCAAGTGCTGCCGCAACGGATCCAGGCGGAACGCCTGAACGGGCTGGTGGTCAGCAGTGGACAAGGTTTTGAGCACCTGCATCAATTGGCCGGCGATGCCTGGCCGCAGTTGGCGCGGTTGCCGTTGTTTGTACCAAGCCCCAGGGTTGCCGAGCTGGCGCGTGCCGCCGGGGCCAAAACAGTTGTGGATTGTCGCGGCGCGAGTGCCGCGGCCTTGCTGACGGCGTTACGGGAGCAACCCGTACCCGTTTTCTGATGCAAAGGATGGATACGTGAGCGAAACAGCCTTGCCTAAAGATGACTCGCGACCGGTGCTTGATGCACCTGTTGATGCTCCTCTAGAAGAAATGCCGCCGCCGTCACCAGCTGCCGAGCAGCGTAGAGGCAATGGTCTGGCAATCCTCGCACTGTTGCTGGGCGCGGCTGGTGTCGCGGTGGGCGGCTGGGGTGTCTGGCAGGTGCGTCACCTGCAGGCCAACAATCAGCAGCAACTGAGTCAGGTGCAGGCGCTGAATGACCAGGCGCAGAACCTCAAGCTCAATGAGGAGCGTCTGAGCGCGCGCCTGGCACAATTGCCGCCTGCCGATGAGCTGGAAGCACGCAGTCGCCTGGTGATCCAGCTGCAAGGTGATCAGCAGCGTTTGAACCAGCGTCTGGAAACCGTACTCGGCGCCAGTCGCAAGGACTGGCGTCTGGCCGAGGCCGAGCACTTGCTGCGTCTGGCCAGTCTGCGACTGTCGGCCTTGCAGGACATCAGCAGCGCCCAGGCACTGGTCCAGGGTGCCGACGAGATACTGCGCGAGCAGAACGATCCGGGCTCCTTTGCCGCGCGCGAGCAGGTGGCCAAGACCCTGATTGCCTTGCGCAGTACCGAACAACCGGATCGCACCGGGCTGTTTCTGCGTCTGGGCGCGCTGCGCGATCAAGTGGCCAGCCTCACCGAGTTGGCACCGGAGTACAAGGATCGTGGCGATTCACTGCTGGGCCTGACCGCCGATGGCGACGGTGCCAGTCGCTGGGCGCAATGGTGGGATCAGATTTCGCGCTACATCCGTATCGATTTCAATGCCGATAAAAACGTTCGCCCATTGCTGGCCGGCCAGAGCCTGAGTCAGGTACGCCTGGCCCTGAGCCTGGCGCTGGAGCAGGCACAGTGGGCTGCACTCAATGGTCAGGCTGCGGTGTACTCCCAAGTGCTGGACGAAGCGCGGGACATCCTCAAGGGCAACTTCAACCCGGACAACTCGCAAAGCAAAGTCATGCTTGAGCAGGTCGCCGAGCTGAGCAGGCAACCTGTCACCGTAGTCACTCCAGACATGACCGGCACCCTTAGCGCGGTGCAGGGGTACCTGGAACGGCGCAACGTCAACGCCGAAGAGTCGGTCAAGCCAATGGCCAGGCCTGCCGCGAACAACGCGCTGGAGGCCACGCCATGAAGCGCCTCTATGTGATCGTGTTCCTCGCGATTGCCGCTACCGCTGCACTGGGGCTGGCGATTGCCGAACATTCCGGTTACGTGCTGATTGCCTACAAGACCTTCCGCTATGAGTCGAGCCTGTGGGCTACTTTGGCACTGGTGGCTGTGCTGTGGTTGGTGATCTGGGGTATCAAGGCGCTGGTCGAGCTGGTGATGGCTTCCAGCGGGGTGGTCAACCCGTGGTCCCGGCGTAACCGCAGCCGTCGGGTGCAGGTGGCGATCGAGCACGGTCAACTGGACCTGGCCGAGGGGCGCTGGGCCAGCGCGCAACGTCACTTGCATCGTGCTGCCGAGGCCGAGCGCCAACCGTTGCTTTACTACCTCGGTGCGGCCCGTGCCGCAAACGAACAAGGCAATTACGAAGAAAGCGACAACTTGCTGGAGCGCGCCCTGGAGCGTCAGCCTCAGGCCGAGTTGGCGATCGCCTTGAACCACGCCCAGTTGCAGACTGATCGCGGTGATACCGACGGCGCCCTCGCCACCCTGCAAGCCATGCGTGAGCGCCATCCTCATAACGCACAGACCTTGCGTCAGTTGCAGCGCCTGCTCCAACAACGTGGTGACTGGTCGGCCGTGATTCGCCTGCTGCCGGAGCTGCGCAAGGACAAAGTCCTGCCGGCGGCCGAACTCGCAGAACTGGAGCGTCGGGCCTGGGGGGCGAACCTGTCCCTGGCGGCGCAACGGGAAGAAAACGGAGCGGTGGGGCAACAAGCGCTCGAACGTGCCTGGCAGCAACTGACCTCGGCGCAACGCCAGGAGCCGCAACTGGTGCTCGCCTATGCCGAGCAACTGCGGCAACTGGGGGCTCAGGTCGAAGCAGAGGAAGTCCTGCGCACCGCGCTCAAACGCAGCTACGACAGTCATCTGGCTCGTCTCTACGGGCTGGTGCGCGGCAATGATCCGGCCCGCCAGTTGCAGGCTGCTGAAGGCTGGCTCAAGGACCATCCGGCCGATCCTGGCCTGCTGCTGACACTGGGTCGTCTGTGCCTGCAAAACAGTTTGTGGGGCAAGGCGCGGGACTATCTGGAAAGCAGCCTGCGTGTACAACGCAATCCGGAAGCCTGTGCGGAGCTGGCGCGGCTGCTGGCGCAAATGGGCGATACCGAGCGCAGCAACCAGCTGTTTCAGGAAGGCCTGGGATTGCTGGATGAGCGCTTGCTCGCGGCCCCTCTGCCAGTGGCAGTCCGCGCTTGACCCATTCGCTGGCGCCAGTCTCCGGCGCCTGTGTAATGGACTGCGGCGAGGCAGCAATCGCCCTCGTCGCAGTGAGATGATTCGCTGAAATACGGTTACGCATTCTCGTCGCAGGCAAAGTCCTACAGAGGACTACTTTTTATCCTCTCGTCTGCGTCGGGATTTCCCTACACTTCTGCTGAAGTCTCCGTGGGCGCCTGCCTTGAAAGGCCGCCGGGCTTTCCTCTACCGTAACGGCCTGTCACTACTTTTACGGATAAGCCATGTCTTTGGCCTGCTCACGCTCCTTGTTTTTCATGGCTTTCATTGCGGGTGCCCTGGCGTTGGGCGTTTCCTACTACCTGGAATATGCAGTTGGCCTGCGGCCTTGCGGCTTGTGTCTGGTGCAGCGGTTTTGTCTGGCGCTCCTGACCGGTGTCTGCCTGATGGCTTCGGTCCATGGTCCAGGTCGCATCGGAACCGTTCTGTATTGGCTGCTCAGTCTTGGTTGCAGCCTGGCCGGCACTGTCACGGCGTGGCGACAGGTTCTGCTGCAAAGCCTTCCGATGGAACAGGCAGCAGCGTGCTCGACCCATCTGGCGGATCTGTTCGCCGGTTCTGCGCTGCTCTCCGTCCTGCAGCAAGTGTTCAAGGGCGCTGTCGATTGTGTGGAAATTTCCTGGACGCTGTTCGACCTGAGTCTCACGGAGTGGAGCCTGCTGTTCTTCGTCGCGATGATGATTCTGGCCGTTTACCAGTCGTTGCGACTGGTCTGGATCAGCTATCAGCGACCGCTCAGCGACGAGTCGTCGCACCGGGCCTTTGCCGGCGATTAAACACTTGTATGAACTTTATCGCCTGCGTACCTTGAAGCCAGTGTCGTGCGGGCATAATCTGGCCCGCACGTGTCATTGGAATTATGTTGCTCGATGACGCTCTGCCTGACCGCCCACCGATGTTACAAGAGGCGAGCGGGCATAGAGCAGCTGACCCACAAGGGAAGAGAGATCACCATGCTCGAAAGTTGTCAGAATGCTCAGGAACGCTGGGGTGGAGTGCACCTGCTGATCGATCGCTGGTTGCAGGAACGACACGAACTGATCGGGGCCTATGACGCTCTTGGCGCAAAGCCTGAGGCGTTGGGTGAAAACCGCAAGCCTTTGCAGGAATTCTGCGGCGTGCTGGTCGATTATGTATCGGCCGGGCACTTCGAGATCTACGAGCAACTGACGGGGGAGGCCAAGGCCTTCAACGACAAGCGTGGCCTGGAGCTCGCCGAGACGATCTACCCGCGCATCGACGTCATCACCGAAAAGCTGCTCGCGTTCAATGACCTGTGTGATGCAGGAAAGTGTGTCGCCGAAGAGTTCAAAACACTCGGCGGACTGTTGCATGAACGCTTCGAGCTGGAAGACTGCCTGATCGAAGTGCTGCACACGGCTCACAAGGAAGCCGATTCGGTTCAGGCCTGAAGCGCTTTCTGCAAGATCCCGAAACGGCGTGCCAAGGCACGCCGTTTTTCGTTTGTGTCGTCAGCCATTGGCGCCGCGCAATTCGATTTCAAACACCAGTGGTGTGAACGGTGCGATCACGTCACCGGCACCCTCGGCGCCATAGGCCTGGGCCGAGGGAATCACCAGTCGCCATTTCGCCCCGACCGGCATGTTTTGCAAGGCGCTGCGCCATCCGGCGATCACGCTGTCGAGACTGAACCATTGAGGCTGACTGTTCTGATCGAACACCGTGCCGTCGGGCAAGCGACCGATGTACAGCACCTGCACCTTGCCGTTGGGTCCTGCCTTGGCGCCAGCGCCCGGCGTCAACTCGGTCAGCAGCACGCCGTCAGCCAGTTCGCGCACGCCGGGTCTGGCTTTCTCGGCGGCGAGAAAACGCTGTTCCTTTTCCAGTGCCAATTCGCTTTGCGGCTCGGCTGACTGCATGGCAATCCGCGCTTCATGCTCGGTCAATATCTGCTGGATCTGCTCATCTTTCAGCGCCAGCGGCTTGCCCTGAAAAGCTTGTTGCAATCCCTCGACCAGTGCCTGGAGTTGCAGGTCGGGAGCCTCCTGGCGCAAGCGTTCGCCAAGGCTCGCACCCAGGCTGTAAGCGAGATCGTGGGCTTCATTTTCCGGTGTTTTTTCGGCGGCATGAGCCACCGAAAAAAACACGCACAGCGATAAAAAAAGGCAGCGCGACATGGGCACTCTCCGACCTGAATTGCGGGCGATTATGCCAGCGAGAATGCGCGCAACGGTGAACTGCTTTCGCGTCGACGCAGAAGTTTTTCAGTCCTTTGCAACACAACGCTTTCGATAGTGTCAACATGCCCTAGCGGCGGTTGCTGCAGAGGTCTAGTATGAGCCGCACTCACTTCAGCCAGGAGGTAAACCATGTCGGCCACCAAGAAGCCAGTAAGCACTCCATTGCACCTGCTCCAACAACTCTCGGGCAGCCTGCTCGAGCATCTGGAAACCGCTTGTTCCGAAGCCTTGGCTGATGCTGAAAAACTGCTCGCCAAACTGGAAAAGCAGCGCGGAAAAGCGCAAGAAAAACTGCACAAGTCCCGCACCAAATTGCAGGACGCTGCGGCGGCCGGAAAAGCCAAGGCGCAAGCCAAGGCCAAGGGCGCAGTGACCGATCTTGAGGAGCTGCTCGATGCCCTCAAGGATCGTCAATCGGAAACCCGCGGCTACATTCTGCAACTCAAGCGCGATGCCCAGGAAAGCCTGAAACTGGCCCAGGGTGTCGGTCGTGTACAAGAGGCTGTCGGCAAGGTGTTGTCCCTGCGCGCGGCCAAGCCTGCTGCGGCACCTGCGAAGAAAGCCGCTGCCAAACCGGCTGCTGCAAAAGCACCGGCCAAGCCTGCTGCTGCAAAACCGGCCGCTGCCAAACCAGTAGCTAAAACCGCCGCAGCCAAATCTGCTGCAAAACCTGCAGCGAGAAAACCGGCCGCTGCCAGCGCCGCAAAACCGGCTGCTAAAACCACGGCTGCCAAACCTGCCGCTGCACGTCCTGCCGCTGCAAAAACCGCTGCTGCCAAACCAGCCGTGGCTAAAACCGCCGCTGCAAAACCAGCTGCAAAACCGGCCGCTAAACCAGCTGCCCGCACCGCTGCTGCGAAACCTGCTGCCAAGCCGGCTGCAAAACCTGTCGCTGCAAAACCGGCCGCTAAACCAGCAGCCAAGCCAGCGGCAAAACCTGCTGTAAAAGCGGCTGCCAAACCTGCTGCTAAACCAGCCGCAAAACCAGCTGCAGCAAAACCAGTCGTTGCCGCCAAGCCAGCAGCGGCCAAACCAGCAGCTAAACCAGCTGCGGCTAAACCAGCTGCGGCTAAACCAGCTGCCAAACCGGCTGCTGCAAAACCTGCTGCAAAACCCGCAGCCAAACCTGCAGTGAAGAAGCCGGTTGCCGCCAAGCCGGCCACCGCACCGGTTGCCAAGCCAGCCGCCGCACCAGTTGCCAAGCCAGCCAACCCGGCTCCGGTAGCAACGTCTACTTTGGCAGCAGCCACCTCGACAGCCACGCCAGCGCCAACGCCGGCCGCCGCATCGATCGCAGCAACCACCCCAACCAGCGCTTCCTAAGTGCCGGTTACCGCGACGCGCAGCTGATGCAGCGCGTCGCGGTGCAGGTGGGCGGCCTCGGCCGCCGCACCTTCCAGCCAGGCCGCCAGATCGGTCTCGGCATTTTGCGGCCAACTCTGCGCCGCTCTCTCCAGCCGCAACAACAGATGCCGTTCGGCTTCCAGCTCGAGTGCCTTCACTTGTTCGCGCAGGGTATGCAACCCGGCGTCTTGCGTGGCCGCGGCTTTCCATTGCGTGCGCAAGGCGCGTAACGGCTGCACGACATCGATGTCCCACGAGGTGGCCACACTGCGCAGTAGCTGCAAACGCTGCTCATCGCAGGCCACGCCTCGTTGTCCCAACCACGCACTACACAGCAGCAGACACACATTGACCCCCGCCGACTGCAATTGCAGGCATGCCTGCTCAACACCGGGACGGGCGTAAGTGGTCAGGGAAAAGCTCCACAGGTCAGAGGACATAGTGCTACTCGCGCCAGTTGCGAGCGAAGCTGGTAGACTCCGCCGCCATTATGATTCGACTTCAGAACCTGACTTTACAGCGTGGCCCGCAACGTCTGCTAGAAGACGCCGAGCTGACCCTGCACGCCGGCCAGAAAGCCGGCCTCATCGGTGCCAACGGCGCCGGCAAATCGAGCCTGTTCGCCTTGCTTCGGGGCGAACTGCACCCGGACTCGGGTGATTGCTTCCTGCCGGCCGACTGGCGTATCGCCCACATGCGCCAGGAGGTCGACACCCTCGAACGCCTGGCCGTCGACTACGTGCTCGATGGCGACCTGCGCCTGCGCCAGGTGCAACGCGACCTGGCGGCAGCTGAAGCGGCCCATGACGGTGCCGCACAGGCCCGCCTGCATTCGGAACTCGACAGCGCCGACGGTTACACCGCCGACGCCCGGGCACGCAAGCTGCTGGCCGGTCTGGGGTTCACCAACGAGCAGATGGATCGTCAGGTCGGGGATTTCTCCGGTGGCTGGCGGATGCGTCTGAACCTGGCGCAGGCCTTGATGTGCCCGTCGGACCTGCTGCTGCTCGACGAACCGACCAACCACCTGGACCTCGACGCCATCATCTGGCTTGAGGAATGGCTCAAGAGTTATCCGGGCACCCTGATGCTGATCTCCCACGATCGGGACTTCCTCGATGCCGTGGTCGACCACGTGGCCCACGTCGATCAGCGCAAGATCACCCTGTACCGCGGTGGCTACAGCGCCTTCGAGCGCGCCCGTGCCGAACGCCTGGCCCAGCAACAGCAAGCCTACGAGAAGCAGCAGGCGCAACGTGCGCACATGGAAAGCTACATCGCCCGCTTCAAGGCCCAGGCCACCAAGGCCCGTCAGGCCCAGAGCCGGATCAAGGCCCTGGAGCGGATGGAAGAGCTGACCGCTGCCCACGTCGATTCGCCGTTCGACTTCGTCTTCCGCGAATCGCAGAAAATTTCCAGCCCGCTGATCGACTTGTCCGATGCCCGCCTGGGTTACGGCGACAAAACCGTGCTGGAGAAGGTCAAGCTGCAACTGACCCCGGGTGCGCGCATCGGTCTGCTCGGCCCTAACGGTGCCGGTAAATCGACCCTGATCAAGAACCTCGCCGGTGAACTCTCGCCATTGGCCGGTCGCCTGACCCGTGGCGAGAACACCGTGGTCGGTTACTTCGCCCAGCATCAGCTCGACTCTCTGGACTCTAAAGCCAGCCCGTTGCTGCACTTGCAGCGCCTGGCACCGACCGAGCGCGAACAGACCCTGCGCGACTTCCTCGGCGGTTTCGACTTCCGTGGCGCGCGGATCGACGAGCCGGTGCTGAATTTTTCCGGTGGTGAAAAGGCGCGCCTGGCCCTGGCCTTGATTGCCTGGGACCGGCCGAACCTGTTGTTGCTCGACGAACCGACCAACCACCTGGACCTGGAAATGCGCCTGGCGCTGACCATGGCCCTGCAGGAGTTCAGTGGTGCGGTACTGGTGGTCTCTCACGATCGTCATTTGCTCAAAAGCACCACCGACAATTTTTATCTGGTGGCGGATGGCAAGGTCGAAGAGTTCGACGGCGACCTGGAGGACTACACCCGCTGGCTGGTGGAGTATCGCCAGCGCAATGCCCCGGTCAGCAGCACCCCGGTCAATCCGGACAAGACCGACAAGAAAGCTCAGCGTCAGGCCGCAGCGGCGTTGCGTCAGCAACTGGCCCCACACAAGCGTGAGGCTGACAAGCTCGAAGCCGAACTGGGCAAGCTCCACGAAAAACTGGCGAAGGTCGATACCAGCCTCGGCGACAGCGACATCTACGAGCCGGCGCGCAAGAACGAATTGCGTGACCTGCTGGCCGAGCAGGCCAGGCTGAAAGTGCGTGAAGCGGAGCTGGAAGAAGCGTGGATGGAAGCCCTGGAATTGCTGGAAAGCATGCAGGCGGAGCTGGAGGCGCTGTCCTGATGGACGCCTTCAAGCTGCCGTTGCCGGCGGTGTGGGTCGAGCCGATCTGGCTCGGCGTGCAAATCCTGCTGATCCTGCTCGCCGGCTACTTCACCCAGCGCTTCGTCGCCAAAGGCCTGACCCGCCTCGGTGAGCGTTACCCGTTTCCGCCGCAATTGATGATGCCGCTGCGGGGCGGCTTGCGTTGGCTGATCATGGGCAGCGCGCTGATTTTCGTCCTCGAGCGACTCGGTGTATCGGCCACGGTACTCTGGACCGCGTTGTCCGGGTTCGTCGCGGTCGCGGCGGTGGCGTTTTTTGCCATGTGGAGCGTGCTCTCGAACCTGTTGTGCGCGATCCTGATCTTTACCGTCGGCCCGTTCCGCATAGGTGACGTGGTCGAGTTGGTGGACACCACCGACAAGCCCGGCGTCAAAGGTCGGGTGGTGGCGATCAATCTTCTTTACACCACCTTGATAGAGGCTGAAGAAGCCGGCACCGGCAGCGCCATGGTGCAAGTGCCCAACAGCCTGTTCTTCCAGCGTTCGGTACGGCGTTGGCGCGGGACTGATATGTTCCCTTCGAGCGGGTTCGAAAAGTAAGCAGGCTTGCGAAAAAGATCGCAGCCTTCGACAGCTCCTACAGGGAAATGCATTCCAATGTAGGAGCTGCCGAAGGCTGCGATCTTTTGCTTTTGGCCGTCCTGCAAAAAATCGGTAGTCACCAACCCAAAGCCGCATTAGCTTAGACATCTGTCACGAGTCCGAGTCGAGGTGTGCAATGGAGCTTCAAACATGGCTGGCGTTTTTTGCCGCCTGCTGGGTGATCAGCCTTTCCCCCGGTGCCGGCGCCATTGCGTCGATGTCCAGTGGCCTGCAATACGGCTTCTGGCGCGGCTACTGGAATGCCCTGGGCCTGCAACTGGGCCTGGCTTTGCAGATCGCCATCGTCGGTGCCGGTGTCGGCGCCATTCTCACCGCGTCGGCCACGGCTTTCTACGCCATCAAATGGTTTGGCGTGGCATACCTGGTCTACCTCGCGATCAAGCAATGGCGTGCGCTGCCCAGCGACATGAGCGATGACGCGGCGGTGCGCCAGATCGGCAAGCCGATGGCCCTGGTGTTCCGCGGTTTTCTGGTGAACATCAGCAACCCCAAGGCGCTGGTGTTCATGCTGGCGGTGCTGCCGCAGTTCATCGACCCCCATGCTCCGCTCCTGATCCAGTACCTGGTGATCGGCGTGACCATGGTCTGCGTCGACCTGATCGTCATGGCCGGCTACACCGGTCTGGCGTCCAAAGTGCTGCGCCTGTTGCGCACACCGAAACAGCAAAAACGCATGAACCGGACCTTTGCCGGGCTGTTCATCGGGGCGGCGGCGTTTATGGCGACGTTGCGCAGGGCCGCCGTGTAAAACGGCGACTGACAAAAAAAGGCGACCTTGGTCGCCTTTTTCGTTTGGGGAGCCTTTCCCGACACCGATGCAATTACGAAGAAGTATCAACAAAGCTTGAGCGAAACCCGTTGGGCGATAACAATATGTAACTTCGTTTTTCAAATTGAGATTCATTCATGATTGCCCCCTCCCGTTTCCTGGCCTGGCTGTTGCTGCCGCTGTTGGCTGCGTGCAGCTTTCAACTGCTGGCCGCCTCCGCCGAAGGTACGCCGCAGGCGCTGCACTTGCTCGACTACATCGGCGCGGATTACCCAGGCACGGTGCAGGCGGGCAGCATCACGGACCCGTCCGGATTTCGCGCGCAGCAAGAGTCGGTCAGGACCCTGGGCAGTCTGATTGCAGCCATGCCGGCCAAGCCGGAAAAAGCCGCGCTGGAGCAAAGCCTGGCCGCACTGGGAAATTCCATCGACGCCCATCAGGACGGTGCCGACGTCGCGCGCCAGGCCCGGCAATTGGGGGCGAAGCTGGCCGTGGCCTATGAAGTCAGCCAGGCCCCGGTCATTACGCCGGACCCGGTACGGGGCGCGCCGTTGTTCGCTCAGCATTGCTCGGTTTGCCATGGCGATACAGGGGCCGGCGACGGCCCGGCGGGCGTCGGCATGACCCCAGCGCCGACCGATCTGCGTGATGCCTCACGGCTGGACCGTCTGAGCCTCTACGCGATCTACAGTACCCTTGGTCAAGGCATTGAAGGCACCGACATGCCGGCCTTCGCCGACCAGCTGGATGATCGTCAGCGTTGGGACCTGGCCACCTATATCGCCAGCTTCAGTGTTGACCCGGCGACGGCCAAGGCTGAAAAGACCTACAACATCGCCGACCTCGCCCGTCAGACCCCGGCCGAAGTACAGGCCGTCGAAGGCCCACAAGCCGCCGCGACGTTCCGTGCCCAGCGGGCGCAACCGCCCCAGGTCAAGCGTGGCCCGGCGCAACTGCTTGACTACACGGCGGCCACCCTGGACAAGAGCATCGTGGCGTATCGTGCCGGTGAGCATGATCAGGCTTATGACTTATCGGTAGCGGCGTATCTGGAAGGCTTCGAGCTGGTCGAGAGCTCGCTGGATAACATTGACGCCAACGTGCGTAAAGACACGGAAAAATCCCTGATGGCCTACCGTCAGTCGTTGCAGGACGGCTTGCCGGTGAGCGAGGTCGAGCAACGCCTGGACGTGGCCAAGGACAAGTTGAAGGCATCGGCCGGCTTGTTGGGCAGCGACGGTTTGAGCTGGTCGCTGAGTTACATTTCCGGCTTGCTGATTCTGCTGCGCGAAGGTCTGGAAGCGATCCTGGTGCTGGCGGCGATCCTGGCCTTCCTGCGTAACACGGGCCAACAGGCGGCGGTGCGCAGCGTCAACGTCGGTTGGGGCCTGGCATTTCTGGCCGGCTTGGGCACCTGGGCGCTGGCAGCTTATGTGATTGATGTCAGCGGTTCGCAGCGCGAGTTGCTGGAAGGCGCGACGGCGTTGTTTGCCAGTGTCATGGTGCTGTGGCTGGGCGTGTGGATGCATGACCGTCGTCACGCCGCGGCCTGGCAGGATTACATCAAGTCCAGCCTGGTGGGTGGCGGTGGGCGTTTCGGCTTTGCGACCCTGGCGTTTTTCTCGGTGTATCGCGAACTGTTCGAAGTGATTCTGTTCTACGAAACCCTGTGGCTGCAGGCAGGTCCCGCAGGGCACAACGCCGTGTTGGCCGGTGGGGCCACGGCGGTGGTGCTGCTGGTCGGCCTGGCCTGGGTGATTTTGCGCGGTTCGGCGAAGTTGCCGCTGGCGCTGTTCTTCAGCATCAACGCGGGTCTGCTGTGCGCCTTGTCGGTGGTGTTTGCCGGGCATGGCGTGAAAGCGCTGCAGGAAGCCGGGATTTTCGGCACGCGGCCGGTGCCGTTCTTTGACTTTGACTGGCTGGGGATCCACGCCGATGCCTACTCGCTGAGTGCTCAGGCCGTGGCGATCATTGCGATTGTCGTGTTGAATGGTCGTAGCCGGGTGGTTGAGAAGCAGCGGGTGCAGGCTTCTTAAACAACAGCATTCGCTGCGCTCACATTCGCGGGCAAGCCCGCTCCCACAGGTTTAGCGCTAACCTGTGGGAGCGGGCTTGCCCGCGATGCTTTTCAACAGAGGAATATACAATGCGTGTGTGGATCGACGCCGATGCCTGCCCACGGGCAGCCAAGGATCTGGTGGTGAAGTTCGCCCTCAAGCGCCAGTTCGAAGTGGTGCTGGTGGCCGGGCAGCCGCAGACCAAGCCGGGGCTGGCGCTGGTCAAGCTGATCGTGGTGCCGAGCGGCCCGGATGCGGCGGATGACTACCTGGTGGAACACGCGGTGCCTGGTGAACTGGTGATCTGCAGCGATGTGCCGCTGGCCGATCGTCTGGTGAAGAAGGGCGTGGCCGCGCTCGACCCACGGGGTAAGGAATTTGATGCACAGAACATGGGCGAGCGGCTGGCGGTGCGCAACCTGTTCACCGATTTGCGCGAACAGGGGCAGATGGGGGGTGGGCCAGCGCCGTTTGGCGAGCGTGAGAAGCAGGCGTTTGCCAATGCGCTGGACCGGATCTTGACCAGGTTATCCCGCAAGGCCTGAAAAGATCGCAGCCTGCGGCAGCTCCTACAGCTGCACACCGCCCCTTGTAGGAGCTGCCGCAGGCTGCGATCTTTTGATCTTGTTTTTACGCGTCGTTTTCGTGGGTCAGTTCCAGTACGCGGTCTACCAGCTTGTTGATCCCCGACGCCACTTCACTGATCGACTGCGCCAGCATATAGGCCGGGGTGCTCACCAGTTTGCGTGCCTTGTCCTCGACTATGTCACTGACCGCGCAATCGGTATGGGTCGCGCCCATCTTGTTCATCGCGGCAGCGGTGTCGGTGTCATTGCCAATGGTGCAGGTGACGCCGGGACCGTAGATCTTGGCCGCCAGGGCAGGGGAAATGCACATCAACCCCACCGGCTTGCCGGCTTCGGCAAAGGCTTCGGTCAGGGCCAGGACATCCGGTTGAACGGTGCAGCCGGCGCCTTCGATGGCGAAGTTGGACAGGTTCTTGGCTGAGCCGAAGCCGCCGGGCACGATCAATGCGTCGAAGTCATCGACGTTCGCGTCACGGATGTCCTGGACGTTGCCCCGGGCAATCCGCGCCGACTCGACCAGCACGTTGCGCGATTCGGGCATTTCTTCGCCGGTCAGGTGATTGATTACATGCAACTGCGCGATGTTCGGTGCGAAGCACTGCACCTGCGCCCCCCGTTGATCCAGGCGCAGCAGGGTGATGACGCTTTCGTGGAGTTCGGCGCCGTCGTACACGCCACAACCGGAAAGGATCACTGCAACTTTTTTGCTCATGGGCTTTTCTCCAGATTCATGGCGTTAAATGTCCACTAATTTGTCACTCGTTGCCATAGGGTTAATTCGCAGTTACACATAGCATTTGTCCTCAGGATTCCGACCAGGGCCCGTCATGGACTTCATTCTGTACGCGGTGCCGTTCTTCTTTGTGCTGATCGCCCTCGAACTGCTGGCCGACCGTCGGCGCGGGGTGAGCAACTATCGGGTGGCTGACGCGATCAACAGCATCAGCACCGGCGTGCTGTCGACCACCACGGGACTGTTGACCAAAGGCATTGGACTGGTGACCTACGCGTTCGCCTTCAAGCATCTGGCGCTGTTCGAGTTGTCGGCCGACAGCGTCTGGACCTGGGTGTTTGCCTTCGTCCTCTACGATTTCTGCTACTACTGGCTGCATCGCCTGGGCCACGAGCGCAACATTCTCTGGGCCGCGCATTCGGTGCATCACCAGAGCGAGGACTACAACCTGTCCACGGCGTTGCGCCAGACCAGTACCGGATTCCTCCTGGGCTGGATCTTCTATCTGCCGATGGCGGTGTTTGGTGTGCCGCTGCTGGTGTTCGTCAGTGTCGCGGCGCTGAACCTGCTGTATCAGTTCTGGGTGCATACGCGGCACATTCCCAAGCTTGGCTGGTTCGAATGGTTTTTTGTCACGCCATCCAATCATCGGGCTCACCATGCACAGAACGCTCTCTACATGGATCGCAACTACGGCGGCGTGTTCATTATTTGGGATCGTCTGTTCGGTTCGTTCCAGGAAGAAGACGACAACGAGCCGGTGGTCTTCGGCGTGACCACGCCGCTGGCGAGCTGGAATCCCGTGTGGGCGAACGTGCAGTTCTACGCGCAGTTGTGGGCCGATGCGCGGCGTGCCGAAAGCACCTGGGACAAGCTGCGGATCTGGTTCATGCGCACGGGCTGGCGCCCGGCGGACGTGGCGGCCAGATACCCGATGAACAAGCCGGACCTGAACCAGTTCCGCAAATTCGAGGTGCCGCTGGACGGACGACAGCAGCTCTACGTCGTGGTGCAGTTCTGCGTCTATATCGCACTGGGCAGCTACTTGATGAATCTCGAACCGAAGCTGTCAGTCGCCGCCCTGGTGCTGGGCTGGGGAGCGGTGGCGTTCGGTCTGTTTGTGCTGGGCGTGGCCCTGGAGAATCGCCCGTGGGCGTTGAAGCTGGAGCTGGTGCGGCTGGCGTCGAATCTGCCATTGGCATGGCTGGCCCCGATGGTGGGGCTGTGGCCGGCCAGCGCCATGGGCTGGGTCGGCCTGCTCAGTTACAGCCTGTTGAGCGGCATCGGTCTCTACTGTTGCAGAAACCGCATCACTCGGTTGGCGTCGTAGGGTCTTCGGTATTGGTCCGCGCAGCTTTCAGGGCCTGCTCGTCGGCATAGACCTGCTTGGCCAGGCGGGCATTCTTGAAGCGCCGGCGCAGCCACAGCACGAGGCCCAGGACCAGCAGGGCGCCGAGCACCCAAAGTTCGTACTTCTTCACACTGCCGAGCATGCCTTCGAGCACTGCGCCGAAATGGTACGCGGCCGCCGCCAGGGCTGCGGCCCAGATCGCCGCGCCAATGCCATTGAGCAGCAGGTAACGCCCCGGCGGATAGCCCGACAGCCCGATGGCCACCGGCATGACCGTACGCAAGCCGTAAACGAAGCGGAAGCTCAGTACCCAGATGTCCGGATGCTTGCGAATGTGTTCCAGCGCCCGGTCACCCATCATCTGCCAGCGCGGTTTGCGCGCCAGCAGTTTTCGACCGTGCTTGCGTCCCAGGAAATACCACAGTTGGTCGCCGGCATAGCTGCCGAAGAAGGCCACGACCACCACCAGGTTGATGTCCATGTATCCACGGAACGCGAGGAAGCCCGCGAGTACCAGGATGGTTTCGCCTTCGAAGAACGTGCCTAGAAAAAGGGCAAAGTAGCCGAAGTCATGCAGAAATTGTTGGAGCATTGTCTGGGTGCTGGCGAAATGAACGCGCAGCCTAACCCTTCGGACACATTCAGGAAAGTGTCCAAATGTGTCTCGACGTGAACATTTCCTACAACGACAATGGAATGCGGCTACACGTCGCAGGGTGCACATAACTGTCATACGTTCGTCATAATGGGCACTTATAACTGTCACGCTCGCCCGTCTGCGCGGGCTCAGGAGTCTGCCGTGAGCTTTACCCCCGCCAACCGTCTGTTCCCCGCAACCCGCCTGCGCCGCAACCGTCGTGACGACTTCTCGCGTCGATTGGTCCGCGAAAACGTCCTGACCGTCGATGACCTGATCCTGCCGGTATTCGTTCTGGACGGTGAAAACCGTCGCGAAGCGGTGGCTTCGATGCCGGGCGTCGAACGCCTGACCATCGACTTGTTGCTGGAGGAAGCGGCCAAGTGGGTCGAACTGGGGATTCCGGCGCTGGCGCTGTTCCCGGTGACGCCTTCGGAACTCAAGTCTCTGGATGCTGAGGAGGCCTGGAACCCGGAGGGCATCGCCCAGCGCGCCACCCGTGCGCTGCGTGCGCAATTCCCAGAGCTGGGCGTGATCACCGACGTGGCCCTGGATCCGTTCACCACCCACGGCCAGGACGGCATTCTTGATGAAGAAGGCTACGTGCAGAACGACATCACCGTCGACGCACTGGTCAGGCAAGCCCTGTCCCACGCCGAAGCCGGCGCTCAGGTCGTGGCGCCATCGGACATGATGGACGGTCGCATCCAGGCGATTCGCGAAGCCCTTGAAGTGGCCGGTCACGTCAACGTGCGGATCATGGCCTACTCGGCCAAGTACGCCAGTGCCTATTACGGCCCGTTCCGTGATGCAGTCGGTTCGGCGCTGAACCTGGGCAAGGCCAACAAGGCCTCCTATCAGATGGACCCGGCCAACAGCAACGAAGCCCTGCACGAAGTCGCGGCCGACTTGTCAGAAGGTGCGGACATGGTCATGGTCAAGCCAGGCATGCCGTACCTCGACATCCTGTGCCGGGTCAAAGAAGAATTCAAAGTGCCGACGTTTGTCTATCAAGTCAGCGGCGAATACGCCATGCACATGGCGGCGATCCAGAATGGCTGGTTGAGCGAAGGGGTTATCCTCGAGTCGCTGACCGCTTTCAAACGTGCAGGCGCCGATGGCATCCTGACGTACTTTGCCGTTCGTGCCGCTCAATTGTTACGAGAGCAGAAATAGCCCTCCCAGGAACATTCGATGAATACCGAAGTACTCACTGAAGTTGCCGTAAAAGACGCTCAACCTGTGGTGGAGCAAGTCGACGAGACCCCGCCGGAGCTGGAGCCAGCTCCGCCCGCGGCGGTCGTCGAACCCGCTGCGACAGCGCCGGCGGTGGCCATTCCCGGTCTGGATGACAGCAGCCTGTACATCCACCGCGAACTGTCGCAACTGCAGTTCAACATCCGCGTGCTGGAGCAGGCGCTGGACGAGTCCTACCCATTGCTGGAGCGGCTGAAGTTTCTGCTGATCTTCTCCAGCAACCTGGACGAGTTCTTCGAAATTCGCGTCGCCGGCCTGAAGAAGCAGATCACCTTCGCCCGTGAACAGGCGGGCGCCGATGGCCTGCAACCGCATCAGGCGCTGGCGCGCATCAGCGAACTGGTACACGGTCACGTCGACCGTCAGTACGCGATCCTCAACGACATTCTGTTGCCGGAACTGGAGAAACATCAGGTCCGTTTCATCCGTCGCCGCAATTGGACGACCAAGCTCAAGACCTGGGTGCGCCGCTATTTCCGCGACGAGATCGCACCGATCATCACCCCCATCGGCCTCGACCCTACGCACCCGTTCCCCTTGCTGGTGAACAAGAGCCTGAACTTCATCGTCGAGCTTGAAGGTATCGACGCCTTCGGTCGCGACTCCGGTCTGGCGATCATCCCGGCGCCACGTTTGCTGCCGCGCATCATCAAGGTGCCGGAAGAAGTCGGCGGCGCCGGCGACAACTATGTATTCCTGTCGTCGATGATCCACGCTCACGCCGATGACCTGTTCCAGGGCATGAAGGTCAAGGGTTGCTACCAGTTCCGCCTGACCCGCAACGCCGACCTCGCGCTGGACTCCGAAGACGTCGAAGACCTGGCCCGCGCCTTGCGCGGCGAGCTGTTCTCCCGTCGCTACGGTGACGCAGTACGCCTGGAAGTGGCCGACACTTGCCCGAAACACCTGTCCGACTACCTGCTCAAGCAGTTCAACCTGAGCGAGACCGAGTTGTACCAGGTCAACGGTCCGGTGAACCTGACGCGGCTGTTCAGCATCACCGGCCTGGACAGCCAGCGCGAGCTGCAATACCTGCCGTTCACCCCGCAGATCCCGAAACTGCTGCAGAACAGCGAGAACATTTTCAGTGTGATCAGCAAGCAGGACATCCTGCTGCTGCACCCGTTCGAGTCGTTCACCCCGGTGGTCGACCTGCTGCGCCAGGCCGCCAAGGATCCACACGTGCTGGCGGTGCGCCAGACCCTGTACCGCTCCGGCGCCAACTCGGAAATCGTCGATGCGCTGGTGGATGCAGCGCGTAACGGCAAGGAAGTCACGGCGGTGATCGAATTGCGTGCGCGGTTCGACGAAGAATCCAACCTGCAACTGGCCAGCCGACTGCAAGCGGCCGGTGCGGTGGTGATCTACGGCGTGGTCGGCTTCAAGACCCACGCCAAGATGATGCTGATCCTGCGTCGCGAAGCAGGCGAAATCGTGCGTTATGCGCACCTCGGCACGGGCAACTACCACGCCGGCAACGCCCGCTTGTACACCGACTACAGCCTGCTGACCTCCGACGACGCCTTGTGCGAAGACGTCGGCAAACTGTTCAGCCAGTTGATCGGCATGGGTAAGACGCTGCGCATGAAGAAGTTGTTGCACGCGCCGTTCACCCTGAAAAAGGGCATGCTGGACATGATTGCCCGGGAAACCCAGTTCGCCCTCGACGGCAAACCGGCGCACATCATCGCCAAGTTCAACTCGCTGACCGATCCGAAGATCATCCGCGCGCTGTACAAGGCCAGCCAGTCAGGCGTGCGCATCGATCTGGTGGTGCGTGGCATGTGCTGCCTGCGGCCGGGCATCGCCGGGGTTTCCCACAACATCCATGTGCGTTCGATCATTGGCCGTTTCCTGGAGCACACCCGGGTCTTCTACTTCCTCAACGGCGGTGATGAGCAGATGTTCCTCTCCAGTGCCGACTGGATGGAGCGCAACCTCGACAAGCGCGTCGAGACTTGCTTCCCGGTGGAAGGCAAGAAGCTGATCATGCGGGTCAAGAAAGAGCTGGAGCTGTATCTGACCGATAACACCCACAGCTGGAGCCTGCAGCCGGACGGTCGTTACATTCGCAACACACCGACCGGCAATCAGAACCCGCGCAGCGCCCAGGCGACATTGCTGGAGCGTTTGGGCAGTCCGATCCTCACGGTCCGCTGAGACAAAAAAATGGCGATCCCCAGGGATCGCCATTTTCATTTGCACCAGACCCATCCCCTGTAGGAGCTGCCGAAGGCTGCGATCTTTTGATTTTGCTTTTAAAAGATCAAGATCAAAAGATCGCAGCCTGCGGCAGCTCCTACAGGGGGGGGTGGTTTAGCGGGCGGTCAATACGATGTCGACCCGTGTCAGCCATTGCGCTTCAATTTCAAAGTCGGCCTGGGTCAGCTGGTTTTCGTCCAGCCAGTTCTCCGGGAACACCACTTCCAGGTGGTTGCCATGGGCGTTCAGTTCCACCTGGGGCATTTGCTGAGTGCCTCGGATGTGGTGGAACAGGATCGCAAAGCGCAGTAGCACGCACAGGCGGATCAGCTTGATACCGTCGTCGCCGAACTCGGCGAACTTGTCCTTGGGAATGTTGCGCCGGTGGCCGCGTACCAGCAGCGCGAGCATCAACTGGTCTTCGCGGGAGAACCCGGCGAGGTCCGAGTGCTCGATCAGGTAGGCGCCGTGCTTGTGGTACTGGTAGTGAGCAATGTCCAGGCCCACTTCATGGACCTTGGCCGCCCAGCCGAGCAGTTCGCGCCAGACGCCGTCTTCCAGGTCCCAGTCTTCGGCCACCTGGTCAAACGCGTGCAACGCCTTGCGCTCGACCCGTGCCGCCTGTTCCTGATCGACGTGGTAGCGCTCCATCAGCGAGGTGAGGGTACGTTCGCGCACGTCCTCGTGATGATGGCGGCCGAGCAAGTCATAGAGCACGCCTTCGCGCAGGGCGCCTTCGCAGTGATCCATGCGCTGCAGTTCGAGGGAGTCGAAGATCGCCTCGAGAATCGCCAGGCCCGCCGGGAAGATCGCCCGGCGATCGGGCTTGATACCTTCGAAGTCGATTTTTTCGACGTCGCCCAGCTTCATCAGTTTGCGCTTGAGCCAGGCCAGGCCTTCGGCGTTGACCTCGCCGGTGCCGTGGCCGCCAGCCTTCAGCGCCAGACCGATGGCGCGGATGGTGCCCGAGGAGCCGATGGCTTCATCCCAGGTCAGGCGGTGCAGGGCGTGCTCGATGCTCATGATCTCCAGCCGCGCCGCCGTGTACGCCTGGGCGTAACGGGCCGGGGTGATCTTGCCGTCCTTGAAATAGCGCTGGGTGTAGCTGACGCAACCCATCTGCAGGCTTTCGCGCAGCAGGGGTTCGAAGCGCTGGCCAATGATGAATTCGGTGCTGCCGCCGCCGATGTCGGCCACCAGACGCTTGCCCGGGGTGTCGGCGAGGGTGTGGGACACGCCGAGATAGATAAGGCGCGCCTCTTCTCGACCGGAAATGACTTCCACCGGGTGGCCGAGAATTTCTTCGGCGCGACGGATGAATTCGGCGCGGTTGCGCGCTTCACGCAAGGCGTTGGTGCCGACGATGCGCACGGCACCCGTGGGCATACCGTTGATCAGTTGGGCAAAGCGCTTGAGGCAATCGAGCCCGCGTTGCATGGATTCTTCGTTGAGATGGCGCTCTTCGTCGATGCCGGCGGCCAGCTGAACCTTCTCCCCGAGACGCTCGAGAATACGGATTTCGCCGTTCTGGGCCTTGGCCACGACCATGTGAAAGCTGTTGGAGCCCAGGTCGATTGCGGCGATCAGGGACAGATTCTTGGCTTGGGATTGCGGCATGGTCGGGGGTCTCGGTCGATAACCTCGACATCGTGCCACGATCAAAGGCTGCCGCCAACGCGCACGATCCAATGCATTGATCCGACTCACTGCTCGAGCTTGTGTAGGAGCTGCCGAAGGCTGCGATCTTTTGATCTTGATCTTTTAAAAGCAAGATCAAAAGATCGCAGCCTTCGGCAGCTCCTACAAGGGTTCAGGTGGTTGCTTCCACGGTCCCGATGAAATTCGCCAGCTCCGCCGTCTGCGGATTGGCGAACAATGCTTTCGGATCCCCCACCTCATGCACCTTGCCCTGGTGCATGAACACCAACTTGTCCCCAACCTCCCGGGCGAAGCGCATTTCGTGGGTGACCATGATCAGTGTCATGCCTTCCCTGGCCAGTTGCCGGACCACGCTCAGCACTTCGTTGACCAGCTCCGGGTCCAGGGCCGAGGTGATTTCATCGCACAGCAACACTTTCGGAGACATCGCCAGGGCACGGGCAATCGCCACCCGCTGTTGCTGGCCGCCGGACAGTCGATCCGGAAAGGCATCGAACTTTTCCCCCAGCCCGACCCGTTCCAGCATCTGTCGCGCCAGTTCGGCGGCCTTGGTCTTTGGCACCTTCTGCACCACTTGCGGCGCCAGCATGACGTTCTCACCCACGGTCAGGTGCGGAAACAGGTTGAACTGCTGGAACACCATGCCGACTTTCTGTCGCAGGCTGCGCAGGTCGGCGCGGGCGGCGTCGAGGTATTCGCCGTCGACTTCGATCACGCCGTCATTGATCGACTCCAGGCCGTTGAGGGTGCGCAGCAAGGTGGATTTTCCCGAGCCACTGCGGCCGATGATCGCCACCACCTGGCCTTCCTCGATGCTCAGGTCGATGCCTTTGAGCACATGATGGTCGCCGTAGTATTTATGCAGGGCGGAAATTCTAAGCAGAGGCATGCAGTCTCCTTTCCAGGTAGCGCGCACTGAGCGACAGGGGGTAGCAGAGCAGGAAATAGCCGAGGGCGACGAGGCCATAGACCATGAAGGGTTCGAAAGTCGCGTTGGCGAGCATGCCGCCGGTCTTGGTCAGCTCGGTGAAGCCGATGATCGAGGTGACGGCGGTGCCTTTGACCACTTGCACCGAGAAGCCCACGGTCGGCGCCACGGCGATGCGCAGCGCCTGGGGCAGGATCACATGGCGCAATTGTTCCAGCGGGTTCAGCGCCAGGCTCGCCGAGGCTTCCCACTGGCCGTTGGGGATCGACTCGACGCAGCCGCGCCAGATCTCCGCCAGGTAAGCGCTGGTGAACAGCGTCAGGGCAATCGCCGCCGCCATCCACGGCGAAATTTCCAGTCCGGCCAGGGCCACGCCGAAAAACACCAGGAACAGCTGCATCAGCAGCGGCGTACCCTGGAACAGTTCGATGTAGGTGCGGGCAAAGCTGCGCGGCAGGGATTTGCCCGAGATGCGCATGACCATGATCAGCAAGCCGATCAGCCCGCCGCCAACGAACGCCACCAGCGACAGCGCCAGCGTCCATTGCAGGCCGGTGAGCAGGTTGCGCACGATGTCCCAGAAAGTGAAATCGCTCATCGGCTGCTCCTTGCGATGAAGCGGTGGCCGATCCAGTTCAGCAACTGGCGGATCAGCAGCGCCATGCACAGATAGAGCAAGGTCGTCAGGGCGTAGGTTTCAAAGGCGCGGAAGTTGCGCGATTGAATGAAGTTGGCAGCGAAGCTCAACTCTTCGGTAGCGATCTGCGAACACACCGCCGAGCCGAGCATGACGATGATGATCTGGCTGCTCAGGGCCGGCCAGACTTTGCCCAGTGCCGGCAGCAGCACCACATGGCGGAACGCTTCGAAGCGCGTCATCGCCAACGCCGCCGCGGCCTCCAGTTGACCCCGGGGGATCGCCTGGATGCCGGCGCGGATGATCTCGGTCGAATAGGCGCCTAGGTTGATCACCATCGCCAGCACCGCCGCCTGCCATTCGGAAATCTGCGCGCCCAGGGACGGCAAGCCGAAGAAGATGAAAAACAGCTGCACCAGGAAGGGCGTGTTGCGGATCAACTCGACGTAGACCGCGAAAATCCCCGCGAAAGGCCGGATGTTCCACGCCCGCACCAGCGCCCCGACGATGCCCAGCCCCACGCCGAGCACCGCGCCGATGGCCGTCAGCTCAAGGGTGAACAACGCACCGCGCAGCAACAGATCGGTGTTGTTCACCACCGGCAAGAAGTCGAACTGATAAGCCATAACGTCTCTCCTGCGCGCGAGATCAGAGGTCGGCCGGCAGTGGTTCTTTCAGCCAGGTGAGGGCGTTTTTCTCCAGTGCGCCGTCGCTCTTGGCGGTCACGAGGATCTGGTTGACCTTGTCCAACAGCGCCGGCTCGTTCTTGTTCACACCGACGTAGACCGGCGAATCCTTGAGTTTCACTTTCAGCGCCGGTACGCGTTTCGGGCTTTTCTCGCTGATCGCGACCATCACCACGTTGCCGCTGGCGATCAGGTCGACCTGTCCTGCCAGGTACGCGGCGATGGTCGAGTTGTTGTCTTCGAAGCGCTTGATGGTCACGCCTTCGGGGGCGACCTTGGTCAGCTCGATGTCTTCGATGGCGCCGCGGGTGACGCTGATGGTCTTGCCCTTGAGGTCATCCAGGGTCTTGATGTCGGCGTCTGGCGGACCGAACACGGCGAGGTAGAACGGCGCATAGGCGCGGGAGAAGTCGATGACTTTTTCCCGCTCGGGGTTTTTGCCGAGGCTGGAGATCACCAGGTCGACCTTGCCGGTGGTCAGGAACGGGATGCGGTTGGTGCTGTTGACCGGGGTCAGTTCGAGTTTGACCTTGAGCTGGTCGGCCAGCAGTTTCGCGGTGTCGATATCGAGGCCACGGGGTTTCATGTCCGGACCGATCGAGCCGAAGGGCGGGAAGTCCTGGGGCACGGCGACCTTGAGGACGCCGCGCTTGACCACATCCTCCAGACCGTCGGCGTGGGCGGGTGCCTGGGTCAGCATCAGGCTGGCAAACAGGGCTGCGAGGAGGGCGCTGAAACGCTGGGTCATGGCAAATCTCCAAATCGGCAAGAAGTGATTTCTGCCGATCGACAGAGCATGGGCCATGCCAACATGGGGTCTCGGGGGCGCCAGAGCGCGGTTTTGCTGGCGTCGAACGGTCTTACTGGTCTGAACAGTCAGGTTGTGTTTCGCACCCCGATGGCGCAATCGTGAAAATCACCGAACCCCCATGGGGCACGACTTGCCGGGCGTCGCGAATAGCTTTACAACTGAGCGCACATTGGCCTGGTTCGTCTGGAAAACCATGAACTCGATCTCCCGCGCCGTACCCGAAGTGGCGCTGCAAGCCATCCGCAAACTGATTACCGAGCAGGGCTTCGGGCCGGGGGATGCCTTGCCCTCGCAACGGGACCTGGCGGTCCAGCTGGGCGTAAGCCGGGCTTCTTTGCGCGAGGCGTTGTCGTCCCTGAGTGCGCTGGGCGTCATAAGTATCCAGCCGGGCAAAGGCGTGTTCGTGCAGGCGCCGGTGGAGCTGCCGCGAGGCGAGGCCGCAGCGGGCTGGCCGTTTGCGGCGCAGGCTTCGCCGCTGGATATCTTCCAGTTGCGCTACGCGCTGGAGGGGTTTGCCGCGGGGCTGGCGGCCGTGACCTTGAGCACCGAGGAGCTCGATGCGCTGGAAGACAATGTCGCCGCCATGCGCAACGAACTCAAGGCCGCTGATTTCGAAGCGGCGGCGCGCCTGGACTTCGAATTCCACCGGCGCATCCTGCTGGCCAGCGGCAATCAGGCAATGTTGAGTATCCTCACCGCCAGCGCCGATATCTTCCTGGAAAGCCAGAAACTACCGTTCATCCGGGCCGAGCGGGCCATGGAAACCTGGCAGGAGCACCGCAAGATCCTTCGCGCGCTGGCTCGCCGAGCCTCTGGCGCCGCGCAAAAAGCCATGCACGAGCACGTGCGCAACGCGGCGTTGCGCACCGGAATTGCCTTCGTCGCTCCCGCCACGGTGTGACCCGGGCTATACCCAAACTCATGGAACACCATAGCGAGACTCAATCAACTGCACCTTCCTGAACGAGGGAAGGGCAGCTATGATGGGCCACGTTTTTTTGCTTACAACCCTGGAGAATTCCATGAGCAGCGATCTTATCAAACACGTTAGCGACGCTAGCTTCGAGGCCGACGTACTCAAGGCTGAAGGCGCTGTACTGGTCGATTACTGGGCTGAGTGGTGCGGCCCTTGCAAAATGATCGCTCCTGTTCTGGACGAAATTGCCGAGACCTACAAAGGCAAGCTGACCGTCGCCAAACTGAACATCGACGAAAACCAGGAAACCCCGGCCAAGCATGGCGTGCGTGGTATCCCGACCCTGATGCTGTTCAAGAACGGCAACGTTGAAGCGACCAAGGTCGGCGCACTGTCGAAGTCGCAACTGGCTGCTTTCCTCGACGCCAACATCTAAGCGTCGTTGCAAAGTGTCCTGAAAAAGCCCCGCAAATAGCGGGGCTTTTTGCGTATTCAGGGCTAGACGCTCCTAAACTCAGGTGGTACATTCGGCCCCGCACTGGTTTCTCCATTGCCCCCTGCTAGCCGTCGCCGACGCACTCCTTTTCGAATAAGTACGCGATCCTGTCGCCTTCTCTGCGGCGCGGCCTCATTAAGCCAAAAGCTTAATTTCCCCCCTCCATAAATGATTACGTCATTCCTATATGAATCTGACTGAACTCAAGCAAAAGCCGATTACCGAACTGCTCGAATTGGCCGAACAGATGGGCATAGAAAATATGGCCCGTTCGCGCAAGCAGGACGTGATTTTCTCCCTGCTCAAGAAGCACGCGAAAAGCGGTGAGGAAATCTCCGGTGATGGCGTGCTGGAGATTCTCCAGGACGGCTTCGGCTTCCTGCGCTCCGCTGACGCTTCCTATCTCGCCGGTCCAGACGATATCTACGTCTCGCCGAGCCAGATCCGTCGTTTCAACTTGCGCACCGGTGACACCATCGTTGGCAAGATCCGCCCTCCAAAGGAAGGCGAGCGTTATTTCGCGCTGCTCAAGGTCGACACGATCAACTTCGACCGTCCGGAAAACGCGAAAAACAAGATTCTCTTCGAGAACCTGACCCCGCTGTTCCCGACCGTGCGCATGAAGATGGAAGCCGGTAACGGTTCCACCGAAGACCTGACCGGTCGTGTCATCGACCTGTGCGCCCCGATCGGTAAAGGCCAGCGCGGTCTGATCGTTGCTCCGCCGAAAGCGGGCAAGACGATCATGCTGCAGAACATTGCCGCGAACATCGCGCGTAACAACCCTGAAGTTCATCTGATCGTGCTGCTGATCGACGAACGTCCGGAAGAAGTAACCGAAATGCAGCGCACCGTGCGCGGCGAAGTGGTTGCCTCGACATTCGACGAGCCGCCAACCCGCCACGTGCAGGTTGCCGAAATGGTGATCGAGAAGGCCAAGCGCCTGGTCGAACACAAGAAAGACGTGGTGATCCTGCTCGACTCCATCACCCGTCTGGCCCGTGCCTACAACACCGTGATCCCGAGCTCCGGCAAGGTACTGACCGGTGGTGTCGATGCTCACGCCCTGGAGAAACCGAAACGTTTCTTCGGCGCCGCGCGGAACATCGAAGAAGGCGGCTCGCTGACCATCATCGCCACCGCGCTGGTTGAGACCGGCTCGAAGATGGACGAAGTGATCTACGAGGAATTCAAAGGCACCGGCAACATGGAACTGCCTCTGGATCGCCGCATCGCTGAAAAGCGCGTATTCCCGGCCATCAACATCAACCGTTCCGGCACCCGCCGCGAAGAGTTGCTGACCGCCGACGACGAGCTGCAGCGCATGTGGATCCTGCGCAAGCTGCTGCATCCGATGGATGAAGTGGCTGCCATCGAGTTCCTGGTCGACAAGCTGAAAACGACCAAGACCAACGATGAGTTCTTCCTGTCGATGAAACGCAAGTAAGTCGAGCAGGCACAAAAAGCCGGGGAAACCCGGCTTTTTGCTATCCGATTTTTGATCAGGTGGCAGTTCGTGGTTCTGAACCGAAGGGTTCGGCGCTAAACTGCCTGCCCCGAACGCCACGGCCAAACACGAGGCTTACGCATGCAGTATCGCGACTTGCGCGACTTTATCAGCGGGCTGGAACAGCGCGGCGAACTCAAGCGCATTCAGGTTCCGGTGTCCCCAGTACTGGAAATGACCGAGGTCTGCGACCGCACCTTGCGCGCCAAAGGCCCGGCCCTGCTTTTCGAAAAGCCCACGGGTTTTGACATTCCGGTGCTCGGCAACCTGTTCGGTACGCCTGAGCGAGTAGCACTGGGCATGGGCGCCGAAGCGGTCAGCGAACTGCGCGAGATCGGCAAGCTGCTGGCGTTCCTCAAGGAGCCAGAGCCGCCGAAAGGCCTGAAGGACGCCTGGTCCAAGCTGCCGATCTTCCGCAAGATCATCTCGATGGCGCCCAAGGTGGTCAAAGACGCGATCTGCCAGGAAGTGGTCATCGAAGGCGACGATGTTGACCTCGCGAAGTTGCCGGTGCAGACCTGCTGGCCAGGCGACGTCGCGCCGCTGATCACCTGGGGCCTGACCGTCACCAAGGGGCCGAACAAGGACCGACAGAACCTCGGTATCTATCGTCAGCAGGTGATTGGCCGCAATAAAGTCATCATGCGCTGGCTGAGCCACCGTGGCGGTGCGCTGGATTATCGCGAGTGGTGCGAAAAGCATCCGGGCCAGCCCTTTCCTGTTGCCGTTGCATTGGGCGCAGACCCGGCAACCATCCTCGGCGCCGTGACCCCGGTGCCCGACAGCCTTTCCGAATACGCCTTCGCCGGCCTGTTGCGGGGTAACCGCACCGAGTTGGTGAAATGCCGCGGCAATGACCTGCAAGTGCCAGCCACCGCCGAAATCATCCTTGAAGGCGTGATCCATCCGGGCGAGATGGCCGATGAAGGCCCGTACGGCGACCACACCGGTTACTACAACGAAGTCGACAGCTTCCCGGTGTTCACCGTCGAGCGCATTACCCACCGGATCAAGCCGATCTACCACAGCACCTACACCGGCCGTCCGCCGGATGAGCCGGCGATTCTCGGCGTCGCGCTGAACGAAGTGTTCGTGCCGATCCTGCAGAAGCAGTTCCCGGAGATCACCGATTTCTACCTGCCACCCGAAGGTTGCTCGTACCGCATGGCCGTCGTGACCATGAAAAAGTCGTACCCGGGCCATGCCAAGCGGGTAATGCTGGGTGTCTGGTCGTTTTTGCGACAGTTCATGTACACCAAGTTCGTTATCGTCACCGACGACGATATCAACGCCCGGGACTGGAACGACGTGATCTGGGCCATCACCACGCGCATGGACCCCAAGCGCGATACGGTGATGATCGAGAACACGCCGATCGACTACCTGGACTTCGCTTCACCGGTGTCCGGCCTGGGGTCGAAAATGGGCCTTGATGCCACGCATAAATGGCCGGGCGAAACCACCCGTGAGTGGGGCCGTGTCATCGTCAAGGACGATGCGGTGACCCAGCGGATCGATGCCATCTGGAATCAGTTAGGAATAGATTGATGCGTGTAACCTTGCAGCCCTCCGGAGCAGTGCTTGAGATATTGCCCGGCGAGCGGATTCTCGATGGCGCGCGACGACTGGGCTACGAATGCCCGCAAAGTTGCCGCAACGGCAATTGCCACGTGTGCGCGGCGCTGCTGGTGGAAGGTCGGGTCGAGCAGGCCGGCAATGTGCGTGATCATGGCGAGTTCTACACTTGCATAGCGGAGCCGCTGGAAGACTGCATCGTGCTGTGGGATGGCGTGCTCGCCTTGGGAGAACTGCCAGTGCGCAGCGTGTCGTGTCAGGTCATTGAGTGCAAGGACGTGGGCGGCGACACCTGGCGCGTGCGTCTGCGGGCTCCGGCCGGCAAACCGCCGCGTTATCACGCCGGGCAGTACCTGATGATCGAACGCGAGAATGGCGAAAAATCCGCCTTCTCCCTCGCCTCGGCACCGCATGCGGGGCGCGACCTGGAAATCCACGTACTGGCGCGCGAATCCAGTGCGCTGAGCCTGATCGAGCAGCTCCAGCGCAACAGCATGGTGCGGGTCGAGTTGCCGTTTGGCGATACCCACCTGGAGGAGTTGCCGGACGGCCCTCTCGTGCTGATCGCCGCCGGCACCGGCATGGGCCAGATCCACGGCCTGATCGAACATTGCCGGGCCACGGGTTTCAAGCATCCGGTGCATTTGTATTGGGGCGTGCGTCGTCCAGAGGACTTTTATCAAGTCGAGCATTGGAACGAATGGCTGAAATTGCCCAACCTGTTCCTGCACAAGGTCGTCAGCGATCAATGCGGTTGGGAAGGGCGCTGCGGCATGTTGCATGAAGCGGTCTGTGAAGACTTTCCCGATCTCAAGGCCCTGCATGTCTACGCCAGTGGCTCGCCGGCCATGGTCTACGGCACGCTGGATGCGCTGGTGGAAGCGGGAATGGACGCTCACCAGATGCGCGCCGACGTATTTGCCTACGCCCCGCGCTCTTGAGCCTCGCTCCTGATCCTGCCCTTGTAGGAGCTGCCGCAGGCTGCGATCTTTTGACTTTGTCTTGAAAATCAAAAGATCGCAGCCTGCGGCAGCTCCTACGCTTTGTATCCTTATTCCTGCCTATATAGCCTATTGGTATTTATAAATTTATATAAATGCCGGTAGGTTATATTCCATTCAGGCACTTAATTAAGAACTGTGCCATGGCATTCAAATTGCCTTAAAACTTATGTGCCTTATTGTTACAGCCGTGCGTTCTATTAAGTAATTCTTCACCCGCGGGGAGCTGAACGCTATTCGCCATGAGCGCCATCGAATCTGCTTTTTTGAATCTGGCTTACCCTCCGCGGCTCGATCTGGGGCCGCAGCTCACCCACGAACAATTACTCAGCTCGATGCAGTCGACCATGGCCCGTCACAAGGGTGGGCCGGTGTGGCTGTTTGCCTACGGCTCGTTGATCTGGCGGCCTGAATGCACGGCGGTTGAGCGGGTTCGCGGCCGGGTGCATGGCTACCATCGCGGGTTGTACCTGTGGTCCCACGAACATCGCGGCACTCCGGAAATGCCCGGCCTGGTGTTTGGCCTGGATCGCGGTGGCTCTTGCAGCGGTTTCGCCTATCGCTTGCCCGAAGAGCAACTCGAAGCGTCGCTGTACGCACTTTGGCAGCGAGAGATGCCATTTCCTTCCTACCGCCCGCACTGGCTCAACTGCCGACTCGAAGATGGCAGCCAGGTTCAGGCCTTGGGGTTTGTGCTGGAGCGACATCTGCCCAGCTATGCCGGCAACCTGCCGGACCATGTGCTGAGCCATGTGTTCGAAAACGCTTGCGGGCGTTACGGCACTACTCGCGATTATGTCGAGCAGACCGCACACGCCCTGCGTAGCCACGCCATGCCAGACCGGAATCTGGAGGCGCGGCTCAAGCGCTGCAAATCAAAGGCCGATCAAGCGAGTGCTTCGCGGCCCTGACTGGCGACTTGTTTGTGGCGTAGCGTCGGGGCCAGGAAGGCCATCGCCAGCAGGCAGGCGCCCACCAGCAGCACGAAACCGCCGTCCCAACCGAAATGGTCCACGGTGTAGCCCATTGCTGCACTGGCTGCGACCGAACCGCCCAGGTAACCGAACAGGCCGGTGAAGCCCGCCGCCGTACCGGCCGCCTTCTTCGGGGCCAGCTCCAGCGCCTGAAGGCCGATCAGCATGACCGGGCCATAGATCAGGAAGCCGATGGAAAGCAGCGCGATCATGTCGATCATCGGGTTGCCGGCCGGGTTGAGCCAGTAAACCAGCGTCGCGACCGTCACCAGCGCCATGAACACCATGCCGGTCAGGCCGCGGTTGCCACGGAAGATCTTGTCCGACATCCAGCCGCACAGCAGCGTGCCCGGTATACCTGCCCACTCGTAGAAGAAATACGCCCACGAGGTTTTATCCACGGTGAAGCCCTTGGCTTCCTTGAGGTAGGTCGGTGCCCAGTCCAGCACGCCGTAGCGCAGCAGATAGACAAAGACGTTGGCCATGGCGATGTACCAGAGCATTTTGTTGCGCAGCACGTATTTGACGAAGATTTCCTTGGCGCTGAATTCCTCTTCGTGGCTGGCATCGTAGCCCTCTGGATAGTCGTTCTTGTACTGCTCGATCGGCGGCAGGCCAACCGATTGCGGGGTGTCGCGCATGGTCACAAAGGCAAACACCGCTACCGCCAGTGCCACCGCTGCCGGCACGTAGAACGCCGCATGCCAGTCATTGAACAGGCCCATGCCGATCAGGAACAGTGGGCCGATCAGGCCGCCGCCGACGTTGTGCGCCACGTTCCACACCGACACCACGCCGCCACGTTCCTTCTGCGACCACCAATGCACCATGGTCCGGCCACTCGGCGGCCAACCCATGCCCTGCGCCCAGCCGTTGAGGAACAGCAGAATGAACATCATGGTCACGCTGGATGTCGCCCAGGGCGCGAAACCGAAAATGAACATCACCCCGGCCGACACCAACAGTCCGAACGGCAGGAAGAAACGCGGGTTGGAACGGTCGGACACCAGGCCCATGAGGAACTTCGACAGGCCATAGGCAATCGCGATGGCGGACATCGCCAGCCCCAGTTGACCGCGGGAGTAACCCTCGTCGATCAGGTAGGGCATGGCCAGGGAGAAGTTCTTGCGCAGCAGGTAGTAACCGGCATAGCCAATGAAGATGCCGGCGAAGATCTGCCAGCGCAGGCGTCGATAGGTGCTGTCTATTTTTTCTTCAGGCAATGGAGCCTGATGTGCGGCAGGACGAAAGAAAGCAAACATTCAAGAGCTCCAAATTTCTTGTTTTGACTGCGGATGCGAATGTTACAGTTTCGTTACCGAAAATAGCACCGGTTCTCATCGGCAAAAAAGCGGAAATGTTGGATATCGCGTGTTCCTTTATGAACATGTCGCTCAGGTGTAAGTGAAGGGCGTTGTAGGAAGCGTTACTCACCCATGCTTTACGCGACTGATCCGTCCCGGGTAGGGCAATTCTTTGGGAAATGTCCTGCTCTGTTACCGGAAGCCGTGACCTTCAGTGCCGCACCCTTGAGCTTTAACCTTGGCCGTACAGCCAGTTATGGCGTTTCAGGTGCGGGGGAGAGGAGGATGCGGTGGCTTGTATTCGTGGTGCTGTTGTTTGTTGTGTCTGTTGAAAGCAGCGCAGGAGAGGTGTTCCTGATACCGGAAAACACCCCCAAGCCGATTTACCCACCGGCGCTGCACCGGGCTGGAATCACCGGTAATGTCCGGGTCAGGTTCGTGGCACATGCCAATGGCTCGGTCAGCAAGGTGAGCATTTTGCAAAGCGATCACCCCGATTTCGCCGAGGCGGCCCGGGTCGCCATAGCGAAGTGGCGCTTCAAGCCATGGACCGTTGAGGGTGGCAAGCCTGAGGAGCAGGAAGTCATTGCGCCGATGATATTTGGGTTCGATGTGTATCTACCGTTGCATCTCAACCAGCGGCTCAAGGCATTGAGATGTCGCGATCTCAATGCGGCGCTGGCGCGTGCCCCGGAGTACGAGTGGATCGATTCCGCCGCGTTCCATTACGTCCGGGCTTATCTGTCGAACGCGTTTTCCACGGCAACACTGCCGACCGAGCGGCGTCTGTCATTGATCGCTGATATGAACAGGCAGGTGCCGATCATTATCAGGCAATGTTCGAACAACCCGGGTTCCAGGTATGTAAGGTTTTTGCCGGAGGATATCCGCCAGTTACTGTAGGAAAAGAGCCTGGACCCAGAGGTCCGGGCCCTTTGCCGGGTTCAGCGAACCTGCACCACCACTTTCCCGACAGCTTTACGCTGGCCAAGGTCATTGATCGCCTGCGCCGCATTACCCAGCGGATACACCTGCGACACCAGCGGCTTCAGCTTGCCTTCGGCAAACCAGCCAAACAGCTGCTGGAAGTTCGCCGCGTTGTCCTGCGGCTGGCGTTGGGCGAAGGAACCCCAGAATACGCCGAGCACCGCCGCGCCTTTGAGCAGCGCCAGGTTGACCGGTAGTTCGGGGATGCGCCCGCTGGCGAAGCCGACCACCAGCAGGCGGCCGTTCCAGGCAATTGCGCGGATAGCCTGGTCGAACAGGTCGCCGCCCACCGGGTCGTAGATCACGTCGGCGCCTTGGCCGTCGGTCAGGCGCTTGATTTCGTCCTTGAGGCTGGTTTCGCTGTAGTTGATCAGTTCATCGGCGCCGGCGGCCTTGGCTACGGCGAGCTTTTCCGCGCTGCTGGCTGCGGCAATCACCCGGGCACCCATGGCTTTGCCGATTTCCACCGCCGCCAGGCCGACACCGCCGGAAGCCCCCAGCACCAGCAGGGTTTCGCCCGGTTGCAGGTTGCCGCGCTGCTTGAGGGCGTGCATCGAGGTGCCGTAGGTCATGCTGAAGGCGGCAGCGGTGTTGAAGTCCATGGAGGGCGGAATCGGCAACACGTTGTAGCCCGGAACGGCGACCTGTTCGGCAAAGCTGCCCCAGCCGGTCAGGGCCATGACCCGGTCACCGACTTTCAGGTGGCTGACCTTCTCGCCGACTTCGCGGACCACGCCGGCCGCTTCCCCACCCGGGGAAAACGGGAAGGGCGGCTTGAACTGGTACTTGCCCTCGATGATCAGCGTGTCGGGGAAATTGACCCCGGCGGCGTGCACGTCCAGCAGGATTTCATTCTTCTTCGCGACAGGACTGGCGACGTCTTCCAGCACCAGCGATTCGGCAGGGCCGAAGGCTTTGCACAGCACGGCTTTCATCAGGGCTATTCCTTTGGGAGTGATGGCCGATAAGTGTAGGTGTGTGGGTCGAAGGGTCAACGAGCATGCCCGGCCCTGATAGTCAGCCATAAGCTTGTGCTTGCATGGCGGGTCGTTATGCTAGGCCGCAAACCGGATAAGGAGTGAATTGTGAAAGCGTGGATCATGTTGTTGCTGGCCCTGTCCCTGCCTGTGGCAGCGATGGCCGAAGAAGCCAAAGAAGATACAGCTCCGAAGGTCAGTTACATCACACTGAGTCCACCGTTCGTGGGTAACTACGGCCTGGACGGCACGCCGAAACTGAAAGTCTACAAGGCCGATGTGGCGTTGCGGGTGACCGGTGACGAGGCTGCCAAGGCGGTGAAGGCCAATGAACCCCTGATCCGCAATCAATTGGTCGCGCTGTTCGCCCAGCAGACCACCGAGACGATGAACAATGTCGAGGCCAAGGAAAAGCTGCGTCAGGAAGCCCTGAAACAGACTCAGCAAGTGATGAACGACGAAACCGGCAAGCCGGTGGTTGAGGATCTTTTGTTCAACAACCTCATTATCCAGTAAAAACTCTGTTGCCTGGGCCGGCCCTATCGCGGGCAAGCCCGCTCCCACAAGGATTAGCGGTGAACACAAATTTTGTGAGCACCAGAAGCCACTGTGGGAGCGGGCTTGCTCGCGAAGAGGCCAGTCCAGGCGATGAACGACTCAAGGCTTTAAGGCAATCACCGCCGCCCACTGCTCCGGCGTCACCGGCATCACCGACAGCCGCGAACCTTTCTGCACCAGCGGCAATTCGGCCAGCGCCGTCTGCTGCTTCAGGTAATCCAGCTTCAGCACCCGGGCAAACGTCTCGACATGGGCGACATCGATCGCGCTCCAGGCGTTTTTCTCCGCCGTTGCCTTTGGGTCGTAGTAATGACTTTCAGGTTCCAGCGCCGTCGGGTCCGGATACGCGGATTCGACAATCTTGCCGATGCCGGCGATGCCCGGCTCCGGGCAGCTGGAATGATAGAAAAAAAACTCATCCCCCACGGCCATGGCCCGCAGGAAGTTGCGTGCCTGGTAGTTTCGAACCCCGTCCCAGCGCGCTTTGCCGAGCTTTTCCAACCCCTTGATCGAGAGTTCGTCGGGCTCGGATTTCATCAGCCAATAGGCCATGTCTTTTGCTCCTTGCGGGGTGATTGAGCCGCTTTTCGGCAATTTTATGACAAACCGACAGTCGGTTGACGTCAGCATTTGCGCAGCGGTTCACGTTGTCGCAAAATGCCGGCCTTTAAAGCTTGACGCTGCTGCACGGCCTACAAACGGAAACCGCTGCTGTCATCGTGTAGATCTGCCTTTGGGGGGCAATCGATGAAACGCAAACCGGATTTACTATGGATTTTGGTCATTTTGTTTGGCCTTGGCGTCGTGACCACCGGCTATGCCCAAAGCCTGTGGGCCAGCAAGACCGATGCGCCGGTCGAACTCGCCCAATTGCAGCAACAGTCGACAGCCTTCAAGCGCTGACCCGTTGTCCCGGCGTCGCTGATCGAAGTGACGCCTAGCCTGCGTAATACCAGGCCTTGTCCGTCACCGTTCCCTGCAGCGGCACATCCCAGCTCGCCTGAGCCAATCGCTCCACCTTTTGACACTCATGGGCCAGCCCCAACAGCGTCGGCTTGCGCCAGTCATTGCGGCGCGCCAGGTAAGCCAGGCTTCGATCATAGAAGCCGCCGCCCATCCCCAGGCGTCCGCCAACATCGTCAAACCCCACCAATGGCAACAACACCAGGTCCAGCGCCCAGATCCTGCGCTGCCGGGCGAGGTTGGCCCGTGGTTCGAGAATGCGGAAGCGGTTGGGTTTGAGTTTCTCCCCTGGCCGGATGCGCTGGAACACCATTTTGGTTCGCGGCCAGGCACTCAGCACCGGCAGATAGGTGGCCTTGCCCCGGCGCTGTGCGGCACGCAGCAACAGGCGCGGATCAATTTCACCGTCGGTGGGCAGATAGAGCGAGATGTGTCTGGCACGGCGGAACAGCGGTTGCTGGGCCAATTGCTTGTACAGCCCGCGAGCGGCCTGGCGCTGCTGACTGGGTGTCAGTGCGCGACGGGCCTTGCGCAGCATGCGTCGAAGTTGCGGGCGGGGAAGCAGCGCAGGTTCGGTCATGGATTTGGACTTCGGCAGGACGGATACACAAAGCGTACCCGCAAAAACGCCAATGCCGGTATTTAAACCGGCATTGGACTGGAATCAGGCTCCCCGAATGTGTCGCTGTCGACTTAGCCCTTGAACCCGAAAGTTCAAGGTGGAAGATGCAGTAGGCTTTAAGGCTTTCCGTCTAGCGGACATGCACACCAGCCCAACGTGCAACCTCCAGGGTATAGCAAATCGGCTCAGGGACATCGCCAACTGGCAAACACCCCAGGGAGTGATGGCAGTATACCGCAAGCGGCGACGCGAATCAGCCTTTGGTGACGTCCGGATCGGTCGCGAGGACCAGATCGACGCGATCGAGCAGGTCGCGAACCTGCTCACGGGTCGAGCCGCTGACCTGAACATCCGGGCGATCTTCCTTGTGCAGCAGGTCGTGGGTGATGTTCAGCGCAGCCATCACGGCGATACGGTCGGCGCCGATGACTTTGCCGCTGCTGCGGATCTCGCGCATCTTGCCGTCCAGATAACGGGCGGCGCTGACCAGGTTGCTGCGCTCTTCCTGAGGGCAGATGATCGAATACTCTTTGTCGAGAATCTGCACGGTGACGCTATTGCTTGAACTCATGAGTCTTGCTCCAGGGCCTTGAGGCGCGAAATCATCGACTCGACCTTACGCCGGGCGATTTCGTTTTTTTCAATGAGATGCGCGCGTTCCTCGCGCCAGGTCTTTTCCTGAGCTAGTAAGAGTCCGTTTTGACTCTTAAGTTGCTCGACTCGGGTAATCAGCAGTTCGAGTCTGGCCATCAGCGCTTGCAGGTCGGTGTCTTCCATTGTCTTCACTGTCTGATGGGTGATGGACTGTAGGAGCGAGCTTGCTCGCGATGGTCGCCAACGATAACACTGGGTCCCTGACAATCCACGGCGTTCTCGGGTTCATCGCGAGCAAGCTCGCTCCTACAGGGGTAGTCGATGTAGGATACAAGGCCTTCATTCTAGACATAGCGCCGTCTGGCGCCTAGCTGCCCATGACCATTCAGAATTCCCCGTACCAAGGCTTCGCCACCCTGCTGACTTCCAGCGGCCACAACGTCTCGCCTGCCGAACTGCACGGCCTGCTGCTCGGCCGCAGCTGCGCCGGTGCCGGTTTCGACGCCGAAGGCTGGCTGATCGATGCCGCCGAACTGCTCGAAAACGAGCCTCAGGATAACGTTCGCAGCGCCTTGATCGGCCTGCAGGAAATGGTCAAGGGCGAGCTCACCGGCGATGACGTGACCGTCGTTCTGCTGCTGCCGTCCGACGACGCTCCGCTCACCGAACGTGCCGCCGCACTGGGCCAATGGTGCCAGGGTTTCCTCAGCGGTTTCGGCCTGAACTGCCGTGACAGCAGTGCCCTGAGCACCGAGGCCACCGAAGTGCTGCAGGATCTGGCGGCCATTTCCCAGGTGCAAGACGCCCTGGAAGAGTCCGACGACGGCGAAAACGACTATATGGAAGTCATGGAGTACCTGCGCGTCGCGCCGCTGTTGCTGTTCTCCGAGACCAAGAAAGACGTGCCGGCCGCCGCCAAACCGTCGCTGCACTAATCGTTTGCCAGGGAACGCCATCTGCCCATGATCCACATCCCGAAATCGGAATACAGCCGTCGCCGCAAGGCCCTGATGGCGCAGATGGAACCCAACAGCATCGCCATCCTGCCCGCCGCCGCGGTGGCCATTCGTAACCGCGACGTCGAGCACGTCTACCGCCAGGACAGCGACTTCCAGTACCTCAGCGGTTTTCCCGAGCCCCAGGCCGTACTGGTGCTGATGCCGGGGCGCGTGCATGGCGAATACATCCTGTTCTGCCGCGAGCGCAACGCCGAGCGCGAATTGTGGGATGGCCTGCGTGCCGGGCAGGAAGGCGCGATTCGCGACTTCGGCGCCGACGACGCCTTCCCCATCACCGATATCGACGACATCCTGCCGGGCCTGATCGAAGGCCGTGACCGGGTGTACTCGGCCATGGGCAGCAACCCCGAATTCGATCGCCACCTGATGGAATGGATCAACGTGATCCGCTCCAAGGCCAACCTCGGTGCCCAGCCGCCGAACGAATTCGTTGCCCTGGATCATCTGCTGCACGACATGCGCCTGTATAAATCGGCGGCAGAAGTGAAAGTGATGCGCGAGGCGGCGCGGATTTCCGCCCAGGCGCACGTACGGGCGATGCAGGCCTGTCGCGCCGGGTTGCACGAATTCAGCCTGGAAGCCGAGCTCGATTACGAATTCCGCAAGGGCGGGGCGAAGATGCCGGCCTACGGGTCGATCGTCGCGGCGGGGCGCAACAGCTGCATCCTGCATTACCAGCAGAATGACGCGTTGCTCAAGGACGGGGACCTGGTGCTGATCGACGCCGGGTGCGAAATCGACTGCTACGCCAGCGACATCACCCGGACCTTTCCGGTCAGCGGCAAGTATTCAGCGGAACAGAAAGCGATTTACGAATTGGTGCTGGCCTCCCAGGAAGCCGCCTTTGCCGAAATCGCCCCGAACAAACACTGGAACCAGGCGCACGAGGCCACGGTCCGGGTCATCACGACCGGGCTGGTCAAGCTGGGGTTGCTCCAGGGTGAGGTTGACGAACTGATCGCCAGCGAAGCCTACAAGGCGTTCTACATGCACCGCGCCGGCCATTGGCTGGGCATGGATGTGCACGATGTCGGCGAATACAAGGTCGGCGGCGAGTGGCGCGTACTGGAGGTCGGCATGGCGTTGACCGTGGAGCCGGGGATCTACATTGCTCCGGACAACCAGAGCGTGGCGAAGAAATGGCGTGGCATTGGCGTGCGCATCGAGGACGACGTAGTGGTCACCAGAACCGGCTGTGAAATATTGACGGGCGGCGTGCCGAAAACCGTCAGCGAAATCGAGGCCCTGATGGCGCAAGCACGGACACAAGCGGCATGAGTCGAGTCAACCTGGCAATCATCGGTGGCGGGCTGGTCGGTGCGAGTCTGGCGCTGGCCTTGCAGGCCGGCGCCAAGGCCCGAGGCTGGAAGATCGTGCTGATCGAGCCGTTCGCCCCGGGGGATACGTATCAACCGAGTTACGATGCCCGTTCTTCGGCGCTGTCCTTTGGCTCGCGGCAGATTTATCAACGCCTGGGCGTCTGGCAGGAAGTTTCGCGCCGCGCCGAACCGATCAAGCAGATTCATGTTTCCGACCGTGGTCGATTCTCGACGGCGCGGTTGTCGGCGATGGAAGAGGGGGTTCCAGCGCTGGGTTATGTCGTTGAAAACGCCTGGCTCGGCCAATGCCTGTGGCAAGGCCTGGACAAGGACGTGATCAGCTGGCGCTGCCCGGCGGAAGTCACCCGCATGGAGCCGTTGACTGACGGCTATCGCCTGACCCTCAACGATGAAACCACCCTTGAGTGCGACCTCGCGGTGCTCGCCGATGGCGGCCGTTCCGGCCTGCGCGAGCAGTTGGGGATCGGCATCCGCAAGCGTCCTTACAACCAGAGTGCGCTGATCGCCAACATCACCCCGAGCGAGGCCCACAACGGCATGGCCTTCGAGCGTTTCACCGACGAAGGCCCGATGGCGTTGCTGCCGCTGCCGGAAAACCGTTGTGCACTGGTCTGGACTCGCCTGGGCATGGACGCACAGCGCCTGGCGGCCCTTGATGAGCGCAGTTTCCTCAGTGAATTGCAGGACGTCTTCGGTTATCGCCTCGGTACATTGAAACAGGTCGGTGCACGACACCTGTATCCGCTGACACTGGTCGAGGCCGAGGAACAGGTGCGCCCGCATCTGGCGATTCTCGGTAACGCGGCGCACAGCCTGCATCCGATTGCCGGCCAGGGGTTCAACCTGTCCCTGCGCGATGCCCAGGCCCTGGCCGATGCCTTGCTCGCCAGCGAAAAACCCTTGGGCGACTTTGCCACCTTGCAGGCCTATCGCGAACGTCAGCGTCTCGACCAGGACCTCACCGTGGGCTTCTCCGATCAGGTCACGCGCCTGTTCGGCAGTACCCAGCCGCTGGTGTCCCTGGGTCGCAACATCGGCTTGCTCGGCCTCGACCTGCTGCCACCGGCCAAACGCTGGTTTGCCCGACAGGCAATGGGGCTGGGGACACGACCGGATGCGTAGCAGGCTGATGCGCCGGTTTGACAAGGCACGATTGATAAAAACCCTTTACGTGCGGCTCAAGCCGCAAGAGAGACAGGCTTAAAGCATGGAAATGCGCGCAGATCTGCTGATTGTCGGGGCCGGAATGGTCGGCAGCGCCCTGGCGCTGGCGTTGCAGAACAGCGGGCTGGAAGTCCTGCTGCTGGACGGCAGCCCCATGAGTGTCAAACCCTTCAACGCTCAGGCCGCATTTGAGCCGCGCGTGAGCGCCTTGTCGGCTGCCAGCCAGCGGATTCTCGAACGCCTTGGCGTCTGGGACGGCATCGCCGGGCGGCGCAGCAGCCCCTACACCGACATGCAGGTCTGGGATGGCAGCGGCACCGGGCAAATCCACTTCTCGGCGACCAGCGTGCATGCCGAGGTGCTGGGGCACATCGTCGAAAACCGAGTGGTCCAGGATGCCTTGCTCGAGCGTCTGCACGACTGTGACCTGGGCTTGCTGGCCAATGCGCGACTGGAACAGATGCGCCGCTCCGGCGATGACTGGCTGCTGACCCTGGCCGATGGCCGCACCCTGCGCGCGCCGCTGGTGATCGCAGCGGATGGCGCCAACTCGGCCGTGCGGCGCCTGGCCGGGGTCGCGACCCGTGAATGGGATTATCTGCACCATGCCATCGTCACCAGCGTGCGTTGCGCCAAGCCGCACCAGATGACGGCCTGGCAGCGCTTCACCGACAACGGTCCGTTGGCGTTTCTGCCGCTGGAGCGCGACGGCGAACAGGATTGGTGCTCGATCGTCTGGTCGACCACACCCGGCGAAGCCGAACGCTTGATGGCGATGGATGAACAAGGCTTCTGCAAGGAGCTGGAACGGGCCTTCGAAGGTCGGCTCGGCGAAGTGCTGAGCGCCGACCCGCGCCTGTGTGTGCCCCTGCGCCAGCGGCATGCCAAGCGATATGTGGCTGAAGGCCTGGCATTGATCGGCGACGCCGCCCACACCATTCACCCGTTGGCCGGGCAGGGTGTGAACCTCGGATTCCTCGATGCCGCCGTGCTGGCCGAAGTGTTGCTGCAAGCGGCAACACGAGGCGAACGCCTGGCGGATGTGAAAGTCCTCAGCCGCTACGAGCGTCGGCGCATGCCGCACAACCTGGCACTGATGGCGGCGATGGAAGGCTTCGAGCGCTTGTTCCAGGCGGATCCGTTGCCGGTGCGCTGGTTGCGTAATACCGGGTTGAAAATGGTTGAGAAGATGCCGGAAGCCAAAGCCTTGTTCGTGCGTGAAGCGCTGGGGTTGACCGGGGATCTGCCGGCGCTGGCCAGGCCCTGAGTTCTGCATGGAGGCTACTGGCCTCTTCGCGGGCAAGCCCGCTCCCACAGGTATCGCTTTGGGCACAGGATTTGTGAACGACACCGGCCACTGTGGGGGCGGGCTTGCCCGCGAAGGCGTCAGCACAAGCACCAAAAATTCCAGGCGGCGCAACATCTGGTAACTCCTCCGCGAACGGGTTCGATTGAGAAGCTAAATGTGAGTCCTTATCATTTGGCCTCATTTTTCAATCGAGAGACCGCTCCCATGTTGGCACCGAAGCGTCTACTGACTGCACTGGCCCTGACCCTGATTGGCAGTACCGCCGCCCAGGCCGCTGACGAGGTGGTGGTCTACTCCTCGCGTATCGACGAGCTGATCAAGCCAGTATTCGATGCCTACACCGCCAAGACCGGCGTGAAAGTGAAGTTCATCACCGACAAGGAAGCGCCGCTGATGCAGCGGCTCAAGGCCGAGGGCGCGAATACGCCGGCCGACCTGCTGCTGACCGTCGATGCCGGCAACCTCTGGCAAGCCGAGCAGATGGGCATCCTCCAGCCGTTCACCTCGAAAACCATCGACGCCAACATTCCGCTGCAGTACCGGGCCGCCTCCCACGCCTGGACCGGCTTGAGCCTGCGGGCGCGGACCATTGCCTACTCCACTGATCGCGTGAAGCCGGGCGAACTGACCACCTACGAAGCACTGGCCGACAAGCAATGGGAAGGCCGCCTGTGCCTGCGTACGGCGAAGAAGGTCTACAACCAGTCCCTGACCGCGACCATGATCGAAGTGCACGGCGCCGACAAGACCGAGGAAATCCTCAAGGGCTGGGTCAAGAACCTGTCCACTGACGTGTTCTCCGACGACACCGCCGTGCTCGAAGCGATCAATGCCGGCCAGTGCGATGTCGGCATCGTCAACACCTACTACTACGGCCGCCTGCACAAGCAGAAGCCGGATCTGCCGGTGAAGCTGTTCTGGCCGAACCAGGCCGACCGTGGCGTACACATCAACCTGTCGGGTATCGGCCTGACCCAACACGCGCCACACCCGGAAGCGGCCAAGGCCCTGGTGGAGTGGATGACCACCCCTGAAGCGCAGAAGATCTTTGCCGACGTGAACCAGGAGTTCCCGGCCAACCCGGCCGTGCAGCCATCGGCTGAAGTCGCCGCATGGGGCAAGTTCATCGCTGATACCTTGCCTGTGGAAATTGCCGGCAAGCGCCAGGCTGAGGCGATTCGCCTGATGGACAAGGCTGGCTGGAACTGACACCTGCTGGTTTAAAGAGCAAAAGATCGCAGCCTTCGGCAGCTCCTACAGGGTGATCACCAACCTGTAGGAGCTGCCGAAGGCTGCGATCTTTTCGCGTTTCACGTACATTTCGTTGAATTATCCAGAGAGCTTTTCCTTGGCCCACCCCGCCCAACGCCGCTGGTATCCCGTCGTCTTCGCCATCGATGCGCTGGTCCTGTTGCCCCTGAGCGTCCTGCTGCTTTCCTGGCAAACCATCGACGTTCAAATCTGGTCCCACCTGTGGGACACGCAGATGCCGCGCTTGCTGGGCAATACCCTGACCCTGGTGCTCGGCGTTGGTGTGGGTGTCACCCTGCTGGGTGTCAGCCTTGCCTGGCTGACCTGCCTTTGCGAATTCCCCGGGCGGCGATGGCTGGACTGGGCGCTGATGCTGCCCTTCGCGATTCCGGCCTATGTGCTGGCCTTCGTCTTCGTCGGCCTGCTGGATTTTGCCGGGCCCGTGCAAACCCTGCTGCGCGAATGGTTCGGCAGCGGTCTGCGGCTGCCGCGCGTGCGCTCCACGGGCGGGGTGATTGTGGTGCTGGTGCTGGTTTTCTATCCCTATGTGTATCTGCTGGCCCGCACGGCCTTCCTCGCCCAGGGCAAAGGCCTGATGGAGGCGGCGCGGGTCCTGGGTCAATCGCCCTGGCAAGCGTTCTGGCGCGTGGCATTGCCCATGGCGCGACCGGCCATCGGTGCGGGCGTGGCGTTGGCGCTGATGGAAACCCTGGCGGATTTCGGCGCCGTGTCGGTGTTCAACTTCGATACCTTCACCACGGCCATCTACAAGACCTGGTACGGTTTTTTCAGCCTGTCTTCCGCCGCGCAACTGGCCAGCTTGTTGCTGTTGGTGGTGATGCTGGTGCTGTACGGCGAGCGACGTGCTCGCGGGGCCAACCGGGCGGGCAACGAGCGGCCACGGGTCAAGGCGCTGTATCACCTGCGGGGCTTCAAGGCACTGGCGGCCACGACGTGGTGCGGTCTGGTGTTTGCCTGCGCTTTTGTTATCCCGATGCTGCAATTGGCGGTGTGGTTCTGGCAGCGCGGGCGCTTCGATCTCGACGAGCGCTACACCGGGTTGATCGTCCATACCTTGTACCTGGGGGCGATGGCGGCGTTGATCACCGTTAGCGTCGCCTTGTTGCTGGCGTTTGCCCGACGCCTGGCGCCCACCCGGGTCATTCGTTCCGGGGTCAGTCTGGCTAACCTGGGTTACGCCTTGCCGGGTTCGGTGCTGGCGGTGTCGATCATGCTGGCGTTCAGTTACCTGGATCGCGAGCTGGTGATCCCGCTCTCGAGCTGGCTCGGTGGCACGGGCAAGCCGCTGCTGCTGGGCAGTCTGTCAGCGTTGTTGCTGGCCTATCTGGTGCGCTTCATTGCAGTGGCCTACGGACCACTGGAAAGCAGCCTGGCGCGTATACGGCCATCTTTGCCCGAAGCGGCACGTAGCCTTGGCGTCAGTGGGCCACGACTGTTTTTCAAAGTGTATCTACCGTTGTTGTTGCCCGGCACCTTGAGCGCGGCGCTGCTGGTGTTCGTCGACGTGCTCAAGGAAATGCCCGCGACCCTGCTGATGCGCCCGTTTGGCTGGGATACGCTGGCGGTGCGGATCTTTGAAATGACCAGCGAAGGAGAGTGGGCGAGGGCATCTTTGCCAGCGTTGACCCTGGTGCTGGTCGGGCTGCTGCCGGTCATCGGATTGATCCGACGCTCAGCGCATCGAAACAGCTAGGTGTCAGTCCTACACCTTGCGGCTACAATGCGCGGCATTCGGTGCGGTCCGTCTGACAGACCAGGTAGCTGAAATCGGCTAAAGGCCCTTTGTTTCAAGGCATTCAGTCCGTGCAGCACTTGCCCGCACCTTCGCCACGCCCGGAAGGAGAAACCCATGGGACAGCGTACGCCTCTGTATGACCTTCATCTCGCGCTCGGCGCAAAGATGGTCGATTTTGGCGGTTGGGACATGCCTCTGCATTATGGATCGCAGGTCGAGGAACACCATCAGGTGCGCCGCGATTGCGGTGTCTTCGATGTATCCCACATGACCGTTATCGACGTCGACGGCTCCCAGGCCAAAGCCTGGCTTCAGCATTTGCTGGCCAACGATGTCGAACGCCTGCACAGCCCCGGCCGTGCGTTGTACAGCACCATGCTCAACGAGCAGGGCGGTATCGTCGACGACATGATCGTCTACCGTCTCGACGAGGGCTATCGCCTGGTGGTCAACGCCTCCACCCGCGATCAGGACATGGCCTGGATGCAAGCGCATCTCGACGGTTTCGACGTGCAGCTTCGCGAGCGTTCCGAGTTGGCGATGCTGGCCATCCAGGGTCCTCACGCCCGACAAAAAATTGCCGAGCTGGTCAACCAGTCCCGCGGCAACCTGATCCAGCTCCTCAAGCCCTTCGAAGGCCTGCCCGATGGCGACTGGTTCATCGCGCGCACCGGGTATACCGGCGAAGATGGCCTGGAAATCATTCTGCCGGCGGATCAGGCGCCCGGGTTCTTCAACGATCTGGTCGGCGCCGGGATTTCCCCCATCGGTCTTGGCGCGCGGGATACCTTGCGGGTCGAAGCCGGCATGAACCTTTACGGCCAGGATATCCAGCAGGATGTTTCACCCTTGGCCTCCAATATGGCCTGGACCATCGCCTGGGAACCTGCCACCCGGCAGTTCATCGGGCGCAAGGCCCTGGAAGCCGAGCAAGCCGCTGGTGTACAGCACAAACTGGTCGGTCTGGTCCTTGAGGAACGCGGTGTTTTACGCGCTCATCAGGTGGTCCGCATCGCCGATGTTGGCGAAGGGGAGATCACCAGTGGTAGTTTCTCTCCTACGCTTAGCAAGTCGATAGCACTGGCGCGTGTGCCGATGGCAACTGCCGACCGCGCTGAAGTGGAAATTCGTGGCAAGTGGTACCCGGTCCGGGTGGTCAAACCGACCTTCGTACGCCACGGCAAAACCTTGATCTAATCTTTTCCAGCGGTTAACGACCGCTGACAATTTCCTGAGGACACAGAACATGAGCAATATCCCTGCCGACCTGCGTTTTGCCGAAAGTCACGAATGGGCACGTCTGGAAGCCGATGGCACCGTCACCGTGGGCATCAGCGATCACGCGCAGGAAGCGCTGGGTGATGTGGTGTTCGTCGAACTGACCGAAGTCGGCAACGTGTTTGCTGCCGGTGATCAGTCGGGTGTCGTTGAATCGGTTAAAGCCGCTTCCGATATCTACTCCCCGATTGCCGGTGAAGTGATCGCGGTCAACGAAGCGCTGAGTGCTGAGCCTGAGCTGCTCAACTCCGATCCGTACGGCGCTTGGATCTTCAAGCTCAAGCCAAGCAACCCGGCCGAGTTGGAAAAACTGCTGGATGCCGCCGGCTACAAGGCTGCCATCGGCGAGTAATGCTCGCCCCTGTAGGAGCTGCCGCAGGCTGCGATCTTTTGATGTTGTTTTTAAAAAATCAAAGTCAAAAGATCGCAGCCTGCGGCAGCTCCTACAAAGGCCGAGTCAAGACCGCAAGACTGCTTTCACCGCCGCCACCGAACGCTCGACATCGGCTTTGCTCATCGCGGTGAACATCGGCAGCGAGACAATCAGCCGACCGACCCGCTCGGCAACCGGGAACATGCCCTCCTTGAATCCGCGCTCGCGGTAAAGGCTCAACAGGTGAATCGGCGGGTAGTGATAGCCAATCCCGACACCCAAAGCCTGCATCTGCTCCATGAAAGTCGCCCGTGGCGGTTTGCCATCCGTACGTTCCGGCAATACCAGCTGGAACAAATGCCAGTTGCTGTGGGTGAAATCTGCCGGAGGCAGTTGCGCACCGTATTGCGCTTCGAAATCTTGGCCAAGGCAGGCAAAATAATGCCGGGCCAGCTCACGGCGATGAGCGGTGATGGCTTCGATATGAGCAAATTGCCCCAGGCCAATGGCCGCGGCGACGTCGGTCATGTTGAATTTGCCACCCAGCACGTCGACGTCCAGGCCGTCGAAGCCGTTGCGGGTAACGCCCTGCAGCCGGTATTTCTCTGCCAGTCGCACTTCTTCGGGCGTACTCAGCACCAGGCAACCGCCTTCTGAGGAGGTGACATTCTTGTTCGCCTGGAAACTGAAGGACACGAAATCACCGGTCGAGCCAATGCGCTGGCCGTTCCAGCTGGAGCCCAATGCCTGGGCCGCATCCTCGACGATCCGCAGGCTGTGCTTCTTCGCCAGTGCGTACAGGCGCGTCATGTCCACGGGCAGTCCGGCGAGGTACACCGGGATGATGGCCTTGGTGCGTGGAGTGATCGCCGCTTCCAGTTGATCCAGATCGATATTGCGCGTCACCGGGTCGATGTCGGCAAACACCGGGGTGGCGCCGACCTCCAGGATGACGTTGGCGGTGGCCACCCAGGAAATCGGCGTGGTGATCACTTCATCGCCCGGCCCGATCCCGGCAATACGCAAGGCGATTTCCATGGTGCAGGTGCCGGAATTGAAGGTGCGCACCGGGCGCCCGCCCAAATACTCCGAAAGTTGCGCTTCGAAGGCCTGGACCTTGGGGCCGCTGGTAATCCAGCCCGAGCGTAAAACGTCACCGACAGCGGCGATCGTGGCTTCATCGATGGTGGGTTTGGAAAACGGCAGGAACGGCAGTTGGCTCATGGATACGGTCACCCGATCAGCGGACATTAAAGAGGCGCCGGACATGATGAGCCGGATTGGCCGACGACGCCACGCCATCCACGCGGAGATCGACTGCTATGCTGGTTTGACCGTGTTGCATCGACGCTGAGCGCCAGTCAAGAGAGAGCCCGTCATGTCCCAGTTGCCGTCCCTGAGCCAGTTACACGACCCCAATGCCTTTCTGCGCCGCCACCTGGGACCCGATGCCGCCGAGCAACAGGCGATGCTCGACAGCCTCGGTCTGGGTAGCCGGGTCGAATTGATCGAGCAAACGGTGCCGCCGGGCATCCGCCTCAACCGGGCGCTGGACCTGCCCCCGGCGCTCGATGAAGAGGCTGCGCTGGCCAAGCTGCGTGGTTATGCCGAGCAGAACCAGGTCTGGACCAGCCTGATCGGCATGGGCTACCACGGAACCCTCACGCCAGCGGTCATTCTGCGTAACGTGCTGGAAAATCCCGGCTGGTACACCGCGTACACACCCTATCAACCGGAGATCGCCCAAGGGCGGCTCGAAGCGCTGTTGAACTTCCAGCAATTGACCATCGACCTGACCGGCCTGGAATTGGCCAACGCCTCGCTGCTCGATGAGGCCACCGCCGCGGCGGAAGCGATGGCCCTGGCCAAGCGGGTCGCCAAGTCGAAAAGCAATCTGTTCTTTGTCGACGAAAACTGCCACCCGCAAACCATTTCCGTGGTGCAGACCCGTGCCGAAGGTTTCGGCTTCGAGCTGATCGTCGATGCTGTGGATAACTTGAAGCAGCACCAGGTGTTCGGTGCGCTGCTGCAATACCCTGACACCCACGGCGAGATCCACGACCTGCGGCCACTGATCGATCACTTGCATGCCCAACAGGCCCTGGCCTGTGTCGCCACGGATTTGCTGAGCCTGTTGTTGCTGACCCCGCCGGGTGAGCTGGGCGCCGATGTGGTGTTCGGCTCGTCCCAGCGATTTGGCGTGCCCATGGGCTACGGCGGGCCGCATGCGGCATTTTTTGCCAGCCGTGATGAATACAAACGGGCGATTCCCGGGCGGATCATCGGTGTTTCCAAAGATGCGCGGGGCAACACCGCCCTGCGCATGGCCCTGCAAACCCGCGAGCAACACATCCGCCGGGAGAAGGCCAACTCCAACATCTGCACGGCACAGGTGCTGCTGGCCAATATCGCCAGCTTCTATGCGGTCTACCACGGCCCGGAAGGGCTCAAGCGGATCGCCCAGCGGGTTCACCGGCTGACCTGCATCCTGGCCGCCGGGCTTGAGCGCAAGGGCATCACCCGGGTCAACCGGCACTTCTTCGATACCCTGACGCTGGAAGTCGGCGGAACCCAGACCGCGATCATCGAAAGTGCCCGGGCCGCGCAGATCAACCTGCGCATTCTCGGGCGCGGCCAACTGGGCTTGAGCCTCGACGAGGCATGCGACGAAACCACCGTGGCGAAGCTGTTCGACGTGTTTCTGGGGGCCGATCACGGGCTCGGTATCGAGGACCTGGATGCCGAAGTCCTGCCTGGCGGAATTCCCCAAGGGTTGCTGCGAACTTCACCTTATCTGCGTCATCCGGTGTTCAGCGCCCATCACAGCGAAACCGAGATGCTGCGCTACCTCAAGCAACTGGAAAACAAGGACCTGGCGCTCAATCAATCGATGATCCCGCTGGGCTCCTGCACCATGAAGCTCAACGCCACCAGCGAGATGATCCCGATCACCTGGCCGCAGTTCGCCAACCTGCACCCGTTCGTGCCGAAAGAGCAGGCCGCCGGGTACGGGCTGATGATCGAGGAGCTGGAGCGCTGGCTGTGCGCGATCACCGGTTTCGATGCCATCTGCATGCAGCCCAACTCCGGTGCCCAAGGCGAGTACGCCGGGCTTCTGGCGATCCGCAAATACCATGAGAGCCGGCAACAGGGCGGCCGCGATATCTGCCTGATTCCTTCGTCGGCGCACGGCACCAATCCCGCGTCGGCGCAAATGGCCGGGATGCGCGTGGTGATCGTCGAGTGTGACGAGGCGGGCAACGTCGACCTGGATGACCTCAAGGAAAAAGCCGCACAGGCCGCCGACAAGCTCGCCTGCCTGATGGCGACCTATCCTTCGACCCATGGCGTGTATGAGGAAGGCATCAGCGAAATCTGTGAAGTGATCCACCATCACGGCGGTCAGGTGTACATGGATGGCGCCAACCTCAACGCCCAGGTCGGGCTGGCGCGGCCGGCGGATATTGGCGCCGATGTCTCGCACATGAACCTGCACAAGACCTTCTGCATTCCCCATGGCGGCGGCGGTCCGGGCATGGGGCCGATTGGTGTTCGGGCACATCTGGCGCCGTTCGTGGCCAACCATCCGGTGGTGCCGATCGACGGGCCGCAGCCGCAAAATGGCGCCGTCAGCGCGGCGCCCTGGGGCAGCGCAAGCATTCTGCCGATCAGTTGGATGTACATTGCCATGATGGGGCCGCAACTGGCGGACGCCAGCGAAGTGGCGATCCTGGCTGCGAATTACCTGGCGCGACATTTGTCCGGTGCCTTTCCGGTGCTGTACACCGGGCGCAACGAACGGGTGGCTCACGAATGCATCCTCGACCTGCGACCGCTCAAGGCATTGACCGGCATCACCGAAGAGGACGTCGCCAAGCGCCTGATGGACTACGGCTTCCATGCCCCGACCATGTCGTTCCCGGTGCCGGGGACGCTGATGGTCGAACCGACCGAAAGTGAATCGAAGGCGGAGCTGGACAGGTTTATTGGCGCAATGCTGAGCATCCGCGCGGAAATCAACGAGGTGCAGAACGGTAATTGGCCGGCAGAGGAAAACCCGTTGAAAGGTGCGCCGCATACGCTGGCCGATATCACCGGCGTGTGGGCGCGGCCGTACAGCATCGAGCAAGCCGTCACGCCGGACGCGCATACCAAGGCGCACAAATACTGGCCGGTGGTGAACCGGGTGGACAATGTGTATGGGGATCGGAACCTGTTTTGTGCGTGTGTGCCGGTCGACGACTACCGCTGACCTCCCAGGCAATACATAACCCCTGTGGGAGCGAGCAAGCCCGCTCCCACAGGGAGGCTCGGTGAACATGGGAAATGTGTTCGCCGGGCAAAAAAAATGCCGCTCATGTGAGCGGCATTTTTTCATTCGCAACGCTTATTCAGACGCCACGGCATTCTTCGCCAGGATCGCATTCGCCAACTCCATGTCCGTGGCTTGCAGGCCCGGGTTGTCGGCGCGGACTTTCTGCATGGCTGCTTCCAGGTACGGACCGCGGATGCTGCCGTCGCTGGCGACGAAGCTGCTGGCGTCGTCCTGGGCCGCGACGACCAGCTTGTGATCCTTGGATGTCAGATAGCTCGAACCGGTGGTTGCACCGGACGTAAGAACGTTACGCCAAAAAGTATCGGCCATCGCCGAACCGACAGGCAGGGACAACAGCGCGACGGTAGCGACAGCAAGTTTGAAACGCATGACAGGGTGACTCCACTGGGTTGACTACGCGGTTGGATTGCCAACCCCCAGTCGAGTTCCGTGGCCGCCTATTCCGTCGTTTCGACCAGCAGGATCGCGCCTTGCTGGCCGACCACCCGCACGCGGCTGCCAATGGCAGCGTCCGGCCCGCGGGCCATCCACACGCCGTCGGCCACCTTGATTTTGCCGCGACCGTCGACAATCGCTTCATGCACCACGAAGGTCTTGCCGATCAGTTCCTGACCACGCAGGTTCAGGTGCGGCTGATCGCTCAGGCGAGTCGCCGTGCGCTGACGCCGCCACCAGTACAACGCGGTGGCGATCGACAGCAGGCCGAACAACAGGAACTGCCATTCCCACGACAGGCCCGGCAGGAGGAAGGTCAGAACGCCCACGGCAGCCGCTGCCATACCGATCCACAGCAGGTAGCCGCCGGCGCCGAACACTTCAAGAATCAACAGCACCGTGCCCAGCGCCAACCAGTCCCAGAACGAAAGATGCTGCAGAAATGCCCACATGGCGGGCCTCAGGCTTTCTTGTTATCGAAAGTGGCTTTGACGATTTCGCCAATGCCGCCCACCGCGCCGATCATCGAACTGGCCTCCAGCGGCATCAGGATCACTTTGCTGTTGTTGGCCGAAGCCAACTTGCCCAGCGCATCGATGTACTTTTGCGCCACGAAGTAATTGACCGCTTGTACGTTGCCACTGGCGATGGCTTCGGACACCACTTTGGTCGCCTGGGCTTCCGCCTCGGCTTGCCGCTCCCGGGCTTCGGACTCCAGGAAGGCGGCCTGTCGGCTGCCTTCGGCTTCGAGGATCTGCGCCTGCTTCTTGCCTTCGGCGGTCAGGATCGCTGCGGCACGCAGGCCTTCGGCCTCGAGGATCTGTGCACGCTTGATCCGTTCGGCTTTCATCTGCCCACTCATCGCCGCCATCAGGTCGGCGGGTGGGCTGATGTCCTTGATCTCGATCCGGGTGATCTTGATGCCCCACGGCGCGGTCGCTTCATCGACGGTGCGCAGCAGTTTTTCGTTGATGCCGTCGCGCTGGCTGAGCATGGCGTCGAGCTCCATCGAGCCGAGCACCGTGCGGATGTTGGTTTGCAACAGGTTACGGATGGCGTGCTCGAGGTTGTTGACCTCGTAGGCGGCCTGGGCCGTGTTGACCACCTGGAAGAAGCACACGGCGTCAATTTGCACCGTGGCGTTGTCGGCGGTGATGACTTCCTGCGGCGGAATATCCAGTACGCTTTCCATCACATTCATCTTGCGCCCGATGCGGTCCATCACCGGAACGATGACGTTCAGTCCCGGCTTGAGCGTGTTGGTGTAGCGCCCGAAACGCTCGACGGTCCATTCAAAACCCTGGGGCACGACCTTGAAGCCCATGAACAGAATGGCGACCACCAGGCCGACAAAAAGCAAAAGCACACTACCGATCTGCATAACGATTCCTTGTTGATGTGTGGATCTGTGGAGTTGCAATCGCTGGAGTGTAGCGGTGACGATGGCGGATAAGAACAGCAGGGCTCAGTTCTGCTCGCTCTGGGGCGTCACGCGCAGAACCTCCTCGATGGTCGTCAGCCCGGCGGCGACCTTTTGCGCCCCCGACAGCCGCAGGCTGCGCATGCCCTCCTTGAATGCCTGGCGTCGCACGGCCAGCAGATCGGTATCGGGACTGATCAACGCCTTGATGCCATCGCTGAGTTGCATGATTTCGTAGACCCCGGCACGGCCGCGATAACCGGTGTCGCGACATTCCACGCAACCGACGGCACGCTGGGCATTGCCTGGCAGCGGGGCCTGCCAGGGGCGGGTCAGGGTTTGCCAGTCATCTTCGCCCAGCGTCAGCGGTGCCTTGCAGTGTGGGCACAGGGTTCGCACCAGTCGCTGGGCCATGACGCCAAGCACCGTGGCCTTGATCAGGTAATGCGGCACGCCGAGTTCCAGCAGGCGGCTGATGGCGCCGGGCGCATCGTTGGTGTGCAGGGTCGACAGCACCAGGTGCCCGGTGAGCGCCGCCTGGATCGCCATCTCCGCGGTTTCGAGGTCGCGGATCTCGCCGATCATGATGATGTCCGGGTCTTGTCGCATCAGCGCACGCACGCCAGCGGCGAAGGTCAGGTCGATGTTGTGCTGGACCTGCATCTGGTTGAAGGCCGGCTCGACCATTTCAATCGGGTCTTCGATGGTGCAGAGGTTGACCTCCGGCGTCGCCAGTTTTTTCAGGGTGGTGTAGAGGGTGGTGGTCTTGCCCGACCCCGTCGGCCCGGTGACGAGGATGATGCCGTGGGGCTGGCGGGTCATGTCCTGCCAGCGGCGCAGGTCGTCGCTGGAGAAACCGAGTTGGTCGAAGTCCTTGAGCAGGACGTCCGGGTCGAAGATCCGCATGACCATTTTTTCGCCGAAGGCGGTGGGCAGTGTCGACAAGCGCAGTTCAACTTCGCCGCCGTCCGGGGTCTTGGTTTTCACCCGGCCGTCCTGGGGTTTGCGTTTCTCCGCGACGTTCATGCGCCCCAGGGTTTTCAGGCGACTGACGATGGCCATGGTGACCTGGGGCGGGAATTGATAGACGTTGTGCAGCACGCCGTCGATGCGAAAGCGCACCGTGCCTTGCTCGCGACGGGGCTCGATGTGGATGTCGCTGGCGCGTTGCTGGAACGCGTACTGGAACAGCCAGTCGACGATGTTGACGATGTGTGCGTCGTTGGCGTCCGGCTCCTGGTCGCTGGCGCCGAGGTTGAGCAACTGTTCGAAATTGCCGAGGGTACTGACGTGCGGGTCGGCACTGTTGGCCCCGGTGACCGATTTGGCCAGGCGGAAAAATTCGACGCTGAAGCGCTGGATGTCCACCGGGTTGGCCACCACGCGCTTGATTGGCAATTTGAGCACGTGGGTCAGGTCAGCCTCCCAGCCGCTGACATAAGGCTGGGCGCTGGCCACGGTCACCGCATCACGGTCGATCGCTACCGCGAGAATCTTGTGACGCTGGGCGAAGGCGTAGGACATCAGCGGGGTCACGGCCGCGACGTTGATTTTCAACGGATCGATACGCAGATAAGGCTGTCCGGCCTGCCGGGACAGCCACAGGGTCAGGCTTTCCAGGTCCAGCAGTTTGCCGGGGCGGCTGAGGTCGCCCAACTGTTGGCTGGCGATGAACTCCAGCGGATGCATTTGGCCATGGGTGGCGTTGCGGCGGCGGGCATTGAGCGCGTGTTCGGCCGAATCCTGGCTGATAAAGCCCTGCGCGACCAGTTCGCGCAGCACATCATTGAGATCCAGCCAGCGGTCCTGAAAGGCGAGTTGTACGGACATGCGGGCTCCTTTTGAACGACAGTGCGCAAAGGATAGCCGTGGCCCGGCTGACCGCTGGGCCACTACCCGACGAAGCCGTTTCGGCGTTTTTCAGCCCGCCGCCTGTACCGTTTCGGCCCAGGCAGAGTCAGCTGCTTGCAGCTCTACCGAGCAGACGCAGATCAGGTTACGAAGTTTTTCCGCTATCACTTGCGCGCGGTGCCAGCTCAAACCGTCGATGACGATCTCGATGGTCAGCCAGTCTTCCTGGCGCTGCACGTTGACCTGTTCCGGTGTGAGCAATTGCAAGGCGAACAGATTGAGGGCGCGGCACAGCAGGTCCGGTTCGGCCTCGGCCAGCATTTGATAGTGAACACGGCAATGGGCATTGCTGACGTTCCAGACATCGGCGCGGGCAGGAGGGGTGTTCACGGCTTCGAGATACGGCATGGTCAGGCTCCAGAATTGCTGGAGAAATATTTACATCCTGTGCCGGGTATTTCTTCTCTATGATTGGCCAAATGGCAGGAAAGCAGACTTAATTAATTCACATATTTAGAGATCAAAGGTTTTTTTATGCAGAGCGAACTGGACAGCTACGACCGCAAGATCCTCGCCTTGCTGCAAGAGGACGCTTCGCTCTCCAGCGCGCAGATCGCCGAGCAGGTGGGGCTCTCGCAATCGCCTTGCTGGCGGCGGATTCAGCGCATGAAAGAGGAGGGCATCATTCGCGGCCAGGTGACCTTGCTCGACCGCAAGAAAATCGGCCTGAACACGCAGATCTTCGCGGAGGTGAAACTCAATGCCCACGGGCGTTCGAACTTCACCGAATTCACCGAGGCGATTCGCGGCTTTCCGGAGGTGCTGGAGTGTTACGTGCTGATGGGGGCGGTGGATTTTCTGCTGCGGATTGTCACGGCGGACATCGAGGCGTACGAGCGCTTCTTCTTCGAGAAGCTGTCGATGGTGCCGGGGATTCAGGAGGTCAACTCGATCGTGGCGTTGTCGGAGATCAAGTCGACGACGAGTTTGCCGGTAGTGCGTTAAAGCAAAAGATCGCAGCCTGCGGCAGCTCCTACAGGAACTGGCACAACCTGCGATCTTTTTGGCGGTATTACAGACGCAGCAACATTTTCCAGGCACGGTTCTGATACACCGCAATCGCCTGTTGCTTGCGCGCATCCAGGACTTCGTCGGTGATCGATTCGTTGGCCAGTTGCGCCAGTTTGTTCAGCTCGCCGTACAGGCGATCCATTTCCGGGATCTCCAGCACGTTACGCGCATGGTGCAGCCAGACCTGGATGCGTTCGATGCGCGGCAGTTGTTCGGCCAGGTCTTCCGGCTGTTGCTGGTAACGCTGCAGTTGCAACGAAGTGGCTTCTTCGCCCAGCAGGCGCGGCAACCAGCTGCCCAGTTGCGCAGCGCCCTGGCGATTGCCACGGGTGTTGCGGTCGGCAGCCCAGGTGCGGGCCAGCAGCCAGCGCGAGGTGGTCAGGGAGAACAGGCCCCAGCGCGGGTCTTCGAGCTCTTCAAGGAACTGCTCGGGCGCGGCTTTGCGCACGTCTTCATCGTCCAGGCCGGCCTGGACCAGCGGGCGCCAGTCTTCCAGCAAGGCATCAAGGGCGATGCGCAGATCGTGAGTGGATTGACGGGGTGCGGCTTGACCCAGGCTGCTGATCAGCGCGCGCATTTCGGCCAGGCACTCGACCCAGTCCTGCAGCAGGCGCCAGTGACCGTTGAAGCGATATTGCTCGGCCAGGCGCTGGCTGCTGCCGAGCAAGTGCCAGCTCAGCGCGGCGAACGCGTCGTCCAGCGGCGTTTCGGCCGTGATCTGCGGCGCCGGCAGGCTCAATGAGTAGCTGTGGGCGTCGTACAGGCGATAACCGCGCTCGGCCTTGCTGATATCGCAGGGCATCAGCGCCAGTTTCTCGGCCAGCTCGGCGGCCAGCTCCAGCAATGCGGCCGGCTCGCCTTCACGCAACTCCAGCTCCAGCTCGCAGATTTCTTCTTTCTGCTTGCCGACCACGACGTGGCCAAGGTCCAGGGCGGCTTCGATGACCACTTTGGTCTTGCCGCGGCCCCAGGCGATTTCCGCGCGCTCGCGGACGAAGTCGGTGGTGAAGATCGGCTTCAGGGTTTTCTTGTCCAGTTCGGCCAGTTCCTCGGGCCAGCATTCGCCGTCGAGTTTCTTCAGGTCGAGCTTGGCTTTGGGCAGGTTCCAGTCGTATTCGTTACGCACCGACAGGCCGGCGACGCTCTGGCCGCGGGTCTTGAGGGTCTGGATCACTTCTTCGCCATCCTTGCGCAGGCGCAGGGCGACTTTGGCCTGGGCCAGGTCGCGCTCTGGGGTGTCGAAGTATTGATTCATCAACTCACGGCGTTCCCAGCCACTTTTGTTGCGTTTTTTCAGTAAGGGGTGCTCGCGCAGGGCGGCGAGGGTTTCGCGGCTGACGCGGAGTTTGATTTCGGTTTCTTTCTGCATGGCCGGAAAATCCAGGATCGGGAGCGCAGCCGGGGGAATGTGTGGCTGCCAAGGTCGTGCAGTGTACAGGACTCAAGGTTAGTACGCGCCGAGACGGTTTATTCCTGTCATCGGTTGGTTCTATGATGAACCTCAATTCGGGTGCCGGGAGTCAGCGATGCCATTGCCGTCGATGAAAGAACAGTTCGCTGCGCTGATCGCCGCGCCGTCCGTCAGTTGCACCCAACCCAGACTCGATCAAAGCAACCGCCCGGTCATCGATCTGCTGGCGACGTGGCTCGGAGAGCTGGGTTTTACCTGCGAGATCCAGCAGGTCAACCCCGGCAAGTTCAACCTGCTGGCCAGTTTCGGTTCCGGCCCCGGCGGCCTGGTGCTGGCTGGGCACAGTGACACCGTGCCGTTCGATGGTGCGTTGTGGCAAACCGACCCGCTGAAACTGACGGAAGTCGACGGTCGTTGGGTCGGCCTGGGCAGTTGCGACATGAAGGGCTTTTTCGCCCTGGCGATCGAGGCGGTCATACCGCTGCTCGATCAGCCGTTCAAACAGCCGTTGCTGATTCTCGCCACCTGCGATGAAGAAAGCTCGATGTCCGGTGCCCGCGCGCTGGCCGAAGCGGGGCGGCCGCTGGGGCGGGCGGCGGTGATCGGCGAGCCGACCGGGCTCAAGCCGATCCGCATGCACAAAGGCATCATGATGGAGCGCATCGACATCCTCGGGCAGAGCGGTCACTCTTCCGACCCGCGCCTGGGCCACAGCGCCCTGGAGGCCATGCACGATGCCATCGGCGAACTGCGTGGCCTGCGCTTGTTATGGCAGCGTGAATTCCGCAATCCACAGTTTGGCGTGCCGACCCCAACGATGAACTTCGGCTGCATCCATGGCGGCGACAATCCCAATCGTATCTGCGGCCAGTGTTCGCTGGAATTCGATTTGCGACCGCTGCCCGGCATGGACCCCAAGGTCCTGCGTGCCGAGATCCTGCAGAAGCTCAAGCCGGTTGCCGAGCGGCATCAGGTCAAGATCGATTACGCGCCGTTGTTCCCCGACGTGCCGTCATTCGAGCAGGCCGAGGACGCCGAGCTGGTGCGCATTGCCGAAAAGCTTACCGGTCATAGCGCCGAAGCAGTGGCGTTCGGCACCGAAGCACCTTATCTTCAGCGCCTTGGCTGTGAAACGCTGGTGCTTGGCCCGGGTGATATCGCTTGTGCCCATCAGCCGGGGGAATACCTCGAAATGTCACGTTTGCAGCCTACGGTGCATCTATTAAGGCAGCTGATCGAACACTATTGCCTGACACCGGCCAAAACTGCGGTGCCAACCACTTGAACGCAACACTTGTAGGAGCTGCCGAAGGCTGCGATCTTTTGATCTTGATTCTAAAACCAAAGATCAAAAGATCGCCCGAGCGCGGACCGAGCCTTCGGCAGCTCCTACAGGGGGGCGCGATTAAATTGCCAGTTTCCAAACCCGTATTCATGAGGAGAGCGCGCGTGTCGCCAAGCCTGTTCCGACGATAACCATCAGCCCGCTGTGCGTTTTCAGTTTCGCCCTTTTTTCGGCTGCTATTTATTACAGGCCCAGGTTCATGCCCGAATACGTCAATTGGCTTCGTCACGCTTCGCCTTACATCAACGCTCACCGCGATTGCACCTTTGTCGTCATGCTGCCCGGCGACGGCGTTGAACACCCGAACTTCGGCAATATCGTCCACGACCTGGTGCTGTTGCACAGCCTGGGCGTGCGCCTGGTGCTGGTTCACGGTTCCCGACCGCAAATCGAGGCGCGCCTCGCGGCCCGTGGCCTGACCCCGCATTACCATCACGGCATGCGTATCACTGATGCCGCGACCCTGGAGTGCGTGATCGACGCGGTCGGCCAGTTGCGCATTGCCATTGAGGCTCGCCTGTCGATGGACATGGCTTCGTCGCCCATGCAGGGCTCGCGCCTGCGGGTGGCCAGCGGCAACCTGGTGACGGCACGGCCGATCGGCGTGCTTGAAGGCGTCGACTATCACCACACCGGCGAAGTGCGCCGGGTCGACCGCAAGGGCATCAACCGTTTGCTGGATGAGCGCTCCATCGTGCTGTTGTCGCCGCTGGGCTATTCACCGACCGGTGAAATTTTCAACCTGGCCTGCGAAGACGTCGCCACCCGCGCGGCCATCGACCTGGGCGCGGACAAGTTGCTGCTGTTTGGCGCCGACCTGGGCCTGATCGACGAACACGGGCGCCTGGTGCGCGAACTGCGTCCGCAGCAAGTGCCGGCGCATCTGCAACGGTTGGGCAGCAACTATCAGGCAGAATTGTTGGATGCCGCTGCCGAAGCTTGCCGTGGCGGCGTGGCCCGCAGCCATATCGTCAGTTACGCCGAAGACGGTGCTTTGCTGACCGAGCTGTTCACTCGCGACGGTGGCGGCACCCTTGTGGCCCAGGAACAGTTCGAAGTGGTACGCGAAGCGGCCATTGAAGACGTCGGTGGTTTGCTGGATTTGATCAGTCCGCTGGAAGAGCAGGGAATTCTGGTGCGCCGTTCCCGCGAGGTGCTGGAGCGCGAAATCGAGCAGTTCAGTGTGGTTGAGCGCGAAGGCATGATCATCGCCTGTGCTGCGCTGTATCAGATCGCCGATTCGGACGCGGGCGAACTCGCGTGTCTGGCGGTGAACCCGGAGTACCGCCATGGCGGTCGCGGTGATGAGCTGCTGGAGCGTATTGAAACCCGCGCGCGGGCTCAGGGATTGAAAACCTTGTTCGTCCTCACCACCCGCACCGCGCACTGGTTCCGCGAGCGTGGTTTCGAACCCAGCAGCGTCGACCGGCTGCCGTCGGCGCGGGCGTCGCTGTACAACTATCAGCGTAATTCGAAGATCTTCGAAAAGGCCCTTTGAGGTTGTAGGCGCTGCCGCAGGCTGCGATCTTTTGATCTTGAAAAGCAAAATCAAAAGATCGCAGCCTGCGGCAGCTCCTACAGGAACCTTGTTTACTCCTGGACAAACTTCGCGCTGACATACGGCGAATAGTCCGGTAGCACCGTCTCCACCTTCCCTTGCTCCTTCAGGAATTTCGCCGTCTCGCCAATGGCCTTGGCCGTGCCGCCATCCAGCAGCGCGCTGCCCTGTTGCGCCTTGGTATCCGGGAATGCGGAACCGGCCAGTAACTCCGGCACGTCGGCGGCGTTGGCACCGGTCAGTTTGGCGATTTTCTGGACGGGCGCCGAATCAACGGTCCATTGGTCCTTATGGGCGGCATAGTCGGCGAACGAATCCAGGGTGACCTTGGCGAATTTGGCTACCACCTCCGGGTGCTTCTCTGCGTAATCCTTGCGCGCTACCCAGACCTCAAAGGTTGGCGCGCCCCATTGGCCGACCTGCGCAGCGTCGGTCAGGGTCTTGCCGGTCTTGCGGATTTCCCCCAGGGCGGGCGACCAGACAAACGCGCCGTCAATATCGCCGCGCTTCCAGGCAGCGGCAATTTCTGCTGGCTGCAGGTTCACCACTTTGACTTTCGAGCCGTCCAGGCCCCAGTGCTTCAGCGCACCGAGCAGGCTGTAGTGGGAGGTTGAAACGAAAGGCGTGGCGATGGTCTTTCCGATCAGATCTTGCGGTTTTTCGATGCCGCTGCCGTTGCGCACCACCAGCGCTTCGGCGGCATTGATCTGGGCCGAGACGATGAACGCGACGATCGGCAGGTTGCGCGAAGCCGCAGCGGCCAGCGGACTGGAGCCGAGATTGCCGATTTGCACATCGCCCGACGCAATCGCCGTGACCACTTCCGGGCCGCTGTTGAAGCGCCGCCAGTCGATGGGCTGGCCGATGGTTTTTTCATAAAGACCATCAGCCTGGGGGACTTTGCTGGGGTCGATTCCGGTTTGATAACCGACGGTGAGGTTCGCCGCCTGAGCGGTGAAGGAAAATGCGAGCGATACACAAACTGTAACAATTGATCCGGATAGTGCGCGTTTGATCGTCATGGGGCCGCCTTTCGGTAAAGGATTTGTTTCCGAATTGCGTCAAAAACTAAACGATCTAAAAAAGTAAAAATAAATACCGATTAGGAATTAGCTTATGGTCCAAACCCTCTATTCTGGGGTAATTGGCGAGCGGGGGAGCTAAATTCCTAAACGGTATTAGAAAAGAATCGAGTAATTCTTTTCAGGTTCATGACGAATTCATGACCCTGCAGGGACCAAAAAACCGGGGGTTAGACTATGGTCGTAGACACATATGGTTACGATTGACTTATGGGTCACGGTCTGGCGCTAATCGCGCATCTTAGGATTTCGGGCGACGACTCGAGACCAGGAATACAAGAATTAGAATCGAGAGGAGCTTCACAATGAACAAGTCCACCTTGGCTTTGGCCGTGGCCGTAGGGGTAGTTGCGCAGCAGGCAGGCGCCGCAGGTTTCCTGGAAGACAGCAAGGCTTCCATCAGCTCTCGCACCATGTATTACGACGCCGATATGCGTGAAGGTCCGAGTACCGCTGCCAACCGTCAGCGCGAAACCGCCGAGGGTCTCAAGTTCGATTACCTGTCCGGTTTCACCCAGGGTACGGTAGGTTTTGGTATCGACGCCCAGGCTCTGGTGGGTATCCACCTGGATGGCGGCAAGGGGCATCACCCGACCGGTAACGCCAACTCGTTCTTCCCGAGCGATGGCGATAAGTCGGCCGACGAATGGAGCCGTCTGGATGGCAACGTCAAGGCTCGCTTCTCGAAGACTGAAGCCCACCTGGGTGGCGCTCTGGCACCTAACCTGCCAATCCTGATCGCGAACGACAGCCGTCTGCTGCCGCAGACCTTTGAAGGTGGCACCATCTCCTCCAAAGAAATCGACAACGTGACCTTCAACTTTGGTCAGCTGGAGCACGCGTCGGGTCGCGCCTCCTCGAACTCCACTGGCCTGTCTGTGGCTGGCGCTACTCAGGACAGCAACAAGTTCCTCTACGGCGGTGCTGACTGGAAGGTCACCAAAGACCTCACGCTGCAGTACTACTATGCGAACCTGGAAGACTTCTACAAGCAGAACTTCCTCGGCCTGGTGCACGTCTACCCGATCGCGGCCAATCAGTCGTTCAAGACCGATATCCGTTATTTCGACAGCAGCTCCGATGGCAAGAACGGCGACGCCGGCTATCAATTCAACAACAACAATGGCTTTGCCAAAGAAAAGGGCGTGGTCGATAACAAGACCTGGAGCGCCATGTTCACCTATACCCTGGGTGGCCACGCGTTCCTGCTCGGGCATCAGCGTGTCAACGATGACGGCGGCTTTGTGTTCTTGAACCAGGGCAGCCTTATCGATGATAAGGGTCGTCAGGAAGGTGCCGGCGGCGCCAGCTTCTACTCGTTTACCGATGCCACGGTTGGCAGCTTTATCCGTGCCGGTGAAAACACCACCTTCGGTCAGTACTCCTATGACTTCGCCTCCCTGGGTGTACCAGGGTTGAAAGCTTCGATTGGTTACTTGAATGGCCAGGACATCAAGGCTACCAACGGTGTTGGTAAAGACCTGAGCGAGCACGAGACTGACGCGCGTGTGGACTACGTGATTCAAACCGGTGCACTGAAAGGGTTTAGTACGACGCTGCGTCACGGTACCTACCGTGGCAACACCAGCACCCTTGATCAAGACCAGACCCGTCTGATCTTCAACTACACCTACAGCTTCATGTAAGGGCTGCAAGAAAAAGCCCCGTCTGTTGGCGGGGCTTTTTTTCGTGTCGAGCTTTATATTCCAAAAACAAAGATGCTATTTCTTTTTTATTCTTTTTAGTTTTTTAACGCGCACACTAAAGTGCGCCTGTCCGCCACTCATCCCTGAGATCGGATTTGGCAGTTTCGTCCCTCGACAATTGATCAGGTTCAGGAATCGGCCTTGCCGCCGATACCTCGGTTCTGCCGTGGAATTCCATATTCCACAATGCTATTAAAAAAGTTTAAAAAATTCTTTTTGGCTTTAAGGCCATGTATCCTGCGGCCCGCCAAACGACCGACCTAGACGGTTTGCCGCGAATTTATGCATTCAGGATCCCGGGCAATCGATTCGGGACCAGGAACATCAGAACTAGAAACGAGAGGAGCGAAACATGAACAAGTCCACCTTGGCCATGGCTGTGGCCGTCGGGGTATTGGCCCAGCAGGCAAACGCCGCGGGTTTCATCGAAGACAGCAAGGCAACGTTGGGGCTGCGTAACTTCTATATCAACACCGACTACCGCGACGGTACCGGTCCGAACAAAAACGAAGAGTGGGGCCAAGGCTTCGATCTGCGTTTCATCTCCGGTTACACCCAAGGCACCGTCGGTTTCGGTATCGATGCGATCGGCCTGTTGGGCGTCAAGCTGGATTCGGGCGGCGGCACCAACGGCGCCACGGCGACCTCTTACGGTGGCACGGTTTTCCCGAGCAAATCCAATGGCGAGGCGGTAGATGATTTCTCCAGCCTGGGCCTCACCGCCAAAGCCAAGGTTTCCCAGACTGAATTGAAGCTGGGCACCCTGCAGCCGAAAAACCCGGTAATCGTGACCAACGATGGTCGCCTGCTGCCGCAGACCTGGCAGGGTGGCCAGATCACTTCCGCCGAGATCAAGGACCTGTCGCTGGTCGGTGGTCAGATCGAAGCCGTTAAAGGCCGTAACTCCAGCAACAACGATCAAATGTCGATTTCCGGTGCGAACACTCGCGGTACCAAGTTCCGCGACAGCAACAAGTTCATCTATGCCGGCGGCGACTACAAGATCACCAAGGACCTGACGGCCCAGTACTACTACGGCAAGCTGGAAGAGTTCTACAAGCAGCACTTCCTGGGTCTGGTTCACAACTGGGCAATCGGCCCGGGCGTGTTGAAGTCGGATTTCCGTTATTTCAACAGCTCTGATGATGGTGCCAACGGTCACGACCCGCTGTACTACACCACTGGCAATTACAACGCGCCAAACGGTAAAGGCAAGGTCGACAACAACCTGTACAGCGGCCTGTTCCTGTATTCGGTTGCCGGTCATACCTTCGGTGGCGGTTACCAGGTCAGCAACGGCAGCAGCGACTTCCCTTGGCTGAACCAGGGTGACGGTTCGTCGAACTACACCATCACCGATTCGCAAATCCAGAAGTTCGGCCGTGCCGGCGAGAAAACCTGGCAAGTACGTTACTCGTTCGACTTCGCCAAGGTCGGCGTACCTGGCCTGACCGCGGGTCTGGTGTACCTGCACGGCGACAGCATCGATACCGTCAACGCCAAGGGTGGCCAGGCGGCCAACGGTGCTTCCGAGTGGGAGCGTGACCTGAGTGTTGCCTACGTGGTGCAGGAAGGTCCGTTGAAGAACCTGGGCCTGGCGTGGAAAAACGCTACCTGGCGCACCGACCTGCCGAACACCCGTTCGCAGGACGAAAACCGCTTGATCGTCAGCTACTCGATCCCGCTGTTGTAATAGCGCTCGCGTAACCGATGCAAAAAAGCCCCGCCCGGTATTGCACCGGGCGGGGCTTTTACATGTTCAGGACGGGTTCACCCCCGTAATCCCGTCCTGAAGTTCCCTCTTTGCAGCAACTCAAGGCCTTCTCGAACCTCGGGTCCGATGTTCGGCGGGTTGCGCGTGCACGTCCAGTGAACAGATCTTTAATATTTCTTAATGATCTAAATAAATCGATATTTATTCTTTTTAATAGATAAAAAACACAGGCACAGTTGAACCCATCAAGCACTCACAAGGAGCAGCACCATGGGTCTCAGACTTGGCGATATCGCCCCCGATTTCGAACAGAACTCCAGCGCCGGCATCATCCGTTTCCACCAGTGGCTGGGTGATAGCTGGGGCGTGCTGTTTTCCCATCCGGCGGATTTCACGCCGGTATGCACCACCGAACTGGGTTTTACCGCCAGGCTCAAGGATGAGTTCGCGGCACGCGGTGTCAAGGCTATCGCACTGTCCGTAGACCCTGTGGAGTCGCATCACAGATGGATCGAGGACATCAACGAGACGCAGAGTACCGTGGTCAACTTTCCGATCCTGGATGACGCCGACCGCAAGGTCTCGGACCTCTACGACCTGATCCATCCCAACGCCAACGACACCCTGACCGTGCGTTCGCTGTTCGTGATCGATCCGAACAAAAAGGTTCGGTTGACGATTACCTACCCGGCGAGCACCGGGCGCAATTTCAATGAAATCCTGCGGGTGATCGACTCGCTGCAACTTACCGACAACTACAAGGTGGCCACGCCGGCCAACTGGCAGGACGGTGATGAAGTGGTGATCGTGCCGTCGCTCAAGGATGAAGAGGAAATCAAACAGCGTTTTCCCAAAGGCTATCGGGCAGTCAAGCCTTACCTGCGCCTGACGCCACAGCCGAACCGTTGAAGATCAAAAGATCGCCGCCAATCCCTGTAGGAGCTGCCGCAGGCTGCGATCTTTCCAGGGCACCCACAGAGCAGGGGATTTCAGGCCGTTTCGACGGCCTTTTTTTTTGCCCGAATGAAGTCGATTTGTATATCTCTATAATGCATAACCAAATGAATAAATATGATTTATGGATATATGAATCAGCTGTTAAGGTCACTCCATCGAAGCGAGATCGCAAACCGCGAATCGCCAACACCGCTCAAGGAATCGTCTGAATGTTGGTCGTCTCACTCGGAGGCAGTCCCAGTCAGCGCTCCCGTTCCGGGGTGCTGCTGGACCGCTCCAGGAGTTGGTTGCAAGAACAGGGCGTGGAGGTGGTGAGTTATCAGGTACGGGACTTCCCGGCCGAAGACTTGCTGCATGCACGTTTCGACAGCCCGAAGGTCATTGACCTGCTGCAACAGATTGAAAACGCCGATGGCCTGCTGATCGCTACGCCGGTGTACAAGGCTTCGTTCTCCGGCGCATTGAAAACCGTGCTGGATCTGCTGCCCGAACGCGCCCTGAGCCACAAGGTGGTGTTGCCGATGGCAACCGGCGGCAGCATCGCCCACATGCTGGCGGTGGACTACGCGCTCAAGCCTGTGCTGTCGGCGTTGAAAGCCCAGGAAATGCTCCACGGGATTTTCGCCGTCGACAGCCAGATCGCTTACGGCGAAGGCAGCGCCCTGGCGCAGTTGGCGCCGGAGCTGGAGCAACGGCTGAATGAATCGCTGGAGCTGTTTCTCAGCGCCATGGCACGACGGCCCAAGCCGCTCGATCCGAACCTGTTGAATGAACGTTTGTTGAGTGCTCGCTGGAGCATATGAGCTCCACTGAACATTAGCCCCACCCGAAAATTGAAGTACTGGCCTTACTCGCCCGCCAACGGGCAAGCAGGTGCAGCCAAAACCCAACTGCAAAAAGGAGAGCGCCATGCGCCCTGTCATTTTGCGTCGTGGTCTGGTCGCTCTGTTTGCTGCGGCTGTCACCTTCGGCGCCATTACTCAAGCCCAGGCCGAGACGCTACGGATCGGTTATCAGAAATACGGCACCCTGGTGCTGCTCAAAGCCAAGGGCACCCTGGAAAAGCGCCTCGCCACCCAAGGCGTTGACGTGCAATGGACTGAATTCCCCGGTGGCCCGCAGCTGCTTGAAGGCTTGAACGTCGGCTCCATCGACTTCGGCGTTACCGGCGAAACCCCTCCCGTGTTCGCTCAAGCGGCCGGCGCCGATCTGCTTTACGTCGCCTACGAACCGCCAGCGCCGCACAGTGAGGCGATCCTGGTGCCGAAGGACTCGCCGATCAAGTCGGTGGCAGAGCTCAAGGGCAAGAAGGTCGTGCTCAACAAGGGCTCCAACGTGCACTACCTGCTGGTGCGTGCACTGGAAGACGCCGGCCTCAAATACACCGACATCCAGACCGTCTTCCTGCCGCCCGCCGATGCGCGCGCTGCGTTCGAGCGTGGCAGTGTCGACGCCTGGGTCATCTGGGACCCGTACCAGGCCGCCGCCGAACAACAGTTGCAAGCGCGCACCCTGCGCGATGGCCAGGGCATCGTCGACAACCATCAGTTCTACCTGGCGACCAAACCCTACGCGCAAAAAAATCCCGAGGTGATCAAGACTCTGGTGGAAGAAGTGCGCGCGGTCGGCGAGTGGTCCAGGGCCAATCCTGAAGACGTGACCCAGCAAGTCTCGCCACTGCTCGGCCTGTCGGCAGACATCACCCGCACTTCGGTGAAACGCCAGGGCTACGGCGCGTTGTTCCTGACCCCGGAAGTGGTCGCGGCGCAGCAGAAAATCGCCGACACCTTCTACCAGCTCAAGCTGATTCCAAAGCAATTGAGCATCAAGGACGTGATCTGGACGCCGCCGGCCGCCGTTGCGAAAGCCCAATAATTCGATCCCCCAAGGAGACCACTCCATGAGCCTCAATATCTTCTGGTTCCTGCCTACCCACGGCGACGGCCATTACCTTGGCACCGCCGAAGGCGCACGCGCCGTTGACCACGGCTACCTGCAACAAGTCGCGCAAGCGGCGGACCGACTGGGTTTCGGCGGCGTGCTGATTCCCACCGGCCGCTCCTGCGAAGATTCGTGGTTGGTGGCGGCGTCGCTGATTCCAGTGACCCAGCGCTTGAAGTTTCTGGTTGCCCTGCGCCCCGGGATCATTTCCCCGACGGTGGCGGCGCGTCAGGCCGCGACCCTGGATCGGCTGTCCGGCGGTCGTGCGCTGTTCAACCTGGTGACGGGCGGTGATCCGGAGGAGTTGGCCGGCGATGGTCTGTTCCTCAGCCACGAAGAACGCTACCAGGCTTCCGTGGAGTTCACCCGTATCTGGCGCCGCGTGCTGGAAGGCGAAACCGTTGATTACGACGGCCAGCACATCAGCGTGAAGGGCGCGAAACTGCTCTATCCACCGATCCAGCAGCCGCGCCCGCCGCTGTACTTCGGCGGCTCTTCGGATGCCGCGCAAGACCTGGCTGCCGAACAGGTGGAAATGGTTCTGACCTGGGGTGAGCCGCCGGCCGCCGTGGCGGAAAAAATCGAACAGGTCCGCGCCAAGGCCGCGAAGCTCGGGCGCACCGTGCGCTTCGGTATTCGCCTGCACGTGATTGTGCGTGAAACCAACGAAGAGGCCTGGAAAGCCGCGGATCGGCTGATCTCCCATCTCGACGACGACACCATCGCTCGGGCCCAGGCATCGCTGGCGCGCTTCGATTCGGTCGGTCAGCAGCGCATGGCCGCATTGCATGGCGGCAACCGCGACAACCTGGAAGTCAGCCCGAACCTGTGGGCCGGTGTCGGCCTGGTGCGTGGCGGTGCCGGTACGGCGCTGGTGGGCGATGGCCCGACTGTGGCCGCCCGCGTGAAGGAGTACGCGGACCTCGGCATCGACACTTTTATTTTCTCCGGCTATCCCCACCTGGAAGAGTCGTACCGAGTCGCCGAACTGCTGTTCCCGCACCTCGATGTCGAGCGGCCTGAACTGCCGAAAAGTGCGGGCTACGTGAGTCCGTTCGGCGAGATGGTCGCCAACGACATTCTGCCCAAAGCCGCGTCCCAGAGCTGAGGCGCGGTCATGAAGAAAATCATCCACAGTCTCGCGCCCTGGGCGTTGCCGGTGTTGTTGCTGGCGGTGTGGCAGTTGAGTGTGTCGGCGGGCTGGTTGTCGACACGGATTCTGCCGGCGCCGGTTGCAGTGATCGAAGCTGGCGTGAGCCTGGTGCGCAGCGGCGAAATCTGGACGCACCTGGCGATCAGTGGCTGGCGTGCCGCGCTGGGCTTCACCATCGGTGGCGGCATCGGTTTGACCTTGGGTTTCATTACTGGCCTGTCGAAGTGGGGTGAGCGACTGCTCGACAGTTCGGTGCAGATGATCCGCAACGTGCCACACCTGGCGCTGATTCCGCTGGTGATCCTGTGGTTCGGCATCGACGAGTCGGCAAAAATTTTCCTGGTGGCGCTGGGCACGCTGTTCCCGATTTACCTCAACACCTATCACGGCATCCGCAACGTCGACCCGGCGCTGGTGGAGATGGCGCGCAGCTATGGCCTGACCGGCTTCAGCCTGTTCTGGCAGGTGATCCTGCCGGGGGCACTGCCTTCGATTCTGGTTGGCGTGCGCTTCGCCCTGGGCTTCATGTGGCTGACGTTGATCGTCGCGGAAACCATCTCCGCCAGTTCCGGTATCGGTTATCTGGCGATGAATGCCCGGGAGTTCTTGCAGACCGACGTGGTGGTGCTGGCGATTCTGCTGTACGCGGTGCTCGGCAAACTGGCCGACTTCGCGGCCCGTGGACTTGAGCGTGTGTGGCTGCGCTGGCACCCGGCGTATCAGGTAGCCAAGGGAGGTGCGACATGATCGCGGAACAACCTCCACGCCTGCTGCGCGGCATTCCGCTGGCGGTGCGCAAGCTGCAAAAAACCTTTGGCGCGCGGCAGGTGCTGCGCGAGATCGACCTGCACATTCCGGCGGGCCAGTTTGTCGCCGTGGTGGGGCGTAGCGGTTGCGGCAAAAGCACCTTGCTGCGATTGCTCGCCGGCCTCGATCAGCCGACTGGCGGTGAATTGCTCGCTGGTGCCGCGCCATTGAGTGACGCGCGGGAAGACACGCGGCTGATGTTCCAGGAAGCGCGTTTGTTGCCGTGGAAAAAGATCATCGACAACGTCGGTCTGGGCCTCAAGGGTAACTGGCGGCCCCAAGCGCTTGAAGCCTTGGACGCGGTGGGCCTGGCCGACCGCGCCAACGAGTGGCCGGCAGCGTTGTCCGGTGGACAGAAGCAACGCGTGGCGTTGGCCCGTGCGTTGATTCATCAGCCGCGCCTGCTGTTGCTCGACGAACCCCTGGGTGCGCTGGATGCCCTGACCCGAATTGAAATGCAGCAACTGATCGAACGGCTCTGGCAGCAGCACGGCTTCACGGTGTTGTTGGTGACCCATGACGTCAGTGAAGCGGTGGCGATTGCCGATCGGGTGATCCTGATCGAAGACGGCGAAGTCGGCCTCGACCTGCACGTGGAACTGCCGCGCCCTCGAGTGCGCGGCTCCCATCGGCTGGCGGCGCTGGAAACCGAAGTCCTCAATCGCGTGCTGGCGCTGCCCGGCCAGCCACCGGAGCCGGAACCTGTTTCACCCTTGCCTACGCAATTGCGCTGGGCTCAATAACTCAAGTCTTACCCAACGACAGGAATCAACATCATGACTATCAAGGCCATCAACGTTCGCAACCAGTTCAAAGGCTCCATCAAGGAAATCGTCCTCGGCGACGTGCTGTCGGAAATCGACGTGCAGACCGCTTCCGGCATCGTCACCTCGGTGATCACCACGCGCTCGGTGAAAGAGCTGGAGCTGGCGGTGGGCAGTGAAGTGATCGCGTTTGTGAAATCCACCGAGGTGTCGATCGCCAAGTTGTGATCGCGTGCGGTACAAGCAACCCCGGAGGGTTTGAGCCCTTCGGGGTTTTTGTGCGTGTGTATCAGCGGTATTCGCGGCGCGGCTTTCGCGAGCAAGCCCGCTCCCACATCTGGAATGCATTCCCCTGTGGGAGCGGGCTTGCTCGCGAAGAGGTCGGCGTGACCAATAAAAATCTCAGGCTGGAACGCCGCGCTTGGGCAGATAGGGCGGCAGGTACAACCCCACATAAGCATCAAACACCCGCATCCCTTCCTCGGCCATGCGTGGCGTAATCTGCCCGTGCTGCTGCACCGAGCGCGCATACACCCGGTCGCCAAGCTCCATGGCCAGGGCGAACACGTCGACATCACTCGGCAGCGTCGGCAGTTCGAAGTGGTGATCGAACAACTTGTGCATCAACTCGCCCAGTTCGAGGTCGTGCTGGCGGTCGGCCTGGGTGACTTCGGTCAGGCCGTGCTGGGCCAGAATGAGTTGGCGGGCGGCGGCGTCCTCTGCGTAGATGTCGAGCATGCGTTGTTCCACCAGGCGCGACAGATCGCGCCAGCTGCCGAGGGCGTGATGATCGATGGGTGCTTGCAGGCACGCGCGGAAGGCCGCATGGACGTCGGCGGTCAAGGCTTCGAGCAACGCCGGCACGCTGGCGAAAAAATGGTAGACCGAGGAGGGCGGAATCTCCGCGCGCTCGGCGACACTGTAGATCGACAGACTGGCCACGCCCTCGGCGGCCAACAGCGTGCGGGCTGCATCGAGTATCGAATCGATCCGGGCCTGGCTGCGTGCGCGGGGTTTGCGGGGGGTGGCTACGCGTGTCATTGGAGTCTCCTGCGGGGCAGGGGGCATTGTACGAGTCGGGTTGTGTGTTGTCTGCCCGGACGCCATCGCGGGCAAGCCCGCTCCCACAGGGATTGGTTTCGTACACCCGATTTGTGGTCGACAAAGAACCCTGTGGGAGCTGGCTTGCCAGCGATCCGCCGCAGGCGGCCATAAAAAAACGCCGCAGGCTGTGAAGCCGGCGGCGTTTTTTCTCTACCGCAACTGCTTACACGGTATGCAGGTACCAGTTGTACTCGAGGTCGGAGATGGAGTGTTCGAACTCCTCCAGCTCGCTCTCTTTACAGGCCACGAAGATATCGATGTATTTCGGATCGATGTACTTGGCCATGACTTCGCTGTCGTCCAGCTCGCGCAGGGCATCACGCAGGTTGTTCGGCAGGCTTTGCTCGTTCTGCTCGTAGCTGTTGCCTTCGACCGGAGCGCCAGGCTCGATCTTGTTGACCAGACCGTGGTGCACGCCTGCCAGGACCGAAGCCATCAGCAGGTACGGGTTGGCATCGGCGCCGGCCACACGGTGTTCGATGCGCACGGCATCGGCGGAACCGGTCGGCACGCGAATCGCTACGGTACGGTTGTCCAGGCCCCAGCACGGCGAGTTCGGCACGTAGAACTGTGCGCCGAAACGACGGTAGGAGTTGACGTTCGGGCAGAGGAAAGCCATCTGCGCCGGTAGGGTCTCGAGCACACCGCCGATCGCGTGACGCAGTGCGGCGTTCTGCTCGGGATCCTCACTGGCAAAAATGTTCTTGCCGTCTTTGTCGAGAATCGAGATGTGGACGTGCAGACCATTACCCGCCTGGCCTGGGTAAGGCTTGGCCATGAAGGTGGTGTCCATTTCATGGTCGTAGGCGATGTTCTTGATCAGGCGCTTGAGCAGGACCGCGTAGTCGCAGGCCTTGATCGGGTCAGCCACGTGATGCAGGTTGACTTCGAACTGTGCCGGGGCACTTTCCTTGACGATGGCGTCAGCCGGAATGCCTTGCTCTTTGGCACCTTCCAGAATGTCCTGGAGGCAATCGACGTATTCGTCGAGGTCGTCGATCAGGTAGACCTGGGTCGAGTGCGGACGTTTGCCGGAAACCGGCGAGCGAGGTGGTTGCGGACGACCGTTCACGTTCTCCTGGTCGATCAGGTAGAACTCCAGTTCGAACGCGGCGCAGATGGTCAGGCCCATTTCGTCGAACTTGCGCACCACATTGGCCAGCACTTCACGCGGGTCGGCGAAGAAGGGCTCGCCTTCGAGTTCGTGCATGGTCATCAACAGTTGCGCGGTCGGGCGCTTCTGCCATGGCTCGTTGCACAGGGTATCGGGGATTGGATAGCAGATTCGGTCAGCATCACCGATGTCCAGGCCCAGGCCGGTGCTTTCCACCGTCGAGCCGTTGATATCCAGAGCAAATAGAGAGGCCGGCAGGTTGATGCCTTTCTCGTAAACCTTGTGGAGGCTGGTGCGTTCGATGCGCTTGCCGCGCACCACACCATTCATATCCGCAATCAGAAGGTCAACGTACAGAACCTCAGGATGTTCCTTAAGGAACGCGTTCGCTTCGTTAAGCTGAACGGCACGCGGGGGTACCGACATGATGCAACACCTTTGTTGTTAAAAATATCAATCATTGATCTTTTCTGGTTTCAGTCAACCCGAACGGCATGCCGAAGTCAAGCGAGGCCTTTTTTGCCCTAAAAAAGCACCCGTGTGGCTTTTTTGAGGCACTTTGGGGCGTTTTTATGCCCTTGGCCTCTATGGCGCCCGCAGGCTTGAGCGGGCCGTGTTGTATTTTTTACGGGGGTGTTGTGTAAAAAAATGAACAAGGCTAAGCTCGAATCAAACCCATAACAGCAATAATACCGGGGTGCTTCATGTCTCGCCTGCCGATAATCGGCGTCACCGACTGCTCAAGACAGGTCGGTCGACATGTTTATCACATCAGTGATGACACGTCCGTCCGTTCCGTGGTCCCGGCGCTTGCGGTGATCCTCCCATCCGCGACGGTTCAACCGTCCCCGTCCGATATTCTGGACGGTCGCGATGGCACCCCCATTACGGTTACTCCATTCAATATAGAACCGATTCACAATAGCGGCCTGACCATCGTTCGGGGCAACGCTCGTAATTCTGCACGCCCGGCCTCTGCGGCAGTGCTGGCAAACACGATAATCTGCCGCGCAAACGCTCTACAACGCGACGCCGATGCGTCAAACAACGCCTGACCTTAAAAGGGTCAGACAACTCAAGCCTAGAGGCATTTATGAGTAACAACCTCGACCAGCTCACCGATTGGTTGAAAAACCACAAGATCACAGAAGTCGAATGCATGATCGCCGACTTGACCGGGATTACCCGGGGCAAGATTTCGCCGACCAACAAATTCATCGCCGAAAAAGGCATGCGCCTGCCAGAAAGCGTTCTGCTGCAGACCGTGACCGGCGATTACGTCGAAGACGACATCTATTACGAACTGCTCGACCCGGCCGACATCGACATGATCTGCCGTCCCGACCAGAGTGCGGTGTACCTGGTGCCGTGGGCCATCGAGCCGACCGCCATCGTTATCCACGATACCTACGACAAGCAAGGCAACCCGATCGAGCTGTCACCGCGCAACGTGCTCAAGAAAGTCCTGAAACTCTATTCCGACAAAGGCTGGCAGCCCATCGTGGCGCCGGAAATGGAGTTTTACCTGACCAAGCGCAGTGACGACCCGGACTACCCGCTGCAGCCGCCGATCGGCCGCTCCGGTCGCCCGGAAATCGGTCGACAGTCGTTCTCCATTGAAGCTGCGAACGAATTCGATCCGCTGTTCGAAGACGTCTACGACTGGTGCGAACTGCAGGACCTGGACCTCGACACGCTGATCCACGAGGACGGCACGGCGCAGATGGAAATCAACTTCCGTCACGGCGATGCCCTGTCCCTGGCCGACCAGATCCTGGTGTTCAAGCGCACCATGCGCGAAGCCGCGCTCAAGCACGACGTGGCCGCGACCTTCATGGCCAAGCCGATGACCGGCGAGCCGGGCAGTGCCATGCACTTGCACCAGAGCATCATCGACATCGAGACCGGCAGGAACATTTTCTCCAATGAAGACGGGACCATGAGCCAGTTGTTCCTGCACCACATCGGTGGCTTGCAGAAACTCATTCCCGAGCTGTTGCCGCTGTTCGCCCCCAACGTCAACTCGTTCCGCCGCTTCCTGCCCGATACCTCGGCGCCGGTGAACGTGGAGTGGGGCGAAGAGAACCGCACCGTGGGCCTGCGGGTCCCGGATGCCGGGCCAAATAACCGTCGGGTGGAAAACCGCCTGCCGGGCGCCGATGCCAACCCGTACCTGGCGATTGCCGCGAGCCTGCTCTGCGGGTACATCGGCATGGTTGAAGGCCTGAATCCGAGTGCGCCGGTGGTAGGACGTGGCTATGAACGCCGCAACCTGCGCCTGCCGCTGACCATCGAAGACGCGCTGGAACGCATGGAAAACAGCGCGACCATCGAGCGCTACCTTGGCAAAAATTTCATCACTGGCTACGTCGCGGTCAAGCGGGCCGAGCATGAAAACTTCAAGCGCGTGATCAGTTCGTGGGAAAGGGAATTCCTGCTCTTTGCCGTCTGACACGCCGGGCGCCGCCGCTGTCTGGCGGCGCCTTCACCTGATTTTTTTAGGAGATTCACATGACCAGCAACAACCCGCAAACCCGTGAATGGCAAACCCTGAGCAACGATCACCACCTGGCCCCGTTCAGCGACTTCAAGCAGCTGAAAGAGAAAGGCCCGCGGATCATCACCAATGCCAAGGGCGTTTACCTCTGGGACAGCGAAGGCAACAAGATCCTCGACGGCATGGCCGGCCTGTGGTGTGTCGCGATTGGTTATGGTCGCGATGAACTGGCCGATGCCGCCAGCAAACAGATGCGCGAGCTGCCTTACTACAACCTGTTCTTCCAGACAGCGCACCCGCCGGTACTGGAACTGGCCAAGGCCATCGCCGACATCGCGCCGCAAGGCATGAACCATGTGTTCTTCACCGGTTCCGGCTCTGAAGGCAACGACACCATGCTGCGCATGGTTCGTCACTATTGGTCAATCAAGGGCCAGCCGAACAAGAAAGTCATCATCAGCCGCAAGAACGGCTATCACGGTTCCACCGTGGCCGGCGCGAGCCTGGGTGGCATGACGTACATGCATGAACAGGGCGACTTGCCGATCCCGGGCATCGTCCACATTGCCCAGCCGTACTGGTTCACCGAAGGCGGCGACATGACCCCGGAAGAATTCGGTGTGTGGGCGGCCAATCAGCTGGAAGAAAAGATTCTGGAAGTCGGTGTCGACAACGTCGGTGCCTTCATTGCCGAGCCGATCCAGGGCGCCGGTGGCGTGATCATTCCGCCAGACACCTACTGGCCGCGCATCAAGGAAATCCTCGCCAAGTACGACATCCTGTTCGTGGCTGACGAAGTGATTTGTGGTTTCGGTCGTACCGGCGAGTGGTTCGGCAGCGATTTCTACGGCCTCAAGCCGGACATGATGACCATCGCCAAGGGCCTGACCTCGGGCTACATCCCGATGGGCGGCCTGATCGTACGTGACGAAGTGGTGGAAGTCCTGAACGAAGGCGGTGATTTCAACCACGGCTTCACTTACTCCGGTCACCCGGTGGCGGCTGCGGTGGCGCTGGAAAACATCCGCATCATGCGCGACGAGAAAATTATCGAGCGCGTCCATGCAGAAACGGCACCGTATTTGCAAAAGCGTCTGCGGGAACTGAACGATCACCCGCTGGTGGGTGAAGTTCGCGGGGTCGGTTTGTTGGGGGCCATCGAACTGGTCCAGGACAAGGCCACGCGCAAGCGTTACGAGGGCAAGGGCGTCGGCATGATCTGCCGCCAGTTCTGCTTCGACAACGGCCTGATCATGCGCGCCGTCGGCGACACCATGATCATCGCTCCGCCACTGGTGATTACACCGGCGGAAATCGATGAGCTGGTGACCAAGGCTCGCAAGTGTCTTGACCTGACCCTGAGTGCATTGCAGGGCTAAGTGCTAGGCTCTGAGCGGAAGTCCGAAGTTCTGCATATGAAGTAGGAACTTTCGCTCAGAACAGTCAGAAAGCGTGGCCGTTTCCTTGAAAGACTGATGTGGATCTTGCCAGACTAGCCGCGGTTCCAGTTGCCCGGGTTCGGTCGCTGAACAAGTGGTTCAAAAAAGAAAAATTTGGAGCATTACGCATGAAGGCACTAGGTAAAAAGCTCGCTGGCAAGACTCTGCTTGCCATGTCCGTGATGGGGTTGATGGCGGGCGCGGTTCAGGCCGATGACAAAGTACTGCACGTGTACAACTGGTCCGACTACATCGCACCGGACACCGTCAAGAAGTTTGAAGACGAGTCGGGCATCAAGGTTGTCTATGACGTCTTCGACAGCAACGAAACCCTGGAAGCCAAGTTGCTGGCAGGCAAGTCCGGCTACGACATCGTCGTACCATCGAACAACTTCCTGGCCAAGCAGATCAAGGCTGGGGTCTACCAGAAGCTGGACAAGTCCAAGCTGCCTAACTGGAAGAACCTGAACACCGACCTGCTCAAGGCCGTTTCCGTGAGCGACCCGGGCAACGAGCACGCCTTCCCGTACATGTGGGGTTCGATCGGTATCGGCTTCAACGCCGAGAAGGTCAAGGCAGCACTGGGTGCCGACGCACCGGTCGATTCCTGGGACCTGATCTTCAAGCCTGAAAACGCCGCCAAGCTGAAAGCGTGCGGTATCAGCCTGCTGGACTCGCCAACCGAGATGATTCCGGTGGCGCTGCACTACCTGGGCCTGCCAACCGACAGCCAGAAGAAAGAAGACATCGACAAGGCTGAAGCGCTGATCATGAAGGTCCGTCCTTCGATCGCCTACTTCCACTCGTCCAAGTACATCTCGGACCTCGCCAACGGCAACATCTGCGTGGCCGTGGGTTACTCGGGTGACATTTACCAGGCCAAATCCCGCGCTGCCGAAGCCGGTGACAAGGTGAAAGTCAGCTACAACATTCCGAAAGAAGGTGCCGGCAGCTTCTACGACATGGTCGCCATCCCTAAAGATGCCGAAAACGTCGAAGGCGCCTACAAGTTCATGACCTTCCTGCAGAAGCCGGAAATCATGGCTGAAATCACCAACGCCGTGCGTTTCCCGAACGGTAACGCGGCTGCAACTCCGTTGGTCGACAAAGACATCACCAGCGACCCGGGCGTTTACCCGCCGGCGGACGTGCTGGCCAAGCTGTACGCGATTGCCGACTTGCCGGCCGCGACCCAGCGGATCATGACCCGCAGCTGGACCAAGATCAAATCGGGTAAATAAGTAAAACCCCTGTAGGAGCGAGCCCGCTCGCGATGGTCGTTAACGATAACGCTGGGTGCCTGGCACCCCGCGGTGCTCTCAGGTTCATCGCGAGCGGGCTCGCTCCTACAGGTATCTGTATAAAAGTTTTGCTGGAACGGTTTTTCGAGGGTAAGTTGCGCGCCGGTTTTGTTGCTGGGCAATCACGGTTGTCATGTAACGCGGGGCAACTTGGGCCCAACTAATTTCAGAGGACCTCCACGTGCCTATTTTTTCTTTGTTGCGCAATGCCATGCTGGTGGGCGCCGGGCTGACGATTGCCGTCAGTGTCCAGGCCGCCGGCACCGTGCATATTTATAACTGGTCGGATTATATCGGCGAGAGCACCCTGGCGGACTTCCAGAAAGAGACCGGGATCAAACCGGTCTACGACGTTTTTGATTCCAACGAAACCCTGGAAGGCAAGTTGCTGGCCGGGCATACGGGGTATGACGTGGTCGTGCCGTCCAATCACTTCCTCGGCAAGCAGATCAAGGCCGGCGCTTTCCAGAAGCTCGACAAGTCGCAGCTGCCGAACTATTCGAACCTCGACCCGGTGCTGCTCAAGCGCCTGGAGCAGAACGATCCGGGCAACCTGTACGCCGTGCCGTACCTGTGGGGTACCAACGGCATCGGTTACAACGTCGACAAGGTCAAGGCCGTGCTGGGTGTCGACAAGATTGACTCCTGGAGCGTGCTGTTCGAGCCAGAGAACATCAAGAAGCTGCACAAATGTGGCGTGGCGTTCCTCGATTCCGCTGATGAAATGATGCCGACGGTCCTTAACTACATGGGCCTGAACGCCAACAGCACCAACGAGGAAGACTACAAGAAGGCGACCGCCAAGTTGCTGGCCGTGCGGCCCTACGTCACCTACTTCAACTCGTCCAAGTACATCACCGACCTGGCCAACGGCGATATCTGCGTGGCGGTCGGGTTCTCCGGCGACATCTTCCAGGCCCGCAACCGTGCCCAGGAAGCCAAGAAAGGCATCAACATCGCCTACGCCATTCCGAAAGAAGGCGGCGCTCTCTGGTTCGACATGCTGGCGATTCCGAAGGATTCGGCCAACCCCAAGGAGGCCCACGCGTTCATCAATTACTTGCTGAAACCCGAGGTTATCGCCCAGGTCAGTGATTACGTCGGCTATGCCAACCCTAATCCGGGGTCGGACAAACTGATGGAACAGTCCATTCGCACCGACGAAGCGGTTTATCCACCGCAAGAGGTGCTCGACAAGACCTACGTGTCCGTCGAGTTGCCACCGAAGATTCAACGCTTGATGACCCGCAGCTGGACCATGGTCAAGTCGGGTAAATAGTTTCAAGGCTCAAATATCCAAGGTTGGCTCACCTTGAGCGAACTGCACTCTTTTTTTCTGGGAGTTTCGTAAATGGCAGTTGCCTCCGGCGCCTATAAGAAAGCCCTCGAGGGCGACCAGCAACCTAAACAGGTGCTGGTCAAAATCGACCGGGTCACGAAGAAGTTCGACGAGACGATTGCCGTGGACGACGTGTCCCTGGAAATCAAGAAAGGCGAGATCTTCGCCCTGCTCGGCGGCTCGGGATCGGGCAAGTCCACATTGCTGCGCATGCTCGCAGGTTTCGAACGGCCCACGGAGGGGCGCATTTTCCTCGATGGCGTAGACATCACCGACATGCCGCCCTACGAGCGGCCGATCAACATGATGTTCCAGTCCTACGCCCTGTTCCCGCACATGACCGTGGCCCAGAACATCGCCTTCGGCCTCAAGCAGGACAAGCTGCCGGCCGCCGAAGTCGATGCGCGGGTGGCCGACATGCTCAAGCTGGTGCAGATGAGCCAGTACGCCAAGCGCAAGCCGCACCAGTTGTCCGGTGGCCAGCGTCAGCGTGTGGCCCTGGCTCGTTCCCTGGCCAAGCGACCGAAGCTGCTGCTGCTCGACGAACCGATGGGCGCCCTGGACAAGAAGCTGCGCTCGCAGATGCAGCTGGAGCTGGTGGAGATCATCGAGCGCGTCGGCGTAACCTGCGTCATGGTGACCCACGATCAGGAAGAGGCCATGACCATGGCCGAGCGCATCGCGATCATGCACCTGGGCTGGATCGCCCAGATCGGCAGCCCGATCGACATCTACGAAACCCCGACCAGCCGCCTGGTCTGTGAATTCATCGGTAACGTCAACATCTTCGACGGTGAAGTGATTGACGACGCCGAGGGCCACGCGATCATCACCTGCAAGGACCTCGACCGGAAGATCTATGTGGGCCACGGCATCAGCACCTCGGTGCAAGACAAATCCGTGACCTACGCGATCCGTCCGGAAAAACTGCTCGTGACCCCGACCATGCCGACCTGCGAATACAACTGGTCCAGCGGCAAGGTGCACGACATCGCCTACCTCGGCGGCCACTCGGTGTTCTACGTCGAATTGCCGAGCGGCAAAATCGTCCAGTCTTTCGTCGCCAACGCCGAGCGCCGTGGCCAGCGGCCGACCTGGGGTGATCAGGTCTACGTGTATTGGGAAGACGATAGCGGCGTGGTGCTTCGCTCATGAACATGCGCAAATTCAAACGCCGACTCAATCGAATAATTCCCGGTGGCCGTCAGATGGTCATCGGGGTTCCCTTCATCTGGCTGTTCCTGTTCTTCATGCTGCCGTTCTTCATCGTACTGAAGATCAGCTTCGCCGAAGCGGACGTGGCCATTCCTCCCTACACCGAAATCTACAGCTACGCCGAGCAGAAGCTGCAGTTGCTGCTTAACCTGGGCAACTACGCGATGCTGGCCGGTGACGAGTTGTACATCGCCGCTTACCTCGGCTCGTTGAAGATGGCGTTTTTCAGCACCATCCTCTGCCTGCTGATCGGCTACCCGATGGCCTACGGCATCTCCGTTGCCCGCAAGGAAGTGCAGACGGTGCTGGTGCTGCTGATCATGATGCCGACCTGGACCGCGATCCTGATCCGCGTGTATGCGTGGATGGGCATCCTCAGCAACAACGGCCTGCTCAACGGTTTCCTGATGAGCATGGGCTGGATCAACGAGCCGCTGCAGATCCTGAACACCAACCTGGCGGTCTACATCGGTGTGGTTTATTCCTACCTGCCGTTCATGATCCTGCCGCTGTACGCCAACCTGGTGAAGCATGACCAGAGCCTGCTGGAAGCCGCGTCGGACCTGGGTTCGAGCACCTTCAACAGCTTCTGGAAAATCACCGTGCCGTTGTCGAAAAACGGCATCATCGCCGGCTGCATGCTGGTGTTCATCCCGGTGGTGGGTGAGTTCGTGATCCCGGAACTGCTCGGCGGCCCGGAAACCCTGATGATCGGTAAAGTGCTCTGGCAAGAGTTCTTCAACAACCGTGACTGGCCGGTGGCGTCTGCCCTGGCGGTGGTGATGCTGGCGATCCTGATTGTGCCGATCATCCTGTTCAACCGCAGTCAGGCCAAGGAAATGGAGGGTAAAGAATGAAGCGCTTCCGTTTCTCGAGCCTGATGCTGGTAGTGGGTCTGTTGTTCATCTACCTGCCGATGCTGATCCTGGTGATCTACTCGTTCAACGCCTCGAAACTGGTGACGGTGTGGGGCGGCTGGTCGATCAAGTGGTACGTCGGCCTGCTCGACAACTCGCAACTGATGGGTTCGGTGGTGCGCTCGCTGGAAATCGCCTGCTACACGGCGGTGGCGGCGGTGGCGCTGGGTACCCTGGCGGCGTTCGTCCTGACGCGTATTACGCGCTTCAAGGGCCGTACCCTGTTCGGTGGCCTGGTGACCGCGCCGCTGGTGATGCCTGAGGTGATCACCGGTCTGTCGCTGTTGCTGCTGTTCGTGGCCATGGCGCAGATGATCGGCTGGCCGCAGGAACGCGGCATCATCACCATCTGGATCGCCCACACCACGTTCTGTGCGGCCTATGTGGCGGTGGTGGTCTCGGCACGCTTGCGCGAGCTGGACCTGTCCATCGAAGAAGCGGCCATGGACCTGGGCGCGAAACCGTGGAAGGTGTTCTTCCTGATCACCATCCCGATGATCGCACCGTCGCTGGCAGCGGGCGGCATGATGTCGTTCGCCCTGTCGCTGGATGACCTGGTGCTGGCGAGCTTCGTGTCGGGCCCGGGGTCCACGACCCTGCCGATGGAAGTGTTCTCGGCGGTACGTCTTGGCGTGAAACCCGAGATCAACGCCGTGGCCAGCCTGATCCTGCTGGCGGTGTCGATCGTGACTTTCCTGGTCTGGTTCTTCAGCCGTCGCGCCGAAGAAGGTCGTCGTCGTGCCATCCAGCAAGCGATCGAAGAAGCGGCCGCCGACTCGTGGAAGCAACCGGACGTGCGTCGCGCGCAGGCACCGGAAGCGGCTTGACAGCAAAAGATCGCAGCCTGCGGTGGCGCTGTAGGAGCTGCCGCAGGCTGCGATCTTTTGATTTTTGGTCAGGTCGCCCAAGGAGATTGGCGAATGACCTCGACGAAATTCATCGGCTTGAATCCCGGCTCCCGATCCACCAGCACATCCGTCTTCACATTCCCGAACGTAGTCTGCGGACGATGACGCAAGCCATCGGCAAACGCGCAGATGATGCACTCCTTGAACCCCTCACCCCGTGGATGCGCATGCACCACCGCTTCACGCTGCACGCTGGAGAACGCCGCGTAGTCCATGCCCAGCACGTCCATCTCGACACCCGCCGTTACCAGTGCCACGGTGGGCCGCAAGTGTTGAGGAACGCCCGGTGTGGTGTGCAGGGCAATCGATAGCCAGACCTGTTCGATATCGTCGTCGCTCAGCCCGTAAGGCTTGAGGAATGCGGCTGCCGCATTGGCGCCATCGACTTCAAAACGCTCGTTGTCGCTGCGGTGCCCCTCCACCAGGCCCAGGTCATGGAACATCGCGCCGACATACAGCAACTCCGGGTTGTAGGCCAAGTGCTTGCGCTCACCGCTCAAGGCGCCGAACAGAAAGACCCGACGCGAGTGGTGGTAGAGCAGATCCGATTCGATGTCACGGATGTATTCGGTGGTGGCCTTGGCCAGCGCACTGTCGGGGATCCTGATGCCGGCGATGGTGGTGCTCATGGAGTTTTCCTTGTCGTGAACGCCTGGGTGGCGCTGAGGGTTTCAGTCTGTTCCGGCCCCTGAGTCCGGACAATCGCGCCATGGCTGCGATCCCGGCCAATGAGCATTCATATCGCGCCAACCTCGCTTGTTGCGCACGGATTGGCTAGGGTTGCTCGCACTAAGCCCGCTTTTGTGGCGAGGGGGCTTGCTGTGGCGAGGGGGCTTGCCCCCGTTGGGTCGCGAAGCGGCCCCAATGCTCATTCAGGTAAACCGCGTTCAAGCGGTTTACGACTGCTGCGCAGCCGAACGGGGGCAAGCCCCCTCGCCACAGGTACGCGTCAATCCTGATTCATTGAAGGCGTTTCGAACCATGAGTAAAACCATCGCCATCGTGGTCTTCGCAGGCGTCCAGTCGCTGGATGTCACTGGCCCCATGGATGTGTTTTCCGAGGCCAATCGATTCCTTGCCCCGCAGGATCACTATCGGCTGGAGGTGATCGGCGTCGAGCACGGGATGATGGCGTGCTCCAACGGCTTGTCACTCAATGCCCATCGGCATTTCAGCGAAGCGCTCGAGGCGTACGACTTGTTGTTGGTGGCTGGCGGGCCGCAATTGCCGTTCATGAGTTTCGGCCTGGCGTTCGACACCTGGCTGCGCGGGGCCTGCGGGCGGGCGCAGCGGTTCGGCTCGATCTGCAACGGTGCCTTCATGCTCGCCCGCGCCGGGTTGCTGGAGGGGCGCACGGTCACCACGCATTGGCAGGACGCATCGGATCTGGCGGCGCTGTGCCCCTCGTCCCGCGTGGAAGCGGATCGACTGTACGTTGAGGACGGAGACCTGTTCACCTCGGCCGGGGTTACAGCGGGGATCGATCTGTCGTTGTATCTATTGGGCCGGGATCACGGACCGGAAGTGGCGCTGAATGTCGCCAAGCGGCTGGTGGTGTTCACCCAGCGTTCAGGCGGGCAGTCGCAGTTCAGCCCGTTCCTCACGCCCCACGCCGAACCGGACTCGGCGGTGGCGATGGTCCAGCATTACGTGCTGGCCAACCTGACGGGCGATTTGGCCATCGCCGACCTGGCCAATGCGGCCAACATGAGCGCGCGCAATTTTTCCCGGGTGTTTGCCAGGGAAGCGAAAATCACCCCGGCCGAGTTCGTCGAACGCGCGCGGGTCGATGCGGCGCGGGTGATGCTCGAAAGCACTCGTGCGCCGCTCAAGACTGTGGCCTATCAATGTGGATTTCGCGATGCCCAGCACATGCGCAGTGTGTTCAATCGCAGGCTGGGGGTGACGCCGCAGCAGTTTCGGCTGAATTTTGCGGCGATGGTTTGAGCTGAAATCTTTGTTGCCTGTGAGGGCCTCTTCGCGAGAAAGCCCGCTCCCACAGGGGGAACGCATTTCAACTGTGGGAGCGGGCTTGCTCGCGAAGGGGCCGGTCCAGTCAGCAAAAGTTTATGGTGCGGCCCGCGCCGGCAACAGCTTCAACGTACTGCGCGTATTGGCCGTGACTTCTTCATCATTGAGATGCGCCTGGAAGTACATCCCCTCGATGTAGGCCTCGGCCTGATCATCATAGTGACTGTCGAACACTACGCCGCTCTGGCCAACCGGGTTGACGGTCAGGCTGTGGGCCGGGTCGGCGAAGTCGATCAGGCGCCGGGTCGAAGGGCCGTAGGTGACGGGCCAGGGTGCCGGGCCAATTTTCGCCGAGAGGTTGTTCGGCACTTCATGGCTGCCGGGTGCGGCGAAGGGGCCGACATTGAAGACCAGGTCCAGCGGCTTTTGCTGCCCCAGCGGATGACCATGGGTCAAGGTGTGCGCGCTACCCCACTGCCATTGCGAGGCGTCTGCGCCGAGGGTGCTCTTGAGGTGGGCGAGGCTGGCTTGCCAGGCGGCCTTCACCGTGTCGGCGCGGGTTTCCTTGCCGAGGGTGCTGCGGTTGTCCCACCACGGTGAATCGGCGCTGGCAGCCAGGCGGGGGAGCGCGGCGTCGATCACCCGGGTCGAGAGCAGTGTTTCGAAGAAGTCGTTACCCAGTTCGTCGTGCATCGTCGCGTCAGCCAGGTTGAACAGGAACTGGTTGAACAGCGTGGCGCTGGTGGAATCGAGCGGGTAGTCGCCTTTCCACTGGGCCAGTTGCTCCACCAGTTTGAGTTCGGCGGGGTCGCTCACCACTTCGCGCAACACCGGCAGCAGCGGCGCCAACAAGCGCGGGCCGTAGGCGGTGGTGGTGCCCAGCTGCAGTTTCTGGCTGTTTTCCAGGTCCCATTTGATGGCTTTGTCGCTGAGCTGGCGATTGAGCTGCTGGCCACGATCGGCAAGGTTGTAATAGCCGGGAATCTCCATGCCGGTCGGCGACACTGGCTGGAAGTTGGCCGAGACGATGTAACCCCGCGCCGGGTTTTCTTCCTGAGGGTTGGCGCTGAACGGGTAGAAGCCATCCTTGTCGGCCTCGGCGGTGCTGCCGTCGAGGATGAACCATGGGCGTACACCCGCCGGGCGTTTCGGCAGTTGCGCCGCCGCCCACCAGCCGATGTCACCCTTGGCATTGGCCCATACGACGTTCAGGCCCGGTGCCTGGATTTTTGCTGTGGCACCTCGGGCCTTGACCAGGGTGTCGGCGCGGTTGAGTTGGTAAAACCCGTCCAGAATCGGGTTCTGGCTTTCGAGAAACGCCCACCACATCGCAATCGGTGTCTTGCCGGCGCCGCTGCCCAAGGCATCGTTGACGATTGGGCCGTGGGGCGACTGGCGCAGCACCAGCGTCACCGGGTCCTGGCCCTTGACCGCAATCTTCTGTTCGCTGGTGACCATGTCCACCCACTTGCCGCGATACCAGACCTGATTGGGATTGTCCGGGTTGACCTTCTCGGCGATCAGGTCGAGGTCGTCGTTCTGGAACATGGTGATGCTCCAGCCGAAGTCGTTGTTCATGCCCAGGGAGGCGAACGGCATCAAGGCCTGGTAATGCCCGTAGAGTTCAAAGCCCGGCGCGGAGAGTTGTGCTTCGTACCACACCGATGGCGCGGAAAAACGGATATGCGGATCGCCCGCCAGCAGTGGCTTGCCGCTTTGGGTCCGGCTGCCCGCGACGACCCAGGCGTTACTGCCCTCGAACTGGGGCAGGCCGTTGTCAGCCAAGGCCTGTTCGCTCAGGCGGGCGAGGGCGTTGAGGTCTTTCCAGTCGGCCCTGGCCAGGGAAGGTGCGGTCCCGTCGAGCACACCTTTGGGCTGCCAGTCGAGATCGAAAACACTCAGGTAGTCGGGGCCCAGTTGATCGCGCACGAATGTCAGCAAGGGTTCGGTACGAAATGCCGCCGCAAAACTGTAGGCCATGTAACCGGCGATGCTGATGGTGTCCTGGGCGGTGAACGGGCGTTTTGGAATGCCCAGCACATCGAACTCCACGGGTTTGGCGTGGCTGTCCTGATACTGGTTGATGCCGTCCAGATAAGCCTGCATGGCGATGAAAGAGGGTGACTGTTTGTCGAGATTGGCGAAGTAGGTTTCAGCGCGTTCGCGAATGCGCAGGCTGCGCATCAGTTTGTCGGTGTCGAGCAGCTTCGGTCCGAGCACCTCGGCAAGTTCGCCACGGGCCAGACGACGCAGGACTTCCATCTGGAACAAGCGGTCCTGGGCATGCACGTAGCCGAGCGCGCGGTACAGGTCGGGTTCGTTGTCGGCGCGGATATGCGGAACGCCGCGCTCGTCGTAGCGCACGGTGACTGAGCCTTGCAGGTGTTGCAGTTCGACCATGCCCTGGCGTGACGGCTGCTTACTGTAGAGGTACCAGCTGGCTCCGGCGGCCAGCACGACGATCAACAGCGCGAGAGCGGTCAGGCTGCGTTTCATGGGGATTCCTTGTTGTTATTGTGATTCCAGGTGCCACTGTTTAACACGGCGCGCCGGCTTGGCGCATCGCCCGTAGGAGGGATTCGTATGGGCGTGTCTTTGCCTACTTCGCCGGATCGACAGGCCACGGGCAGTAACACCCCACCGCCAGTGTGTGCGTGGCACTCACCGCTCGGCCTTCATCGAGCGCTTGCAGGATGGGTTCGATAAAGCTGTTGCTGGAATTGCAGGTCAGGCCCTCGCTGTAGGGGCCGAAGTACGCCAGTTTGCCGCTGCGATCCCAGATTGCCACGACCGGGCTGGCGGGGATCTGTTCGGAACCGGGCAAGACGTCGATGGTTTTCAGGCGGCTCAAGGTGCCTGGTAACTGGCCATGGCTACCGGGTTTTTGCACGGTATAGAATTCCACGCCGTGGGGGACATAGCGCTCGACCAGTTCGGTCAGGTGTTGTTGATTGCCGACGTTGCATGGGCAGGCCGGGTCCCAGAAATGCACCAGGCGGATGGCGCCAGGGCCTGCGAGGTCATCGGGAAGGCGCAGCGGATCACCCGAAAACATTGCCGTGTGCTCGCTGAACGCCCGCAGGTAACGCCCCTGGAACCATTCGTAGGCCGCCCACAATACGCCGGCACACACCACGGCGAGCAGGCTGGCAAACAGGGTGGCGCGAAAGGGCGGGCGCATCGGTTCAATCCTCGAAGGTCGGCTAGCTTGCCATGCTTGCCGCGACAGAAGAATATCGCAGGCCTATAAAGTCCGTTTCACGCTCTGGAACTCGTCCATGCCGGCCACTTTCGACCCTGATCTTCTACGTGCAAGTCTGCTGCCACTGGCGGCCGGGCAGCCGTTGTCGGCGCAGGCGAAGGCCTACCAGCAGTTCTACGGACTGGATTTTTCATCGCGTCAGGTGCGCAGCGGTCTTGGGCGCTTCGAGGTCGATGGATATCAGCTGGTCAGCCAGTTCTGGTGGCCCGAGCGGGCGAAGGCGACGCTGTTTGTCATCCACGGTTTCTACGACCACACCGGGCTCTACCGGCATGTGATCGAATGGGCACTGGACCAAGGCTTTGCGGTGATTGCCTGCGACCTGCCGGGGCATGGCTTGTCCAGCGGCGAGCGGGCGAGCATCAAGGATTTCGCCGAGTACCAGGACACGTTGCAAGGGTTGTTCAGCGAGGCGCAATCCCTCGATTTACCGCAACCGTGGCACCTGTGCGGGCAAAGTACCGGTGGGGCGATCGTGATCGATCATGTGTTGAATGCGGGGGCGAGCAGCCCGGCCCAGGGGCAGGTGATCCTGTTGGCACCCTTGGTGCGGCCGCGCGCGTGGGGTTGGTCGCATCTGAGCTATTACGTGCTCAGGCCGTTCGTCAAAGCCATCGCCCGGCGCTTCAGCGAGAACTCCAACGACCCGGCCTTTCTGCCGTTCCTGCAAGCCGATCCGTTGCAGCCGCTACGTCTGCCGACGGCCTGGGTGGGCGCGCTGGCACGCTGGATCAAACGCGTTGAAGCGGCGCCTGTCAGCACCAGGCGGCCGCTGATCGTGCAGGGGCAGGCGGACATGACCGTGGATTGGGAGCATAACCTTGAAGTGTTGCGGGGCAAGTTTGATAGGCCGCAGGTCTTGATGTTGCCCGAGGCGCGGCATCATCTGGCGAATGAAACACTGGCGATGCGCACGGAGTATTTCGGGTTTTTGAGCAGGCGGATGAGTCGTCAGAATCGGTAAGCAAGATCAAAAGATCGCAGCCTTCGGCAGCTCCTACAGAGCGATCTTTTCACTGGGTCAGGTTCGAATTGCTCTGCCCCACCGCCAACCCCGCGCGAATCGCCGCCAGTGCCGCCTGATAGTAAGCCTGGCCTTGCGTCGATTCGGCAAAGGTCGCGAACTCTTCCAGCTCGTCGTCCGACAGGTCGCGATAGACATACAGCAGCGTGTTGTTCAGGTCGCTGCCAATCTGGTCCATCAGGCGCTGGCGCTGGCCGTTGAGCATGCCCTGGGCCTGACCGGCACCGAGCAATCCCGGGATCATCGAACTCAGGCTGTCGGCGGCCACACCGGCAATCGCCAGGCTGACTTCCGCGCCAGCCTCGCGAGCAGGCAGCGCTTGTGCCAGATGGCCGATGATCAAAAGGCGGCTGTCACTGGCCTGCATCTTTGGCAAGCCCTTGGCATTTTTCGCCAGTTGGTCGCGACGGGTCGCCAGCAACTCGGCAGCGACGATCTTCTTGCCCAGAGGCGACTGGAAAAACGTCAGTGCAGGTTTTGGATCGGCGAGGTTCTTGCGCAATTGCGCTTCGGCGCGCTGGTCCACGGCCTGGGCGGAAAATCGCTGATTGCTGTTATTGACCAGAGCCTGATACACCGCCGGAGGCAGGCTGCCCTGATAGCGTTGCTGGGCTGCCGAGAGGGCGTCGTTGAAATGCGCGCGTTGTTCCGGCCAGCCGGCGACCTTGTACAACTGGTCGTGGCCGTCTGCCCAGGCGGGCAAAACGCAGAACATCAGCAGTGATAAAAGCAAACGGCGCATAGGGACTCCTGTCAGCAGGCGACTATTCTCCGTGTGGTATCCGTACTTGTCGAGAATTCGTATCAACCCGCTGCGCGGCTCTGTCGGATTTTCGGGCACAGGAATACTATGCGCGGCATGCAAATATCCTCTGATCACCCGCTGCTGTTACGAATCGTCGACGACCTGGCCGAGCACGGCTGGTCGCAGCAGAATATTTTCCTGCCTCAGGACCTGACCCGAGCGCTGGCGGCCGAGTGTCGCAAGCGGGCTGCCGAGGGTGAACTGGCTCCGGCCGCCGTGGGGCGTGGGCCGTCGTCGGAGATTCGCGAAGGGATTCGTGGCGACCATATCCAATGGATCGACCCCGGCCAGGCCGAGGCTTGCGACAGCTATCTGAGTTTGATGGACAGCCTGCGCGAGGCGATCAACCGCGGTCTGTTTCTTGGCCTGGAGGATTTCGAAAGCCATTTTGCGATGTACCCTCCCGGGGCGTTCTACCTCAAGCATGTCGATCGCTTTCGCGATGACGACCGGCGCATGGTTTCGGCGGTGGTTTACCTCAATGACGGCTGGCTTCCCGAGCACGGCGGCTCGTTGCGCATGTACCTCGACAACGATCGCGTCCACGACGTGCAGCCTACCGGCGGCTGCCTGGTGGTGTTTCTCTCCGGAGAGGTTCCCCACGAAGTCCTGCCCGCGACCCGCGATCGCCTGTCGCTGACGGGCTGGTTCCGGCGGCGCGGCAACGAGCCGTTCTGATCATGCAGAAAATTCTCGTCAGCCGCTGCCTGTTGGGTCACCGCGTTCGTTACGACGGCGGGGCCAGCGGGCCGTTCGATCAGCTTCAGCAATGGCTCGACGAAGGTCGGATCGTGCCGTTGTGCCCGGAGGTCGCCGGTGGCTTGCCAACGCCTCGGGCGGCAGCGGAAATTCCAGGCGGGCAGGGCGCGCAAGTCCTCGATGGCCAGGCCTCGGTGATCACGACCGAGGGCGAGGACGTCAGTGCGCAGTTTTTGTCGGGGGCGTATCAGGCGCTGGAACTGGTGCAAAAACACGGCATCCGCGTTGCCGTCCTCAAGGCCAACAGCCCGTCCTGCGGCAATCTGCTGACCTATGACGGGACGTTCAGTGGTGTGAAGGTCAGTGGCGAGGGCGTGACGGCGGCGCTGCTCAAGCGTTATGGCGTGCAGGTGTTCAGTGAGCTGGAGTTGCCGCAAGCGGCGCAGGCCTTGGCAACACTGAGCTAACCACCTGCACACAACCTTGTAGGAGCTGGCTTGCCAGCGATGACGGTGTAACAGGCAACATAGTCGTTGAATGTCATGGCCTCATCGCTGGCAAGCCAGCTCCTACAGGTTATTGTTTCGGTACCACATCCGCCCCCGCCCCCAACCACTTCTGCTCCAGCGCGTGCAGTCGCCCATCATCCTTGATTCGCTGCAAGGCGTTTTCCAGGCTGGCATGGAACGCCGGATTCCCCTTCTGAAACGGAATCGCCAGGCTCACGGCCGGGTTGGTTTTGGGTTTCTCTTCAGTCAACGACTGCACCAGCAGAATGGAGCGCGGCTCTTCTTTCTGCGCGATCAATTGCGCATGGGCTTGGACGTAGGGTTCGCTGAAATCGAAACGATCACTGAGATCCGGGGTCACTGCTATGTGGTTGATAGCGATGTCGTATTTGCCGCTTTCGACGCCGGTCAGCAGATCGCTGCCGTCGGTGACGACAAAGTCGGCCCGGACATCGAGTTCACTTGCCAGCAGTTGGCCCAGTTCGACTTCGAAGCCGGTGAGCTTGTCGCCATCCTTGTAGTTGAAGGGGGGAGTGTTGGCTTCAACGGCTATGCGCAACTCGCCCCGGTCGTTGACGTCATCAATCAGTTCGGCATGAGCCAAAGGGCTCAGAAGGGGTAGCAGGCAGATCAGGCCAGGCAGAAAGCGCATGGTCACTCCTTTGAATTTATTATCGCGACCCTCTGATTCAGGCTCGCTTTGCTATGGTTGTCGAGTGCCTTCGACAACGAATGGCCATGAAGTTGTCATGGTCACGCGGATTTTACGAAAAAACTGGAGAAGAGAATGAAAACCTTTATGTCACGTGCTGCTTTGGCTGGCCTGTTGATGGGTGTTTCGGTGCTGGCCAGTGCTGCAACGCCGGCTCCGAAAGGCGCCGAAGTGTCCATCGTGTCTCCCAAGGACGGCGCGAATGTTCCACAGACTGTGGTCGTCAAGTTCGCTGTTGAGAATATTGCCTTGGCACCGGCGGGCGATACCACCAAGAACACCGGTCATCACCATTTGCTGATCGATGTCGATGAGTTGCCGGCCGCCGGAGCGCCGATCCCCAAAGATGCCAATCACCAGCATTTCGGCGCCGCGCAGACCCAGGCTGAAGTAACGCTCACGCCGGGCAAACACACCCTGCAGCTTGAACTGGGCGATAGCAACCACATGCCGTTCGATCCGCCGATCGTTTCCGAGAAGATCACCGTCAATGTGAAATAAAAAAGGGAGCCCGCTTCGCTGGGGCTCCCTTTTTTATAGTTGCAAGCTGCAAGCTATAAGCTTCAAGTCAAAGCGAAAACGAACTCAACTTGCCGCTTGAAGCTTGCCGCTTGTAGCTGCTTTTAGAACAACACCCGGCTACGGATGGTGCCTTTGACGTGTTGCAGCTTCTCTTGCGCCAGGTCCGAGTACTCGGCGTCGACGTCGATGACCACGTAGCCAACCTTCTCGTTGGTCTGCAGGAACTGACCGGAGATGTTGATACCGTTTTCGGCGAAGACTTTGTTGATCTCGCTGAGTACGCCCGGAATGTTTTCGTGGATGTGCAGCAGGCGGTGCTTGCCAGGGTGAGCCGGCAGGGCCACTTCCGGGAAGTTCACGGACGATACCGAGGTACCGTTGTCGCTGTACTTGACCAGTTTTTCCGCGACTTCCAGACCGATGTTGGCCTGGGCTTCAGCGGTAGAACCACCGATGTGCGGGGTCAGGATCACGTTGTCCAGGCCACGCAGCGGGCTTTCGAATTCTTCGTCGTTGGAGCGTGGCTCCACCGGGAATACGTCGATGGCCGCGCCGATCAGGTGCTTGTCCTTGATGGCGGCAGCCAGGTGGTCCAGTTCGACCACGGTGCCGCGGGCGGCGTTGATCAGGATGCCGCCTTTCTTGATGGCACGGATTTCTTTCTCGCCCATCATCCACTGGGTGGCGGCGGTTTCCGGTACGTGCAGCGAAACGATGTCGGACATCGCCAGCAGCTCGTGCAGGTTGCCTACCTGGGTGGCGTTACCCAATGGCAGCTTGGTGATGGTGTCGTAGAAGTACACCTGCATGCCCAGGCCTTCCGCCAGGACCGACAGTTGAGTACCGATCGAGCCGTAACCGACGATGCCCAGCTTCTTGCCACGGATCTCGAAGGAGTTGGCCGCGCTCTTGATCCAGCCGCCACGGTGGCAGGAAGCGTTCTTCTCAGGGATGCCGCGCAGCAGCAGGATCGCTTCGGCCAGCACCAGCTCCGCTACGGAACGGGTGTTGGAGTAGGGCGCGTTGAACACCGCGATACCGCGTTCGCGGGCAGCGTCCAGGTCGACCTGGTTGGTGCCGATGCAGAAACAGCCGACCGCAACCAGCTTCTTCGCGTGATCGAAGATCTCTTCGGTCAGTTGAGTGCGCGAGCGAATGCCGATGAAGTGAGCGTCAGCGATCTTTTCCTTGAGCTGGGCTTCCGGCAGAGAACCCGTGAGGTACTCGATGCTGGTGTAGCCCGCCGCCTTGAGGACGTCGACAGCCGATTGGTGGACGCCTTCGAGAAGAAGGAACTTGATCTTGCTCTTATCGAGAGAAGTCTTGCTCATCTGCGTAAACCTGTATCCCGGAGAAAATTGGCAGGGAAGGGAGCAGCCCAGAGCTGACCCGGACGGCAAGAAAGCCGTGCCGCAGAATAGCCGTTGGGCACTATGCTGCGGGGTCGGTATGCTAGCATATGCGCCCCGCTAAACACTCATTCCTGCGACGTGAAGCGTTCTCAGGATGACCATGAATTGTTCGAGAGTTCTGTCGATGACCAATCCTGCCTTGATTGAAGAGCTGAAGACCCTGGTTGAGCCTGGCAAGATGCTGACCGATGCCGACTCCCTGAATGCTTACGGTAAGGATTGGACCAAGCATTTCGCTCCGGCCCCGACCGCCATCGTGTTCCCCAAGACCACCGAACAGGTCCAGGCCATTGTCCTGTGGGCCAACAAGCACAAAGTGGCGCTGGTGCCGTCCGGCGGCCGTACGGGGCTGTCCGCTGCTGCCGTGGCGGCCAATGGCGAAGTAGTCGTGTCGTTCGACTACATGAACCAGATCCTCGACGTGAACCTCACTGACCGCACCGCCGTTTGTCAGCCGGGTGTGGTCACCGAGCACCTGCAGAACGTGGCCGAAGAAAACGGCCTGTACTACCCGGTGGACTTCGCTTCGGCAGGATCGAGCCAGATTGGCGGCAATATCGGCACCAATGCCGGCGGGATCAAGGTGATTCGCTACGGCATGACCCGTAACTGGGTCGCCGGCATGAAAGTCGTCACCGGCAAGGGCGACGTGCTGGAGCTGAACCGCGACCTGATCAAGAACGCCACCGGCTACGACATGCGCCAGCTGTTCATCGGGGCTGAAGGCACACTCGGGTTCGTGGTCGAAGCGACCATGCGCCTCGATCGCGCGCCGAAAAACCTGACGGCGATGGTCCTCGGCACCGCCGATTTCGACTCGATCATGCCGGTGCTGCACGCCTTCCAGAGCAAACTCGACCTGACCGCCTTCGAATTCTTCTCCGACAAGGCCCTGGCCAAGGTCATGGCCCGTGGTGACGTGCCGGCGCCGTTCGAGTCCGACTGCCCGTTCTACGCGCTGCTGGAATTCGAAGCGACCACCGAAGAAGTGGCTAACCACGCCCTGGAAACCTTCGAGCACTGCGTCGAGCAGGGCTGGGTGCTGGACGGCGTGATGAGCCAGAGCGAAACCCAGTTGCAAAACCTGTGGAAGCTGCGCGAATACATCTCCGAAACCATCTCCCACTGGACGCCGTACAAGAACGACATTTCGGTCACCGTATCGAAAGTCCCGGCGTTCCTGAAGGAAATCGACGCGATCGTCGGCGAACACTACCCGGATTTCGAAATCGTCTGGTTTGGCCACATCGGCGACGGCAACCTGCACTTGAACATCCTCAAGCCGGATAACCTGAGCAAGGACGAGTTCTTCGCCAAGTGCGCCACCGTCAACAAGTGGGTGTTCGAAACCGTCGAGAAGTACAACGGTTCGATTTCCGCCGAGCACGGCGTGGGCATGACCAAGCGGGATTACCTGACCTACAGCCGTTCGCCGGTCGAGATCGAGTACATGAAAGCGGTCAAGGCAGTGTTCGACCCGAACGGCATCATGAACCCAGGCAAGATCTTCGCGGTTTGAGCTGCAAACCTTACGCACCCTTGAAGGCAGGAGACGGTAAATGAGCTATCAGCACCAGTATGTCGACGGTACGCGTATTCATTTCCCGTTGGGGAAAGTGGTGTGCATCGGCCGCAACTACGCCGAACACGCCAAGGAACTGGATAACCCGGTGCCGACCGAGCCGCTGCTGTTCATCAAACCGGGCAGTTGCGTTGTGCCGCTGGAAGGTGGTTTCAGCATTCCCACCGAGCGCGGCTCGGTGCACTACGAAGCGGAGATCGCGGTGTTGATCGGCAAGCCGTTGTCGACCAGGCCGAGCCGTGAAGAAGTGCTCGACGCCATCTCCGGTTTCGCCCCGGCCCTGGACTTGACCCTGCGCGACAAGCAGGCCGAGCTGAAGTCCAAGGGTCTGCCGTGGGAAATCGCCAAGTCATTCGACGGTGCGGCGGTGATTGCTCCGTTCGTGTCAGGCAGCACCTTTGCCGACCTGACCGACATCGGCATCCGCCTGACCATCAACGGCGAAGTGCGCCAGGACGGCAACAGCAGCGCAATGCTCAACCCGATCGTGCCGATGATCCAGCACATGGCCGGTTGCTTCTCGTTGCAGGCCGGGGATGTGATCCTCACCGGCACGCCAGTGGGCGTCGGTCCGCTGAATGTCGGTGACGAGATCGTCCTGGAACTCCCGGGCGCCAGCCGCTTCACCAGCAGCGTTCGCTGATCTACCCCTGCTCCTGTGGGAGCTGGCTTGCCAGCGAAGAGGCCTGGACATTCAGCATCCATGTTGACTGTTACACCGCTTTCGCTGGCAAGCCAGCTCCTACAGCTATTACCCCTAGCCTGAATTTCTGGAACGCATTCCCCAATGGCCACTCCTCCGCTATCCACGCTTAAACCTGCACGTCGCTCTCGCTTCAGCCTGCGTTGGCACACCTGGCTGCTACTGGTGGCCGTTGTCGCCTACGGCGTTGCATTTGCCATGCACTGGGATGCGCGGGGCGTGCTCTGGGTGAAAGAGCAATTCAAAAGCCCGGCCGAGCGTCAGGCCAGTGTCTGGCTGCCGGACTATCGGGCGGTGATCGATGCCAAGCCGTTGCCGGGCATGGAGAAGGACGAAGCATCGGACGTGGCCTATGACCCTCAGACCAAGACCCTGTTTTCGGTCATGGGCAAGAACCCCTTCCTGGTCGAGTTGAACCTGCAGGGTGATGTGCTGCGCAAAATGCCATTGGTCGGCTGGAGCAACCCTGAGGGCGTCACCGTGCTGGGCGACGGCCGACTGGCCATTGTCGATGAGCGCGAGCATCTGATCGCTATCGTCAAGGTCGATGCCGACACCCGCGAACTGAACATCTCCGACTTCCCGAAATACGACCTCGGCCCTTCCAAAGATCAGAACAAAGCCTTTGAGGCTGTCACCTGGGATCCGGGCAATCAGCAACTGGTGTTGGGTGAAGAGCGTCCGCCGGCATTGTTTGCCTGGAAGGGTGACGGCAAGGTCCTGACCGGCGACAAGCTGAAACTGGCCAGTCATGCGCTGGACATGCGCAACCTGTCGGCGCTGGCCATCGACCCGCGGACCGGCCACATGCTGGCGCTGTCCGCCGACTCGCACCTGTTGCTGGAGCTGGACAAGAATGGCGAGCAGGTCAGTTTCATCACCCTGTTGGGCGGCTTCAACGGCCTGAAAAACACCATTCCGCGCGCCGAAGGCGTGACCATGGATGAAGCGGGTACGCTGTACATGGTGAGTGAGCCGAACCTGTTTTATCGCTTCGAAAAACAGAGGTAATGCCTCTGTAGGAGCTGCCGCAGGCTGCGATCTTTTGATCTTTAGCGATCTGGTGGACGCCAAAGTCAAAAGATCGCAGCCTGCGGCAGCTCCTACGTTGATTGCGTATGCGTAAAAGGCCCGCGGCCATTAAGCTTCAGTTCAGACGGGCGTGATATTTCATCCGCCTGTTTTGACCCTGAGCCCAGCCGAATGCGTCGATTTGCCCGCCCCAAATCCCTGATTCTGATCCTGTCGGTGATCTCGCTGATCGCCCTGGTTGCGCTCGGCCAATACCTGCGTCTGTTCGAGCGTGCCTGGTTCAATCTGCATACGCTGTGGCAGCCGGTGAGTTCCCAGGGCATGGGCCTTGATCAATACCGGGTCGTGACCGAGGCGCAGGTGATCGATGGCCTGGCGGACAATGTTTCAGCGTTGACCTACGATCCGGTGCGCAAAAGCCTGTTCACCGTCACCAACAAGCACAGCGAGCTGATCGAGTTGTCCCTCGATGGCAGGATTTTGCGCCGTGTGGCGCTGGTCGGTTTCGGCGATCCGGAGGCGGTGGAGTTCATCAGTGAGGATGTCTATGTGGTCACTGATGAAAGCCAGCAGCGGCTGATCAAGATTCGTCTGGAGCAGGACACCACTTTCGTCGATGCGGCAGACGCCGAGCAGATGACCATTGGCGTCCACATGGGCGGCAACAAGGGTTTCGAGGGCCTGGCTTACGATTCTGTGGGCAAGCGCCTGTTCGTCGCCAAGGAGCGCAACCCGATGCTGATCTACGAGGTGCACGGTTTCCCGCGCTTCAATCCTGAAGAATCCTACTCGATACATGTGATCAACGACCCCAAGCGTGATGCCGGGATGTTTGTGCGGGATCTTTCGAGCCTGCAATACGACGAGCGCAGCGGGCATTTGCTGGCGCTGTCGGATGAGTCGCGGTTGATCCTGGAGCTGGATGTGAGCGGGCGTCCGCTGAGCACAATGTCGTTGGGCAAGGGGCGTCAGGGCCTGCAAAACACCGTGCCGCAAGCGGAGGGGATCGCCGTGGACGACGACGGTACGCTGTACCTTGTCAGCGAGCCGAACCTGTTCTACGTCTTCAAGAAACCCACGCAACTCTAACCGACACCACAAAACAAATGTGGGAGCGGGCTTGCTCGCGAAGGGGCCGTGTCAGTTGACATCTCAATCGACTGACACGGCCCCTTCGCGAGCAAGCCCGCTCCCACAGGTATTTCATCTGTCCACAAATATGTGGAAGGCCTGACTCACTCGGCGCGCAGGGTCTTCACACCTTCGCTGGTACCCAGCAGCAACAGATCCGCCGGACGCGCCGCGAACAAACCATTGGTGACCACGCCGACGATCGCGTTGATCTGTGTCTCCAGCTCCACCGGGTTGGTGATCTGCATGTTGAACACATCGAGGATGATGTTGCCGTTGTCGGTCAGCACGCCTTCGCGGTAGACCGGGTCGCCACCGAGCTTCACCAGTTCGCGGGCCACATGGCTGCGGGCCATCGGGATGACTTCCACCGGCAGCGGGAAAGTACCGAGGACCGGCACCAGTTTGCTGGCATCGGCGATGCAGATGAAGGTCTTGGCCACGGCTGCGACGATCTTCTCGCGGGTCAGGGCGGCGCCGCCACCCTTGATCAGGTTCAGGTGCTCGTCGCTTTCATCGGCGCCGTCGACATAGAACTCCAGGTCGCTGACGGTGTTCAGTTCGTAAACCGGAATCCCGTGGCCCTTGAGGCGCGCGGCAGTGGCTTCGGAACTGGCGACGGCGCCATCGAATGCGCCCTTGTGCTGGGCCAGGGCATCGATGAAGCAGTTGGCGGTGGAGCCGGTGCCGACCCCGACGATGCTCTTGTCGTCGAGTTTCGGAAGGATGAAGTCGACGGCGGCCTGGGCCACTGCCTGTTTGAGTTGATCCTGGTTCATGCGGGCTCCGGAGTGCCGAGGAGGGAACGAAAGGCCGGCATTATAGGCTTCGGGGCAGGGAAGGTCATTGCCCGATTGGCAGGTCAAAACACTGAACCTGTAGGAGCTGCCGAAGGCTGCGATCTTTTCACTGGCTTAAAACCACCTGTTTAGTGTGGTCGCCCGCCCAAAATGCGGGTTAGACTCCTTGGTCCCGCCCAACCCGCTCAGTGATGCTTTCCGATGCTTGAACAGTACGTCAAAAAGATCCTCACCTCGCGCGTTTATGACGTTGCCGTAGAAACCCCGCTGCAGTCTGCCCGCCAGCTTTCCGAGCGGCTGGGCAACAGCATTTGGCTCAAGCGCGAAGACTTGCAGCCGGTGTTCTCCTTCAAGATTCGCGGCGCCTACAACAAGTTGACCCAGTTGAGCGACGAAGAGCGCGCCCGCGGCGTAGTGACGGCTTCGGCGGGCAACCATGCGCAAGGCCTGGCCCTGGCGGCGAAGGTGCTGGGTGTGAAGGCGACCATCGTCATGCCCAAGACCACCCCGGAGATCAAGGTCGAAGGCGTGCGCTCGCGCGGCGGTAAAGTGGTGCTGCACGGCGATTCGTTCCCGGAAGCCCTGGCCTACTCGCTGAAACTGGTCGATGAAAAAGGCTACGTCTACATTCACCCGTACGACGATCCTCACACCATTGCCGGGCAGGGCACCGTGGCGATGGAGATTCTGCGCCAGCACCCGCAGCCACTGGATGCGATTTTCGTCCCGGTGGGCGGTGGCGGCCTGATTGCCGGCATTGCGGCGTACGTGAAATACCTGCGCCCGGACATCAAGATCATCGGCGTCGAGCCGGATGACTCCAATTGCCTGCAAGCCGCCATGGCGGCGGGCGAGCGTGTGGTGTTGCCGACCGTGGGCATCTTCGCCGACGGTGTTGCGGTGGCTCAGATCGGTCAGCACACCTTTGACATCTGCAAGGATCATGTCGATGAAGTGATCACCGTCAGCACCGATGAAATCTGTGCTGCCATCAAGGATATCTACGACGATACCCGCTCGATCACCGAACCTGCCGGCGCCTTGGGCGTGGCCGGGATCAAGAAATATGTCGAGCAGCGTGGCGTCAGCGGTCAGACCTTCGTGGCCATCGACTCCGGGGCCAACGTCAACTTCGACCGCCTGCGCCATGTCGCCGAGCGTGCGGAGCTGGGCGAGGGCCGTGAAGCGATCATCGCCGTAACCATTCCCGAGAAGCCGGGCAGCTTCAAGGCGTTCTGCGAAGCCATCGGCAAGCGCCAGATCACCGAATTCAACTACCGCTACAACACCGGCAGCGAAGCGCACATCTTTGTCGGCGTGCAGACCCACCCGGAAAACGACCCGCGCAGCGCCCTGATCGCCAGTCTGAGCGAGCAGGGTTTCCCGGTACTGGACCTGACCGACAATGAACTGGCCAAGTTGCACATCCGCCACATGGTCGGCGGGCGTGCGGCGCATGTGGTCGACGAAGTGATCCTGCGTTTCGAATTCCCGGAGCGTCCGGGGGCGTTGTTCAACTTCCTCAACAAGCTCGGCGGGCGCTGGAACATCTCGATGTTCCATTACCGCAACCATGGCGCGGCGGATGGCCGTGTCGTCGCGGGCCTGCAAGTGCCCCACGACGAGCGCCACCTGGTGCCGGCGGCACTGGAAGAAATCGGTTACCCGTACTGGGACGAAAGCGACAACCCGGCCTATCAGCTGTTTCTTGGCTGAGGGGCTACGCTGTTGGGCAGGTCATAAGGAAATCGAACAATGGAAACGTTAACTGCCCTGAAAGCGGCGCACATGGTGGCAACCGTTGTACTGCTGGCGTGTGCGCTGGGTCTGGGCGTCTGGGTTTTGCTGGCGCGGCGCAAGGGTGATGCGACGGCGGGAAGCCGCACCCTGCAACGGCCGCGTGTATTTGTCTGGCTGTTGATGGGGCTGGCGCTGCTGAGCATGCCGTTTACCGGCTGGTGGATGGTGCACCTGGTGGGCTGGCCGCTGGGTCAGACCTGGTTGCTGGCCTCCAGTGTGCTCTACACCGTGGCGGCACTGGCGTGGTTCTGGCTGCTGGTGCGGCTGAACAAGCTGCGTAAAGCGCCGGGTGGCGTGGGGAAGTTCACCTTTGCCCTGGCGTTGTTCAGTTTTGTCTGTTTTGTTGCCATTGCGGGGTTGATGGGAGCGAAGCCGGTTTAGCCCGAAAAGATCGCAGCCTTCGGCAGCTCCTACAGGGGAAACCTGTAGGAGCCGCCGAAGGCTGCGATCTTCTGATCTTCAGTCGCGCAACGAAATTACCGGCCAGCCACGCTTCTCAGCCTCGGCCCGCAGATTCGGGTCGGGATCAACCGCCACCGGATTCGTCACCTGCTCCAGCAGCGGCAAATCATTCATCGAGTCGCTATAGAAGTAGCTGTCTTCCAGTGTAAACCCGGTTTCTTCCAGCCAGCGATTCAACCGCGTCACCTTGCCTTCGCGGAAGCACGGCACGTCGGTGCTGCGTCCGGTGTAGCGGCCTTCGAGCATTTCGCATTCGGTGGCGATCAGGGTTTCGACGCCCAGGCGCTCGGCAATCGGCCCGGTGACGAAGCGGTTGGTGGCGGTAATGATCACCAGTTTGTCGCCGGCGTCGCGGTGCTTGGCCAGCAGTTCAATGGCCTTGGGCAGCACGATCGGTTCAATGCAGTCGCGCATGTAGTCGCTGTGCCACTGATCCAGCGTAGCCATTTCGGTGCGCCCGAGGACTTCCAGGCAGAAGTTCAGGTAAGCAGCGTTATCCAGTTTGCCGGCCAGGTAATCCTGGTAGAACTCATCGTTGCGTGCCTTGTAGGCGACGGCGTCGAGAAAGCCGCGCTCGCACAGGTAATCGCCCCAGGCGTGATCGCTGTCACCGCCCAGAAGGGTGTTGTCCAAATCGAATAAAGCCAGGCGCATTGCAGTTACCCGCTGAAAAGTCAGTAAAAAGGCGACAAGAATACGGTCTTTTCACAAGAGTGCACATAAGGTAGGAACCTTCGTTGCCGCCTTAACAACCTTTGTGGAACAATGCGGCGACATGCGTTTGCGAGGTTGTTGCCGTGATCGACCCCGATGGTTTTCGCCCCAATGTCGGGATCATTCTGACGAATGACGCCGGCCAGGTGCTATGGGCTCGCCGAATCAATCAAGATGCCTGGCAGTTTCCACAGGGAGGAATCAACCCCGAAGAGACGCCGGAAGACGCCTTGTACCGCGAGCTGAACGAAGAAGTAGGCCTGGAGCGCGAAGATGTTGAAATTCTCGCCTGCACCCGGGGCTGGTTGCGCTATCGTTTGCCGCAACGTCTGGTACGTACCCACAGCCAACCGCTGTGCATCGGCCAGAAACAGAAATGGTTTCTCCTGCGCCTGATCTCCAACGAGCAGCGGGTGCGGATGGATTTGACCGGTAAACCGGAGTTCGATGGCTGGCGCTGGGTCAGCTATTGGTATCCGTTGGGCCAGGTGGTGACATTCAAGCGCGAGGTGTATCGACGCGCTCTCAAAGAGCTTGCCCCGCGCCTTTTAGCGCGCGACTGACGACGGAGTTCGACCCCGAGCCATGCTCAATACGCTGCGCAAGATCGTCCAGGAAGTTAACTCCGCCAAGGATCTCAAGGCGGCGTTGGGGATTATTGTGTTGCGCGTCAAAGAGGCCATGGGCAGCCAGGTCTGCTCGGTCTACCTGCTTGACCCCGAGACCAACCGCTTCGTGCTGATGGCCACCGAGGGCTTGAACAAGCGCTCGATCGGCAAAGTCAGCATGGCACCCAACGAAGGTCTGGTTGGCCTGGTCGGTACGCGCGAAGAACCCCTGAACCTCGAAAACGCTGCGGACCACCCGCGCTACCGCTACTTCGCTGAGACCGGTGAAGAGCGCTTCGCCTCATTCCTCGGGGCGCCGATCATTCACCACCGCCGCGTTGTCGGCGTGTTGGTCATTCAGCAAAAAGAACGGCGCCAGTTCGATGAAGGTGAGGAAGCCTTCCTCGTGACCATGAGCGCGCAACTCGCCGGCGTTATCGCCCACGCTGAAGCCACCGGCTCGATCCGTGGCCTCGGTCGTCAGGGCAAAGGCATCCAGGAAGCCAAGTTCGTCGGCGTGCCGGGTTCGCCGGGTGCGGCAGTGGGCACGGCGGTGGTCATGCTGCCGCCGGCCGACCTGGACGTGGTGCCGGACAAGACCATCACCGACATCGACGCCGAACTCGGGCTGTTCAAGACCGCCATCGAAGGTGTGCGCGCCGACATGCGCGCGTTGTCGGCCAAGCTTGCCACGCAGTTGCGCCCGGAAGAGCGCGCCTTGTTCGACGTCTATTTGATGATGCTCGACGATGCCGCGCTGGGCAGCGAAGTCACCACGGTGATCAAGACCGGTCAGTGGGCCCAGGGCGCGTTGCGCCAGGTGGTCACCGATCACGTCAACCGTTTCGAATTGATGGACGACGCCTACCTGCGTGAGCGCGCCTCGGACGTCAAGGACCTCGGCCGGCGCTTGCTGGCCTATTTGCAGGAAGAGCGCCAGCAAACCCTGGTCTACCCCGACAACACCATCCTGGTCAGCGAAGAACTGACGCCGGCGATGCTCGGCGAGGTGCCGGAAGGCAAGCTGGCCGGCCTGGTGTCGGTGCTCGGTTCCGGTAACTCCCACGTCGCCATCCTCGCCCGCGCCATGGGCATCCCGACCGTGATGGGCCTGGTCGACCTGCCGTACTCCAAGGTCGACGGCATCCAGATGATCGTCGACGGCTACCACGGCGAGGTCTACACCAACCCGAGTGACGTGCTGCGCAAGCAGTTCGCCGAAGTGGTCGAGGAAGAGAAGCAACTGGCCCTCGGGCTGGATGCGCTGCGCGATCTGCCGTGCATCACGGTCGACGGCCACCGCATGCCGCTGTGGGTCAACACCGGCCTGCTGGCGGACGTGGCGCGGGCGCAGAAGCGCGGTGCCGAAGGCGTGGGCCTGTACCGCACCGAAGTACCGTTCATGATCAACCAGCGTTTCCCGAGCGAAAAGGAACAACTGGCGATCTACCGCGAACAACTGGCCGCGTTCCACCCGCAACCGGTGACCATGCGCACCCTGGACATCGGTGGCGACAAGTCACTGTCGTACTTCCCGATCAAGGAAGACAACCCGTTCCTCGGCTGGCGCGGCATTCGCGTCACCCTCGACCACCCGGAAATCTTCCTGGTGCAGACCCGTGCCATGCTCAAGGCCAGCGAAGGCTTGAACAACCTGCGCATTCTGCTGCCGATGATCTCCGGTATTCATGAATTGGAAGAAGCGCTGCACCTGATCCACCGCGCCTGGGGCGAAGTGCGCGACGAAGGCAGTGACGTGCCGATGCCGCCGATTGGCGTGATGATCGAGATCCCCGCGGCGGTGTACCAGACCAAGGAACTGGCGCGGCAGGTGGACTTCCTGTCGGTCGGTTCCAACGACCTGACCCAATACCTGTTGGCCGTGGACCGCAACAACCCGCGGGTCGCCGATCTTTACGACTACCTGCACCCGGCGGTGCTTCAGGCCTTGCAGAACGTCGTGCGTGACGCCCATGCCGAAGGCAAGCCGGTGAGCATCTGCGGTGAAATGGCCGGTGACCCGGCGGCGGCGGTGCTGTTGATGGCGATGGGTTTCGACAGCCTGTCGATGAACGCCACCAACTTGCCGAAGGTGAAGTGGATGCTGCGCCAGATCAACCTGAGCAAGGCCAGGGAATTGCTGGCCGAGCTGATGACCATCGACAACCCGCAGGTTATCCACAGCTCGCTGCAACTGGCGCTGAAGAATCTCGGGTTGGCGCGGATGATCAATCCGGCGGCGATCAAGGCGCCGCTCTGAAAAGATCGCAGCCTGCGGCAGCTCCTACAGTGTGCATCAAACCCTGTAGGAGCTGCCGAAGGCTGCGATCTTTCAGATTTTGATCTCCACTTCCCCAAGATGCCCGCCATACGGCCCGAAACTGCGTTCGACGATATGCCGCGTGCCATCCGCCTGCACAACCAACGCCGTGCTCGCCCGCGTCCCATAACTCTGGCTGGCAATGAACACACTCGACAGCAACGTCTCGGTCGCCAGCCCCACGCCGGTATCCGGCAACTCGGCAAACGGCGCGGTCTGCGCATCGCTCAATAACGCCAGCAGTGCCTGAGGCTGCGGGTCATCCAGCACCTCGCTCAACGCCGCCCTGGCCTTGAGCAGCTTTGGCCAGGGCGTATCCAGCCCGGCATTGGATAACCCGTAGACCCCTGGGGCCAGCATGACGGCTTCCGACTCCCGTTGATTGAAGTGCCAGAGCTCATGGGGATTGCCGACCAGCAGGTTAAAGCCACCATACTCCAGCGAACGGTCGACAACGTCGGCTAAATAGTCGTCAATTGTCAGCTCCCCGGTGAGAAAGCGCGCGACCAGCTCCCCACGAGACTTGCGCCCTGGCGGTCGGTGGGGGTCGCGGATGTTGGTCAGCGCCGCAAAACGTCCGTTGGCACCGACACCGAGCCAGGTGCCGCCGGCCTCGAGGTCACGCCCCGCGTGCACGTGCGGCGCTTCGGGCCATGGCGCCAGAGGGAGGCTAGGGCGGGCGTAGAATTCATCGCGATTGGCCGCCACGACCAGCGGCTGGGCATGGCCCGGTCGCCAGGCAAAAACAATCAGGCACATAAGGCTGTCCTTGTGTGTTTTTTGCCCACTCTACGCAGACATCGCTCATCGATCCATCGCCTTGCACAGTGGAGCTTGAGGCCATGCATCCGTTACCATGCCGCTCCGGTTTTGGGGATGCGGGCGGGACAACCATGGAATTTCTGCTCTATCTGGCGCTCGGCGCCTGTGCAGGTGTGCTTGCCGGGCTGTTTGGCGTGGGTGGCGGGATCATCATCGTCCCGGTGCTGGTGTTCAGCTTCAAGGCCCAAGGGTTCGATCCGTCGATCCTCACGCACCTGGCGGTGGGGACGTCCCTGGCGACGATCATCTTTACCTCGGTCAACGCGGTACGCGAACATCACCGCCGTGGCGCCGTGCGTTGGCCGATCTTCATGTGGATGACCGTCGGCATTCTGATCGGTGCCGGGTTCGGCGCCTTGACGGCGGAAGCGATTTCCGGCCCCAACCTGCAGAAACTCATTGGTGTATTCGCCCTGGTGATCGCCGCTCAACTGGCACTGGACGTCAAGCCCAAGGCCAGCCGAACCGTGCCGGGCAAACTCGGTCTGACCGTGGCCGGCAGCGTAATTGGCTGGGCCTCGGCGATTTTCGGCATTGGCGGCGGTTCGTTGACCGTGCCATTCCTGACCTGGCGCAGCGTACCGATGCAGCAAGCCGTGGCCACTTCATCGGCCTGCGGTCTGCCGATTGCCCTGGCCAGTGCATTAAGTTTCATGATTCTGGGCTGGCACGATCCGTTGCTTCCGGCCCATAGTCTCGGTTTTGTTTATTTGCCTGCGCTGCTGGGCATTGCCCTGACCAGCATGGTGTTCGCCCGTTTGGGCGCGCGACTGGCCCACAGGTTGTCGCCGAAGTTGCTGAAAAGGCTGTTTGCCGCTTTGCTGTTCTGCGTCGGCCTGAACTTTCTAGTCTGAAGCATCTGCTCTGACGCACAGCGCAATCCTGGCTTAATCCTGAGGTGGCAGCGTCGCCCGGGAATTTTTAAGATTTGAACTCTAACGAGGAGTCGCAATGCTGCCTTACCCGCAGATCGACCCGGTGGCCCTGGCCATCGGTCCGCTGAAAATCCACTGGTACGGCCTGATGTACCTGATCGGCATCGGCGGCGCCTGGCTGCTGGCCTCCCGCCGGTTGAACCGCTTCGACCCGACCTGGACCAAGGAGAAGCTCTCCGACATGGTGTTCTGGATGTCGATGGGGGTGATCGTCGGCGGACGCCTGGGTTATGTGCTGTTCTACGACCTGAGCGCCTATCTCGCCAACCCGACGCTGATTTTCGAAGTGTGGAAGGGCGGCATGTCGTTTCACGGCGGTTTCATCGGCGTGATGCTGGCGGCGTTGTGGTTCGGTAAGAAGAACAACAAGTCGTTCTTCCAACTGATGGATTTCGTTGCGCCGATGGTGCCGATTGGCCTGGGGGCCGGGCGTATCGGCAACTTCATCAATGCCGAGCTGTGGGGCAAGCCGACCGACGTGCCGTGGGCGATGATCTTCCCGCCGTTCAGCGACCCGGCGCAGTTGCCGCGTCACCCCTCGCAGCTGTACCAGTTCGCCCTCGAAGGTGTGGCGCTGTTCCTGATCCTCTGGCTGTTCTCGCGCAAGCCGCGGCCGACCATGGCGGTATCGGGGATGTTCGCGCTGTTCTATGGCATCTTCCGTTTCATCGTCGAATTCGTCCGCGTACCGGACGCGCAGCTGGGCTATCTGGCCTGGAACTGGCTGACCATGGGCCAGGTGCTGTGCCTGCCGATGATCGTCGGCGGTCTGGTGCTGATCTGGCTGGCGTATCACCGCGCCCCGGCAACGCCAGCGGCAGCCGTATAAAATTCGAACCCCGCAGCGAAGGCTGCGGGTTCAAGGACACAGGTAACTCATGAAGCAATATCTCGAACTGGTCGCCCACGTCATCAAGAACGGCACCAAGCAGGCCAACCGTACCGGCGTGAACACCATCAGCTTTCCCGGTGCGATGCTGCGTTATGACCTGCAGGAAGGTTTCCCGGCGATCACCACGCGCAAGATGGCCTTCAAATCGGCCATCGGCGAAATGTGCGGATTCCTGCGTGGCGTGAACAACGCTGCCGAATTCCGTGCCCTGGGCTGCAAGGTCTGGGACCAGAACGCCAACGAAAACGCCCAGTGGCTGGCCAACCCGTTCCGCCAGGGCGAAGACGACCTTGGCGAAATCTACGGCGTGCAATGGCGCAAATGGCCGGCGTACAAGCAGATTCCGCTCAGCAACCCGGCCGCCATCGAGCAGACCCTGAAGCAAGGCTACCGCCAGATTGCCGAAGGCGAGGAAGACGGGCAGGCCTATGTGGTGCTGTACAAGGCCATCGACCAGGTGCGCCAGTGCGTCGACACCATCATCAAGGACCCGGGCAGCCGTCGCATCCTGTTCCACGGCTGGAACTGCGCCCAGCTTGATGAAATGGCCTTGCCGCCGTGCCACCTGCTGTACCAGTTCCATCCGAATGTCGAGACCAAAGAGATCTCCTTGACCCTCTACATCCGCTCCAACGACCTGGGCCTGGGCACGCCGTTCAACCTCACCGAAGGCGCCGCGCTGCTGAGCCTGATCGGTCGCCTGACCGGCTATACGCCACGCTGGTTCACCTATTTCATCGGTGATGCGCACGTCTACGAGAACCACCTGGACATGCTCAACGAGCAGCTCAAGCGCGAGCCGTTCCCGATGCCGAAACTGGTGATTTCCGACCGTGTGCCGGAGTTTGCCAAGACGGGTGTGTATCAGCCGGAATGGCTGGAACTGGTCGAGCCGGGCGACTTCTCGCTGGAAGGCTACGAGCACCACGCGCCAATGACCGCACCGATGGCGGTCTAACGCTTACGCATCCCCCTGTAGGAGCTGCCGCAGGCTGCGATCTTTTGATCTTTTACAATCAAGATCAAAAGATCGCAGCCTGCGGCAGCTCCTACAGGGGATCGTGTTAGTGGCCGTGGCTACGGCCGACATGGGAATGTTCAGCCTCTGTCGCCACAACCCCGCCGCTCACTTCCAACTGCTGCAAAATCCCGCATTGATCGATACCCGGCCCCTCGCCGCAGCGTTGGCGCAGGTCGAGCAGTTGTGCCTGCAAGGCCAGCAGGCCGTCGATCCGCGATTTGACGTGGTGGATGTGTTCGTCGATCAGTGCATTGACGCTTTCGCACTGGTCCTGTGGACTGTCGCGAAATGCCAGCAGGCTGCGGATTTCCTCGAGGGTCATGTCGAGGGTGCGACAGTTGCGGATGAAGGTCAGGCGCTCGGCGTGGGCCTGGGTGTAGACGCGATAGTTGCCGTCACTGCGGGCCGGTTCCGGCAGAAGGTTCTCGCGCTCGTAGTAACGGATCGTCTCTACGGCGCAGTCCGTGAGTTTCGCCAATTCTCCAATCTTCATGACGACAATCTCCAAAACTCCAAAATGGGTGCTTGACCCTGTAGTGGCTACAGGGTCTTTACTGGGCAACAGGCACTCTTATGGACGCAACCAATGAGCGATTCTCAGCATACCCACAAACCTGCGGCCGAACATGAAATCGGCGTTAAGCTCCGGCCCTTGCCCAAGCATGACCATGGCGGTCACGGCGACACTTGCTGTTCATCAAGAACGGCAGCGCCTGCGCGGGTCACGCTGAGCGAATCGCCGACGGCGGGTGCCCGTCTGAGCAGCTTTCGCATCGAGGCGATGGACTGCCCGACCGAGCAGACGCTGATCCAGAACAAGCTAAGCAAGCTGACAGGCGTGCAGCAGCTGGAGTTCAATCTGATCAACCGGGTGCTCGGCGTGACCCACGATTTGCCAGGCACCGAGCCAATCATCGAGGCGATCAAGTCCCTGGGCATGCACGCCGAACCGCTGGAGCAGGGGGGGACTGAAACACCGGCAGCAAAACCCGACAGGAAGCACTGGTGGCCGTTGGCGTTGTCCGGTGTGGGCGCATTGCTGGCGGAAGTCATCCACTTCACCGCGACCGCGCCTGATTGGGTGGTCGCGGTCATTGCGCTGGTGTCCATCCTCAGCGGCGGTCTCGGCACCTATAAAAAGGGCTGGATCGCGCTCAAGAACCTCAATCTGAACATCAACGCACTGATGAGCATTGCCGTCACCGGCGCCGTCCTGATCGGTCAATGGCCGGAAGCGGCGATGGTGATGTTCCTGTTCACCGTGGCCGAGCTGATCGAGGCTCGCTCTCTGGATCGTGCGCGCAATGCCATCGGTGGGCTGATGCAGATGGCGCCGGAGCAGGCGACGGTGTTGCAGGCCGACGGCAGTTGGGTCGAGCAGGATGTCAAAATCATCGAAATCGGCGCTCGGGTGCGTGTGCGTCCCGGCGAACGCATTGGTCTGGACGGCGAAGTGCTGTCCGGGCGTTCGACCATCGATCAGGCGCCCATTACCGGGGAAAGCCTGCCGGTAGAGAAAACCGTCGGCGACAAAGTGTTCGCCGGCACCATCAATCAGGCCGGTTCCCTTGAGTACGCGGTCACTGCCGCCGCGGATAATTCGACCCTGGCACGCATCATCCACGCCGTTGAACAGGCCCAGGGCGCGCGAGCGCCGACCCAGCGATTCGTCGATCAGTTTTCGAAAATCTACACCCCGGCAGTATTTGTCCTTGCGCTGGCCGTGGCGGTCATCCCACCGCTGTTCATGGGCGCGTTGTGGTTCGACTGGATTTACCGGGCGCTGGTGCTGCTGGTGGTGGCGTGCCCGTGCGCGCTGGTGATTTCCACGCCGGTGACCATCGTCAGCGGCCTCGCGGCGGCGGCGCGCAAAGGGATCCTGGTCAAGGGCGGCGTCTATCTGGAGGGCGGTTACAAGCTCGACTACCTGGCCCTGGACAAGACCGGCACCATCACCCACGGCAAGCCGGTGCAGACCGATTACCTGTCGCTGGACCCGACCGCCGATGCATCGGCGCCAGCCATTGCCGCCGCGCTGGCCGGGCGCTCGGATCACCCGGTTTCCCTGGCCATCGCCAAAGCGGCTGTGGATAACCAAAGCACGACGCTGATTGTGGATAACTTCGAAGCCCTGGGCGGGCGCGGTGTGCGCGGCGAGATCAACGGCCAGCTCTACCACTTGGGCAACCATCGTCTGGTGGAGGACCTGGGGCTGTGTTCGCCAGCACTGGAAGAGAAACTGTTTGCCCTGGAAAAGCAGGGCAAGTCGGTGGTGCTGCTGCTTGATTCGTCAGGTCCTTTGGCACTGTTCGCTGTCGCCGATACGGTAAAGGCGTCCAGTCGCGAAGCCATCGAGCAACTGCATGACCTGGGCATCAAAACCCTGATGCTCACCGGCGACAACGTTCACACCGCGCAGGCCATTGCCGCGCAGGTCGGCATCGACGAAGCCAGGGGCGACCTGTTGCCGGGGGACAAATTGCAGTCTATCGAGGCCCTTTATGCCCAGGGGCACCGGGTCGGCATGGTCGGCGACGGCATCAACGACGCGCCTGCACTGGCGCGTTCCGAGATCGGTTTCGCCATGGCCGCCGCAGGCACCGATACCGCGATAGAAACCGCCGATGTCGCCCTGATGGACGATGATCTGCGCAAAATCCCGGCATTCATTCGCCTGTCGCGGCAGACGTCGAGCATTCTCAAACAGAACATCGCCCTGGCGTTGGTCATCAAGGCGATCTTTCTTGGGGTAACCTTCGCCGGGGTCGCTACCATGTGGATGGCAGTGTTCGCCGACATGGGCGTGAGTTTGCTGGTGGTGTTCAACGGTTTGCGCCTGCTGCGCAAATAAAGGATGAGGGACGGTTGTGCTGAGTGCCGAGCTGAAGGCGTTTTACATGGTGGCCCGCCTGGGCAGCATTACCCAGGCTGCCAAAAAGCTTGGCCTGAGCCAGCCGACGGTGACGACGCAGATCCGCAACCTGGAGAGTCAGTATGCGGTCGAGCTGTTCTACCGTGGCGGTCGGCGTCTGAGCGTCAGCGAGGAGGGCGCGCGGCTGCTGCCGATGGTCAAGGTGCTGATGCAGCAGGAAGCCGACATCGAGTTTTTCCTGCGTAACTGCGGCCAGGTCCAGGGCACATTGCGCATTGCCGCCACGGCGCCGTATTACATCCTCGACCTGGTGAAAACCTTTCGCGAACGCTTGCCGCAGGTGGAGGTGTCGGTGGAAATCGGCAATTCCCAGCAAGTGCTCGAAGCGCTGGAAGAGTACCGGGTCGATGTTGCGGCGTCGTCGCAGTTGCTCGATGACACGCGGCTGATTCGCCGGGTGCTCGGTAGCGATCCGCTGGTGCTGGCGGTGCATCGCAATCATCCACTGGCGGTTCATGATCACGTACCACTTGGCGCCCTGGCCGGGCATACCCTGCTGATGCGCGAACCGGGCTCGACCACCCGACGCTTGACCGAAGAGTTGCTGGCCAGCGCCGGAGTGAGTTTCGGGCCGCTGCTGGAAATCGGCAGCCGCGAATCGATCCGCGAGGCGGTGCTGCGCAACATCGGCATCAGCATCATCGCCCGCCAGGAAGTACCCCATGACCCGCAACTGCGGGTGCTGACCATCGAGAATGCGCCGCAGATTCCCGAATACCTGTACTGCCTCAAGGAACGCAAGGGCGCGCGGTTGCCGGCGGCGTTTCTCGGGTTGGCACAGGAAATGGCGCCGGTCTAGATCAAGAGATCGCAGCCTTCGGCAGCTCCTACACAAAATACGTTCCCATGTAGGAGCTGCCGAAGGCTGCGATCTTTTGATTCCAACCAAAATCCTTGAATACCACTATCGGCAGTTTTTGCCTTACTGCCACATGACGGACTCATTACAACCCTAGGATGGCCTTCATCTGCTAGATGAGGTCCGTCCATGAACAACTCGATCGCTACTGCCCTGACCAACCCTGGCGCCCCGATGAAGGTGCGCGGCGTACAGAAACGTTTCGGCGCTTTCACCGCGCTGGATAACGTTTCACTCGACGTGGCGGCCGGTGAGCTGGTGTGTCTGCTGGGGCCGTCGGGCTGTGGCAAGACCACCTTGCTGCGCTGCATCGCCGGCCTGGAAAAGCAGGACAGCGGCGAGTTGTACCTGGGTGATCGCGACGTTTCCCACCTGGCTCCCCAGGCGCGGGACTACGGCATTCTGTTCCAGTCCTACGCGTTGTTCCCCAATCTCACCGTCGAAGCGAACATTGCCTACGGCCTCGCCGGCAATGGTCGCGACCCGATTCGCCAGCGTGTCGGTCAGATGCTGGAACTGGTAGGCCTGAGCGGCAGCGAGAAAAAATATCCCGGTCAGTTGTCCGGTGGCCAGCAGCAGCGGGTTGCACTGGCTCGCGCTCTGGCCCCGGCACCTTCGCTGTTGCTGCTCGACGAGCCGATGTCGGCTCTCGATGCCCGGGTGCGCGAGCATCTGTGCACCGAACTGCGCCAGCTGCAACGCAACCTCGGCATCACCACCCTGATGGTGACCCACAATCAGGACGAGGCCATGCTGATGGCCGACCGTATCGCCGTGATGAACAACGGCAAGGTCGAGCAGTACGCCACGCCCCAGGAAATCTATAACCGCCCGGCCACGCCGTTCGTGGCGGAGTTCGTCGGCCAGGGCAACTGGTTGCCGTTCCAGCGCAGCAGCGATAGCCACGCCCAGGTCGGCGGGATGAGCATGCGTCTGGCCGATGGCGGCGCCAAGACCGCGTCGGGCCGTTTGTTCTGCCGTCCGGAAGCGATCAACGTCAATCCGCTGGTGCACGAGGAAAACCTGTTCCCGGCCAAGGTTCGCGAGATCACCTTCCTCGGCAACCGCTGCCGCATGAGCTTCGAGCTCGATCATTTGCCGGGCCATGCGCTGTTGGCGGAGCTGGCACCGGAAGCCATGCCGCGCCTTGGCGCCCGGCAGATCATGGTCGCCTTGCCGCCGCGCAGCCTGCAGGTGTTTGCCTGATGAGCGCGAACATCGCGCTGCCGCTGCCACACAAGCAGGTTCGGCAGACTTCCCGTGCCGAGATCGGTGACCGGCTGTTCGTGGTCGGCGGCAAAGTGCTTCTGCTGGTGCTATTGGGCGTTGCCGTATTGATGCCGTTGCTGGCGATCTTCTGGCGTGGATTCAGCGCTGAAGCCGGGCAGGGTGGTGGTTGGGTTGCAGCGAAAGAACTGGTGACCAGCGAGAACTTCCACTGGTTGCTCGGCAACAGTCTGAAGGTTTCCCTCAGCGTCGCGGCGATTGTCGTACCCCTGGCTTACCTGTTTGCCTACGCGCTGCAACGCACCCTGATTGCGGGTAAAGGCATCTGGCGTGGCATTTCCCTGCTGCCATTGATGGCGCCGTCGATGCTGCCCGGGATTGCGCTGGTTTACCTGTTCGGCAACCAGGGCATGCTGCGTGGCCTGCTCTCGGACAACATCTACGGCTTCTGGGGCATTGTTCTGGGTGAGGTGATCTACACCTTCCCGCACGCCTTGATGATTCTTCTGTCGGCCTTGTCCCTGGCAGATGCGCGATTGTTCGATGCGGCTTCAAGCATGGGCGCCAGTCCGGCGAAAGCGTTCCGCAGCATCACCTGGCCGGCGACCCGTCAGGCGGTTTTCGCTGCGTTCTGCCTGGTGTTCACCCTGACCATCACTGATTTCGGGGTTCCGGTGGTGGTCGGCGGCGACTATCAAGTGCTGGCGCTGGAAGCCTATAAAGCTGTGGTCGGCCAACAGCAATTCGGCCGCGGTGCCCTGATCGGCATGGTGTTGTTGCTGCCGGCGCTGTTCAGCTTTGGCGTCGACGCCTGGTTGCGTCGCCGTCACGGCGACTCCATGAGCGGTCGTGCCCAGGTGTTCAAGCCTGCGCCATCGAAGCTGCGCGACGCTTGCTACCTGGCCATCGTCCTGTTGATCAGCGCGGCGTTGCTGCTGGTGTTCGGCATGGCGGTGTTCTCGTCCCTGGTGAAATTCTGGCCGTACAACCTGTCGCTGTCGCTCAATCACTACCAGTTCAATGAAACCGCCGGTGGTGGCTGGCTGGCCTATGGCAACAGCTTGAAGATGGCCTTGGGCACGGCGTTGATCGGCAGCCTGCTGATTTTCACCGGCGCCTACCTGATGGAAAAAACCAGGGGGCAGCGCGGCCTGAACCTGACCTTGCGCATGCTCAGTTTCGTACCGATGGCGGTACCGGGCCTGGTGTTGGGGTTGGGTTATGTCTTCTTCTTCAACCTCATCGGCAACCCGCTGCATGTGCTGTACGGGACCATGACCCTGCTGATCGTCTGCACCATTGCGCACTATTTGACCACGGCGCAAATGACCGCCACCACCGCATTGCGTCAACTCGATGCCGAGTTCGAAGCCGCCGCGCTGTCGCTCAAGGCGCCGCTGTACCGCCACTACTTGCGCGTCACCGTGCCGATCTGTCTGCCGGCTTTGCTGGACATCGTGCGCTACCTGTTCGTCTCGGCCATGACCACCGTCTCGGCGGCGATCTTCCTCTACAGCCCCGACACCATCCTCGCGGCGGTGGCGGTGCTGAACATGGACGACGCCGGCAACGTCGGCGGCGCGGCGGCGATGTCGACCCTGATTCTGTTCACCTCGGCGGGCGTGTCCCTGCTGCTGGCCTGGGCCTCGCGCGGATTGCTGCGCCGCTCCCAGGCCTGGCGGCAGACCGCGCCCGGTCACTGATTCACACCCTCAACTCAAATACAGGAAAAGATCATGTTCAAGCCTATGGCCCTGGCCGCCGCTGTCCTCACCGCTTTCAGCCTGAACGCCTTCGCTGCGAAAACCGAGTTGACGGTGTACACCGCCCTCGAAGCCGAACAGCTGAAAACCTATAAAGAAGCCTTCGAAAAGGCAAACCCGGACGTCGAAATCAAATGGGTACGTGATTCCACCGGCATCATCACCGCCAAACTGCTGGCCGAAAAAGAACGTCCGCAGGCGGACGCCGTGTGGGGCCTGGCGGCTTCCAGCCTGGCGATCCTCGACCAGCAGGGCATGCTGCAAAGCTATGCACCCAAGGACCTGGGCAAGATCGGCGCTAACTACCGTGACGCCGCCAACCCGCCAGCCTGGGTCGGCATGGATGTCTGGGCCGCGACCATTTGCTTCAACACCGTCGAAGCCGAAAAGCAGGGCCTGAGCAAACCCGTGAGCTGGCAGGACCTGACCAAGCCTGAGTACAAAGGCAAGATCGTCATGCCGAACCCGGCATCGTCCGGCACCGGCTTCCTCGACGTCAGCGCCTGGCTGCAAATCTTCGGCGAGAAGCAGGGCTGGGCCTACATGGACGGCCTGCACCAGAACATCGGCCAGTACGTTCACTCCGGTTCCAAGCCTTGCAAACTGGCGGCTGCGGGTGAGTTCCCGATCGGTATTTCCTTCGAGTACCCGGCCGTTCAACTGAAACGCCAGGGCGCACCGCTGGACATCATCCTGCCGAAGGAAGGCCTGGGCTGGGAAATCGAAGCGACTGCCGTGATCAAGGGCACGGCCCACGAAGAAGCCGCGAAGAAACTGGCTGACTTCTCCGCCAGCCCTGAGGCGATGGAGTTGTACAAAGAAAACTTCGCCGTGCTCGCCCAGCCTGGCATCGCCAAGCCGCAGACCGAACTGCCAGCTGACTACGAACAGCGCCTGATCAAGAACGACTTCGCCTGGGCCTCGAAGAACCGCGACGAGATCCTGACCGAATGGCGCAAGCGTTATGACGGCAAGTCCGAGAAAGTGGCGGCCAAGTAAGATCTTCATCGGCTGAAAGGGCCTCTTCGCGGGCAAGCCCGCTCCCACAGGGAAATGCGTTCCAATGTGGGAGCAGGCTTGCTCGCGAAATCGGTCTACCATTGACCACAAATCTCACTGATCGGGAGACTTCTGATGCACAGCCATGAACAAACCGTCGCCAAGGTCTTCGCCCTCTACGAACGCTTTGGCGACAGCGATTACATCGGCGAGCCGGTGTCGCAGATCGAGCACATGTCCCAGGCCGCCCAATGTGCGATGGCCGAAGGCTTCGACGACGAAGTCGTGCTGGCGGCGTTCTTCCACGATATCGGGCACATCTGCGCCGAGGGTGCGGAGAACATGGGCGGCTACGGCGTGGTCAGCCACGAACGGCTGGGAGCCGACTACCTGCGTCGCGCCGGCTTTAGCGAGCGTATGGCGCGGCTGGTCGAATACCACGTTCAGGCCAAGCGTTATCTGACACTCAGGGAACCTGGGTACTACGAACGCCTGAGCGAAGCCAGTCGCCGGACTCTGGAATATCAGGGTGGCGTGATGACCGAAGCCGAAGCCGATGCCTTCGAGCAGGACCCGTTGTGCAAAGTCAGTTTGCGCATGCGCCAGTGGGATGAACAGGCCAAGGAAATGCATGTGCCGGTGATTGATCTTGAGTTGTTAAAGCGCAAGGCGGCGTCACTGTTGACCGGCGACCCGATTCCTGCGGCTGGAACTGTTTAGGCTGAAGGTAGTTTGCGAAAAAGCCTACAGACTGTGGCGTCGGGTGCTATAGAGCCGGCGGCAACGCATCGCTAGTGTTCAAGGCCAACTTATGTGCCAAGGAATGCTAATGCGCTATTTAAAGATCATTGCCCAGGATCTAAGCCAGAACGAATCTGCCGACACTGTTCATTTTCATTTTTGTGAGGTCATGCCAGGAGCGAAGCCTGACAAGGTGCTGCTCCAGGCTTCGGTATTCGATATGAATGGCGACGGCCGTATTGATCATATGTGCAACGAAGACGTCAATGGGGACGGCAAGCCCAATGTGCGCGATGAACAGTTGCTCAACCGATTCGCCCAAATGTACTTGAAGCTGAATTGGTTTAATCCGGCAGACAGTTCGCGCCGATACCTGCAAATTTTCTCCGAGGACTTTACCACTGACGAAACGCCCGAGGCTGTACGACTGCATTTTCACGAAGGCACGGGAAGTCCGGTAGGTGCGTCGATCGCGTACAAGGCGACAGCCTATGACGTCGATAACAACGGCAGCCTGGAGTGGATATTGGCGTCGGACGTTGATAACGACGGTCATGCCAATAAAAAGGACGAACATTACGTCAAGTCGCTGGCAACCGAATTTCTCAAGTTCAACTGGAAGTAATGCCGATCAACTGATCCCGGTTTGTATTCGTTCCTGCATCATGCGGGAACGAATACTCTCAGAGTTGCTTGGCCAACACCTCAACCTGCTCCTGCCGCTCCGCCTGATTCAACTTCGGATGCGGATTAAGCGACGACCACTGCGGATGCGCCCGCGCCTTGTTCAAAGCCTCAGGCAGTTTGCCTTCGCGCCAACTCTTTTCCTGAGGCGTGGCCACCTGGATGCTGTCCATCGCCGCATGCCCACGGGCGTTCAGCGCTCGCAGCAATTGCCGCTGGCGCAGCGCCAACAGGCGCAGCACGTTGTCATCCACCGTCAGTTCGCGCTGGCCCTTGATCTTGCCCAGCAAGCGGCTGCCATAACTGCGCGCGGTTTGCAGGGCGCCACCGGCGATGGCGCCGGCCAGTGCAGCGGCGCCGAGGGTAATCCCGCCCACCAGTAAATCGACCCCGGCCCCGGCAGCGGCACCTGCGGCAATTCCACCACCGACGCGCACACCCAGTTGCTTGAGGGTTTCCGGGTTGAACAGGTCATCACCCCAACGGCCATCGAGCAGCGGTAAATCACTGGCGGCGGCATCCTGTGGGCGGAAGGCGTAGAGCTTGAGCAGGGCCTCGACGCAACGCTGCTCGCGCTGGCGTACGGACTTACGCAATTCGCTGATCGCCTGTTGTTCCTGCTCGGCTTCACTGACCACGCTGCGCCGGCAAGCCGCGCAATCGATCAGCAATTCGGCAATCAGTCGCTCCGCGCTTTGCTGGCGAGCCAGGCGCTGGGCCTGCTGATCGGCGATCAGGCGCTCGAGTTGCGGCCGGGCCGTTTCCAGCAGCAGGGCGAGACTTTCATAGAGTCGACGCTCGCCATCTTCCGGCGGCGCGACACTGTCGAAACGCACCAGGGCATGCAAGCCCAGCCGCGCCAGCGCTTCACGCCAGGCCGGTTCGCGGTGGTTGGCGCTGCTGACGAAATTCAGCACCGGCAGCAAGGGTTTGCCGCAACTGGCCAACACTTCCAGCTCGTCGCGATACTTGGCCAGCACCGGCTCACGGGCGTCGATCACATAAAGACCGGCATCCGACGCCAGCAACTGGCGCAGCACCTTGGCTTCCTGTTCGAAGCGTTGCCGGGCTTCGCTGCCCTCAAGGAAACGCGACAGGCGTGCCGGACCGTCGAGGCGTTCACCCGGGCGCTCCAGGCGTTCGAGGTAATCGAGCAGGGCGATGGCGTCTTCCAGGCCAGGGGTGTCGTAGAGGTCGAGCAGTGGCTCGCCGTCCACCGAAAGACGGGCGCCTTCGACGTGTCGCGTGGTACTGGGACGATGGGACACTTCACCGAAACCGACATCGCGGGTCAGGGTGCGCAACAACGAGGTTTTACCGACGTTGGTGTGACCGACCACGGCGAGTTTCAAAGGCTGCTTCCTGGTGTCAGTCATGACCCGTCTCCAGCCAGTTCATCGGTGCACAATCGGCAAACGGCAACTCAAGCTGTTGCAGCGCCACGTGCCAGTCGCCCAGGCGCTCGGCGTCCAGCGCTTCACCGGGCGGCGCCTGCAGCAACCACACGCGGGTGGCGCTGGCGCTGCGGGCCAGTTCGGCAATCAAGGCCAGGCTGCCGCGATCCGGCGAACGCCGTGGATCACAGGCGATGGCCAGGCGTGCCGGGGGAAAGCGGCTCAGTTGTTCGAGGAGTTTGTGCCGCGATTCGCGACTGTCGAGGATACCCGCGTTACTGACGTTTTTCGGCAACTGCGGTGGCCACGGGCGTTGGTCGTCCAGTTCGATGGCGACCAACAGCGCCCCGTCGCTTTGCTGCTCGGTGACACCGCTTTCCACGCGATGCAGTTGCGCCGGTGCCGCATCGCTGACGCCGAGGCGTTCGCTGGTGGGCATCAAGCGTTCGCGCAGTTGCGCGTAGCCGGGCAGGTTCAAATCCAGGCGCAGCGCCGTTTGCCCTGTCTTCCAGCGCCACAGGCAAAACAGCGCGAGCAGCAGACGCGGCAAAACGCCGTAGACCAGCAGTACGCCCACCAGCCAGGCGGCCCAGGCCTGGCGAGCGCTTTCGATGTTCAGTGCGGCATCGCCACTGGCGCGGATCATCTCCACGGTCGGCACACTGAAGCCAAGCAGGGCCGGCAACGCACCCAGCACCTGAGTGACGGCGATAAAGGTGTCGGCACTGAGGATCGTGGTTTCCCAGACGAAGCCGTAGCGCCGGGTCGCCATCAACATCAGCAGGATCACCAACGCGCTGAGCATCGCCAGCAGCCACAGGCTGTTGACCAGTACGCCGATGGCCCAGCGATTGAGTTTCTGCCGTTGCAGTAACAGGAGCAGGGCGGGGGCCAACTGCGCGGCCTTGGCGTCACGAGCGAGTTTTTCACTGAGCCATAGCCACAGGCGTCCGAGGCTGGCGCCGTGTTCGCCGGCAAATACCAGCCCCAGGGCCCAGCTCAGCAGCAGGACCAGATTGAGCCCGAGCAGGCTGCCCAAGGCCCAGAACACATTCACCGGGTGCAGGCCGTCGCCCATAGCCGCGAAGGCAAGGCCGGCGCCGCTGATCACGGCCAGTACCGCCAACACCAGCAGCGCCAGCCGCGAGCCTTGCAGCCAGTGATTGAGGGCTGTCGTCAGGCCATCGCGTTCAGCCAGCCACAGGGCGCGGCGTTGAATGCGCGCCGGCAAATCGCCGCCGGCGCTGCGGGCCAGTCGGTTGGCTTCCAGGTCTTCCAGTGGACCTGCGTGTTCTTCGCGCAGGCGGATGGTTTCTGTCAGCCAGAGGGTATTGAGTTCAGTCACGCGGCATCCCGTCGCTTAAATGAGCTGTGAGCATAACCGCTGTGGCGCTTATCGGCGAAAGCGAGGCTCTGGTATCCTCGCCGGCATGACTAAATCACTCCCCCTCAGCCTGATCGCAGCCCTCGGTGAAAACCGTGTGATCGGCGTCGATAACAGCATGCCCTGGCACTTGCCGGGGGACTTCAAATATTTCAAGGCCACCACCCTCGGCAAGCCGATCATCATGGGGCGCAAGACCTGGGATTCCCTCGGTCGTCCGCTGCCGGGCCGCCTGAACATCGTGGTCAGTCGTCAGGCGGATCTGCAGCTCGAAGGCGCGGAGGTTTATCCGTCGCTGGAAGCCGCCGTCGTTCGCGCCGAAGCATGGGCGAAGGAACAGGGCGTCGATGAGTTGATGCTGATTGGCGGCGCGCAGTTGTATGCGCAAGGGCTGGCGCAGGCTGACCGGTTGTACCTGACCCGCGTGGCGCTGAACCCGGAAGGGGATGCGTGGTTTCCGGAGTTTGATTTGAAGGAATGGAAACTGGTTTCCAACGTTGAAAACCCGGCATTAGACGGTAAGCCGGCGTACAGCTTCGAAGTGTGGGAAAAGGCTTAAAGATCGCAGCCTGCGGCAGCTCCTACAGGGTGAACGCAATTCCCCTGCAGGAGCTGGCGAAGCCTGCGATCTTTTGATCCTGGCTAAACAGTCAAGCGTGCGCCAACGCCGAATGCTCATCCGCATCCAGCAGTGCCTTGTCCGTCTGCTGCATCACCTGACTGGTGATCGCCCCGGCCGTCATCGAACCACTCACGTTCAGCGCCGTACGCCCCATATCAATCAGTGGCTCGACCGAAATCAGCAACGCCACCAGTGACACCGGCAAGCCCATCGCCGGCAGCACGATCAACGCGGCAAAGGTCGCGCCGCCACCGACACCGGCCACACCGGCCGAGCTCAGCGTCACAATCGCCACCAGCGTCGCAATCCACAGCGGATCCAGCGGGTTGATGCCCACGGTCGGCGCCACCATCACCGCCAACATCGCCGGGTACAGACCGGCACAGCCGTTCTGGCCAATGGTCGCGCCGAACGAGGCGGCGAAACTGGCGATGGATTGCGGGATGCCCAGGCGGCTGGTCTGCGCTTCGATGCTCAACGGAATCGTCGCTGCGCTGGAGCGGCTGGTGAAGGCAAACGTCAGTACCGGCCAAATCTTGCGGAAGAACCGCAGCGGGTTGATCCCGGCGGCCGACACCAGCACGCCATGCACCACGAACATCAAGCCCAGGCCGATGTAGGACACCACCACGAAACTGCCGAGCTTGATGATGTCTTGCAGGTTGGAACCGGCGACCACTTTGGTCATCAGCGCCAGCACACCGTACGGGGTCAGCTTCATCACCAGGCGCACCAGACGCATCACCCAGGCTTGCAGGGTGTCGATGGCGTTGATCACTTTCTGACCTTTCTCGGCATCATCCTTGAGCAGTTGCAGCGCCGCGACACCCAGGAACGCAGCGAAAATCACCACGCTGATGATCGACGTCGGCTTGGCCCGCGCCAGATCGGCGAAGGGGTTTTGCGGGATGAACGACAGCAGCAGCTGCGGCACATTCAGGTCGGCGACCTTGCCGGCGTAGTCGGTCTGGATGGTTTGCAGGCGCGCCATTTCCTGAGTGCCGGCCACCAGGCCTTCGGCGGTCAGGCCGAACAGGTTGGTCAGGCCGATGCCGATCAGCGCGGCGATGGCCGTGGTGAACAGCAGCGTGCCGATGGTCAGGATGCTGATCTTGCCCAACGACGAGGCGTTGTGCAGACGGGCCACGGCGCTGAGGATCGAGGCGAACACCAGCGGGATCACGATCATTTGCAGCAATTGCACATAGCCGTTGCCCACCAGATCGAACCAACCGATCGAGGCTTTCAGTACCGGGTTGCCGGCACCGTAGACCGTGTGCAACGCCACACCGAACGCCACGCCCAGCCCCAGCGCGAGCAGGACTTTTTTCGCCAGGCTCCATGTCGTGTGGCGGGTTTGCGCCAGGCCGAAGAGCAAAGCGAGGAACACCAGCAGGTTGAGGAACAGCGGCAGATTCATGAAGACTCCGATAAGACTTGTGCTGGTTGCACCCTTGGGCAACCGCGAACCGGAAAGCCTAACAGCTTGAAAACTAATGAATTAATATCAAAAACGTATGATATCCGTCGTTTTTGGAATAAGCGGGTGTCGCTGTCAGAAATGCAGCTGGCGCGAAAGGGACGCGGGCGGTCGCTGACAGACGAGGACTGTCACACTTATTTGTTAGCGTCGATCTCTTTCACATTCAGGGAGAAACGCCAATGAAGTTCGCACCGAAATTACTGGCTGCAGCACTTTGCCTGGGCCTTGCCGGCCAGGTTTTCGCAACGGATCTGAAACACTGGCCAGCCGATCAGGCCAAGGCGCTGGACGCGATGATCGCCGCCAACGCCAACAAGGGTAACTACGCGGTGTTCGACATGGACAACACCAGTTACCGCTACGACCTCGAAGAGTCGTTGCTGCCGTTCATGGAGAACAAGGGCCTGATCACCCGCGACAAGCTCGATCCCTCCCTGAAGCTGATGCCGTTCAAGGACACCGCCGACCACAAGGAAAGCCTGTTCAGCTACTACTACCGCCTCTGCGAAGTCGACGACATGGTTTGCTATCCATGGGTCGCTCAGGTCTTCTCCGGCTTTACCCTCAAGGAGCTCAAGGGCTATGTCGACGAGATGATGGCGTCCGGCAAGCCGGTGCCGGCGACTTATTACGAAGGCGACGTGGTCAAGAAACTCGACGTCAACCCGCCGAAAATCTTCACCGGCCAGCAGGAGCTGTACAACAAACTGATGGAGAACGGCATCGAGGTCTACGTGATGACCGCCGCCTCCGAAGAACTGGTGCGCATGGTCGCGGCCGATCCGAAGTACGGCTACAACGTCAAACCGCAAAACGTGATCGGCGTGTCGCTGCTGCTCAAGGACCCGAAGACGGGCGAACTGACCACCGCGCGCAAGCAGATCACTGACGGCAAATATGACGAGAAGGCCAACCTCGGCCTCGAACTGACCCCGTACCTGTGGACCCCGGCGACCTGGATGGCCGGCAAGCAGGCGGCGATCCTGACCTACATCGATCAGTGGAAAAAACCGGTGCTGGTGGGCGGCGATACCCCGAGCAGCGACGGCTACATGCTGTTCCACAGCGTTGACGTGGCCAAGGGCGGCATCCACCTGTGGGTCAACCGCAAGGACAAATACATGACCCAGATCCAGGGCATGATGGCCAAGAACGCCGCGGCCCAGGCGAAGGAAGGCTTGACGGTGACTGCCGACAAGAACTGGGTCATCGTCAAACCCGAAGAAATCCAATAACCCCGGTTTGAAAATCCCCTGTAGGAGCTGTGGAAACAAAATACCCCGCACTTGGCGGGGTATTTTTTGTTCAGCGATCAAGCATCAAAGCCCGTCAAGCATCGCCTTGTTACGCACAGCACCCTTGTCGGCACTGGTGGCCAGCAGGGCGTAGGCTTTCAGTGCGGTGGTCACTTTACGTGGACGCACCTCAACCGGTTTCCAGCCTTTCTTGTCCTGCTCGACCCGGCGAGTGGCCAGTTCTTCGTCGCTGACCAACAGGTTGATCGAGCGGTTCGGAATATCGATCAGCACCTTGTCGCCGTCCTGCACCAGGCCGATTGCGCCGCCGGCAGCCGCTTCAGGCGAAGCGTGGCCGATGGACAGGCCCGAGGTGCCGCCGGAGAAGCGGCCGTCGGTGAGCAGGGCGCAGGCTTTGCCCAGGCCTTTGGATTTCAGGTACGAGGTCGGGTAGAGCATTTCCTGCATGCCCGGGCCGCCTTTCGGACCTTCGTAGCGAATGATGACGATGTCACCTTCCTTCACTTCGTCGGCGAGGATGCCGCGCACGGCGCTGTCCTGGCTTTCGAAGATCTTCGCGTTGCCTTCGAAGACATGGATCGACTCGTCGACGCCAGCGGTTTTCACCACGCAGCCGTCCAGGGCGATGTTGCCGTAGAGCACGGCCAGGCCGCCCTCTTTCGAGTAAGCGTGCTCGACACTGCGGATGCAGCCGTTTTCACGGTCGTCGTCCAAGGTTTCCCAACGGGTCGACTGGCTGAACGCGGTTTGCGTCGGGATGCCCGCCGGACCGGCCTTGAAGAAGTGATGCACGGCTTCGTCGTTGGTCTGGGTGATGTCCCACTTGGCGATGGCTTCTTCCATGCTGCGGCTGTGCACGGTCGGCAGCTGGGTGTGCAGCAGGCCGCCACGGGCCAGCGAACCGAGGATGCTGAAGATGCCACCAGCGCGGTGCACGTCTTCCATGTGGTACTTCTGGATGTTCGGCGCGACCTTGCACAGTTGCGGTACGTGACGGGACAGACGGTCGATGTCGCGCAGGTCGAAATCGATCTCGGCTTCCTGGGCAGCGGCCAGCAAGTGCAGGATGGTGTTGGTGGAACCGCCCATGGCGATGTCCAGGGTCATGGCGTTTTCAAAGGCCTGGAAGTTGGCGATGTTGCGCGGCAACACCGACTCGTCGTTCTCGCCGTAGTAACGCTTGCACAGCTCGACGATGGTGCGGCCAGCCTGCAGGAACAGCTGCTCGCGGTCGCTGTGGGTGGCCAGGGTCGAACCGTTGCCCGGCAAGGCCAGGCCCAGCGCTTCAACCAGGCAGTTCATCGAGTTGGCGGTGAACATGCCGGAGCACGAACCGCAGGTCGGGCAGGCACTGCGCTCGTACTCAGCGACTTTCTCGTCAGAAGCGCTGGAGTCGGCGGCGATCACCATGGCGTCGACCAGGTCGAGGCCGTGGGAGGCGAGTTTGGTCTTGCCGGCTTCCATCGGGCCGCCGGAGACGAAGATCACCGGGATGTTCAGGCGCAGGGACGCCATCAGCATGCCAGGGGTGATCTTGTCGCAGTTGGAAATGCACACGATGGCGTCGGCGCAGTGGGCGTTGACCATGTACTCGACGGAGTCGGCGATGATCTCGCGGCTCGGCAGCGAATACAGCATGCCGTCGTGGCCCATGGCGATGCCGTCATCGACAGCGATGGTGTTGAACTCCTTGGCCACGCCGCCAGCGCGTTCGATCTCGCGGGCGACCAGTTGCCCCAGGTCCTTGAGGTGCACGTGGCCCGGTACGAACTGGGTGAACGAGTTGGCAATGGCGATGATCGGCTTCTTGAAGTCGTCATCTTTCATCCCCGTGGCGCGCCACAGTGCGCGGGCGCCGGCCATGTTGCGGCCGTGGGTGGATGTTTTCGAGCGGTAATCAGGCATGAAGCACTCCGGGCGGCTAATCAGGTATCAAAAGGGAAGTGAGCTTCTATTGACGTCTGGAACACTCAGAAATGGCCGCGTGTCCGGAAGTTGCCGATAACTTTGCGGGATCGCCGCGCGCTTCAGCTTGAGCTCATAAACCCGCCGGGGATGACTGGCGATGAATGTTCGCGATTCTACACGGCTGGCGGCTGGAGGGAATGCCTGCAAACCTGGAGGTAGCATTCACAAGACGTGCGGGCACTCCATTTCCTGTAGGAGCGAGCCTGCTCGCGATAAACCTGAGAGCGCCGCGGGGTACCGGGTTTCCCGCGTTATCGTTGACGACCATCGCGAGCAGGCTCGCTCCTACAGTGATTTGTGCGTCAGAGCCAGATGGCGTCCCAGAGTGGGTAGCCGCCGATATGGTCGACGAGGCCTGCGCGTAGGGGGTTGGCGATGATGTATCGGGCGATGGCTTTCAGATCTTCCTCGCGACGCAGGGCTCGGTCGAAGTAGCCCTTTTGCCATACAGGAGCATGTAGATCCCGTTGCTGATTGATGAGGCGTGTGCAGCGAGATTTGGTGGCTTGCACCAGTTTCGGTAAATCGCCGTTGTGCAATTCAATCAGCCAGTGGAAGTGATCCGGCATGACTACCCAGGCTATTGACGTGGCATGGCCGGCTTCCTGAGCCCTTCTGAACTCGTGCACCAAAAAGCGGCCAGTGCGCCAATCCTGGAAGAATGGTTGTCGTTCATGGGTGACAGCGGTCAGGTGATAGATGCGACCGGATTGCGAGTGCCGACCTGTGCGTAATAGATGGGCTTTTGGCGTATTGGACATTCCGTTGTCCTCTTCGGTGATGGGAAGAGAAAACGGTAGGCGTGGGGTGGGAGATTGTCGCTTCGGTAGTGGATCAGGATGTGTCCTGCACCTGTAGGAGCGAGCCTGCTCGCGATGAATTCAAAGACGCCGCGGGGTATCAGGTTCCCCGCGTTATCGTTGACGACCATCGCGAGCAAGCTCGCTCCTACAGGAAGGGCGGCGATTGATCAGGGTATTAAGGCCGAGCGCCACCGCGCTGAGCAGCAGGAACGCCAGTGCCAGGGTCGTTTGCAGATCTATACCACTTAGATTGATCAATGCGCTGGTCAAGCCGCCAAAAATGAAAACCAGTGTGTTCCCGGCCGACGCCGAAGTGCCGGCGTTGTCCTCAAACACGTCCATCGCTTTGGATGTGGCAATGGGGCGGGCAATGGTCGTGCCGGCGGTGCAGATGATCATCGGCACCAATACCGTCAGGATCGAAAGTCCAAGCCTGCTTGCGAGTAAAAGCATCACCACTCCCGAGAAGAAAATCAGGCCCAAGCCGACGATGATTTGAGTATTGGGTGTTATCCGGCTGGAAAGCATCCGGGCGGCGATGCCTCCAATGATATAAGCCGCGCCATAGAGCAGAAGGGTCAGGGAGAATGCATAGGGCGACATGCGTAGCTGATCCATGAAGATCAACGGCGAAACGACGATAAAGGAAAAATGGCAGGTAAAAGCGATGGCCGCGATCAACCAATAGCCCAAGAAGCTCGCATTGCCACACACCCGACGATAGGCGTGGAAAATGTTCTGGCGTGAGGTCACGGCAGGTCGCTGGTCTTCCAGCATGAAACACGCCTTCAGAAACACGACGACGGCCAAGGCTATAAACAGGAAAAAGCTACCGGGCCAATCAAGTGCTTGCTGCAAGACACTGCCCAACAACGGCGAGACGGAAATGAATACCCCGCTGGCAGTGACCATCAGAATCCGCAGCCGATCCCGCTCCTTGCCTTCAAACAGATCCTGGACCAGCGCCTGCGACAGCACGAAGCAACCGCAGCCGATGGCCTGCAGCATCCGAAAAAACAGAAACCAGACGTATTCGGAGGTCAGGATGCACCCAGTTGCACCGACAATCGATACCGCCATACCCGCCAGTAATAGCCCTTTTCGGCCGATAACATCGGATAGGGGGCCGATCAGTAGCTGAGACAGAGAGATGCCGACAGCGAAGAGGCTGATGGACAGGGAAATATCCGCAGTCGTGGTCCGAAAGTGTTTGGCCAGAGCGGGAAAGGAAGGGAGCAAAACATCAAGGGGAAAGACGCTCAGCAGCGTCATGGTCAGCAGCAGTAGAATGGCTGATGATTTTTTTGCAGTGTCTTCTGAGTGTGTCATCAGCCCATTTACTCGAACTTTGCGAGGAGTCGAGGATTGGTTTGATGGCGGGCGAAGTCAATCTGCTGGGCAGTGGGATCGTTCCTGATCAGCTGTAGGAATGTTCTTGTCTGTGTTGGGCGGGGCATCGCTCCCGCACTGGTTCAGCCCAGTACGGGAGCGCCAGCGTTTTAGCTGTTTGGCAGCAAGCGGCAAGTAATGCTCTTGATGTAACGGGTTTCCGCAATCGCCGGATGCACCGGATGATCCGGCCCCTGGCCGCCACGTTCCAGCATCTGGATATTGCGGTCCAGGTGGCGGGCGCTGGTCAACAGGATGTTCTGCAGGTCGTCTTCCGGCAGGTGCATCGAGCAGGATGCGCTGACCAGGATGCCGTCCTTGGTGAGCAGGCGCATGGCTTGCTCGTTCAGGCGGCGGTAGGCGCCTTCGCCGTTTTTCATGTCTTTCTTGCGTTTGATGAACGCCGGCGGGTCGGCCACGATCACGTCGAAGCGTTCTTCGCTGGCTTTCAGTTCTTTGAGGGCTTCGAACACGTCACCTTCGATGCAGGTCATTTTCTCGGCGAAGCCGTTCAGCGCGGCGTTGCGCTCGACGCCGTCAAGGGCGAAGGCCGAGGCGTCGACGCAGAACACTTCGCTGGCGCCGAACGCGGCAGCCTGTACGCCCCAGCCGCCGATGTAGCTGTACAGGTCCAGCACGCGTTTGCCTTTGGCGTACGGCGCCAGGCGTGCGCGGTTCATGCGGTGGTCGTAGAACCAGCCGGTTTTCTGACCCTGGATGACTGGCGCTTCGAATTTCACGCCGTTTTCTTCCAGCGCGACCCACTCCGGCACCAGGCCGAACACGGTTTCGACGTAGCGGGTGAGGCCTTCGGCGTCACGGGCGGCGGAGTCGTTCTTGAACAGGATGCCGCTTGGCTTGAGCACTTGGGTCAGTGCTGCAATCACGTCGTCTTTGTGGGCTTCCATGGTCGCCGAGGCGATCTGCACCACCAGGATGTCGCCGAAACGGTCGACCACCAGGCCTGGCAGCAGGTCGGAGTCGCCGTAGACCAGGCGATAGAACGGCTTGTCGAACAGGCGCTCGCGCAGGGACAGGGCCACGTTCAGGCGGTGCACCAGCAGCGATTTGTCTAGCGGCAGCTTGATGTCGCGCGACAGCACTCGGGCGCAGATCAGGTTGTTCGGGCTCATGGCAACGATGCCCAGCGGCTTGCCGCCGGCGGCTTCGAGGATCGCCTGGTCACCGGCCTTGAAACCGTGCAAAGGCGTAGCGGCTACATCGATTTCGTTGCTGTAGACCCACAAGTGACCGTTGCGCAGACGACGGTCGGCGTTGGCTTTGAGGCGCAGGCTAGGCAGGGACATGTCGTCGCTCCGGAAAAAAGAGCGGGAGTATAGCGTGTTGGGACCCCGGATTGGCCTGCAAGTGGACATGTGGCGAGGGGGCTTGCCCCCGTTGGGTCGCGAAGCGGCCCTGAAATCTGCAACTACGGTATATCAGACACATCCCATTCGCCTGCTTGGCGGCTGCTGCGCAACCGAACGGGGGCAAGCCCCCTCGCCACAGAGTGCGATTTGGTATGTCGGATCCAACTTCATAAAGGTTAGAATCGCCGTCTGACCCAGAGTGTGTACCTATGTCCCAAGAGCTGACTTCCGAACAGATCCAACAAGCCCTGCAGGGCATCAGCGTACCGGCCCAGCCGCAGATCATGGTGGATTTGCAGATGGAGCAGTACATGCCCGACCCGGATCTGGAAGTCATTGCCAAGCTGATATCCCAGGATCCGGGCCTTTCCGGTTCTCTGCTGAAGATCGTCAATTCGCCGTATTACGGGTTGAGCAACAAGATTGCCTCGATCCAGCGCGCGGTCAATCTGCTGGGTAGCCGCTCGGTCATCAACCTGATCAATGCACAGTCGATCAAGGGCGAGATGAATGACGACACCATTGTCACCCTGAACCGTTTCTGGGACACCGCTCAGGACGTGGCCATGACTTGCCTGACCCTGGCCAAGCGCATCGGCGTTGAAAGTGGCGACGAGGCCTATGCCCTGGGCCTGTTCCACGACTGTGGCGTGCCCTTGATGCTCCAGCGTTTCCCCGACTACATGGGGGTTCTGGAGCAGGCCTATGCCAACGCCAGTGCCGAATGCCGGGTGGTGGACACGGAGAATCAGGTGTTCAATACCAATCACTCGGTGGTCGGCTATTACACGGCCAAGTCCTGGCGTCTGCCGGAACATGTGAGCGCGGCGATCGCCAATCATCACAATGCGTTGGCGGTATTCAGCGATGAGACTTCGCGCAACAGTTCGTTGAAGAACCTGTTGGCGATCCTGAAAATGGCCGAGCACATTTGCGCGTCGCATCGGGTGCTGGGCAATCAGGCCGAAGATCACGAGTGGAACAGCATCGCGCCGCTGGTGCTCGATTATGTCGGCCTCTCGGATTACGACTTCGAGACGCTCAAGCAGACGATCCGCGACCTCGGCACTCATCGCTGAGTGTCGGACCTTTCCAGGCCATGCGCCTGATCCGAGAGCACCATGCCTGAATTGCCAGAAGTCGAAACCACCCGTCGCGGCATCGCGCCGTACCTGGAAGGCCAGCGCGTCAGCCGGGTGATCGTGCGAGATCGCCGTCTGCGCTGGCCGATCCCCGAGGACCTCGATGTGCGCCTGTCCGGCCAGCGCATCGTATTGGTGGAGCGGCGCGCCAAGTACCTGCTGATCAACGCCGAAGTCGGCACCTTGATCAGCCATTTGGGCATGTCAGGCAACTTGCGCCTGGTGGAGGCCGGGTTGCCGGCGGCCAAGCATGAGCATGTGGACATCGAGCTGGAGTCGGGCCTGGCCCTGCGTTACACCGATCCGCGGCGCTTTGGCGCCATGCTCTGGAGCCTCGACCCGCTCAATCACGAATTGCTGATTCGCCTGGGGCCGGAACCGCTGACCGACCTGTTCGACGGCGAGCGCCTGTTCCAGCAGTCCCGTGGCCGTTCGATGGCGGTCAAGCCGTTCATCATGGATAACGCGGTGGTGGTGGGCGTCGGCAATATCTACGCGACCGAAGCGTTGTTCGCCGCTGGAATCGACCCGCGTCGTGAAGCCAAGAGCATTTCCCGTGCGCGGTATTTGAAACTGTCCATCGAGATCAAGCGCATCCTGGCGGCTGCCATCGAGCGCGGCGGTACCACGCTGCGGGACTTTATCGGTGGTGACGGTCAGCCTGGTTATTTCCAGCAGGAACTGTTCGTGTACGGCCGTGGTGGCGAACACTGCAAGGTCTGTGGCACGGGGCTGCGGGAAGTGAAGCTGGGGCAGCGTGCCAGCGTTTTTTGCCCGCGTTGTCAGAGCTGAAAGTCAAAAGATCGCAGCCTTCGGCAGCTCCTACAGGGGAATTGTGTTTTCTGTAGGAGCTGCCGCAGGCTGCGATCTTTTGGTGCGTCAAGCCTTGCCGGTAATCTTGCGGTACTTCTCCATCAACTGTTCTTCAGTCTCCGGATGGGCTTCGTCCAGTGGAATGCAATCCACCGGGCAGACCTGCTGGCACTGCGGTTCGTCGTAGTGGCCGACACACTGGGTGCACAGGTTCGGGTCGATCACGTAGATCTCTTCGCCCTGGGAAATGGCGGCGTTCGGGCACTCGGGTTCGCAGACGTCGCAGTTGATGCAATCGTCGGTGATGATCAGGGACATGCTAACTCCAGCCGGGGCGGCAGGCCCGGGCGCAATAAACCAATGCGTACAATTGTGCCGCATTGGCGCCTGTGTTGCACGCAGGGGCGACGCACTGTAGGAGCCAGCTTGCTGGCGATGAAGCCGAGAACGCCGCGGGGTGTCAGGTTTCCCGCGTTATCGTTGACGTCCATCGCGAGCAGGCTCGCTCCTACAGTATTGCGGGGTTATTTCTTGAATCGCTCGGTCAGTGCGTCCGCCACCGCAGGGTGTACGAACTTGGTGATATCGCCACCCAGGGCCGCAATTTCACGGACCAGCGTCGAGGAAATGAACGAGTAACGCTCGGACGGGGTCAGGAACAGGCTTTCCACATCCGGCGCCAGTTGGCGGTTCATGTTGGCCAGCTGGAATTCGTATTCGAAGTCCGACACCGCACGCAAACCACGCAGGAACACGTTGGCATTCTGCTCTTTGGCGAAATGCGCCAGCAGCGTCGAGAAACCGACGACTTCAACGTTCGGCAGATGTTTAGTGACCTCGCGCGCCAGTTCCACCCGTTGTTCCAGAGGAAACAGCGGGTTTTTCTTCGGGCTGGCCGCGACGGCGATGATCACGTGATCGAACAGGCGCGAGGCGCGTTCGACCAGATCGCCATGGCCCTTGGTAATAGGGTCGAAGGTACCTGGGTACAACACTCGGTTCATCGCGTCGTCCTGGCGGGAATCCGTTGGGGAGTCGGATGGTATCGCAGCCTTCCCGGTCGGCCAAGTCGCCTGTTGGGTAAGAAAGCACTATAGACGATGGGAATAATCGTCATTTTCATGAGTTTTTTAAACGCTCGGCCAGGGAAGTCGCCAGTTGTGCCGTCAGTCCGTAGACCGACAATTGCGGATTGGCGCCAATGCTGGTGGGGAACAGCGAGCCGTCGTGGATCGACAGATTGCCCAACTGATGGTGTCGGCCGAGGCTGTCGGTCACTGCGTTTGTCGGGTCTTCACCCATGGCGCAGCCGCCCATCACATGGGCACTGCCCAGGCGTGTGCGGTACAACTCCAGGCTCAGGCCATCGATCAGCGTACGGGCTTCGGCGAGGGTCTTCACGTAACGGGCGTCGGCGTGCATCGGCATCACGGCCCTGGCGCCACCGGCAAACTGGATCTCGGCCATGGTATGAAAGGCCCGGCGCAAGCCGTCCCAAGCGTAAGGTGAGAGCTGGTAATCCAGCACCGGTGTGTCGTCGCTGCGCAATTCGACGCTGCCACCGGGGCTGTCCGGGTGAAAGCCGTCCCGTAGCAACGCCAGCATGGCGTGGGTGTGGGGCAGGTTAGCCATGTGTTGCGAATTCTCCTGGCCGAAACCGCCGAGCAAGGTGGCGGCCAGCGCCGGATGCAATGGCGGGACCTCCAGTTTGAAGGACATTTTGCCGGTTGTGCCGTCCTGCCACTGGAAATGGTCGGAATAGATCGACTGCGGCGCGCCGTAGAACGGGTTGACGACTTCGTCGAACAACGCGGCGGACATGTTCACCGGATGCAGGAACGTACGTTTGCCCAGGCGCTTGTGCGGGTCGGGTGCCCCGGAGCGCATCAGCAAGGCCGGGCTGTTGATGCCGCCACCGGCCAGCACGAAATGCCGCGCCTTGACCGTGATGGTGCGCCCGGTCGGTGCGACGCAGCGTTCATCCATCGCCGAACAGTGCAGGCCGGTGATCTTGTCGCCGCTGATCGTGAGTTTTTCGGCGCGGGCCAGGTAAAGCAGTTCGCCGCCTTTTTCCAGGGTCGCCGGAATGGTGGTGACCATCATCGATTGCTTGGCGTTGGTCGGGCAGCCCATGCCGCAGTAACCGAGGTTCCAGCAGCCGCGAACGTTGCGCGGGATGACGTGCCAGCTGTAACCCAGTTCCTGGCAGCCCTTGCGGATCACATCATTGTTGGCGTTGGGCGGCACCATCCAAGGCGCGACGCCCAGGCGCTGCTCCATTTTCTCGAACCACGGCGCCATGTCCGCCGGGCTGTGACCCTTGACGTTGTGCTCTTTGGCCCAGTGTTCCAGGGTCGGTTCCGGGGTGCGGAAACTGGAGGTCCAGTTGATCAGCGTGGTGCCGCCCACCGCCCGGCCCTGGAGGATGGTGATTGCGCCATCCTTGCTCATGCGGCCGATGCCTTCCTGATAGAGGCTGCTGTAGGCCTGGTCTTCGAGCAGCTTGAAGTCGCTGCTGGTCTTGAGCGGGCCTTCCTCGATCAGCAGCACTTTGTAACCGGCCGCGCTGAGGATTTCGGCGGTGGTGCCGCCGCCAGCACCGCTGCCGATGATCGCCACGTCTGCTTCGAGTGTCAGGTCCTGGGTCAGTTGTGAGCCGTTGTAGGTTTTCCAGCCTCGGGCCATGCCTTCGCGAAACGGATCGGGTACGGGCATCTTCGGGTTCTCTTTTTATTATGGTTCAGGTGCTGTGGTGATAAGACTGACGCCTTCGCGAGCAAGCCCGCTCCCACAGGGGCACGCGGTCAATGTGGGAGCGGGCTTGCCCGCGAAGGGGGCGACTCGATTTCAGACAGTAGGCGGCCCGGGATACCCGCAATGCGCCCACGATTCCTTGCGACCGTACCAGGCCATCATCACCAGTTGCAGCAAAGAGCTGTGGCCCATGCGCAACAGGCTCAACGAGCTGTTTTCCCAACGATCGAGGAATTGCCGGATATCGTCGGCGCTGGCGTTTGCCCAGCTGCCCCAGATCCCGGTCAACGGTCCGCGGGTGACGGCCATGCCCAGCACATCGAACAGTTGGCGGGTCAGTTTGAGCATTTCCGGCGACAGACGCGCGAGGTTGTAATCCAGGCTTTTGAGTGTGCCTTCGACAGCCTCGGGCATCCGTTCGGAGGTCACGGCGCCGTCGAGCATGACCGGAATCAACGCTCGCAAGAACAGCAGGTCGCCGCTGCGCAGTGTGACGAAGCCACTGGCCGGGGCGCTCGCCGAACAGCCGCTGAGGCTGGCGCCCAACCCGGCAGTGGCGAGAAAGGCGCTGGCGCCGAGGCTGAATTTAAGCAACCCGCGCCGTGACAGCGCGGGTGTATCGGACAGACTGGGATTCATTCTTGTTATTTCCCGGCGGTGATGATCGTTAGCGGATGAACAGCTTCTGGATCAGCTTCTGGATCGATTTGCCATACGGCGGGTAAATCAGTTTCGCCGCGTTGAACCGCTGCTTGATCAAGACACCCTTGGCCTTGCTGAAGGTCAGGAAGCCTTCATGGCCATGGTAGTGACCCATGCCCGAGGCACCGATGCCGCCGAACGGCATGTCGTCCTGGGCGACGTGCAGCAGCGTGTCGTTCAGGCACACGCCGCCGGAGTGGGTTTCGTGCAGCACGCGCTGTTGTTCGCGCTTGTCGTAGCCGAAGTAGTACAGCGCCAGTGGGCGCGGGCGTTGATTGATGTAGGCAAAGGCCTGGTCCAGATCCTTGTACGGCACGATCGGCAACAGCGGCCCGAAGATTTCGTCCTGCATCACCGTCATCTCGTCAGTGACATTGAGCAGCAGGCTATGGCTCATGCGGCGACCCTGGCCCTGGTCGAACAGCGGCATCAGCAGCGCACCCTTGCTGGTGGCGTCGCTGATATAGCCGTTGAGGCGCGCCAGTTGTCGCTCATTGATGATCGCGGTGTAGTCCGGATTGTCGGCCAGCGTCGGATAAAACCCGCGGACGGCAGAGCGGTAGGCTTCGACGAAACCGCCCACGCGATCCTCCGGCACCAGCACATAGTCCGGGGCCACGCAGGTCTGGCCGGCGTTCAGGGTTTTACCGAAGGCGATGCGCTCGGCGGCGTCCTTGAGCGGTACATCGCGGGAAACGATGGCCGGGGACTTGCCGCCCAGCTCAAGGGTCACCGGGGTCAGGTTTTCCGCAGCGGCGCGCATCACGTGTTTGCCGATGCTGGTGGCGCCGGTGAACAGCAGGTGATCGAACGGCAGACGTGAAAACGCCACGCCAATGTCTGCCTCGCCAAGGACCACGCACACCAGGTCTTCGGGGAAGATGCGCGCCAGCAGTTGCTTCATCAGCAGGCCGGTCGCGGGGGTCGACTCACTGAGCTTGAGCATCACCCGGTTGCCCGCCGACAGCGCGCCGACCAACGGACCGATGGCCAGGTACAGCGGGTAGTTCCACGGCACGATGACCCCGACCACGCCCAGCGGTTGGTAAACGACTTTGGCAGAGGCGGGCTGGAAAGCGACACCGACCTTGCGCCGCGAAGCTCGCATCCAGCCCTTGAGGCGTTTGCTGGCGTAATGGATACCGTGCAGGCTGGGCATCAGTTCGGCAACCAGGGTTTCATCGGCGCTGCGATGGCTGAAGTCCTGGCTGATCGCGTCGATCAAGGCCTGGCGTTCGCTGTTCAATAAATCCTTCAGGGCCTTGAGCCATTGCTGACGCTGCGCGGCGGGTGGCATCGGGTTGGCGGCGTAGGCAGCACGCTGGGCGTCAAACAGGGCCTGAAGCTCTTCCAGCGGCTGCTGTAGGTTTTGCAGGTAGGAAATGTCAGCAGTCATGGTCGGCTCCGGATTTATTGTAATGAAGTACTTTTTAGAGTCTATGCTCTAAAAAGTCAAATGACATCCTGGAACAGCTTTGTTTTATCCGCTCGCGGATAGATCTAAGATGCCCGTCAACGCACTCTGAATTTAAGCTCAAGCCATGGCCCCACGGATCAAAACCAGCGAGCGCATCGTGCAGAACAGCCTGGAGCTGTTCAACCAGCAGGGCGAGCGCAGCATCAGTACCAACCACATTGCTGCCCATATGGAAATTTCCCCGGGCAACCTGTACTACCACTTCCCTAACAAGCAGGCGATCATCGCCGTGCTGTTCAGCGAGTACGAAAGCCTGGTGGACAGCTTCCTGCGCCCGCCCCAAGGGCGCGCCGCCACGGTGGAAGACAAACGCTTCTACCTCAAGGAGCTGCTGTCGGCGATGTGGCGCTACCGCTTTCTGCATCGCGATCTCGAACATTTGCTCGACAGTGATCCGGACCTGGCCGACCGCTATCGACGTTTCTCCCAGCGTTGCCTGATCCAGGGGGCGGCGATCTACGAAGGTTTTGTCGCCGCCGGTATCCTGGAGATGGACAAAGTGCAGATCGAATCCCTGACGCTCAATGCCTGGATCATCCTCACGTCCTGGGTGCGCTTCCTGTGCACCACGCGGGAAAACTCCAGCCACTTGAGCGAACAGGCCATTAAACGCGGGGTTTATCAGGTGCTGGTGCTGGAAGCCGGGTTCGTCACGGATCAGTCCCGCGATGCGGTCAAGGCCTTGTTCGAAGAGTTTTACGTGCCCCTGGCCCAGGCGCTCGAGGAAGTGTCGTAGGATCGACGTCTGATAAAAATCACAGGAGCCCGTTATGCCCATTGCGCAACTGATCAGCCCGCAAGCACTGGACCTGAAAAAGGACCAGGCGGGGCTGGTGATTCTGGATTGTCGTTTTGCCCTTGAAGACCCGGATTACGGTCAGCGCAGCTATGCCGAGGGGCACATCGCCGGTGCGAGCTACGCCGACCTCGAGCGTGATCTGAGTGGCGTGGTGGTCAAGGGCGTGACCGGGCGCCATCCGCTGCCCGAGCCTGCGCAACTGATCGAGCGCCTGCAGGCCTGGGGCATCAACGCCGATAGCGAAGTGGTTCTGTACGACGACGGTCCGGGGGCCTATGCGGCGCGGGCCTGGTGGTTGCTGGCCTGGTTGGGCAAACGCGACGGTGTATTTATCCTCGATGGCGGTCTCAAAGCCTGGCACGCGGCCGGTTTGCCGCTGAGCCTGGATGCGCCGGCGATTACTCGTGGATCCTTCACCGGCAGTCCTGACACGGCATTGCTGATCAGTGCCGAACGGCTGCAAAAGCGCCTCTCCCGGCCGGAACTGACCCTGCTCGATGCCCGCGCACTGCCGCGTTTCAAGGGGGAAGTGGAACCGATCGATCCGATTGCCGGGCACATTCCTGGCGCTCAATGTGCGGCGTTTACCGACAATCTGGGCAGTGACGGGCGTTTTCTGCCGGCCGATCAGCTCAAGCAGCGCTTTGCCGCAAAACTGGGCGATCGTTCGCCGAAGGATCTGGTGGCGTACTGCGGTTCCGGCGTGACGGCGTGCCACAACCTTTTTGCGTTGTGTCTGGCCGGTTATCCGTTGGGTTCGTTGTATGCCGGGTCGTGGAGTGAGTGGATCAACGAGCCTGCGCGGGGCATAGCCACAGGCGAATGAGGCAAAAGCAGGATCAAAAGATCGCAGCCTTCGGCAGCTCCTACAGATGTACTCATACCATGTAGGAGCTGCCGAAGGCTGCGATCTTTTAGTTTTTTAAAGCCGAGCTGTGCGATACGCCCCCGGTCCAACCCCATACACCTGCTTGAACTGTCGACTCAGGTGGCTCTGGTCGGCAAACCCCAGCTGCATGGCGACGTCCAGCGGCAGACAGCCACTCTGCAGTAACGCCCGCGCCCGGGCGATGCGCTGTTGCATCAGCCAGGTGTGCGGCGGCATGCCGGTGGCCCGGCGGAACACCCGGGCGAAATGGAAGGGCGATAGGTTGACCGCCGCCGCCAGCGTCTCCAGTGAGGGCGGTGCTGCCAGTTGCGCGTGTAGCAATTCCTTGGCCAGGCTCACGGCCCGGTGTTCCTTGCCGGGTTTAGCGGCATCGGGTACCGCCGCATGACGCTGCAACAGCGACAGCACCAGTTCGCGCCAGACCGTTTGTTGCTGCAAGGCGGTGGCGGGGCTTTCCAGCAAGCGATGGAGTTGGCAGAAGCCGTTCACCAGATCCTGGTCGCGATACAGCGTGGCACCGAAAGCCGGCAGGTGGTGGGTCGGCAGTTCGAGTTCGGCCAACAGCGAGGTTATCTGCCCGCTGTCCGGATAAAACGCCCGGTAAAGCCAGCCATCCTCGGTGCCTTTGTGGCCGGTATGCAATTCGTCGGGGTTGATCAGCACCAGCGTGCCGCTGCCAGCCAGGTGTTCGGCACCGCGATAGCGATAACGCTGGGCACCGGCCATGATCATGCCGATCACATAGCCGTCATGCACATGCGGGGCAAAACGATGATCGATGTAGCGGGCGGACAACAACTCGACCCCGGCCAGGGGCGGGGTTTGCCAGAAGTGGATTGACTCGCCCTGGTCAGCGTCCATGACTCAGGCGCGCCCTGTGGCGGCCAGCCACTCGGGGATGCGCCGTTCAAGGTAGTAACCCGGTTGCCTGAGCGTGCCGTCGACGAAGCCGACATGCCCGCCCCTGGCTTGCAGCTCGAATTGCGTGGATGCGGACAACTCATCGGCGTGCGGCAGGCTGTGGGGAAACACGAAGGGATCGTCGGCGGCCTGAATCATCAAGGTCGGCGTACGAATCTCGCCGAGGAAGTAGCGGCTCGAGGCGCGGCGATAATAGTCCTCGGCATCGACAAAACCGTTCAGCGGTGCGGTAACCCGGCCATCGAAATCCCAGAACGTACGCATGTTTTCCAGCGAGCCGAGCGCAGCCAATGCGGCCAGTCCATCCTCGCGTCCGTCGTGCTGGAACTGTCGCTGTTTGTTCTTGATGTAGGCGACCATCTCGCGCATGAAATGTGCCTGGTAAACCTTGGAGAAACCCTGGCCGATGCGGTCGGCGCACTGGTCCAGGCGGAACGGCACCGATACCGCAACGGCGGCCGTCACGCCGCTGTCGCTGCCGGTTTCGCCCAGATGCTTGAGCAGAACATTACCCCCGAGGGAGTAACCCACCGCAAAGAGTGGTGCGAGAGGTCGTTTGGCCCGCAAGTGTTTGATCGCTTCGGCCAGGTCTTCACTGGCACCGGAATGGTAGCTGCGTGGCAGCAGATTGGGTTCGCCCGAGCAACCGCGCCAGTTCAGCGCGACGCTGGCCCAGCCCCGGTCACCCAGGGCTTTTTGCAGGCCGGCGACATAAGGTGAATTCGAGGACCCGGTGAGCCCATGCAGCACCAGCACCAAAGGCGCGTCGGCGCTGTGCGGACCGTGCCAGTCCAGATCGAGAAAGTCGCCATCTTCAAGCCACAGGCGTTCGCGTTCGCGGCCGATGTGCACGGTTTTACGCCACAGCGGCCCCCACAAGGTTTGCAAGTGCGGATTGCCGAGGCCGAAGGCTGGGGTGAACGGTGACTGGGCCATTGCGGGGTGCGGGTGCACAGCGATTCTCGGAGAAAGTGCTCATGGGTCTGCCCGAAGACGCGGCGGGACAGCGCCGCGACCGCGTCGTCGGGGGGTAACTAACTTGCCACAATCTCGTCAGGTGCGCGACACATGGCGTTGGTTGCGCTTTCGATTGGAGCGGGTAGCGGTTGTTGATCTGCCTTCGGCCCCAGGATGACAACGCGCCATTGGTCGGCGTGGTAATGCCGGTTGAGCGCGGTTTTGATGGATGCGAGGTTCAGCGTCAAGGCGGCTTGCGTGGAGAAGTCGAGGTCCAGCGGCAGATTGTGGGCACTGATGGCGTACAACAGGTCCAGAATCTGCGCATTGGTAGCGCTGTTCAACGGTGCGTTACCGGCCAGTTGCTGCTGGCTGTCGTCAAGTTCCTCTTGGGTCGGCCCTTGGGCCAGGAAGTCGCTGAACATCGTCTTGATATGGGCCAGCACGGCATCGACCTGCTCGGGTGGGGTCTGTAATTTAATGGTCAGCAACCCTTGTGCCTGAAGGGCTGAGAGGCCGGCTTCAACGTGGTAGGTCAGGCCACGGCGTTCACGGAGTTCATTGCTCAGTCGGTTGGTGAAAACCCGCATGGCCATCTGCAGCGCGTCGTAGTCCGGACTGCTGCGCAGGACACTTGGCTGGGCAAGGCGCAGGTAAGCCTGGGCCGATGGTCGCTCAACCCGCAACAGACTCGGGGCCGTTGGACTTGTCACTGACTGGATCGCGGCAGTGGCCTGCCCCAGGGGCAAGGCTGCGGATATCTGTGCACCGATGCGCTGGGCTTCTTCCTCGGTGAGGTCGCCGACCAGTGTGATCTGAGCATTGGCTGCGGCATAAGCCTCGCGATGAAAGTCTTGCGCCTGAGTGCGGGTGATGGAGGCAAGCCCGGCCCGGGTGCCGTAGAGGGACTGAGCATAACCGTGGTCGGGAAACAGTTGGCCGAGGTTCACTTGTCGGGCTTGAGTGGCAGGGGACTGATCCTCGAGGTCCAGAAAGTACTGCAGTTGGGATTTCACCGCAGGCAGGGATGCCTGCGGCAACAGCGGTTTGCCGAGTACCTGGGCAAACAGTTCCAAAGCTGGAGTACGCCGTGTTTCGTCACTCAGGCTGCGCAGGGAAAACCAGGCCTGGTCCTTGCCGATACCCATGTCCATCCTTGCACCCAGATTATCGAACGTCGCCTGTATGGCATTGACGTCCTTGCCTGCCACGCCCTCATTCAAAAGGCTGAGGGTCACCGCTGCCAGGCCGGGTTGATGGGGGGTATGGGCGCTGCCGGCGGCAAAGCTCACCAAGGCATCAAACATCGGCAGGCCCGGGGTGCGGATGAACAGGATCTTGGTCCCGCTGTGAGTTTTGTAGCCCTTGATCGACAGCGTGCGGTGGATAGCCGGAGTCTGTGGTTCATTGAGTGATTGCAGCCCTGGCTTCCGGTGTGCCGTGGTTGCAGCGGCATGGACCTGAGTACTCAACAGCATGCCCGCCATGATCAATCCATTGATGAGGCCTTTGAACTTATCCATTGTTTTTCTCCGGCAAGATTTTCGCGGTAGTCAGGCGCTCACGCGTCAGGTAAGTGATTGCGGCGTGTTGAATGTCCTTGGGGGTGACCTGGTTCAGCTCATCCGTATCCTGATCGGCCAACCGCCAGTCGAGGCCGATACTTTCCAGCAAGCCAAGGGCACTGGCCTGCGCTTCCAGATCGTCCTGTGCATAAACCGTGTTGGCGATCAGGATGTTTTTCGCGCGCTCCAGTTCTGCGGGTTCCGGTGCCTTGCTTTTCAGTGAATCGATCACTTGCCAGACACGGGCGAGGACTTCGTCAGGGTCGTTGAGCTTGTCCGGGTTGAGCTGTGTGCTGATAGTGAGCAACGAATCGCCACGATTGAAGGCGTCGTACTCTGCCTGGACTTCGGTAAATATCGCCTCGCTCAGTTGCAGTTGCTGTTTGATCCGCGCGCTGTTGGACCCGGCCAGTAACGTATTGAGCAGGCGCAAGGCATGAGCGCTCCGGCGATTTTCAGCCGTGGCCAGGCTGGGTGTGTTGAAACTCATGATCAGGCGCGGGGACGATATCGGTGCATGCAGGGTCAATGACCGCTCGCCGGCATCAGCCAACTCAATGGGGACGGGAGTCATGGGTGTTGCACGCCGCTGCAGGTGGCCGAAGTACTGCTGTGCCAGCGCCTTGATCCGCTCAGGTGAAACATCGCCAACGACCACCAGCGTCGCATTGTCCGGCGAGTACCAGGCCTGATACCACTGCTGCAATTGCACGGCGTTCATTCGTCGCAGGTCGTGCATCCAGCCAATTGTCGAGGTGCGGTAGCCGCTGGTCGGGTAGGCAATGCTGTTCAGTCGTTCGTGAGCCGAAGTGGTGATTTCATCATCAACACGCATCCGACGCTCTTCCTGAATGACCTTGAGTTCCGGCGTAAAGTCCTGTGCATCCAGCTCGGCCGTGCTCATCAGGTCGGCGAGTATTTCGAAAGCGACGCCGGCGCGTCCGGAAGACAGTGTCTGGTGAAAGACCGTGAAGTCGGTGCCGGTAAAGGCGTTTTGGCTGGCCCCCAGTTTGTCCAGTATCGCCGCGAACTCTCCGGCGCAGGCTTTGCTGCTGCCCTTGTACACCATGTGTTCGAGGGCGTGGGACAGGCCCGACTGACCGGGCAGTTCGTAGCTTGAGCCGACCTTGATCCAGAGTTGGGCGGTGACGATGGGGGACCGGTGGTCCTCGCGCACGACGACCTTGAGACCGTTATCCAGCAAGAAGTCTTGTGTTGCAGGGGGGGAAGCCGCGGCAGCCATGAGCGGCAACCAGGCAATAAAGGACAGCACCAGCGTGTTGCGGGAGATGTTCATCCGTGTACATCCTCAGTGGTTTGCAGGTATTTGCGCAAACCACTGTGGATCATCCGGAAAGGTGTCAGGCGGTAACTATGTAGTGCACTCCCCAAGCGGCTGCGGTTCGGCAGCCCCTTGGTTTTCTGTTCGTCTTTCAACAGCAGGATTTAAAAAATGAGCAACAGAATTATTCCGGTGAGCCCGCCATTGGAAAAATGTGGGCTGTTGTCATTCGCTGTTCCGTGAAGTATGTGTTGGCGAAATTCTGAATGTCCATGGGCGTGATATTCAGCAGCGCTTGGTATCGTTGCGCCCTACTATCCAGAGGCAGTTTTGCATAGTGATAGGTGGTGAGGAGGTAGGGCAAAGCCGAAGGGTTGTGCTCCCATCCGGCCCATCGCGTAAGTATGTTTTCACGAGCGTGCTCCAAACTTTTTACTTCGATTGGATTTCGCTTCAGCTTATTGAGATAAGTGCGCAGTCCGCTTTCCAATTGACATGGAGTTTGATCTGCCGATAGGGCCTTGACGCTTAAGAAAAAAATGCCCGCATTTTGGTTGAGATTTTTCCGCGCAGCGCCAGATCCGTCTGGCATAAGCCGGAAGTAGTTGTTCAGAAGCTCCTCGATGATATCCAGGGCGCCAAGAGCGTTAGGATCATTTTTGAAAAAATCGAAGTCAGGCAGGTTGAACGCCATGATCGCTAGAGGCTCATTAGTGTCTTTGCGCACTTCGATATGTCGCTTGCCCGGTTCGGCTGCTTCTTTGTCGTACTTGAAGACCTCAAGAGGTTTGTGTGGGATCGCGGAGAAATGCTGTTCCGCCAATGAGAGAATATTGTCGGTGTTTACATTTCCAACAACGACCAGTGTTGCATTGTTGGGCATGTACCAACGTTGATGCCATTGCTGTAACTGGTCGAGATCAAGGCGTGACAGGCTGGTTGGGGTGCCTTGTGGATTGTTGGAGTAGCCGCTGAAAGGGTAAAGTAGTTCGGTGACTTCCTGGGGTGTGAGGTAGTTGGATATAAAAATATCCCGCGCGGCCCGATGGCTATTGCTCTCTTGAATGACTGCCTGTAAAGAGGCTTCGGTCATTTTGGGTGCGGACATCATGGTTGCGAGTTGGCTGAAGGCTACGTCTAAATCGGCAAGGCGTACACGCTGTCTATAGATCGTGAAGTCTTCAAAGTGAAATGAAAGGTGCTCGTTTTCGTCAGAGCCTGATGTATGTTCGTTGTCAGAAAGTAATACGCTGGCAAGAGTGATGTTGATGCCTGCGTTTTCTGGTAATTCGTTACAGCTGCTGACTTTGTAAGCGAAATCGATGTAAGCATCGCTAGCTTGACTGATTTCAGCGGTAATGATTTTCAAGCCATTGTCGAGGGTGAGTTCTTTTATTGGCGTGGTGGGGTAATTTAGCTGCATGGGTTTGCAAGTCCATTTGCGGTTGTGCGAGTTATTTCGCCCACCTAAGATGGCTCGCAAGTCATAAATCTATCTAGCGTAAATATATGTCTAATTACGACGTTTGCGGAGTAATCGGGTGAGTGGATGCTCACCCGAAGTTGACTATGCGGACAGGACAGCGTTGCGCTGCCAAAGCGAGTAATAAACCCGCCCGGATTTTTGCTCGCGGTGCAGACGCCAATTGTCCGGCAGGCCCAGGGTCGACGGTGCGGATTCGCTTTCGGTGTACACCCAGGCATCTTCGGCCAGTCATTGACGCTCTTCGAGCAACTTGCAAACGGCGGGCAGCAGGTTCTGGTTGAACGGCGGGTCGAGGAACACCAGGTCATAGGCCGTTGCGGTCTGGGTTGCAAGATAGCGCAGGGCGTCGGCGGTCTGGACCTGGCCGTTGGTGCACCTCAGGGTGCCCAGGTGCTCCTTCAGGCTGGACACCGCGATGCTGCTGGCGTTCAGCGCCTGGCTCATGGCCGCGCCACGGGACAGGGCTTCGAGGAACAGCGCGCCGCTGCCGGTGAAGGGGTCGAGCACCTTGGCGCCCGGCACGTAAGGCGCGAGCCAGTTGAACAGGGTTTCACGTACGCGGTCCGGCGTCGGGCGCAGGCCCGGGGCGTCGGGGAAGCTCAGTTTGCGGCTGCGCCATTCGCCACCGATGATGCGCAACTGGTTCACACCGTTATGGACGTTTTTGGCGGGTTTCTTGGGACTGGCCATTAATGCTCCGGAACCCCGAGCGGCTGCTCGGAAGGTTTATCAGTAGGGGCCGGTAACGGCTTTTGCGGCACGGTCGGGCCAGCGCGGGGCTGCGGTTCGGCAGCCCCTTGGTTTGCTGTTCGCCTCTCAACAGCAGGATTTAAAAATGAGCAACAGAATTATTCCGGTGAACCGGCCATTGGAAAAATGTGGGCTGTTGTCATTCGCTGTTCCGTGAAGTATGTGTTGGCGAAATTTTGAATGTCCATGGGCGTGATGTTCAGCAACGCTTGGTATCTTTGCGCCCTACTATTCAGAGGCAGTTTTGCATAGTGATAGGTGGTGAGGAGGATAGGCAAAACCGATGGGTTGTGCTCCCATCCAGCCCATCGTGTAAGTATGTTTTCACGAGAGTGCTCCAAGCTTTGTGCTTCGATTGGATTTCGCTTCAGCTCATTGAGATAAGTGCGCAATCCGCTTTCCAATTGACTTGGAGTCTGATCTGCCGATTGAGCCTTGACGCTTAAGAAAAAAATACCCGAATTTTGGTTGAGGATTTTCCGCGCAGCGCCAGATCCGCCGGGCATAAGCCGGAAGTAGTTGTTCAGAAGCTCCACGATGATATCCAGGGCGCCGAGAGCGTTAGGATTATCTTTTAAAAAATCGAAGTCAGGCAGATTGAACGCCATGATCGCTAGAGGCTCTTTAGTGTCTTTGCGCAGTTCGATGTGTCGCTTGCCCGGCTCGGCAGCTTCTTTGTCGTACTTGAAGTCTTCAAGAGGTTTGTGTGGGATCGCGGAGAAATGTTGTTCTGCCAAAGAGAAAATATTGTCGGCGCTTACATTCCCAACAACGATCAGCGTTGCATTGTTGGGTATATACCATCGTTGATGCCATTGCTGTAACTGATCGAGATCAAGGCGTGACAGGCTGGTTGGAGTGCCGTCTGGATTGTTGGAGTAGCCGCTGAAAGGGTAAAGTAGTTCGGTGACTTCCTGGGGTGTGAGGTAGTTGGATATAAAAATATCCCGCGCGGCCCGATGGCTATTTTTCCGTTGAATGACTTTCTGTAAAGTTGCTTCGGTCATTTTTGGTGCGGACATCATGGTTGCGAGTTGGCTGAAGGCTACGTCTAAATCGGCAAGGCGTACACGCTGCCTGTAGCTTGTGAAGTCATCAAGGTGAAATGAAGTAGGCTCCTTTCCGTCGGGGCTTGGTATATATTCGTTGTCATTAAGTAATAAGCTGGCAAGAATGATGTTTATACCTGCGTTTTCCGGTAATTCGTTACAACGGCTGACTTTGTAAACGAGATCGATGTAAGCATCGGCAGCTTGACTGATTTCGCCGGTAATGATTTTCAACCCATTGTCGAGAGTGAGTTCTTTTGTTGGTGTGGTGGGGTATTTTAGTTGCATAGGTTTGCAAGTCCATTTGCGGTTGTGCGAGTTATTTCGCCCGCCTAAGATGGCTCGCAAGTAATAAATCTATCTAGCGTAAATATATTTCTAATTACAATGTTTGCGGAGTAATCGGGTGAGTGGATGCCCACCCGAAGTTGGCTATGCGGACAGGACAGCGTTGCGCTGCCAAAGCGAGTAATAAACCCGCCCGGATTTCTGCTCGCGGTGCAGGCGCCAGTTCTCCGGCAGGCCCAGGGTCGACGGTGCGGTTTCGCTTTCGGTGTACACCCAGGCATCTTCGGCCAGCCATTGACGCTCTTCGAGCAACTTGCAAACGGCGGGCAGCAGGTTCTGGTTGAACGGCGGGTCGAGGAACACCAGGTCATAGGCCGTTGCGGTCTGGGTTTCAAGATAGCGCAGGGCGTCGGCGGTCTGGACCTGGCCGTTGGTGCACCGCAGGGTGCCCAAGTGCTCCTTCAGGCTGGACACCGCGATGCTGCTGGCGTCCAGCGCCTGGCCCATGGCCGCGCCACGGGACAGGGCTTCGAGGAATAGCGCGCCGCTGCCGGTGAAGGGGTCGAGCACCTTGGCGCCCGGCACGTAAGGCGCGAGCCAGTTGAACAGGGTTTCACGTACGCGGTCCGGCGTCGGGCGCAGGCCCGGGGCGTCGGGGAAGCTCAGTTTGCGGCTGCGCCATTCGCCACCGATGATGCGCAGCTGGTTCACGCCGTTATGGACGTTTTTGGCGGGTTTCTTGGGACTGGCCATTAATGCTCCGGAACCCCGAGCGGCTGCTCGGAAGGTTTATCAGTAGGGGCCGGTAACGGCTTTTGCGGCACGGTCGGGCCAGCGCTGACGATGACCATTTTGTCCGTGCCCAGGTGTTTGTTCATGGCGGCTTTGACCTGTTCGACGGTCAAGGCCTGGGACTGCTGCATGAATTCTTCCAGGTGGCTCAACGGCAGGTTGTAGAAACCGATGGCGCCCAGTTGGCCGACGATATCGGCGTTGCTGGCGGTGGACAGCGGGAAACTGCCGGCCAGTTCGCGCTTGGCGTCGTCGAGTTCCTTTTCGGTCGGGCCGGTTTCAAGGTAGTCGGCCAGGACGTCCTGCACCAGTTTCAGGGTGCCTTCGCTCATCTCGGCGCGGGTCTGCAGGTTGATCATGAACGGGCCGCGCACCTGCATCGGGGTGAAGCCCGAATACACGCCGTAGGTCAGGCCACGCTTCTCGCGCACTTCGCTCATCAACCGGGTGCCGAAACCGCCACCACCGAGAATCTGGTTGCCCATGGACAACGCCGCGTAGTCCGGATCGTCGCGATCGATGCCCAATTGCGCGAGCAACAGGTTGGTCTGCTTGGACGGGAACTCTATGTGGCCGATGCTCGCCTTCGGCTCAGTCGGTTGCGCGATTTTTGGCAGCGCCGGACCTTTGGGCAAGGCAGCGGAAACCTGTGCGGCAATCGTTTCGGCTTCCACGCGGGACAGGTCGCCGACCAGCGCGATCACCACGTTGCCCGCTGCGTAGGCTTTCTCGTGGAAAGCACGCAGTTGTGCCTGAGTGATCGCCGGTACGCTTTTCGCGGTGCCGTCGCTGGAATGCGCGTATGGGTGATCACCGTACAAGCGGTTCATCAGTTCCAGGCTCGCCAGCTTGCCGGGGTTCTGTTTCTGGTATTCGAAACCGGCGAGCATCTGGTTCTTGATGCGCAGCAGTGAGTCAGCCGGGAAGGTCGGTTTGCCGATGACTTCGGCGAACAGCTTCAGGGCCGGCTCGCGCTTGTCCTTGGCACTCAGGCTGCGCAGTGAAGCGATTGCCATGTCTTTGTAAGCACCGTTGCCGAAATCGGCGCCCAGGCCTTCGAAGCCCTGGGCAATGGCGCCGACGTCCTTGCCGGCCACGCCTTCGTTGAGCATGGCATTGGTCAGCAGCGCCAGGCCCGGTGCATCGCCGTCCTGGCTGCTGCCGGCGGCGAAGATCAGGCGCATGTCGAACATCGGCAGCTCATGGGCTTCGACGAACAGCACCTTGGTGCCTTCGGCAGTGTTCCAGGTCTGCACGTCCAGCTTGCGGTGGTCCGGCGCCTTGCCGTTGAGCTCGGTCAGCGATTGCAGTTTCTGGCTGGCCTTGGCTTTGTCCAGGGCTTCACTGGCACTGGTTTCGCCGGAGCGCGACAGATAGAACGCGGCAGAGCCGATAACGGCGGCAGCGATCAGCCCGATCAGGGCCAGGCGGGAGGGTTTACGCTCACTCATGAGTCGTCTCCAGAGGCAGTACATGGGCGACGCTGAGACGTTCGCGGGTGAAATACAGCTTGGCGGCTTTCTGGATATCTTCCGGGGTCACGCTTTCCAGGTCGGCCAGTTCGGTGTCCATCAGCTGCCATGACAGGCCGACGGTTTCCAGTTGGCCGATGGCGGTGGCCTGGCTGGTGATCGAGTCGCGCTCGTAGACCAGGCCGGCGATGACTTGCGCGCGAACCCGTTCTAGCTCTTCGGCCGTCGGCGCAGTGGTTTTCAACTGATCGAGCAGCTTCCACAATCCGGCTTCGGCCTGGGCGATGGTCTTGTGTTTCTGTGTGTTTGGCGATGCAGACAGGGTGAACAGGCTGTCGCCACGGGTGTAGGCGTCGTAACTCGACGAGCCGCCGGACACCAATTCTTCTCCGCGCTCCAGTTGCGTCGGGATGCGTCCGCTGTAGCCGCCATCGAGCAGCGCCGAGATCAGGCGCAGGGCATTGACCAGGCGTTTGTCTTCGGCGGTGGCAATGCTTGGCACGTTGAAGGCGAGCATCAGGCTGGGCAGTTGAGTTTGCACATGCAGGGTGATCTGGCGCTCGCCCGGTTCGGCCAGTTCCAGCGGTTTCTTCGCGGCCGGCACATCACGCTTGGCGATCGGGCCGAAATAGCGTTGGGCCAGAGCCTTGACTTCGTCCGGCGTCACGTCGCCGACCACCACCAGCGTGGCGTTGTTCGGCACGTACCAGGTCTGGTACCAGTGGCGCAGTTCCTCGACCTTCATCCGCTCAAGATCGGCCATCCAGCCGATGGTCGGCGTGTGATAGCCGCTAGCCGGGTAAGCCATGGCCTTGAAGCGCTCATAGGCCTTGGACATAGGCTTGTCGTCGGTGCGCAGGCGACGTTCTTCCTTGATGACCTCGATTTCCTTGGCGAACTCGTCGGCCGGCAGGCGCAGGCTGGCCATGCGGTCGGCTTCCAGTTCGAAGGCTACGCCCAGGCGATCCCGGGCCAGCACCTGGTAGTACGCGGTGAAGTCGTCGCTGGTGAAAGCGTTCTCTTCGGCGCCGAGGTCGCGCAGGATCAGCGAGGCTTCACCGGGGCCGACCTTCTCGCTGCCCTTGAACATCATGTGTTCCAGAGCGTGGGACAGGCCGGTATTGCCCGGCGTCTCGTAGCTGGAGCCGACCTTGTACCAGACCTGGGAAACCACAACAGGTGCACGATGGTCTTCGCGCACGACCACCTTCAAGCCGTTGTCGAGAGTGAATTCGTGGGTGGGTTGCGGGTCGGCAGCCAGGGCCGAAAGGGGCAGGCAAACTGTGCTGAGCAGCAGGCCTGCGGCGCGGCGGGCAAGAGCATTCATTCGTTTTCAAACCTTTGGGGCTGCCCGCTTGTTCTTAGCGTCAGCGGGCGAGAGGGTGCTAGGATACTGATCCGTTTTAGCGGCGGCCACGCCTATCAGGCCTTTATGCTTGATCAGGTTGAATGGGTTTGCGACGGAAGGTGGATATTTATCAACTGAATTCCGCGTTTTCGCCGATTTTGCTGCTTTAGTCCAATGAGAATTCGATTCCGTGAGGCGCCATCGGGCACCTCGACAAAATGTTGCGCGTGAACAAGCTGGGTGAAACACAGTCTGTTCTGCATCGATTATTTATTTGCCGGGGCGCCATTGGCGCGTCGCTACCGTGAGATAGCCGTCCTCCATGTTTGGTTCCAACGACGACAAGAAGACCCCAGCTGCGGCTGGCGAGAAAAAAAGCCTGTTCGGATGGCTGCGCAAAAAGCCGCAGGAACCCGTCGTCGAACAGCCACAAGCCATTCCTGAGCCCGCGCAGACGCCGGTCCCGGTAATAGAAGAAGCGCCCGCGCCGGTTGTTCTGCCGGTTGCCGAGCCGTTGCTGCAACCCAAGGTTGAAGCCGCTCCCGAACCCGTCAGCGAAATCGTCGCCGAACAGCCGCTGGCCCCGACGGCCGAACCGTGGTTGACCCTGCCGGTGGCCGAAGAGCCCGTGGCGTTGGTCGAAAATGACCTGGCCCCCCATGTGACCCCGCCGATTCCGGCCCCGGCAGCGTTTGCGCCTGCACCGGTTCATGCGCCTGTGGTCGAAGCGATGGTTGAACCCGTCGTCGTGGCCGAGCCTGTTCCCGTTGTCAGTCAGCCAGAGGTTCCGGTATTCGTTGCTCCGGTTGCTCCGGTTGCTCCGGTTGCTCCGGTTGCTCAAGCACCGGCACCCGCTCCGACTCCTGCGCCGATCGCGACACCCGTCGAAACCCCGGTAGAACCCGTACGCACCGAAGAAACCAAGGCCGGTTTCTTCGCCCGCCTCAAGCAGGGCTTGTCCAAGACCAGCGCCAGTATCGGCGAAGGCATGGTCAGCCTGTTCCTGGGCAAAAAGGCTATTGACGACGAACTGCTCGAGGACCTCGAAACCCGTTTGCTGACTGCCGACGTCGGTGTCGAAGCCACCTCGGTGATCATTCAACGTCTGACGCAGAAGGTTGCGCGCAAGGAACTGGCCGACACCGACGCGCTATACAAATCCCTGCAAGCCGAGCTGGCCGCCATGCTCAAGCCCGTCGAGCAGCCGCTGAAAATCACCTCGCAGAACAAGCCGTTCGTGATTCTGGTCGTCGGCGTCAACGGTGCCGGCAAGACCACCACCATCGGCAAGTTGGCGAAGAAACTGCAGCTGGAAGGCAAGAAAGTCATGCTCGCCGCCGGCGACACCTTCCGCGCGGCGGCGGTAGAGCAGTTGCAGGTCTGGGGCGAGCGCAACAAGATCCCGGTGATCGCCCAGCATACCGGCGCCGACTCGGCTTCGGTGATCTTCGACGCCGTGCAGGCCGCCAAGGCTCGCGGCATCGATGTGCTGATCGCTGACACCGCCGGCCGCCTGCACACCAAAGACAACCTGATGGAAGAGCTGAAAAAGGTTCGCCGCGTAATCGGCAAGCTCGACGCCGACGCACCTCACGAAGTGCTCCTGGTGCTTGACGCCGGCACCGGCCAGAACGCCATCAACCAGGCCAAGCAATTCAACCAGACCGTCGAACTGACCGGCCTGGCGCTGACCAAGCTCGACGGCACCGCCAAAGGCGGGGTGATTTTCGCCCTGGCCAAGCAATTCGGCCTGCCGATCCGCTACATTGGCGTCGGCGAAGGCATCGACGATTTGCGTACCTTTGAAGCAGAACCCTTTGTCCAGGCATTGTTTGCCGAGCGGGAGCGTTCATGATTCGTTTCGAACAGGTCGGTAAGCGCTACCCGAACGGTCACGTCGGCTTGCATGAGCTGAGCTTTCGAGTCCGTCGTGGCGAGTTCTTGTTTGTTACCGGCCATTCCGGCGCCGGTAAATCCACGCTGTTGCGCCTGTTGCTGGCCATGGAGCGACCGACCAGCGGCAAGCTGCTGCTCGCCGGGCAAGACCTGAGCACCATCAGCAACGCGCAGATTCCTTTCTTGCGCCGGCAGATCGGCGTGGTGTTCCAGAATCACCAGTTACTGTTCGATCGCACGGTGTTCAATAACGTCGCGTTGCCTTTGCAGATCCTCGGGCTGTCCAAGGCCGAGATCGCCAAGCGTGTGGACTCGGCACTGGAGCGTGTGGCGCTGTCGGATAAAACCGATCTGTACCCGGGCGACCTGTCCACCGGTCAGCAGCAGCGCGTCGGCATCGCCCGCGCCATCGTCCATCGCCCGGCCTTGCTGCTGGCGGACGAACCGACCGGTAACCTCGACCCGCGTCTGGCCGCCGAGATCATGGGTGTGTTCGAAGATATCAATCGCCTGGGTACCAGCGTGCTGATCGCCAGTCACGACCTGGCCCTGATCGCCCGCATGCGCCACCGCATGCTGACGCTGCAACGCGGTCGATTGATCGGTGACGGGGAGGCCGCGGTATGAGTGCGACACGCAGCCCCAAGGTTTCCGAGCGCGTGGCCCCGAAAGCCGCCGATCCGCAGCCGCAAAAGAAAAAACACGACGATGACGACGGGCCGGACTTCGCCACGTTGTTCCGTGCCTGGATCGAAAGCCATCGCGCCAGCATGGTCGACAGCCTGCGTCGCCTGGGCAAGCAGCCGATCGGCAGTTTTTTCACCTGCATGGTGATGGCGGTGGCCCTGAGTTTGCCCATGGGGCTGTCACTTTTGCTAAGTAACGTCGAGCGTCTGGGTGGTTCCTGGCAACGCGCGGCGCAGATTTCCCTGTATCTGGACCTTGAGGCCAAGCCGGCCGAAGGCGAATCGCTGCGCGATCAGATCAAGGGCATGCCGGGCGTCGCCGACGCCGAATACGTTGGCCGGGATCAGGCGCTGGAGGAGTTCCAGCAACAGTCCGGTCTGGGCGAGGCGCTCAAGGAATTGCCGGAGAACCCGCTGCCGGGCGTGGTCCTGGTGACGCCGAACGAGGTCGACAAGCCGGCCCTTGAAGCATTAAGACAAAAACTATCCGAGCTGCCGAAGGTACAACAGGCGCAACTTGATTTAGTCTGGGTCGAGCGTCTGGCAGCCATCCTCAAGCTGGGTGACCGCTTTGTCTTCGGTCTGACGGTGCTTCTGGTTTCTGCATTACTTTTGGTGATAGGCAATACCATTCGTCTTCATATTGAAAACCGCCGCACAGAGATAGAAGTGATTAAACTGGTCGGCGGCACTGACAGCTATGTCCGCAGGCCCTTCCTGTACATGGGGGCGCTGTATGGCTTCGGTGCGGGGATTCTGTCCTGGGGCGTGCTTGCGTTCGGCCTTGATTGGCTGAACGACGCAGTGGTAGGGCTGGCCGGTTTGTACGGCAGTGATTTTGCGCTGGCTGGAGTGCCAGTTGCCGACGGTCTGTCTCTCTTGCTTGGCGCGGTGCTGTTGGGGTATATCGGTGCATGGATTGCAGTCGCACGCCACCTGAGGGAGCTTGCGCCTAAGTAGTATCATTTTGCTCGTATTGACCTTTCAGCGTTTATGGGTTTTAGGGAACTTGTCTTTCGGTTTCCGGTCAATTTTCGCAGTGCTGAACTGCACGAGTTTGTAAGTCGGAGGTTTTTTCGTATGACCAATTCTTTGCAACCTGCATATGCTCTGGTCCCGGGTGCGAACCTGGAGGCCTATGTGCACACCGTCAACAGCATTCCATTGCTGTCGCCGGAGCAGGAGCGTGAACTGGCCGAGAGTCTCTATTATGAGCAGGATTTGGGGGCGGCTCGGCAGATGGTGCTCGCCCACCTGCGTTTTGTCGTACATATCGCCCGTAGCTATTCCGGCTACGGCCTGGCCCAGGCTGACCTGATCCAGGAAGGCAACGTCGGCCTGATGAAGGCCGTGAAGCGCTTCAACCCGGAAATGGGCGTGCGCCTGGTGTCCTTTGCCGTGCACTGGATCAAGGCGGAAATCCACGAGTTCATCCTGCGCAACTGGCGCATCGTGAAAGTCGCGACCACCAAGGCCCAGCGCAAGCTGTTCTTCAACCTGCGCAGCCAGAAGAAACGTTTGGCCTGGTTGAATAACGAGGAAGTTCATCGCGTCGCTGAAAGCCTGGGCGTAGAGCCTCGGGAAGTGCGCGAGATGGAAAGCCGCCTGACCGGCCATGACATGGCCTTCGACCCGGCTGCCGAAGCGGACGACGACAGTGCATTCCAGTCGCCGGCCAACTACCTGGAAGACCACCGGTACGACCCGGCGCGTCAACTGGAAGACGCCGACTGGAGCGACAACTCCAACCACAACCTGCACGAAGCGCTGGAAGTGCTGGACGACCGTAGCCGTGACATTCTCTACCAGCGCTGGCTGGCGGAGGAAAAAGCCACGCTGCACGACCTGGCGCAGAAGTACAACGTGTCGGCCGAGCGTATTCGTCAGCTCGAGAAGAGCGCGATGAACAAGCTCAAGTTGTCGATCGCTGCGTAACTGGCGCCACCGGCAATAAAAAAACGCCCCGATCTTGGTCGGGGCGTTTTTATTTGAAGGTCAAAAGATCGCAGCCTTCGGCAGCTCCTACAGGGTTACGCGATCCCCTGTAGGAGCTGCCGAAGGCTGCGATCTTTTGATCTTGGGAATCACTGGGACCAAGGCGCCCGACGCGAATCGTTCAGCCCGACCAGATAGCTGTCGCCACCCAGTTGGCTCATCTGGCGCCGAATCCAGCCTGCACGTCGCGCCACGTAAGCGGTCGGGTGGCTCGCACTCCACACACGAGGGTTGGGCAGTACCGCAGCCAACAAGCTCGATTGCTGACGGCTGAGGTTCCTGGCGCTCACACCAAAATGATGCCGCGCCGCAGCCTCCGCGCCAAACACCCCGTCATCCCACTCAACGCTATTCAGGTACACCTCAAGAATCCGCTGCTTGGGCCAGAACACTTCGATCAGTCCGGTGAACCAGGCTTCCAGGCCTTTGCGCAGCCAGCTGCGGCCAGACCACAGGAACAGGTTTTTCGAGACTTGCTGGCTGAGGGTGCTGGCGCCACGGATCGAACCGCCGCGCTCGTTATGAGCAAACGCCGCCTGAATAGCGCCGATATCGAAGCCCCAGTGCTCCGGGAATTTCTGGTCTTCGCCGGCAATCACCGCGACTTTCAGGTCGTCGGAGATCTCGTCCCAGGGTTTCCAGCTCCGTTGCAGGTCGATGGGTTCGCCGTCAAACCAGGATTCGATCTTGCGCTCGACCATCAGTGCCGTCCCCGGAGGCGGCACCACGCGAAAGATCAGCACCAGCAATACGCTGCCGCCCATGAACCAGAGCACGGCCTTGGAGAAATGACGGAAATAGATACGCAGCATAGAGATGGCTTGGCCGAACCCGTTGAGCGGGCCATTATACAGACCCTTTGGATCGAAACTGACTGGAGTTCTGAATGCTGCGTGGCTTTCTGATGCTGGCCGCTTTTTTCGGTTTCACCGGTGTCGGTCTTGGCGCCTTTGCCGCCCATGGGCTGAAGAACCGCCTGAGCGCCGAGTACCTGGCGATCTTCCACACCGGCGTCACCTATCAACTGGTGCACGCCCTGGCGTTGCTCGGTATCGCGGCGCTGGCCACGCAGATTCCCGGTCGACTCGCCACCTGGGCCGGTGCGTCGTTTGCCATCGGGATCCTGCTGTTCTCCGGCAGTCTTTACATGCTGACGCTGACGGGCATCAGCAAGCTCGGCATCATCACGCCTTTCGGCGGTCTGGCATTCCTGGTTGGCTGGTTCTGCCTGGGCCTCGCCGCCTGGCGCCTGACCTGATCCGGAATATGACCTCATGTAGGAGCTGCCGCAGGCTGCGATCTTTTGCCTTTTGTTTTTCAAGATCAAAAGATCGCAGCCTGCGGCAGCTCCTACATGAATTACATGAATCGGATTTCAAGACGAATGGCTTGGGTCGGCCTGACTGATCGGGCTAGAATGCCTGCCCCAAAAAATGATGGCGGCATCCGGCATGCGCATTCAGTTGAACGGCGAATCCTTTGAACTGCCCGACGGTGAGACCGTTGCGGCCCTGCTGACCCGTCTGGACCTGACCGGACGCCGGGTGGCGGTCGAGCTCAATCTGGATATCGTCCCGCGCAGCCAGCATGCAGACACGACCTTGAACGACGGCGACAACGTCGAAGTGGTGCACGCCATCGGCGGCGGCTAGTAGTCTCGGCCGAGTGGCCACAGAATTCTGCAAGTACCTCACCCCTACAGAGGATTTCCCATGAGCATCGTTCGCAGCGACAAGCCTTTCGTCCTGGCCGGTCGTACTTACCAGTCGCGTTTGCTGGTCGGTACCGGCAAGTACCGTGACATGGAAGAAACCCGCCTGGCCATCGAAGCCTCGGGTGCCGAGATCGTCACCTTCGCCGTGCGCCGCACCAACCTCGGTCAGATCGAGGGCGAGCCGAACCTGCTCGAAGTGCTGTCGCCGGATCGCTACACCTTCCTGCCGAACACCGCCGGTTGCTACGACGCCATCGAAGCTGTGCGCACCTGTCGCCTGGCCCGTGAGCTGCTCGACGGCCACAACCTGGTGAAGCTGGAAGTGCTGGCCGATCAGAAAACCCTGTTCCCCAACGTGATCGAAACCCTCAAGGCCGCCGAAACGCTGGTCAAGGAAGGCTTCGACGTGATGGTCTACACCAGTGATGACCCGATCATCGCCCGGCAACTGGCGGAAATCGGTTGTATCGCGGTGATGCCACTGGCCGGTCTGATCGGTTCGGGTCTGGGGATCTGCAATCCGTACAACCTGCAGATCATTCTTGAAGAAGCCAAAATTCCGGTACTGGTGGATGCCGGCGTCGGTACCGCTTCCGACGCCACCATCGCCATGGAGCTGGGTTGTGATGCGGTGCTGATGAACTCGGCCATCGCCCACGCCCAGCAGCCGGTCATGATGGCTGAAGCCATGAAACATGCGATCGTCGCAGGCCGCCTGGCTTACCTCGCCGGCCGTATGCCGAAAAAACTCTATGCCAGCGCCTCTTCGCCGCTGGATGGTCTGATCAAGTAAGAGCCATTGATGACTGAATCGAACGACACGCCAATCCAGACGGAAGAAGGCGACGAGCGCCAACACCGCCGCATCAAGAGTTTCGTGATGCGCGCCGGGCGCATGACCGAAGGCCAGCAACGCGGCCTGGAGCAGGGCGCGCCGCTGTTCGTGCTGCCGCTGGCCGACGCGCCGGTTGATTTCGACCAGGTGTTCGGTCGCTCGGCACCGCGCTCGCTGGAAATCGGTTTTGGCATGGGCCATTCGTTGCTGGAAATGGCAGCGGCTGCGCCGGACCAGGACTTCATCGGTGTAGAAGTGCACCGTCCGGGTGTCGGGGCGCTGCTCAATGGCGTGCTGACCCAGGGCCTTACCAACCTGCGGGTCTATGATTGCGATGCGATCGAAGTGCTCAACCGCTGCGTGGCCGATAACAGCCTTGATCGCCTGATGCTGTTTTTCCCGGATCCGTGGCACAAGAGCCGTCACCACAAGCGCCGTATCGTCCAGGCGTCCTTCGCCGAGCTGGTACGCAGCAAGTTGAAGGTCGGCGGGATTCTGCACATGGCCACCGACTGGGAACCGTACGCCGAATACATGCTGGAAGTGATGAATGTCGCCCCGGGTTATCGCAACCTGGCCGAAGACGGCAAGTGCGTACCGCGCCCGGCCGAGCGCCCGATCACCAAGTTCGAACGCCGTGGCGAACGTCTTGGGCATGGCGTGTGGGATTTGAAGTTCGAGAAGCTGTCTTAAGCTGCAATACAAGGCAATGTGGGAGCGGGCTTGCTCGCGAAGGCGTCGTGTCAGTCGACATTAATGTTGTCTGATACACCGCTTTCGCGAGCAAGCCCGCTCCCACAGTCGTTTTGTGTGTGCTGCAGGATTAGCGGCGATCCGCGACCACGCCAATCAACACCAGCACCACCAACAACACCGGCGCCAGGCTGTAGTTGTTGAACTGGCTCAAGCCGCGTACGACCCACGGCGTGGCGTAGATCAGCGCCGCACCGCTGCCGATCATGCACAGCAGGGCCATCAGTGGCACGCGCAAGGCGCCGGCGATGCTGCCCAGGCGCTGCTCGACCCAGCCTTTGAAATCCGCACCAAACAGCACCAGCAGGCAGCCCACCAGGGCCAGGGCGATTTCCGAGAGGTTGCTGCGGCTCCAGCGGGACACGGTGGCAAGCAGGTCGAGTACCAAATCCATTCGATTTCCTTATGTCAGAAATTTCTGCAGCAAGTCGTTGAGGAAGAGTTGTCCGCGTTCGGTGGCTACCAGGCGTGACGGTTCGACCTGCAACAGGCCGCTTTGTTCGGCTTCACGGCGACCTTCAGCAAGGCTTTCCAGGAGCATGCCGGTACGTTCAGGGTACAGTCGCGATTCGACGCCTTCAGTCAGGCGCAGCGCGTTCATCAGGAACTCGAATGGCATTTCATCGTTGCCCAGCGCTTTCTCGCCGGCCCGGAAGCTTTTCGCCGGATTCAGGTAATCCTTCGGCAGGCGGGTTTTCCAGGTGCGGACAATGCGCCCGTCCGGGTGACTGAGCTTGCCGTGGGCACCGGCACCGATGCCGATGAAGTCGCCAAAACTCCAGTAATTGAGGTTGTGTCGCGCCGGGCGACCGGGCAGGGCATAGGCCGAGACTTCGTACTGGGCGTAACCGTGTTCGGCCAGCAGCGCTTGCCCGGCTTCCTGAATGTCCCACAACGTGTCGTCTTCCGGCAGCGTCGGCGGCTGGTTCCAGAACACCGTGTTCGGTTCCAGGGTCAGTTGATACCACGACAGGTGTGTCGGTTTCAGGGCGATGGCTGTGCGCAGGTCGGCCAAGGCATCTTCCAGGGACTGATTCGGCAAGCCATGCATCAAGTCCAGGTTGAAGTTATCGAAGCCGGCCTGCCGCGCCATGCCGGCGGCACGTACGGCTTCGTCGCCGTTGTGAATCCGGCCCAGGGCCTGGAGTTTTTCCTGCTGGAAGCTCTGGATGCCGATCGACAGGCGATTGATCCCGAGTTTCCGGTACGCCACGAACTTGTCTTGCTCGAACGTCCCCGGATTGGCCTCCAGCGTGATTTCGATGTCGCTGGCAAAGGGGATGCGTTGTTCGACGCCTTTGAGCAGGCGACCCAGGGAATCGGCACTGAACAGGCTCGGCGTGCCGCCACCAAAGAAGATCGAGCTCAGTTCACGGCCATAGACGGCGTGCAGGTCCTGGTCGAGATCGGCCAGCAACGCGTCGACATACTCTTCCTCCGGCAGCACAGGGCTGGCGGTGTGGGAGTTGAAGTCGCAATAAGGGCATTTGCGCACACACCACGGGATGTGGATGTACAGCGCCAGGGGCGGCAACACAGGCAGTGCCGCCCGGGGCGATGAAGCATCGCCGCCGAAGATCAGCGGCGATGCGGATGATTCACGGGTCATTTCAAGCCCAGACGCTGGCGCAGCAGATCCATTGCACGGGCGCGGTGGCTGATCTGGTTCTTGTCGGCAGGGCTCAGTTCGGCGCTGGAGCAGTCGCGCTCTGGCACCCAGAACAGCGGGTCGTAGCCAAAACCGTGTTCGCCGCTGGCCTGGGTCAGGATTCGCCCGTGCCACAAACCTTCGCAGAGGATTGGCAACGGATCGTCGGCGTGACGTACCAGTGCCAGCACGCAGACGAACTGCGCACCACGCTCGGCTTCAGGCACGTCTTTCAACACGTCGAGGAGCTTGGCGTTGTTCGCCGCATCGCCCTTGCCGTCGGCATAACGCGCCGAATAAATACCTGGCGCACCACCGAGGAAGTCCACCGCCAGCCCGGAATCGTCGGCCAGCGCCGGCAAACCGGAAATGCGTGCGGCATTACGGGCCTTGAGGATGGCGTTCTCGACGAACGACAGACCGGTTTCTTCAGGCTCGACGCTGCTGAACTCGCCGATCGAGCGCAGATGCACCGACTCGCCGAGCATGGCCTGGAGTTCCTTGAGTTTGCCGGCGTTATGGCTGGCCAATACGAGTTGCGTGAAGTTGATCATTGGCCAGGGAAAAGCTCTTGGTTGAAATTGATGGTGTTGATTTTGTCACCGGTCTGCACCTTGATGTCGAAGGTGCGGACTTCCTGCTGATCCACCGGATATTGCGCGATGTAGTAGATCGCGCCTTGTTCGGTGATCTGTTTGAACTGCAGTGGCACCGTCTGGCTGGTCAGGTCTTTGACCGAACCGCTCACCTGGGCCATCAGTGGCTTGCCTTCCTTGAGCACCGAGATGTTGATCACGCCCTGGTTCTTGCTGCGGATCAGTTCGGCGGACTTGGCAATGTCCGGGGTCAGGTAGGTGGAGTTGAAGGTGTTGTAGTGCACCGTCACGTCGCCGAAGGTTTCCTGGCGCTCGCCCTTTATGGCTTCGGCGCCCATGGCGGTGACGCTCAGGCAGGCAGTGAGTAGAAACAAAGCAAGACGACCCATGATCGTTCTCCTTGAAATAGGGTGGATCAGACCGCGACCTTGTGGTCGGAAAGTCCCGGACTGCTGACGCGGTAGATTCCGATCTCACCTAACAGATTAGGCCATAGCTTACTGGCCCACCCGTGCCGATGCTGTTGATCCACGGCAAGCCGATCAATGACCTTCGCTTCACGTTCGCGACACAAGGCTTCAAAGTCCGCGAAGGTGCAGAAGTGGATGTTCGGCGTGTTGTACCAGGTGTACGGCAGGAACTCGGATACCGGCATCCGACCCTTGCTCGCCAGGTACCAGCGGCAGCGCCAGTGACCGAAATTGGGGAAGGTGATGATGCACTGACGGCCCACGCGCAGCATTTCTTCGAGGATCTTGTCCGGGTAGTGCACTGCTTGCAGCGCCTGGGTCATGACCACGATGTCGAAACTGTTGCTGGCGAAGTTGCCCAGGCCCTTGTCCAGGTCCTGTTCGATGACGTTGATGCCCTTGGCCACGCACTCGGCGATGTTGTCGGCGTCGTTTTCCAGGCCATAACCGGTGACTTGCTTGTTGTCGCGCAGCCAGGTCAGCAGTTCGCCATCGCCGCACCCGAGGTCGAGCACGCGGCTGCCGGCGGGGATCCATTCCTGGATGATTTCCAGATCAGCTCTCATGGCTTTCTCACAGCGTAATGCGGTTCATGTAATTGCCGAATGCCTGCAGGTAGCGCGGGATCGGAATCAGGAAGGCGTCGTGGCCTTGCGGTGCGTCGATCTCCAGGTAGCAGACGTCCTTGCGCGCGGCCATCAGCGCGTCCACCAGCTCTCGCGAGCGGGCAGGGGAGAAGCGCCAGTCGGTGGTGAACGACATCACACAGAACTTGGCTTTGGCGCCTTCGAAGGTTTTCGCCAGGTTATCGTCGAAGTTCGCCGCCGGATCGAAGTAATCGAGTGCCTTGGTCATCAACAGGTACGTGTTGGCGTCGAAACGCCCGGAGAACTCTTCGCCCTGATAGCGCAGGTAGCTTTCGACCTGGAACTCGACACTGTGGAAGTCGTAGTTGAGCTTTTCGCTCTTCAGGCCACGGCCGAATTTCTCGCCCATGGAGTCGTCCGACAGGTAGGTGATGTGCCCGACCATCCGCGCCAGCATCAGGCCGCGCTTGGGGATCACGCCCTGTTCCTGGAACGAACCGCCGTGGAATTCAGGGTCGGTGAGGATCGCCTGGCGCGCCACTTCGTTGAACGCGATGTTCTGTGCCGACAGCTTGGGGGCCGAGGCGATGGCCAGGCAGTGACGGATGCGGTCGGGGTAGGTGATGCTCCATTGCATCGCCTGCATGCCGCCAAGGCTGCCGCCGATCACGGCCGCGAACTGGGCGATGCCGAGGCGATCGGCCAGGCGCGCCTGACTGTGCACCCAATCCTCGACGGTCAATACCGGGAAATCGGCGCCGAACGGCTTGCCGGTGTCCGGGTTGATGCTGCTCGGGCCAGTGGAGCCGTTGCAGCCGCCGAGGTTGTTCAGGCTGACCACGAAGAATTTGTTGGTGTCGATTGGCTTGCCGGGGCCGATGCAGCTGTCCCACCAACCGGGTTTGCGGTCGTCGGCGCTGTGATAGCCGGCAGCGTGGTGGTGCCCGGACAAGGCGTGGCAGATCAGCACGGCATTGCTCGCCGTGGCGTTGAGCGTGCCGTAGGTTTCGTAGATCAGGTCATAGGCCGGGAGCGAACGACCACAGGCCAAGGCCAGCGGCTCGCTGAAGTGCGCCACTTGCGGCGTCACCAGACCAACAGAATCGGGGGGAAAGGCAGCTGGCATCGACCCTGCTCTCATTGAAATGAGGCGTAAGTCTAAAGACCGCCGACCCTAGCAGCAAGCTAACCCTTGCCCTCTGTAGGAGCCGGCTTGCCGGCGAGGCGGCGGGCCTGACACACCGCGTTGCCTGGATCGCTGGCAAGCCAGCTCCTACAGTGGGTTCAGCGTTTCAGGTCGGGAAGGTCCGGCAACTTCTTCGGCGAACAGATCCGCACCCGCTTCTGCCGGTTCAACTCGCCACTGATCAAACTGACCTGGCTCTTGGACACGCCAAAGGCCTTGGCCAGAAACGCCATCAGATAAGCGTTGGCCTTGCCCTCGACCGGCGGCGCGGTCAGGCGGATCTTCAGGCGATCACCGTGCAGCCCGGCGAAGTCATCGCTACGGGCTGCCGGTTGCAGGTGACACTCCAGAATCAGGTCGTCACCGTCCCAGCGAAACCAGCTCACCGGGTCAGATCAACACGCGGAGGATTTGCGGCATCATGGTCAAGGCGGCGAGGTTGTTGATCACCAGCATGTCGATCAGTTTGATCGCCAGGAACGCAAAGATCGGCGACAGATCAAGCCCGCCCAGGTTCGGCAGGAACTTGCGGAACGGCGCCAGGGCCGGCTCGCAGACGTCGTTCACCAGTTCGGCGCCCGGGTTATGGCTGCCCGGTGCGACCCAGGACAGGATCACACTGATGATCAGGGCAAAGAAGAAGATGTTCAGGAACAGCGCGGTCACACCGATGATCGACCAGATCAGCAGTTGCAGTGGATTGCCGGTGGTGCCGTAGGTCAGCAAAAGGGTCAGGGCCATCAGGGCCAGTTGCACCAGGATCGCCAGCACCAGCGAGGACATGTCCAGGCCGAACACGCTCGGGATGATCCGGCGCAGTGGCTTGAGCAGAGGCTGGGTGGCCTTGACGATGAACTGGCAGATCGGGTTGTAGAAGTTCGCCCGCACCAGTTGCAGCACGAAGCGCATCAGCACGATCAGCAGGTACAGGCTGCCGAGGGTTTGCAGCACGTAGACCGCTGCGGTGTTCAATCCAATCATGAAAAGCTCCTTATTGACCCAGTTGTTCGGCCATCTCGGCCGAGCGATGCGCGGCAGCGCCGAGTGCTTTTTCGACCAGGGCTTCAAAACCATTGGCCTGGAACGACTTGATTGCTGCTTCCGTGGTGCCCGCAGGGGAGGTGACACGGCGGCGCAGCTCGGCCGCGTCGACGTCGCTGGAGACCGCCATGTGCGCGGCGCCCAGTGCGGTTTGCAGGGTCAATTGCGCGGCGATGTCCGCCGGCAGCCCAAGTTTCACGCCGGCGGCGGTCATGGCCTCGATCAGCAGGAAGAAATACGCCGGGCCCGAGCCGGAAACGGCGGTGACGGCATCCAGTTGCTGCTCTTCATTGAGCCATAAGGCGATGCCGACCGCAGACAGCAGCTCCTGGGCTTGCTGGCGCTGTTCGGCGGTCACTTGGGCTGTTGCGAACAAGCCGCTCACGCCCTGACGCAGAAGCGCCGCGGTGTTGGGCATGCAGCGCACGATCGGCTGGGCGCCAAGCCAGTTGTTCATGCTGGCGCAGGTGATGCCTGCTGCAATCGACACCACCAGTTGATGGGGCTTGAGGCTTGGGCGAATCGCTTCGCACACGGCTTTCATCGCCTGCGGCTTGACCGCAAGGACGACGACGTCGGCGCCTTCGATGGCCTGGGCGTTGTCGGCGAAGGTTTCGATGCCGTGTTCAGCACTCACGCGGGCGCGGGTTTCTTCGCCCGGATCGCTGGCGCGGATCTGCGCGGCTTCCAGACCCTTGGCCCGCAGGCCGCCGATCAGGCTGGCGGCCATGTTGCCGGCACCGATAAAGGCAATACGCGTCTTGCTCATGTCAGGTCCTTATAAAGAAGAGAGTCGGTCATGGGTTATGGCCGATCGTAATCACGGGCGCCAAACAGGGCCGTACCGATACGGACCCAAGTGGCGCCCTGGGCAATGGCCGACTCAAGGTCGTGGCTCATGCCCATGGAAAGTGTGTCGAGTGGCAGGTTCAGGCTGGCTTGCAGACTTTGCACGGCCGCAAACGCGGCGTCCTGGGCGGCGCGATCTTCGGTCGGCTCAGGGATGGCCATCAGCCCGCGCAACGTCAGGCGCGGCAGGGCGCTGATGGCACTGGCCAGGGTCGGCAGGTCGGCCGGGGTGCAGCCGGATTTGCTGGCTTCACCGCTGACGTTGACCTGAATGCAGATATTCAGGGGCGGCAAATCGGCAGGACGTTGTTCGGACAGGCGTTGCGCGATTTTCAGACGATCCACGGAATGCACCCAGTCGAAGTGCTCGGCGATAGCACGAGTCTTGTTCGATTGAATGGGGCCGATGAAGTGCCAGATCAAGGGCAGGTCGGCCAGTTCAAGCTGTTTGCCCAGCGCTTCCTGCAGGTAGTTCTCGCCAAAGTCGCGCAGGCCGGCGGCGTAGGCTTCACGCAGGTCCTGTGCGGGTTTGGTCTTGCTCACCGCCAGCAGATGGACGCTGTTTTCGGCGCGATTGGCGGCAAGTGTTGCGGCATGGATGCGCGAACTAACTTCGAGAATGTTGTCTGCTATGGTGGACATCAAGAGGCGCCAGCGGTCTGAAGGTTCGCGGCATTCTACTGGAATTGAGAGGCGCTATGGATATCACTGAGCTGCTGGCGTTCAGCGCCAAACAGGGGGCATCGGACCTGCATTTGTCTGCTGGCCTGCCACCGATGATTCGGGTGGATGGCGATGTGCGGCGCATCAACCTGCCGGCCCTGGACCACCAACAGGTGCAGGCGCTGATCGATGCCATCATGAACGACACCCAGCGGGCGGACTTTGAGAAGCATCTGGAAATCGACTTTTCCTTTGAAGTGCCCGGTGTGGCGCGTTTTCGGGCCAATGCGTTCAATCAGAGCCGTGGCGCGGGTGCGGTGTTTCGCACCATACCGGCGAAAGTGCAGAGCATGGACGAACTGGGCATGGGAGAGGTGTTTCGCAAAATGACCGACGCTCCCCGTGGCCTGGTGCTGGTGACCGGCCCGACCGGTTCCGGAAAATCCACCACGCTGGCGGCGATGATCGACTACCTCAATAACCATCGCCATCACCACATCCTCACCATTGAAGACCCTATCGAGTTTGTCCACGAGCCGCGCAAGTGCCTGATCAACCAGCGTGAGGTCCACCGCGATACCCGCAGCTTCGCCACGGCCCTGCGCTCGGCGTTGCGGGAGGACCCGGACGTGATTCTGGTGGGGGAGATGCGCGATCTGGAAACCATACGCCTGGCGTTGACCGCCGCCGAAACCGGCCATCTGGTGTTCGGCACGCTGCACACCACGTCGGCGGCGAAGACCATTGACCGGGTAGTGGACGTGTTTCCGGGGGACGAGAAGTCAATGGTGCGCTCGATGCTCTCCGAGTCGCTGCTGGCGGTGGTGTCCCAGACGCTGGTGAAGAAGGTCGGCGGTGGACGCATCGCGGCCCACGAGATCATGCTGGGGACGTCGGCGATCCGCAACCTGATCCGCGAGGACAAGGTCGCGCAGATGTACTCGGCGATTCAGTCGGGAGGGGCGTTGGGCATGCAGACGCTGGATATGAGCTTGAAGGACCTGGTGAACAGGGGGTTGATCAGTCGTGATCATGCGCGGGAGAAGGCGCGGTCGCCGGAGGGGTTTTGATAGCCCTGAAAAGCAAAAGATCGCAGCCTTCGGCAGCTCCTACACAGCTGCCGAAGGCTGCGATCCTTTGACCTTGCTTCAATCAGCGCTGAACAACCCGCATCTGATTCGGCTCTTTCGGCAGAACCCGCTTGGCAACCACGTAGTGGTTTTCCCAGTACGGTTTCTTCAAGGTGTCGATGCTCACCGACTTGCCGCGACGTGGCGCGTGGATGAAACGGTCGTTGCCCAGGTAAATGGCGACGTGATTGACCCGGCGGCTCTTGATGTTGAAGAAAATCAGGTCGCCCGGCTTCAGGTCGTTGCGATCGACTTTCTCCCCATGACCGCTGGCCATGGCGTTGGAGGTGCGTGGCAGGTCGAACGTGGCGTCGTTGAACGCGTATTTCACCAGGCCGCTGCAATCGAAGCCTTTGCTTGGGCTGCTGCCGCCCCAACGATAGGGAGTGCCAAGGACGTTCACGGCGCGGCTCAGCACGTCGCTGCTTTCCTTGGTGCCCATCGGTGGAACCAGGCCGCTTTTGCTGCTGGCCAGGCTTGGAGCATATTTGGCGGATTTCTTGTCTTTGCTCGAAGGAGCAGAGACATGGGATTTTGGGGTGTAACCATTAACGTTAGGAAGACGTTGCTCACGATTGGTGGCGTGGGCGGCCAGTGGCATCAAAAGGCAAATGGTTAGCCATGTCTTGAAAAATGAACGCATTAGGCAAGGCTCTTAATAAGTTAGCGCGCAACTTTATAACAGCTTTTTTGCCGCTTCCGAGGCCGTTGGTCGATTCAACCTGGGGGACAATGGTGGCAAAAAAGCGGCAAAATGGCGCAATTGTCGGACAGAAGTCCGGTGTTACAAGGCTTTGACGGGAGTGAAGGTAGCATTTGCCATACGTCGGGTGCCTGTAAAAAAGTCACAAAGAATTAAAGAATATTTATCTATCGCGTGAATCGAGGTCATTCATGAACCCCTATCAACAGACTTTTCCGCAGCAAGACACCCACAGCAAAGTGATCGGTTATTTGCTGTGGATTTTCGGATTTACCGGCGCTCACCGCTTCTATTACGGCAAGCCGGTGACCGGGACGATCTGGTTCTTCACCTTTGGTTTGCTGGGCATCGGTTGGCTGATCGATCTGTTCCTGATCCCGGCGATGGATCGCGAGGCTGACCTGCGGTTTACCGCCGGCCCCATCGAATACAACGTGGCGTGGATTCTGCTGACGTTTCTCGGGGTGTTCGGCGTGCACCGGATGTATCAGGGGAAATGGATCAGCGGGCTGCTGTACCTGCTGACGGGTGGGCTGTTCTTTATTGGCGTGCTGTATGACTTCTGGACGTTGAATGACCAGGTTTCCGTGCGTAACGCGCAGAGACGATAAGCGAAGAGCAAAAGATCGCAGCCTGCGGCAGCTCCTACACAGGAATATGCATTTCTCTGTAGGAGCTGCCGCAGGCTGCGATCTTTTGTTTTCAAGCCTGGTGGCTGATCCGCCCATCCACCAGGGTGTAACGCACCACACCCGGCAGGCTGTGGCCAATGAACGGGCAGTTCTCGCCCTTCGACAACCAGGTTTCGCCCGCGACGGTCGAGGCCGCCGGGTCGAACAGCACGATGTCCGCCGCGCCACCCACCGCCAGTTTGCCTGCCGGCAGGCGCAAGGCCTCGGCAGGGCCGGCGCTCAGGCGTTTCAGCAACGTCGGCAGGTCCAGCAGGCCGTCTTCGACCAGGGTCATCGCCAGTGGCAGCAGCAGTTCAACGCTGCTGATGCCCGGCTCGGTCGCGCCGAACGGTGCCAGCTTGGCGTCACGCTCATGGGGTTGGTGATGACTGGAGATGGCCGAGATCACGCCGGATTTCACTGCTGCGCGCAGGCCATCGCGGTCGGCGCGGGTGCGTAGCGGCGGCTGGACGTGATACAGGCTGCTGAAGTCGATCAGGGCTTCGTCGGTCAGGATCAGCTGATACAGGGCGACATCCGCGGTCACCTTCAGGCCTCGGGCCTGGGCCTGGGCGATCAGTTCCACACCGCGGGCACTGGTGAGCTGGCTGAAGTGCGCACGCACGCCGGTCTGTTCAACCAGCAGCAGGTCCCGGGCCAGGGCGACGGTCTCGGCGCTTTCCGGGATGCCTGGCAAACCAAGGAAGCTGGCGGTCGGGCCTTCGTGAGCCAGGCCACCTTCGGCCAGGTCGTAATCCTGGGAGTTGAAAATCACCGTCAGGTCGAACGTTGCCGCGTAGTCCAGTGCCCGGCACAGGGTGCGGGTGTTGCGGAAGCTCTCCAGACCGTTGCCGAAGGCCACGCAACCGGCGTCGCGCAAGGCAACCAGCTCGGCCAGCTGTTCACCGTCCAGGCCTTTGCTCAGGGCGCCAATCGGGAAGACTTTGGTGTTGCCGGCCTCACGGGCGCGGTCGAGGATCAGTTCGGCCACCGCCGAGGTGTCCAGCACCGGTTTGGTCTTCGGCGGGCAACACAGGCTGGTCACGCCGCCAGCCGCCGCCGCGCGGGTTTCGCTGACAATCGAGCCTTTGCGGCTGTAACCCGGCTCGCGCAGGGCAACGTTGAGGTCGACCAGGCCGGGAGCGGCCACCATGCCTTTGGCGTCGATCGTGTCGACGGCGACAAAACCGGCGGGCGCCGCGCCAAGGGCGACGACTTTGCAGGCTTCAATGTGGATATCGGTCACTTGATCCAGGCCGCTGGCCGGATCGATCACGCGGGCGCCGAGAATGCTGAGCTTCACTGTGCGTTCTCCTGTTCGAATTGGCCCTGCTCGAATTGACGCTGCGCAGTCTGCCCGCTCATGGCCATGGACAGCACGGCCATACGAATGGCGATCCCGTAGGTCACCTGGTTGAGGATCACCGAGTGCGGGCCGTCGGCCACAGCCGACTCGATTTCCACGCCGCGGTTGATCGGCCCCGGGTGCATCACGATGGCATCGGGTTTGGCGCCGGCCAGGCGCGCGGTGGTCAGGCCGAACAGGCGGTAGAACTCGCCCTCGCTCGGCAGCAGGCCGCCGGTCATGCGTTCACGCTGCAGACGCAACATGATCACCACGTCGACGTCTTTCAGGCCTTCGGTCATGTCGGTGTAGACCTTCACGCCGTATTGCTCGATGCCGATCGGCAGCAGGGTCTTCGGTGCGATCACGCGAATGTCCGGGCAGCCGAGGGTTTTCAGGGCCAGCATGTTCGAGCGCGCGACCCGCGAGTGCAGGATGTCGCCGACGATGGCCACCGAAAGGTTTTCGAAACCGCCCTTGTGCCGGCGAATGGTCAGCATGTCGAGCATGCCCTGGGTCGGGTGCGCGTGCCGGCCGTCACCACCGTTGATGATCGCCACTTGCGGGCAGACATGTTCGGCGATGAAGTGCGCGGCGCCGGAGTCGCCGTGGCGCACGACGAACATGTCGGCGGCCATGGCTTCCAGATTGCGCAGGGTGTCGAGCAGGGTCTCGCCCTTGCTCGCCGACGACGTGGACACGTTGAGGGTGATCACGTCCGCCGAGAGCCGCTGGGCCGCCAGTTCGAAGGTGGTGCGCGTGCGGGTCGAGTTCTCGAAGAACACGTTGCACACGGTCTTGCCGCGCAGCAACGGGACTTTCTTCACGGCCCGGGCGCCGACTTCGAGGAAGGAGTCGGCGGTGTCGAGGATTTCCGTCAACAGCTCACGGCGCAAACCGTCGAGCGAGAGGAAGTGGCGCAGCTGGCCCTGATCATTGAGCTGCAGCGGGCGCTTGGTGTCTAGAGGCGTCATCGCAAGGGGGACTCTCAATAGGGCGAATTAAAGGGCGAGGTCTTGCAGTTCGAGCGCGAGTTCCGGGCCGGACAGCTTCACCCGTTCGTGGGCGGCCAGCGACAGGGTCGCGCCCACCACGTTCGGGCGGATCGGCAGTTCGCCGGCGTCCAGGTCCAGCAGGCACACCAGCGTCACACTGGCCGGGCGGCCGTAGTCGAACAGTTCGTTCATGGCGGCTCGGATGGTCCGGCCGCTCATCAGCACGTCGTCGATCAGCACCAGGTGCTGGCCTTCGATCTCGAACGGCAGCGCCGAAGGGCGAACCTGCGGGTGCAGGCCGTTCTGGCTGAAGTCGTCGCGGTAGAAGGACACGTCGAGGGTGCCGAGGGGCTCATTACTGCCCAATTCCTTGAGCAGGGCCTGGGCCACCCAGACGCCGCCGGTACGAATGCCGATGAAGCGCGGGTCGCTGATGCCACGGTGTTCCAGGTGGGCCTTCAGGCGCGTGGCCATCTGGCTGATCAGTTCGGCGGGATTGGGCAGGCTCATGGTTGCTCCTTCTTGGGCCCGAGCCGGGTTTCACGCGAGGTGGCTCGGGTTGTAGCTAAGAGAGACGCATCGCGGCTCTTCAGGATTCGAACAGTGCGCCATTTTCGTCGAGCCAGCCTTGCAGCAGCAGGGCGGCGGCGATGGCGTCGACCGGGTTGTCGCGGTAACTGCCTTTCTGGCCGCCACGAGCCAGGCGTTCGCCCTTGGCCTCGAAGGTGGTCAGGCGTTCATCGTGGGTATAGAAGGGCAGGTTGAAGCGGCCGTTCAGGCGCCGGGCGAACTTTTCCGCGCGGGCGCACATGTCGCTGGGCGTGCCGTCCATATTCAGCGGCAGGCCGACCACCACGGCATCGGGTTTCCACTCTTTGATGAGGGCTTCGACCTGGTTCCAGTCAGGAATGCCGTTCTGCGCTTTTAGGGTGCACAGCTCACGGGCCTGGCCGGTAATCACCTGGCCGACCGCAACGCCGATCTGTTTGGTGCCGTAGTCAAAACCCAGAATCAGCTTCAGGGCCATCAGGCGTGCCCCGCCTGGCTGGTCAGCAGGCTGAGGTTGACACCCAGGTGTCTGGCGGCCGCTTCCAGGCGAAGTTCGCTGCTGGTGTTGAACAGGATGTCGGCGTCAAACGGGCAGTTCAGCCAGGCGTTCTGCGCCAGTTCGGCCTCCAGTTGCCCGGCTTCCCAGCCGGCATAACCGAGGGCGATCAGGCTTTTTGCCGGGCCGACGCCGTCAGCGATGGCGAACAGGACGTCCTGGGACGTCGACAGGGACAACTCATCTTCCAGATCAACGGTCGCCTGGAAACTCTGCCCCTTGGGGTGAAGGACGAAGCCGCGATCGGTTTGCACCGGGCCGCCGATGAAGATCGGCACATGCTGGCAGAGCGCTGGCGGTTCGATTTCCGGGCGTAATTGCTCAAGGATATCGGCCAGGTTCAGCTCTTGCGGACGGTTGACCACCAGCCCCATGGCACCATTGGCCGTGTGCTCGACGATGTAGGTCAAGGTGTGCGCAAAGTTCGGGTCGGCCATGTGCGGCATGGCGATCAGGAATTGATGCTTGAGGTAGCTGGGGCTGACGTTTTTCATGTGCGCTAGTGTGGCGTTCGAGGGGCGAACTGACAAGCTTGAGAGCGCCAAAAGATCGCAGCCTTCGGCAGCTCCTACAGGGTGAATGTGTACATCTGTAGGAGCTGCCGAAGGCTGCGATTTTTTAATTGCTGGAAAGTCGATCGCCGCGGGCAAACTTCCAGGTCCGGATGATCTCCAGTCGGTCAACATCCGACAGATCCCCGGTAAAGGGTGCGAACGGCGCCGCCAGCCGGACGATCCGTTGCGCCGCCTGGTCCAGCAGCGGCTGGCCTGAGGATTCCAGCACCAGCACCTCATACAGCGAACCGTCACGGTTGATCGACACCATCAGGCGCAAATTGCCGTAGATCTGTTTGCGCCGTGCTTCGTCGGGGTAATTGAGGTTGCCGATGCGCTCGACTTTCTTGCGCCATTCGTCCTTGTACCAGGCGCCCTTGTCGCGCATGGTCGAGGCCGCGCTCAAGCGGTGGATGCGCGGGCGCTTGGCGTACAGTTGTTGTTCGGCGGCCAGTTCCGCTTCGAGATTGGCGATGTCGCTGGACAGCCGCTCACTGTCGAACGTCGGCGCCTGGACCTGGGGTTTGACCTCGGTCTTGGGCTCCTCGGTCTTGGCGGGAGCTTTTTTCGGCTTCGGCGCCACTGTGGTCACGGCAGCTTTCGGCGGGGCTTCCTGCACTTCAGGCTTGGCGGCCGGCGGAGGCGTGACTTTCTGTACCTTGTTGTCCTGGAAGGGCGCGACCTCGGTGGTCTTGGGAATCGCCTTTTTATCCAGGGTGCCGCTGCCTTGCTGGTTCTCTTGCGCCAGGAAATCGGCCTTTTCAGGCTTCTTTTCGCTTTTGAAGGTGGCGAGAGTGATTTCCAGGGTTTTGCTGATCTGCTTGGGCTCGACCACGGCAAACCCGACACCCAGCAGCAAGGCCAGGTGGATCAGCGCCGCCAGGAACAGGGTAAAACCGAGGCGATCGGCCGGGCGCACGCCACGGTGGGCGAGTTCGGCAGGCAGATCGGACGGGAGGGTCATGGCAAAAAAACCAACATCGCGTTTTTACGGGCCCGGCATGATAACGCAATGTTGGTTTTTAGCTTCAAGCTTCAAGCTTCAAGCTGCAAGCGACAAGCTGTAAGAGGATCAGCTTCAAGCTTCAAGCTTCAAGCTTCAAGCTTCAAGCTTCAAGCGAAAAGCAAGTGCGCGTGCTTCAAGCTTGCCGCTTGAGGCTTGCCGCTTGTAGCTGCTTTTCTATGGCCTCCATCAGCAGGCCGCCGATATCGGTGCCAAAGGCATTGTCGATTTCGCGGATGCAGGTCGGGCTGGTGACGTTGATCTCGGTCAGGTGCTCGCCGATCACGTCCAGGCCAACGAACAACAGGCCTTTTTCACGCAGGGTCGGGCCGACTTGTGCGGCGATCCAGCGATCCTTGTCGGTCAGGGGACGGGCTTCGCCACGGCCGCCGGCGGCGAGGTTGCCACGGGTTTCACCCTGGGCCGGAATCCGGGCCAAGCAATAATCCACAGGCTCGCCGTCGATCATCAGGATGCGCTTGTCGCCGTCCTTGATGGCCGGCAGGTAGGCCTGGCCCATGATCTGCTGGGCGCCGAGGGCCGTGAGGGTTTCGAGGATCACCGACAGGTTCGGGTCGCCCGCGCGATGACGGAAGATCGACGTGCCGCCCATGCCGTCCAGCGGCTTGAGGATCACATCGCCGTGTTTGGCGGCGAATTCACGCAACACGTCGGCGCGGCGGCTGACCACGGTCGGCGGCGTGCATTGCGGGAACAGCGTGGCGAACAGCTTTTCGTTGCAGTCGCGCAGGCTCTGCGGCTTGTTGACCACCAGCACGCCGGCGCGCTCGGCCTGTTCCAGCAAGTAGGTGGAGTAGACGAACTCCATGTCGAACGGCGGATCCTTGCGCATCAGGATCACGTCCAGATCGCTCAGCAGTGCGTCGCTTTCGGCTCCCAGTTCGAACCATTTTTCCGGGTTGGCGAACACCTGCAGCGGACGCATCCGCGCCCGGGCCTCACCTTCGCCCTGATACAGGTCGCGCTGTTCCATATAGAACAGCTCCCAGCCACGCTTCTGCGCGGCCAGCAGCATGGCCAGCGAGCTATCCTTTTTATAGGAAATGCTGGCGATAGGGTCCATGACAATCCCGACGCGAACGCTCATTGGGTTTTCCTCGAAATTTGGGGGCTATGTTGATCTCTGTAGGAGCGAGCTTGCTCGCGATAAACCTGAGAACCCCACGGGGTGTCAGGCTTTGCGCGTCATCGTTGACGATCATCGCGAGCAAGCTCGCTCCTACAAATGACCCGTATAAAAGTGGCGTCAGAGTGGCGCTGAGTGTGTTTGCGGTCAAGGAAAAACCATCGCCCCGGTCGGCCGATAGATTGGTTCTGGAGACTGTGCTAAAAAGGCTGCCATGCCGTGCTGGCCCTTGAGTATCAAGGGTTTCGAGCCGCCAATTACCCGCAAACGGACAATTTGATTCGTAAAGGCGACGCAGAGCATCTTATGGAACAGCACCCCAGCGCCTTGAAGGTCATGGTGATCGACGATTCGAAGACGATCCGTCGTACCGCCGAAACGCTGCTCAAGAACGTGGGTTGTGAGGTCATCACGGCCATCGACGGCTTCGATGCCCTGGCCAAGATTGCCGATAACCACCCCGGCATCATCTTTGTCGACATCATGATGCCGCGCCTGGATGGCTATCAGACCTGCGCCCTGATCAAAAACAACAGTGCGTTCAAGTCCACCCCGGTGATTATGCTGTCATCCAAGGATGGCCTGTTCGATAAGGCCAAGGGGCGCATCGTCGGTTCCGACCAGTTTTTGACCAAGCCTTTCAGCAAGGAAGAATTGCTCGATGCGATCCAGGCCCATGTACCTGGTTTCGCCGCCGTTTTGCCGCAGTAGGACACGCACAGTGACGCTCGGCCACCGGGCCCTGCGTCGACAAGAATGGGGAAGACCATGGCACGTATTCTGATCGTCGATGATTCGCCGACCGAAATGTACAAACTGACCGGCATGCTGGAAAAGCACGGTCATGAAGTGTTGAAAGCCGAAAACGGCGCCGATGGCGTGGCCCTGGCCCGCCAGGAAAAGCCCGACGCCGTCCTGATGGACATCGTCATGCCCGGCCTCAATGGCTTCCAGGCAACACGCCAGTTGACCAAGGACCCGGAAACCGGACACATCCCGGTGATCATCATCACCACCAAGGACCAGGACACCGACAAGGTCTGGGGGACGCGCCAGGGCGCCAAGGACTACCTGACCAAGCCGGTCGATGAAGAGACCCTGATCAAGACCCTGAACAACGTGCTGGCCGGTTGATCGTCAGGCCATGAACGAGTCGCTGACGGCTTTCGAACTGCTGCTGCAGATCGACCAGCGCTGTCGTTTGCTGGCGGCGGACTTGCCGTCCCAGCCGACCCGTCGGGACAGCTGGAGCGGTATCGGTTTTCGCCTGGGCGAGCACTGGTATGTCGCGCCCATGAGTGAAGTCAGCGAAGTCTTGCATGAGCCGCGACTCACTCAGCTGCCGGGGGTCAAATCCTGGGTCAAGGGTGTCGCCAACCTGCGCGGGCGATTGCTGCCGGTCATGGATCTGAGCGGTTTCTTCGGGCACGAACTTTCGGCGGTGCGCCGCCAGCGCCGGGTGTTGGTGGTGGACCACGATGAGGTGTTTGCCGGGTTGCTGGTCGATGAAGTCTTCGGCCTCCAGCACTTTGCCCGGGACAGCCTGGAGCCGGTCCCAGCAGACGCGTTGAAGGGGCCGGTGGCGGCATTCGTCAAAGGCCGGTTTCAGCGCGGGCAGTGCTGGCAGGTGTTCAGCCCGTTTGCGTTGACGAGGTCTCAGGGGTTCATGAACGTCGCGGTGTAGCCGGTACAACGGAAACCCTGTGGGAGCGGGCTTGCTCCGGGCGGCGTTCCGACGAAGGCGGCAGTCCATTCAACATTGATTTTGGCTGATCTACCGCTTTCGCGAGCAAGCCCGCTCCCACAGTTTCTTCGGCGGGCATTACAGGGTGTTGGTTAACAGGCGAGGACCGATGACAAAAACAAAAGCAGGCAAGCCAATGGAAGGGTCGCGCAGCCGATCGCAGATCATCGTGCTGTTCATCGCGCTGATCGTCTTCATCATGCTGCTGTTCGCCAACTTCGCGTACCTCAACACCCAGGCTACCTACGACAAACAGTACATCGGCCACGCCGGCGAACTGCGCGTGTTGTCCCAGCGTATCGCCAAGAACGCCACCGAAGCGGCCGCCGGCAAGGCTGCCGCGTTCAAGTTGCTCAGCGATGCGCGCAACGATTTTGCCCGGCGCTGGGGCTATCTGAAGAAAGGCGACCCGGCCACCAGCCTGCCACCGGCCCCCGCCACCGTGCGTCCAGAGATGCGTGCGGTGCAACAGGACTGGGAACGCCTGCTGAAAAACACCGACGCGATTCTCTCCAGCGAGCAAACCGTACTGTCTCTGCATCAGGTCGCGGCGACGCTGGCCGAAACCGTGCCGCAATTGCAGGTCGAGTACGAAAAGGTCGTCGAGATCCTCCTGCAACGGGGCGCCCCGGCAGCCCAGGTGGCCATGGCCCAGCGCCAATCGCTGCTGGCCGAGCGGATCCTCGGTGCGGTCAATACGGTATTGGCCGGCGACGAAAACTCACAGCAAGCCGCCGATGCGTTCGGGCGTGACGCGACGCAGTTCGGCAAGGTGCTCAACGGCATGCTCCAGGGCGACCCGGCGCTCAAGGTCAGCCAGGTCGAAGACCACGACGCCCGTGCGCGACTGGCGGAAATCGCCGAGCTGTTCGAGTTCGTCTCGGGCTCGGTGGACGAGATCCTCGAAACCTCGCCTGAGCTGTTCAAGGTCCGTGAATCGGCCTCGAACATTTTCAGTCTGTCGCAAACCCTGCTCGACGAAGCCTCACACCTGGCCAGCGGTTTTGAAAACATGGTCGGCGGGCGCACCACCGACACCATAGGCGGTTATGTGCTGGGCTTGCTGGCGCTGGCTTCGATCATCCTGATCGGCCTGGTGATGGTGCGCGAAACCAATCGCCAGTTGCGCGAAACCGCCGAGAAAAACGAGCGTAACCAGAACGCGATCATGCGTTTGCTCGACGAGATCGAAGACCTGGCCGACGGCGACCTCACGGTGACGGCCTCGGTGACGGAAGACTTTACCGGCACCATTGCCGACTCGATCAATTACTCCGTCGACCAGTTGCGCGATCTGGTCGCGACCATCAACCTCACCGCCGGCCAGGTCGCCGCCGCCGTGCAGGAAACCCAGGCCACCGCCATGCACCTGGCCCAGGCCTCGGAACATCAGGCCCAGCAGATTTCCGAGGCCTCGATGGCGATCAACGACATGGCCGAGTCCATCGACCAGGTGTCGGCCAACGCCGCTGAATCTTCGGCGGTTGCCGAGCGCTCGGTGGAAATCGCCAACAAGGGCAACGAGGTGGTGCACAACACCATCCACGGCATGGACAACATTCGCGAGCAGATTCAGGACACCGCCAAACGGATCAAGCGCCTTGGCGAGTCGTCCCAGGAAATCGGCGACATTGTCAGCCTGATCGATGACATTGCCGACCAGACCAACATCCTCGCCCTCAACGCGGCTATCCAGGCGTCCATGGCCGGCGACGCCGGTCGCGGTTTCGCCGTGGTGGCCGATGAAGTGCAGCGGCTGGCCGAGCGCTCGTCCGCCGCCACCCGGCAGATCGAGACCCTGGTGCGGGCGATCCAGACCGACACCAACGAAGCGGTCATCTCCATGGAGCAGACGACGACTGAAGTGGTGCGCGGCGCCCGTCTGGCGCAGGATGCCGGTGTGGCCCTGGAAGAAATCGAGGGTGTGTCGAAGACGCTTGCGGCGCTGATCCAGAGCATCTCCAACGCCGCGCAGCAGCAGACGTCGTCGGCCGGCCAGATTTCCCTGACGATGAACGTGATCCAGCAGATCACCTCGCAGACGTCGTCGGGTTCCACCGCCACGGCCGACAGCATCGGCAACCTGGCTAAAATGGCCAGTCAGTTGCGTCGTTCGGTGTCCGGTTTCACCTTGCCGGAAGCCAAGGCGCAGGTTGTGGACAAAGCTTGAACCGCCCATGGGTATCTGAATTGTGATTGGAGTGGTTATGGGTGATCGGCACGACTATGTGGCCCTCGAGTGGGTCAAGGGCGAGATTGCCGAAACGCTGAAACAGGCTCATCACGCGATTGAAAACCTGCTCGATGACCCGCAGGCGACGCACGCGCTGGATGAATGCCTTGCGTGCATCCATCAGGTCCACGGCAGTTTGCAGATGGTCGAATTCTACGGTGCGGCATTGCTCGCCGAAGAAATGGAACAGCTGGCCATGGCCTTGCAGGGCAACCGTGTCAGTCATCGCGACGAGGCGTTGCACCTGTTGATGCAGGCCCTCGGGCAGTTGCCGATCTACCTGGACCGGGTGCAAGGTGCGCGCCGCGACTTGCCACTGGTGGTGTTGCCACTGATCAACGACCTGCGCAGCGCCCGTGGCGAAAGCCTGCTGTCGGAAACCAGCCTGTTCAGCCCGCAATTGCCCGAGTTGCCTGCGCTGGACGCAGAAACGCTGGCGCAGCTTGAGCCGGCCGAATTGCCCAATGTGCTGCGCAAGCTGCGGCAGATGCTGCAAATGGCGTTGGTCGGGTTCCTGCGTGAGCAGGACAACGAAACCAACCTCGATTACCTGGCCAAGGTCTTCGCCCGCCTCGAAGCACTGTGCGCCAATGCCCCCCTGAGCCCGCTATGGCAGGTGGCCTCGGCGCTGGTCGAAGGCATGCAGAGCGGTGCGATTGCCAACAGCCCGGCCTTGCGCAGCCTGTTCAAGGATGCCGACAAGGAGCTCAAGCGCCTGCTCGAAGAAGGCATGCGCGGCATCAACCAACCGGCGCCACCGGAGCTGCTCAAGAGTTTGCTGTTCTACATTGCCAAAGCCGAACATCCCACCGGGCAGATGCTGACCATGAAAGAACGCTACTCACTGGACGACGCACTGCCCGACAGCGCGATGGTCGATGAAGAACGCGCGCGGCTGGCCGGTCCCGACCGTGACGCCATGCGCTCGGTGCTGGCAGCGCTCTGCGAAGAGCTGGTGCGGGTCAAGGAGCGCCTGGATCTGTTCGTGCGCAGTGACCGCCAGCACACCGCCGACCTCGACAGCCTGCTGGCACCACTGCGGCAAATTGCCGATACCCTGGCGGTCCTGGGCTTCGGCCAGCCGCGCAAGGTGATCATCGATCAATTGGCAGTGGTGCTCAGCCTGGCCCAGGGCCAGCGCGAACCCAACGATGCGATCCTCATGGACGTTGCCGGGGCCCTGTTGTACGTCGAAGCGACGCTGGCCGGCATGGTCGGCACCGTGGAGCCGGAGAGTCAGGACGACAACCGCCTGCCGACCACCGACCTGACGCAGATCCATCAGATCGTGATCAAGGAGGCCCGCATCTGTTTGCAGCAGGCCAAGGACATGATCGTCGACTACATCGACGCCGATTGGGACCGCCAGCATTTGCAGGCGCTGCCGGCCTTGCTGACCCAGGTGCGCGGCGCGTTGGCGATGATTCCGTTGAGCCGGGCGGCGAGCCTGGTCGAAACCTGCAATCACTTCATTCGCGAGCACCTGTTGCTCGAGCCGGGTCAGCCGGGCTGGCAGGAGCTGGACAGCCTGGCCGACGTGATCACCAGCATCGAGTACTACCTCGAGCGCCTCGGCGATGACCCGCAGGCGCAGGGTGAAAACCTGCTCGATGTCGCGGAAAAGAGCCTGGCGAACCTCGGGTTTTTCCCCAGTGAGCAGCATGTGCCCGTGCTGGACGAAGTGCTCAACCCGAGCGAAGCGCAGGTCATGCAGATGATGCAGGAGCTGGATGACCCGCAGATCGTCCAGACCCTGGCCGATGTGCTCGCCAGCCCGGTTTCGAGCCTGAACCCGCCTGCCCTGGACACCCCGGGCAGCCTGCTGCCGCCACCCACGGGCGAAGAGCCGGTGGACGAGGAACTGCGCGAGGTGTTCCTTGAAGAGACCGACGAAGTCCTGGAAATCCTGCGCGAGTATTTGCCGCGCTGGTCGGTCAACCCTGACAACCGCTCGGCCTTGAGCGAACTGCGCCGCGCCTTTCATACCCTCAAGGGCAGTGGCCGCATGGTGCGCGCCCTGGTGCTGGGCGAGCTGGCCTGGGCCGTGGAAAACCTGCTCAACCGCGTACTGGAAAACAGCGTGGAGCCGGGCGCTACGGTGCAGCAACTGATCGGCGATGTGCTGCAACTGCTGCCGGAGCTGGTGGCTGAATACGCCGCCAATGCCCAGCGCCAGCGCAACGATGTCGACCAGTTGGCCGCCCGCGCCCATGCCTTGGCCAAGGGCGACGAACCGGTGTCCGATGAGGATACGCAGGATGTCGCGGCCCTCGATCCGCTGTTGCTGGAGATCTTCCGCAAAGAAGCGCAAACCCACTTGGGCAGCCTCAATCGCTTCCTTGATCAGGCTGCCGAGCACGTGCCGTTGCAGGCCAGCGACGAATTGCAGCGGGCCTTGCACACCCTCAAGGGCAGTGCCTCCATGGCCGGTGTCTTGCCGATTGCCGAGCTGGCCGCGCCACTGGATCAACTGGCCCGGGAATACAAGGCGCACCTGATCGCGCTGGACCTGGACGAAGTGGAATTGCTGCTGGAGGCAGAAGGGCTGTTCCGCCTCGGTTTGCGCCAGCTCAAGAGCGAGCCGCTGGCGGAAATTCCTGGCGCCCGGGATTTGACCGAGCGTGCCAAAGCGCTGCTGGCCGAGCGCCTGGAAAACCTGCTGAGCACACCGAACACCGGGTTGCGGGTCAAGCGCGATCCGCAACTGATCAACAACTTCCTCGCCCAGGGCATGGACATCCTGCTGGACGCCGAGAGCCTGCTGCAGCGTTGGCAACAACACCCCGGCGAACGCCAGGAGCTCAGCGCGCTGCTGGATGAATTGACCACCCTCGGCGAAGGCGCCCACCTGGCCGACCTGCACCCGGTGGATGAGCTGTGCGAGGCGTTGCTCGACCTCTACGGTGCCGTGGAAGAAAGCAGCCTGGCGGTCAGCGAGCGGTTTTTCCATGAGGCTCAGGGCGCCCACGAAGCGCTGATCAATATGCTCGACGAACTGGCCGCCGGTCAGGAAGTCAGCCCGCAGCCGCAACGGATCAGGGCCTTGCGCGAGTTGCTCGACGAGAGCCTTGACCCGTCGGCCATGGGCTTGATCCGCAGTGATGGCAGCCGCACCCTGAGCATCCGCGAACTGGGAGCGGCCACCGCCGATCTAGAGCACACGCTACCCCCTGCCCCTGTAGGAGCGAGCTCGCTCGCGATGGACGTTAACGATGACGCGTTATCATTGGATAAACGCGGCGCCGGTGAGACCATCGCGAGCGAGCTCGCTCCTACAGGAGAGGGGCGCGAACTGGACGATGAAATCGTCGCGATCTTCCTTGAAGAAGCGGTGGATATCCTCGAAAGCGCCGGTCAGGCCTTGCAGCGCTGGTTGCGCGACTCGGACAACGCCGCGCCGCTTTCGTCCCTGCAACGGGATTTGCACACCCTCAAAGGCGGCGCGCGCATGGCCGAGGTCGGGCCGGTCGGTGATCTGGCCCATGAACTGGAAAGCCTTTACGAAGGCCTGGTGGATCGTCGCTACGCCTACAGCGACTCATTGGCGGTGCTGTTGCAGCAGAGCCATGACCGCTTGGCGCAGTACCTTGACCAGTTACAGCACAACCAGCCCCTGGGCGATTGCGCTGAGCTGATCGAGGCCATTCGCGCCTACCGACAGGGCCACTCGGGCGCCGCCGAAGTCAGTGAACTGGCGGCCACTAATGACTCGGCCGCCCATGATCCGGAGTTGCTGGAGATCTTCCTCGAGGAAGGCTTCGACATCATCGAAAGCTCCGGTGCGGCGCTGGAGCGCTGGCAGGCCCAGCCTTCAAGTCGCCAGGAAGTGGAAACCCTGCTGCGCGACCTGCACACCCTCAAGGGCGGCGCGCGCATGGTGGAAATCGCCGCGATTGGCGACCTGGCCCATGAGCTGGAATTCCTCTACGAAGGCTTGTCCACCGGCGTGCTGCAACCGACGGCGCCATTGTTCGCGCTGTTGCAACGCAGCCATGACCGCCTGGCGCAGATGCTCGACGCGGCCCGCGCCGGTGAGCCGATGCCGCCCGCCGACCGCTTGATCGATGCGATCAAGAACTTCAGCCACCCGGCCGTGCCCGAAGCGCCCGCGCCGGTTGCGTCGCCGGCCACGCCCAAGGCCGAACCACTGACGCCGCCCTCCGATGCCGGCGCCGACATGGTCAAGGTCTCGGCGGAGCTGCTCGACGATCTGGTCAACCTGGCCGGTGAAACATCGATCTTTCGTGGCCGGATCGAACAGCAGGTCAACGATGCGCACATCGCCCTGAGCGAAATGGAGACCACCATCGAGCGCATGCGCGACCAGTTGCGCCGCCTCGATACCGAAACCCAGGGGCGGATCCTCAGCCGCCAGCAAGTCGACGCCGAACGCCTGGGCTATGAAGAGTTCGATCCGCTGGAAATGGACCGCCACTCGCAATTGCAGCAACTGTCCCGCGCGCTGTTCGAATCGGCCTCTGACTTGCTCGACCTCAAGGAAACCCTCGAACGACGCAATCACGACACGGAAAACCTCCTGCAACAGCAGGGCCGCATCAACACCGAGTTGCAGGAAGGCCTTATGCGCACGCGCATGGTGCCGTTCGAACGCATGCTCCCGCGGTTACAGCGCATTGTCCGCCAGGTGTCCAGCGAACTGGGCAAGGACGTGGATTTCATCGTCGAAAACGCCGAAGGCGAGATGGATCGCAACGTGCTTGAACGCATGGCCGCGCCGCTGGAACACATGCTGCGCAACGCCGTCGACCACGGCCTGGAGTCCGTCGAAGCGCGGCTGGCGGCGGGGAAACCGGCCAAGGGCAAGATCACCCTCGATCTGCTGCGTGAAGGCGGCGACATCATTTTCGACATCCGCGACGACGGCGCCGGTGTGCCGCTGGACGCGGTGCGGCGCAAGGCGATCAAGCGCGGCATGCTCGCCCCGGACAGCGTCATCAGTGATCACGACGTGTTGCAGTTCATCCTGCAACCGGGGTTTTCCACCGCCGAGAAAATCACCCAGATCTCCGGTCGCGGCGTCGGCATGGACGTGGTGCATGAAGAGGTGCGGCAACTGGGCGGCACCATGAGCATCGACTCGGTGCCCGGGCAGGGCGTGCATTTCCGCATTCGCCTGCCGTTTACCGTATCGGTCAACCGGGCGTTGATGGTGCAGTGCGGTGAGGACCAATACGCGATCCCGCTCAATACCATCGACGGCATCGTTCGTGTCCTGCCCAATGAGCTTGAAGGCTATTTCCGTTTCGATTCGCCCACCTACGAATACGCCGGGCAACGTTACGAGCTGTGCTACCTGGGTGAGCTGCTGAAAACCATCCCGCGCCCGAAACTGCTGGGCCAGAGCCTGCCATTGCCGGTGCTGCTGGTGCAATGCAACGAACGTCACATCGCGGTGCTGGTAGACGCCATGGCCGGCACTCGCGAGATCGTGGTCAAGAGCCTGGGGCCGCAATTTGCGGCACTGCAAGGGGTGACCGGGGCGACGATTCTCGGCGATGGCCGGGTGGTGCTGATTCTGGATCTGCTGGCGCCGATTCGCGCCATGCAGGCCCGCGTACCCCAACATCCCGCGGGGCAGGAGGTCGAGGTCGAACCGCATCGGCCGTTGCTGGTGATGGTAGTCGACGACTCGGTCACCGTGCGCAAGGTCACCAGCCGCTTGCTCGAACGCCACGGCATGAACGTACTGACCGCCAAGGACGGGGTCGATGCCATGCTGCTGCTGGAAGAGCACATGCCCGACCTGATGCTGCTGGACATCGAGATGCCGCGCATGGACGGCTTCGAGGTCGCGACCCAGGTGCGCAACGACGAACGCCTGCAGCACCTGCCGATCATCATGATCACCTCCCGCACCGGGCAGAAACACCGCGACCGCGCCATGGCCATCGGCGTCAACGACTACCTGGGCAAGCCGTACCAGGAATCGGTGCTGCTCGAAAGCATCGCCTTTTGGAGCAAGACCCATGCTTGAACATCGCACCAGCAACCTCACCGGCCTGCTGCTGCCGTTGGCCGACCGCAACCTGATCCTGCCCAACGTCGCCGTGGCCGAGCTGATCGATTACCAGCAACCGGGGACCTTCGATCTCGACACACCGCCGTGGTACCTGGGGCTGGTGACATGGCGCGAACGGCAGATACCGCTGCTGAGTTTCGAGTCGGCCTGCGGGCAGAAAGTCGTCATCGGTGAACGCGCGCGGATTGTCATTCTCAACGCCCTTGGCGGGCGCCCCGAGCTGAAGTTCATCGCGCTGTTGGTGCAGGGGATTCCGCGCTCGTGCAAGCTCGACAACCAGTTGAGTTATGTGGATGTGCCGTTGTGTGCGCTGGAGCAGGCGGCGGTGCAGGTGGGGGAACAGGTGGCGAAGGTGCCGGATTTGTTAGCGCTGGAGGCGTTGTTGGTGGATGCCGGGTTGGTCGACTGATTGCGGTTTTTGTATAGATTTTGCTGGCCTCTTCGCGAGCAAGCCCGCTCCCACACTGGATTTGTGTTCGCCGCCGACCCAGTGTGGGAGCGGGCTTGCTCGCGAAGGCGTCAGTCCAGACAACCATTACTCCAAGCGTAACGATCCGCCACTCTGCTTGATTGATGCCCCCACCCAACACTCCTAATGTGACCCCCACGACAGCGAACCCGTGGAGTGGTCATGACAACAACAATATCCCCCGACTCGCGATGGACGCGGCGGCGCAGCGAAAAGCAGCGGCGTCTCGAGCTAGTGCGAGGTCTTGCCGACGGTGTGGTGCTGCCCACCGAAAACATCGTCGCGGCGCTGGAGGCGTTGATCCTGCCGGGCGACCGCGTGGTGCTCGAAGGCAACAACCAGAAGCAGGCGGATTTCCTTTCACGTTCCCTGGCCAAGGCCGACCCCGCGAAGCTGCATGACCTGCACATGATCATGCCCAGTGTCGGGCGCGCCGAGCATCTGGACCTGTTCGAACGCGGCATCGCGCGCAAGCTCGACTTCTCTTTCGCCGGCACCCAAAGCCTGCGTATCAGCCAGTTGCTCGAAGACGGCCTGCTGGAAATCGGCGCGATCCACACCTACATCGAACTCTACGCGCGGCTGGTGGTGGACCTGATTCCCAACGTCGTGCTCTCGGCCGGCTTCATGGCCGACCGCGCCGGCAACATCTACACCGGGCCGAGCACCGAAGACACCCCGGCGCTGATCGAACCGGCGGCCTTCAGCGACGGCATCGTCATCGTCCAGGTCAACCAGTTGGTGGACGATGTCAGCGACCTGCCGCGCGTCGACATTCCCGCCTCCTGGGTCGACTTTGTGGTGGTGGCCGACAAACCGTTCTACATCGAACCGCTGTTCACCCGCGACCCACGGCACATTAAGCCCGTGCACGTGCTGATGGCGATGATGGCGATCCGCGGCATCTACGAAAAACACAACGTGCAGTCGCTCAACCACGGCATCGGTTTCAACACCGCGGCCATCGAGCTGATCCTGCCGACCTACGGCGAATCCCTCGGCCTCAAAGGCAAGATCTGCCGCAACTGGACGCTCAACCCGCACCCGACCCTGATTCCGGCGATTGAAAGCGGCTGGGTCGAAAGCGTGCATTGCTTCGGCACTGAACTGGGGATGGAGAACTACATTGCGGCGCGGCCGGATGTGTTCTTTACCGGGCGCGACGGCTCCCTGCGTTCCAACCGGATGTTCAGCCAACTGGCCGGGCAATACGCGGTGGACCTGTTCATCGGCGCGACTTTGCAGGTCGATGGCGACGGCCATTCCTCCACCGTGACTCGCGGGCGCCTGGCCGGCTTCGGCGGCGCGCCGAACATGGGCCACGACCCGCGCGGTCGTCGCCACGGCACACCCGCCTGGCTCGACATGCGCAACACCGACGTGGCCGAGCCGATGCTCGAGCGCGGCAAGAAACTCGTGGTGCAGATGGTCGAGACCTTCCAGGAGGGCGGCAAACCGACCTTCGTCGAAACCCTTGATGCCGTTGATGTGGCGAAGAAAAGCGGCATGCCGCTGGCGCCGATCATGGTCTACGGCGACGACGTCACCCATTTGTTGACCGAAGAAGGCATCGCCTACCTGTACAAGGCGCGCTCGCTGGAAGAACGCCAAGCGATGATCGCCGCCGTCGCCGGGGTGACCGCCATCGGCCTGCGTCACAACCCCAAAGACACCGCGCGCATGCGCCGCGAAGGCCTGATCGCCTTGCCCGAAGACCTCGGCATCCGTCGCACCGACGCCACCCGCGAACTGCTCGCGGCGAAGAGCGTGGCCGATCTGGTGGAGTGGTCCGGTGGCCTCTACAACCCGCCCGCCAAGTTCAGGAGCTGGTAATGCACGCACTCAACCTGCAACCCAAAACCCTGAGCCTGGCCGAGCGGCTGGCGGACCTGGCGGTGGACGCGCTGATCGACGAGGCTGATCTGTCGCCGAAACCGGCACTGGTCGACCGTCGCGGCAATGGCGCCCACACCGATTTGCACCTGGGGCTGATGCACGCTTCGGCGCTGTCCCTGTGGCCGGCCTTCAAGGCGATGGCCGATGCCGCGATTGAGTTCGGTGAGATCGGCATGCCCCTGCGTGAAGCCGTCGGCCGCATCGGTCGCGAAGGCGAGCAAGCGATGCTAGACACCACGGGCGGCGTGAATACTCATCGCGGGGCGATCTGGGCCTTGGGCCTGTTGGTCACTGCCGCTGCGCTGGACCCTGAATCCACGGCTGCAAGCAGCGTATCGATTCGTGCGGCGCGCCTGGCGCTGCTCGACGACCGTTACGCGCCGCGCCCACTCAGCCACGGTGCTCAAGTCGCTCAACGCTACGGCGCTCGCGGAGCCCGTGAGGAAGCGCAACTGGGCTTCCCGGCGGTGTTGCAACGCGCGTTGCCGCAACTCAAATGCAGCCGCGCCGCCGGCCATGGCGAACAGAACGCCCGGCTCGATGCGCTGCTGGCGATCATGACGAATCTGGACGACACCTGCGTGCTTTATCGCGCTGGAGAACAAGGTCTGCACACCATGCAACTCGGCGCCCAGGCCGTGCTCGATGCCGGGGGTAGCGCCAGCCTCGCCGGACGTCGCCGCCTGCATGAGCTGGACCAACAACTCATCGCGTTGAATGCCTCGCCCGGTGGTGCTGCGGACCTGCTCGCAGCCTGCCTGTTCATCGACCGTATCGAGTCGGGCGACAGCCTCAAACAGGGAGCTTTCTGATGGAAACCTTATCTTTTGAATTCCCCGCCGGGCAGCCGCCACGCGGTCGTACCCTGGTGGGCTGTGTCGGTTCGGGCGATCTGGAAGTGCTGATCGAACCGGGTCAGGCCGGCAAGCTGACGATCAACGTGCAGACCTCGGTCAATGGCAGCGAACAACGCTGGCAGCATCTGTTCGCACGGATGTTCGACGGCCAGACGCCGCCAGCGATGGACATCGACATCCACGATTTCGGCGCGACCCCCGGCGTGGTGCGCCTACGTCTGGAACAAGGTTTCGAGGAGATCGGCCATGACTGACAGCGCATCCCTGCTGAGCAAGCACAGCTTCGTCGAGCTCGGTGCGCGGCAACGGGCCAAGGCCCTGCTCGATGCCGGTACCTTCCGCGAACTGCTCGACCCTTTTCAACGGATCATGTCGCCGTGGCTGTCGCGCCAGGGCGTGGTGCCGCAAGCCGACGACGGCGTGGTGATCGCCAAGGGCAACCTCGAGGGTTTGCCGGTGGTGATCGCCGCCATTGAAGGCGCGTTCCAGGGCGGTAGCCTGGGCGAAGTCGGCGGGGCAAAAATTGCCGGTGCACTGGAACTGGCCGCCGAAGACAACCGCAACGGCATCCCGACCCGCGCCGTGCTGCTGCTGGAAACCGGCGGCGTGCGCTTGCAGGAAGCCAACCTCGGTCTGGCGGCGATTGCCGACATCCACGCGGCGATTGTCGATTTGCAGCAGTACCAGCCCGTGGTCGGCATCGTGGCGGGCAGCGTCGGTTGCTTTGGCGGCATGTCGATTGCTGCCGGGTTGTGCAGCTACCTGTTGGTGACCCAGGAAGCGCGACTCGGCCTGAACGGCCCACAGGTGATCGAGCAGGAAGCGGGGCTTGAAGAGTACGACTCCCGCGACCGCCCCTTCATCTGGAGCCTGACCGGTGGCGAGCAGCGCTTCGCCAGTGGCCTGGTGGATCGCTATGTGGCCGACGACCTGGCGCAGATTCGCCAGCAGGTGGGTGAGTTGCTCCAGCAGGGTTTGCCGGCGCAATCACGCAGTCGCCAGGCCGAACTCTTCCTGCAACGCCTGGCGCATCTGGATGCCGAACCGCAAATCGAGCCGTCCGTGGTTCGCGATCTGTACCAAGGAGAACGCCCATGAGCTCGTATTCCCTGCGTGGTTTGAACTGGTTCAACGCCTTGAGTGCCGGGGCGAAAGCGGTCGAGGGTTTGCCGGCTTCGCTGAAGGTCGCGGACGGTGCGCTGGGCGATCAGCCTGTGCGTTTCATCGCGGTGGTGGCCGACCCGGAAAACCGCTTCGTCCGTGCACGCAATGGCGAGGTGGGGTTGCTCGAAGGCTGGGGCCTGGCCAAGGCCGTGGATGAAGTCATCGCCGCCGATCAGAACAAGGCCCGCAAACGCGTCCTGATCGCCATCGTCGACGTGCCGAGCCAGGCCTACGGTCGCCGCGAAGAAGCGCTCGGCATTCATCAGGCGCTGGCCGCAGCGGCGGGCAGTTACGCCCGTGCCCGTCTGGCCGGCCATGCGGTGATCGGTTTGCTGGTGGGCAAGGCGATGTCCGGGGCGTTCCTGGCCCACGGCTATCAGGCCAATCGCTTGATCGCCCTGCGTGATCCGGGGGTGATGGTGCATGCCATGGGCAAGGCGTCGGCGGCGCGGGTGACCTTGCGCAGCGTCGAAGAACTCGAAGCCCTGGCGGCAAGCGTGCCGCCGATGGCCTATGACATCGACAGCTATGCCAGCCTCGGGCTGCTGTGGGAAACCTTGTCGGTGGAGCAGATCGAGCAGCCGACTGCGGCGGATCTGGCGCGGGTGACCGAGTGCCTGGGTCAGGCGATGGGCGATATCGCCGAGAAGGGTGCAGATCTCAGCGGTCGTCTCGGTGCGGCCAATCGTGCGGCGTCGAGCAAGGTTCGCCAATTGCTGAGAGCACAGTGGTGAGTGCGCTTCTGGCTCACGACCTGCTGTGGGGCATGACCCCGCGACAGTTGCCTGTGGATGCCCCGGCGTGGGTGATCGACTCGATCAGTGCCGGCCAGCCGGTGGTGGTCCGTCGCGCCTTGAGCGCGGCGGGGCAGGTGGCGGTGGGCGTGCGCGGGCCGTTGCGCGAGCAGCGGTTTGCTGCAGAGATGGAAGTTGCCGCCATCACGCGACGGGTGCGGCCGGAAGAACTTTGCCGTGTTCAAGGCCTGCGTGATTTCCCGGCGCTGCGTGCCTTGGCGCAACTGCGTTCGCACCTCGATGAGAGTGGCTGGGTCTGGGGTGTCAGCGGCAGCGCCGGGTTCGAATTGGCCAGCGGGTTTGCCGCATTGCACGAGGGCAGCGACCTCGACCTGATCCTGCGTACACCGCGGCCGTTGAGTCGTGCCGATGCGCAGGCGCTGGTGGCCGTTCTCGACACCGCCGTGTGCCGCGTGGACCTGCAACTGCAGACACCCTTGGGTGCCGTTGCCTTGCGCGAGTGGGCCGGCACTGCGTCGCGGGTCCTGCTGAAAAATGCCACTCAGGCCCGTCTGGTCACTGACCCGTGGCATCCACAGGAGCAGGCAGCGTGAGCAGCTTGCTGGTGTTCCCCGGCCAGGGTGCGCAGCAACCCGGCATGCTGGCGCGTTTGCCTCGGGAAACGTTGAACGAGGCGAGCGATTGGCTCGGTGAAGACGTGACGCAGCTGGATTCTGCCGAAGCACTGCGGTCGACGAGGGCAGTTCAGCTTTGCCTGCTGATCGCTGGCGTCGCCGCTTCACGCCAGTTGGCCATGGCCCCGGACTTCGTGGCCGGCTTGTCGATCGGCGCTTATCCGGCGGCAGTGGTGGCGGGTGCCTTGGGTTTCAGCGATGCACTGCATCTGGTCAGCCTGCGCGGTGAGCTGATGCAGCAAGCGTATCCACGGGGCTACGGCATGACCGCGATCATCGGTCTGGAGCTGGCCCTGGTGGAAGATTTGTTGGCGCAGGTTCACAGCGCCGATGCGCCGGTCTATCTGGCCAATATCAACGCCGATAACCAGGTGGTGATTGCCGGTAGCGATGCGGCGATGAAAGCGGTGGCCGAGTTGGCGAAAGGTCGCGGAGCTGGCCTGGCCAAGCGTCTGGTAGTGAGCGTGCCGTCCCACTGCCCATTGCTTGAAGCACCCGCGCAACGGTTGGCCGAAGCCTTCGCCAAAGTGCCGCTGCAAACCCCGAAGGTGGGCTACCTGAGCGGCAGCCGTGCGCGTCCGCTGATCAAGCCTGAAGCCTTGCGTGACGACCTGGCTTTCAACATGTGCCGCATCGTCGATTGGCGCGGCACGGTACAAAGCGCCTACGAGCGCGGCGTACGTCTACAGATCGAACTGCCGCCCGGGGCGGTGTTGACCGGGCTGGCGCGCCGGGTGTTCGAGCAGGGCAGCGTGATTGCCTTCGACGGTGCTCGGCTCGATACCCTGCAGGCGCTGATGCGTGAGGAGGGAAGCCGCCACTCCTAAAACTCAGGCTTCGAACAACAAAAACAACATTCGAAATGCACTTTGAGGACTACGACAATGATTATTTACGGTGTGGCGCTGTTGGCGATCTGTACGCTGGCAGGGGTGATCATGGGTGACATGCTCGGGGTGTTGCTGGGTGTGAAATCAAACGTCGGCGGCGTCGGGATCGCGATGATCCTGCTGATTTGCGCACGGTTGTGGATGCACAGGCGTGGCGGCATGACCCGGGAGTGCGAGATGGGCGTCGGCTTCTGGGGCGCGATGTACATCCCGGTGGTGGTGGCGATGGCGGCGCAACAAAACGTGGTCACGGCGCTGCACGGTGGTCCGGTGGCGGTGCTGGCGGCGATCGGTTCGGTGGTGGTTTGCGGTTGCACCATTGCCCTGATCAGCCGGACCCACAAAGGAGAACCCTTGCCCGATGAACCGGCGGATGTAACGCAGGTTGGCGCACCGGCAGGAGGTCGCTGATATGTGGGATCTGATCAAGAGCGGTCTGGAACACAACGGCCTGGTCACCGCATTCGCCTTCGTCGGCGTGATCATGTGGGTGTCAGTGGTGATCTCCAAACGCCTGACCTTCGGACGCATCCACGGTTCGGCGATTGCCATCGTCATCGGCCTGGTGCTGGCCTGGGTTGGCGGAACGATGACCGGCGGGCAAAAGGGCCTGGCGGATTTGACGCTGTTTTCCGGTATCGGGTTGATGGGCGGCGCCATGCTGCGGGACTTCGCCATCGTCGCCACGGCATTCGAGGTGCAGGCCACCGAAGCGAAAAAGGCCGGTTTGATCGGCGTGATCGCGCTGCTGTTGGGCACTGTGCTGCCGTTCATTGTCGGTGCGTGCATGGCCTGGGCATTCGGTTACCGCGATGCGGTGAGCATGACCACCATCGGCGCCGGTGCGGTGACCTACATCGTCGGCCCAGTGACCGGGGCTGCGATTGGCGCCAGTTCCGATGTGGTGGCGCTGTCGATTGCCACCGGCCTGATCAAGGCGATCCTGGTGATGGTGGGCACGCCGATGGCGGCGCGCTGGATGGGCCTGGACAACCCGCGTTCGGCGATGGTGTTCGGTGGGCTGGCCGGGACGGTCAGTGGCGTGACTGCCGGCTTGGCGGCGACGGACCGGCGCCTGGTGCCTTATGGCGCGTTGACCGCGACCTTCCACACCGGGCTTGGCTGCTTGCTGGGGCCTTCGCTGTTGTTCTTCATTGTTCGCGGGATTGTGGGCTAGGTTCAGGGGCTGAGTTGTCGGGTCTGACGCTTTCGCGAGCAAGCCCGCTCCCACATTTGGAATGCGGTCGAATGTGGGAGCGGGCTTGCTCGCGAAGGGTGCGACTCGGTTTCAGGCTTGGCGATTGGCATACATCCGACACTCCGCCAGCAACGCCAGCAGGTTCGGATCACGCTCCTTGGCCTTCAGGAACACCACGCCAATGTGTTGCTGCAAGCGGTACTTTTCCTGCAACGGGATCAGCTTCACCCGGTTCTCGTACACCGCCGCAATCCGCCCCGGCAGCAACGCATAACCCACGCCCGAACTGACCATGCTCAGCAGGGTGAAGATGTCGTTGACCTGCATCGCCACCTTCGGCTCGAACCCTGCCTGCTCGAATACCCGCTTGCCGTCCTGATGGGTGGCGAAGCCCTGGGTCAGGGTGATGAAGGTTTCGTCGCGGACTTCGGCCAGGTCGACTTCAGTCCGTTGGGCAAACTTCGAGTCGGCGGGGGTGGCGAGGAAGATGTCGTCGGAAAACAGCGGGATCTGTTCGCAATCCGGATCGTTGACACTCTCGTCCAGCGACACCAGGGCCGCATCGACTTCCATGTTCTTGAGCTTGTAGAGCAGGTCGATATTGGAGCCCAGAATCAGGTCTATGTTGAGCTCGCTGCGGCGGATTTTCAGGCCCATGATCAGTTGCGGCACGGTCTTCACCGTCAGCGAATACAGCGAGCCCAACTTGAAGCGCTCGGCCGAGAACCCGGCGGCCTCGCGGGTCAGGCGCACGCTTTCGACGACATCCTGAATCAGCTTCTGCGCCCGCTCCTCCAGCACGTAAGCGCTTTCCAGCGGTGTGAGATTGCGGCCTTCGTGCTTGAACAACGGGCAGCGCAGGGCACTTTCCAGGGAATGGATCGCCCGATGCACGCTGACATTGCTGGTCTGCAATTCGGCGGCGGCGCGTGCCAGGTTGCCGGTGCGCATGAAGGCCAGGAACACCTCGAGTTTTTTCAGGGTCAACTCTTCATCGATCAGCATGGGGCGGACTCTTTTTGGTATCGGTCAATTGTGCCCGTTAAACACGGAGCGTTGTAGGAGCTGCCGAAGGCTGCGATCTTTTGATCTTGATTTTCGCTGCCCTTGAAGCTGCTGAAGATCAAAAGATCGCAGCCTTCGGCAGCTCCTACAGGGATCGTGACGTACGGAAACATTGCGCTTTTAACCTTGAGGCCTGAGCCTTGCGCGTTGCGCTGATGAAATTTGAGGTGAGCACCACATGTATCACGGAGAAAGACTGAACGCCTGGACGCATCTGGCCGGGGCGGTGGCGGCGTTTATCGGCGGGGTGTGGCTGATTGTGCTGGCCAGTCTCGACGGCAGCCCGTGGAAGATTGTCAGCATGGCGATCTACGCCTTTACCTTGCTGGTGCTTTACAGCGCATCGACCGTGTACCACAGCGTGCGCGGGCGCAAGAAAGCGATCATGCAGAAGGTCGATCACTTCTCGATCTACCTGTTGATCGCCGGCAGCTACACACCGTTCTGCCTGGTGACCCTGCGCGGGCCGTGGGGCTGGACCTTGTTCGGGATTGTCTGGGGGCTGGCGCTGATCGGCATCCTGCAAGAGATCAAGCCGCGTTCGGAGGCGCGGATTCTGTCGATCGTGATTTATGCGGTGATGGGCTGGATCGTGCTGGTGGCGGTCAAGCCGCTGCTCGCGGCGCTGGGCGGCGCCGGCTTTGCGTGGTTGGCCTCGGGCGGGGTGTTGTATACCGTGGGGATTATCTTTTTTGCCCTTGATCATCGCCTGCGCCATGCCCACGGGATCTGGCACCTGTTCGTGATCGCCGGGAGCTTGCTGCACTTTGTGGCGATTTTCTTTTATGTCCTTTAAGGCTGTACCGGGGCCAGCCGATCCAGCTGCTCCCGGGCTCGGCGGCTGAATACCTGCAACAGGTCGTTCAAGGTATGGGGCGGCGGTTCGGCGGCGCGGGTCACTGCATACAGGGTGATGGGTAACGGCGGTGCCAGGGGGCGGATCATTGTGGTGGCGGGAGAGGCGCCAAGGGCGGTGAACGGATCGATCACCGCCAGACCCGCGCCGGATTCCACCATCGCCCGTGCCAGTGAGTAGGTTTGCACAGCGATGCGTACCCGGGGTGGCGGTTCGACCGCTTCCAGGTAACTGTCGAGCCGCGCGGCCAGTGGGTCGGCGCTGGACAAGCCGATCAGCGGCGCATCCGCCAGCGCCATCAGCGGCAAGGGTTTACCCACCTCTTCCTGAGGCCAGTAACCACTCGGCGCCAGCGCCACCAGCACGCCGGATGCCAGCGCCTGGGCCTTGAGCCCCGGGTGATCCGGGCATTGCAGGGTCAGGGCGACATCCACTTCGCGCATCAACAGGTTCTGCACCAGTTCGCGACTGTGGGCACTGGAGAGTTCGCAAGCGATGTCCGGGTAACGCCCGGTCCATTCGTGAATGGCCGGCGGCAGCAATGACAGGGCCAGCGCCGGGGTGGCACCGATGCGCAGGCTGTGGCCCGGTTCGCGGCGCAGGCTCTGCGCCAGGCGTCGCACGCCTTGCAGGCTTTCACTGACCTTGTCCACTTCACGCTCCAGCTCCAGCGCTTCCGGCGTCGCCTGCAACTTGCCGCGTACCCGCAGGAACAGCGGGAAACCCAATTGTTGCTCGGCGTGCTGCAACACCTTGCTCACCGCCGGCTGCGAGACGTGCAGCAATTGCGCGGCAGCGCTGATCGAACCGGTCTGACGGATGGCCTGGAAAATCTCGATATGGCGAAGGCGCATGGCAAGTCCATAACCTTTGTTTATGGGTTTGCCATCTTTATGCATTGTTCAACGTCTGTCACCTGGCTCTAACCTTGGACTCGTCTTCACAACGGTTTTAAGGACGGACATGGCTCAGCGTGTGTGCATCATCGGTGGCGGTGTGATTGGCCTGGCAACTGCCTATGCGCTGGTGCGCGACGGCTTCGAGGTGACAGTGGTCGAGGCACGGGGTTCGCTGGGCAGCGAAACCAGCTTCGCCAACGGCGGCCAGTTGTCCTATCGCTATGTCGCACCCCTGGCCGACGCCGGTGTGCCTTTGCAAGCCATTGGCTGGATGCTGCGCGGCGACTCACCATTGAAGCTGCGCCCACGCTTTGACCCGGCCCAGTGGCGCTGGATGGCATCGTTCCTCGGCGCCTGCCGCCGCTCGGTCAACCGCGAGAACGCCGCTCACTTGCTGCGCCTGGCGATGTTCAGCCAGGACACATTGAAGTCCTGGCGCGAGGGCGATGGGCTGACGGGATTCCAATGGCGGCGCAATGGCAAACTGGTGACTTTCCGCCAGAACGGCAGCTTCGAGCGTGCGCGCCAGAACCTGGCCGACCCGCAGCAACAGCAGGTGTTGTCGCCGGCCGAATGCGCGCAACTGGAACCGGCGCTGATCGATGCGCCCTTTGTCGGGGCGATCTACACCCCGGACGAAGAGGTGGGTGACTGCCACGGTTTTTGCCAGCAACTGGCCGCCCGGCTGCAAGCGTCCGGCCGTTGCGAGTTTCGTCTCGGGCAAGCGGTAACCGGCATCCGCCACAGCAACGGCAGCGTCAACGCCATCGAACTGGGCGAGCAAGTACTGCCGGTCAATCAACTGGTGATCGCCGCCGGTCACCGCAGTCCGCTGTTGGCGCTTCCCGGGCTGCAACTGCCGCTTTATCCACTCAAGGGCTACAGCCTGACCGTGCCGATCGGCGCCAGCCACCGGGCGCCGGACGTGAGCATCACCGACTACGACCGCAAGATCGTCTATGCGCGCATCGGTAAACAATTGCGAGTGGCGGCAATGGTCGACATTGTCGGCTTCGACCCTGCTTTGGACCCCAAACGCCTGGCACTGATCAAGCGTCAGGCCCATGACACCTTTCCAGATGCCGGCGCCTATGACGAGGCCGTCGAGTGGGCTGGCATGCGCCCGGCCACCCCTAGCGGCGTGCCGTTGCTGGGCGCGACGGCGTATCGCAACCTGTGGCTCAACCTCGGCCACGGCGCGCTGGGTTTCACCCTGGCATGCGGCAGCGGGCGCTTGCTCAGTGAGCTGATCGGCGAGCGCCAGCCGTCCATTGACCTTCAGGGTTTCAGCCACCAGGCCGCCTGAATACTGATTTCTGAAGAGGACACTGCAATGACCATTACCCGACTGCACAGCAACCCGCGCCTGTCTGGCGCCGTGACCTTTGGCGACCTGGTGTTTCTCTCCGGGCAGGTGCCGGGCGATGCCCGGGATGCCAGCGGCCAGACCCGCGAAGTGCTGGCGAAAATCGATACCTTGCTGGCCGAGGCGGGCAGCGACAAGGATCATCTGCTCAGTGCAACCATTTACCTGAAGAACATCACCGAGGATTTCGCCGCGATGAACGAGGCCTGGTCGGCCTGGCTATCGCCGGGGCAGGCACCGAGCCGCACCACCGTGCAGGCCGAACTGGCCCGCCCGCAGGTGCTGGTGGAAATCACCGTCATCGCTGCACGCGTCTGATCAACCAACACCCACAACGGAGAATAACAATGCAAAAAATCACGTTGCTCGCTTGTACGCTTGGCCTGTTGCTCGGCAGTCAGGTTCAGGCCAATGAAGCGCCCTTGACCGGCACCCTGAGCAAGATCGCCAGCGCCAACAGCATCACTCTGGGCTATCGCGATGCTTCGGTGCCGTTCTCGTACGTGGGTGATCACAGCGGCAAGCCGATGGGTTATTCGGTGGATCTGGCGGGCAAGATCGTCGAGCGCATCCAGCAGCAACTGGCGCTGCCGGACTTGAAGGTGAAGTACAACCTGGTGACCTCGCAGACCCGTATTCCACTGGTGCAAAACGGCACCGTGGACCTGGAGTGCGGCTCCACCGGTGTGACCGCCGAACGACAGAAACAGGTGGCGTTCTCTTATGGTTTCATCTACGTCAAAGGCCAGTTGCTGACCGCGAAGGACAGCGGGATCAAGAGCTTTGCTGACCTGCGCGGCAAGAACGTGGTGACCACCGCCGGCACCACCAACGAGCGCTTTCTGAAAAGCTACAACGTCGATCACAAGATCGACATGTTCGTGATCAGCGCCAAGGACCACGGCGAAGCCTTCCAGATGCTGCAGTCGGGCCGGGCGGTGGCGTTCTACATGGACGACGCGCTGCTCTATGGCGAGCGCGCAAAAGCTAACGACCCGCACAAATGGGTAGTGGTCGGGGAGGAGCAATCGAAGGAGATCTACAGCTGCATGGTGCGCAAGGACGATCCGCAGTTCCTGGCGCTGGTCAACGGTGCGTTGGCTGATCTGTACAGCTCGGGCGAGATCAATGGCATCTACAAACGCTGGTTCGAGCAGCCGATCCCGCCGAAGGGTTTGAACTTGGAGTTCCCGATGACCAGCGAACTCAAGGCGATCATTGCCAAACCGGTGAGTGATCCGGTGCAGTAAATGCAAAAGATCGCAGCCTGCGTACATCCTGTAGGAGCTGCCGCAGGCTGCGATCTTTTCAGAAGTCCCCCCAAAGTTGCTGGGCCACCGCCAACGCCACCACCGGCGCGGTTTCGGTACGCAACACCCGCGGACCCAGCCGTGCTGCATGGAATCCAGTCGACTTGGCCTGATCGACTTCGGCATCGGACAAACCACCCTCCGGACCGATCAGGAATGCCAGACTTGAAGGCTTGGCATGGCTCACCAGCGGCTCGGCCACCGGGTGCAGCACCAGCTTCAACTCGGCTTGCGTCTGCTTCAACCAGTCAGCCAGCAACAGTGGCGGATGAATCAGCGGTACCCGTGAACGGCCGCATTGCTCGCAAGCGCTGATCGCCACCTGACGCCAGTGCAGCAGGCGTTTGTCGGCGCGCTCGTCCTTGAGTCGGACTTCGCAGCGTTCGGTGAAGATCGGGGTAATTTCGCTGACGCCCAGTTCCGTGGCTTTCTGAATTGCCCAGTCCATGCGCTCGCCCCGGGACAGGCCCTGGCCGAGATGGATTTGCAGCGGCGATTCAATCTGCCCGGTGAAGCTTTCATCAATCTGCACCACCACGCGTTTTTTGCCGACTTCGACCAACCTGGCGCGAAACTCCTGGCCCGAGCCGTCGAACAATTGCAACGCATCGCCCTCGGCCATGCGCAGCACGCGGCTGATGTAATGGGCCTGGGCTTCGGGCAACTCGTGCTCGCCGGTGCTCAGGGGGGCGTCGATGAAGAAGCGGGACAGTCTCATGCGGGGTCTCTACTGAATCTAATGTTCGGCATCGTAAGTGTGTCGGAGTAGCTTTTTGTGGCGAGGGGGCTTGCCCCCGTTCGGCTGCGAAGCAGTCGCAAATCCTGCTGATGCGATTTATCTGGGGAAACCAGGTTGCCGAATCTGGGGTCGCTATGCGACCCAACGGGGGCAAGCCCCCTCGCCACAGGGTAATCAGTGACTGTCAGCCCGGATCACGGAACCCCGGATGGAAGTCCTTCGGCACCGCCACGCTGACGCTGTCACGGGTGGCAATGTCGATCCCTTCGCTGGCCACTTCGGCCAGGAAGTCGATCTGCTCCGGGGTGATCACGTACGGCGGCAGGAAATACACCACGCTGCCCAATGGACGCAGTAAAGCACCACGCTCCAGGGCGTGCTGGAACACCTTCAGGCCACGGCGCTCCTGCCACGGGTAAGCCTCTTTGCTGGCCTTGTCCTTGACCATCTCGATGGCCAGTACCATGCCAGTCTGGCGCACTTCGGACACATTCGGGTGATCCACCAGATGCGCCGTCGACGAAGCCATGCGCTGCGCCAGGGCCTTGTTGTTCTCGATGACGTTGTCTTCTTCGAAGATGTCCAGCGTCGCCAGGGCCGCCGCGCACGCCAGCGGGTTGCCGGTGTAGCTGTGGGAGTGCAGGAAGGCGCGCAGGGTCGGGTAGTCGTCGTAGAAGGCGCTGTAGACTTCGTCTGTGGTCATGCACGCCGCCAGTGGCAGATAGCCGCCGGTCAGGGCCTTGGACAGGCACAGGAAGTCCGGGCGGATGCCGGCCTGTTCGCAGGCGAACATCGTCCCGGTGCGGCCGAAACCGACGGCGATTTCGTCGTGGATCAGGTGCACGCCGTAGCGATCGCAGGCTTCGCGCAGCAGCTTGAGGTACACCGGGTGGTACATGCGCATGCCGCCGGCGCCCTGGATCAGCGGCTCGACAATGACTGCAGCCACGCTGTCATGGTTCTCGGCCAGGGTCTGTTCCATCGCGGCGAACATGTTGCGCGAGTGTTCTTCCCAGCTCATGCCCTCGGGACGCTGGTAGCAGTCCGGGCTCGGCACTTTGATGGTGTCCATCAACAGCGCCTTGTAGGTCTCGGTGAACAGCGGCACGTCGCCCACCGACATCGCCGCCATGGTTTCGCCGTGGTAGCTGTTGGTCAGGGTGACGAAGCGCTTCTTGTTCGGCTGACCGCGATTGAGCCAGTAGTGAAAGCTCATTTTCAACGCGACTTCGATGCAGGACGAACCGTTATCGGCGTAGAAGCACCGGGTCAGGCCTTCCGGCGTCATCTTCACCAGTCGTTCGGATAGTTCGATCACCGGTTGATGGCTGAAGCCGGCAAGGATCACATGTTCGAGCTGATCGACCTGGTCCTTGATGCGCTGATTGATCCGCGGGTTGGCGTGCCCGAACACATTGACCCACCAGGAGCTGACCGCATCGAGGTAGCGTTTGCCTTCGAAGTCTTCCAGCCACACGCCTTCCCCGCGTCTGATCGGGATCAGCGGCAGTTGTTCGTGATCTTTCATCTGGGTGCAGGGGTGCCACAACACGGCGAGATCGCGTTGCATCCACTGATTATTCAGGCCCATTTTCACTCTCCTGGAGGCGGTCCGTGACCTGCGCGGACAAACAATCGGGCAAGCCTATGCAATGCGTGCCACGGGGACAACCCATTGTGTCGAAAGAGCTACTTTGTCCTGACCGATAGACGTTGCTGGCAGGTGCCTGATAGCTGACGTATCCTTCGCGCTTCTTGAGCCGTCTGGCTCGCAAAAACTGCTGTTTTCCTCGTGTGATTCCGGAGTTCGCTGAATGTCTGTCGGTTGGCTGCGCGCCTGTGCGCTGGTGATGTTGGGGCTGTTCAGCGTGTCTGCGCTGGCCAAGGATAAAACCGCGATCGTGATCGGCGGCGGCCTGTCGGGCCTGACTGCCGCGTACGAGCTGCAGAGCAAGGGCTGGCAGGTCACGCTGCTGGAAGCCAGGTCGAGCCTGGGCGGCCGTTCCGGCATGGCCACCAGCGAGTGGATCGGCAACGACAAGACCCAGCCGGTGCTGAACAAGTACGTATCGAACTTCAAGCTGAGCACCACGCCGGCCCCTGAATTCGTGCGGACCCCAGGCTACCTGATCGATGGCGAGTATTTCTCTGCCGCCGATCTGGCGACCAAACAACCGGCCACCGCCGAGGCGCTCAAGCGCTTCGACAAGACCGTGGATGATCTGGCGCGCTCGATCGACGACCCGCTGAACCCGGCCGCCAACAACACGCTGCACGCGCTGGATCAGATCAACGTGTCCAGCTGGCTCGACAAGCAGAACCTGCCGGCCACCGCCCGCCAGTTGATCAACCAGCAGATCCGTACCCGCTACGACGAACCTTCGCGCTTGTCGCTGCTGTACTTCGCGCAGCAGAGCCGCGTCTACCGTGGTGTCTCCGATCGTGACCTGCGCGCTTCGCGCCTGGTCGGTGGCAGCCCGGTGCTGGCCCAGGCCCTGGTCAAGCAGCTGAAAACCATCAAGACCAATTCCCCGGTCTCGGCGATCATTCAGGACAAGGACGGCGTGACCGTCAAGGTCGACAACGTCGGCTACCAGGCTGACTACGTGGTGTTGGCCGTGCCATTGCGCGCCCTGAACAAGATCCAGATGACTCCGGCGCTGGACGCCCAGCACCTGGCAGCGATCAAGGGCACCAACTACGGCTGGCGCGACCAGATCATGCTGAAGTTCAAGACGCCGGTGTGGGAAAGCAAGGCGCGCATGTCCGGCGAGATCTACAGCAACACCGGCCTGGGCATGTTGTGGATCGAGCCTGCCCTGAAGGGCGGCGCCAACGTGGTGATCAACCTGTCCGGCGACAATGCGCGGGTGATGCAGGCGTTCGGCGACAAGCAGATGGTCGATCAGGTGTTGATCCGCCTGCACGCGTTCTATCCACAGGCTCGCGGCTCGTTCACCGGTTATGAAATCCGTCGCTACAGCACCGACCCGTCGACTGGCGGTGCCTACCTGGCCTTCGGTCCGGGCCAGATCAGCAAGTTCTGGCGCCTGTGGGAACGCCCGATTCAGCGCGTAACCTTCGCTGGCGAACACACCGATACCCTGTATCCGGGCACCCTGGAAGGCGCGCTGCGCACCGGTCAACGTGCGGCCAGCCAGGTTGAAGACCTGGCGGCGGGCAAGTCGTTCGAACCGGCGAAAGTGGTTCCGGCCGCCGCTGCGGCGGGCGCTGGTGCGGTGGCGGCGAAGAAGGGCAACTTCTTCAGCAACCTGTTCGGCGGCTCGGATGACGAGAAGAAGCCGGAACCGGTCAAGGCACCTGAGCCTGTTGCACCGCCAGCACCTGCTCCGGCGCCAGCACCGGCCGCCGCGCCAGCACCGGTGGAAGCACCGAAGCCTGCGGCACCGGTAAAAGCCGAGCCAGCCAAGAAGGCTCCGGCCAAAACACCAGCCAAGCCGGCCGCCAAGACCGAAGCGAAAAAAGCCCCGGTCAAGGCACCCGTCAAGAAAGCCGAGCCGGCCAAGAAGCCAGCGGCCAAACCGGCTGCGACGCCGGCAACGGATGCCAAGGCGCAGTAACGTTCAGGCGTAAAAAAGCGCGGCTCAAGGGCCGCGCTTTTTTTTTGCCTGGAAAAAGCCGGGACCAGAATCGAATAAATCTTTTGATACAGGTGTTAGCTGGTTTGTATTCACTTTTTCTCACAATTTCGACTTTAATCTTTCCTTAACTCGCAGGCTTCAGACTGTTGATCGTATTTTTCGATATTTCAAAGCAAATTTTTCCGCTTTAATTCGATAGATAACTCGATACTCTTGGGCCAGCACTTACAGGGATCCAGGCAATGCAGCTACGAAACTCTTCCTCCCGCTACGGCTGGGTCAGCATCTTCATGCACTGGGGCGTGGCGCTGGCCGTGTTCGGTTTGTTCGCCCTTGGCCTGTGGATGGTTGGGCTTGGCTATTACGACCCATGGCGCAAGGCAGGGCCGGATCTGCACAAGAGCATTGGATTGATCCTGCTGGGCGTCATGGTGCTGCGGGTGTTGTGGCGATTCGTCAGCCCGCCACCACCGACCTTGAGCAGCTACAGCCGCATGACGCGTCTGGGCGCGAAATTCGGCCATGGCTTTCTGTATCTCTGCCTGTTCGCTGTGATGATTGCCGGTTACCTGATTTCCACCGCAGAAGGTGTCGGGATTCCGGTGTTTGACTGGTTTGAAGTGCCTGCCCTGATCTCCGGACTGCCGGACCAGGCAGATAACGCCGGTGCCATTCACCTCTACCTGGCGTGGGTGCTGGTAATTTTTTCCGGCCTCCATGCGTTGGCAGCATTGAAGCATCACTTTATCGATCGTGATGTGACCCTCAAGCGCATGCTGGGTCGCAAAGCCTGAAGTTCAACCTCGACTCCCAAGGAAAACAAAGCATGTTGAAAAAGACTCTCGCCGCTCTGGCAATCGGTTCCGCGCTGCTGTCCGCCAACGTGATGGCGGCTGACTACACCGTCGACAAGCAAGGCCAGCACGCCTTCGTCGACTTCAAGATCAGCCACCTGGGCTACAGCTACATCACCGGTACCTTCAAGGACATCGATGGCACGTTCAGCTTCGACGCTGCCAAGCCTGAAGACAGCAAGATCGAGTTCAACGTGAACACCGCCAGCGTTTTCACCAACAACGCCGAGCGTGACAAGCACATCTCCAGCAAAGACTTCCTGAAGGTGGCTGATTTCCCCAAGGCTACTTTCAAGTCCACCAGCGTTAAGTCCACTGGCAAAAACGCCGCCGGCAAAGATACTGCCGACGTGACCGGCGACCTGACCATTGCTGGCGTAACCAAGCCAGTCGTGGTCAAGGCGACTTTCCTGGGCGAAGGCAAGGATCCATGGGGCGGCTACCGTGCTGGCTTCGAGGGCACTACCAGCATCAAGCGTTCCGATTTCGGCAAGATGATGGACCTGGGTCCACAGTCCGACGCCGTGGATCTGTACGTTACGTTTGAAGGTGTCAAAGCGAAGTAAATTTTCGCCCCTGACAAAAAAACGCCCGCTGCTCCCCTGAGCGCGGGCGTTTTTTATTGCCGTACACAATCCCTGTAGGAGCTGCCGCAGGCTGCGATCTTTTGATCCTGTTTATTTAAAAGCAAAATCAAAAGATCGCAGCCTGCGGCAGCTCCTACACAAAGCAGGTCAAAAAAAATGCCCCGGACCTTTCGGCGCGGGGCATTTTTTATTGCGGCGATAACTCAGCGATTGCGGGTCAGCAGCGCTGGTTTCTCACCACGAGGACGGCTTGGCAGTTGATCCAGCTGCTCAGGTGTCGGGAAGCGGTCGGCTTTCGATTCCTTGTGCATGATCTTCGGTGCCGGGCCACGCGGGTTCTGCACAGCCGGTTCCGAACGAGGCTGGTCGTCACGGGCCGGGCGGCGATTGCGTGAGTCTTCGCGGCGGGCCTGGCCATCGCGTGGTGCGCCACTGCGAGGACCGTTACGCTTGGCCGGCGGGGTGCCGGTGCTGGCGCCATCGCTGTTGCGCGGACCGTTCTGGCGACCTTGTGGCTTGCCGGAACGTGGAGTGCCTGCGGCGGTGCCCTGTGCCGGAGCACCCGGACGGCGACCACGGCCTTGCGCGGGTTTCTGCTGCGGCACGTAGTCGACGCGGTTACCGAAGTTATCGATATCGTCGTCCAGGAACTCGTCCGGGGCACGGTCAGCGGCGGCACGAGGAGGCTGCGACGGACGCTGTTCGCGAGCCGGAGTGCCTTCACGTGGCTTTTGCTGACGGGCAGGGCGCTCGCCGCGTTCGCCGGCCGGTTTTTCCTTGCCCTTGTCCTTGCCCTTGTCCTTGCGACCACCGCCGCCACCGCTGCCGTTCGGGCCGTCGCCACGCGGGCCACGCGGATTGCGCGGGTTACGCATGTCCGGACGCTCGCGCACTTCAGGCTTTTCCGCCTCGATGGTGCTTGCATCGAAGCCCATCAAGTCGCCGTCGGCGATTTTCTGCTTGGTCATGCGTTCGATGCTTTTCAGCAGTTTTTCTTCGTCCGGGGCGACCAGCGAAATCGCCTCGCCCGAACGACCGGCACGACCGGTGCGGCCGATACGGTGCACGTAGTCTTCATCGACATTCGGCAGTTCGAAGTTGACCACGTGTGGCAACTGGTCGATGTCCAGGCCGCGGGCGGCGATGTCGGTGGCCACCAGGATGCGCACGGTGCCGGCCTTGAAGTCGGCCAGGGCTTTGGTGCGGGCGTTCTGGCTCTTGTTGCCGTGGATCGCGACGGCGCTCAGGCCGTGCTTGTCCAGGTACTCGGCCAGGCGGTTGGCGCCGTGCTTGGTGCGGGTGAACACCAGCACCTGTTCCCAGGCGCCAGCGGTGATCAGGTGCGCCAGCAAGGCACGCTTGTGGCTGGCCGGCAGGCGGAATACGCGCTGTTCGATACGCTCGACCGTGGTGTTCGGCGGCGTGACTTCGATGCGCTCCGGGTTGTGCAGCAGCTTGCCGGCGAGGTCGGTGATGTCCTTGGAGAAGGTCGCCGAGAACAGCAGGTTCTGGCGTTTGGCCGGCAGGCGGGCCAGGACCTTTTTCACGTCATGGACAAAGCCCATGTCGAGCATGCGGTCGGCCTCGTCCAGCACGAGGATTTCCACGTGGGACAGATCGACGCTGCCTTGGCCGGCCAGGTCGAGCAGGCGGCCAGGGCAGGCCACCAGCACGTCTACGCCACGGGACATGGCCTGAACCTGCGGGTTCATGCCGACACCACCGAAGATGCAGGCGCTGACGAACTTCAGGTCACGGGCATAGACCTTGAAGCTTTCATGCACTTGCGCGGCGAGTTCGCGAGTCGGGGTCAGGACCAGCACGCGCGGCTGGCGCGGGCCGTGACGCTGGGATTTGTCCGGGTGACCGTTAGGGAACAACCGCTCCAGGATCGGAAGGGCGAAACCGCCGGTTTTACCAGTACCTGTCTGTGCCGCGACCATCAGGTCGCGACCTTGCAACACGGCGGGAATGGCCCGCTGTTGCACCGGAGTAGGCTCGGTATAGCCCGCTGCCTCGATGGCGCGGACTAAAGCCTCGGAGAGACCGAGGGAAGCAAAGGACATGAGTAATCCTGTTTTAGTTAGGGCTTGGCCCAATGGGAGTCTTGCCTGGCGCGAATGGCGTTTAAGAGGACGCAATCCCGTCCGGTCCTGCTGGGTCTCGAAGGCTCGTCTGCAAGCGCTCGCGCGGGCTGAAAGCTGCGCAGTAGCGGGGTTGAGATGCCTTTAACGATTCCGGGCGTCCGGGCGTGAGCCTGGCGGGAAGGCCGGAGTATAACAGAGCAATCACTGCGCGCCGCTTTCCTGCTGCTCAACGGTTTTTTCCGTGGCGGCCGTGGTCTTTTCAGTCTTCATGGTGACGGCCGGTTCCGCGCCATAGCGGGCACTCAGTTCGGCGTAGGCGGGCTCGCGCTTGAAGCGCTTGAGTTCGGCACCGAAACGTTGCACCAGCAGATCCATGCCCGCATTGCGCCGCACCGCGAGAAACTGGCTTTGCTGGCTGATGATCGTCGGGTTTTCGGTGATCTTGTCGCGGATGCCTAGTTCATCGAGCAAATGCTGGCCGACCCGGCGGTCGGTAATCAACAGGTCAATCCGCCCTCGCAGCAGTTTGCCGAAGTTGGCTTCGTGGGTGGGCGCCGGTTCGCGAGTGAACAGCGTGGAGTCGCTGAAGTCCTTGCTGTACAGGTAACCCGGCGAGGTGCCGATGGTCAGGCCGCGCAAGTCATCAAGGGTGCGAAACGGATGGGGCCGGTCATTGGCGTAGAACAACACGAATTGCACTTCAGACAGTGGTTCGCTGGGGTAGAGAAGGGTCGCATCACGCTCGTCGCTGTGAAAGATGTCCAGCGCGCCGTCGGCCTGGCCGGATTCAAGCATCGACAGGCAGCGTTTCCATGGCAGGAACTGCCACTCCACTTCGATGCCCAGGCGCTTGAAGACAATGGCGGTGGTTTCGTAGTCAAGGCCCAGTGATTTGCCGTTGTCATCGTACACATAAGGCGCCCACGGCTCCGTGACAATGCGCAACTTCTCGCCCCGGGCGGCGAAGCTCAGGCAAGTGAAGGCAAGTACGGCGATTAACTGCGTGATCAAAGGCATGGGCTTGAGATTACGACGAGAAACCGGAAAGAGCCAGAAACTCACCGCAGATGCTCTAACTCCGTGGGTTGCCGCACATTAATAGTGCGTTGAAAGCAAAAGATCGCAGCCTGCGGCAGCTCCTACAAGAGCTGCCGCAGGCTGCGATCTTTTGATCCTGCTTTGCTTAACGCGGCAACTTCAGGTTGTTCCACACTGCCAGGCTCGCTTCAGCCTGGTTCAGCGTGTAGAAGTGCAGCCCTGGAGCACCACCTTGCAGTAGTTGTTCGCACATCTCGGTGATGACCTGTTCGCCAAAGCGCTGAATGCTCTGGGTGTCGTCGCCGTAAGCTTCCAGTTGCTTGCGGATCCAGCGCGGGATTTCCGCACCGCAGGCATCGGAGAAGCGCGCCAGCTTGCTGTAGTTGGTGATCGGCATGATGCCCGGCACGATCGGGATGTCCACGCCCAACGCCCGCACACGTTCCACGAAGTAGAAGTAGCAGTCGGCGTTGAAGAAGTACTGGGTGATCGCGCTGTCGGCGCCGGCGTTGGCCTTTCGCACGAAGTTGGCGACATCGTCTTCGAAGTTGCGCGCTTGCGGATGCATTTCCGGGTAGGCGGCAACTTCGATGTGGAAATGGTCGCCGGTTTCTTCACGAATGAATTCAACCAGGTCATTGGCGTGGCGCATTTCGCCACTGGCCATGCCCATTCCCGAAGGCAGGTCACCGCGCAGGGCGACGATGCGCTTGATGCCGGCGGCCTTGTACTGGGCCAGCAGACCGCGCAGGTCGTCTTTGCTGTCGCCCACGCAGGACAGGTGTGGAGCGGCAGGGATTTTGACTTCGCTTTCCAGTTGCAACACGGTGTTCAGCGTGCGATCACGGGTCGAACCGCCGGCGCCATAGGTGCAGGAAAAGAAATCGGGGTTGTAGAGGGCCAGCTGACGAGCAGTGGCGAGCAGCTTTTCATGCCCAGCATCGGTCTTCGTAGGGAAGAACTCGAAGCTGTAGCGACGATCTTGGGACATGGTCATATCCTTGGAAACACGTAAGCCGGACGCAGGCTCTTGTAGGAGCTACCGCAGGCTGCGATCTTTTGATCCTGACAATCAAGGTCAAAAGATCGCAGCCTGCGGCAGCTCCTACAGAGAGCGATCAGTCAGATCCGATCAGTAGCGGTAAGCGTGCGGCTTGAACGGACCTTCGACGGTCACGCCGATGTAGTCGGCCTGGGTCTTGGTCAGTTGAGTCACAACGCCGCCGAAGCCACGGACCATTTCCAGGGCCACTTCTTCGTCGAGTTTCTTCGGCAGTACTTCAACGGTCAGGCGCTCGGCTTTCTGGGCTGGCGACAGGTCGGCGTACTTCTGGCCGAACAGGAAGATCTGCGCCAGAACCTGGTTGGCGAACGAACCGTCCATGATGCGGCTCGGGTGGCCGGTGGCGTTACCCAGGTTAACCAGGCGGCCTTCGGCCAGCAGGATCAGGTAGTCATCGTTCTGCGGGTCGAAATCGCCAGCGCCGGTACGGTGGATCTTGTGAACCTGTGGCTTCACTTCTTCCCATGCCCAGTTCTTGCGCATGAAAGCGGTGTCGATTTCGTTGTCGAAGTGGCCGATGTTGCAGACAACAGCGCGCTTCTTCAGGGCCTTGAGCATGTTCGCATCGCAAACATTGACGTTGCCGGTGGTGGTCACGATCAGGTCGATCTTGCCCAGCAGCGCCTTGTCGATGCTTGCTTCGGTACCGGTGTTGATACCGTCGATGAACGGCGATACCAGTTCGAAACCGTCCATGCAGGCTTGCATGGCGCAGATCGGGTCGACTTCGGAAACCTTGACGATCATGCCTTCCTGACGCAGGGACTGAGCGGAACCCTTGCCCACGTCACCGTAGCCGATCACCAGCGCTTGCTTGCCGGACAGCAGGTGGTCGGTGCCGCGCTTGATGGCATCGTTCAGGCTGTGACGGCAGCCGTACTTGTTGTCGTTCTTGCTCTTGGTCACCGAGTCGTTGACGTTGATGGCCGGGATTTTCAGCTCGCCCTTGGCCAGCATGTCCAGCAGGCGGTGAACGCCGGTGGTGGTCTCTTCGGTCACGCCGTGGACGCGATCCAGAACCTGTGGGTACTTCTTGTGCAGCAGCTCGGTCAGGTCGCCGCCGTCGTCGAGGATCATGTTGGCGTCCCATGGCTGGCCATCCTTGAGGATGGTCTGCTCCAGGCACCACTCGTACTCTTGTTCGGTTTCACCTTTCCAGGCGAAAACCGGGATACCGGCAGCGGCGATGGACGCGGCGGCCTGATCCTGAGTCGAGAAAATGTTGCAGGACGACCAGCGCACTTCGGCACCCAGGGCAACCAGGGTTTCGATCAGCACGGCCGTCTGAATGGTCATGTGGATGCAGCCGAGGATCTTCGCGCCCTTGAGCGGTTGCTCTTCGGAGTACTTGCGGCGCAGACCCATCAGGGCTGGCATTTCGGATTCGGCGATGATGGTTTCGCGACGGCCCCAGGCAGCCAGGGACATGTCGGCGACTTTGTAATCGGTAAAATCTGCAGGCGTGATAACAGCGCTCATGAAGAGCCTCCATTCGTAATGTATGCGAATGGGCGCCGTTGTGCGTTTAGTGTCTGGCTTATGGCCAGGCAACGCCCCATCCGAGCCTGACAGGTCGAACCTGCTGCAGCGCCCCTCGGACAGGTGGCGGGAAAACGGTACCAAGTGATGATGACCGTTTTGAAACGGTGGCGATTATAGCTTTCTTTGAGCGGCAAGTTGCAAGCTGCAAGCGACAAGCGAGAGCAGGACGGTTTTTACTTGCAGCTTGTGGCTTGAGACTTGAAGCTGGGGGCATCCACCACCATCGTTCAAACGCCTCGGAGCCCCCCATGAATTTCCACACCCGCAAATGGGTAAAACCCGAAGACCTCAATCCTAACGGCACGTTGTTCGGTGGCAGCCTGCTGCGCTGGATCGACGAAGAGGCGGCGATCTACGCCATCGTCCAGTTGGGCAACCAGCGTGTGGTGACCAAGTACATTTCCGAAATCAACTTCGTCAGCGCCTCGCGCCAGGGCGACATCATCGAACTGGGCATCACCGCCACCGAGTTCGGCCGTACCTCGATCACCCTGACCTGCGAAGTGCGCAACAAGATCACCCGCAAGAGCATCCTCACGGTCGAGAAAATGGTCTTCGTCAACCTCGGTGAAGACGGCTTGCCGACACCCCACGGCCGGACCGAGATCAAGTACGTCAAAGACCAGTTCCAGGACGATGACGCCGGCTCGTAATGCCAGCCCGTAGGAGCTGCCGCAGGCTGCGATCTTTTGATCCTGATTTTAAAAGATCAAAAGATCGCAGCCTGCGGCAGCTCCTACAGAACGGAATAGAACGCCCGCGTGTCGTAGCTAAATAGCCCGCCACTGGTTGCGCACATCATGAACTCGGCACAAGACGGCAAGACCCCGAACCTTTCGGCGCAAGAAGAGCACGAAGTCGAAAAGAGCCAGCCGCCCCGTGCCGCGGTGTTGCACGAGATCATCCGCACCCAGGGCGATCAGGAACTGGAGCGCAGCATTGCCGCTTTGTGGTGGTCGGCGCTGGCGGCGGGGTTGACCATGGGCCTGTCGCTGATGGGCATGGGTCTGCTCAATTCGCGCCTGCCGGACGGCGAGGGATTCAAGGTGATCGCCAGTTTCGGTTATTGCGCCGGTTTCCTCGCGGTGATCCTCGCTCGTCAGCAACTGTTCACCGAAAACACCCTGACTGCCGTGCTGCCGGTGATGACCAAGCCGACCCTGGCCAACTTCGGCCGTCTGCTGCGGCTGTGGACGGTGGTGCTGATCGGTAACCTCTGCGGCACCTTGCTGGTGGCGTACGTGATGCTGGAGCTGCCGATTTTCGACAGCAAGACCGACGTCGCCTTCCTCGATATCGGCCGCAAGGTCATGGAAAACCACGCCAGTCAGATGTTCGCCAAGGGCATCGTTTCCGGCTGGATGATCGCGACCATGGTCTGGATGATTCCGTCCATGGAGAGCGCGAAGATGTGGATCATCATCCTCATCACCTACCTCATGGCGCTGGGAGACTTCACCCACATCGTCGTCGGCTCGCTGGAGGTTTCGTATCTGGTGTTTGCCGGCGAGTTGCCGTGGAGGGACTTCTGGCTGGTGTTCGCCGGGCCGACGCTGGCGGGGAACATCATTGGTGGCAGCTTTATTTTCGCGCTGATCAGTCATGCTCAGATCCGCAGCGAAAGCGGACCACCGAAAGCGTCTGCGGATCAGAGCGAAGCTGCTGATCCGCAGACGATCAAAAAACCATCAAGGTGATGCTCAGCCCACTACATTCAGCGCAGCCGCACCGCGACGCTGGCGATAGATGAAGAACAGCGCGGTCAGCACGGTCAAGCCGCTGACCAGTGCGCCGGTCCACGGCAAGTCCGCCAGATTCGCGCCGCTGGCCACTACCAGGCCGCCAATCCATGCGCCAGCGGCGTTGCCGAGGTTGAAGGCACTCTGGTTCAACGTTGAACCGAGGTTCGGTGCTTCATGGGCCTGATCGATGATCAGCAGTTGCAGGATTGGGCATAGCGCGAAGGCGAACGTCCCCCACAGCACCAGTGTGATTGCCGCCGGGATCACCGATTGGCTGGTTTGTGTGAATGCCGCCAGTACCACCAGCACCGCCAATGCCATGCCCACCAGCGATGGCAGCAAGCGGCTGTCCGCCAGGCGACCGCCGAGCATGCTGCCGGCGGTCAGGCCAACGCCGAACAACAGCAGCATGATGGTGACGCCGTGGGGGCTGACGCCAGTGATGTCCTGCAGGATCGGCGCGATGTAAGTGAACACACTGAACAGGCTGGTCGAGGCCAGCACGCTCATGCCCAGGGCCAGCAGCACATTGGCCTTGCCCAGCACCTTGAACTCGCTGGCCAGGTTGGCTTTATCCATCGCGATGTTTTTCGGCAGCCAGACCCATTGCGCAATCGCGGCCAGCACGCCGATCACCGACACCGCCCAGAACGTCGAGCGCCAACCCGCGTATTGCCCGAGCGCGGTACCCAATGGCACGCCGAGCACGTTGGCCAGGGTCAGGCCGGTGAACATCATGGCAATCGCCTGGGCCCGTTTGTTGGGGGCAACCAGCCCTGCAGCCACCACCGAACCGATGCCGAAAAAGGCGCCGTGGCAGAGTGCCGTGATCACCCGCGCGGCCATCAGCGTGGCGTAGTTCGGTGCCAGCGCGCAGAGCATGTTGCCGAGGATGAACATCAGCGTCATGCCTAGCAGGGTGGCTTTGCGTGGCATGTTGGCGGTGCCGACGGCGAGGATCGGCGCGCCGAACACCACGCCCAGGGCGTAACCGGTGATCAGCAATCCGGCATCGGGAATGCTGACGCCGAGATCGCGGGCGACGTCGGGCAACAGGCCCATGATCACGAATTCGGTGGTGCCGATGCCGAAGGCGGCAACAGCGAGGGCAAGCAAAGCGAGTGGCATGCGCAAGGTCTCTGTCGGTAGTCTTGACGCTGTGATCAGGCATACGCAGGCCGACGACCGTTCTCGACGAGAGCGGGCGGGGCAGGATTTTTATTGGAATTGGTCTGTGCGCAACTGAGTGCGGCGTGGTCGTTTGCAGTATAAACAGCTGCTGACATATGGCGAATCAATTCTCTACCCGGCTTCCTGTAGGAGCTGCCGCAGGCTGCGATCTTTTGATGTTTTTTTTCAGGATCAAAAGATCGCAGCCTGCGGCAGCTCCTACAGGGACTTGGCGAAAACAAAAAAGGAGTGGGCCGTGCTTGCGACGGCGTTGGTGTTGGTGGCGGCGCTGTTGCACGCGGCGTGGAATACCCTGATCAAATTCAGTGCGGAGCGGCTGCTGGTGGTGGCCTGCATGGACAGCGTGGCGCTGCTCTTTGTCGCGCTGATGGTGCCGTTCCTGAACATGCCGCCGCTGGAGATCTGGCCGTGGATCCTGGCCTCGGCGGCGTTCGAACTGCTCTACCGCTACTTACTGATCCAGGCCTATCGGGTCGGCGACCTCGGGCTGGTTTATCCGCTGATGCGCGGTCTGTCACCGTTGGTGGTGCTGGCGCTGACGCTGATCTTTGCCGGGGAGGTGCTGACCCATCAGCAGATTTTCGGAATCCTGCTGATCCCGTTCGGCATGCTGTGCCTGCTCTGGCAGGGTGGCGGCGGTGCGCGTTTGCCGTGGTCGATGCTGCCGGTGGTGGCATTGATCGGCCTGTGCATCGGTTGTTACACCTACATCGACGGTCAGGCCTTGCGGCGCTGGTCCCATCCTCTGGATTACCTCGTCTGGGTCACCTTGCTCAGTGCCTGGCCGTTTCCATTGTTGGCATTGGTAAGCAAGCGCCCCGCGTTCATGCTGTTCTGGCGCGAGCAATGGCGCCTGGGTCTGGCGGTCGGGTTTTGCGTGTTGTTCAGCTACGCTCTGGTGCTGTGGGCGATGCAATTGGGTTCGATTGCAGAAGCGGCAGCGTTGCGCGAGATCAGCGTCATTCTGGTGGTGCTGTTTGGCATGCGTTACCTCAAAGAACCTTTTGGCGGGCCACGTCTCTTAGCTTGTGGGCTGGTGCTGATCGGCATACTGGTGATGAAGTTTTGATCGCCATTGATGGATTCGATTTTCTACAACATGAAGAAGGGACTGCGTAATGACGGTTGCTCTGTGGTGCATTTTGATAGCGATTTTCCTGCCGTATCTATGCACGGGTGTCGCAAAGATCAGTGGCGGGTTCCGACTGAAAGACAATCATGATCCACGAGGGTTTCTCGATTCCCTGGAGGGTTTGGGCAAGCGGGCAAATGCGGCGCAGCTGAACAGTTTTGAAGTGACGCCGGCGTTTGCAGCCGCGGTGATCGTGGCGCACCTGGCGGGCAACGCCGAATTGGTCACCATCAATGTGTTGTCGGTGTTGTTCATCACCAGCCGTCTGCTTTTCATCATTTTCTATCTGGCGGACCTGGCGGCGCTGCGGTCGTTGATGTGGTTCGTGGGGATGGCGTTGATCGTGAGTTTCTTTGTGGTGTCCGTCTGAGTCTCAGGCGCTAATAAAGGCCTCTTCGCGAGCAAGCCCGCTCCCACATTTGATCCTCAGTGGACACAGATTCTGTGTTCGACAGTGATCCGGTGTGGGAGCGGGCTTGCTCGCGAAAGCTATCTGTCAGGCGATGCGAGACTCAAGGATTGGTTTTAACCGCATCCGCCACCTGCGGCACTTGCGGCAACGCCGCACCTTTGGGCCAGAGCATCCAGATCTGCCCCTGCTGTTTCATGTCCCCGGCCAGTTGCCCGGCAGCATCGCCGGTGCCCCAGAACAGATCCGCCCGGACTTCGCCGGCAATTGCACCACCGGTGTCTTGAGCTGCCACAGGTCGAACCAGCGCGGTGCCGTCCGGTCTGGTGGTGGACAGCCACAGCAGGCTGCCCAGCGGAATCACTTTGCGATCAACGGCTGCGCTGTAACCGGCGGTCAAGGGTACGTTCAACGAGCCGCGCGGACCTTCGTTGCTGTCCGGATTACGGGTGAAGAACACATAGCTGGGGTTGCTGCCGAGCAGTTCGGGAATCCGCGACGGATTGGCCTTGGCCCAGGTGCTGATGGCGCCCATGGTCACGTCTTCTTTTTTCAGCTCGCCCTGTTCCACCAGCCAGCGGCCGATCGGTCGATAGGGATGGCCGTTCTGGTCGGCATAGGCGATGCGCAACTGGCGGCCATTGTCGAGCTGGATACGACCCGAACCCTGGATTTGCAGGAACTGCAGGTTCATCGGATCGGTCAGCCAGGCCACGACCGGTGCCTTGACCCCTTTGCTCTCGATGGTTGCCGCATCGTCGTACGGCTTGAGCACGCGACCTTCAAGTCGACCGCGCAGGCGTTTGCCCTTGAGTTCCGGGTAAATGCTGTCGAGGGCGACGATGATCATGTCTTCGGGGACGCCATAGACCGGGACATTGGCCACGCCGGTCTGGGTCAGGCTGCCCGGATAGACCGGCTCGTAGTAGCCGGTGATCAAGCCGTTGGGGTTGTCGTTGGCGGCGCGCAGGCCATACACATCGAGGTTCTGCTTGAGAAAGCCGCGAATGTCGCTGGCGGTTTGCGGCACGTTGGCCGCCGCCGCGCAGGTGCCACCCCAGACCGGGTCGGCCTTGAGTCGGGTGCAGGCGCTGCGCCAGGAGCCGAAACCGGCGACCAGATCGGCGTCGGACACCGCCGGCAGCGCTTCCCATGTAGCGCTGGAGTAAGTGGCCAGGGCATGGGTTTTCGGTTGTTGCTTGTCGCCACCGGTGCAGCCTGCGAGCAGGGCCATCATCGGCAGGGTCCAGGCCAGGCTGTGACGCCATGCCTTGAAACGGCTGTTCATGGAGTGATTCCTTTGCCGGTTGCCTGATCGCTCCATGCGCTCAAGCAACCCTTATTGATAATAGGGCTATTGGTCTTTGCCGATGACACGAGGATACTGGCCGCCGTTTCCCGTGACCTGAAGCCACCATGACTCTTAAAAGACTTTCTGTTGTATTGCTGGCCTGCCTGACATTGTCCGCTTGTGGCGGTGTTGACCCCAACTCGCCGCTTGGTCAGCGCAAGGCCATTTTCAAGCAGATGCTCAAGACCGGCGAAGACCTGGGCGGCATGTTGCGCGGGCGTATCCCGTTCGATGGCCCGAAATTCGCCGAGGGCGCGGTGAAGCTCGATGGGTTGTCCCGAGAGCCGTGGCAGCATTTTCCGCAGGTGCGCGAGGAGGATCACACCAGCGCCAAGAGCGATGTCTGGGAGCAGCAGGCACGCTTTCAGGGCATGGCTCGCGATCTTGAATCCGCCACCGGTGAGTTGGTGATCGCCAGCCAGATTCAACCCTACAAGGCCAGCAACCTGGGGCCGGCGGTGCAGAAAGTCGAAGATGCTTGCAGTGCGTGTCATAAGGCGTTTCGGGATCATTGATTGGCGTTGTTCGGTCTGACGCCTTCGCGAGCAAGCCCGCTCCCACATTTGATTTTCAGTGGACACAAAATCTGTGCTCGACGGTGATCCAGTGTGGGAGCGGGCTTGCTCGCGAAGGCTGCTTTAGTCGCACCAAAGATCCATGTTCGCTGCCAGTGCTTACTTATCCAGCTCATCCAAAGCGTCCTGCAATTCCTTGCGGGCGTCGGCGAGTTTGTCTTTGCGCTTGTTGATCTTCTCGGGGTCGCCTTTGCTCATGGCCTTGTCGAGGTCGGCCTGACGCTTGCTGACTTCGTGCCTGGCGTCGAGCACCTTGTTTTCCCGCTCCTTCTTCAGCGAGGCGTCGGTGCAGTTGGCTTCGACTTCGCTCAGGGCTTTTTCCAGGCCGGCCTGCTGGTCGGCGTTGCCGTGGACCTTGGCCAATTCGATCTGGTTGACGATACCTTGCTTCTTGGCGGCGCAACCGGACAGCCCCGGCGCTTCCTCGTCCGCCATCAATGGGGTGGCCAGCATGCTGCACAGGGCCAGGAGGGCGAGCGGTGAAAGAAATTTCATAAAAGCTCCATGTAGGAAGGCCAGCGGGCCGGTGTGGCAATGGCTTGTTGGAGCCCAGCGATCCCCAGGGGTTCCCGGTGGGCACGGGGCTGGCAGCTAAAAGCCGTCAATCCCCGTTTCACGTAACGTTTCACTCAAGGCCAGAACCTGCGGATCGCGGAAAAAAGCGTTCAGTTGCGCCGCGCGTCCCGGCCCGATACCGGCCTCGGCCCGCCATTGTTCGATGTCTCGCTGCGCCAGCGTCTGCCATGAGTTGCCGAGAGGCATCGGACCTGTCGGTGGCAATCCCAGGGCTTTCAGCCAGTGCGCGAACGGGCGTTGCCGGGCCTGGTTGAAGCTGGCTGCAAGGCGAGTCGCGCTGCGCTCGCCGAAACCGTCAATGGTAGCAAGCTCTTGGGCATCAAGGGTCAACCAATCCAGCAGACCGTTCAGGCGACCTGTTGCAAGAAGTTTTTCCCAAGTGCCCGGACCGACATTGGGCAGCGCCAGCCCCTGTTTGCCGCTGAGCCAGGCCAGGCGTGCGAGAAATTGGCCCTCACAACCCGGTGTCGGTTGCCAGCAACTCAATGAATGAAAGTCCGCTGCCTTCGGCACGCTTAATTCGACACGCTCGCTGCTGCGCAACACGACGTCATCGAGCCTGGGAATGGTCAGCCCGGCCAGGCTGATGGCGACCTGATCACCCGGACGTATGTCCATTGCCCGCCAGCGTTGCAGCGAGCTGACGCTGACGCGTTTGATCTGCCGGTCATCGAGCGTCACCGGGGTCAGTTCCAGTACCGGAGTGATTCGCCCGGTCCGGCCGATTTTGAAGTGAACCTGGCGGACTTCGGCCAGTGCCTGGGCGAACGGATATTTCCAGGCGATGGCCCAGTAGGGTGGCCGGGCTTGCCAGCGTTCGGGCGGCCGGGCGCTGGTTCTGGCGCAGGACGATGCCGTCGCTGGCAAAGGGCAGGGAGGCGCGATACCAGTGTTCGCGCCAGCGTTCGGCATCGCTGACGGAGGCGATTGGCTGGCTGTATGCCGTGGTACTGGGGAAGCCCAGCGCCTTCAGTGCTGCGGCCTGGGCGGGTGTGCTTGCCGACCCCTGGGGCCAGTCCCAGACAAACAGGTCAATGCCGGCGGCTTGTTCGGTGCTCAAGACCTTGCGTGCCATCAGGCCCGCCACCGTGGCGCGGGCGTTGAGGCTGCCGGCGCGGGCCTGCACATGATCGGTCAGGCGCCAAAACAGTTCACCTTGCACGAGCAGATCCCGAGGCTGGGATAGCTGCTTCGGGATGGCCGGAATCTGTCGTGCCGGAGTGGTCCAGTCCTGGCCGCTCTCGCCGTCGCCGCGGCTGATGGCCTGGGTCAGCAGACCATTACGGTAAACCAGGGTCACCGCCACCCCGTCGATTTTGGGCTGAGCCCAAACGTCCACCCGGTCACGCAGCCATTTTTCGACGGAAGGCCGATCATGCAGTTTGCCCAGGCCTGTGTGGGCGATGGGGTGGGGCACCGCGCCGCGCGCAGTGCGCAAGGGGTCTGCGGGCGGGTTCAGGTTGAAGCAGTGGCGCCAGTGGGTGAGTCGCGCGCGGGACTGATCGTAGAGTTCATCGGCGACCAGTGAATGTCCCTGACGGTGATAGCTGTCGTCCCATAAGTCGATTTGTTGTTGCAGTGTGCCGACTTCGTTCAGGGCGCGGTCGGGTGGCCAGTCCGGGCACTCGGTGGCGCTGGCATTCAGGCAGGCAAGGGTCAGCAGGGCGGCGAAAAACAGGCGCAGGTCGGGAAGCATCTTGAGCGTCCTTGCTCGGTGAGGTGCGTGAAGGCTAGGTCAGTATCTGTTGGTGCAGCGGTTGGGGTTTTTACCGAGTGTTTCTGGTGACTGGGCGGGCCTCTTCGCGGGCAAGCCCGCTCCCACAGGGATTTGCGTTTGCCCACAGATCTCGGGCACACCAAAGATCAACTGTGGGAGCGGGCTTGCTCGCGAAGGCTGCGACGCGGTGTAAAGCGAATCCCCAATAAAAAGCCCCGCAAGGCGCGAGCCGTGCGGGGCTTCGGGTGTTGCGGGGAAGTCTTACAGGCCGGCAGCAGAACGCAGGGCGTCGGCGCGGTCGGTTTTTTCCCAGGTGAACGTGGTGAAGGTGTCGTCACCAACGGTCTTGGTCGCCGGGGTGCGACCGAAGTGGCCGTACGCAGCGGTTTCCTGGTACATCGGGTGCAGCAGGTCGAGCATGGTGGTGATCGCGTATGGACGCAGGTCGAACACTTCGCGAACCAGTTTGACGATCTTGTCGTCGCTGATCTTGCCGGTGCCGAAGGTGTTCAACGAAATCGAAGTCGGTTGGGCAACGCCGATCGCGTAGGAAACCTGGATCTCGCAACGCTCGGCCAGGCCGGCGGCAACGATGTTCTTGGCCACGTAACGACCGGCGTAGGCCGCCGAACGGTCAACCTTCGATGGATCTTTGCCGGAGAACGCGCCACCGCCGTGACGGGCCATGCCGCCATAGCTGTCGACGATGATCTTGCGACCGGTCAGGCCGCAGTCACCCACCGGGCCGCCAATGATGAACTGGCCGGTCGGGTTGATGTGGAACTGGGTGTCCTTGCTCAGCAATTCGGCAGGCAGCACGTGCTTGACGATCAACTCCATCACGCCTTCGCGCAGGTCGTTGTACGACACTTCCGGGTTGTGCTGGGTCGACAGGACGACCGCGTCGATACCGACAACCTTGCCGTTTTCGTAGCGGCAGGTCACTTGCGACTTGGCATCCGGGCGCAGCCAAGGCAGCAGGCCGGATTTGCGGGCTTCGGCCTGGCGCTGCACCAGCTGGTGCGAGAAGGTGATCGGTGCTGGCATCAGCACGTCGGTTTCGTTGCTGGCGTAGCCGAACATCAGGCCCTGGTCGCCGGCACCCTGATCTTCAGGCTTGGCACGGTCGACACCCTGGTTGATGTCAGGGGACTGCTTGCCGATGATGTTCATCACGCCGCAGGTGGCGCCGTCGAAGCCGACGTCGGAGCTGGTGTAGCCGATGTCGGTGATCACGTCACGAACGATCTGCTCCAGGTCAACCCAGGCCGAAGTGGTGACTTCGCCGGCGATGATGGCCACGCCCGTTTTCACCAGAGTCTCGCACGCCACACGGGCGAACTTGTCTTCAGCAATGATGGCGTCCAGCACCGCATCAGAAATCTGGTCGGCGATTTTGTCCGGATGCCCTTCAGACACGGACTCGGAGGTGAAAAGGGAGTATTCGCTCATCTCGATGTTTTCCTGAAATTACCGATGGTGAGTGTCGCCAGCCGGTCGCTGAAAGTGGCGAACCTGGATCTGGAAACCATTACGTAAGCCTACATAGAGGCTTTCCCCGGGAACGAGTCCCGCAGCGGTGGCCCAACGGGCCAGATCGTCCTGTTCAAACCCCAGCCAGAGATCACCGCAGGCCTCCTTGGCCCAACTCTGGTTGTGGCTACATAACTCTGTCACCAACAGGCTACCGCCTGGTTGCAGCAAGTGGGCCATGTGCTTGAGCGCATCGGCCGGCGCGGCAAAATGATGCAGCACCATGTTCAGTACCACGCAATCGGCCTTGAGGCTGACGCCGTTCAATGCATCGGCCAGTTGCAGGCTGACGTTAGTCAGCTTGTCGCGTTCGCAGACCTGGCGCGCCAGTTCGAGCATCGCGGTGCTGTTGTCCAGCGCCGTGACCTGCGAGAAGCGGCGCGCCAGTTCCGGCAGGAATGCGCCATCGCCGGGGCCGACTTCAATGGCCGTGGCGTCTTTGCCAAGGCTCAACTTGTCGAGCAGCGCCACCACGCTGTCGCGGTACTGCGGCAGGCCGGCGATCAAGTCTTGCTGGGCGCGAAACTTCTCCGCTACCCGTGAGAAAAAGTCCTGGCTGGCGGCTGCTCGTTGCCCGTGGACCTGAGCGATGCGCGCCTGCACATCGGCCGGCAGCGTCAGGTTGTCCACTTCTTCGAGCAGGGCTGCGTGCAATTTGCCGCCCAACAGTTCGGTGTGGGGCAGGGCGCGCCGGTAAAAAATCGCATTGCCTTCGCGGCGCGTTGCCACCAGGCCGGCCTGGGCCAGCACCTTGAGGTGGTGGCTCATGCCTGACTGGCCGATGCCGAAGATCTGCGCCAGTTCCAGCACGCCAAACGAATCGTTGGCCAGTGCGCGCAAAACATTCAACCGCAGGGGATCGCCGCCAGCCTTGCACAAGGCTGCCAGCTCATCGCAATCGTCATGCTGAATGGAGGGCACGCGTAAATTCATAAGGCCGGCAGTCTAGTCACGGGTCGAAGGCATCGCAAGAGCAATATCAAAAAGTTTTGATATTGCTCGATAGATGGCACTTCTTGACGTTAGCTTCAGTCAACAAACGAACAGCGGAAAGGTTTCATCAGGCGAATACGTCGTTATCCATTGGAAAAACGCCTTCAGATGACTATCTGTCATTGCCCCGAGGCGGCCGGGTGAGGGAAAATGCTCGCCTTTTTTCCGTTTCGTTTTATTCAAGTCCCCCAGGAGAACAGCGATGCCTAGCCGTCGTGAGCGTGCCAACGCCATTCGTGCCCTCAGCATGGATGCCGTGCAAAAAGCCAACAGCGGCCATCCCGGTGCCCCAATGGGTATGGCGGATATCGCCGAGGTACTTTGGCGCGACTACCTCAAGCACAACCCGAGCAATCCATCGTTCGCCGACCGTGACCGCTTCGTGCTGTCCAACGGCCATGGCTCGATGCTGATCTACTCGCTGCTGCACCTGACCGGCTACGACCTGTCGATCGATGACCTCAAGCAGTTCCGTCAACTGCACAGCCGCACCCCGGGCCACCCGGAACTCGGCTACACCCCGGGCGTGGAAACCACCACCGGTCCACTGGGCCAGGGCCTGGCCAACGCAGTGGGTTTTGCCCTGGCTGAAAAAGTCATGGCGGCGCAGTTCAACCGTCCTGGCCACAACATCGTCGACCACCACACCTATGTGTTCCTGGGTGATGGCTGCATGATGGAAGGCATTTCCCACGAAGTCGCTTCCCTGGCCGGTACCCTGGGCCTGGGCAAGCTGATCGCCTTCTACGATGACAACGGCATCTCCATCGACGGTGAAGTCGAAGGCTGGTTCACCGACGACACGCCGAAGCGTTTCGAATCCTACAACTGGCAAGTGATCCGCAACGTTGACGGTCACGATCCGGAAGAGATCAAGACCGCGATCGACACTGCTCGCAAAAGCGCGCAGCCAACCCTGATCTGCTGCAAGACCACCATCGGCTTCGGTTCGCCGAACAAGCAAGGCAAGGAAGACTGCCACGGCGCCCCGCTGGGTGACGCGGAAATCGCCCTGACCCGTGCGGCGCTGAAGTGGAACCACGGTCCGTTCGAAATTCCGGCCGATATCTACGCCGAGTGGGACGCCAAGGAAGCAGGCAAGGCTGTCGAAGCCGAGTGGGACCAGCGTTTCGCTGCCTACTCCGCCGCCTTCCCGACTGAAGCCAACGAACTGGTGCGTCGCTTGAGCGGTGACCTGCCAGCTGACTTCAGCGAAAAAGCTGCGGCCTACATCGCCGAAGTGGCCGCCAAGGGCGAAACCATCGCCAGCCGTAAGGCCAGCCAGAATGCCCTGAACGCATTTGGCCCGCTGTTGCCCGAGTTCCTCGGCGGTTCGGCTGACCTGGCCGGTTCCAACCTGACCCTGTGGAAAGGTTGCAAAGGCGTTACCGCCGAAGATGCCAGCGGCAACTACATGTACTACGGCGTGCGCGAGTTCGGCATGACCGCGATCATGAACGGCGTTGCCCTGCACGGCGGCCTGGTGCCTTACGGCGCGACCTTCCTGATGTTCATGGAATACGCCCGTAACGCAGTACGCATGTCGGCCCTGATGAAGCAGCGTGTGATCCACGTCTACACCCACGACTCCATCGGTCTGGGCGAAGACGGCCCGACTCACCAGCCAATCGAGCAACTGGCCAGCCTGCGCTGCACGCCGAACCTCGACACCTGGCGTCCAGCCGACGCCGTTGAATCGGCGGTGTGCTGGAAGTACGCGCTGGAGCGCAAGGACGGTCCTTCGGCCCTGATTTTCTCCCGTCAGAACCTGCAGCACCAAACCCGTGATGCCGGCCAGATCGCCGACATCAGCCGTGGTGGTTATGTGCTCAAGGACTGCGCAGGCGAGCCTGAGCTGATCCTGATTGCTACCGGTTCGGAAGTCGGCCTGGCTGTTCAAGCCTTCGACAAACTGACCGAGCAGGGCCGCAAGGTGCGCGTGGTTTCCATGCCGTGCACCAGCGTGTTCGATGCCCAGGACGCCGGCTACAAGCAATCGGTCCTGCCGTTGCAGGTCAGCGCCCGTATCGCCATCGAGGCCGCTCACGCGGACTACTGGTACAAGTACGTCGGCCTGGAAGGCCGCGTGATCGGCATGACCACCTACGGCGAGTCGGCACCTGCGTCGGCCCTGTTCGAAGAGTTCGGCTTCACCCTGGAAAACATCCTGGGTCAGGCTGAAGAACTGCTGGAAGACTAAAACACGCCGCGGTGGCCCAGGCCACCGCGATCCCCTGTAGGAGCTGCCGCAGGCTGCGATCTTTTGATCTTGATCTTGATCTTGAAAGGATCAAAAGATCGCAGCCTGCGGCAGCTCCTACAGAGGGTGTGTTGTTAGCGAAAATTCGTCTGACTGCGTCTATCGAGAACCCCATGCCTCAACCGCGTCCCTACAAAGTTGCACTCAACGGCTACGGCCGGATTGGTCGTTGCGTCTTGCGTGCGTTGTTCGAGCGAGGCGACAAGGCCGGGTTTGAAATCGTCGCGATCAACGATCTGGCGGACATGGCCAGCATCGAATACCTGACACGCTTCGACTCCACCCATGGCCGGTTCCCCGGCGAAGTGAAGGTCGATGGCGATTGTCTGCATATTAATGGCGACTGCGTGAAGGTCCTGCGCAGTGCCACCCCCGAAGGCATCGATTGGGCATCTTTGGGCATCGATCTGGTGCTGGAGTGCTCCGGCGCTTATCACACTCGCGAAGACGGCCAGCGTTTCCTCGACGCCGGCGCCCCGCGTGTGCTGTTTTCCCAGCCGATGGCCAGCGAGACCGATGTCGACGCCACCATCGTCTACGGCGTGAACCAGGATTGCCTGACCGGCGATGAACTGCTGGTGTCCAACGCATCCTGCACCACCAACTGCGGCGTGCCGCTGTTGCGCTTGCTGAATCAGGCCATTGGCCTGGATTACGTATCGATCACCACCATTCACTCGGCGATGAACGATCAGCCGGTCATCGATGCCTATCACCACGAAGACCTGCGCCGCACCCGTTCGGCGTTCCAGTCGGTGATTCCGGTGTCCACCGGTCTGGCGCGTGGTATCGAACGCCTGTTGCCGGAACTTGCCGGACGAATTCAGGCCAAAGCCGTGCGGGTGCCGACGGTCAACGTGTCCTGCCTCGATATCACGATGCAGACCGCCACTACGACCGATGCCACCGAGGTCAACCGGATCCTGCGCGAAGCCGCCACCAGCGGCCCGCTCAAAGGCCTGCTGGCTTACACCGAGTTACCCCACGCAAGCTGTGATTTCAACCACGACCCACATTCGGCGATCGTCGATGCCAGTCAGACTCGCGTTTCCGGCCCACGGCTGGTGAACATCCTGGCCTGGTTCGACAACGAATGGGGTTTTGCCAACCGAATGCTGGACGTTGCAGAACACTATCTGCAAACAGCAACTTCAAAAAAACCGTAGGAAGTGCGACCCATGACCGTGTTGAAGATGTCCGACCTCGATCTGCAAGGTAAGCGCGTATTGATCCGCGAAGACCTCAACGTCCCAGTCAAGGACGGTGTTGTCACCAGCGATGCGCGTATCCTGGCCTCGCTGCCGACCATCAAGCTGGCCCTGGAAAAAGGCGCGGCCGTGATGGTCTGCTCGCACCTTGGCCGTCCGACCGAAGGCGAGTTCTCGGCCGAGAACAGCCTCAAGCCGGTTGCCGACTACCTGAGCCGTGCCCTGGGCCGTGAAGTGCCGCTGGTGGCCGATTACCTGGGCGGTATTGACGTCAAGGCCGGCGACATCGTGCTGTTCGAAAACGTGCGTTTCAACAAAGGCGAGAAAAAGAACGCCGACGAACTGGCCCAGCAATACGCCGCTCTGTGCGACGTGTTCGTGATGGACGCCTTCGGCACCGCTCACCGTGCCGAGGGCTCGACCCACGGCGTGGCCAAGTTCGCCAAAGTCGCCGCTGCCGGCCCGTTGCTGGCCGCTGAACTGGACGCACTGGGCAAGGCCCTGGGCGCCCCGGCCCAGCCGATGGCTGCCATCGTTGCCGGTTCCAAGGTGTCGACCAAACTCGACGTACTGAACAGCCTGAGCCAGATCTGCGACCAGTTGATCGTCGGCGGCGGCATTGCCAACACCTTCCTGGCCGCTGCCGGTCACCCGGTCGGCAAGTCGCTGTACGAGCCGGACCTGCTCGACACCGCTCGCGCCATCGCCGCCAAAGTCAGCGTGCCGCTGCCAGTGGACGTAGTGGTTGCCAAGGAATTCGCTGAAAGCGCCGCTGCGACCGTCAAGCTGATCGCTGACGTCGCTGCCGACGACATGATCCTGGACATCGGCCCGCAGACCGCGGCGAACTTCGCCGAACTGCTGAAATCGTCCAAGACTATCCTGTGGAATGGTCCGGTCGGCGTGTTCGAATTCGACCAGTTCGGCAATGGCACCAAAGTGCTGGCCCAGGCTATCGCTGACAGCGCGGCGTTTTCCATTGCTGGCGGTGGCGACACCCTGGCGGCCATCGACAAATATGGCGTGGCCGAGCAGATCTCCTACATTTCTACCGGTGGCGGCGCGTTCCTCGAATTCGTCGAAGGCAAGGTGCTGCCAGCCGTTGAAGTCCTGGAAAGCCGGGCCAAGGCCTGAGGGTCGCCCGTTTGACCAGGCAAGGGAGTGTTGACATGGTCAAGACGTTAGCGCTGTTGATCGTTGCAGGTTCGCTGGTGGCGTGCGGGAGTAACCCGAAGGCCACTGCGGAACCGGCGCCGTCCGAGTCGGACAAGGGCTGCTACCAGGCTGACTGGCAGGCGGAAACCAACCCGGTGCTCAACAAGCGTTCCGGGCCCGAAGGCCTGGACAAATACGAGACCCGGACGCCCGCCAAGGAACATGGTTGCCCTTGACGGGTCTGACTCATTACTCAGGGCTGGCAGCGTGCGCCGCCAGTCGAGGGACACGGATGAAAGGTTTTATCGCCGTTACGGCGCTGGCGCTGTTGGCCGGTTGTGCTCAGCTGAATCAGTTGAACCCGTTCCAGTCGTCCCCACCTGTGGATAACTGGACCACCTGGACCTGCGACAGCCAGGCCAAAGTGCTGTGGCGCTACACCGGCGACAGCCGCAAGGAAGTCGACGTGCGCCTTGGCGGTGCCGATCAGGTCTACCGCTTGAAGCAGGAACCGGGTGCATCGGGTTCGCTGTACAGCAATGACATGCTGGCGTTTCACATAAAAGGTGAGGAAGGCCTGGTTTACTGGGTCGCCACCAATGATTTGATCGGCCGTGGCTGTAAGGCTGGGTAACACGCTTGATTTGACGTACAGAGATCCAAATGTGGGAGCGGGCTTGCTCGCGAAAGCGGTGGATCAGCTTGCATAGATGTTGAATGTTGAGCCGAATTCGCGAGCAAGCCCGCTCCCACAAAGGTTCTGTGCAGTTGTTGAGATATTGGCAACACCCGAATTCGCAGTCCGGGCTCAACCCCCGATCTGCAATAACTTGAATAGCCGCCGCCGCTACGGCAGGCTGGCACGATTAACGACCCTCAACCGGGAGAGACACACACAATGGCACTTATCAGCATGCGCCAGATGTTGGACCACGCAGCCGAGTTCGGCTACGGCGTTCCAGCCTTCAACGTCAACAACCTTGAGCAGATGCGCGCCATCATGGAAGCCGCTGACAAGACTGACTCCCCGGTGATCGTCCAGGCTTCGGCCGGTGCTCGCAAATACGCCGGTGCACCGTTCCTGCGTCACCTGATCCTGGCGGCAATCGAAGAATTCCCGCACATTCCGGTGTGCATGCACCAGGACCACGGCACCAGCCCTGACGTCTGCCAGCGCTCCATCCAGTTGGGCTTCAGCTCGGTGATGATGGACGGTTCCCTGGGCGAAGACGGCAAGACCCCGACCGACTACGACTACAACGTGCGCGTTACCCAACAGACCGTGGCCATGGCTCACGCCTGCGGCGTTTCGGTAGAAGGCGAGCTGGGTTGCCTGGGTTCGCTGGAAACCGGCATGGCCGGTGAAGAAGACGGCATCGGCGCCGAAGGCGTTCTGGATCACAGCCAGATGCTGACCGACCCGGAAGAAGCCGCTGACTTCGTAAAACGCACTCAGGTTGATGCCCTGGCCATTGCCATCGGTACCAGCCACGGCGCCTACAAGTTCACCAAGCCGCCTACCGGCGACGTGCTGGCGATCGACCGCATCAAGGAAATCCACAAGCGCATTCCGAACACCCACCTGGTGATGCACGGTTCGTCTTCGGTTCCGCAAGAGTGGCTGGCGATCATCAACCAGTACGGCGGCGACATCAAGGAAACCTACGGCGTACCGGTTGAAGAAATCGTCGAAGGCATCAAGCACGGCGTGCGCAAGGTCAACATCGACACCGACCTGCGCCTGGCATCCACAGGCGCCATGCGTCGCCTTATGGCCACCAACCCGAGCGAATTCGACCCGCGTAAATTCTTCGGCGCCACCGTCACCGCCATGCGCGACGTGTGCATCGCTCGCTACGAAGCCTTCGGTACCGCGGGCAACGCTTCGAAGATCAAGCCGATCTCCCTGGAAGGCATGTATCAGCGTTACCTGAAAGGTGAGTTGAACGCCAAGGTCAACTAAGACTTCAGTGCGTTGATGTTGAGTTAAAAAACCCGCAGTGATGCGGGTTTTTTATTGTCTGTAATATTCATTGTTGTGAGAAATAAGACGTCTGAGAGTTCTTTATGGCTCGAACCCCTGTAGGGAAAATAGAGCGCGTGTGAAGTGTTGTTCTTTATTTTAGTGTCGTTGTTGACTGCTGTGCAGCTTTGCTATTTAAATTAATTCGTACGCAAATCGTGCATAAGATTTCATGGATGAAAGGAAATGCTGATGCCATTCAGAAAAATATCAAAGTGCTTCTGTTGTGTTGTTTTGCTGATTTTGCCGGGCCTGGGCTCCGCGGCATCGGAGGATGAAGTTTTTACTGCTTCGATCGACTCCCGGGGGAAGGTGCTGGCAAAATCATCAGAATGGATTTCTGCTGTAAAGGTAAATACTCGTTCAGGATATTACTCTACTTATACAATTGCTTTCAAAGCAGAGGTTTTTAAAAAAGATCCGGCTTTTTGTGCTGTGTCTGTAACAGATGTTGATACGTTTGATGACATTTTTTATGCTCATGCAAAATTGGCCGGCACGCCAACTTCCAGTAATGTTCAAGTTATTACTCATTTGGTTGGAAGTCTGGAGAAGGATTACGATTCTTCGAAGAGTTTTATGTTGATGTGTATCCAGTAGATTTGCGCGTTGCTAGAGGGGCAGGTTGACTCGGAAAACCGTCGCAGGACGGTTTTCCTTTTTGGAGGTCAAATGGAGCGGAGACGGTTCAGGACCTACTGGTTGTGATCGATATCCAGCTTGCTGAAGGTCACTTTCCCGCCTTCGGTGGTGTACCCGGTGTTGTCCTGCACATAGACCCCGGCCTTGAAGTACAGCGGCTTGTCGCGCCAGGTTGTGCTGATTTGCGTATCCCATTGATAGCCTGCCGCGCTGATGCCTAGGGCGCCACCGGGGCTGAGGTGAATGAGGTAGTTGAACTCCTGGTCGAGTTTCACCCCTGTCGCAACGATGATCACCCGGCCTGTATCGTCATCGGGATGCATCCGGACCTTGGCGACGATATTGCCGGTGGCCGTACTGGTTTTGTATTGGTACTCGACCTTCACCAGCGGTTTCTGGCTTTGATAGGCATGGATCTGGCCGATGACGACTTTCCCGGAACTCGGCACCTGGTTCACTGCCAGCGTGGCATACAACAAATTGTCGGCATCCGGGTAATACCAGTTTTTCAATGTGCCGTTGCTGTAGGTTTCACGTAATTCGGTGCGCGGATAAATCGCGTTTTCGGTACGGGAGCCGGTCACGGGCGACCAGAAAAACAACGTGCCGGTGTCGGAGTGGAAGTATTGATCCTTGAAACCATCCACCAGCTTGGAGGTTTCGACAGTGTACGGCGGGCTGCCGACGGGGACGCTGAGGTTCCAGGTTGCGAGGTCTATCATGTCGGTTCTTCCGCTTGATTCATGCTGCACGGGCGTGCCATAAGCTCTAGACCGCGCCTTTGGGGCGGCCTTTATAAGCGTAGCGAGATATTTTGTTAACGCTTGCCTGACGGGTGGTTGACGTCAACATCCTGTCGAAATGCCATCTTTCCCGGTTTTATGGGGCTGAACCATCGACCGTTAGTCGGCAAAAAGTCACAATGGTGAATGCTGGCTCACTGACACCTTCTGCTTTTGCAGAACCGGGTCTAGAGTGAAGGCACAGTATTTGTCCGGTTTTCACGAGAAACCGGCCTGACGCCCCGCAATTAGAGAAGCAGCATGGAATGCGCGCAACCCACGCCAGTAGACGGCGGCTCAACCCTTTTAGTCGTAGACGATTACCCTGAAAACCTGATCAGCATGCGTGCGTTGTTACAGCGCCAGGGCTGGCGGGTCATTACTGCCACCTCGGGATTCGAGGCCCTCGGCTTGTTGCTGGAACACGATATCGACCTGGTGCTGCTGGACGTGCAGATGCCGGGCATGGACGGTTATGAAGTGGCGCGCCTGATGCGCGGTAGCCAGCGGACCCGCCTCACGCCGATCATTTTCCTGACCGCCAATGAACAGTCCCAGGACGCGGTCATCAAGGGCTATGCCAGTGGTGCGGTGGATTACCTGTTCAAGCCGTTCGACCCGCAGATTTTCACGCCCAAGGTCCAGGCGTTGCTCGAACACCAGCGCAACCGCCGGGCCTTGCAGCGCTTGAGTCATGATCTGGAATCCGCCCGGGCCTTTAATGCATCGGTGCTGGATAACGCGGCCGAAGGCATTTTGGTGTTGGGGGAGGACGGCCTGATTCGTTTTGCCAATCCGGCGATGTCGCGGCTGCTCAATGCCCCGGTGCAGGAACTGCAAGGCAAGGAGTTTCTGGACTATCTGCAAAAGCCCCATATCCCGGTCTGGGCCGATTCCGAGTTTTTCACGGGCTACAAACGTGGCGAAACCTTGCGCCTGCACGATGCTTTGCTGCGTACGACGCGCGGCCAGCAGGTGCCGGTGGCCTTGTCCTGTGCGCCATTGCCTGCCGAGCAACATGCAATGGTAGTGACCGTGCTGGACATGTCGGTGGTGCGCCATCTGCATCAGCAGCTGGAGTTTCAGGCGGTCACCGATCCGCTGACCGGATTGCTCAACCGCCGCGGTTTCTACCAGACCGTAGAGAACCTGCTGTTGCGCGGTGAGCGTACCGACAGTTCCTGGGTCTTGATGTATCTGGACCTCGACGGCTTCAAGCGCGTCAATGATTCGCTCGGCCACGATGCCGGCGATCGGGTGCTGCGCTGGGTCTCCGAACAGTTGAAGGCGTGCTTGCGGCCTTTCGACATCCTGGCGCGGATGGGCGGCGATGAATTCACCGCGCTGCTGGATCTGGAGGTCCCCGAGCAAGCGGCGAAGATTGCCGAGAAACTCATCGAGCGCGTGTCGATCTGTCAGCAGGTCGACGGCCTCGATATCGCCCTGGGTGCCAGCATCGGCATTGCTACGTTCCCCGATTGTGGTGCCAATCTCGACGGGATGCTGCGGGCGGCCGACATCGCCATGTACGAAGCCAAGCGTGCCGGTCGTCAGCAATACCGCTTCTACGATCACGAAATGAACGGTCGGGCGCGCTCGCGGCTGATGCTCGAGGAAAGTGTGCGCACGGCCATCGAGAACCGGGATTTCAACCTGGTGTATCAGCCTCAGGTTGCGATTGCGGACGGGCGGATTCGTGGCTTCGAGGCCTTGCTGCGCTGGCAGCATCCGAGCGTTGGCGACGTGCCGCCGGGGCTGTTTTTGCCATTGCTGGAAGAGGCGCGGCTGATCAGTCGGCTGGGCAGCTGGATCTACCACCGCAGCGCCGGGCAGCGCAAAGCCTGGGAAACCCTGTTCACCGAGGACTTGGTGCTCGGCGTCAGCTTGAGCAGTACGCAGTTCGGCATGCCCAATCTGGTCACTGAACTGCGCCAGGTGCTGGAGCGCCATGGCTTGCAGCCGCGTCATCTGGAGGTCGAGGTCACGGAAGAGGCCTTGATGCATCACCCCGAGGAAACCCGCAAGCAGTTACGCCTGTTGCACAATCTGGGCGTACGAGTGGCGTTGGATGACTTCGGGGCCGGCCCGTGCTCCCTGTCGCACCTGCGCGACCTGGAGCTGGACACCCTCAAGCTCGACCGGCATTTGATAGCCCGGTTGCCGGACTCGGTACGGGATGCGGCGCTGGTGCGCAGTGTGATCGACTTGTGCAAACAGTTCGGGGTGCTGGTGATTGCCGAAGGGGTGGAAACCGTCGCGCAGTATGAATGGTTGCGGGCCAACGGCTGCGAATATGTGCAAGGCTTCCTAGTGGCCCGGCCGATGATGGCCGAGGACGCCGGGGTCTTTGTCCAGCCGTTTGACTGGAGCGCGCTGCCCCGCTGAATTCGCTACACTGGCGACCTTTCAGTGACCTGTATTGCCGCCCCGATGACCGTGTTGAAATATCTCCAGGCCTATCCCGCCACTTTGCAGGATCAGGTGCGCCAGCTGATCGCCGACGGTCGGCTGGGCGATTACCTGAGCCAGCGTTACCCGCAAAAGCACGCTGTGCAGAGCGACAAGGCGCTGTACACCTATGCCCTGGACCTCAAGCAGGAATACCTGCGCAATGCTCCGTCCATCGACAAGGTGCTGTTCGACAACCGCCTGGACCTCACTCACCGTGCCCTTGGCCTGCACACCACGATCTCCCGGGTGCAAGGCGGCAAGCTCAAGGCCAAGAAGGAAATCCGCATCGCTTCGCTGTTCAAGGAAGCGCCTTGCGAGTTCCTGAAAATGATCGTGGTGCATGAGCTGGCGCACTTCAGGGAATCGGATCACAACAAGGCGTTCTACAAGCTGTGCGAGCACATGCTGCCGGGGTATCACCAGGTGGAGTTCGATGTGCGGGTGTACCTGACTTGGCGGGATATGCAATAGAAGATCAAGATCAAGAGATCGCAGCCTGCGGCAGCTCCTACAGGTATTGGAGTAGGAGCTGCCGCAGGCTGCGATCTTTTAAGGAGCAATGGATGGACGTGAGCAAGACCAAGAGCAGCTTCTATCGCCGGTTGTACGTGGCGTACCTGATCGACAGCGGACTGGCCAGCAGCGTCCCGGCGCTCACCGAAGTGACCGGCATGCCCCGGCGCACGGCGCAGGACACCATCGCGGCGTTGGCGGATCTGGATATCGTCTGTGAATTCGAGCAGGAAGAAGGCGCGCGCAACCATGCGGGGCGCTATCGGATTCGCGAGTGGGGGGCGATTGATCGGGGGTGGATCGAGCGTAATCTGCGGCAGATCAAGGCGGTGCTGGAGTATCCCTGAGATTTGCGGTACCTGAGCTGACGCCATCGCTGGCAAGCCAGCTCCTACAGGTCTGCACCGTCCTTGTAGGAGCTGGCTTGCCAGCGATAGGGTCTTTAAGGGCGACGCATGCCAATGTGTGGAATGCCATCTTCCACATACTCCTCACCCGCCACGACAAACCCATAGCGCCCGTAATACCCCTGCAAATGCGCCTGGGCCGAAAGGTAGACCGGCAGGCCGGGCCAGTACTTCTCGATCTGTTTCAACGCCTGGTCCATCAGTTCATGCCCCAGGCCCATGCCGCGTGCCTGCGGGGCAATGATCACTCGCCCGATCACCACGTCGCCGCCCTGCGATTGCGGGTCAAGCAACCGCAGGTAGGCCACCAGCTGGTTACCGTCCCAGGCCATCACGTGGCAGGTGTCGCCATCCAGGTCCTGGCCATCGATATCCTGGTAAACGCATTTCTGCTCGACGACGAACACTTGCGCGCGCAGTTGCAAAATGGCGTACAGCTGCTCTTTGCCCAGGTCGCTGTGATGTTTGCAGATCCAATCGACTGTCATGTTTTGATTCCCTGAAAACGTCGTTCCGATACTAAGCGCACTCACGCCAGAAGTCTTTATGGCGGGAGAATCTGTGACAAAGGCCAAAATGCCATCATTCATTTCTCGCGTGGATGTCTTCTTTGTGTAATCTGGATCGAAGCGCTGTGCTGTGGCTTCGATGAGCTAATGTTGAGTACCCGGGTATCGCCGGATCAGGGGCCTTGGGGTTTTGGCTGAAAACACGTCGGGCAATCGCCCGCTAAGGATTTTCTAGCATGCCGCGATTGCATCGAGCTTTTGCTTTGATTGGATTGCTGTTGCTGGTTCAGGGAGCGGCGGCAGAAAAACTGCGGTTGGTTGCCGATGCCTGGCCACCCTTTACCGATGCCACGCTGGTCAACGGTGGTCTGGCCACGGACATTGTCAGTACCGCGCTCGCCAGGGCCGGCTATGCCAGTGAGTTTGAACAAGTGCCCTGGGCGCGGGCCTTGATGGGGGTGGGCGAGGGCCGATACGACGTGCTGGTCAACGCCTGGTACACCGAGGAGCGTACAAGAGTCGGCCAGTTTTCCGGCGAATACCTGCTCAACCGCGTACGTTTTCTCAAGCGTAAGGACGCGCCCATCGAATTCAATAACCTGCAGCAATTGCACACATATCCGATAGCCATCGTGCGTGGTTACGCCTATTCGCCCGGGTTCGACAACGATGACTCGTTGCAGAAAGTCCCCGTGCACAGCTTCGCCATGGCTGTGCGTATGGTCGCTGCCGACCGGGTCAAGCTGACGCTGGAAGATGAGTACGTCGCCCGCTATTACCTGGCCCGCGAGTCACCCAAGGTACGAAACGCCGTGGAATTCCTGCCCAAGGCCTTGAGCGAGAACAGCCTGCATATTCTGGTCAGCCTGAAGAACCCGCAGCATGAGCAGATCGTTGCCGGCTTCGACCGGGAGATCGCGGCGATGAAGGCGGACGGGAGTTATGAAAAGTTGATGAAGCAGCATGGGATGTGAGTGCATTGATCCGGATTCTGTACTGTTGCTGATGGCCTCTTCGCGGGCAAGCCCGCTCCCACAGTGGGCGAGGGTGAACACAAATCTTGTGACCATCAGATAACCCTGTGGGAGCGGGCTTGCCCGCGAAGAGGCCGGTACAGCCAGCCGGAATCTCAATCCTCACTGGTGTCCTTGATCAAATGCGCCGCCAACGTCCGCAACGGCCCGAGCTGCCGGCAGATCAATGCCAACTGCGTCTGCACCAGCCGCTGGCCTTCATCGATTTCATCCGGCATTTGTTCCAGCTCATTGGCCAGTGCTTCTTCTTCATCGCTCTGGATCGCAATCGAAGCCTTGCTCGCCAGCCCCTGGGCGATCTCGTCGATGCTGGCAGCCAGTTTCACCCCGGCCCCCTCGATCAACTGTTCACGCACGTCTGCCGGCAGTTGGGTTTCCCGGTGCGCACCTAGGCCCGACAGGTAACTGAGCAGCGTGTGTGACAGCACCAGGAAGCGGAAGCCCACGTCCGCCTCCTTTCGGAAATGCCCCGGCTCCATCAGCATATTGGCCAGCGTGGTCGACAGCGCCGCGTCGGCATTGTGTGCGTTGCGGCGGGCCAGGCGGTAGGCCAGGTCGTCGCTTTTGCCCGCCGCGTACTGCTGCATGATCTGGCGCAGGTAAATGCTGTTGCAGGCCAGGGTGTTGGCCAGCACTTTGTTCAGGCGCCGGCCCTGCCAGTCCGGCAGGAACAGGAACACCGCCAGCCCGGCGATCAGGCTGCCGAGCAAGGTATCCAACAGCCGCGGCAGGAACAGTCCGTAACCGTCGCCCACCTGGTTGAAGCAGAACAGCACCATCAGGGTGATTGCCGCCGTCGCCAGGGTGTAGCGGGTGGTGCGGTTGGTAAAGAACACCACCCCGGCAGCAATGGCGAAACACGACTGGATCAGCGGGTTCGGGAACAGGTCGAACAGCGCCCAGGCCAACGTCAGGCCGATGGCGGTGCCAATGATCCGTTGACCGAGTTTGCGACGGGTGGCGCCGTAGTTCGGTTGGCAGACGAACAGCGTCGTGAGGATGATCCAGTAGCCCTGGGACGGGTGAATCAAATGCACCATGGCGTAGCCGATACTCAACGCCAGGGGCAATCGCAGGGCATGACGGAACAGCAACGAGGTCGGCGTCAGCTGCGTGCGCAGGCGAACCCACACGTCCTTGAGGTTGCGTGGCGAACGGTCGAGCAAGCTGCTGTCGGTGGCGTCGGCCAGGGCGTCGGGGTTGCTGGCGTCGCTGAGCAAGCGGTCGAGGGTGCCGAGGTTGGCCGCCAGTGCCCGCAGCGAACGCAGCAGGCCGCGCCAGGCCGGGTTGCTCTGGATGCGCAGGTGTTCGAGAGAGGCATCCAGATCGCTGAGGGCCTCGGTGAAGCTGGCGTCATAGGTGAACGGTTGACGCATCTGGATCGATTCGGCCAGGGCGCGGCAGGCTTTGCCTTGCTGACGCAACAGGCGCTGGCAGCGGAACATGACGTCACTGTGGAAAAACGCTTCTGCGAGTGCGTTGTACGGATAGTGCGAAGAGCTGGCGCGTTCGTGGATGTCCTGGGCGAGGAAGTACAGTTTCAGGTAGCGGCTGACCTTCGACCCCGGGCGCCCGTTGCCGACCCGGTGCAGGATGATTTCCTTGGCGGCATTCAGTGCCGCCACCACTCGGCCGTTCTGCTGGGCCAGTTCCAGGCGCCGCGCTTCGACGTCCATCTGCCGGATTGGCTCGAACAGTGAAGATTTCAGCTTCAGGTAATAGCCCAGCTCGCGGAACAATCGCGCAAGGCTCTGTTGCACCGGCTGATTGGAAAACAGTGCCTGCCACAACACCGACAGCAAGCCATACCAGGCGGCGCCGGCCACCAGCAGCACAGGCTCGTGCCAGACGTCGGTCACCGCGCCGCCACGCTGGTCCACGCCGATCATGGTGTAGACCGACAGGATCAAGGTCGCCGAAGCAATCGCGCCATAGCGCTCGCCGAGGGCGCCGAGCATGGTCAGGCAGAACGCGGCCAGGGCGAAAGCGATGATAAACAGCGAGGGGTAGGGGAAGAGCAGTTCGACGGACAGGGCGGCTACCGCGAAACACACCAGTGTCACCGCCAGCGCGTTGAGACGGCCCTGCCAGCTGTCGTCGGTCTCGGCCAGGGCGCTGGCGATAATCCCCAGGAACAACGGGATCAGCAGGCCCATTTCGTCCTGATACCAACACAGCGCCATGGTGCCGGTCAGGGCAATGAATACCCGCACGCTGTAGCTGAATTTATCCAGCGCCCAAAGGCGCCGCAGAGACTGGCGGAACGAAGTCGATGACATGAAGTGCGAAGGCCTTCCGAGGCAATGACGCTAAATTGAGCCACTAATGACGCCGACGCAATGGCGCCGATCACATCAGACAGCAAAATCTGTTCCTTCCCTGACTGCAACACGATCCCCGTAGGAGCTGCCGTAGGCTGCGATCTTTTGACTTTGCTTTTCAAAAACAGGATCAAAAGATCGCAGCCTGCGGCAGCTCCTACAGATCATCTTCTGTGGATCAGACGTACTGCGCCGCCGCGTAGCCCGAAGCCCACGCCCACTGAAAGTTGAATCCGCCCAGATGCCCGGTGACATCCAGTACTTCGCCGATGAAATACAGGCCCGGGCTTTTCAGCGATTCCATGGTCTTGGACGACACTTCATTGGTGTTGACGCCGCCCAGGGTCACCTCGGCGGTGCGATAACCTTCGGTACCCGCCGGCACGACTTTCCAGCTCGCCAGTTTCTCGGCGATGTCAGCCAGTTCCGCGTGGGTGTACTGCTTCATCGGTTTGGAGACGAACCAGTTGTCCGCCAGCAGGTTGGCCATCTTCTTGGTGAAGATTTCACCGAGCAGGGTTTTCAGCTCGCTGTTGGGGCGTTCGGCCTGTTGCTGTTGCAGCCAGCCCGGCACGTCGTGATCCGGCATCAGGTTGATCTCGACGGTATCGCCGGACTCCCAGAACGACGAGATCTGCAAGATCGCCGGGCCGCTGAGGCCGCGGTGGGTAAACAGGATGTTCTCGCGGAAGCTCTGGTCGTTGCAGCTCACCAGGCAATCCACCGAGGTACCGGACAACTCGGTGCACAACACCTTGAGCTGATCGGTGATGGTGAACGGCACCAGGCCGGCGCGGGTCGGCAGCAGCTCGTGGCCGAACTGCCTGGCCACCTGGTAACCGAAGCCGGTGGCGCCCAGCGTCGGGATCGACAGGCCGCCAGTGGCGATCACCAGGGATTCGCAGGTGATCTGGTCGAGGGTTGTGTCCAGCAAATAGCCCTTCTCAAGCTTTTCGATGGTCTGGATAGAGGTGTCCAGGTGCAGGTTGACGCCGACCTGGTCGCACTCGTTCAGCAGCATTTCGAGGATGTCGCTGGATTTGTTATCGCAGAACAACTGGCCGAGTTTTTTCTCGTGATACGGCACGCCGTGCTTGGCCACCATGCCGATGAAATCCCACTGGGTGTAACGGGCCAGGGCGGATTTGCAGAAATGCGCGTTCTGCGAGAGAAAATTGCCTGGTTCCGTGTACATGTTGGTGAAATTGCAGCGACCGCCGCCGGACATCAGGATTTTCTTGCCAGCCTTGTTGGCATGGTCGAGCAGCAGCACCTTGCGCCCGCGCCCGGCGGCGGTCAGCGCACACATCAACCCTGCGGCGCCAGCGCCTATGATCACGACTTCGGTAGAGCGCAAAACGGTGTCCTCAAAAGAAACCTGTAGAAGCTGTGTAGGAGCTGCCGCAGGCTGCGATCTTTTGACTTTGCTTTTCAAAAACAAGATCAAAAGATCGCAGCCTGCGGCAGCTCCTACAGGGTAGGCGGTGTTTTTTACAGGATACGCACGCGCAACGAACGGCCCTTGATCTTGCCGTCGTTCAAACGCTGCAAGGCCTGCTTGGCGACGCCGCGTTCCACGGCCACATAGGCCTGGAAGTCGAAAATCGCGATCTTGCCGACCTGGGCGCCGGGGATGCCGGCGTCACCGGTCAGTGCGCCAAGAATGTCACCCGGACGGACCTTGTCCTTGCGGCCGCCAGCGATGCACAGGGTGCTCATCTGCGGCAACAGCGGACCACCGCCCTTGGAGGTGAGGTTGTCCACCTGATCCCAGGTCAGCGGTGTTTTCTGCAATTGCTCGATGGCTTGTGCACGCTGCGCTTCGGACGGCGCCACCAGGCTGATCGCCAGGCCTTTCTCACCGGCGCGGCCGGTGCGACCGACGCGGTGGATGTGGATTTCCGAATCGCGGGCCAGTTCGACGTTGATCACCATGTCCAGGGAATCGATGTCCAGGCCACGGGCAGCGACGTCGGTGGCGACCAGTACCGAAGTACTGCGGTTGGCGAACATCGCCAGCACCTGGTCGCGGTCACGCTGTTCCAGATCACCGTGCAGGCCAACGGCGGAGATGCCTTTGGCGGTCAGGTGATCGACGGTTTCCTGAACCTGCTGCTTGGTGAAGCAGAAGGCTACGCAGGACGCCGGGCGGAAGTGGCCAAGTACCTTGGTCACCGCACTCATGCGGTCATCCGGGGAGATCTCGTAGAAGCGCTGCTCGATCTGCGTGTCGTCGTGGAACGCTTCGGCCTTCACTTGCTGCGGGTTGCGCATGAACTTCGAGGCCAGCTGCTTGATGCCTACCGGGTAGGTCGCGGAGAACAGCAGGGTCTGGCGACGCTCCGGGGCCTGCATGATGATTTCTTCGATGGAGTCGTAGAAACCCATGTCGAGCATGCGGTCGGCTTCGTCGAGGATCAGGGTGTTGAGGCCGTGAAGGACCAGCGAGCCCTTGCGCAGGTGCTGCTGGATGCGCCCCGGAGTGCCGACGATGATGTGCGCGCCATGCTCCAGCGAAGCGATCTGCGGGCCGAGGGACACGCCGCCGCACAGGGTCAGGACCTTGATGTTGTCTTCGGCACGGGCCAGGCGACGGATTTCCTTGGCGACCTGGTCGGCCAGCTCGCGGGTCGGGCACAGGATCAGTGCCTGGCAACCGAAGTAACGCGGATTGATCGGGTTCAGCAGGCCGATACCGAAGGCCGCGGTCTTGCCGCTGCCGGTCTTGGCCTGGGCGATCAGGTCCATCCCTTTGAGGATCACCGGCAAGCTTTGCGCCTGGATCGGCGTCATCTGGGCATAACCGAGGGATTCGAGGTTAGCCAGCATGGCGGCAGACAGCGGCAAAGTATTAAATTCGGTGGCGATGGTGGTCACGGGACTGGCCTGCAAAACAAAATGTCGCGCAGTGTACCAGTCCGATGGCCATTCGCCCGTAGTTTCCGGACGAGAAGTAGCCGAGCGATGACCAGGCAAGGCGAAAACAGGCGAGAAAGCGGAGTTGGCTTTAGCCAATGAGCATTTCGAGGCTGTTTTCAACGCAGCATGGTCGAGCGCAGGCACTTCTCGTTCGGAAACTAAGGCTCTATGTGTTCTTCCGGACGCTTGACGCGCCGTCCGTCATTCTTTGACAGTTGCGAGAAGATTGTCGCGGCCAGCATCGCCATGATCCCGACAGTCACAAACGTCAGCTGGAATGCGCCCAGCACCGTCTCCACGCCATCATTGCCGATCTCCGCCGTGAAGCCGCCGAGCAACGCACCGGCGCAGGCAACGCCCAGGCTCAGGGACAATTGCGCGACCACCGACAGCAGGCTGTTGCCGCTGCTGGCGCTGGCGTCGTCGAGGTCGATCAGGGTCACGGTGTTCATCGCGGTGAACTGCAGGGAGTTGATCGCACCAAGGATCGCCAGCAGGCACAGCAGTAGCCAATACGGCGTCTGCTCGCTGACCAGGCCCATGCTCGCCAGCATGATGCCCAGTGCCAGGGTGTTGCCGGTCAGCACGATGCGGTAACCCAGACGCTCGATCAGCGGCCGTGCCACCCACTTGGCGATCATTGCCGCAGCGGCCAGCGGCAGCATGCTCATCCCGGCCTGGGACGGCGAGTAGCCCAGCGCCACTTGCAGCAGCAACGGCACCAGAAAGGGCAGGGCGCCGCTGCCGAGACGGGCGAACAGGTTTCCGAGAATGCCCACGGCAAAGGTCCGGGTCTTGAACAGCGACGGCGCGAACAACGGGTTCTCGATATGCCCGGCGCGCAGCCAGTACGCCGCCAGGCACGCCATGCCACCGAACAGCAGCAACATCACCCGCAGGTGCGGCAGGTGCAGTTCGCCCAGGCCTTCCATGGCGATGGTGATCAGAATCATTGCTGCGCCGAACAGCACGAAGCCCAGGCTGTCGAAACGGGTGCGTTCCGAGCCGCGCAGGTCCGGGATGAATTTCCACACGGCGTAGCAGCCCACCAGCCCCACCGGCAGGTTGATCAGGAAGATCCAGTGCCAGGTCAGGTATTGCACCATCCAGCCGCCCATGGTCGGGCCGATCAAGGGGCCTAGCAGCCCGGGAATGGTGATGAAGCCCATGATCCGCACCAGTTCCGAACGCGGGTAGGCACGCAGTACCACCAGCCGCCCGACCGGCAGCATCAACGCTCCGCCCAGGCCCTGGATCACCCGGGCGCCGATCAGCAGGCTCAGGCTGCTCGACAATGCGCAGAGCAACGAGCCGAGACTGAACAGCAGGATTGCGCTGAAGAAGATCTTTCTGGTGCCAAAACGGTCGGCGATCCAGCCCGAGGCCGGGATCAGCAAGGCGACCGTGAGCATGTAGGCGATGATCACCCCTTGCATGCGCAATGGGTCCTCGGCCAGGTCGCGGGCCATGGCCGGCAGGGCGGTGTTGAGGATCGTCCCGTCGAGGGACTGCATGAAGAAGGCAATGGCGACGACCCAGGGTATCCAGCGGGCGGTGACAGCGTCGAGAGGCGGGCGGTTGGGCATGGGACCTCTTGTGGGATGAGTCAGTTGTTTTTTGTGTGCCCTGAAAAGATCGCAGCCTCCGGCAGCTCCTACAGGAGGAGCGGCGCCCTCCGGAACATGTATTGAAATACGGTCCTGTAGGAGCTGCCGCAGGCTGCGATCTTTTGCGGTATTACAAGGTCAAGGTCAACCGGCTGACCAACGCTCCCGGCAACAACGCCGAAGCCGTCGCCCGCTGGCTGTACGTACTCGCCGACAGCAATAACTCCCGCTCCGCGGTCAACGCTTCGAGCCGCGAACCGAGCAGGCTGAAGGCGCTGTCATCAAAGCGCATGGTGTTGACCGGTGCTTGAATCTCGCCGTTCTCGACCCAGAACGTAGCAAAGCGGGTCATGCCGGTCAGGCGTGCGGCCGGTTGATCCGAAAAGTTCAGGTACCACAGGTTGCTGATGTACAGCCCCGTACCCAACTGCTTGAGAATGTCCGCGTCAGGCAATGCCCCGGCTTTCATGTTCAGCGCGCTCGGGGATTCACCGCCGCTGGCACCGTTGGCAGTCAAACCGTACTCCGCGGCGCTGCGCGAACTGACCAGTTGTGCCCCGGCCCTACCGTTGACGATCAACCCCAGGTCACTGCGCGGATAACCTTCATCGGAAAACGCCGGGCTCAGTGAACCACTGACCTTTTCATCCAGCGAGACCAGCGGGCTGAACGCGCTGTCGCCACCGTAGAGCCTTTGCAGCGGACTGCTTTTGCTGGCAATCGACTGTGCCGAGAAACCACCCCAGCACAGCATGCCCATGATCTCTTCCAGCGCCGCCGGCGCCAAGTAAGCGCGGTACTGGCCGGGCGCCAAAGTGCGTAGCGGCCGTCCCAGAAACTCAAGCTGCTCGCGGGCTTGCTCGAAGCGTTTGGCAAAGCCCTCGCTGTTCCAGTCCTGCCCGGCATAGCTGGCCTTTACCGCCTGGCCGTTCTCGTGGAACAGGCTGAAGTCGAAATTGAAACTGTTGGCCTGATGCCAGCCGAAGGCGCCCGAAGAACTGGCAAAACCACGACTGATCGGTCCGGCAGCGTAGAAACCGACAAGATCCAGGCCTTCGGCGGCCTGGGTGATTTGCGCGACCACCTGTTCGGTGTCCGGCAGCGGTTGGGCCTGCACGTTGTTGCTCTGCCAGCCATTGTGGTTGAGCAGCAGATACGGGTCCGGAGGTAGCAGCGGCAAGGTGTCGCGCAGCTGTTGCAGGCCTTCGTTCAAACGTTGCAGATCAACCTGGGGATCGCCGGCCAACGTGATTTGCAGGTCGGCATGGCGGCCTTCGTTGATCAGTTTCAGGCCGATGCTCGCCTGCTGCACCTGACCGGCCTGACGCACCTTGGCGTGGTTGAAACGTATGAAGGCCGAAGACTCGGCGGCGTAGCTGAGGGTGAACTGTTCGGGCTCGTGAAGCGCTGCACGCAGGCTGTTGACCAGCGCCTTGAACGATGCGGACTGGCTGATTGACGGATGCATCAGGCGTCTCCTCCGAATACATCAACGTTACTGAACACGCAGGCCGGTGACGCGTGGCCGACGCGGATCACCTGGTTCGGCTCGCCCTTGCCGCAATTCGGTGTGCCGAGGACCTTGAAAGTACTGGCATCGCCGACGGCGCTGAGGCTTTTCCAGAACTGCGCGGAGATGCCCCTGTAATTGGGATTCTTTACCACTCCCTTGAGTTCGCCGTTTTCGATCAGTTGGCCCCATTCGCAGCCGAACTGGAATTTATTGCGGGCATCGTCGATCGACCAGGAACGGTTGGTCGACATCAGCACGCCGTGTTCGATACCGCCGATCAACTGTTCGATGGACTGATCGCCCGGCTCGATGTTGAGGTTGGCCATGCGATCGATCGGCGGACGATTCCAGCCGCAGGCGCGGCTGTTGGCGACGCCGTCCATGCCGGCCCGGAATTGCGACAACGCACCGCCCAGCGGGCGCAGCAACAGGCCTTCGCGGATCAGGAACTGCTTGCTGGCGGGCGTGCCGTCGTCGTCATGGCCATAGCTGGCGAGTTCTTCGGGGATGTCCGGGTTGAAGGTCACGTTGAGCAGGCCGGAGCCGTATTGCAGTCGGCCGAAATCTTCGGTTTTGACGAAACTGGTGCCGGCGTAATTGCGCTCGTCACCCAGAATGCGGTCCAGCTCCAGCGGGTGGCCGATGGATTCGTGGATTTGCAGCATCATCTGGTCGGGCATCAGCAGCAGGTCGCGCTTGCCTTGCGGTGTGTTTGGCGCCAGCAGCAGTTGCAGCGCCTGATCAGCCACCTGGGCACCGGCACCGATCAGGCCGCAGCGGCTGATAACGTCCGCCGCGCCTTGCTGGCCGAAGTTCTCGCGACCCAGGCTGCGGGTCTGGCTGTCGTTGCCGTCGTAGGCCGTGACGTCCAGGCCTGGGTACACAAAGCGTTGTGCCTGGCGCAGTTCGGCACCGGCGCTGTTGAGGTAAATCTGTTCGACGTGAGTGATGCCGAGGCTGACCTGCCAGTTCACCAGACGCTCGTCCCTGGGCACGGCGGCCGACTCGGCACCGAGCAGTTGGTAGCAGTCGCTCAGGGACGGGAAAGGCTGGTCGAGGTTCGGCGAAAAATAATCGGCACGGTCGCTGGAAACAGCCTGTTCACGCAAGTCCAGCAAGGCGTGGGGCTTGAGTCGACGGGCCTGGTGTTCGGCGCGCTCGAGGGCGGCCTGCAGGCCTTGTTGCGACAGATCGTTGGTCGCCGCATAGGCCTCGACGCCATTGACCCGCACGGTCAGCATCGCCCCTTCGTCACGGCTCAGGCTCGGCGGTTCGGCGACATTCTTGCGCACCGACAGGTACTGCCCGGACTCGCGCACATAACGTAGGGAAAAGAATTCAGCACCCGTGCGCAAGGCAGCGAAGCGCTGCTTGAGCTGGGGGTAGAAGTCGAACATTCGTGAACCTCCTGGGTATGGAGTGGCGATGGCGCGGTGCTGCGAGGGGAAGGGGTGAAACGATTGCGTGGCGCTAGATTAGGCCTGCGAGGGGGGGAGGATCAAGTTTGTATCGGGCTTGCTAGTGATTGCCGGGAGAGAGGTGTTGCCTGGCCGGGCCTCTTCGCGAGCAAGCCCGCTCCCACAGTAGTCCTGGTTGGATCACAAATCTGCAATCCAACCCGAAACCTGTGGGAGCGGGCTTGCTCGCGAATAGCCGTGACGCGGTGTAACGCCTTACGCCGTCTGGCTCACTTCCCGCACCGGCTTGCCCTTCACCGGCGCTTCACCCGCCACATAGTAAGTGGCTGTGCTGCGCGGCAATGGCTTGCGGCCACGGATCTTGTCGGCGATTTTCTCGGCCATCATGATCGTGGGTGCGTTCAGGTTGCCGGTGGTGATGATCGGCATGATCGAGGCATCGACGACACGCAGGCCTTGCATGCCATGCACACGACCTTCGCCATCGACCACGGCCATGTCGTCGGTGCCCATCTTGCACGAGCAGGACGGGTGGAAAGCGGTTTCGGCATGTTCGCGGATGAACTTGTCCAGTTGCTCGTCGGTTTGCACCTCGATGCCCGGGCTGATCTCGCGACCACGGAAAGCGTCCAGCGCCGGCTGTTGCATGATTTCACGGGTCAGGCGGATGCCGTCGCGGAATTCCTGCCAATCCTGCTCGGTGGCCATGTAGTTGAACAGGATGCTCGGGTGCTGGCGTGGGTCCTTGGACTTGGCCTGGATGCGCCCACGGCTCGGCGAACGCATGGAGCCCATGTGCGCCTGGAAGCCGTGCTCTTTCACACCGTTGCTGCCGTTGTAGTTAATCGCTACCGGCAGGAAGTGGTACTGGATGTTCGGCCATTCGAATTCCGGACGCGTGCGGATGAAACCGCCGGCTTCGAACTGGTTGCTGGCGCCGATGCCGGTGCCATTGAACAGCCACTCGGCACCGATGGCCGGCTGGTTGTGCAACAGCAGCGACGGGTACAGCGAGACTGGCTGGGTGCAAGCGTATTGCAGATACAGTTCAAGGTGATCCTGCAGGTTTTCACCGACGCCCGGCAGGTCGTGGACCACCGGAATGTCGAGCTTGTTCAGCAGCTCGGCCGGGCCGACGCCGGAGCGTTGCAGGATCTGCGGCGAAGCGATGGCGCCGGAGCACAGCAGCACTTCCTTGCGCGCTTTGACCTCGACACGTTCTTCCGCCGCGCCCACCAGGTAACGCACGCCGACCGCACGCTTGCCTTCGAACAGGATCTTGTCGGTCAGGGCGTGGGTGACGATGGTCAGGGTCGAACGCTTCTTGGCGACGTCCAGGTAACCACGGGCGGTGGAGGCACGACGACCTTTCGGTGTCACGGTGCGATCCATCGGGCCGAAGCCTTCCTGCTGGTAGCCGTTGAGGTCTTCGGTGCGCGGGTAACCGGCCTGCACGCCGGCTTCAACCATGGCGTGGAACAGCGGGTTGTTGCCGGCTTTCGGCGTGGTCACGCTGACCGGGCCGTCGCCACCGTGGTAGTCGTTCGGGCCGATGTCGCGGGTTTCCGCTTTACGGAAATATGGCAGGCAGTCCAGGTACGACCAGTCTTCCAGGCCTGGCAGTTTCGCCCAGCCGTCGTAGTCCATGGCGTTGCCACGGATGTAGCACATGCCGTTGATCAGCGAGGAGCCGCCCAGGCCCTTGCCGCGACCGCACTCCATGCGACGACCGTCCATGTGTGGCTCAGGATCGGTTTCGTAGGCCCAGTTGTAGCGACGGCCTTGCAGCGGGAACGCCAGGGCGGCCGGCATTTGCGTGCGGAAGTCGAAACGGTAGTCCGGACCGCCGGCTTCCAGCAGCAGGACGGTGACGCCGGCGTCTTCGGTCAGACGGGTCGCCAGGGTGTTACCGGCCGAGCCGGCACCGATGATGATGTAGTCGAATTCTTGGGACATTGAATGCACCCTCTTTGATGGTGGTCAGGTCGGGCCTCGGCGAGTGCTGCGCACTCGATTCGCTGGCAAGCCAGCTCCCACAGGGATTGGGAGCTGCCACAGATTTGATGGACGACTCAAAACCTGTGGGAGCGGGCTTGCCCGCGAAGAGGCCCTCGCAGGCAATACAAGACTCGGGTCTTAGAACACCGAGACGTAATCGCCCAGCTCGACCTGTACCGATTTGATGCGGGTGAAGTTGTTCAGCGAGCTGATGCCGTTCTCACGGCCGACACCCGACTGCTTGTAGCCGCCAACCGGCATCTTCGCGTCGGACTCGCCCCAGGCGTTGATCCAGCAGATACCGGCTTCCAGTTGGTGAATCACGCGGTGCGCGCGGTTCAGGTCGCGGGTGACGATACCGGCGGCCAGGCCGAATTCGGTGTCGTTGGCTCGGCGGATCACTTCTTCTTCGGTTTCGTAGGTGAGGATCGCCATCACCGGGCCAAAGATTTCTTCACGGACGATGGTCATGTCGTCGGTGCAGTCGGTGAACACGGTCGGGGCCACGAAGGCGCCTTTGGCGAATTCGCCGTCGGTCAGGCGCTCGCCGCCGCACAGTACGCGGGCACCTTCTTCCTTGCCCTTGGCGATGTAGCCCAGCACGCTTTCCATGTGGGCGAAGCTGACCAATGGGCCGAAGTTGGTGTTTTCGTCTTCAGGGTTGCCGACGCGGATGCGCGCAACGCGCTCAACGATCTTGGCTTCGAAAGCGGCTTTCAGGTGGGCCGGTACGAACACGCGGGTGCCGTTGGTGCACACCTGGCCGGAGCTGTAGAAGTTGGCCATCATCGCGGTGTCAGCAGCACGATCGAGGTCGGCGTCGTCACAGATGATCAGCGGCGACTTGCCGCCCAGTTCCATGGTCACTTCCTTGAGCGAAGAGCTCGAAGCGCTGGCCATGACTTTCTTGCCGGTGTCGGTGCCGCCGGTGAACGAGACTTTCTCGATGCGCGGGTGCTCGGTCAGCCAGGTGCCGACTTCACGGCCGCTGCCGGTCAGGACGTTGAACACGCCGTTTGGCACGCCGGCTTCGGTGTAGATCTCGGCCAGTTTCAGGGTGGTCAGCGAGGTGACTTCGCTTGGCTTGAAGATCATCGCGTTACCGGCCGCCAGGGCTGGCGCGGATTTCCACAGGGCGATCTGGATCGGGTAGTTCCACGCGCCGATACCGGCCACGACGCCCAGCGGCTCGCGACGGGTGTAGACGAACGAGGTGGTGCGCAGCGGAATCTGCTCGCCTTCGATGGCCGGAACCAGGCCTGCGTAGTACTCCAGCACATCGGCGCCGGTGACGATGTCGACGTAGCGGGTTTCGGAGTACGACTTGCCGGTGTCCAGGGTTTCCAGGGCGGCCAGTTCGTCGTTGCGCTCACGCAGGATTTCCACGGCGCGACGCAGGATGCGCGAACGCTCCATGGCGGTCATGGCGGCCCAGATTTTCTGGCCCTTTTCGGCGCTGACTACGGCGCGCTCTACGTCTTCCTTGGTTGCGCGTTGTACTTTTGCGAGGACTTCACCGTTAGCCGGGTTGATGGCTTCGAAAGTGGCGTCGCTGCTGGCGTCAGAGTAAGCGCCATCGATGTAGAGTTTTTGCAATTCGAAACGGGCCATAAAGTCCTCGCAAGAGCATTAAGTGGCTGGCGCGGTTCGGTGGTTGAGCGTTTATGTGTGCTCTAACTCACCCGCTTGGCCAGTTGGGTATCCATGTATTCGTAAGCGATCTGTTGCGCCTGCTCGGTGTCGAAAGCATCTCCCGACAGCGCACCGCGCAACCATAAACCGTCGATCAACGCTGCCAAGCCCCGGGCGGCGCTGCGCGCATCATTGAGCGGCAGCACGCGACGGAACTGGCAGCACAGGTTGGAATACAGACGGTGATCGTTGATCCGCTGCAACCTGTGCAAAGACGGCTGGTGCATGCTGGTGGCCCAGAAGGCCAGCCAGGTTTTCATTGCCGGGCCATTGACCTGGCTGGCGTCGAAGTTGCCTTCGATGATCACCTGCAGATGCGCCCGCGGGCTGTCATCTTTCAGCGCCTGACGGCGCGCGGTGACGTTCTCGCTCAGGACTGTCATCAGGTACCCCATGGTGGCGGCGATCAGGCCGTTCTTGTCCTGAAAGTAATGACTGATGATGCCGTTCGAGACACCGGCCAAACGGGCGATCAGCGCAATGCTGGCGTCCCCCATTCCGACCTGGTCGACCGCCAGCAATGTGGCTTCGATCAACTGTTGGCGGCGGATGGGTTGCATACCGACCTTGGGCATCTTGCACATCTCCTTAGGCCTTCCGGCAGACGCAGAACGTCCATCGGCTTGAGGGCCAGTCTATTTTGTTTTGATTGAACGTTCAATCAACAAAGAATAAGATCTGCGACAAATCGTCGCTGCTTACAGATTTTTCCTACGTGTAAATGGCGGCAAACCGACATCCGAAACAGCTCGAAGCCTATACGCCACGGCGTCTCAAGGGCTTCGGGCTTTTTTCGGGCTGTCTTTATATCACCCGCCGGTCGGCTGCCCACTAACCGATTGGTCGGGTAACTCGTTTGTCTTGCGTTCTTCTCTCGCACTGCCCGGAGCATCTGTGCCATGAGTTCTGCCTCGCTAATAAAGACCCCACCCGAGAAGGTGACGGTCAACGGTTGGGTGTTCTACACCTCTACCGCGTTGATTCTGTTGTTGACCGCCATTCTGATCATCGCCCCGCAAGAGGCCGGCAGAATGCTGGGTATGGCGCAAGCCTGGTTGTCCCGCAGCTTCGGCTGGTACTACATGGTGGTGATTGCCGCCTACCTGATTTTCGTTGTCGGCCTGGCGTTTTCGTCCTACGGCAAACTGAAACTGGGTAGCAAGGACGACACCCCGGACTTCAGTTACGGCGCCTGGGCGGGGATGCTGTTCTCCTCGGGTATCGGCATCTCGTTGTTGTATTTCGGCGCGTCCGAACCGCTGGACCACTACTTCAACCCGCCGGAAGGCGTGGCCGGCAGCAACCTCGCGGCACGTCAGGCGGTACAACTGACGTTCCTGCATTGGGGCCTGCACGGCTGGGCGATTTACGCGCTGGTCGGTTTGGCGGTGGCGTACTTTGCCTACCGTCATAACCAGCCGCTGGCGTTGCGTTCGGCGCTGTATCCGCTGGTGGGTGAGCGCTGGGTCAAGGGTGCGGCCGGTCATGCGGTGGACGGCTTCGGCATGTTCGTGACCCTGCTGGGTCTGGTAACCAACCTGGGGATCGGTTCGCTGCAAGTGTCGTCGGGCCTTGAAAACCTGTTCGGCATGGAGCATAGCAACACCAACCTGCTGATCGTGATCATCGTGATGAGCACCGTGGCGACCATCGCTGCCGTGTCGGGCGTGGAAAACGGCATCCGTCGTCTGTCCAACCTGAACATCGTGCTGTTCAGCGGCCTGCTGATTTTCGTCCTGCTGTTCGGCCCGACCCTGCACCTGCTCAACGGCTTCGTGCAGAACGTCGGCGACTACCTGAACGGCGTGGTGCTGAAGACCTTTGACCTTTACGTGTATGAAGGCGACGCCGAGAAGTCCGACCGCTGGTTGGGCCTGTGGACCCTGTTCTACTGGGCCTGGTGGATTTCCTGGGCACCATTCGTGGGCATGTTCATCGCACGTATTTCCCGTGGTCGCACGGTGCGTGAACTGGTGGCCGGCGTACTGCTGATTCCGCTGGGCTTCACCCTGGCGTGGCTGTCGATCTTCGGTAACTCGGCCCTGGACCTGGTGATGAACCATGGGGCGGTGGAGCTTGGAAAAACGGCGCTGGAACAGCCGTCCATGGCGATCTACCAGTTGCTTGAGCATTACCCGGCGTCGAAGGTGGTGATCGGCGTGTCGATCTTTGTCGGTTTCGTGCTGTTCCTGACCCCGGCGGATTCCGGCGCGGTGATGATGGCCAACCTGTCGTGCAAGGGCGGTACCGTCGATGAAGACGCGCCGCACTGGCTGCGGATCTTCTGGTCGGTGGTGATCACCCTGGTGACCATCGGCCTGCTGTTCGCCGGTAACTTCGAAGCCATGCAGACCATGGTGGTACTGGCCGGTCTGCCGTTCTCGGTGGTGCTGGTGTTCTTCATGTTCGGCTTGCACAAGGCCATGCGCCAGGACGTGCAGATCGAACAGGAGCAAGCGGAACTGGCGGCACGCGGTCGTCGTGGTTTCAGCGAGCGTTTGACCCAGCTGGACCTGCAGCCGAGCCAGTCGGTGGTGCAGCGCTTCATGGACAAGCAAGTGAGCCCGGCGCTGGAAGATGCGACGGCGCAAATGCGTGCTCAGGGCCTGAAGGTTCAGACGCTGCTGGGCAAGTCCAAGCGTTGCATGGGCGTGCGCGTCGAGATGGAGGAGGGCAACCCCTTTGTCTACGAAGTCAGCCTGGACGGTTACCTGGCCACGCCGACTGAATCGGCACAGTCCGATGAGGCGCGTCAGCGTTTCTATCGCGCCGAGGTTTACCTGCATAACGGTAGCCAGGACTACGACTTGATGGGTTTCACCCAGGATCAGATCACCCGTGACGTGCTCGATCAGTTTGAAAGCCATCGGCAGCTGCTTGGCCGGGTTTACAGCTGAGTTGTGAGGGGCGCGGTGTTTCAGTGATACCGCGTCCAGCTTCAAAAGATCGCAGCCTTCGGCAGCGCCTACAGGGGGAGCGCATTCCAATGTAGGAGCTGCCGAAGGCTGCGATCTTTTGCTCTTCAAACAAAAACACCGCGATCCTCTCGCGGCGTTTTTGCATCTGGGTTTCACCCAGGATCAGATCACCCGTGACGTGCTCGATCAGTTTGAAAGCCATCGGCAGCTGCTTGGCCGGGTTTACAGCTGAGTTGTGAGGGGCGCGGTGTTTCAGTGATACCGCGTCCAGCTTCAAAAGATCGCAGCCTTCGGCAGCTCCTACAGGGGGAGCGCATTCCAATGTAGGAGCTGCCGAAGGCTGCGATCTTTTGATCTTCAAACAAAAACGCCGCGATTCTCTCGCGGCGTTTTTTGTCTGTTGCCTTACCCCAGGTTCTTGCCGAGCAGTGCGTGATACAGCTCGCTGTCGCCCAGAATCCCCACCACCTTGTTGTTGTCATGCAGCACCAGCTTGTTGCCGGTCTGATAACGAATCTGCAGCGCATCGCGCATGCCGATGTTCGAGTCCACCAGGGTTGGTCGACGACCCAGGCCTTCAACGGCCTGACCCGGTATCCAGTTCTGCAAGTCCAGCGCAGACCCGTTCTGGCGAGCGCCCTTGATGGTGTTGCCTTCGGCCAGGTCCAGCCACGAATCACCGCCTGGATCCAGGCACACCGAACCGTTGATGCGCTTGCAGTTGTCCAGGGTGCGCATCAGGCTGCGGCCGCACAGTACGTTCAGCGGGTTGGTGTGGGCCACGAAGGTCCGCACGTAATCGTCCGCCGGGTTGAGGACGATTTCTTCCGGCTTGCTGTACTGGATGATCCGGCCGTCTTTCATGATCGCGATGCGGCTGCCCAGTTTCAGGGCTTCGTCGAGGTCGTGGCTTACGAACACGATGGTCTTGCTCAGCTTGCGTTGCAGTTCCAGCAGTTCGTCCTGCAGACCCTGGCGGATCAGCGGGTCGAGTGCCGAGAACGGTTCGTCCATCAGCAGGATGTCGGCGTCCATCGCCAGGGCGCGGGCCAGGCCCACACGTTGCTGCATACCACCGGACAGCTCGTTGGGTTTCTTGTTGCGCCACTGGGTCAGGCCCACCAGCTCAAGCTTGTCGTCCACCAGTTTGCGTCGTTCTTTCTCGGGCCGACCCTGCATTTCCAGGCCAAAGCTGATGTTCTCGCGAACGGTCAGCCAAGGCATCAGGGCGAACTTCTGGAACACCATCGCGATGCGTTTGGTACGCATCATTTTCAGCTCGGCCGGGCTGCAGGAGGCGATGTCGATCTGCTTGCCTTCGTGCTCGACGAACAACTTGCCACGGCTGACAGTGTTCAGGCCGTTGATGCAGCGCAACAGGCTGGACTTACCGGAGCCGGACAGGCCCATCAGTACGCAGATTTCACCTTTTTCGATATCCAGGCTGGCTTTTTCAACACCGACGATCTGCCCGGTCTTTTTCAGGATCTCGTTGCGGGTCATGCCCTGATCCAGCAGCTTGAGCGCCTCGCGTGGATCTTTGGAGAAGATAACGTCAACGTTATCGAAGCGAATAATGCTCATGCGTCACCCCCTACCTTGGCGTCGGGTTGTTTGCAGATACGGTCGAGCATGATCGCCAGCAGTACGATCGCCAGGCCTGCTTCGAAGCCCAGGGCGATATCAGCAGTGTTCAGTGCGTTGACCACCGGTTTGCCCAAACCATCGGCGCCCACCAGTGCCGCGATCACCACCATCGAAAGAGACAGCATGATGCACTGGGTGATGCCTGCCGCGATGCTTGGCATGGCGTGGGGCAGTTCGATTCGCGAGAGCAGTTGACGCCGAGAGCAGCCAAAGGCCTTGCCGGCGTCCATCAATTCTTCCGGAACATCGCGGATACCCAGGTAGGTCAGGCGAATGGGCGCGGCAATCGCGAACACCACCGTCGAAATCAGGCCCGGGACCACACCCAGACCAAAGAGAGTCAGGGTAGGAATGAGGTACACGAAGGTCGGTACGGTCTGCATCAGATCGAGTACCGGACGCATTAGAGTATAGAACATCGGCTTGTGCGCGGCGACGATGCCCAGGGGCACGCCGATGACCACGCAGACCAGGGTGGCGAACATCACCTGGGCGAGGGTTTCCATGGTTTCCTGCCAGTACCCCAGATTGAGGATCAGCAGAAAGGAGGCAACGACAAACGCGGTCAGGCCCCATTTGCGTTGAATGAAGTGTGCCAGTAGCGCGATCAGGCCGATCAGTACCAGCGGGTTGAACCAGGTCAGCGCAAACGTCACGCCGTGGATCATCGTTTCCAGTGTCACGGCGATTGCGTCGAAGGTGCTGGCGCCGTGTTGCGTCAGCCATTCAACGAAGCCCGCGATGTACTGGCCTAAAGGGATTTTCTGATCAATCAGCATGGTAGTGAACGTCCGCATGCAAGGAAATAAACAGCCCGGACGGCTTGCGCCGTCCGGCATAAGCGATGCTCTCTAATTCAAGGCTGGTTGAGCTTGGCTTTCACGGCTTCCAGGCCAGGTTTACCGTCAGTGGTGGTCACGCCAGCGAGCCAGGTATCGAGCACCTGTGGATTCTTTTTCAGCCAGGCCTTGGCGGCCGCGTCAGGCTTCATCTTGTCGTCCAGGATGTTGCCCATCAGTTCGCTTTCCATGTCGACCGTGAACTCCAGGTTTTTCAGCAACTGACCGACGTTGCTGCATTCCTCGGCGTAGCCCTTGCGGGTGTTGGTCGCCACAGTGGCGGCGCCAAAGTCGGGGCCGAAGAAATCGTCGCCGCCGGTCAGGTATTGAATCTTGAAGCGCTTGTTCATCGGGTGCGGCGCCCAGCCCAGGAACACCACGGCGGTGTCGCGTTTCTGCGCACGGTCGACCTGCGACAGCATGCCGGCTTCGCTGGACTCGACGACCTTGAAGCCCGCGTCCTTGAGGCCGAAGGCGTTCTTGTCGATCATCGACTGGATCAGGCGGTTACCGTCGTTGCCAGGCTCGATGCCGTAGATCTTGCCATCGAGTTCTTTCTTGAATTTGGCGATGTCGGCGAAGTCATGCAGCCCCTTGTCGTACAGGGCTTGAGGGACGGCGAGGGTGTACTTGGCGCCCTTGAGGTTGGTACGCACGGTTTCCACGGTGCCGGCATCGCGGTAGGCCTTGATGTCGTTTTCCATGGTCGGCATCCAGTTCCCCAGGAACACGTCCATGTTCTTGCCGTCGGCCAGCGACTTGTAGGTCACGGGCACGGAAATCATGGTGGTCTTGGTCTTGTAGCCGAGGGCGTTGAGCACGACGCTGGTGGTCGCGGTGGTCGCGGTGATGTCGGTCCAGCCGACATCGGAGAAGTTTACGGTATTGCACTGCGCCGGTTCTGCGGCTTGCGCCAGAACCGGCAGACTAAGCATGGCGGCCAACAACAACGACGGGGAACCTTTCATGGATGGACTCCTTGGTGTTTTTTTTGGCAGTGTTCCGACTGGACCACCGCACTTATAGGTTGCGGTTGGATGGCGTTCTGGAGACAGCTCTACCACGGCGCCTTGCAATCGAGTCGATATGATCATGTACCAGTGAAAATCTGACGCCTACAGGGCGCGTCGTATCCAGTACAGGGATGGTCGCATCCAGTGTCGGTGACGTCGTTTACAGATTTTTTCAGCCCTTTTTTCCCCTCTGAACCGCAAAAAAACGGCGAAAACACGGCGTAAAAGACACGCGGCGTTGGTGGGCATGAGTGCGTCGGTTAGAGACGTCGAACAACAGGATAAAAGCTTGATGATGCGCTCATCTCGGCGGATTGCAGCTTCAGCGTAGCAGCTCCGTCACCGTGCGCTTTGGCGTGCGCAGTGGGCCCATTCAGGAGTTCGTCAGTCATGGCTATCAGTGTTTTCGACCTGTTCAAAATCGGCATCGGCCCTTCCAGTTCGCACACCGTGGGGCCCATGCGGGCAGCGGCGTTGTTTGTGCAGGGTTTGCGCGAGCGGGGTTTGCTGGAACAGGTGCGGCGTGTCGAAGTCCAGCTGTTTGGCTCGTTGTCGGCCACCGGCATCGGCCACGGCAGCGACAACGCGGTGATCATGGGCCTGATGGGCGAGTGGCCGGATGCGATCGATCCGTCGCAAATCGGCATCCGCATCCAGGCCCTGCGCGAAACCCATACGCTGTTGCTCGACGGTCGCCTGTCGGTGCCGTTCGTCTGGGCTCGGGACATGCGCCTGATCGACGAAAACCTGCCGTTCCACCCCAACGCCATGACCCTGGTTGTCGAAGGCGATGACGGCGAACTGCATCGCGACACCTACTATTCGGTCGGCGGCGGTTTTGTCGTCGATGAGGCGCAAGCCTCCAGCGGTGTCGTGGATCTGGATCGCACCGTACTTCCTTATGACTTTTCCAGCGCCGCCGAGCTGTTGCAGCTGTGCAAGAAGCACAACCTGCGCGTGGCGGAATTAATGATGGCCAACGAGAAAGTCTGGCGCAGCGAAGAGGAAATCCGCAGCGGCCTGATGAAGCTCTGGCGCGCCATGCAGGATTGCGTCGAGCAGGGCCTGAAACACGAAGGCATCCTGCCCGGCGGGCTGAACGTGCGCCGCCGCGCGGCCAAGCTGCATCGCAGCCTTCAGGAACTGAACAAACCCAACGTGATTGGCTCGACCTTGAGCGCCATGGAATGGGTCAACCTGTTCGCCTTGGCGGTCAACGAAGAAAACGCCGCCGGCGGGCGCATGGTCACGGCACCGACCAACGGCGCGGCGGGGATCATTCCGGCGGTGCTGCACTACTTCATGAAGTTCAGCGAGGCCGTGACCGACGCCAATGTCGTCGACTACTTCCTCGGTGCGGCGGCGGTGGGCATCCTGTGCAAGAAGAACGCCTCGATCTCCGGTGCCGAAGTCGGTTGCCAGGGCGAAGTCGGTTCGGCCTGCGCCATGGCGGCGGCGGGACTGGCGGAAATCCTTGGCGCCACGCCAGAGCAACTGTGCAACGCGGCGGAAATCGGTCTGGAACACAACCTCGGCCTGACCTGCGACCCGGTGGGTGGGCTGGTCCAGGTGCCGTGCATCGAGCGCAACGCGATTGCTGCGGTGAAGGCGATCAACGCCGCGCAGATGGCGTTGCGGGGCGATGGCCAGCACTTTATTTCGCTGGATCGGGTGATCCGCACCATGCGCGATACCGGTGCCGACATGCATGACAAATACAAGGAGACATCGCGGGGTGGGTTGGCGGTGAGTGCTGTTGAATGCTGAAACCGAGTTGACCCTGTGGCGAGGGGGCTTGCCCCCGTTGGGTCGCGAAGCGGCCCTAAAACTTTTACGACTGCTTCGCAGCCGAACGGGGGCAAGCCCCCTCGCCACAGCAGACCAGTCAAAATTGCGCGTTAAGTGAGCACCCGGATTAAAGCGCGCCACCTTTTAGCGCGTCGCTCACAGATAAATTGTCTTGCCACTTATCGAGGGCCAACCAGCCCTCGACCGCTCGTCACCTGTGCCTGCGGTGACACTCCTTTCCAGTGCGGCGCAACGCCGTTCCCACAAGTGCTACCGAATTGCTCACCGCTCGTGAGCCGGCGCGCTTGCCAGTCCTGATGGCCATTTAAATCCCCACGCCTTGCAAGACATATATAGACACATTCCGACGTCGTTTTTAGGAGTTATTGAACGCACATTCAAAAATAGGCATGGCAATTGCTCTGTCATTACAAAGCCCGTCTCCCACGCGAGAACGATGGCAATAAAAAGAGCCTCCGCCTGAGGCCATCACCCGCTTTGTGTGAGGAGATACCGCGATGACGACGTTCAACTCCGGGGCCCAACCCCAGAACCGTGCGCCTCAATCCATCGGCTTTCTGCTGCTGGACAATTTCACGCTGATTTCTCTGGCCTCCGCAGTGGAACCCCTGCGCATGGCCAACCAGTTGTCCGGTCGCGAACTGTATCGGTGGACTACTCTCACCGTCGATGGCGGCCAGGTCTGGGCCAGTGACGGCCTGCAGATCACCCCCGACGCCTCCATGCACAAAGCCCCGCCAATGGACACTGTCATCGTCTGCGGCGGTATCGGCATCCAGCGCACTGTGACCCGTGAACACGTGTCATGGCTGCAAAGCCAGGCTCGCCAGTCCCGCCGCCTCGGCGCGGTGTGCACCGGCAGCTGGGCCCTGGCCTGTGCCGGCCTGCTCGACGGCTTCGATTGCAGCGTGCACTGGGAATGCCTGGCAGCCATGCAGGAAGCTTTCCCGCGGGTGGCCATGAGTACCCGCCTGTTCACCCTCGACCGTAACCGTTTCACCAGCTCCGGCGGCACCGCGCCGCTGGACATGATGCTGCACCTGATCAGCCGCGATCACGGCCGTGAACTGTCGGCGGCCATTTCGGAAATGTTCGTCTACGAGCGCATCCGCAACGAGCAGGATCACCAGCGTGTGCCGCTCAAGCACATGCTCGGCACGAATCAGCCAAAACTGCAGGAAATCGTTGCGCTGATGGAAGCCAACCTAGAAGAGCCAATCGATCTCGACGAACTGGCAGTCTATGTCGCGGTATCCCGTCGTCAGCTCGAGCGCCTGTTCCAGAAATACCTGCACTGCTCGCCGTCGCGTTACTACCTCAAGCTGCGCCTGATCCGCGCCCGGCAACTGCTCAAGCAAACGCCGATGTCGATCATCGAAGTGGCGTCGGTGTGCGGTTTTGTGTCCACGCCGCACTTCTCCAAGTGCTACCGCGAATACTTCGGCATTCCGCCGCGTGACGAGCGTGTAGGCTCCAACACTACCCAGCAAGTGGCGATGATGCCGTTGCCGCAAGCCTTGGTGCTGTCGCCGTTGTCAGGGCCGTTGTCGGCGCTGAGCCAGGCGCGTAATGAGTCGACGTTTGCCAGCGTAAGGCTTTAAACCGAGGCGCCTTTAAAAGATCGCAGCCTTCGGCAGCTCCTACAGGGGAACGCATTGAACCTGTAGGAGCTGCCGAAGGCTGCGATCTTTTGCTTTCAGGTGCGATGGCTTTGCTGATACTCCGCCAACGCTGGCAACAACTGCTTGTCGATCGCCTGACGCACCGCCGGCAGGATCGTCGCGCTGCTGGTGTACATCTGCTTGACCATGGTGCGCAGCACTATCGCCCGTTCATTGTTCAAACCTCGTACCGCGCACTCGCAAGCCTGCTCGGCCGTGGCGCCGTTCGGCACTTGAAACCCCAATGACTTGAGCTGGCCCAACAGGTCTTCCTGGTCTATCAAATCGGCGTGCATCATGACGCAATCCTTCTTCAGGGAACGGTGTCGTGGCTCGATTCTGGTAGGGCCACGCAGTAGCAGCAAGGGCGAATTGTCGCAATGGCCGCAATGGCTATGAACAGGTCGTTTTCGACTAACTTGCCGTGGGCAGGAGTGGGCACACTGGGCTCAGCTCGCTTCACGAAGGTTTGGTCACCCTCGCACGGCGGCTCCTCAACAGTACCCTCTGCCTCGATCCTGTCACGGCTTGATCGGGGCTTTTTTTGGTTGGTTGAAAAGCAAAAGATCGCAGCCTTCGGCAGCTCCTACATGGATCGTGTTTCACCTGTAGGAGCTGCCGAAGGCTGCGATCTTTTAGAGGCTTAACGCTGCAACACCAGAATCCGCGACAACAACTCATCCCGGTCGACATAGCAACCCTGGAAGTGCCGCGCCCCGGTAGCGGGGTCGAAGGCGTTGCGGGCGTGCAGGGTGCGGCGGTTGTCGAAGCACCACAGCTCACCGGGATTGAGCCGCTGCATCAGGCGGAACCGGGGCTCGCGCGTCATCGCGATAAAGCGCCGGTAGGCGTGATAGAGCTTGGGCATCTGTTCCACCGAAGTGTCGAACGGCCCGCGCAGAAAGTTCGCCATGCGGATTTCCGATACCTGTCCCAGCGTATCCAGGGCGATGATCGGCGCGAGGCAGCGGTAGTCGCTGTGGCGGTCCTTGTTGCGAAACTCCACGGGGATTTCGCAAAGGCTTTTGAATGACTCCGGGTCTTCGCGACGCAGCGCATCGGCGATGGCAAAACCGTCGACAAAAATACTTTCGCCGCCCTCTGCGTCATTGACCAGGCAATGCAGGAATTGCAGCCCCGGTTGCAACTCTCGGGTCGGCAAATCGCTGTGCAGCGGCAGGTTGAAGGCGGTGTAGGCGTTGCTGTCGGCATCGGCCTTCGATTGCACGTTGAACAGCACGCCGAAATTGCTCTCGCGGATGAAGGAAATCCGTTGCGCGATCAGCTTTAGAGAGCCGGGCTCGGTGGGCACGCCACGAACCTGGGTCAGGCCGACATCGCGAACCGCCAGCAGCCATTGCAGCAACGCCTGCGGGTCGTTCATCAGGGCTTGATATTCGAACACCGGCAACTGCAAATCACTGTGCCAGAGCCTGGCTTTGGGCTTGCGCGCCAGGCGTTCGGCGCGGGATTCATCGTCATAGGCGTGGGCGCGCAGCCAGCCGGGATCGAAGCGGCTGGCGTGGCCATCCTGCCAATCCACCGACAGGCAACCTTCGGTGTCGATGTGTACGGCGTCAGGCATCAGGTCTTGAGCCACATCGACGATTTCCAGCACTTGCTCGCGGGTCACGGTGTAGACGCATTGTGGGCACGGACAGTTATCCCGCAGCCATTGATGATGGAAAGGGCTGACGCGATCGTCGGCCCACTTCACCAGAACCCGGTCCGCCAGTGTTTGCACGCCAGTCAGCGCGCTGATCAACGGATAGGTACGAAAGTCGGCAAATGCAGCGGCGGTGTTCATGGCGATCTCCTTGTTATTTTTTTGGGGGTAACGCGATCACTCGGCCAATGTACCCGGGCGTTGGCAGGTCCGCCTGTTCGGCGACGATGGCTTGCAGCCGATTCAAGGATTGTTCGCTGAACGGGGCCGAGCGCGGTCCGGCGAGATCCACGTGCAGCAGCATCTGCTCGTTGCCTGCAAGTTCCTGGGCATCACCGACCCGATGCAGGCTGTGATAGAGGTGCAGGCGTTTGCTGTCGTGGGCAATGATTTGGGTGTGCACTTCGACCTGGGCATCGAGTTTCACTTCGTGCAGGTAGTTGAGGTGCAACTCGAGAGTGAACAGCGAGTTGCCGCTGGCTTCCCGGCTGTTGCTGTCCAGGCCCAGGCGATCCATCAGGGCATCGGTGGCGTAGCTGAAAATCAGCAGGTAGAAGGCGTCGCGCAGGTGGCCGTTGTAGTCGACCCAGTCGGGGGTGATGGTGGTTTGGTAGGTGGTGAGGGTGGGCATGGTTCAGGTTCCGATAATAGTGGTGACTGGGCTACCGCTTTCGCGAGCAAGCCCGCTCCCACATTGGAATGCGTCCCCTGTGGGAGCGGGCTTGCTCGCGAAGGGGCCAGACCTGCTGGCCCATCAACTGACGGTCTACTCGCTGAAGGCCATCCCATGCTTCTCTTTGGTGGTCTTCACCGCCTCCAGCACTGCCAGCAGGCAGTCATCACGATAACGCTCCAGTGCCGAAATGCTGTGTTTACCCAGTTGATCGCTGGTGCCGTCGACCACGTCGTCGATCAGCTTGTCGGTCAGTTCCGGTGCCGGCAGGTAAGTCCACGGCAACTGCAACGCCGGGCCGAACTGCGCCATGAAGTGACGCATACCGGCATCACCACCGGCCAGGGTGTAGGTCAGGAAGGTGCCCATGAACGACCAGCGCAAGCCTGCGCCGAAACGGATCGCATCGTCGATTTCACCGGTAGTCGCCACGCCGTCGTTGACCAGGTGCAGCGCCTCACGCCACAGCGCTTCGAGCAGGCGATCAGCGATGAACCCCGGCACTTCCTTGCGCACGTGCAACGGGCGCATGCCTAGAGACTCATAGACTTTCATCGCCGCTTGCACGGCTTCGGGCGCGGTGTTTTTGCCGCCAACCACTTCGACCAGCGGCAGCAGGTAAACCGGGTTGAACGGGTGACCGACCACGCAGCGTTCCGGGTGCGTGGCGCTCTCGTAGAACTCGCTCGGCAGCAGGCCGGAGGTGCTGGAGCCGATCAATGCATTGGGCTTGGCCGCGGCGCTGATTTTACTGTGCAGTTCCAGTTTCAGCTCAAGGCGTTCCGGGGCGCTTTCCTGGATGAAGTCAGCGTCGCGAACGCATTCTTCGATGGTCGCGACAAAACGCAGGCGATCCTGCGATGCACCCGGCGCCAGTCCTTGTTTCTCCAGCGCGCCCCAGGCGTTGGCGACGCGTTTGCGCAGGGCTGCTTCAGCGCCTGGTGCCGGGTCCCAGGCCACGACGTCCAGACCATGGGCGAGGGCGCGGGACACCCAGCCGCTGCCGATGACACCGCTGCCCAGGGCGGCGAAGGTTTTGATTTCGGTAATAAAGCTCATGGCAATTTCCTGAAAGATTCGGTGACCCCTGTAGGAGCTGCCGAAGGCTGCGATCTTTTGATCTTGTTTTTGCGAGCAACATCAAAAGATCGCAGCCTTCGGCAGCTCCAACAGGGGGGGGTGTATGGAGTTAGCCGCGCTGGGTCAGGCCCATCTTTTTGCGGCCTTCAGCGGGGGTGAGCACGCGGGCACCGAGGCGGCTGAGGATTTCCGTGGCGCGTTCGACCAGTTGGCCGTTGGTCGCCAGCACGCCCTTGTCCAGCCACAGGTTGTCTTCCAGCCCGACCCGCACGTTGCCGCCGAGCAATACCGCTTGTGCCGCCATCGGCATCTGCATGCGACCGATACCGAAGCCGGCCCAGACTGCGTCGGCGGGCAGGTTGTCGACCATGGCTTTCATGGTGGTGGTGTCCGCCGGCGCGCCCCATGGGATGCCCAGGCACAGCTGGAACAATGGGTTGTCGAGCAGGCCTTCCTTGATCATCTGCTTGGCGAACCACAGGTGGCCGGTATCGAAGATTTCCAGCTCGGCCTTCACGCCCAGCTCTTGAATGCGTTTGGCGCCAGCGCGCAGCTGGGCCGGGGTGGAGACGTAGATGGTGTCGCCGTCACCGAAGTTCAGGGTGCCGCAATCGAGGGTGCAGATTTCCGGCAGCAGTTCTTCGACGTGGGCCAGGCGGGTCAGCGGGCCGACCAGATCGGTGTTCGGGCCGAATTCCATCGGATTTTCGCCGGCACCGATTTCCAGGTCGCCGCCCATGCCGGCAGTGAGGTTGACGATGATGTCCACGTCCGCCTCGCGGATACGCTCCATCACCTCGCGGTACAGCGCCACATCACGGCTGAACTTGCCGGTTTGCGGGTCGCGCACATGGCAGTGAACCACGGTGGCACCGGCCTTGGCGGCCTCCACGGCGGCAGCCGCGATCTGTTTTGGGGTGACCGGCACGTGTGGGCTCTTGCTGGTCGTGTCGCCAGCACCGGTGAGTGCGCAGGTGATGATGACGTCGTGGTTCATTTGGCGGTTCCTTACAGGCGAGTTTTTGGTTTTGGCCAGGCGTGCTGGTCCCGTTCGCAGCCCCTTGGGGCTGCGAGACGGTGGTGGGTTCGGGTTTATTTACTGGTCAGTTGCAGGTTTTCAGCGGCCGGCTTGCCATCGAAGGTGGTGACGCCTTCAAGCCAGCGTTTTTTGTCCTGCGGGTGATCCTTGAGCCATTGTTTGGCCGACTCGAAAGCGTCCTTGTGATCCAGCAGTGGCTGCATCATCCGGCTCTCGTCTTCGGCGGTGAACGTCAGGTTGCTCAGCAGGCGACCGATGTTCGGGCACTGCTGGGCGTAGGTCGGCGCGGTGACGGTCCACACGGTGGCCTTGCCTTCGTTCGGGCCGAGGGCGTCGTCGCTGCCGGTGAGATAGGTCATTTTCACGTTGACGTTCATCGGGTGCGGCGCCCAGCCGAAGAACACCACGGCTTCGTTGCGACGCACGGCGCGGTCCACCGCGGCGAGCATGCCGGCTTCGCTGGATTCGACCAGCTGGAACTTGCCGAGGCCGAACTGGTTCTTGGAGATCATCGCCTTGATCTGGGTGTTGGCGCCCGAGCCCGGCTCGATGCCGTAGATCTTGCCGCCCAGTTCTTTTTCGAACTTGGCGATGTCAGCGAAGGTTTTCAGGCCCTTGTCGGCGAGGTAGGTCGGCACGGCGAGGGTCGCGCGGGCGTCTTGCAGGCTTGGCGCTTCAAGCACCTTGACCTGCTTGGCATCGACGAAGGGGGTGATGGTCTGGGTCATCAGCGGGTTCCAGTAGCCGAGGAACAGGTCCAGACGCTGGTCGCGGATCCCGGCGAAGATGATTTGCTGGGAGGCGCTGGTTTGTTTGGTGCTGTAGCCGAGGCCATCGAGCAATACCTGGGTCATGGCACTGGTGGCGATCACATCGGTCCAGTTCACTACACCCATGCGCACGTTCTGGCATGCGGCGGGTTCGGCGGCCATGACACTGGCGCTCAGTAACGCGGTACCACTGAGTGCAAGAACACAGCTGCTGATCAGTCGTTTCATTCTCAGGTTCCTCGGCAGTTCGTTTATTGTGAGTTCCGGTGTCTGATGCGCCGGTGATGCCAAGTTACGCAGCAAAGCACCGATGAAAGCGCACTGCGGCGACCAGCTCTTGCACTGCAGCGACCTGCGCTCTTGAAAGCCGCTTGCAACTGGCGTATCAACATCCTCACGCTACCCGCCCTCTCGTTACCCGGCCTCTTGTTACCTGCTAAGCGAGTGCGCTCCATGTCCCAGGATTTCTACTTCTTGTTGATGCCGGGTTTCTCGGCCATCGGATTTATCTCGGCCATCGAGCCGTTGCGGGTCGCCAATCGCTTTCGTGGCGAACTCTATCGCTGGCATGTGTTGAGCGCGGACGGTGGGGCAGTGCTGGCCAGTAACGGTATGTCGGTCAACGCCGATGCGGCGCTGGAGCCGCTGAAGAAAGGCGCGACCTTGTTGGTGGTCGCCGGCTTCGAACCGCTGAAATTCGCCACCCCGGCGCTGGAACACTGGTTGCGCCGGCTGGACAACGAAGGCGTGCCCCTTGGCGCCATCGACACCGGGAGTTTCATCCTCGCCGAGGCGGGTTTGCTCGACGGCCATCGCCTTACCCTGCACTGGGAAGCCATCGACGCCTTCAAGGAGTCTTATCCACAGCTCAGCGTCACCCAGGAATTGTTCGAGATCGACCGCCGGCGCATCACCTCCGCGGGTGGCACCGCTTCCATTGATTTGATGCTGGATTTGATCGCCCAGGCCCATGGCCCGGAACTGGCGATCCAGGTCAGCGAACAATTCGTGCTCGGCCGCATCCGCCCGCGCAAAGACCACCAACGCATGGAAGTCGCCACGCGCTACGGCATCAGCAACAAGAAGCTGGTGCAGGTGATCGGTGAGATGGAACAGCACAGCGAACCGCCGCTGAGTACGCTGGAACTGGCGGAATCGATCAAGGTGACGCGGCGGCAACTGGAGCGCCTGTTTCGCCTGCACCTGAACGACACGCCGAGCAATTTCTATCTGCGGCTACGGTTGGAAAAAGCGCGGCAGTTGCTGCGGCAGACCGACATGAGCGTGCTGGAGGTGAGCATTGCCTGCGGGTTTGAATCGCCGTCGTACTTCACCCGCAGTTATCGGGCGAAATATGAGCGGTGCCCGCGGGAGGATCGGCGGGGTCTTGAGGGGCGACCAGATGTTGCAGAGAGTCCTTAGCGGCGATGCCCCTGCTGTCAATTCGTAGGCCGATGCCTGAATTGAAGGATCAGTGCGGACAAGCTATCCGCGTTGTTAGCGGTGGTTGCTATTTGGGCATTCCACTCCTGGTTTTGTGGCGAGGGGTCTGATTCATATGCCTCGACGAGGAGTTTCTGTAGCGCCCCCCGATTTTTTCCTTTGACTTTCGTTACATCGGGACCTTTTTTTGCAATCGATAAAGATTTCGCGAGTGCTTTATTGATGCTGGCGTCAATCGCCTCTTCTGTATCAGTGGGTGAAGTGTTGGAAAACAAGTACCAGAAATCGCGTGTTTCAGCATGAACATGGCTCAGCTCATGAAAGAGTGTCGCGGCGTTACGTGGGGGAGATTGTTGGCGACTCTTGAGAGTCAAATAGACGATGGTCCGGCCTTGAGACTTGGAATGCTTAGTAGATGCCCGTCGTTTCGGCTTGAGTGGATTGTTCTCGGTAAAGACAAAACGATCGCCACTCATGTAATCCGCCAACGCACCAGAAAGGACTTTTTCAAGTTTTGCCTTGGCTGCCTTCGCGGCGTTTTCCAGGTATTGAGCATTGTTTTTTTCACCGAAGATATTTCTTAGTTTTTCCTGTGTTTCTTTCGAAAGTGTGGGTTCGTTAAGAGACGAGATGGCATTTTTTGTAAAGTCGATCATGGCTGAGAAATCGCGTTCGAACTCCTGCAGCTGATCTTCAGGTAAATCATTAGCTCGTCGATAAAGTATCGCGCTCCCAGCGGCGACCATGTTTTTCTCGTACTCATCAAGGGGCTCAACCGGTGCAAGCCCCTGGCTGTCCTTGAAGCGCAACGGATTGTTCTGAACCATCCGGAAGCGGTTCAAACCATCAATGTCACCCGCCGGATCCGGGTTGATCCAGCGCTGTAGCCAGGGAGCGTAGTAACGAAGCCCGTAGTAGTAAAGCCCGGTGGCATCCCGCTCCTTTCCGGAGTATCGGAGTGTCTTGTAGCTGGCCTCGGTTTCACTTCGGGCGAGCCACCAGGCGGTGCCGCCAAAGGCGTAATAACCCTCCTGGCTTATCAACGCGGCATCTTCGTCCAGTTCCAGCGTGCAGGATCCAAGATGATCGCCCAGGCCGTAACGAATCTGGTCGTTGGCAATGCCTTCGGGCGGGTCTTCGTGCCAATGCAAAACCCGCGCGTTGCAACCGTCGGCATCAGCACTCACGACATACCGTACTTCTTCGCGGCCGTTGTAATGGATCTCCAACCCGGGCAGATAGCGTACTTCGCTGGTCAAGGTTGCAGATTTTGTCTTGCGGTGGAGTACCTTGCGCAGTCGCTGGCCGTGGCCGTCATATCGATAGAGTTCATCATCATTCGGTTCATCGTGTCGGGTGACCTGAATGACTTCGCTGAGTTGATTGCGACTGTCCCAGTGCATGACTTGTGCGCCAGGGGACAGGATCAACAAGTTGCCGTTGCTGTCGAAACTCTTGATGAAGTCTGGCTCGCCTGTCTGCGGTTTAGGCAGGCTTCGGTTACTTGAAGACTCGCTCACCATCTCACGGGTGTAACCTCGAAGGCCTTCATGGATGAGGGTTTGCAGGTTTCCTGCGGGATCATATGAGAATGTCTGTTTGTAGCTGCTAGTCACTGTCGATTGTGACAGGCGCGTTAAGCGGCCCTGGCTCGCGGCAACGGATTCTCGCCCGCTTGCCTCTATCAGTTGATAAAGCGTGTCATATCGATACTGGTTGGTGGGGTCAGTACGCTGGTTCCTGAAGTAGCGTGTCGCTGCGACCGAGTCCCGGATCCGAGTGACATTACCGACAGGATCGTAGGTGTAGGCAAGGTCCTGAAGAGCATGGCCTGAACGGCTTGAGGTGAGTTGCAACAGGCGATCGCTTTGAATGTCATAACGGCGGGTTGTCGTAACACCATTGCCGGCAGTTTCGTGCTCGATCTGACCACTGACGTTATAGCACCTGTTGCTCAGTAGCGTTTTGTCCGGCAAATGCCTGCGTTTGAGGGCTACCTGTATGAGCTGGCCTGCGATGTCGTAGCCCAATAGCCTTTGGTTGTCCCGAGCATCGGTTTGGCTCACCAGATTACCCAGGGCATTGAAACGCCATTGGGTGGTTTCACCTTCGGTTTCGAGCTTGCTGTCGCGGTCAGTCAAGCGTTCTGGCCAATTGACAGTGGACAGCTCGTTCATGAACTGTCGGGATTCGCTTAACCGAGTGCCCGCGAGGTTGTATTCCTCGAGATGCAGGCAGCCAGCCGTGTCGTCGTGGCGAATAAGGCGTCCGCACTGATTATGTGGACTGTACTCGGCGCCGCTGTCGGCATAGAACATCCGCTCAGTTGTGGCAGAAGCAGCGTTGACAGCTTGCTCTGAGATGGCGATCGGGCGTAACAGGTAGTCGTACTCGATCTGACGTTGATTGTTCCGACCATCCCACTCGAATCGAAGCTCGCCGCTGGCCCCCGGCAGTCTTGCTTTCCAGCCGGCGTCAACGCTGCTGTTCAGTAATGGTTCGCGGGAGAGCCCGTACACCATGCTCAGATTAGGCTGGCCTTGCGTTGCCCACAGACGTGGGTCCCACCCAGAGCTCAGGTGTCCGTTCGGGTTGTAAGCCTGGCGATTGATTCGCGGTTCAGGTGATTGTTCCAGGTGGGCACGGTAGTAGGTTACGGTACGAATCGAGTGGCGGCGCGGGTCCTGTGCCATCAGGGTTGGGGTGGCGTCGTGAATGTTGTTCGGCAGAAAGTTGGCCATGTGATAGTCGCGCGCTTATGGAAAGTTCCAATGTATGCGCCTGGCCTTGAGCTTTTTAACTATCAGAAATGACACGTTTATGTCTGTTTGTGAGCACCAGTGGGTGAGGGTGCAAAGCGGCGCCTGTGGGGGTTGGCGCCGGTTGGGTCTTTTGGAATCAGCTTACTTCTTAACCAACGCCGAACACGCTGCCTTATAGGCCTCGTGCTGATATTTGTTCAGCGTATCCGGCAGATCGACATTGAATTTCTTGCACTGCGCCGTGATGGTCTGCGGCGACAGCAGCGTCACTTCGCAATTCTCCAGTAACTGGAAAACCCCTTCGATCTTGAACGTAGTCGGACCACCGGCAAACTCACCTTTCTTGCTGCGCTTCTTGATCGCGATACGGTCGATGGAGTTCTCGCGCACAAACGAAGCGACCTGGGCTGCGAACACTTTGACGTTGGCGGCTTCGTCGTCATCGTCCAGGGCAATTTTCTTGGTGGCGAGCGCGACATGGCTCAGCGCCTGGCCGTCCAGCGTGGCCACGGCGATGATCGCTTCGCTGCCTTTGATTTCGATGCCGCAGACTTTCATGTTGAATCCCTTTACTGGCTGAAGCGTGCAGCTTACAGCTCAAGTTGAGTGGCGGTGATACCAAACGCCGCGGCGATTTTTTCGCGGGTGGCCTTGCGAGGCTTGGCGACCGTTTCCTGTTGGGCAAATGCCGGCTGGGATATGCCCATTCGTTTGGCCACTTCATCCTGGGTAAGGTTCAAGTGTTCGCGCCAGGCGCGGATTGGGGTAGCGCCATCGACAATGCGGCTCACCACCTCGTGGGGGATCAAGTCGGGCTCGATTTTCTGTGCCACGTATTGCGCATAGGGAATGACAACAAAGGCTGGATTGCCTTCGGCGTCGTTGATGATTTGGATGTCAGTAGGTGCGTTCATCGCGTTTTTTAACCTCTTGAATACTGACCACTTTGATCGCGCCATCCCAGTCGAACATAACCCGGTAATTACCGACACGTAGCCGATAAGCGTAGTCATGACCGACCAGTGCTTTGACATTGCCTACATCGGGCATGTCTGCCAGCGCCGTGATGGCATCACGAACCTGAATCTGGTGAGCGGAATGCAATCTCAAGAGTTGCTTAACGGCCTTTCGAGTCCAGTGGATGCTGTTCATTGAAGAATATAAGTCTTTTATAAGATTTGCGAATATTTACTTATATTTTTCAGGTGCACAATCAACAACGATTGTCAGCATGTTGCGTGAAAAGCCCACAGATTGGGGCTTCCAGGCAATACGTGTAGGCAGGGTCAGAACGTGTTGCAGGAAGAAGGGAAAGTGCTGTTGAAAGCTGGACGCAGTTCCAGCTTTCACCGGAATATTCAGGACTATTCCTGCCCAATCGACTCCAAAAACTCCGACCGCTCATCACTCATCCGCGCAATGCAGTCGTTCTGGGCAATGGTGAACGCCTTGCTGCCCCCGGTGGCCGGGAAGGCTTCGACGGCGCAGTCGGCATCCCGGGTCTTCAGCCACTGCTGTTGGGCAGCCTTGAGCTTGGCGGTGATGTCGGCCAGTTGCGACGGGTTTTTGCCGTATTGCGACTGCATGCGATCGCTAAGGCCCTGGAGGTTTTCCTTGAGCAGGTCTTCGGCGGTGGTTTTGCTGAAGGCCGAGCACTCGAGGGTCTGGACGTCGTTTTCGACTTTATCGCACGGGTTGTCGTCGGACTCCTGCGCTGCGTGTACGCCGGTCGCAATCAGTGCCAAAGCCAGAAGGATGGATTTCATTCAGGTCGCCGCTCTATTCCAGTGATGCAGCGAATTCTGGCCCAAGCCGAGGGCCTTGAACAGGTCGCTGATTGTGCCTGGCGACGACCCTTTGTCGCGGATTGACGCTTTCGGCAAACCCTCTGTCGTTTTTGCACCCGGTCGCCGAGGCACCGAGGCATATGCTGGCCCCAAAGCGCCGGCAGACGATTCGGCGCATGAATCGCTAATAAGGGGACAGCCTGATGAGCCCAGCCGAATTGCACGCCGACAGCATCGTTATCGACGGGCTGATTATTGCCAAGTGGAACCGTGAACTGTTCGAAGACATGCGCAAGGGCGGTTTGACCGCAGCCAACTGCACCGTGTCGGTGTGGGAGGGCTTTCAGGCCACCGTCAACAACATCGCCGCGAGCCAGAAGCTGATCCGCGAGAACAGCGACCTGGTGATGCCGGTGCGTACCACCGCCGACATCCGCAAGGCCAAGGAGCAGGGCAAGACCGGTATCCTCTTCGGCTTCCAGAACGCCCATGCCTATGAAGACCAGATCGGCTATGTCGAGGTGTTCAAGCAGCTCGGCGTGGGCATCGTGCAGATGTGCTACAACACCCAGAACCTGGTGGGCACCGGTTGCTACGAGCGTGATGGCGGCCTGTCGGGCTTCGGTCGCGAAATCGTCGCCGAGATGAACCGCGTTGGCGTGATGTGCGACCTGTCCCACGTTGGCTCCAAGACTTCCGAAGAAGTCATCCTCGAGTCGAAAAAGCCGGTTTGCTACTCCCACTGCCTGCCGTCGGGGCTCAAGGAGCACCCGCGCAACAAGTCCGATGAAGAACTCAAGTTCATCGCCGACCACGGCGGCTTTGTCGGCGTCACCATGTTCGCGCCATTCCTCGCCAAGGGTATCGACTCGACCATCGACGACTACGCCGAAGCCATCGAGTACGTGATGAACATCGTCGGCGAAGACGCCATCGGCATCGGCACCGACTTCACCCAGGGCCATGGCCAGGATTTCTTCGAATACCTGACCCACGACAAGGGCTACGCCCGCCGCCTGACCAGCTTCGGCAAGATCATCAACCCGCTGGGTATCCGCACCGTGGGCGAGTTCCCGAACCTGACCGAGACCCTGCTCAAGCGCGGCCACTCCGAGCGAGTGGTGCGCAAGATCATGGGCGAAAACTGGGTGAACGTCCTCAAGGACGTTTGGGGCGAATAAGCCACTGCACCTCTGAATCCTTTCCCCCGGCCGCCCGCGCCGGGGGCAACACCAAAATTTTTCTGGAGTTAAGTTTCCATGGCCAAGATCGCCCCGCAATTGCCAATCGAAGTCGACAGCGAGACCGGTGTCTGGACGTCCGACGCCCTGCCGATGCTGTACGTGCCACGGCATTTCTTCGTTAACAACCACATGGGCATCGAGGAAGTGCTGGGCGCTGAAGCTTATGCCGAAATCCTCTACAAGGCCGGCTACAAGTCCGCCTGGCACTGGTGTGAAAAGGAAGCCGAATGCCATGGCCTGGAAGGCGTCGCGGTGTTCGAGCACTACATGAAGCGCCTGTCGCAGCGCGGCTGGGGCCTGTTCAAGATCCAGGACATCGACCTCGATAAAGGCACCGCCAGTGTCAAGCTCGAGCACTCGGCGTTCGTCTATGTGTACGGCAAGGTCGGGCGCAAGGTCGACTACATGTTCACTGGCTGGTTTGCCGGCGCGATGGACCAGATCCTCGCCGCTCGCGGCAGCAAGATCCGCACCGTGGCCGAGCAAGTCTACGGTGGCTCCGAAGAGGGCCACGAAGACGGCTTGTTCATCGTCAAGCCGTTGTAAGTCGAGGAACCCGCCATGGCTTTCGAAGCAATGTTCCAGCCGATCCAGATCGGCAAACTGACCATCCGTAACCGCGTGCTCAGCACCGCGCACGCCGAGGTTTATGCCACCGACGGCGGCATGACCACCGATCGGTACGTCAAGTACTACGAAGAGAAAGCCAAGGGCGGGATCGGCCTGGCGATTTGTGGCGGTTCGTCCGTCGTGGCCATCGACAGCCCGCAGGAATGGTGGAGTTCGGTGAACCTGTCCACCGACCGCATCATTCCGCACTTCCAGAATCTGGCCGATGCCATGCATAAGCACGGCGCCAAGATCATGATCCAGATTACCCACATGGGTCGTCGCTCGCGTTGGGACGGCTTCAACTGGCCGACGCTGATGTCGCCGTCGGGTGTGCGCGAGCCAGTTCACCGTGCCACTTGTAAAACCATCGAGCCGGAAGAAATCTGGCGGGTAATCGGTAACTACGCTCAAGCGGCTCGCCGTGCCAAGGCCGGTGGCCTGGACGGTGTTGAACTGTCGGCGGTGCACCAGCACATGATCGACCAGTTCTGGAGCCCGCGGGTCAACAAGCGTACCGACGAATGGGGCGGCACCTTCGAAGGCCGGATGAAGTTCGGTCTGGAAGTCTTGAAAGCCGTACGCGCCGAGGTCGGTGACGATTTCTGCGTGGGCATGCGCATCTGTGGTGACGAGTTTCACCCGGACGGCCTGTCCCACGAAGACATGAAGCAGATCGCCAAGTATTACGACGATACCGGCATGCTCGACTTCATCGGCGTCGTGGGTTCGGGTTGCGACACCCACAACACCCTGGCCAACGTGATTCCGAACATGAGTTATCCGCCGGAGCCGTTCCTGCATCTGGCTGCCGGCATCAAGGAAGTGGTCAAGGTTCCAGTGCTGCACGCGCAGAACATCAAGGACCCGAACCAGGCCACGCGTATCCTGGAAGGCGGTTACGTCGACATGGTCGGCATGACCCGCGCGCACATCGCCGACCCGCACCTGATCGCCAAGATCAAGATGGGCCAGATCGACCAGATCAAACAATGCGTCGGTGCCAACTACTGTATCGACCGTCAGTACCAGGGTCTGGATGTGCTGTGCATTCAGAACGCCGCGACTTCTCGTGAATACATGGGCCTGCCGCACATCATCGAAAAAACCACTGGCGTGAAACGCAAGGTGGTGGTGGTCGGCGCCGGTCCTGCCGGGATGGAGGCCGCCCGCGTGGCTGCCGAGCGTGGCCACGACGTGACCCTGTTCGAGAAAAAGGAATTCATTGGCGGGCAGATCACCACCGCATCGAAAGCCCCGCAACGGGACCAGATCGCCGGTATCACCCGCTGGTATCAACTGGAACTGGCGCGGTTGAAAGTCGACCTGCGCCTGGGTACCGCGGCTGACGCGCCAACCATCATGGATCTGCGTCCGGACGTGGTGGTGCTGGCCGTCGGCGGTCATCCGTTCATCGAGCAGAACGAACACTGGGGCGCGGCTGAAGGCCTGGTGGTCAGCAGCTGGGACATCCTCGACGGCAAGGTTGCACCGGGCAAGAACGTGCTGGTCTACGACACCATTTGCGAATTCACCGGCATGTCGACCGCTGACTTCATCGCCGACAAGGGCAGCCAGGTCGAGATCGTCACCGACGACATCAAGCCGGGCGTGGCCATCGGGGGCACATCGTTCCCGACGTACTACCGCAGCATGTACCCGAAAGAAGTGATCATGACCGGCGATATGATGCTGGAGAAGGTCTACCGCGAAGGCGACAAGCTCGTAGCGGTACTGGAAAACGAATACACCGGTGCCAAAGAGGAGCGGGTGGTTGACCAGGTGGTCGTGGAAAACGGCGTGCGTCCGGACGAAGAAATCTACTACGCGCTGAAGGAAGGTTCGCGCAACAAAGGCCAGATCGACGTTGAAGCCTTGTTCGCGATCAAGCCGCAACCTTGCCTGGAACAGAGCAGCGACGGTTACCTGCTGTTCCGCATCGGCGACTGCGTGGCCCAGCGTAACGTGCACGCGGCGATCTATGATGCGCTGCGGTTGTGCAAGGATTTCTAAGCTTTTGACACCCCCTGTGTAGGAGCTGCCGCAGGCTGCGATCTTTTGATTTTGTTTTCAAGATCAAGATCAACAGATCGCAACCTGCGGCAGCTCCTACACACCGACCGCGTTTCTCCAAGATGTTCTGGTGGGAGCTTCACCATGTTGAACACCCTTCTTCCAATCCTGTTGTTCGCAGCCCTGGGCCTTGGTGTCCTGGGCGCGTTGCGGCGGGTGGCCATGTGGCGCCGAGGCCGGGCTTCGAAAGTCGACCTGATCGGCGGCCTGTTCGCCATGCCCAAGCGCTACATGGTCGACTTGCACCATGTGGTGGCGCGGGACAAATACATTGCCAACACCCACGTCGCCACGGCCGGCGGTGCGGTGGCGTCCATCGTGCTGGCGATTCTGGTGCATGGTTTCGGCCTGCATAACCGCTTCCTCGGCTATGCGCTGCTGCTGATGTCGGCGGTGATGTTCGTCGGCGCGATCTTCGTTTACCTGCGTCGGCGCAACCCGCCGGCGCGCCTGTCGAAAGGCCCGTGGATGCGCCTGCCGAAAAGCCTGCTGGCATTCTCGGTCTCGTTCTTCCTGGTGACCCTGCCGGTGGCGGGCATTCTGCCGGAGAATTTCGGCGGCTGGCTGTTGGCAGCGATTCTCGGGGTTGGCGTGTTGTGGGGCGTGTCGGAGCTGTTCCTCGGCATGACCTGGGGCGGACCGATGAAGCACGCCTTTGCCGGCGCCTTGCACCTGGCCTGGCACCGTCGCGCCGAGCGCTTCGGTGGCGGCCGTTCCACTGGTTTGAAGCCGCTGGATCTTAGCGACCTGACTGCGCCACTGGGTGTGGAAAAACCCAAGGATTTCACCTGGAACCAGTTGCTCGGTTTCGATGCCTGCGTGCAGTGCGGTAAATGCGAAGCCGCGTGCCCGGCGTTCGCCGCCGGCCAGCCGCTGAACCCGAAAAAACTGATTCAGGACATGGTCGTCGGCCTGGCTGGCGGTACCGATGCGAAGTTCGCCGGCAGTCCGTATCCGGGCAAGGCCATCGGTGAGCACGCCGGTAATCCGCATCAACCGATCGTCAACGGTCTGGTGGACGCTGAAACCCTGTGGTCGTGCACCACCTGCCGCGCCTGCGTCGAGGAGTGCCCGATGATGATCGAGCACGTCGATGCCATCGTCGACATGCGCCGTCACCTGACCCTGGAAAAGGGCGCCACCCCGAACAAGGGCGCCGAAGTCCTGGAAAACCTGATCGCCACCGACAACCCGGGCGGCTTTGCGCCGGGCGGGCGGATGAACTGGGCGGCGGACTTGAACCTCAACCTGCTCAGCGAAAAGAAATCCACCGACGTGCTGTTCTGGGTCGGCGACGGGGCCTTCGACATGCGCAACCAGCGCACCCTGCGCGCCTTCGTCAAAGTGCTCAAGGCGGCGAAAATCGACTTCGCCGTGCTCGGCCTGGAAGAACGCGATAGCGGTGACGTGGCCCGGCGCCTGGGCGATGAAGCAACGTTCCAGTTGCTGGCCAAGCGCAACATCCAGACCCTGGCCAAGTACAGCTTCAACCGCATCGTCACCTGCGATCCGCACAGCTTCCACGTGCTGAAAAACGAGTACGGCGCCTTCGACGGTAACTACCTGGTGCAGCACCACAGCACTTACATGGCGGAAATCATCGATGCTGGCGCGCTCAATCTTGGCCAGCACAAAGGCGACAGCGTGACCTACCACGACCCGTGCTACCTCGGCCGCTACAACGGCGAATACGAGGCGCCGCGCCAGGTGTTGCGTGCCCTCGGGATCGAAGTGAAAGAGATGCAACGCTCCGGTTTCCGCTCCCGCTGCTGCGGCGGTGGCGGCGGTGCGCCGATCACCGACATTCCGGGCAAGCAACGCATTCCTGACATGCGCATGGAAGACATCCGCGAAACCGGTGCCGAACTGGTGGCCGTGGGTTGTCCACAGTGCACCGCGATGCTCGAAGGCGTGGTCGAACCCCGGCCGCTGATCAAGGACATCGCCGAACTGGTGGCCGACGCGTTGCTCGACGACGCTGCGCCCGCCAAGACACCCGTCAAGCGCGAACCTGCGGAGGCCCACTGATGAGCGACATTATCCGCCGCGACCCGCGGGCCGAATGGATCGCCCGCAACCGTCTGCATCCACTGCACGCGGCCATGCAACCGGCGCAACACAGCTGGATGGGGCCTAACGGTGTCATCCGCAAGAATCCCCATGGCATTGGCTTTATCGGCCCCAATGGCATCAAGCGCATCGACCGCAGTGGCGCCCAGCAGGGCGGGACGACTAAGCGTTCAGTCGCGGTTGAAGTGCAATTGCCATTGCATCAGGTGGCCGCACCGGCGTTTTACATCAGCGTGGTGCCGGATATGGTCGGTGGCCGCTTGAGCAGTCACGACCGCGACCTGCTGGGCCTGGCCCATCAACTGGCCGGCAAGGACGGCGCGGTGCTGGCCGTGGTGTTCGGTGAGCACAAGGAAAGCGCTTTTGCCACGGCGGGCGTGGACCGCCTGCTGGTGTTGGAAGGCGAAGCATTCAACGGTTATGCACCGGAGCAACGGGTCCAGGGTCTGCGGGCTGTGGATAACCAGTTCAGCCCGCGTCATTGGTTGTTGCCGGACAGTCGCACCGGTGGCGGGGAACTGGGTCGGCGCTTTGCCGCCGCCCTGGGCGAACGCCCGGCCACACGGGTCTGGCAGGTCAAGGATCAGGAGTGCATCGGCCGCGCCGGTGCCGGTCTGCAAGACCTTGCCCGTCCGTTGGCGCGCTTGATTCTGGCGGCTGCCGAGTGCGCCGAACCGGTCAGTGAAACCCGTCATGAAGCATTGCCGGTGGAGTTATCCACAACCGTGGCGCGCAGCCTGTCGCGGATCGAAGATCTGGGCGCGGTGGCGGTGGACCCGGCGGCGATTCCGATGGCCGAGGCCGAGTTCATTTTCTCCGGCGGCAACGGGGTCAAGGACTGGGGACTTTTCCACAGGACCGCCGAAGCCCTCGGCGCGACCGAGGGCGCATCGCGGGTGGCGGTGGACGACGGCTTCATGGCCCGCGATCGTCAGGTCGGGGCGTCCGGTACCTGGGTGACTGCACGGGTCTATGTGGCCGTGGGGATTTCCGGGGCGATCCAGCACCTGCAGGGCATCGGTGCCTGCGACAAGGTGGTGGCGATCAACCTCGACCCTGGCTGCGACATGATCAAGCGTGCCGACCTCTCGGTGATCGGCGAGAGCGCGGAGATTCTTCAAGCCTTGATCGACGCCGTAGAGGCTTACCGCAACGACGCCAAGCGCGATGCGGCTTAAGGGAAGGAAAGGGTTATGAGCACGAAAATCATCAGCCTGGTGTCCATCGGCGCCCACCCGACGTCCGGTCGGCCGCGTCGTGCGGAACAGGATGCGCGGGCGGTGGAACTGGGCCTGCAACTGGCTGGGGATAACTTGCAGGTGCTGCATGCTGGCGATGTCGCCGAGCCTGCGCTGCGCGCTTACCTGGGCATGGGCCTGGAACAGTTGCATGTGCTTGAGCAGCCCGAGGGTGCCGATGCGCTGCCGGCATTGACCGAGTATCTGCGCGATGCCGGTGCTCAGGTGGTATTGACCGGCAGCCAGGCGGAAACCGGTGAAGGCTCGGGCATGCTGCCCTTCCTGCTGGCCGAAAGCCTGGGTTGGCCGCTGGTGGTGGGGCTGGCACAGGTCGAGTCCATCGATGGCGGTTCGGCGCTGGTGCTGCAAGCCTTGCCGCGCGGTCAACGTCGTCGGCTGAAGGTGCGCCTGCCGTTTCTGGCAACGGTGGACAACGCCGCGCCCAAGCCTCGCCAGAGCGCGTATGGCCCGGCCCGACGCGGCGTGCTGCAAGCGCAGGACGTTGAAGTCATCGATGATGAACTGCTTGCGGTTGCCAGCCTGCAACCGGCCAAGCCACGGCCCAAGCGCCTGAAAGTGATCAAGGCCAAGAGCGGCGCCGACCGCATGAAAGCCGCGACGGCCAAGGCCAGTGGTGGAGGCGGGCAGGTGCTCAAAGGCGTGACGGCCCAGGCCGGCGCCGAGGCGATTCTCAAGCTTCTGATTGAAGAAGGTGTAGTCCGCTAGGGCTTGTTGTAGGAGCTGCCGCAGGCTGCGATCTGTTGATCTTGTTTTTAAAAATGAAGGTCAAAAGATCGCAGCCTGCGGCAGCTCCTACATGTGAATCGTATAAATCTGACAGAGAAAACAATGGCAGTTGAATTTCGTTCGGCAGTGCGTGCAGACGCGCGTGAGATTGCGCGTCTGTTCCAGATTTCATCGGAAGGCGCTTCGGATTATATCTGGAGCCAACTGGCCGAACCTGGCCAGACATTGCTGGACGTCGGTGCCATTCGATATGCCCGGGACGACGTCGATTTCTCCTACCAGAACTGCCTGATTGCCGAGGCCGATGGTCAGGTCATTGGCATGATGCACAGTTACGCGATGCGCCACGATCCACTGGCGGTGCCGACGACCGACCCGGTGCTGGCGCCTTATGCCGACATGGAAGTGCCCGACACCCTGTATATCTCCAGCCTGGCCCTGCATGAAGGCTGGCGTAACCGGGGGCTGGGCCTGCAGTTTCTCGCCCATGCCCAAGAACGGGCCGACCGGCTGGGGCTCAATGGCCTGAGCCTGATCGACTATGCCGCCAACACTGGGGCCCGGCGTTTTTACGAGCGACACGGCTTCGGAATCATCAAGACCTGCCAAGTTACCCCTCACCCCATGATCCGCGTCACGGGTGATGCCTATCTTATGCACAGACCCTGAGCTGGATAGGGGGTTGTTCGAACCGCGACAGTTATCCACAGCGCCCCCCATCTTTTTTCTGGCTCCACGCTGACAAGGGCGGTGAGCTACAGTTTTCTATGCGCTGATCAAGGGTGTGGCACGCTTTCGGGAGTTTTCAGACATTCAGCGCTGACTCATAAAACCCGGTTTTATGACTGGCTTGAATATGAAGACTTTCGCTCTTTTGGCGCTCTTTTTTACAGCCATGTGGGTATCCACAGGGGTGGTGTCTGCTGTCGAGACAAAAGCACCCGTGGCCGATCAGGACTTTTATCAGTGGGTCGAGAGCGAACAGGGGCGCAACGCGTCCCTGGCTCAGTTGCGGCAACAGTGCGGCAAGGTGCCGGATGCCGATAAGCACCTCGACTGTTCGGTGACGGTCCTGGCCAGAATGCTCGAAGCCAAGGTCGCCAACCAACTCCCCGAATACTATCTGGCGATCAAGGGCGGGCATGCCCGGGCGATAGAGGCCAGCGCCGATCTGAAACCCCTGTTCTCCATGTTCGGCGACAAATCACTGGCCATCCTGGCGACGACGGGGAATTTCTCGGTCAGCGGTTCGGCGCGACATGAGGTACTGCCGCTGCATCCGTATGCCAACGACTTTTACATTGCGCAGGAAGTGCTGCCGTTTATCGATGTCGGTGCGGCCAACGGTGTCTCGGCGCGTTTTGTACTGGACACGGGGGCACCGCAAACCCGGGTCAACATCGATACTGCGAAGCAGATGGGCATCAGGTTGTTGCCCGATGCTCAGTATCGCTACAGCACGTTTTATGGCGAAAAGGGCCTGGCCGCCAGGCTGGGCATTCTCCGGTCACTCAAAGTCGGCACACGCGAGTTCAGGAATGTCCTGGTGTTTGTCAGCGACCGGGATAATTTGTTGGGGCTGGACCTGATCAGCAAACTGGGGCGCTTGAAAATCACCAGAAGCGCCCTGGAACTCAATCCTGCGCCTGTCAGTCGCTGTGATGCGTTCATTGCCTTTAGCCGCCAGGATCTCAACCAGCGGCTGGTGGTGGCCGCTCAGCTGGATCGCAGGACAACGCAGGCCATCATCGATACGGGAAATGTCGACTACCTGACGGCCGCGTCACCTGGCAGGCAGGTCAATGCCGTGCAGGCACTGACACCAGGAAGCTCGAACGGTTATACCGGCGACAACCGGCACTTTCAGCGCTTTGACGGCATATTGGTCTTGCAAGGCAACATCATGGCGGTCAGTTACAAGTACTACCCGGGCTTTACCATCCCGCCGTCGCTGTTGGGCGGGCAATACGTGCCGTCGATATTGCTCGGTTGGCGCGCCTTCAAGGACTTTGAATTGAACCTGGACCTGGACTCAGGTCGCTCATGCTTCAATAAAGTCTGAAGCGTTGGTGTTTACCCACAATCCCTGTTGGTGGTTCTGTGGATAACATGTTCGCCCCTCGCTACGCCCCATGTAAATCAAGCTCCGCAAGGCGTCGTTCAAAAAACAACCAGCCTGGTTCGTGGTTTTTCCAAGCTTTTTCAAGGGGATAAGTGCTGCTGTTAAGGCAGACTTGCCCCCAATCTCTGTTGGCGCTTCTGTGGATAAGATGTTTGCTATCGGCTGCAGGCCTTGTAAATAGCGGTGCGCAGGCGTCTGATCATAAAGTGATCAAAAGGTGGTTTTGCATTGGCGGCTTTCACTCAAACGCTGAATTTTTCAAGGTTTCTGCGGTTTTCCACAGAACCTTTCAAGTTAACCCCAAAGTCTGTTGGCGCTTCTGTGGATAAGGTGTTTGCCATCCTCTAAACGCCTTTAAGGACGTGGCTTTCAGGCTTTAGATCAAAAAACGACCAGTCCATCCGTAGAAGCAGGCTTCTGGATAAGTCGCGGTTTTTCTTTGGTTTTCGTGAAGAAAATTTCCAGCATATCCACAGTTGTCCCCAATAGCTGTGGGTGGAGATGTGGATAACTTGTTTGCGGAAGGCTGGGAGGTGCGGCGGGCATAGGCCTGAACGAGATAGGTCATATTTCGTACAGTTCCAGATGATTAGGGGAAAGTGAGGGGGCTTTCGCGAGCAAGCCCGCTCCCACATTGGTCCGTGTCGTTCACAAAAGTGTGTACGCCACCGATCCACTGTGGGAGCGGGCTTGCTCGCGAAGCTTTTGATCTTGATCAGCCGCTGACCGGAACGCCCTTGAGGTACGGCGCAGGCTCGGCCCCCAGGTTGCTCAGCAGACGCTCGCTGTACCAGTCCACGAAGTTCACCACACCGAACTCATAAGTCTTGGAGTACGGGCCAGGCTGGTACGCGGTGGAGTTGATGCCGCGCTGGTTCTCTTCGGCCAGACGACGGTCCTGGTCGTTGGTGGCGTCCCAGACCTGGCGCATGCGCTCCACGTCGTAGTCCACGCCTTCGACCGCGTCCTTGTGCACGATCCACTTGGTGGTGACCATGGTTTCCTGGGCGCTGATCGGCCACACGGTGAACACGATGATGTGGTCGCCCATGCAGTGGTTCCAGGAGTGCGGCAGGTGCAGGATGCGCATCGAGCCCAGGTCCGGGTTCTTGATGCGGCCCATCAGCTTGGCGCAGCCCTGTTTGCCGTCCATGGTCATCGACACGGTGCCCTTGAGCAGCGGCATGCGCACGATGCGGTTGCGAAGGCCGAAGCTGGCGTGGGCGTACGGGATCTTCTCGGCTTCCCAGGCAGCGGCGGAGGCGGCCACGTGGTCCTTGAACGCCTGGTCGGCGCGCGGGTCGGTGACGTCGTCCCATTCCAGCAGGGTTTTCAGCAGTTCAGGGTGCGATGCGTTGCAGTGGTAGCACTCGCGGTTGTTCTCTAGCACCAGCTTCCAGTTGGCCTTTTCCATCAAGGTGGTTTGCACCGCCACCTTGGTGTTTTCCATGTCGTACGGTTCCATGTAGTGGTTGAGCGTCGACAGGAAGTCATCGATGGCTGGCGGGTTCTCCGACAGACTGATGAAGATGTAGCCGCCGGCAGTCTTCACGTTCACCGGTTTGAGGCCGTACTGATTCATGTCGAAGTCGGCGCCCATCTCGGTGCCGGCGAACAGCAGGCGGCCGTCGAGTTCGTAGGTCCATTGGTGGTAGTGGCAAACCAGCTTGGCGACCTTGCCCTTGTCGCTGGTGCACAGGCGTGAGCCACGATGGCGGCAGACGTTATGGAACGCGTGCACCACGCCTTCGGCGCCACGGATCACGATGATCGGGTTCTTGCCGACCTGCAGGGTCAGGTAGTTGCCCTTGGTGGGGATCTCGCAGGTCATGCCGGCGATCAGCCACTCTTTCTGAAAGATTTCCTGCATGTCGATATCAAACAGGCGCTCGTCGGAGTAAAACGGCTGCGGCAGCGAGAACGTGCGCTCGCGCTCCTGCAGCATCTGCGCGGTGGCCTTGCGTGCGGGTTCCAGCGGATCGCCCAGGCTCAGGGTAGTAGTGACGTCCATCGTTTAATCCTCAAGGCCATCTGCGTGGCCGGCGAAAGTGGCTAATCAGGGGTTGCTACGCAAGGTGTAAAGAATGTGTCTTGGTATGGGGCGAGTGTGGGGCCGGCGCAGGCCAGAACCTTATCCATGGGCGACATGGTGCAATCTGTTCCCGACGCGCAAGCCCCGGTCGTTGGGGGCTGGTCGCGATAAGCATGTCAATGTCGCAGATAGGTAAATGGGTGATCCGCGCTATACGCAGAATCGCCAACATGAAGGCCGGCAGTCGGCCGTGGAGATCAGCATGTCCAACAGCTTCCTGAATCCGGTAACCACCCAGACCTGGGCCAATGGTCGGCACATCGTCCGTTGCGTCAAAGTCATCCAGGAAACCTGGGATGTGCGCACCTTTTGCTTCATGGCCGACCAGCCGATCCTGTTCTTCTTCAAGCCGGGGCAGTTTGTCACCCTGGAGCTGGAAATCGAAGGCCAGCCGATCATGCGTTCGTACACCATTTCCAGCTCGCCGTCGGTACCCTACAGCTTTTCGGTGACCATCAAGCGCGTGCCGGGCGGCAAGGTCTCGAACTGGCTGCACGACACCCTGCACGAAGGCCAGGAGCTGGCGGTGCACGGCCCGGTCGGGCTGTTCAATGCCATGGACTTCACCGCGCCGAAGGTGCTCTACCTCAGCGGCGGCGTGGGTATCACGCCGGTGATGTCCATGGCGCGCTGGTTCTACGACACCAACGGCAATGTAGACATGGTGTTTATCCACAGCGCCCGTTCGCCGAAGGACATCATTTACCACCGCGAGCTGGAGCACATGGCGTCGCGGATTGAGAACTTCAGCCTGCACCTGATCTGCGAGAAGCACGGCATGGGTGAGCCCTGGGCCGGTTATCGCGGTTACCTGAACCACAGAATGCTTGAATTGATGGCGCCTGACTTCCTCGAGCGCGAAGTATTCTGCTGCGGCCCGACACCCTATATGAATGCGGTCAAGCGCTTGCTCGAAGGCGCAGGTTTCGACATGTCGCGTTACCACGAAGAATCCTTCGGTGCGACCCCGCCAGAGGCGCGCGCCGATGCGGTAGAACATGCAGTACAAGCGGCCGAGGCACCGGAAGTCGATGCGGCGGACTTGCATCAGGTGGAGTTCACCGCCTCCGGAAAGAGCATCCGCGTGGCTCCGGGCGAGACCGTGCATGCGGCGGCGGCCAAGGTTGGCCTGATGATTCCGAAAGCGTGCGGCATGGGCATCTGCGGCACCTGCAAGGTGTTGAAGCTGGGTGGCGAAGTGGAGATGGAGCACAACGGCGGGATCACCGAGGAAGACGAAGCCGAAGGGTTCATCCTGTCGTGCTGCAGCGTGCCGAAGGGGGATGTGCGGATCGAGTTTTGAGGGGGATGGATAAAAGTAGCAGGTGTTAAATGAAGGACGACTTTCGTCGTCCTTCTCATGGATTGTGTTTGTGGCTGTTAGTTAATAGACGCGTGAGGGCTAGTTATTCACTCATCGGCGGGGCGATATCTGGTGCAGGTTGTGAGGGTTCAGTCCGTCCAGGTTGAGGGGATTTTAGGTTGTCTGCGTCTGCTTTGTTTATAACTTCGTAAGTGACATAAATATATTGCAAGGCGTGGATGACGATCGGCACGCTGCTGTCATAGGGGAGTATGCGATCGGTCGCCAATATTTGATGCCTTTCCACATACCGTGAGTTTTCGGGGCAACCCATTCTTGTCGAAGCAAAGCTAGGTCGATCTATAAGGTAATAGCCCGACGAGGTTTTTAAGAGTTTGCTTATTGGGGCAGTGTGCCAGTTGCAGTCGAAAATGACATTGTCATGAGCGCTGATAACCACTAGCAGATCATCCTCGTCACTGCGTTTTTCCAATCGGAATACATATTTGGAGTAGGCTCTTTCAACAGGAGCATTTTCCGGGAGTATGGTGTTTTTAGCATCCGTCAGTGCAGTTGGTGCGCTAGTGACGGCGTCGACGCTTGAAAGATTTTCCATATTTAGCCTTTATAGTGATTGACGCGTGATTGAGTGGCTATTGTTGTGAGTGTATTCATGAATGGTGCGATATATATGTATTGCATTTTTATTGTCTGTGACAAAGTGTTGAATAATAAGTTGGTGTGCGAGCAGAGTTTATAAGTGTCCGGCACAGCTGGACGCTGTGCGGTGTAAGTGCTCGCATCAAGAATAACTATCCAGGAGGGCGTTGTTTGTATTTGAGATGGGTTGAGGTCTGGCAGTCACTGCTCAGGCTAATGCTTGGAATATCTACGTCAGTTCCCTCACCGCTCTTTATAGAGACTTGGTGAGGGGCTGATTACACGGGTGTTCTGAATAACTTAGTCGACAAACAAGTCGGGCATCAGCGTGTCTGAGGTGTTTGGTGCAAACCGGTAGTGTTCGAATTCGGTAATGCCCTGTTCACGCAAGATCTCCTCATCGATCAACAACCGCCCGGTCAGGCTGCGGTTTGTGCTGCTCAGAATCACATGCGCCGCATCCGCCATGATTGCAGGCGTTCGCGCATGCTTGAACGATTCCTTCGACCCCAACTGAAACTCGATGGCCGCAGTGGCAATCATCGTTTGTGGCCACAGCGAGTTGACGCTGATGCCGTAATTCCTGAATTCCTCACTCATGCCCAGGGTCAGCATGCTCATGCCGTACTTGGTGACGGTATAGGGGCTGTATTGGGCGAACCACTTGGTGGCCAGGTTCAGCGGCGGAGACAGGTTGAGGATGTGGCCACCGGACTTCTTCAGGTACGGCAACGCAGCCTGGCTGCACAGCAATACGGCACGGGTGTTGATCTGGTGCATCAGGTCGAAGCGTTTCAGTTCAAGGTGCTGGACCCCGGTCAGCTTGATCGCCCCGGCGTTGTTGATCAGTGCGTCGATACCGCCGAAATGTTCGTTGGCCTGGGCCAGGGCCGCACGTACGGCATCCTCTTCCCGCACATCCACCTGCAAGGCCAGCGCCTGGCCGCCTGCGGCTTCCACTTCCCGGGCCACGCTGAAAATCGTGCCCGGCAGCTTGGCATGGGGTTCGGCGCTTTTGGCGGCAATCACAATGTTGGCCCCATCGCGTGCGGCTCGCAGGGCTATCTCGCGGCCGATGCCGCGGCTGGCGCCGGTGATGAACAGGGTTTTGCCTTGCAAGGACATGTTGACGCTCCTGATTGTTGTTATGTGAGCGGATCGGCTCGACAAACAATGTAGACGAAGTCGTTCAGGCGCTGCGGCAAGAGATGTGACTGAATGTGGGCAGGGAAGAGGTGAGCGAACCTGTGGCGAGGGGGCTCGCCCCCCCGTTGGCCTGCGTAGCAGGCCCATAGCCTGAGCACGCGACCTGGCAGGCAGATCGCATAAGTCGGTTTTACGACGGCTGCGCCGCCGAACGGGGGCAAGCCCCCTCGCCAAACGGGATCGCGGTTATGCCATGACTTCTCGGATGTCCTTCGCCAGCTCGCGCACGCGCGCTTCTTCGGTATCCCACGAGCACATGAAGCGTGCGCCGCCGTTGCCGATGAAGGTGTAGAAACGCCAGCCCCTGGTGGTCAGGGCAGCGATGGCCGGTTCCGAGAGTTGCAGGAATACGCCATTGGCCTGCACCGGGAACATCAGTTCCACGCCAGGAATGTCGCTGACCAGTTCGGCCAGCAATTGGGCGCAGCGGTTGGCGTGGTTGGCGTATTTGAGCCAGGCGTCGTTTTCCAGGATGCCGACCCAGGGTGCCGACAGGAAGCGCATCTTTGAAGCAAGCTGCCCGGCCTGTTTGCAGCGGTAATCGAAGTCTTCGGCGAGTTTGTGGTTGAAGAACAGAATCGCCTCGCCCACTGCCATGCCGTTCTTGGTGCCGCCGAAGCACAGCACGTCGACGCCGGCCTTCCAGGTCAGGTCGGCCGGGGAGCAGCCGAGGAATGCGCAAGCGTTGGAGAAGCGTGCGCCGTCCATGTGCAGGTTCAGGCCCAGCTCCTTGCAGGTGGCGCTGATGGCGCGGATTTCGTCCGGGGTGTAGACGCTGCCGACTTCGGTGGCCTGGGTCAGGGTCACCACGCGAGGTTTCGGGTAGTGGATATCCTGGCGCTTGAGCGCGACCTCGCGGATCGATTCCGGGGTCAACTTGCCGTTTTCAGTGCGGGCGATCAGCAGCTTGGAGCCGTTGGAGAAAAATTCCGGGGCGCCGCATTCGTCGGTTTCGACGTGAGCGGTTTCCGAGCAGATCACGCTGTGGTAACTCTGGCACAGCGAGGACAGCGCGAGCGAGTTGGCGGCGGTGCCGTTGAAGGCGAAAAACACTTCGCAGTCGGTTTCGAACAGTTTACGGAAATCGTCGGACGCGCGGGCGGTCCACTCGTCGTCGCCGTAGGCGCGCTGGTGGCCGTGGTTGGCCTGTTCCATGGCCGCCCAGGCTTCAGGGCAGATGCCGGAATAGTTGTCGCTGGCGAATTGTTGGCTCTTGTCGGTCATGGCCTGCTTCCGTGGTCGAGATGCCTATGGTGAAGCGTCCCGTGGTCAATGAGGGTGCGCACTGTACCCAAGATCGTCAGGTGGAGCGCACAGGATGTCGCTGTTTGGAAAATACAGTGTCGAAGGGCAATTATGCACGTGACAACGCAGGAGATCATGCACAAGACCATGCAGTTAAAGCAGCGCGACGGGGCACTGGATCTGCTCAAGTGGCTGGCGCTTTTGAGCATGCTGCTCGATCACCTGCGATATGTCGGTTATTCCGCCGATTGGTTGTATGTGCCGGGGCGCCTGGCGTTTCCGTGGTTCTGCCTGGCGATGGCGGCCAATCTGGCGCGCGAGCGGATTACGCCGACCGGTGGCCAGTGGCGCTATCTGGGGTGGTTGTTGCTGTTTAGCGCGGTGAGTGAAGTTCCCTACCGGATGTTCATTCCCCATCCCGACACCTTGAACGTGCTGCCCACCCTTGCCCTGGGCTTGCTGGTGGTTCGTGGCTGGCAGCAGCCGGCGCTTGTATCGCGACTGCTGGCAGCTGGCGCGGTCTTGCTGGCGGCGTTTTTCTCCCAGCGATTGATGTTCGGGTTCTTTGGTGTGTTGTTGCCGTGGGTGATGCTGCTGGTGTTCCGACGACCCTGGTATTTCGCTCTGGTGGCGGGGCTGGTCTGTCTGGCAGCCAATCAATGGCAGGTGCTGTATCACGCGGCACGGCTGGGCAATCACGCGGCCATTCCGGCTATCGCCGCTTGTCTGATTGGGCCATGGCTCGGACTGTTCTTGTTGCGACATGCCAAGGGCGTAAATCCACCACCGATGCGGCGTTGGGCGTATGCGCTCTATCCGGCGCATTTCCTCATTCTTCTGGCCCTGCGCGAATCTCTCGCATAACCCTGTAGGAGCTGCCGAAGGCTGCGATCTTTTGATCTTTTAGAACGGCAAGGTCAAAAGATCGCAGCCTTCGGCAGCTCCTACAGAGGCATACGTATCCCCGCTTGGCAGTCCATGTCGTAAACGCACCTTTGCGTGGCGCCCGTAGGCATTTGACGACTCCAAGCCAGTCATACCATCGCTACCAAAGGGCACTGCCGAAAAGCCAGTGCCTCACCGAGACGAATGGCGCACCGCCGCCGCTGGGAGAGACGCGATGTTCAGCAAGCAAGACCAGATCCAGGGTTACGACGATGCACTGCTGGCGGCGATGAATGCCGAGGAGCAACGTCAGGAAGATCACATCGAGCTGATCGCGTCGGAGAACTACACCAGCAAGCGCGTGATGCAGGCCCAGGGCAGCGGCCTGACCAACAAATACGCCGAAGGTTACCCGGGCAAGCGCTATTACGGCGGTTGCGAACACGTGGACAAGGTCGAGGCCCTGGCCATCGAGCGCGCCAAGCAACTATTCGGCGCCGATTACGCCAACGTCCAGCCGCACTCCGGTTCCTCGGCCAACAGCGCCGTGTACCTGGCCCTGCTGCAAGCCGGCGACACCATCCTCGGCATGAGCCTGGCCCACGGCGGTCACCTGACCCACGGCGCCAAAGTGTCGTCCTCGGGCAAGTTGTACAACGCGGTGCAGTACGGCATCGACACCAAGACCGGTCTGATCGACTACGACGAAGTCGAGCGCCTGGCCGTCGAGTGCAAGCCGAAGATGATCGTTGCCGGCTTCTCGGCCTACTCCAAGACCCTCGACTTCCCGCGCTTCCGCCAGATCGCCGACAAGGTCGGTGCGCTGCTGTTCGTCGACATGGCCCACGTTGCCGGTCTGGTCGCCGCCGGTCTGTACCCGAACCCGCTGCCTTATGCCGACGTGGTCACCACCACGACCCACAAGACCCTGCGCGGTCCGCGTGGCGGCCTGATCCTGTGCAAGGCCAACGAAGAAATCGAGAAGAAGCTCAACGCAGCAGTTTTCCCGGGTGCCCAGGGCGGCCCGCTGATGCACGTGATCGCCGGTAAGGCGGTGTGCTTCAAGGAAGCGCTGGAGCCTGGCTTCAAGGCTTACCAGCAACAAGTGATCGACAACGCCCAGGCCATGGCCGGCGTGTTTATCAAACGCGGCTACGATGTAGTGTCCGGCGGTACCGACAACCACCTGTTCCTGGTCAGCCTGATCCGTCAGGGCCTGACCGGCAAGGACGCGGATGCCGCCCTCGGTCGCGCCCATATCACTGTCAACAAGAACGCTGTGCCGAACGATCCGCAGTCGCCGTTCGTGACCTCCGGCCTGCGCATCGGCACCCCGGCGGTGACCACGCGCGGCTTCAAGGTGGCCCAGTGCGTCACGCTGGCCGGCTGGATCTGCGACATCCTCGACAACCTCGGCGATGCCGATGTCGAGGCCAATGTCGCCGAGCAAGTGGCAGCCTTGTGCGCGGACTTCCCGGTTTATCGCTGAGTGCGGTTTTGGAGTAAATGACTATGCAACGCTACTCGGGCTTCGGCCTCTTCAAACACTCTCTCAGCCACCATGAAAACTGGCAGCGCATGTGGCGCACGCCGACCCCGAAAAAGGTCTACGACGTGGTCATTGTCGGCGGTGGCGGGCATGGCCTGGCCACGGCTTACTACCTGGCCAAGGAGCACGGCATCACCAACGTGGCCGTGGTCGAGAAAGGCTGGCTGGGCGGCGGTAACACCGCGCGCAACACCACCATCGTGCGCTCCAACTACCTGTGGGACGAATCGGCCCACCTGTACGAACACGCGATGAAACTGTGGGAAGGCCTGTCCCAGGACCTGAACTACAACGTGATGTTCTCCCAGCGCGGCGTCTACAACCTGTGCCACACCCTGCAGGACATCCGTGATTCCGAGCGTCGGGTCAGCGCCAACCGCCTCAATGGCGTGGACGGCGAACTGCTGGATGCCAAACAGGTTGCCGACGAGATTCCGTACCTCGACTGCTCCAAGAACACCCGCTATCCGGTGATGGGCGCAACCGTCCAGCGTCGCGGCGGCGTGGCCCGTCACGATGCCGTGGCCTGGGGCTTTGCCCGGGCCGCCGACGCCCTCGGCGTGGACCTGATCCAGCAGACCGAAGTGATCGGCTTCCGCAAGGAAAACGGCGTGTGCATCGGCGTGGAAACCAACAAGGGTTTCATCGGCGCCAAGCGCGTCGGCGTGGTGACTGCCGGTAACTCCGGGCACATGGCCAAGCTCGCCGGTTTCCGCCTGCCGATCGAATCCCACCCGCTGCAAGCGCTGGTGTCCGAGCCGATCAAGCCGATTATCGACAGCGTGATCATGTCCAACGCCGTGCACGGCTACATCAGCCAGTCCGACAAGGGCGACCTGGTGATCGGCGCCGGTATCGACGGCTACAACGGCTACGGCCAGCGTGGTTCGTACCCGGTGATCGAACACACCATCCAGGCCATCGTCGAGATGTTCCCGGTACTGTCCCGCGTGCGCATGAACCGTCAGTGGGGCGGCATCGTCGACACCACCCCGGATGCCTGCCCGATCATTTCGAAAACCCCGGTACCGAACATGTTCTTCAACTGCGGTTGGGGCACCGGCGGCTTCAAGGCCACACCTGGCTCGGGCAACGTGTTTGCCGCAAGCCTGGCCAAGGGTGAAATGCACCCGTTGGCCGCACCTTTCTCCATCGACCGTTTCCACAACGGTGCGTTGATCGATGAACACGGCGCTGCTGCGGTTGCCCACTAACAGGAGAAATCCCCATGTTGCATATCTTCTGTCCTCACTGCGGCGAACTGCGCTCCGAAGAGGAATTCCATGCATCCGGCCAGGCGCACATCCCGCGCCCACTGGATCCGAACAGCTGCACCGACGAGGAGTGGGGCGACTACATGTTCTTCCGCGACAACCCGCGCGGTCTGCACCACGAGCTATGGGATCACGTCGCCGGTTGCCGTCAGTACTTCAACGTCACCCGCGACACCGTGACCTACGAGATTCTCGAAACCTACAAGATCGGCACCAAGCCACAATTCACCGACAAGACCGATAGCCCGAAAGCGGCCAGCACGGCTCTGGGAGAGAAGGTATGAGCCAGATCAATCGCCTGTCCAATGGCGGACGGATCGACCGCAACAAAGTCCTGAGCTTCACCTTCAACGGCCAGAACTACAAAGGCTTCGAAGGCGATTCCCTGGCCGCTGCACTGCTGGCCAACGGCGTCGACATCATCGGTCGCAGCTTCAAGTATTCCCGTCCGCGCGGCATCTTCGCCGCCGGTGCCGAAGAGCCGAACGCGGTGCTGCAGATCGGCGCCACCGAAGCCACGCAGATCCCGAACGTGCGTGCTACGCAACAGGCGCTGTATCAAGGCCTGGTCGCCACCAGCACCAACGGCTGGCCGAGCGTGAACAACGACATGATGGGGATTCTCGGCAAGGTCGGCGGCAAGCTGATGCCGCCGGGTTTCTACTACAAAACCTTCATGTACCCGCAATCGTTCTGGATGACTTACGAGAAGTACATCCGCAAGGCTGCCGGCCTGGGCCGCTCGCCGACCGAGAATGATCCGGACACCTACGACTACATGAACCAGCACTGCGACGTGCTGATCGTCGGTGCTGGCCCTGCCGGCCTGGCGGCTGCACTGGCGGCTGCGCGCAGCGGTGCCCGTGTGATTCTGGCTGACGAACAGGAAGAGTTCGGCGGCAGCCTGCTCGATTCCCGCGAAAGCCTCGACGGCAAGCCTGCGACCGAGTGGGTCGCCAGCGTCATCGACGAACTGAAGAACACCCCGGACGTGCTGCTGTTGCCGCGCGCCACCGTCAATGGCTACCACGACCACAACTTCCTGACTATCCACGAGCGCCTGACCGATCACCTCGGCGACCGCGCACCGATTGGCCAGGTGCGTCAGCGCATTCACCGGGTTCGTGCCAAGCGTGTGGTGCTGGCGACCGGCGCTCACGAGCGTCCACTGGTCTACGGCAACAACGATGTGCCGGGCAACATGCTCGCCGGCGCCATCTCGACCTACGTGCGTCGTTACGGTGTGGCACCGGGCAAGAAGCTTGTTCTGTCGACCAACAACGACCACGCCTACCGCGTTGCCCTGGATTGGCTCGATGCCAGCCTGCAAGTGGTGGCCATCGCCGACGCCCGCAGCAACCCGCGAGGTGCGCTGGTGGAAGAGGCGCGTGCCAAAGGCATCCGCATCCTCACCGGCAGCGCCGTGATCGAGGCTCGTGGCAGCAAGCGCGTGACCGCTGCCCGTGTGGCCGCCATCGACGTCAAGGCCCACGCCGTGACCAGTCCTGGCGAATGGCTTGAATGCGACGTGGTGGCCAGTTCCGGTGGTTACAGCCCGGTGGTTCACCTGGCTTCGCACCTGGGTGGCAAGCCGATCTGGCGTGAAGACATCCTCGGTTTCGTACCGGGTGAAGCACCGCAGAAGCGTGTATGCGTCGGTGGCATCAACGGTGTCTACGGCCTTGGCGATTCTCTGGCTGACGGTTTTGAAGGTGGCGCCCGCGCCGCTGCCGAAGCCGGGTTCCAGACGATTGAAGGTGTGTTGCCAAAAGCCCTGAGCCGTCTCGAAGAGCCGACCCTGGCGCTGTTCCAGGTACCCCATGAAAAGAACACCGCACGTGCGCCGAAGCAATTCGTCGACTTGCAAAACGACGTCACCGCCGCCGCCATCGAACTGGCGACCCGCGAAGGCTTCGAGTCGGTCGAGCACGTCAAGCGCTACACCGCACTGGGCTTCGGCACCGATCAGGGCAAGCTCGGCAACGTCAACGGCCTGGCCATCGCTGCCCGCTCGCTGAACGTGACCATCCCGCAGATGGGCACCACCATGTTCCGTCCGAACTACACTCCGGTGACTTTCGGCGCCGTGGCCGGTCGTCACTGTGGGCACATCTTCGAGCCGGTACGCTACACCGCGCTGCATCAATGGCACCTGAAAAACGGCGCCGAGTTCGAAGACGTCGGCCAGTGGAAACGTCCGTGGTACTTCCCGAAATCCGGTGAAGACCTGCATGCCGCGGTCAAGCGCGAATGCAAGGCCGTGCGCGACAGCGTCGGCCTGCTGGATGCTTCGACCCTGGGCAAGATCGATATCCAGGGCCCGGATGCGCGCGAGTTCCTCAACCGCGTCTACACCAACGCCTGGACCAAGCTCGACGTGGGCAAGGCGCGTTACGGCCTGATGTGCAAAGAAGACGGCATGGTGTTCGACGACGGTGTGACGGCCTGCCTGGCCGACAACCATTTCGTCATGACCACCACCACCGGCGGCGCGGCACGCGTGCTGCAGTGGCTGGAGCTGTACCACCAGACCGAATGGCCGGACATGAAGGTGTACTTCACCTCCGTCACCGACCACTGGGCAACCATGACCCTGTCCGGGCCGAACAGCCGCAAGCTGCTCAGCGAAGTCACCGACGTCGACTTGAGCAGCGAAGCCTTCCCGTTCATGACCTGGAAAGAAGGTTTGGTCGGCGGAGTGCCGGCGCGAGTGTTCCGGATTTCGTTTACCGGTGAACTGTCGTACGAAGTCAACGTGCAAGCCGACTACGCAATGGGCGTGCTGGAAAAAATCGTCGACGCCGGCAAGAAGTACAACCTGACGCCGTACGGCACTGAAACCATGCACGTACTGCGGGCCGAGAAGGGCTTCATCATCGTCGGTCAGGACACTGACAGCTCGATGACCCCGGACGACCTGAACATGGGCTGGTGTGTCGGTCGCACGAAACCGTTCTCGTGGATCGGCTGGCGCGGCATGAACCGTGAAGACTGCGTGCGTGATCAGCGCAAACAGCTGGTTGGCCTGAAGCCTATCGATCCGACCAAATGGCTGCCGGAAGGTGCGCAACTGGTGTTCAACACCAAGCAAGCCATCCCGATGACCATGGTGGGTCACGTGACTTCCAGTTACCTGCACAACTCCCTGGGCTATTCGTTTGCCATGGGCGTGGTCAAGGGCGGGTTGCAGCGGATGGGCGAGCGAGTGTTCGCACCGCTGGCCGACGGCAGCGTGATCGAGGCGGAAATCGTTTCTTCGGTGTTCTTCGATCCGAAAGGCGAACGCCAGAACATTTGATGGCTTCAAGACTTGTGAGTGGGCAATGACACCCAGTCGGCCCATTCGCGAGCAAGCCCGCTCCCACAGGGGAATGCGGTCGAATGTGGGAGCGAGCCTGCTCGCGAAGGCGGCGCAACAGCCACCACAAGGGCCGGAACCAACAGAATTCAGAACAGGTGCTTTATGACCGCAGCCAATGTTTACCAACAACGCCCAACCTCCGGGGCCAAGGCCGAGTCGTCGTTGCATCATGCCGACCTCGCCAGCCTGGTGGGCAAGGGTCGCAAGAACGCCGGCGTGACCGTGCGTGAGAAAAAACTCCTCGGCCACCTGACCATTCGTGGCGACGGCCACGATGCCGCGTTCGCCGCCGGTGTGCACAAGGCCCTGGGCATCGAATTGCCGGGCGCACTGAGCGTCATCGTCAAAGGCGAAACCAGCCTGCAGTGGATGGGGCCGGATGAATGGCTGCTGATCGTGCCGACCGGTGAAGAACTGGCCGCCGAGCAGAAACTGCGCGAAGCACTGGGCGATCTGCACATTGCAATCGTCAACGTCAGCGGCGGCCAGCAACTCCTCGAACTGAGCGGTCCGAACGTGCGCCAGGTGCTGATGAAGTCCACCAGCTACGACGTGCACCCGAACAACTTCCCGGTGGGTAAAGCGGTCGGCACGGTGTTCGCCAAGTCGCAACTGATGATCCGTCACACCGCCGAAGACACCTGGGAACTGCTGATTCGTCGCAGCTTCTCTGATTACTGGTGGCTGTGGTTGCAGGATGCTTCTGCCGAGTACGGGCTGAGCGTGCAGGCTTAAAACGACCTATGGCTGTGGCTGTTTTTTGTGGCGAGGGGGCTTGCCCCCGTTCGGCTGCAAAGCAGTCGTAAAACCAGTGAATGCGGTGTACCTGTTAGATCGCACACTCAGGACTTGGGGCTGCTGCGCAGCCCAACGGGGGCAAGCCCCCCTCGCCACAGGCAAGCTCAACACAGGATTCTCTGTGATCACCGATGTTGAAACAGGAGTCACCGCACCATGAGCCGCGCCCCAGACACATGGATTCTGACCGCCGACTGCCCCAGCGTCCTCGGCACCGTGGACGCGGTGACCCGCTTTCTGTTCGAGCAGGGCTGCTACGTCACCGAGCACCACTCTTTCGATGATCGGCTCTCGGGCCGTTTCTTCATTCGTGTGGAATTCCGTCAACCCGACGGTTTCGACGAGCAATCATTCCGCGCGGGGCTCGCTTCACGCGGTGAAGCCTTCGGCATGACCTTCGAACTGACTGAACCGAACTATCGGCCGAAAGTGGTGATCATGGTCTCCAAGGCCGATCACTGCCTCAACGATTTGCTTTATCGCCAGCGCATCGGCCAGTTGTCGATGGATGTGGCCGCAGTGGTCTCCAACCACCCGGACCTCAAGCCGCTGGCTGACTGGCACCAGATTCCGTACTACCACTTCCCGCTGGACCCGAACGACAAGCCGTCGCAAGAGCGTCAGGTGTGGCAGGTGATCGAAGAGTCCGGTGCCGAGCTGGTGATCCTTGCGCGCTACATGCAAGTGCTGTCGCCGGAGTTGTGCCGCAAGCTCGACGGCAAGGCGATCAACATCCACCACTCCCTGCTGCCGGGTTTCAAGGGCGCCAAGCCCTATCACCAGGCCTACAACAAGGGGGTGAAACTGGTGGGCGCCACGGCGCATTACATCAACAACGACCTTGATGAAGGCCCGATCATTGCCCAGGGCGTCGAGGCAGTGGACCACAGCCATTACCCGGAAGACTTGATCGCCAAGGGGCGGGATATCGAAGGGCTGACGCTGGCGCGGGCGGTGGGTTATCACATTGAGCGTCGCGTGTTTTTGAATGCGAACAGGACGGTGGTCCTGTAGCGATTTCGATATCGCCAAGATCGCAGCCTTCGGCAGCTCCTACAGGGGGATGCGGTCATTGTAGGAGCTGCCGAAGGCTGCGATCTTTTGATTTACCGAGCATTTAACGCGCTGCCTGCCTGGGCGACGCGGTTCCATAAAAACAACAGCGAGGTGAAAGCATGTCTGGCAATCGTGGTGTGGTGTATCTCGGCGCTGGCAAGGTCGAAGTACAGAAGATTGACTATCCGAAAATGCAGGACCCGCGCGGTCGCAAGATCGAGCACGGGGTCATTCTCAAAGTGGTTTCCACCAACATCTGTGGTTCCGACCAGCACATGGTGCGCGGGCGTACCACGGCGCAAACCGGCCTTGTTTTGGGCCATGAAATCACTGGCGAAGTGATCGAGAAGGGCAGCGACGTCGAGAACCTGAAAATCGGCGACCTGGTGTCTGTACCGTTCAACGTGGCTTGCGGGCGCTGCCGTTCCTGCAAGGAAATGCACACCGGCGTGTGCCTGAGCGTCAACCCGGCCCGCCCGGGCGGTGCTTACGGTTATGTCGACATGGGTGACTGGACCGGTGGCCAGGCGGAATACGCCATGGTGCCGTACGCCGACTTCAACCTGCTGAAACTGCCGGATCGCGACCGGGCCATGGAAAAAATCCGCGACCTGACCTGCCTCTCCGACATCCTGCCGACCGGCTATCACGGTGCCGTGACTGCCGGCGTTGGCCCAGGCAGCACTGTGTACATCGCCGGTGCCGGTCCGGTCGGTCTGGCGGCGGCCGCATCCGCTCGCCTGCTGGGCGCTGCGGTGGTGATCATCGGTGACGTCAACACCGTTCGACTGGCCCATGCCAAAGCCCAGGGCTTCGAGATTGCCGACCTGTCCCTGGACACGCCGCTGCACGAACAGATCGCCGCACTGTTGGGCGAACCGGAAGTGGATTGCGCCATCGACGCCGTCGGCTTCGAAGCCCGTGGCCATGGCCATGACGGCGTGAAACACGAAGCCCCGGCCACCGTGCTCAACTCGCTGATGGGCGTTGTGCGTGTGGCCGGCAAGATCGGCATTCCCGGCCTCTACGTGACCGAAGACCCGGGTGCTGTCGACGCTGCCGCGAAAATGGGCAGCCTGAGCATCCGCTTCGGCCTGGGCTGGGCCAAGTCCCACAGCTTCCACACCGGCCAGACCCCGGTCATGAAGTACAACCGCGCGCTCATGCAAGCGATCATGTGGGACCGTATCAACATCGCCGAAGTGGTGGGTGTTCAGGTGATCAGCCTGGATCAGGCTCCGCAGGGTTATGGCGAGTTTGATGCGGGCGTGCCGAAGAAGTTTGTGATCGATCCGCACAAGATGTTCAGCGCGGCGTAAGTCTTCAGGCAAAACAAAACGGCGACCTTCGGGTCGCCGTTTTTTTAGGGGCAAAAGATCGCAGCCTGCGGCAGCTCCTACAGGGGAACGTATTGACACTGTAGGAGCTGCCGCAGGCTGCGATCTTTTGATCTTCTGCTTTCACAGTGCCGCCAACGCCCCTTGGTACAGCACCGGCCCTGTCGGTTGCCCGGTCGGCGAGCCGCCCTTCGGTTCAAGGCTGACCGCCAGCGCAATCGGCTTGCCGATCAGCGCTTTCTGCGCCTCGCTCAATTCGACCTTGCCTTTGCCGTTCGGCGGAATCACTCCGAGGGAAATCGGTTTGCCGTCCGCCGGTATCGCCCACAATTCCAGGCTGCGATCCGGCCCGATTGCGGCCAACGCCAGTGGCTCGACCTGCAGGTAATCCTCGTGGGCCTGCACGCGCAACGCCGGCTGCGCGTCGGCGCTCACCAGCGTGGCGCTGTAGCGGGCGTCGTCGGGGAGGTAGAGCACACCGAGCGTCACTGCGATCAGTAGCGAGCAAACCGCCGCCGTCACTCGTAGCCAATTCCAGAACGGACGCTTCTCTGGCACGTGCAGCACTTGTGGTTCGATTCGCGCGGTAATGCCTTGCCAGACGCGATCCGGCACCGGCTGCTCCGGCAGGGCATCGGTCAGGCTGACCAGGCTTTCCTGCCACTGTGCCAGTTCTGCTCGCAAGGCCGCATCCTCCAATAGCAGCTGTTCGAAACGCCGGCGCGCGGTGGCAGGCATCAGGCCAATGGCATAGTCGGCGGCGAGGGCGCGGCGCAGGGTCGGGGTTCGATAGTTCATGATTCAAGGCACCTGCGCAGGCGTTCCATGCCGCGGCGGATCCAGGACTTCACCGAGCCCAGCGGCGCGGCCAGGTGTTCGGCCAGTTCGGAGCACGACAGTCCCTGGAAATAGGCGACGGTTATCGACTGGCGCTGCATGCCTTCGAGGCTGTCCAGGCAACGGTTCAAGGCGCTGGCTTCGCGAGCGCTGTCCAGTTGCTCGTGGGCCGATGGGCTTTCATCCACGAGACTCTGTTCTTCGAGATCGCTCAATGGCCGATCGCGGTGTTTGCGCAACTGGTCGATGGCCTGGTGACGGGTGATGTTGATCATCCAGGTCAGCGGCGCCGACAGATGCGCTTCGTAGCGCGATGCATTGTTCCAGATGCGCACGAAACTCTCTTGCAGCACCTCTTCGGCCAGGTCCGGACGACCCATGAAACGCAGTGCTACCCCGTGCAGGCGCGGGCCGACGCTGCGGTACAGCGTCTCGAAGGCGCGGCGGTCGCCCAGTGAACACTGGGCCAGCAATTGCCTGAGCTGATCGGCATCGGCGATGGGAATGGCGGTTCTCCCGGAAAGCGGGGCAGGTGGCCGGTTGCAGGCAGAGGTTAGTTCACGGCGTGCAGTTGTTCCATTCACGGCGAACACCTCGGGCGAACCGCCGCCCCCGATGTGCGGGAGCGGCGGCACGGCTCAGCTTTTCGGCATCAGCACTTTGTCGATGACCTGAATCACCCCGTTGGACTGGTACACGTCGTAGGTGGTGATGTCGGCGACGTCGCCTTTTTCATCCTTGATGGTGATGTTGTGCGGACCGTTCATCATGGCCCACAGTTTGCCGCCGGCCACCGTGGTCAGCTCGGCCTTGCCGCCACCTGCCCTGATTTTCTCGGACAGGGTCATCATGTCGAGTTTCCCGGCGACCACGTGGTAGGTGAGGATGTGGGCCAGTGTGGCCTTGTTGGCCGGTTTGAGCAGGGTGTCGACGGTGCCCGCGGGCAGGGCGGTGAAGGCCGAATTGACCGGGGCGAACACGGTGAACGGGCCTTTGCCCTTGAGGGTGTCAACCAGGCCGGCGGCTTTTACTGCGGCGACCAGGGTGGTGTGATCGGCGGAGTTCACTGCGTTATCGACGATGTCCTTGCTCGGCAGCATGCTCTGGCCGCCGACCGTGACGGTGCCGTGGCCCATGTCCGCCGCTTGCACGGTGTTCAGGAGGAGTCCGCCACCAAGGGCCAGGGTCAGCAGGCTGGCAATCAATGGCGTTTTGATCGAAGTGCGTTTCATGGTGATGATCCTTGTGATGAGAATCGGCCAGGAGTGTCTGTCCGTGCTTGATATACGCAGACAGGGTGGGATTGGATGCAGTGGATTGCTATTTGCCACGACACCGACCCTGTAGGAGCTGCCGGAGGCTGCGATCTTTTGATCCTGGCGATATTGAATTTGCCGAAGATCAAGATCAAAAGATCGCAGCCTCCGGCAGCTCCTACAGGGCCGGGAACAATCCTTGAGGGCGTCAGTCCAATGGGCAGTTTTTCGCCGCCCATTGCCGGGCGGTGTTCATCGAGGATGTCTGAATGAAGATTTCACGCGGTTTTGCACTGGCATCACTCCTGACCCTGGCTGCCAGCCCGGCCTTTGCACAGTTCAACTTGAGCGATGCAGCCAATGTCATTGCCGGCATGAAGGGCGATGACGCGACCGCGACCGCCGCACCGACGCCGCAGACCGCCGATTTGCTGAGCACCCTCAGTGAATTGGACATCACCCCGGAGCAAGCCATCGGCGGCGCCGGGGCGATGCTGGGCCTGGCGAAGAACCAGTTGAGTTCGACCGACTACGCGCAATTGGCCAAAAGCGTGCCGGGCATCGACATGCTCTCGGGCGGCGGTGAGTTGGGCGCGCTGGCGGGGCTGCTCGGCTCCAGCGGCAAGGCGGCAGGCCTGGATAACGCCTTGGGCAACGTCAAGGACACCAACGACCTGAACAACGCCTTCAGTGCCCTGGGTATGGACAGCGGCATGATCGGCCTGTTTACCCCGGTGCTCTTGCAGTACCTCGGTCAGCAGGGCGTCGGCGGTACATTGCTGAGCAGCCTGGGCAACATCTGGGGCGCCGGCGCCGGAAGCTGATTCAGTAGCGATCGGTGCGCAAGGCGTCGATGCGCAGGTCCTTCTCGATCCAGAGCTGGTTGACCCAGTTCTGGATCTTCTCGCGAAATACCGGATCGTTTTCGTAATCGCCCTGCCACAGCGCGGGATCGAGCTCGCGGGTCGTGATGTCGATGATGACCCTTGGCACATTGCCGCTGATCAGGTCCCAGAACCCCGGAATCTTCTGCTGCGGATAAACCACCGTCACATCGAGAACGGCGTCCAGCTGCTCGCCCATTGCCGCCAGCACGAATGCCACGCCGCCAGCCTTGGGCTTGAGCAGGTGAGTGAATGGCGACTGTTGTTGAGCGCTTTTCGCTGCGGTGAAACGCGTACCTTCCAGATAGTTGACCACCGTCACCGGCTGGCGCTTGAACAGCTCGCAGGCCTTTTTGGTGATCTCCAGATCCTTGCCCGCCAGCTCCGGGTGTTTGGCCAGGAACGCCTTGCTGTAGCGCTTCATGAACGGGTAATCCAGCGCCCACCACGCCAGGCCCAGGAAGGGCACCCAGATCAGCTCTTTCTTGAGGAAGAATTTGAAGAACGGCGTGCGCCGGTTCAGCGTCTGGATCAGCGCCGGGATGTCGACCCAGGATTGATGGTTGCTGATCACCAGATACGAGGTATCGCGGCGCAGATCTTCACCGCCACGAATGTCCCATTGGGTGGGGATGCAGACGCGGAAAATCAGCTTGTCGATTTCCGACCAGGTTTCGGCGATCCACATCACGGCCCAGGAAGCGAAATCGCGCAAGCGGCCGGGCAGGATCAGCTTGAGCAGGGCAAACACCAGCAATGGCCCGATCAGGACCAGGGTATTGAGCAGAAGCAGCAGGGTCACGAAACAGCCGGTGAGCAGGCGGCGCATAAGTCACTCGTGGAAGCGGTTGGGCGCGCCATGATAAGCAGCTTCGGGCGACAGGCCAAATCGCTATGACGAATGCTTCACCTGAGCGGCGGTAGGCTGGATACCCTCGTCCCTGTAGGAGCTGCCGAAGGCTGCGATCTTTTGACTTTGTCTTGATGATCAAAAGATCGCAGCCTTCGGCAGCTCCTACAGGGCTTTGATCTTCAAATATCTGCGAACGAATTCAACGGCCACGGTCTAAAATTCCGCCGCCCATCCTTCAAGGAAGCCCTACGTGAAATCGCTCCTCGCACTGCTTTCCCTCCTGGCCCTGCCGGTCTTGGCCGCCGAGCCGACCCTGTACGGCCGTTACGAATACATCGCCCTGCCGGAAATCGGCGGGCAGGTCCTCAAGGCGAAAATGGACACCGGCGCCCTGACCGCGTCGCTGTCGGCCAAGGACATCGAAACCTTCAAGCGTGACGGCGAAGACTGGGTGCGTTTCCGCCTGGGCACCAAGGATGCGGGCAACCAGGTCTATGAACACAAGATCGCGCGCATCAGCAAGATCAAGACCCGCTCCGAAGAGGACGAGGAGGACAGCGAAGTCGTCGCGCCGACCAAGCGTCCGGTGGTCGATCTGGAGCTGTGCCTGGGTCACATCAAGCGCACGGTCGAGGTCAACCTGACAGACCGCAGCAGCTTCAACTACCCGTTGCTGATCGGCGCCAAGGCGTTGCGCGAGTTCGGTGCGGCGGTGAATCCGGCTCGGCGATTTACGGCCGACAAGCCGGACTGCTGATTTTTCGAAGGCTTAAAGCCTGGGCATCGTCGCAATCATCGAAGGCCGCTGGCTCACCTCGAAGTACCACGCCGCCAGCTGTGGATTGGCTTCGCGCCAATCCAGATCCGGGTGGCGCAAGTCCAGGTAACCCAGTGCACAGGCCACGCTGATTGCGGCCACGTCGAAGTGGCTGGTCAGCTCCGCAATCGCGTCTTTTTCCAGCAGGGCCAGGGCGCGGCGGATCTTGTCGCGCTGGCCGTCGAGCCATTCGTCCCAGTGCTTCTCCGGGGCACGCAGGGCGACTTCGTAGCGCACCAGCACGGCCGCGTCCATGATCCCGTCGGCAAGGGAGGCGAGGGTCAGGCGCCGCCAGCGGGCCGAGCCTTCGCGGGGGATCAGCGGGTTGCCGACGTGCTGCTGATCGAGGTAGTCGAGGATGACCCGGCTGTCATGGATGACATTGCCGTCGGCCAGGCGCAATGCCGGGATTTTGCTCAGGGGGTTGTCGTCGATCAGGGCCGGGTCCGGGGTCACCGGGGTGAGGACGCTGGTCTGCAGCGCCACGCGGTCCTGTTGACCGGTTTCGTGCAGCAGCACCATGACTTTGCGAACGAAGGGAGAGAGCGGGTTGTGGTACAGGGTCATGCTCGGGGCGGACATGGCAGCGGCTCGATCGGTGGCAGTGTCGGGCAGCATAGCGTGTTGGGGCGATAGCTCAAGATGGCAAACACCCCTGTAGGAGCGAGCTTGCTCGCGATGGGCGTTAACGATAACGCGGAAAACCTGACACCCAGCGGCGTTCTCAAGTCCATCGCGAGCAAGCTCGCTCCTACAGGAGTCAGCGGCGTTGCAGGAGGCCGCGCAGGGCCAGCACAGCCGGAATGCCCAGCCCCACCCAGCTCAGTGAATCCCACACACCATCCCCGAGCAACGCGGCAAACAGCCCTGCCGCGCTGAGCACCGCGATGACGGTGGGAATGGCAAAGACCTTCCAGAAATTCGACTGCCGGGGCTTCATGCCACGTTCTCCGCTTTTTCCAGCACAGGCCTGGCAGCCTTGCGCCGCACCACCCACAGATAGACTCCGCTGCCGAGCACAATGATGGTCAGCACATCTAGGGTCGCCCAGAGGATTTGCATTGGCATGCCGCCGTAGTCGCCGAAGTGCAGCGGTTGCGACATGCCCATGGCATCCATGTACCAGGGCCGCTCGGCCACGGCGGTGACTTGCAGGGTGCTGGCGTCGATCAGCACCGGTGTCAGCAGGTGCGAGGTCAGGTGCGTGCTGCCTTTCATGAACACCGCGTAATGGTGCTCGCTGGAAAACCGCGTGCCGGGGAAGGCGATGAAGTCCGGCTGCATGCCCGGTGCGACGTCCTTGGCGATGTCGAGCAAACGGGTGGCCGGCGCCAGTTGCGTCAGCGGTGGCGCATCGCGGTACGGCGCGACCATCGCGCTCAGGCTGTCGTTGCGCCAGGCGGCAATGATCAGGTCGGCGCAGGCACTGATCACGCCGGTCACGCCGACCACCAGGGCCCAGGTCAAGGTCACGACGCCGATCAGGTTATGCAGGTCGAGCCAGCGTAGGCGGGTGGATTTGTCCTGGCGCACGGTGGCGAACTTCAGGCGGCGCATGAATGGCAGGTACAAGACGGTGCCGGAGACGATCGCCACCACGAACAGAATGCCCATGAACGCCAACAGCAGCTTGCCCGGTAAGCCGGCAAACATGTCCACGTGCAGGCGCAGCATGACCATCATGAAACCACCGTTTGCCGACGGCATCTCCAGGGCCTCGCCGGTACGGGCGTCGAGCATGAAGGTGTGGGACGAATTGGGCTCGGTGCCGGCGGTGGGGGCCATGATCGCAATCGCCGCATTGGGCTCGTCGTCCTCGAAGCCGAAATACTGCATGACTTCGCCAGGGCGATGCTTTTCAGCCGCCGCTACCAGCTGCTGCAGATCAAGGCGCGGGGTGTCTGCCGGCATCTGCTTCAGCTCGGCGGCATCACCGAGGAGATGGTCGATCTCGTGATGGAAGATCAGTGGCAGACCGGTCAGTGCCAGCAGCAACAGGAATACCGTGCAAATCAGGCTGGTCCAGGTATGAACAGCGGACCAGCGGCGAATTGTTTTACTTTTCATTTCATAGCCTTCAGAAAAACCAAAGCCGTCCTTCGGGGACGGCTTGGTCATAGGGCGTGTCGGGTCAAACTGTTACCACTTGTACGTTGCACTGGCGACGACACTGCGCTGGTCGCCGTAGTAGCAGTAGAAGCTGTCGCAAGTCGAGATGTAGTCCTTGTCGAACAGGTTGGTGGCGTTAACGGCCAGCGAAGCGCCCTTAAGGCTGTTGTCCAGGCGGCCGAGGTCGTAGTGTACCGCGGCGTCGAACACCGTGTAGGCACCGGCCTTGCCCAGCCAGGTGTTGGCCTCGTCGCCGTAAGTGTTGCCGGTGTAACGCGCGCCGGCGCCGATGCCGAAGCCGTCGAGCACGCCGTTGTGCCAGGTGTAGTCGCCCCACACCGATGCTTGCTGGTTAGGCATCAGTTGCAGGCGATTGCCCTTGAACGCGCCGTCTTGCACTTCGGACCTGGCCAGGGTGTAGGCGGCGGTGACCTTGAGATTTTCGGTCACGTCGGAAACGGCTTCCAGCTCCAGGCCTTTGACTCTCACTTCGCCGGTCTGGCTGGTGACCGTCACGTTGCCCACATTGTTGGTGACGGCAACGTTTTTCTGGGTCAGGTCATACACAGCGGCTGTCAGCAATGTGTTGCTGCCCGGTGGCTGGTACTTGATACCCAGTTCCCACTGCTTGCCTTCGGTTGGCTTGAACGAATCGGTCGGCGAGGCGACGGCATTGCTGGCCGGCTGGAACGATTCGGCGTAGGACAAGTAAGGCACGAAGCCCGAGTCGAACACATAGCTGATCGCCGCGTTGCCGCTGAAGTTCTTGTCACGCTGAGTGTTGGTGGCATCACCCTTGTTGAAGAATTTGGTGCCGGTATGGACCCAGTCTTCACGACCGCCGAGGGTCAGGCGCCATTGGTCGAGGGCCATTTGATCCTGGACGTACAGACCGGTCTGGTAGGTCTTCTGGTCATAGTCATAAAACGCCGAGGAGTGTGGTGGACGGGTGATCGGCAAGCCATAGACCGGATTGTTGACGTTGATGGCCGGTGCGGTGCCAAAGATCGAGGTGTAGTTGGTGTTGCTGCGCTGGTGGTCCAGGCCGATCAACAGCGTGTGATTAATGTCGCCGGTGGCGAAGTCGGCCTGGAGGTTGTTGTCCACGGCGAACTGGCTGATGTCTTCGTCGACATTGGTCGTGCCGCGCCCGGTGTTGCCTTCATCGTCCACGACAAATCCGATGGAGGGAAAGTAGCTGTTGACGGTGACCGTCTGGAACGACAGGTCCGACTTGGTGTAGCGCAGGTTCTGGCGGAACTGCCATACATCGTTCAAGCGATGCTCGAAGGCATAACCCAGTGCGTAATAGGTGCGGTCGTAGAAATCGTAGTCCGGATCACCCAGGTTCTTGTGGTGCGAGATCTTGCCGAACGGCATGTCGATCTTGGTGCCCTGAATCGGATAGAACTGGCTGGTAACGCCGGTATCGTCACGGGTGAACTGCGTCAGCAGGGTGAAACGGGTGTCTTCGTCGATGTTCCAGGTCAGGCTTGGCGCAATGTTGTAGCGCTTGTCGTCGATATGGTCGATCTGGGTGCCGCCGTCACGCACCACGCCGCTCACGCCATAGAGAAACCGGCCTTCGTCGTCGATCTTGCCGGTGCTGGCGAAGTTGATCTGGCGATGGTTGTCGCTGCCGTACTGCAGCTGGATTTCGCTGCTGGCTTCAGCGCTCGGGCGACGGCTGACCATGTCCAGCAGGCCGCCTGGCGGGGTCTGGCCGTACACGGACGAGGCCGGGCCGCGCAGCAAGGCCAGGCGGTCGAGGTTCCAGGTTTCCTGTTTCGGGTTGGCGTATACGCCTTTTGGCAGGGGCAGGCCGTCGAGGAATTGAGTCGGCTCGAAACCACGCACGCGCAGCCAGTCAGCGCGGGTGTCGCTGCCGTAGCTGCTGGCGGTGATGCCCGGCAGGTAGCGCACGGCGGCGTCAAGGGTATGCGCGTTGCGGTCGTCCATCTGCTCGCGAGTAACGACCGAAATCGAGCGCGGTACCTCGACCAGCGCGGTATCGGTCTTGGTGCCGGCGGCGGTGCGCTTGGCCACGTAGCCTTGCACGGGGCCCCAGGCGCTTTCAGCGTCTTCCACGCCAATCACGCTGGTTGCCGGCAGAGCCATCACGCCCTCGGGCACGGCCACCAGGCTGTAGGTGCCGGCACTGCTTTGCTCCAGTTGCAGCCCGGTGCCACGCAGGGCCTCGCGCAGGGCGCCGGCGGCGTCGAACTGGCCGTTGACGGGCGCCGAGGTTTTGCCTGCCGCCAGGGATGGGTTCAACGACAAGGCCAGGCCGGCCTGGCTAGCGATCTGGTTCAGGGTGCTGGCCAATGGTGCGGCTGGCAGGTTGTAGGCGCGAACGCTTGACGCCTGCTCAGCGGCGACCAGTTGGCTGCTCGCCAAAGGTGTGCAAAGGGCAACGGCGACCGCCAGCAAACTGGGGCGCAACAGGGTGTTCAGCGAACGGGACATACAGCGGCTCCTGAATGGAAACATTTCTCAATTGCCTGTGTGCCGAACGAGAATCAGAAAGTGATAGGGCTGGATGAAAATAATTTGTATTCAGTATTTGGCTTTTGTAGGAGCTGGCTTGCCAGCGATGCACTCAAAAGCACCGCGTTTATCCAGTGAGCGCGCGTTATCGTTAACGTCCATCGCTGGCAAGCCAGCTCCTACAATGGATGCCTTGATCAGGGCTTGGCGTCGGCTTTCGCTTTCACCGTCACCCACCATTGCGTGTGCTGTTCGATCTGCACCGGCAGGGTCGGCAGCAGGGCATTGAGCGCCAGGTCGGTGTCACGCAGCGGGAAGCTGCCGGTGATGCGCAGATCGGCCACTTCCGGCGCAACGCCTGTGTAACCGGTTCGATAGCGACCGATTTCATGCACCAGATCTTCCAGCCGCGTGTTGTCCACCACCAGCATGCCGCGGGTCCAGGCATCCGCGCCGAAGTTGACGGCCAGAACCGGGCCCAGGCCGTTATTGCGGATCAACACCTGCTGGCCTTCGCGCAGAATCTGTTCATCCGGGCTGGACTCTGGGTGAACCGCCACCGCCGACTGCAACACACTCAGGCGTGTGCCTTCTTCTTCACGCTTGACCAGAAACCGCGTACCCAGCGCGCGCATGCTGCCTTCACGGGTTTCGACGATGAACGGCCGGGGATCGCCGTGACCGGTTTCAACCAGAATCTCGCCTTCCTGAAGCACGATGCGCCGCTGCTGCTCATCGAAGCGCACATCCAGGGCGCTGTGGGTGTTGAGATTGACCAGCGTGCCATCCGCCAGGCGCAGGGTGCGCTGCTCGCCCACGGCGGTGCGCTGGTCGGCCAGCCAGTAATCGATCGGCAGGTAACGTGGCCCGGCAAACAGCGCCAGGCCGATCACGAGCACCACGCTCGCCACGCCTTTGCCGAGCTTGCGCACCCGTCGGCGGATACCTTCGCGCGATTGCAGCAGGGCAGTGCGGGCCGGGCCACTGGCTGCGCTGAAGCGTTGGTCGAGCATGCCCAACTGGCGCCAGGCGCGGGCGTGCTCTTCGTGGGCCGCGTGCCACTTGGCGAATTCTTCGCGCTCTACCGGGTTGGCGCCCTCCATGGACAACTGCCAGGCAATCGCCGCGTCCAGCACGTTGGCCGATACCGGTTTGGAATTGACCGGGTTCATGTCGGCTCACCATACAGTGCGATGTAGCATTGGCGAATGCCTTGGGCCAGGTACTGGCGCACCCGCGGCACCGATACCCCCAGGCGCTCGGCGATTTCTGCGTGGCCAAGACCGTCGAGACGGTTGTAGAGGAACGCCGCCCGGGCCTTGGTGGAAAGCTTGCCGAGCAAACGGTCAATGTTTTTCAGGTCTTCGAGGATCATCTGCTGCTCTTCCGCCGACGGTTGTTCGGCTTCGGGAATCAGCATCAGTTCGGTGAGGTAAGCCTGCTCCAGCGCGGCGCGACGGAAGTAATCGAACAGCAGGCCCTTGGCGATGGCCACCAGGAATGCCCGGGGTTCGCGTGGTTCCTTCAGTTCCTCGCGGCCCAGCAAGCGCACAAAAGTGTCCTGGCTCAGGTCTTCGGCCCGCTGTGGGCAGGCGACATTGCGTCGAAGCCAGGCCAATAGCCAACCGCGATGGTCGCGATATAACGCACCGACGAGCTCACTTTGAGGGCTTGGGACTGACGACACGCCGCATCACCGCTTGGGAAGTATTAACTAACGAGAATTGTTCGCGATTGTGGCAGAGGTGCGGGTGGTCCGCAATCGGCATTGGTCGGGTGGGGGGAGATGGGATGGCGCTCCAAACCTGTGGCGAGGGGGCTTGCCCCCGTTCGGCTGCGAAGCAGCCGTCAAACCAGCGGTCGCGATCTAGCGGGAGAAGTGTAGAGGGCCGCTTCGCGACCCAACGGGGCGGTGCGGCGATCCGACAAGCCCCCTCGCCACAGGATTACATACAGCTCTAGAAGGACGGCGCTTGTTGCCGACGCTTCCACTGACTCAAGCGCTGTTGCAAATTCAACGGGCTATGAATCTGCTGCTGCCGTGCGCGACTGAACAGGATCAGCGCCAGTTCAGCGGTGGCCAGGGCGTCGGCGCTGGCGTGGTGGCGTTCGAAGACTTCGAGCTTGAACCAGTCGATCCAATCGTCCAGCCCGGCCTCGCGAAAGTGCGCCTGGGGGCATAGCAGCGGTGCAATGTCCGCCACGTCCAGAAACGGATGCTGCAACTTGAAACCCAAGTGATCTTTCAGCGCACGGCCGAGCATGTGCTGGTCAAACGGCGCGTGGAAGGCCAGTACCGGGCTGTCACCGAGGTATTCCATCAGGTCCACCAGCGCTTCTGCGGGATCGCTGCCCGCCGCAATGGCGCTGGGACCAATGCCGTGGATCAGCACGCTGGGACCGAGTTTGACTTGCGGATATTGCAAGGTGCGTTCGAACTGCTGGCGAAAGTCGATGGCCCCGTCCTCGATCGCCACCGCACCAATCGACAACACATGGTCCTTGTTCAGGTTCAGCCCGGTGGTTTCCAGATCGAGCACGACCCAGCGCTGCTCACGCAGGCTGCATTCGCCCAGGGCTGCAGCGGCCGGCAAGCGTTCCAGGCGATGTTGCAGGTCGGCGGGCAGGGTGGGACTCGGCGGGCGCAGCCAGGAAAACAGGCTCATAACTGATACCGCAAGGTCAGGCTGCTCTGCAGGCGTTGGGCCTGACGCAGGGACTCACGCAGGATGCGTCGGTCCAGATGATTGAGGCTGTCGGGATCGACCCGATTCGAGTAGGGAAAATTTTCCCGGGTCTGTAATTGATGTTGCTGCATGCGGGTTTGCTGAATGAAGTGATAGGCCTCTTCGTACGCGGCGCCGTCCAGGGGTTCGATGACCTCTTTGGCGACCAATTGGCGAAAACGCTCCAGCGTGTTATTGGCCTCGATGCCATGGGCCAGGGCCAGCAGCCGGGCGCCGTCGACAAATGGGGTCAGCCCCTGAACTTTCAAATCCAGGGTGGCTTTCTCGCCATTCTTGCGCGTCAGCACGAACTCGCGCAAACGCCCTACGGGCGGGCGATTGCGCAACGCATTCTCGGCCATCATGCGCTGGAACAAACGGTTGTCACCGACCTGATCGAGAATGCCCCGACGCAACTGCTCGCAGCCTTGCTCGCTGCCCCAGACCACGCGCAAATCGAAATAGATGCTCGAACCCAGCAGGTTCTCCGGGGTGGCCTCGCGGATGAACGCCGCAAAGCGCCGCGCCCATTCGGCCCGGGACAGGCACAGCTCGGGGTTGCCGGCCATGATATTGCCCTTGCACAAGGTGAAGCCGCACAGCGCCAGGCTCTGATTGATCTGCTGGGCGATGGGCAACAACTTGCCGCGAATCTCGGCGGCATGGGCTGCGTCCCTGGCTTCGAACAGAATGCCGTTGTCCTGATCGGTGTGCAGGGTCTGCTCGCGACGGCCTTCACTGCCGAAGCACAGCCAACTGAATGGCACGCCGGGATCACCTTTTTCGGCGAGGGTCAGTTCGATCACCCGGCACACGGTGTGATCGTTGAGCAGGGTAATGATGTGGGTGATCTGCGTGGAAGACGCGCCATGGGCCAGCATGCGCTCGACCAGTTGGCCGATTTCGCCCCGCAGCGCCACCAGGTTTTCCACCTTCTGCGCGTTGCGGATGGTGCGCGCCAGGTGCACCAGGTCGACCCGTTGCAGGGAAAACAGATCGCGCTCGGAAACCACGCCGCACAAGCGTTGGTCCTTGACCAGGCAGACATGGGCGATGTGACGCTCGGTCATGGCAATTGCCGCGTCGAATGCACTGTGATCCGGCGACAGGAAAAACGGTGCCCGGGTCATGTGCCCTTCGATGGCTTCGTTGAAATCGCTGCTGCCGTTGGCCACGGTCTGACGCAGGTCGCGCAGGGTGAAAATCCCCAGGGGCGCCTTGAGTTCATCGACCACCACGATGCTGCCGACCTGCTGTTCGTGCATCAACGTCACGGCTTCGCGCAAGGGGGTCTGCGGGGCGCATGACACCGGATGGCGCATGGCCAATTCACCCAGTCGGGTATTGAGCGAATATTGGGTACCGAGGGTTTCCACGGCTTTTTGCTGCACTTGCTGGTTGACCTGATCCAGCAGGCTGCTGACGCAGCGCAGGGCGAAGTTGCGGAAGGTGTCCGATAGCGAAAACAGGCGGATGAACGCCGGCTTGTTCAGCTGCAGGCAAAAGGTGTCTTCGCCGGCGAGGTGCTCGGTACGGGTCGCCCGTTCACCCAGCAACGCCGCGAGGGGGAAACACTCGCCGGTGGTGATCTCGAAGACTGTTTCGGTGCCACCTTTTGCCGTATCCGGACGCTCGCCCACGACCCGGCCTTGCTTGACGATATAGAAGTGCTCGACCGGGCCGTCGACGGGTTTGATGATGCTCTCGCCGGGGGCGTAGAAACGCAGCTGACATTGCTCGACCAGATACGCCAGGTGCGCGTGTTCCATCTGATTGAAAGGCGGGAAGCGCTGAAGGAATTGCAACGTACCCTGGATGTTCTGCAACACCGCGGTTTTCCCTGCCTGTGTGAAGGCGTCCGCTTTACTCATAACCATTACCGCAGTCTTTTTTGAATTGTTGTAGTCGGATGACCCGGACATGGTCGACCCCTGTGGCCGGGGTGCCCATTGGACGTAAGTCTAGGTAGGCTTTTAGCATCCTGAAATGTCGGAAGAATCCTACGCAAGCGTACGAAAAACCTCTCTTGTGCCCTCTTGGAAAATTTTCCGACGAGGTGCACATTGATGGCCTGCTTAGCGATGTCTCACCACTGTGCTAGGGAATTGTATTGAATATGTAGAGAAAGCCATGTCCGACCACGATATTTTGAGCGACGCCGAGCGCGAAGCGCTGAGTGCAGTCATGCTGGAACCTGACCTGCCACCGCAACGGGTGCTGATCGTCGACGACGATAAAGACGCCCGGGAGCTGCTGTCAGAGATCCTGGCACTGGACGGTATTCGTTGCCTGACCGCGGCCAGTGGCGAAGCGGCACTCAAGATGCTGGAAGAGAAACCTTCGATCGGACTGGTGATTACCGACCTGCGCATGGGGCATGTCGACGGTCTGGACCTGATCCGACAGGTGCGCGAGTCGGTACGGGCGGCGTTGCCGGTCATCATCGTCTCGGGCGATGCCGACGTAAAAGATGCGATCGCCGCGATGCATTTGAATGTGGTGGACTTTCTGCTCAAGCCGATCGATGCCGGCAAGCTGCTGGAGTTGGTCAGGCATGAGCTTGGGATTGAGCCTTAGTCCAAGCCCGCGCCCACAAAGAGAAATAAATCATGCAAACAAAAAAGCCCTGATCTTTCGATCAGGGCTTTTTCATCTCCGGCGCAGACGCTCAGTTACAGGCCATTGGCGGCCTTGAACTCGCGACGACGACGGTGCAGGACCGGCTCGGTGTAGCCGTTCGGCTGTTTGGTACCTTCGACCACCAGTTCGACCGCTGCCTGGAAGGCGATGTTGCTGTCGAAGTTCGGGGCCAGCGGACGGTACAGCGCGTCGCCGGCGTTCTGACGGTCAACCACCGGCGCCATGCGCTTGAGGCTTTCCATGACCTGCTCTTCGGTGACGACGCCATGGCGCAGCCAGTTGGCGATGTGCTGGCTGGAAATACGCAGCGTGGCACGGTCTTCCATCAGGCCGACATCATTGATGTCCGGCACTTTCGAACAACCGACGCCCTGGTCGATCCAGCGCACCACGTAACCGAGAATGCCCTGGCTATTGTTGTCCAGTTCGTTCTTGATCTGTTCGGCGGTCCACTGCGGGTTCACCGCCAGCGGGATGGTCAGGATGTCGTCTACCGATGCATGGGCACGTTTGGCCAGTTCGGCCTGACGGGCGAACACGTCGACCTTGTGGTAGTGCAGCGCGTGCAGTGCAGCGGCGGTCGGCGAAGGTACCCAGGCGGTGTTGGCACCGGCCAGCGGGTGAGCGATTTTCTGTTCGAGCATCGCTGCCATCAGGTCCGGCATGGCCCACATGCCTTTACCGATCTGTGCGCGACCTTGCAGGCCGGTGCTCAGACCGATATCGACGTTGGAGTTCTCGTAGGCGCCGATCCACTTTTCCGCCTTCATGTCCGCCTTGCGCACCATCGGGCCGGCTTCCATGGAGGTGTGGATTTCATCGCCAGTGCGGTCGAGGAAACCGGTGTTGATGAACACCACACGCTCGCTCGCCGCCTTGATACAGGCCTTGAGGTTGATCGTGGTACGACGCTCCTCGTCCATGATCCCGACTTTCAAGGTGTTGCGTGGCAGGCCCAGCACGTCTTCGATACGACCGAACAGCTCGTTGGTGAACGCGGCTTCTTCAGGGCCGTGCATCTTCGGCTTCACGATATAGACCGAGCCGGTGCGGCTGTTCTTGCGCGAGCTGTTGCCGTTGAGGTTGTGGATCGCCGACAGGCAGGTCACCAGGCCATCGAGAATGCCTTCCGGCACTTCGTTGCCCTCTTTGTCGAGGATCGCGTCGATGGTCATCAGGTGGCCAACGTTGCGCACGAACAGCAACGAACGACCGTGCAGGCTCAGTTCACTGCCATCGACCGCGGTGTAGGTGCGGTCGGCGTTCATGGTGCGGGTAAAGGTCTGACCGCCCTTGGCGACGCTTTCCGACAGATCGCCCTTCATCAGGCCGAGCCAGTTGCGGTAGATCACCACTTTGTCATCGGCGTCGACGGCGGCAACCGAGTCTTCGCAGTCCATGATGGTGGTCAGTGCGGCTTCCATCAGGATGTCTTTGACGCCGGCCGCGTCGGTCTGGCCGACCGGGGTGCTGGCGTCGACCTGGATTTCGAAATGCAGGCCGTTGTTTTTCAGCAGGATCGCGGTCGGTGCAGCGGCATCGCCCTGGAAGCCGATCAACTGAGCGTCGTTGCGCAGGCCGGTGTTGCTGCCGCCTTTAAGGGCGACCACCAGTTTGCCGTCGACGATCTTGTAGCCGGTGGAATCGACGTGGGAGCCGGCCGCCAATGGCGCCGCTTCGTCGAGGAAGGCACGGGCGAAGGCGATGACCTTGTCACCGCGAACCTTGTTGTAGCCTTTGCCTTTTTCCGCACCGTTGGCTTCGCTGATGGCGTCGGTGCCGTAGAGCGCGTCGTACAGCGAGCCCCAGCGGGCGTTCGAGGCGTTGAGGGCAAAGCGGGCGTTCATCACCGGCACCACGAGCTGCGGGCCGGCCATGCGGGCGATTTCGTCATCGACGTTTTGCGTCGTTGCCTGGAAATCGGCCGCTTCTGGCAGCAGATAACCGATGTCTTGCAGGAAGGCTTTATAGGCCACGGCGTCGTGCGCCTGACCGGCGCGTTCCTGGTGCCAGGAATCAATACGAGCCTGGAAATCATCGCGTTTGGCGAGTAGGGCTTTGTTCTTCGGCGCCAGGTCATGGATGACCTTGTCGGCACCGGCCCAGAACTTATCGGCGGTGAGGCCGGTACCGGGAATGGCTTCGTTGTTCACGAAGTCGAACAGGACTTTGGCGACCTGCAGGCCACCGACTTGAACGTGTTCAGTCATTGCTTGCCTCACTCTGCTCAGCTATTTCGCTTTTCAGCTCTTCAAATTAACAATGAAGCCATTGGCCATTTAAACCACAAACCCCTCTGCCAGTACATGCCCATGACGGGCGGCTGGGTTGGGACCAATCAACGGCTTGGGGCCTTGCTGACAGGGCTTTCAGGGTTGCGAACGGGCCGGCGGCAGACATCGATCCAACGTTATGTAGTGCGCGCTGCGGCATACTACATGATGAATTGCGGATGTGAAAATTAGACTAATCACGTCGTTCTGCGACCCCATGACGCATTGCAGTCACGGCGCGGAACAGGATGTTCTCAAAAAACCAGTAGATTGTTCCAGTTAAATATCAAAAGTTGTACACTATTTGTTTGGTCGGTCAGATCGGCGGTGCATCCCTTCGCGAGCAAGCCCGCTCCCACAAGGACAGTGCATGACCCTGTGGGAGCGGGCTTGCCCGCGAAGGGGGCAGTCGATACACCTTTGATTCCGGATCTGCCCAGGCACCTTTCAACCCTTGCCTATACTTGGTTCTCTGTCACAAAAATCATGACCAGAGGGCTGCGCCATGGACCACCTCGTACTCACCGTTTTTGCACCGGACAAGCCCGGGCAAGTCGAGCGCATTGCCCAATGCATTGCCGAGCACGGCGGCAACTGGCTGGAAAGCCGCATGTCGCGCATGGCCGGACAATTCGCCGGCATTCTGCGGGTGGGGGTGCCGGCCGAGGCCTATGACGAATTGGTCGATGCCCTGCAAGGCTTGTCCACCCAGGGTATCCGCGTATTGATCGCCGAAAGCAGCATCGAACAATCCTGCACCTGGAAGCCGATCGCGATGGAACTGGTGGGCAATGATCGCCCGGGGATCGTGCGTGACATCACACGCTTGTTGAACGAGCAGGGGGTGAGTCTGGAACGGTTGGTTACCGAAGTGCGTCCGGCACCGATGAGCAGCGAGCCGTTGTTCCATGCCGAAGCGATTCTTGCCGTTCCGCTGACGCTGTCGCTGGACGTCCTGCAATCGCGCCTTGAAACCCTGGCCGACGATCTGATGGTCGAATTGGTGCTGCGCAGTGAGCCCTGATCAGGTTATCCAAGTTAAACGTGCACCGGCCTGTGGATAACCTGTAGAGACACCCCGCCAGGCCACGCCGACCGGGGTTCTTCAGGATCTGATCAAAAAACCAGCACTTTCAGCCACTTGCGCACAATCGGCGGGGATCACGCTGTGGATAACCTTGGGAAAGAATGATGCAGGCCACGGAACCCGTGGCCTGTAGAGGTTTGTATGTTTTTTGATCAGCTGCGGCGACGCAAACTGAGCCACGCATCCACGCTGTAAACCGCCAGACCGGCCCAGATGAACATGAACGCTACCAGGGTGCTTGACGACAGGTGCTCGCCAAACAGCAGGACCGCTTGCAGTAGTACCAATGTCGGCGCCAGGTACTGGAGAAAGCCCAGTGTCGTGTAGGGCAAATGCCGTGCAGCCGCGTTGAAGCAGACCAGCGGCACCAGTGTGACCGGCCCGGCGGCCACCAGCCACCAGGCTTCTGACGTGGTCCAGAACTCGGCCTGAGCGCTGTGGGCGGTCGGGTTGAACAGCAACCAGGCAATGGCGATCGGCACCAGCATCCAGGTTTCCACCACCAGCCCGGGCAGTGCCTTGACCGGTGCCTGCTTGCGAATCAGCCCGTAGAAACCGAAGGTCAGTGCCAGCACCAGCGACACCCACGGCAGGCTGCCGACTTGCCAGACCTGTTGTGCCACACCCACAGCCGCCAGACCGACGGCAATCCACTGCATGCGCCGTAGTCGTTCGCCAAGGATCAGCATGCCCAGCAACACGTTCACCAAGGGGTTGATGTAGTAACCGAGGCTGGCCTCCAGCATGCGGCCGTTGTTCACCGACCAGACGTAGGTCAGCCAGTTGGCCGCGATCAGCGCACCGCTCAGGGCCAGGATCGCCAGGCGTCGCGGGTTCTCCCGCAGCTCGCGCCACCAGCCGGGATGCTTCCATACCATCAGCAACAAGGCGCCGAACAATGCCGACCACAACACTCGGTGGATGATGATTTCCACGGCGGGCACGCTGGCGATGGCTTTGAAGTAAAGGGGGAAAAGTCCCCAAATGATGTAGGCACTCAGGCCCAGAATGTACCCGCGACGCGGGTTGGCGGCTTGCATGCAGAATCCTTGCTTAGGCAGCTAACAAAGAAGGGATTGTAAGGAGATTTGTCTGCGAATGTCCTGACTGAATAGGTAGGTCATTTGTGAACACAGTACCTGTGGGAGCGGGTTTGCTCGCGAAGGCGGCGTGTCATTCAACATTGATGTCGACTGACACGCCGCCTTCGCGAGCAAGCCCGCTCCCACATGGGGTCTGTGTTTGTCAGAAGAGTTTCAGTGGCTCTTCATTGAGCGCGGCCAACTGCTCACGCAATGCCAACACCTGATCACCCCAGTAACGCTCGGTGCCGAACCACGGAAAGCTGCGGGGGAACGCCGGATCGTCCCAGCGACGGGCGAGCCACGCGCTGTAGTGCAACAGACGCAGGGCGCGCAAGGGCTCGATCAGCGCCAGTTCACGCGGGTCGAAGTCGTGGAATTCGTTGTAGCCATCCATCAGTTCCGACAACTGGCTCAGGCAATCCTGGCGATCGCCGGCGAGCATCATCCAGATGTCCTGTACCGCCGGGCCCATGCGGCAGTCGTCGAGGTCGACGATATGGAACATCTCGTCGCGGCACATCATGTTGCCGGGGTGGCAGTCACCATGCATGCGGATGTTCTGGTGCGGCGTGTTGATGTAGGCATCTTCCACACGCTTTAGCAGGTCGCGGGCCACCGACTCGTAGGCCGGCAGCAGACTGCGGGGGATGAAGTTGCCGTCGAGCAACGTGGCCAGCGAGTCATGGCCGAAGTTTTTCACCGCCAGCGCTTCACGGTGTTCGAACGGCCGGGTCGAGCCGACCGCGTGCAGGCGTCCGAGCAACTGACCCAGGCGATACAGTTGATCGAGGTTGCCCGGCTCCGGTGCGCGGCCGCCGCGGCGGGGGAACAGGGTAAAACGGAAACCGCTGTGTTCGTGCAGGGTTTCACCGTTGTGAATCAACGGCGCCACGACCGGCACCTCGCAATCGGCGAGTTCGGCGGTGAATTGGTGTTCTTCCAGAATCGCTTCGTTGGACCAGCGTTGCGGCCGGTAGAACTTGGCGATCAGCGGCTCGGCGTCTTCGATACCGACCTGATAGACGCGGTTCTCGTAGCTGTTGAGCGCCAGGATGCGCGCGTCGCTGAGAAAGCCGATGCTTTCGACGGCATCGAGCACGAGGTCTGGCGTAAGGGTTTCAAACGGGTGGGCCATGCTGACTCCTGCGCGCAGCAGGCTGCTGCGTCCGGCCAGGCATGGTAGCGCAGACGGCAGGGCTTTAGGGGGTGGGCTTGAGATGTGTGGTGTCTGGGCTGACGCCTTCGTCGGAACGCCGCCCGGGGCAAGCCCGCTCCCACAAGGACCACATGAATCCCTGTGGGAGCGGGCTTGCCCGCGAAGAGGCCGGATCAGGCGCCGACGATCCCGCCATCTTCCCGCGAAATCGCCATCACCGATGAGCGCGGCTTGCCATTGGGCAAATGCTCGGGGAAGGTCGAGCCACCGTTTTCACCCGGGTGCTGGATCCCGACAAACAGTGTTTTCTGGTCCGGCGAGAAGCTGATCCCGGTCACCTCGCAGCCCACCGGCCCGACCATGAAGCGGCGAATCTCGCCGGTCGCCGGATCAGCGCAGAGCATCTGGTTATTGCCCATGCCGGCAAAGTCACCGGTGTTGCTCACATCACCGTCGGTCAGGATCCACAAGCGTCCGGCCTTGTCGAAGCCCAAGCCGTCCGGGCTGTTGAACATGTTCTGCGGCGTGATGTTCGACGAGCCGGCCTTGGGCGTCCCGGCATGTGCGGCCGGGTTGCCGGCCACCACAAACAGGTCCCAGGCAAAGGTGTGTGAAGCGTGATCGTCACGCTCGGTGCGCCAGCGCAGGATCTGGCCGTAGACGTTCTTCTCCCGCGGGTTCGGTCCGCCCACCGGTTGTCCGTCTTCGCCGCGCTTGGCGTTGTTGGTCAATGTGCAGTAGACCTGGCCATCCTTGGGGCTGACCACGATCCATTCCGGGCGATCCATGCGCGTGGCTTTCACCACACTGGCGGCGAGACGGGCGTGGATCAGCACTTCTGCCTGATCGGCAAAGCCGCTGCTGGCGTCGATGCCGTTTTTGCCGTGGGTCAACTCGATCCATTCACCCTGGCCTTTCGGGTGATCGGCGTTGCCGTCCCCGGCATCGAAACGCGCCACATAGAGGGTGCCGTGATCGAGAATGTCGCGGTTGGCCTTGGGGTTCTTGTGGTCGATCTTGTCGCGGCTGACGAATTTGTAGATGAACTCGCCGCGCTCGTCGTCGCCCATGTACACCACGGCATGGCCATCGCCGGTTTCGGCCAGGGCGGCGTTTTCGTGTTTGAAGCGGCCCAGGGCGGTGCGTTTGACCGGCGTCGACTGCGGATCGAACGGATCGATTTCCACCACCCAGCCATGACGGTTGAGCTCGTTGGGGTTCTTGGCCAGGTCGAAGCGCTCGTCGTGCTGGTGCCAGTTGATCTCTTTGCTGGTCACCACCGCGCCGTAGCGTTTTTGCGCCGGGTCGAACTTCTGCTCGGCGTTGCTGCTGCCGAAGCAGTCGGTGAAGTTTTCTTCACAGGTCAGATAGGTGCCCCACGGCGTCTTGCCGTTGGCGCAGTTCTGGAAGGTGCCGAGAACGTTCTTGCCCTGGGGATCTGCGCTGGTCTTCAGCAGGGCATGGCCGGCGGCCGGGCCGCTCAGGGTGATCGGCGCATTGCCGTGAATGCGGCGGTTGTAGCGCGAGCCCTGGACGAATTGCCATTGGCCGTTCTTGCGCTGCACTTCAATCACCGACACACCTTCACAGGCCAGCGCCTTGCGCACGTCTTGCGCCGATTGCGGCATGCCGCCGTGGGCGTAGAGGTAGCGGTAGTTGGTGTATTCGTTGTTGATCGCCATCAGCGCACGGTCTTTTTCGCCCGGAAACTCGAACAGGCTCATGCCGTCGTTGTTGTCGCCGAACTGGGCTTCCTGATGCTCGGCGCTGCCGTTGCCGCTCGGGTCGAACGCCGGGCCGTCCTTGTGCAGGGGCTGGCCCCAGCTGATCAGCACCGAGGACTTGTAGCCCGGGGGCAGGGTGATGGCGTCGCTGGTGGCGGCGGCAATGCTGTCAAAACCCAGCAACTGGCTGTTACCGGCGCTGACGCTGGCGGCCATCACGCTGCGGCTCAGCAGGTTGCCGCCGAGGAACATCGCCGCGCCGCACAGGGCACCTGCGCTGATGAAGCGGCGACGACTGAGGCCGACCATGGTTTCGAGGTCGGTGGACTGGTTTTCTTCTAATAGGCTCATTTCAGGCTCCCTGCGGTTTTGCAGACACCTTAATGATGAGTAATGAACCTTTTGTTGCAGTTTGCTTAAAGCGGTGTACCCAGCAGAACCCTGGAGGGCGAAAACTCCACGCGCACCGGTTTGCCGCAGGTCAGCCCCAATGCCCGCAGGTGCGTTGGTTCGTCCAGCGCGCACAGGGTCAGGCCGTTAGGCAGGGTGATGCGCACCTCGCTGGGGCCGTCGTCGGCGTCGAGAATTTTCTCGATGGTGCCTTTCAGGCAATTGTTTCCCGGCGTTTCGGCTGAATCGATCTCCAGCACATCGAGCCAGCCGGCCTTGATCAAGGCCACGACTTCGGTGCCGATCTGCAGTTCCAGGCGCTCGGTGCTGTCGTGGGTGATTTGCGCATCGACGATCAAGCCCTCGGCGACTTCGAGACGAATCAGGTCGTTGCGTCCCTGGGACTCGATCGCCATCACCTTGCCGTGCAACTGATTGCGCGCGCTGGTGCGCAGCATCAAGCGCCCGAGCAGGTCGAGGTCGCTGGCATCTTCAGCGGCTTCCAGCACCTGGGCCTGCAAGGCTTGCAGCTTCTGGTACAGCCGCAGCACCCGCTCGCCTTCTTTGGAGAGGCGGGCACCGCCACCGCCCTTGCCGCCGACAATCCGCTCCACCAACGGCTTCTGCGCCAGGTTATTCAACTCATCAATGGCATCCCAGGCAGCCTTGTAGCTCAGGCCCGCGCTTTTTGCCGCACGGGTGATCGAGCCTTGCTCGGCGATGTGCTGCAGCAGGGCGATGCGCTGCGGACGGCGGACAATGTGCTGGGACAACAAGGTGGGCAAAGACATGGCAAGTCGCTTTGGGTGGTGGCGATGGGGAGGACGTTGGCGGCTTGGGACGCGCGAGTCAAGTCAGGGTGTCTCGCCGGGTTTGGGCGTACGGGCCAGGCAATAGACGTCGACCCGCGCTGCACCGGCGTCGATCAACAGCCAGGCCAGGGCCTGGGCCGTGGCACCGGTGGTAAGGACGTCGTCGATCAGGGCCAGGTGCCGGCCTTTGACGGCGGCACCGGGTATCAGGGTGAAAGCGTTGCGCAAGTTCTTGCGGCGTGCTTGGGCATTCAAGGCCTGTTGGGCGTCGGTGTCCTGGGTTCGCAGCAGCAACCGTTCGTCGCATGGAATGTCCAGAGCGTCACTCAACCAGCGGGCCAGCATCGCCGCCTGGTTGAACCCGCGCTGGCGCAGGCGCCGGTTGGCCAGTGGTACCGGAATCAGCGCATGGGGTCGCTGCAGATCGTCTTCGAAGCGATGTTGCAGGTATTGAGCGAGAAGTTCGGCGAGCAAGCGGCCAAACGGCCACTTTGCATTGTGCTTGAAACGGGTAATCAGGCTGTCAACCGGAAAGCTGTAGGTCCATGGGGCAATCACCTGTTCGAAGGCCGGTGGCTGCTTCAGGCAATGGCCGCAGGTCAGGCCCGCGGCCGGGAGCGGCAGGGCGCAGGTTCGGCAGTGATCGCCCAGCCAGGGCAACTCGGTTTCGCAGGCCGTGCAGACAGGGGCGATGCCGTCGGCGGGTTCATCGCACAAAAGACACGGTTGTTTGTTTTTTGACCAGATGTAAACCAGTCCTTTGCTCAGTGGTTGACAGCGCATCGCTCTTCCTTAAATATGCCGAAACATCTGTGAGGCGGCTGTGACATTCCATGACCCTGCCGCATGCCAAAGCATAATTCAAAGGAAACACCCATGAGCGCCAGCACCACTGCAACCCTGCGTCATGACTGGTCTTTGGCCGAAGTCAAAGCACTCTTCGTTCAGCCATTCAATGACCTGTTATTCCAGGCGCAGACGGTGCACCGCGCACATTTCGACGCCAACCGCGTTCAGGTGTCGACCCTGTTGTCGATCAAGACCGGCGCCTGCCCGGAAGATTGCAAATATTGTCCGCAGTCCGGTCACTACAACACCGGCCTGGAAAAAGAAAAACTGATGGAAGTGCAGAAGGTCCTCGAAGAGGCTGCTCGCGCCAAGGCCATCGGGTCGACCCGCTTCTGCATGGGGGCGGCGTGGAAGCACCCGTCGGCCAAGGACATGCCATATGTTCTGAAGATGGTGGAAGGTGTGAAAGCCCTGGGTCTGGAAACCTGCATGACCCTCGGCCGCCTGGATCAGGAGCAGACCGAGGCGCTGGCCAAGGCCGGTCTCGACTACTACAACCACAACCTCGATACATCGCCGGAGTTCTACGGCAGCATCATCACCACCCGCACCTACAGCGAGCGCCTGCAAACCCTGGCCTATGTGCGTGAGTCGGGGATGAAGATCTGCTCCGGCGGCATCCTCGGCATGGGCGAGTCGCTGGACGACCGCGCCAACCTGCTGATCCAGCTGGCCAACCTGCCGGAGCATCCGGAGTCGGTGCCGATCAACATGCTGGTGAAAGTCGCCGGTACGCCGCTGGAAAATGCCGACGACGTCGACCCGTTCGATTTCATCCGCATGCTCGCGGTCGCGCGCATCCTGCTGCCGCAATCCCACGTGCGCCTTTCTGCGGGCCGCGAAGCCATGAACGAGCAGATGCAGGCTCTGGCGTTCTTCGCCGGTGCCAACTCGATTTTCTACGGCGAGAAACTGCTGACCACCGCCAACCCGCAGGCCGACAAGGACATGCAACTGTTCGGGCGCCTGGGGATCCTGCCGGAAGCCCGCGAAGAGCACGCCGATGAAGTGCATCAGGCGGCGATCGAGCAGGCGCTGGTGGAGCAGAAGAGCAGCGAGCAGTTCTATAACGCCGCCGTCTGATCGCTCTCTGTAGGAGCTGCCGCAGGCTGCGATCTTTTGATCTTAAAAAATCAAGATCAAAAGATCGCAGCCTGCGGCAGCTCCTACAGGAATTGATGTTTCTTTCTTTTTCGCGAGGCCTGCATGTCTTTCGATCTCGCCGCACGCCTTGCTGCCCGTCGTGCCGAAAATCTCTACCGCCAGCGTCCGCTGCTCGAAAGCCCGCAAGGGCCGCAAGTGGTGGTTGATGGCAAGCCGTTGCTGGCGTTCTGTAATAACGACTACCTGGGGCTGGCCAATCATCCACAAGTGATCGAAGCCTGGCGTGCCGGCGCTTCTAAGTGGGGGGTGGGTGGCGGCGCCTCACATCTGGTCATCGGCCATAGCGCCCCGCACCATGCCCTGGAAGAAGCCTTGGCCGACCTGACCGGTCGCCCGCGGGTGCTGCTGTTCACCACCGGTTATATGGCCAACCTCGGTGCGGTTACGGCGCTGGTGGGGCAGGGTGATACGGTGCTCGAAGACCGGCTCAATCATGCGTCGCTGCTCGACGCAGGGCTGCTGTCCGGCGCGCGGTTCAATCGCTACTTGCACAACGACCCGGTGAGCCTGGCCAAGCGCCTGGAAAAAGCCACCGGCAATACTCTGGTGGTCACCGACGGCGTGTTCAGCATGGACGGCGATATCGCCGACTTGCCGGCACTGGCCCGAGAGGCCAAGGCCAAAGGCGCCTGGTTGATGGTCGACGATGCCCATGGTTTCGGACCGCTGGGTGCCAACGGTGGCGGCGTCGTCGAGCATTTCGGTTTGAGCCAGGAAGAGGTTCCGGTGCTGGTCGGCACCCTCGGCAAAGCCTTCGGTACGGCGGGCGCCTTTGTGGCCGGCAGCGAAGAGCTGATTGAAAGTCTGATCCAGTTTGCCCGTCCCTACATCTACACCACCAGCCAGCCACCGGCGCTGGCCTGCGCCACGTTGAAAAGCCTGGAACTGCTGCGCAGCGAACACTGGCGCCGCGAGCATTTGCAGACGCTGATCCGCCAGTTCCGCCAGGGTGCCGAACAGATCGGCCTGGAACTCATGGACAGCTTCACACCGATTCAACCGATCATGGTCGGTGATGCCGGGCGCGCTGTGCGTCTTTCGCAAATGCTGCGCGAGCGCGGGTTGATGGTGACCGCGATTCGCCCGCCGACCGTACCCGCTGGCAGCGCCCGACTGCGGGTCACGCTGACGGCAGCCCACAGCGAGGCCCAGGTGCAGCTATTGTTAAACGGACTGGCCGATTGTTTTCAACAACTGCAGCCGGAGCCAAGCCATGCGTGATCGTTTGATTCTGCTGCCCGGCTGGGGCCTCGGCGTTTCACCGCTGGAGCCTTTGGCTGCGGCTTTACGCGGCCTGGACGAGCACCTGCGTGTCGAGATCGAGCCGTTGCCCGACCTGGAGTCGAGCGATCTTCAAGAGTGGCTCGATGAGCTTGATGCGACATTGCCGCAAGACGCCTGGCTGGGCGGCTGGTCATTGGGTGGCATGCTTGCCTGCGAACTGGCGGCCCGGCGTGGCGATCGCTGCTGCGGCGTGTTCACGCTGGCCAGCAACGCGTCTTTTGTCGCGCATGAACATTGGTCAGCCGCCATGCCTGGGGAAACCTTCGATGCGTTTCTGGCGGGATGTGCAGCCGATCCGCGCGCGACCTTGAAACGCTTTTCACTGCTCTGCGCCCAAGGCGCCGAAGACCCGCGCGGATTGTCGCGGCTTTTGCTCGCTGGCGCACCGAACACCGCCGCGCCAGTGCTGCTGAGCGGTCTGCAAGTACTTGCGCAACTGGATACACGGCAGGCAATGCAATCGTTCCGGGGTCCGCAACTGCATCTGTTCGCCGGCCTCGACGGGCTGGTACCGGCGGAGGCGGCGGGCGATTTACTGGCGTTGCTGCCGGATATAGAAGTCGGTCTGATTGAGCAGGCCGGCCACGCGTTTCTTCTGGAAGATCCCCACGGTGTGGCGGGGGCGATCCAGGCCTTTTTGCATGAGTCCGGCGATGACTGATTTATCCCTTCCCAACCTGCCCGGCGGCTTGCCCGACAAACGCCAGGTCGCTGCATCTTTCTCCCGTGCGGCGCAAAGCTACGACAGCGTGGCCGAGTTGCAGCGTGATGTCGGCAGCCAATTGCTCCGGCGTTTGCCGCAGGATTTTGTACCGCAGCGTTGGTTGGACCTGGGCTGCGGCACCGGGCATTTCAGTCGTGCCTTGGGTGAGCAATTTCCGAGCAGTCACGGTGTGGCGCTGGATATCGCCGAGGGCATGCTCAACCACGCCCGGCCGTTGGGCGGTGCCACGCATTTCGTGGCGGGCGATGCCGAGCGTTTGCCACTCCAGGACTCGACCTGCGACCTGATCTTCTCGAGCCTGGCGGTGCAATGGTGTGCGGACTTCGACTCGGTGCTTCGTGAAGCTTATCGAGTGCTGAAACCGGGTGGCATTTTTGCGTTTGCTAGTCTTTGTACAGGGACGTTGTTTGAACTGCGCGACAGCTGGCGACAGGTCGATGGCATGGTGCACGTCAACCGCTTTCGGGAATTTGGTGTTTATCAGCAGTTGTGTGCGGCCAGCGGCTTGAGGATGGTCAGTCTGCAAAACCTTGCGCATGTGCTGCATTACCCGGATGTGCGCAGCCTGACCCATGAGCTCAAGGCGCTGGGTGCGCACAATCTCAATCCCGGTCGACCGGGTGGCTTGACTGGCCGGGCGCGGATTCTGGGTTTGATCGAGGCTTATGAGCAGTTTCGTCAGGCCCGAGGCCTGCCGGCGACTTATCAAGTGGTGTACGCCGTTTTGGAGAAACCCTTATGAGCGCAGCCTATTTCATCACCGGTACGGATACGGATGTCGGTAAAACCACAGTCGCTGCGGGGCTGCTGCATGCGGCGCGTTCGGCGGGGCTGAGCACGGCGGCGGGCAAGCCGGTCGCGTCCGGGTGCGATGTGACGCCCAAAGGCTTGCGCAACGCCGATGCACTGGCCTTGCTGGCGGAGTGTTCGCTGCCGCTGACCTACGTACAGGTCAATCCGGTGGCCTTCGAACCGGCCATTGCTCCGCATCTGGCGGCACGGGAGGCGGGCGTGGCGTTGACGGTGCAGTCGTTGCTGGCGCCGATGCGGCAGATTCTCGGGCTGCAGGCGGACTTCACCCTGATCGAAGGCGCTGGCGGCTGGCGCGTACCCTTGGCGGATCAGGACAATCTGTCGGACCTGGCCATTGCATTGAAGCTGCCGGTGATCCTGGTGGTCGGCGTGCGCCTGGGGTGTATCAGCCATGCCTTGTTGACCGCCGAAGCGATCGCCCGGGACGGTTTGCAACTGGCGGGATGGGTGGCCAACATCATCGACCCGAAGACCTCGCGGCTGGAAGAAAACCTCGCCACCCTGGCCGAGCGCCTCCCGGCGCCGTGCCTGGGGCGTGTGCCCAAACTCAAGACCGTGACGGCAGAAGCCGTGGCCGAGCACTTGCAACTGGACCTGTTGGACTGAGGTTTGGGAATGCGGGCTTTGCCTATTGCAAGGCACTGTGCCATTAGTGTTTTTGACGGGTGTTTTGCCTGCCACTCTGCTTCAATGGCCGTTGTTGATCCTTTGAAAGGACGAGTTCTCCCATGGAAATCTCAGGAAACACCGCTTTTTATGCCGGTCTGAGCACTCTTCAGACAGGGCAGAACCGAGTCGATCAAGCCGCCGGGCAGATTGCCAACACCACCATCGAACGTTCGGTCACCAGCCAGTCTTCCGAGGCGCAGGTCGATCGTCTGCGATCGGTTGATCGTAGCCAGCAATCGGATCTGGCCAGCAACGTGGTCGAAATGGCCCAAGGCAAGATTCAGGCGGAGCTGGGCGTAAAAATCGCCAAGGCCTCCGATGAAGTGCTCGGAACGTTGATCGATACCTACGCTTGATTCTTCACTGATACCGCACCCTCGACGCCGCGCCTGTTCGCGGCGTTTTTCTGCGTAAGTCTTTCTTGCTCAACTAATCTTTTCAGTGTGGCGGGCTGCTTTGAAAGCGCGGCTGCGTTGCCGTGTGCCTGTGTGTCCAAAGCTGCGATGACGAATGGCAAAAGATCGACGCTTGACAAGATTTCGGCGTAAACGTATGTTTCAAACAACTGTTTGATCGCAACAACAAATCCATGCGGTCGTTCATTCCCGGTTACATCAGCAGAGGTTTATCGCTATGCCTGACTACAAGGCCCCCTTGCGTGATATTCGCTTCGTTCGTGACGAACTGCTCGGCTACGAAGCGCACTATCAGAGCCTTCCGGCTTGTGCCGACGCAACGCCGGACATGGTTGACGCCATTCTCGAGGAAGGCGCCAAGTTTTGTGAGCAGGTACTGGCTCCGCTGAACCGTGTGGGCGACCTCGAAGGCTGCACCTGGAGCGAGTCTGGCGTTAAGACGCCGACTGGCTTCAAGGAAGCCTACAAGCAATTCGTTGAAGGCGGCTGGCCGAGCCTGGCTCATGACGTCGAGCACGGCGGCCAAGGCTTGCCGGAATCCCTGGGCCTGGCCATCAGTGAAATGGTCGGCGAGTCCAACTGGTCGTGGGGCATGTACCCGGGGCTGTCGCACGGTGCGATGAACACCATCTCCGAGCACGGCACCCCTGAGCAGCAAGAGGCCTACCTGACCAAGCTGGTTTCCGGCGAATGGACCGGCACCATGTGCCTGACCGAGCCGCACTGCGGCACCGACCTGGGCATGCTGCGCACCAAGGCCGAGCCTCAGGCCGACGGTTCCTACAAAGTCTCCGGCACCAAGATCTTCATCTCGGCCGGTGAACACGACATGGCCGACAACATCGTCCACATCGTACTGGCCCGCCTGCCGGATGCACCGGCTGGCACCAAAGGCATCTCCCTGTTCATCGTGCCGAAGTTCCTGCCCAACGCCGATGGCTCGGTTGGCACGCGTAACGCTGTGTCTTGCGGTTCCCTGGAACACAAGATGGGCATCCACGGCAACGCCACCTGCGTGATGAACTTCGACGGCGCCACCGGTTTCCTGATCGGCCCGGCGAACAAAGGCCTGAACTGCATGTTCACCTTCATGAACACCGCTCGTCTGGGTACCGCGCTGCAAGGCCTGGCCCACGCTGAAGTCGGTTTCCAGGGCGGCCTGAAATACGCTCGCGACCGTCTGCAAATGCGCTCGCTGACTGGCCCGAAAGCGCCGGACAAAGCCGCTGACCCGATCATCGTGCACCCTGACGTACGTCGTATGCTGTTGACCATGAAGGCGTTCGCCGAAGGCAACCGCGCGATGGTTTACTTCACCGCCAAGCAAGTCGACATCGTCAAGTACGGCGTGGACGAAGAAGAGAAGAAGAAAGCCGACGCACTGCTGGCCTTCATGACGCCAATCGCCAAGGCCTTCATGACCGAAGTCGGTTTTGAAGCGGCCAACCACGGCGTGCAGATCTATGGCGGCCACGGCTTCATCGCCGAGTGGGGCATGGAGCAGAACGTTCGCGACAGCCGCATTTCGATGCTGTACGAAGGCACCACCGGTATCCAGGCACTCGACCTGCTGGGCCGTAAAGTGCTTATGACCCAGGGCGAGGCTCTCAAAGGCTTCACCAAGATCGTCCACAAGTTCTGCCAGACCAACGAAGGCAACGAAGCGGTTCAAGAGTTCGTCGCGCCGCTGGCTGCACTGAACAAGGAATGGGGCGAGCTGACTATGAAGGTCGGTATGGCCGCCATGAAGGATCGCGAAGAAGTCGGCGCGGCCTCCGTGGACTACCTGATGTACTCCGGTTACGCCTGCCTGGCCTACTTCTGGGCTGACATGGCGCGTCTGGCTGCCGAGAAACTGGCTGCCGGCACTTCCGAAGAGGCGTTCTACACCGCCAAGCTGCAGACTGCGCGCTTCTACTTCCAGCGCATTCTGCCGCGTACCCGCACTCACGTCGCAACCATGCTGTCGGGCGCCAACAACCTGATGGACATGAAAGAAGAGAACTTCGACCTGGGCTACTAAGCCTTAGGGGATGTTCAAAAGAACCGCCGCTTCCTCCCGGGAGCGGCGGTTTTTTTTTGCACTAGGGTCAGGCCTTGATCACCATGGCGTCGGATCCAGAGGGCCGACGCCAGTCGGGGAGGTCGCGCCTTCGCCGTTACGTATGAACGGCAGGTGCCAGAAGTCGTTAGGCACCACCGGATCGCCAGGCTTGACGCCTTCCGGAAAGATGAACTCGAACACCGGCGCCACATACTGTCCGGCAACCAGTCCATTGGCGACGGTCAGCCGGGCCGCATTCTGGATGCAACTGTCCACACCGGCCTGGGATAAGGCTTGCTGCGGAACGCAAAGTGACCGTGCAACGACGCGCAAGGTACGCGTCGGCTGGCTAAGCAGCCCAGCGGGCGCTTTGGTCGCACGCAATCTGGCGCGTTGTGGCTGAGGACCGGTGTTCTGTGTGGTAATACCGCCCGAGGCTCCCAGGCAACTGGTCGCAAGGCCCAGCGCAGGGTTGCATTCACCCGTCATCTCATAGGGTGTCACCCAGCGATTGGTTTGTACGCCCGTCGATGGATTGACATCTATCAGGTAAATGTCGACCGGGGTCTTGATGTCGGTGGTCGAGGCTTCAAGGAAAATCCGGTCCTGCGTCTCTTGGGCTACTCCGTTGATGGCCGTTGCGGCCGGATCGGCCGTACCGATGCCAAATTCCCCGATAGCCAGGTAGCTGGGCTGCGAACCCGGTTGAGTGTAGATCCCGACATTCGCCTCGATCGTGTGTGCAGAGACGAAGTCCGGGAGGCCCGTTGTTGCTGACTTGAACAGAGTGCCGGACCAACTGATGAAGTCGCCGACTTCGAAGGGTGCCTGTTGGGTCGGGTCGGGGTCCGTCGCCGTACGTGTCGCATCGCTGAATCTCTTCATGACGTACTGGCTGCAATAGGTTTGCCCCACCGCTGGACCCGAGAGCTCTCCGCTGGCCGGAGGCGTGACGCCAGCCTGGCTGAAGTTGCGGCAGTTGTTGGTCGTGGTCGGAGTGACCACTTTTGGCCGGTTTTTCTGCGGGCAGAGCGCATCGTCCCCGGAAATCGTGCGCGGCACGCACATCGGGTAGCCGGTGGCGGCATGGATGGTCGGGTTGGCATCATCGACGGAGAAGCGTGGGTCGGGGCTTTGGGCGCGGCCAAAACGTCCGTTCGGGTCGTTGATCTGAATAATCGTGGGTTGCGTCGGGTTCCCGCTGTCGACTTCGAGGTTGCCGTTGGTGTAGTCGATCCGGGTGATGACACCGCTCCCGGCGTTGACTGATTGCTGGGAGACAAAGACCAGCCCGGCAATCTGCTTGTTGGAGACGGTATTGCCTACTACATGGATCTCGAACGAGGGATAGACCGCCGGAGATTTTCCGAGCGCCAGGGTTCCACCCCTGACGAATTCAGCCCAGGTCAGGGTATTGGCCGGCATCTGCATAACGGTGTTGCAAGGGACAACAATCGTGACGCCGTTCAGCTGGACGGTCCCCCCGAAGCGACCCGGGTCGCTGGTTGTAGGGCAATTCGTATTGGTGGTGTCCAGGGTCATGTTTTGGATAAAACCGGTCACATCAAACCCATGAATCGCCGTCGGGTTTGTGAAAATCGGATCGGGCAGTGTGGGCGTCGTGAACGGCGAGGGCACTCCCGGGGGCTTGGCAGTCCCGCCTCCGCCCCCACCGCCACCGCCACCGCCAGCTCCGTTTTTGGCAAATGCATCTCCACCACCACCAATGACCAGTGCGATGGCAACAGCACTGGCGAGCAGAGCATGGCGACTGAAGATGCCGTTGAGTCGTTTGTGAGGCAGCAGCGGTATCGCGAGCGTTTTTTCGAATAAAGATAAGCTCATGGCTCACTCCAGAATCTTGCAGGACCAATTGCCGGCCAATCGGGATCACAGATCTGCTGATGCGCTTGATCCTGCGCAAGAGAAACGCAAAGCCGTGAATGTCGAATGGGGGCTCGATCCAGCGGATTCAGTGCCGGTGTAAGGTCGGCACTTGCCGTTCGGATGCTTTCACCTGCGTGCGTCGGCCGGTTACGGACGCAAACGCGAGAGACATTTCCTTGAGCCTGAGGGGCACATAGCAGTAGTCGTGCCTGATTGGCACAATTGCTTGTTAGCCAGCAAACATGCGGGCTGCGCTGAAGTTGGTGATATACACATAATTGTATGTTGTGTGGTTTACACCAAAGTAGGTGGGGATATACACCCAAGTTTGGAGATCTGTGAAAACTGTAGGTAAGTGTATCGACGGTAGTGGCAGATGAGAAGTGTTGCCTATTAAATACTACTAAGGTCTTAGGTGTGCAAGAGGGATGTTTAAGAAAGGGTGAGAAAGTAGTCTTGTGTGGGAGGTTTAAATAAAAAATAGCTAGCGCAGTGCAACTTGCGCGCGAATGGTTTGTTGTATGTCTGGTGGGTGTTTTTATTGGCTGGCGATGCGGAGTTGCGGGGTTTTTTAAAGTGCCGTTTACATCGCGGTGCTTGAAGGGGCAAATACTCTGCCAATTTCAAAAAAATGCGTCTGGTGTCGCTTTGCCCTTTAAAATATGGCTTTTTAGGTCGTTGTTGGCCGGCTGTTACTGGCTGTCCGGGGAATGTCACCCACTAATGGGTAAAGTTTAACCAGAACTGAGGGATAGTGCGCAGTTGCTGTAGTTAGTAGGGTTTCTTGATTCGATTAAATAAAAAAAATATTGAAATTTTCCTGATGAAATGTTTTGTTACGTCTAGAGTTTCGTGAAGCGCTACCCAGTGCTGCGAAATATCACTGTTTAAGAATGCCTGAGTCACGAGAGTGCTTTGCCAGTCAGGTCTCGCAATACCCATGTAACTTAAAGTTGGCGTGGTTGTTCGAGCGAACAGCAAGATTCATGGCGATGAGCTCATCTTGTAACAGGGTAACCGCGGAGGCTGACTACTCCGTACTGAATCGGGAACGTCGTCATGTTTAAGTATTTGAGCATCTTGCGAACCACCTGTTTGGCCAGGGCGATGGCGATGACTCTCTTCGTCACCGGCCTGCCTGTCATGAACGTTTGGGCCGCTGACCCGGTAGTGGTCGATCCGCCCGTGCCGGACGTGCCCACTCTGCAATCGCTGCGTGGGCTGCTCCCGCCCGACCCATCGGGAACCGAAGGCGGGCGCAAAGTCGACCTGATGACCGACTACGTGCTCAATCGCTCGGCGGCAGTGCTTCTGGGCAAGGCATTGTTCTGGGACATGGAGATCGGCAGTGACGGTTCCACGGCTTGCGCGTCATGTCACTTCCACGCGGGCGCCGATCACCGCACTACCAACCAGATCAACCCGGGTCAGGCGAACACTAACGCGAACGTCTCGTCGATCTTCAACAAACCGTTCACCGCCTCGGACATTCCGGGGGACGTGCCAAGCTACACCACCAAATCAGGAGGCAAGGGCGGTCCGAACTACCTGCTGAAGAAAGGCGACTTCCCGACCCATGTGCTGGCAGATCCCCTGGATCGCAATTCGGCGATTGTCTATTCGACTGACGATGTGATCGGTTCGCAAGGCGTGTTCGACGCCAACTTCGTCAAGCCTCGTCAGTCGCGTTTCGACAGGTGCATCCAGCAACCGGACGGCATCTTCCAGGTGGGCGGGATCAATGTTCGCCGCAGCACCGGACGCAACGCACCCACGGTGATCAACGCCGCGTTCAACGTGCGCAACTTCTGGGATGGCCGGGCCAATAACGTCTTCAACGGCTTCTCGCCGTTCGGCAATCGCGACCCTGACGCCGGGATTTTCGTGACTAGCGATCGCAGTGGCGTGGCGACCAAAGTCAGGCTGGCGCTCAAGGATGCTTCCGCCGCCTCGCAAGCGGTAGGTCCACCCGGCAGCCCGGTGGAAATGTCCTGCGGCGGGCGTACCTTCGCCGACATTGGCCGGCGCATGCTCGACACCTTGATGCTCAAGCAGCAGCGGATTTCATCCACTGATTCGGTGCTCGGGCCGGTATCCGGTGCCCGTCGGCCGACGTACCGTGAGCTGATCAAGAACGCGTTCCAGCCGCGCTTGTGGAATGCCACGCAGCAGGTCTCGCTGGGCGGCGCGCCATACACCCAGATGGAGGCGAACTTCCCGCTGTTCTTCGGACTGGCGATTCAGATGTATGAGTCCACGCTGATCTCGGACCAGGCACCGCTGGATGCCTATTTGCAAGGCGATCACACCGCCATGAACAGCCAGCAGGTCCAGGGCATGAACCTGTTCCTGGGCAAGGGCAAGTGCATCAGTTGCCACGGCGGCGCGGAATTGACCAACGCCGGCAGCCGCTTGCTGTTCCATCCTCGGGAACGTATCGAACGGATGATCATGGCCGACAACCTGACCACGCTCTATGACAACGGCTTCTACAACACCGGGGTGCGCCCGACCTCGGAAGACCTGGCACTCGGTGGCTCGGATGCGTGGGGTAATCCGTTGTCTTTCACCCGTCAGTACAACACCGTACTGAAGGGCGGCACGATCCCTGATCCACTGGACGTCGATGTGTGCACCTTCGAAGCGCGTTTGAGCCCGGCTATCCCCTGTGATGCGACGCTCAAGCCCAATGTCGATTTCCGCGACGCGGTCGATGGCGCCTTCAAGACGCCAACCCTGCGCAATATCGCGTTGACCGGCCCGTACTTCCACAACGGCAGTCGCGCAACGCTGCAGCAGGTCATGGAGTTCTACAACCGTGGTGGCGATCGGCGTGGCGAGGATGCCAGCAATACCAGTGGTTTCGAGCACCCGGCGGTCAATCAGCACAACGGTTCGAACCTCGACCCGGACATGACCCGGCTGAACCTCACCCCGGATGAAGTGGATGCGCTGGTCAAGTTCATGGAGGTCGGGTTGACCGATCCTCGGGTGGCGTGGGAACGGGCGCCGTTTGACCATCCTTCGCTGGTACTGCCGCAGGGCGAAAAGGGAGATGAAAACTCCGTCGGGCAAAAACCGGCCAGTCCGAAGATCACAACGAGGCAGGCGCAGGACGCCGACATCCAGCTCAGACCGGTCGGTGCCGAAGGTCGCACACGTCTGGAAGGTCCGCTGCAACCGTTCAACAACGACCTGTAACCGTATTTCCCCTCGCGCCACTGGCATCTGATGGATGCCAGTGGCGCCCTTTTACAATTACCTCAGTATTTCACTCAGCAATTCGGGGTTTCTGCCGTTACAGTAGTGGGCACATTGCCATCTATTGATCTGACGGGTCGGAGCTTTACCCTTGCCGCGCTCATCCGCTGTACGTTTCAGTCATTTCCTGCCGTCATTACTGCTGTTGCTGGCGGGGCTTGCGGCTGCTTACATCAAGGATCTGAACGTCTTTTTCACCTCGCTGTTCAACGTGCTGCCCACCCTGGTGTTGTTACTCGGCGGCGCCTATTGCGCGGTGTACCGACGCCAGCGTGAACTGTTTCTGATGGTCACGGTGTACATCGCCTACTTCCTGCTCGACACCCAGACCGACTATTACCGCGACAACGGCAAGGTGCGTGACGATGCCGCCGTGGTCTTTCACCTGTGTTGCCTGCTGCTGCCATTGTTGTTCGGGGTGTTCGCGGCGTGGCAGGAACGCACTCATCTGTTCCAGGACATGGTGGCGCGTTTCGCCGTATTGCTGGCGGTCGGCAGCGTGGCGCTGGGACTTGAGCAAAGTTATCCACACGCGCTGCTGATCTGGTTGTCGGAGATTCGCTGGCCCGCCTTGCATGGCGCCTGGATGAGTCTGATCCAGTTGTCCTATCCGGTGTTCATTGCGGTGTTTGTGCTGCTGACCTGGCAATACTGGCGCAACCCGCGACCGCTGCATGCCGCGCAACTGGTGGGATTGCTCGGGTTGTTCTGGATGCTGCCGAAGACCTTCATCCTGCCGTTCACGCTGAACATCATGTGCAGCCAGGTGATGCTGATGATCGCCGCCGCCGTTGCCCACGAAGCCTATCAAATGGCCTTCCGCGACGAACTGACCGGGCTGCCGGGCCGCCGTGCGCTGAATGAACGCATGCAACGGCTGGGGCGCAACTACGTGTTGGCCATGAGCGACGTCGACCACTTCAAGAAATTCAACGACACCCACGGCCACGATGTCGGTGACCAGGTACTGCGGCTGGTGGCCAGCAAACTGTCGAAAATCGGCGGTGGCGGTAAGGCGTATCGCTATGGCGGTGAGGAATTTGCCCTGGTGTTTGCAGGCAAGACCCTCGAAGAGTGCATGCCGCACCTGGAAGTCATCCGCGAGTCCATCGCCACTTACAACATTCAGCTGCGTAATCAGGAAAACCGCCCGCAGGACGACAATCAGGGGCGCCAGCGGCGAGCCGGTTCCGGCGCATCGAGTGTGTCGGTGACGGTCAGTATCGGCGTTGCCGAACGTATCGATCAACGCACCCCGGAAGAGGTGCTCAAGTCTGCTGACCAGGCGCTCTACAGTGCCAAGGGCGCCGGGCGCAACTGCGTGATGGCGTTCGGGCAGAACCGCCGTGGCGCCGTACGCATGGACGCCGCTACGGTTGAGTGATGATCGCGCATTCAGCGACTGGACATTGATTGTGGCGTAGTGTCGGCGGCAGTAGGTTGGAAAAAACTGCCGACGGAGAATGACCATGCCCGAGTACAAAGCTCCCTTGCGCGACATGCGCTTTCTGATCGACCACGTCTTCGACTTTCACAGTAGCTACGCCGAGCTGGGGGCCATCGATGCCAGCCCGGACATGGTCAATGCGATCCTCGAAGAAGGCGCGAAGTTCTGCGAAAACGTGCTGTCGCCGCTCAACCGCAGCGGTGATGAAGAAGGCTGCCATTTCGACAACGGCGTGGTCACTACGCCTGCGGGCTTCAAGCAGGCCTTCGCCCAATATGTCGAGGGCGGCTGGCATGGCCTGGCGGCGGACCCGGTCTACGGCGGCCAAGGGTTGCCGATCTCTCTGGGCCTGGTCATCAGCGAGATGGTGGGTTCCAGCAACACCTCGTGGGGCATGTACCCCGGCCTGACCCACGGTGCGATGTCGGCGATCCACGCCCATGGCACCGAGGAGCAGAAGCAGACCTATTTGAAGAAACTCACCGCTGGCCAATGGACCGGCACCATGTGCCTGACGGAAGCCCATTGCGGCACCGACCTGGGCATCATCAAGACCCGTGCCGTGCCAGCGGCCGATGGCAGCTATGCGATCTCCGGCAGCAAGATCTTCATTTCTGCGGGCGAGCACGACATGAGCGCCAACATCATTCACCTGGTGCTCGCCAAATTGCCGGACGCACCGGCCGGGACCAAGGGCATTTCGCTGTTTATCGTGCCCAAGTTCCTGCCCGACGCGATGGGCGAAGCGGGTGAGCGCAATGGCGTGTCCTGCGGCTCGATCGAACACAAGATGGGCATCAAGGCCTCCGCCACCTGCGTGCTGAACTTCGACGAGGCCAAGGGCTTTTTGATCGGCGAGCCGAACAAGGGCCTCAACTGCATGTTCACCATGATGAACCACGCGCGGTTGGGCACGGGCATGCAAGGTCTGTGTCTGGGCGAGGCGAGCTTCCAGGGCGCGATCAAATACGCCAACGACCGATTGCAGATGCGCTCGCTGACTGGCCCGAAAGCCCCGGAAAAAGCCGCCGACCCGATCATCGTGCACCCTGATGTGCGGCGGATGTTGCTGACCATGAAAGCCTTCAACGAAGGCAACCGCGCGCTGACTTACTTCACCGCGCAGTTACTCGATGTTGCACATCTGAGTCCGGATGAAACGGCGCGCCAGGATGCCGAAGACCTGCTGGCGTTCCTCACGCCGATCTGCAAAGCCTTCATGACCGACACCGGCCTGGAAGTGACCAACCATGGCATGCAGGTGTTTGGCGGCCACGGGTTCATTCGTGAGTGGGGAATGGAGCAACTGGTACGCGACTGCCGCATTGCGCCGATCTACGAAGGCACCAACGGCATTCAGGCACTGGACTTGCTCGGGCGCAAGGTACTCGGCAGCCAGGGCAAGCTGCTGCGCGGGTTCACCAAAATCGTCCACAAGTTCTGCGCGGCGAACGCCGGACATCCACAATTGGCCGGGTATGTGGCGCAGCTCAATCAACTGAATCAGCAGTGGGGTGAGCTGACCACCAGGGTCGGCATGGCGGCGATGAAAAACCCGGACGAAGTCGGTGCCGCGTCGGTGGATTACCTGATGTACAGCGGTTACATCATCCTTGGCTACCTGTGGTTGCGCATGGCGCTGGTGGCTCAGGCGCAGCTCGATGCTGGCAGCGGTGATACCGGCTTCTGCCGGGGTAAACTGGCGACCAGCGAGTTTTACTTCAAGCGTCTGTTGCCACGCACCACCGCTCATCGGGCGGCCATCGAAGCGGGGAGCGACTGTCTGATGCAACTGCCGGCCGAGATGTTTGCGCTCTGACACCTACCCTGTAGGAGCGAGCTTGCTCGCGATGGTCGTGAACGATAACGCGTAAACCAGATGTCCAGTGGCGCCTTGGGGTTTTTCGCGAGCGGGCTCGCTCCTACAGTTCTTATGTTTCGCCTCTCCATATCGCAATGACTAAAAATAACAAAATAGTCATGAGCTGACCCTATGTGTCACAAAAGTTGTTGAGGTACACTCCGACCCAACGAAACCACTCTTCCTGTGAATCACCTGTATAGATCTTGCGAGGTTTGCCATGGCTGACTACAAAGCGCCCCTGCGCGATATGCGCTTCGTCCTCAATGAAGTTTTCGAGGTCGCCAAACTCTGGGCCGAACTGCCTGCGCTGGCCGAGACCGTCGATGCGGAAACGGTCGAAGCCATCCTGGAAGAAGCCGGCAAAGTCACCAGCAAAAGCATTGCACCGCTGAGCCGTGCCGCGGACGAGGAAGGTTGCCACTGGGCAGACGGTGCCGTCACCACGCCGGCGGGCTTCCCGCAGGCCTATCAGACCTATGCCGAAGGCGGCTGGGTCGGTGTCGGTGGCGATCCGACCTACGGCGGCATGGGCATGCCCAAAGCCGTTTCGGCCCAGGTCGAAGAGATGGTCAACTCCGCCAGCCTGTCGTTCGGTCTGTATCCGATGCTGACTGCCGGTGCCTGCCTGTCGATCAACGCCCACGCCAGCGAAGAGCTGAAAGCCGCGTACCTGCCGAACATGTACGCCGGCATCTGGTCCGGTTCCATGTGTCTGACCGAGCCACACGCCGGTACTGACCTGGGGATCATTCGCACCAAAGCCGAGCCTCAGGCCGACGGTTCCTACAAGGTCAGCGGCACCAAGATCTTCATCACTGGTGGCGAACACGACCTCACCGAAAACATCATCCACCTGGTGCTGGCCAAGTTGCCGGATGCACCGGCGGGGCCGAAAGGCATTTCGCTGTTCCTGGTACCGAAGTTCATGGTCAATGCCGATGGCAGCCTGGGCGCGCGCAACCCGGCGAACTGCGGGTCGATCGAACACAAGATGGGCATCCAGGCGTCCGCGACCTGCGTGATGAACTTCGATGAGGCCGTGGGGTACCTGGTCGGCGAGCCGAACAAAGGCCTGGCGGCGATGTTCACCATGATGAACTACGAGCGTCTGGGTGTCGGAATCCAGGGCCTGGCCACGGGCGAGCGCTCGTACCAGAACGCCGTGGAATACGCCCGTGACCGTCTGCAAAGCCGTGCGCCGACGGGCGCGCAGAACAAGGACAAAGTGGCTGACCCGATCATCGTCCACCCGGACGTGCGGCGCATGCTGCTGACCATGAAAGCCTCGAACGAGGGTGGCCGTGCATTCTCCACCTACGTGGCCATGCAACTGGACACCGCCAAGTTCAGCGAAGATGCCGCCACCCGCAAGCGTGCGGAAGACCTGGTAGCCTTGCTGACCCCGGTGGCGAAGGCGTTCCTGACCGATCTCGGTCTGGAAACCACCGTTCACGGCCAGCAGGTGTTCGGCGGCCACGGTTACATCCGCGAGTGGGGCCAGGAGCAACTGGTGCGTGACGTGCGCATCACCCAGATCTACGAAGGCACCAACGGCATTCAGGCGCTGGACCTGGTCGGGCGCAAGATCGTCGGCAGCGGCGGGGCGTTCTACAACCTGTTCGCCGACGAGATTCGTCACTTCACCGCAACGGCCAGCGCTGATCTGGCGGAGTTCACCAAGCCGCTCAACGATGCCGTCACCACCCTCGACGAACTGACCGCGTGGTTGCTGGACCGGGCGAAGAGCAATCCGAACGAAATCGGCGCGGCATCGGTCGAGTATCTGCAGGTCTTCGGTTACGTGGCGTATGCCTACATGTGGGCCCTGATGGCCAAGGCCGCTTTGGGCAAGGAAGCGCAAGACGATTTCTACGCCAGCAAACTGGGCACCGCACGGTTCTATTTCGCCCGTCTGTTGCCGCGGATTCACTCGTTGAGCGCGTCGGTCAAGGCCGGTAGCGAATCGTTGTTCCTGCTGGATGCAGGACAATTCTGATGACGTAATGGTTTGTAAGCATTCTCTTACATAACGTGCTGCTGTTCTCCCATAGATGCAAATTGGATCCACAGCTAATCTACTTCTCATGGACGTAGCGCAGGAAGCGCAAAGCAACAACAGGGACACGTAGGATTCTGCCAGGATGGCGGAGTGAAATGGATGTCAGGGAAACAGTCTGCAAAGCCCCGCTTCGGCGGGGTTTTCTTTTGCCCGAAGAAAAGTTTCCTAGCTCAGCCCGTCCAGAGCCTGCGCGCTGTTCAAGCGTTCAGCGGGGCCATTGATTACTTCTTCCAGCAATGTCCGCAGCAAGGCCAGCGAGGCCTGCTGCCGTTGCACATCCCGACACACCAATCCGACTTTCAGTGGTACTCGTGGTTCGCTCAGGGGTTTCCACAGCAGTTCGTGGTTGCCATGGGTCTTTTGCGAGCGTCCGGGCAGCACCGTCGCCAGGCGTGTGTGCGGCAGGCTGTCGAGGATGCCGGCCATGTTGTTCAGTTCGGCTTGCACCTGCGGGCGACGTCCGAGGTTCGCCAGTTGGGTTTGCCAGATCTGCCGGATTTGAAACTCCTCGCCCAGCAGCAACATCGGCAGCTCGGCGGCCTGGCTCATGGACACTTTCTTGAATTCACGCAGCGGGTGCTCTGCCGGGATGACCAGGGTCAGTTCATCTTCGTACAGCATCACGCCATGCAGGCCAGGTTGGCGGGGCGGCAGGTAGCTGATGCCGATATCCAGAGAACCGTTGAGCAGTCGCCGCTCGATTTCCAGTCCGGTCAGTTCGTAGATCTGCACGACAAGATGCGGCTGCGCCTTGCGCACGCGTTCGAGCATCTGTGGAACGAGGCTGGTATGCACGGTCTGCAATACACCGATGGCCAGGGTGCGCAGCGCCTGCCCCTTGAAGTTGCCGAGCGCCTCCCGTGCCCGTTGCAAGCCATCGAGCAAAGGCAGGGCGTGGTTGTACAGCGTGTGGGCCGCGAGGGTCGGCAACAGGCGTTTGCTGTTGCGTTCGAACAGGCTCACATCGAGGTTTTGCTCGAGGTGACGGATTTGCTGGGACAGCGCCGGCTGGGAAATCGACAGGCGTTCGGCGGCCCGGCCCACATGGCCTTCTTCATAGACCGCGACGAAATAACGCAGTTGCTTGAAATCCATAAGTATTACTTATCGAAAATGCTGGGAAATCGAAATGGCTGTATGCCTTGCCTGAGCCTAGTCTAACCGCATTCACAGGGCTTACAGGGCCACAGAGCGCGATGAATACCCTTAGCTTCGATGGTGTTTACATAGGTAAGGCAAAAAACCTCAAAAGAGGTTGTATCAGATGAATCTGTTCAGTCTGCGCCGGAGTCCTCCCAGTCTTGATGATCTGGTCATGGACGCCTCCCTGCCTTCCAAAGACAACAGTCTTTCCAGCGAGTACTTGATGCCCGGTATCGAGCGGCCGAAACAGGTGTTTGTGCGCGGCCAGGGTTCATGGCTGTGGGACAGCGATGACCGTGCGTACCTGGATTTCTCCCAGGGCGGTGGGGCCAACAGCCTTGGTCATAGCCCTTCGGTACTGGTCAACGCCATCACTGCCCAGGCTCAATCGCTGATCAATCCGGGTTTCGGTCTGCATAACCGCGGCATGCTCAAACTTGCCGAACGCCTGTGTGCCAGCACCGGCAGTGATCAGGCCTACCTGCTCAATACCGGCAGCGAAGCCTGTGAGGCGGCGATAAAACTGGCGCGCAAATGGGGTCAACAGCATCGCGGTGGTGCGTCGCGAATCATTGTGGCCAACAACGGTAACCATGGCCGTAGCCTGGCGACGATGTCGGCGTCGGACAGTTCGACATTGGCCAACCGATTCGAGCCGCAACTGCCGGGCTTCAGCCATGTCCCGTTCAATGACCTTCCGGCTTTGCATGCGGCCGTGGATGAACGGACCGTCGCGATCATGCTCGAACCGATCCAGAGCGAAGCCGGCGTGATCCCGGCCACTGCGCATTACCTCAAGGGCGTCGAACGCCTGTGCCGTGAACTCGGCATTTTGCTGATCTTCGACGAAGTGCAAACCGGCATCGGCCGTTGTGGCACCTTGCTCGCGGAACAGTCCTGCGGGGTCACGGCGGATATCGTCGTGCTCGGCAAAGGCCTGGGCGGCGGCGTGCCATTGGCCGCGCTGCTGGCACGGGGCAAGGCCTGCTGCTTCGAACCCGGCGAGATGACCGGTACCCATCACGGCAATGCACTGATGACCGCAGCGGGACTTTCGGTGCTCGATACGATGCAGGACAAGGCTTTCCTCAAGCACGTCGCAGAAGCCGGTCAGCACCTGCGTGAAGGCTTGGGGCGTTTGGCTCATCGTTACGGTCACGGCGAGTTGCGCGGACAAGGGCTGCTGTGGGGGCTGACGCTGTCGGACGATTCCGCCGGCGCGGTCGTCAAGGCCGCGCTCTACGAAGGTTTATTGCTCAACGCCCCGCAACCCGACTGCCTGCGCTTTACCCCTGCGCTGAATGTCAGCAACGCCAACATCGATGAAATGCTCCTGCGCCTGGCGCGCGCCTTCTCCCGAGTACGCACCGCGCAATTGCAGTGCCGCAAAGGGATTGCCGTCTGATCCGACGCGCCCTGCACACATTCCCGAACCGTCTCGCGGTAATACGCACGCCTCACGCCTGACATTTTTGGTGTGGGGCGTTTTTTTGTGGCTGGTTTTTGCCAAAGGCAATTTCGGCTTGAGCGGTTAACCCATCAATGGCTTTCTAGCGTGCATCGGCAGGGAGTGCCGGTGCCAGCGATTGAACCTTGTTTCGTCGTTGGCTTTGAATTCCATACCACTGGGTGGTATGTTTTTGCGGAAGGGATACCTATGTCGCCGAGGCTGTTCAAGACAAAACGTTTTGCGATGCAGGCCGCCAAGGCCTGGATCGGTGATGACGAACTCCAGGAGGCATTCACCGAAATGCTCAATGGCCAGGCTGACAATCTGGGTGGCGGGGTCTGGAAGAAGCGTTTGAACGCCAATCGCCATCGCTCGATTATCCTGGCCAAGGGAGGTGCTTATTGGATCTATCAGTTCCTGTATGCGAAGAAAGATCAGAGCAATATCAGTCCCAGGCATTTGCTCGACTTGCGAGAGTTGGCCAAGACATATGGTGGGCTGACCGAAATGGAAATTCAGCGCCTGCTGGATGCAAAGGAGTTTGTGGAGATACCAAATGAGTAAAAAATTCAAAAGTGAGCTATCGGAATCGATCCACGAATCGGCCAGTGCCCTGTACGCCATCGGTGCAATCAGCAAGGCGACCATGCGTGAATTCGATGAGTCTTGTCTTGCAACGGTGCCGAATGCGATTCCCGCTGAGGAGATCAAGGCATTGCGCGAGCGCAACAATGTCAGCCAACCGGTGTTTGCGCGCTACCTGAACACCAGTGCTTCCACGGTCAAACAATGGGAAGCAGGGGATAAGCACCCCAGTGGCATGGCGTTGAAGTTGCTGAGTATCGTGCAGAAACACGGTCTGGAAATACTGGCCTGAGGAGTCGGGCTGAACCCTGACAAACGGCACAGGTCGATTAGCTGTAGGGCTCGAACGAGTCCACCCCAATCAGGAGCTGCCCCTATGGACTTTATTCGCATCATCATCGCCATCCTGTTGCCGCCGCTGGGTGTGTTTTTGCAAGTAGGATTCGGCGGAGCGTTCTGGCTGAATATTCTGCTGACGTTGTGCGGTTACATTCCGGGGATCGTGCATGCTGTTTACATCATCGCCAAGCGCTGAATTTTGCGGCGACAGGTCGGCCGCCTTCGCGAGCAAGCCCGCTCCCACAGGATTTGTGCAAACCACAGAACCTGTGGGAGCGGCTTCAGTCCACTGAATCCATCACCCGCCGATAAAACAACCACTCCTGCTCCAGCGCATGGGCCTGATTGCCGGCCTTGCGAAAGCCATGGCGTTCTTCCGCGTAGTAATGCGCTTCGACCGCAATGCCGTTGTCCCGCAGCGCCGCGACCATGTCGCGGGTCTGTTGCGGGACGACCACGGCATCCAGTTCTCCCTGAAAGAAGATCATCGGCACGCGGATGTTGCTGGCATGCAGCAGCGGAGTGCGGGCGGCGTAGCGTTCGGCGTCCAGCAGAGGATCGCCGATCAACCAGTCCAGATAGTCGCTTTCGAATTTGTGGGTCGCGCGCCCCAGCGCTACCGGGTCACTGACCCCATACAGACTGGCTCCGGCACAGAACACGTTGTGAAACGCCAGGGCGCAAAGCGTTGTGTAGCCGCCGGCGCTGCCGCCGCGAATGAAGGCCTTGTCGCCGTCGATCAGGCCCCGTTCGTTGAGGTAACTGACCACGGCGCAAGCGTCTTCGACATCCACATCCCCCCAGCTCAAATGAAGCGCCTGACGATAGGCTCGGCCATAACCGCTGCTGCCGCGATAGTTGAGGTCGGCCACGGCGAAGCCCCGCTGTGTCCAGAACTGGATGCGTGGATCGAGCATCGGGTAGCACGCCGACGTCGGGCCGCCATGGATGAACACCACCAGTGGCGGTTTCGCCTCACCGGTCATTGCCGGGTAGAAGAAGCCGTGTGCTTCGCCTGAGCCACTGGGGTAACGCAAGGTCTGCGGGCGGCTGATCCGCTCGGGAGGAAGCGGTGCGATGCCGCCTGCCAGCACCTTCACTTGCCGGTTTTGACGATCGATGGCGATGACGGCGGTCGAACTGACGGGCGACGCTGCAATGCAATAAATGAACTGCCCATCCATCGCGAGATGGCGGAAGCGGCTGTAGTCGCCGGTGAAGTCGGCGCAGGAGTTGCCGCCTATGCCTAAACGGCCAAACCCGCCTTCGGTCCAACTGGCCAGATAACTGTCGTCGCCCAGCGGCAACCAGGTACTGCCGCCGAGTTGCCAGGGTGCCGGGCCATGGTCGGCGTTGGCACTTGGCAATGGGCTCAGGTCTTTCCCGGATTCCACCCATGGTTGCCAGTAACCGCCGCGATCCGTCAGGCAATACAAGAGACCATCGGCATCAAACCGTGGCTGTTGCACAGACTCTTGAGCACCGTCGCCCGCCACACAACGCGCCTCGGCAAACCCGCCATGGGCGAGGCGTTCGGCAACCATCAAGCGGGTCGCTGTCCATGGCTGATCCGGGCGACTCCATTCGATCCAGGCCAGGCGTCGGGCATCAGGGCTCAGCGTCGGTGCCGCGTAAAAATCAGCACCTTCGGCCAGCAGATGGCGTGCGCCACCCAGCAGATCAATCGCCACCAGTCGGTGTTGGTCGCGATGCTCCTCGACCGCCAGCACTTGCCCGTTGGCGAACTGCAGATCGCCATAACGGCACGCACCGGACGTGAGCCTCGCGGGCGCATCGCCTTGCAGTGTTTGCCGATACAACTGCTGGTCGGCCTCGTTGACGAAAACGATGCCGTCGTCCGTCAGACAAAACGCGCCACCGCCATATTCGTACACCCGACTGCGCACGCTGAACCCCGGCGGCGTCAGGCATTTCGCTGTGCCTTCACGCCAATGCCAGATCCGGCACGCCGCGTCTTCGGGTCGGTACTCGTTCCAGAACAGGCCGTTTGGACCGACCTGCAGTTCGGCAAAATCGATACCGGCAGCCACGGCTTTGGCAGCGCTGAACGGTTCAGCTTTTGGCGATGAGGCGTGAGTTTCGTTCATTGCGAAAGGCCAGTTGGTCGATGGTCTGGGTCGCGTGTTCGGCTTCTTCGCGAGCCTTGAGGATCACGCCGTGTTGTGGCGACTTGCTGCACACCGGGTCGGCGTTGCTGGCATCACCGGTGAGCATGAACGCCTGGCAGCGGCAGCCGCCGAAGTCTTTTTCTTTCTCGTCACAGGAGCGGCACGGCTCGGGCATCCAGTCGTAACCGCGAAAGCGATTGAAGCCGAACGAGTCGTACCAGATGTGCTGCATGCTGTGGTCGCGTACGTTGGGAAACTGCACCGGCAGCTGTCGGGCGCCGTGACAGGGCAGGGCGGTTCCGTCCGGCGTGACTGTCAGAAAAATACTGCCCCAGCCGTTCATGCAGGCTTTCGGGCGTTCTTCGTAATAGTCCGGGGTGACGAAAATCAGCTTGCACGGATGCCCTTGGGCTTCCAGTTTGGCGCGGTATTCATTGGTGATGCGCTCGGCGCGCAGCAGTTGCTCCCGGGTCGGCAATAGCCCGACGCGATTGAGTTGCGCCCAACCGTAGAACTGGCAAGTGGCGAGCTCGACGAAGTCGGCTTCCAGCGCGATGCACAGCTCGATGATGCGGTCGATCTGGTCGATGTTGTGCCGATGGGTGACGAAGTTAAGCACCATCGGATAACCATGGGCCTTCACCGCCCGGGCCATTTCCAGTTTCTGCGCAAAGGCCTTTTTCGAGCCGGCCAGCAGATTGTTCACCTGCTCGTCGCTGGCCTGGAAACTGATCTGGATGTGATCGAGGCCGGCCTTCTTGAAGTCGCTGATTTTCTGCTCGGTGAGGCCGATGCCGGAGGTGATCAGGTTGGTGTAGAAACCCAGTTTGCGGGCTTCGGTAATCAGCTCGGCGAGGTCCTGGCGCACCAGCGGTTCACCGCCGGAAAAGCCTAGTTGCGCCGCGCCCATTTCCCGCGCTTCACGGAATACCTTGATCCACTGTTCGGTGCTCAGCTCTTTGCCCTGTTCGGCGAAATCCAGCGGATTGGAGCAGTAAGGGCATTGCAGCGGGCAGCGATAGGTCAGCTCAGCGAGCAGCCACAGCGGCAGGCCGACGTCCGGTTTGGGCGGCACTTGCACTGATGATTCAGGCAAGTTCGATCCAGTGCTGCGCACGGGCCACCTCCATGAATTGCTCGATGTCGTCACCGAGCTCGGGTACGCCGGGGAACTGTTGCTCGAGTTCGGCGATGATCGCCGCGACATCCCGTTCACCGTCAATCAAGCCGCCGATCAGTGCGGCACTTTCATTGAGCTTGATCATGCCTTCCGGGTACAGCAGCACGTGGCCTTTCTGCGCCGGTTCGTACTGGAAACGGTAGCCGGGACGCCAGGTCGGGGTCTTGCTGCGATCGAAACTCATAAGGTGATTCCTTTGTGCCAGACCCGTTCTCCGGTCACGCTGTGATACGGCGGGCGTTTCAGTTCGTAGGCCATGCTCATGGCATCGAGCATGCTCCAAAGAATGTCCAGTTTGAACTGGAGAATTTCCAGCATGCGCTCCTGGCCTTCACGGGTGGTGTAGTGCTGCAGCGTGATTGCCAGACCGTGCTCGACATCACGCCGTGCCTGACCCAGGCGCGTGCGGAAATACGCGTAGCCGGCCGGGTCGATCCATGGGTAATGCTGCGGCCAACTGTCCAGGCGCGATTGGTGGATTTGCGGGGCGAACAGTTCGGTCAGCGAGCTGCTGGCGGCCTCCTGCCAGCTGGCGCGGCGGGCGAAGTTGACGTAGGCGTCCACGGCGAAACGCACGCCGGGCAGCACCAGTTCCTGAGAGCGCAACTGATCCGGGTCGAGGCCGACGGCCTGGCCCAGACGCAGCCAGGCTTCGATGCCGCCGTCCTCACCGGGCGCGCCGTCGTGGTCGAGCAGGCGCTGAATCCACTCGCGGCGGATCTCGCGGTCGGGGCAATTTGCCAGAATGGCCGCGTCCTTCAGGGGGATGTTCACCTGATAGTAGAAACGGTTGGCGACCCAGCCCTGGATCTGCTCGCGGGTCGCCCGGCCTTCGTACATCGTCACGTGGTAGGGGTGATGGATGTGGTAGTAGGCGCCCTTGGCGCGCAGGGCCGCTTCGAATTCGGCGGGGGACATTGGGGTGTCGGTCATTGCGGTTCTCCGGTGCACAACCGTTGAAATCTTTGGTGTCTGGTCGGACGCCTTCGCGGGCAAGCCCGCTCCCACAGGGATTGTGTACACCACACATCCAATGTGGGAGCGGGCTTGCCCGCGAAGGGGCCCTCAGCTACAGCACAATACTCATGCCGTCATACGCCACTTCAACCTGGCGCCGATCCAGCTCCGCGCGCTCGGGCGAATCTTCATCGAGAATCGGATTGGTGTTGTTGATGTGGATAAGCACCTTGCGCTGCGTGGGCAGTTGCTCCAGCACTTCGAGCATGCCGCCGGGGCCGTTTTGCGCCAGGTGGCCCATCTCCCGACCGGTGCGGGTGCCTACGCCACGACGTTGCATTTCATCGTCATCCCACAGCGTGCCGTCGACCAGCAGGCAATCGCTGCCGGCCATGATCTCCAGCAGCGCTGCATCCACCTTGCCCAGACCCGGTGCGTAGAACAGTTTGCCACCCGTGTTGAGGTCCTCGACGATCAGACCGATGTTGTCGCCCGGATGCGGGTCGAAGCGGTGCGGCGAGTAGGGCGGTGCGGCACTGCGCAAAGGCAGCGGGGTGAAGCGCAGGTTCGGGCAGGCGGGAATGGTGAAGCTTTGATCGAGCTCGATGCGGTTCCAGTTCAGCCCACCGTTCCAGTGGGTCAGCATGGTGAACAACGGAAAACCGGTGCTCAGGTCTTCGTGGACCATGTCCGTACACCAGACCTGATGCGGGCAACCCTCGCGCAGCATGAGCAGGCCGGTGGTGTGGTCGATCTGGCTGTCCATCAGGATGATCGCGCCGATCCCGGTATCGCGCAGGGCCCGACCCGGCTGCATCGGGGCGAAGCCCTGGAGTTGGGCGCGGATGTCCGGGGAGGTGTTGCACAGCACCCAGTTCACGCCGTCATCGGAAATCGCGATGGACGACTGCGTCCGCGCCTTGGCCCGCAGGCTGCCGTCGCGAAAGCCTGCGCAGTTCGCGCAGTTGCAGTTCCACTGGGGGAAGCCGCCGCCGGCGGCGGAACCTAGAATCTGGACAAACATGGACGCTCCATCATTTCAACGCTGAAAATAAAACGCCTCGGATAACCGAGGCGTTGTGCTGCACATCTGCCAAAGCAGAGATTAGCGGCTTGCGAAGTACATAGTGACTTCAAAGCCGATACGCAGGTCGGTGTAGGCAGGTTTGGTCCAGGCCATCAATTGAACTCCTTCAGGTAGGTGGGACAGCGCTATCTATAGGTTTAGTCCACCTCAGGTCAGAGATGTTCCAAATAGTTAGGTTGCTATGTTACTCAAAATTTCAAAGAAATTGCCCGTGAAACTTTGAGAAAGCTCCTTACTGCCCCGGTAATGATCATTTTGCCGCTTGCCATGGCGCGCCTGGAGCTGAGCTGCTCGCTAGACAAAGCCAACCGCTCTCGGCCCGATTCAATCGCTGTGCTGCGACCAGCAGTTCGGAGCGCTCGATCAGCAGGATTGCCTCAGGCAATTGCGTCAGATAATCCGACGAGCGGCCGCCCAGCTTGCCCTGCCAAAGCAATTCCGCAGCCTGGGCAGTGGGCAAGGCAGCCTGGGAAAATTGCTCGGCCAAGGTCTGGCGCCCGGCGATGAATACGTTGTCGTCGAGGGCATTGATCAGTATTGGCAAACCGCTGAGGAACTGCTCGATGTGTTGCAGCAGATCTGCCGGCGCTACGTTCGGTGATTGCACACCGAACAGTAATCCGGTTGTCCCGTGAATCTGGCGCAGGGCGCTGAACACCGCATAGCCCAGTTGCAACTCTACTCGCAGGCGCTGATAGAACGGCGTCTGACAGAAGTGCGCAAGCAGACGCCACGCGGCTTCGTTGGCCAACTCCCCGGTTGCGGCAGGGCAAAACAGCAGCAGTGCGTGCTCGCTGGAATCGCTGTCGACGGCGTTCCACAGACGTTGTGACGGGAAGGTTGGCGCCGGGGTCAATTGATTGTCCGGCGTGCCGGGTATACGGCTCAAGGCCAAGCCCATGGCCGCTTGAGTCTGGGCGGACAGGCCAATCGCCAGACCATCCCAGCGTGCACTCGACCAGAGTTGCTGCGCATCGTCCGTGTTCGCGGTGTGCGCAAGGCAGTGATCGGGCAATGCCTTGAGCAATTGTCGAATGGGCATCAGTGCGACGCTTTCCGGCGCGGCTTGTGAGATTGCAGCGTCAGGTTGTGTCAGCTCTTTCAGCGCATGCTCCAGAACGCTGGGCATCGGCTCCTGCAGTCCGGTCATTTTCAGCAGCCATTCGTTGCCCGACGCGCCGAAGGAAACATCCACACCAGCCTGGCGCGCGTCTTCGCACAGCGCTTGCAGGTTATTTTCCAGGCGTGATTGAAGGGCGCTGGCGGGACTCGAGTCCAGGCGCCAGCGCAGATAAATCGCACCTTCCCCGCTGTTGTCCGGCAAGGCCTGGCTGAATTGCATCGGCGAACGTTCACGACGGCTGCGCGAGCGATCCTGGGCAAAGGTACGCAGGCCACGGTGGGCGCTGGTCTGGCCACGAATCAGTCCAGCGTTGGACGCGGGTGTTTCGGTGCGCAGGAACGGGTTGGGTGCGGGTAACTGCCATGGGCCGCTGAAGTTATCCACAGCGCCGATTTGATTGAGGATTTGCTTGAGCGCTGTAACGCCTTGGCCAGATAACCCGACTTCGCGTTGTTCGCTGTCCAGCCGGGCCAATTGCAAGGCACTGCTGACCTGTTGCTGGCGCTGGCTCAGGGTTGCGTATTCTTCGCGCAACGGGGTCCAGTCCTGCTGGGCAAAAAAGCTCAGCCAGTCCATAAGGCGTTCGTGAATCCCTGTTGCCGAGTCGGCGGCGGGCAGGGTGAATTCGATATGTAGCAAGGCTTGACCGGCGAACTGGTACAGCAACTGGGCTTTCAGGTGATCGGCCAGTCCGCGCTCTCGCAGGTCCGCCAACAAGCCACCGGGTTTTGCCGAATTCAGCCAGTGGCACAAGAATGCCAGCGCCTCGGCGCAAGACTCGGGCAGCGATTCGAGGGCGAACAGCCAATCCAGTCGCCGCGCTTCAGCCTGTTGATAACTTCTTTCTGAGCTTGACATCAGTGGTACAGGAGGGTGTTGCTCAATGCTTTCTCCCTTGGCGATGACGTTGCCAAACGCTTCAGCCAGCGTCCTTAGCTCTTCGAGGCTTTGCGGTCCGGCCAAGCTCAATGTCATCTGCCCGGTCTGGTAAAACCGCTGATAAAAATCCTGCAGGGCCTGCTGAAACTTGGGCTGCTCGACAGGCAGGGTGGCGCGATTGCCGGCATGAAAACCGCGAAGCGGATGTGCTTCTGCCAGTCCGTCGAACAGTGCAAATTGCTGTTGCGCCGCCGCATCCTGCGACCAGGCGACAAACTCCGCCTGCAACACTTCCCGTTCCCGCTGCTGATCGTCCGGATTCATACGCGGATGGGCGAGCATGTCTGACAGACGCTCCAGCCCACCGGCAAATGCCTGGGGTGGCAGTTCGAAAAAGTAGTCCGTGGTGCGCTCGCTGGTGCGCGCGTTCATCTGGCCGCCATGACTCTGGACGTAGGCCATCAACCCTTGCCCGGCAGGAAAACGCTCAGTCCCCAGAAACAGCAGATGCTCAAGAAAGTGCGCCAGGCCGGGCCACTCCAGCGGCACATCATGGCTGCCCGCGGCGACCCGCAACGCTGCTGCGCAACGCTTCAGATTCGGGGTATGACGCAGCGTCACCCGCAAGCCGTTGGCCAGGGTTTCAGTGTGGGGGCGAGGGTGATTCAGCGCGGGCATGGGCACTTCCAGAACAGTGAAGTGCCAATGCTAGCGGATTAGGACTTGTTCAGCTCGCCGTAAAGCTCGGGACGACGATCGATCAGGTAGCGATTGGCGGCACGGGAATCGACCATCAACTGTCGATCCAGCTCACCGACAATCAGCGATTCATCCAGTCCCGCCTGAGCGATACGGCTGCCATCCGGCGCAGCAATGCTGCTCTGGCCGCAATAGTGGATGTCGCCTTCATGGCCACAGTAGTTGGCGTAAGCCACATAGCATTGGTTTTCGAAGGCGCGGGAACGCACGGTGACATCGGCGACGAAATCGAACGGAATCATGTTCGCGGTCGGCACCAGAATCAGCTCGGCGCCGCCCAATGCCAGGCGTCGGGCGTTTTCCGGAAATTCCAGGTCGTAGCAGATCAGGAAACCGAGTTTCCAGCCGTTGAGCTCGACGATGGGAAACTCGTCGGAACCTGCACTGAACATCGAGTGATCGAGGTCGCCGAACAAGTGGGTCTTGCGGTAGTTGCACAGGCGCTCGCCATTGGCGTCGATCAACTGCACGGCGTTGTAGATCTGCCCGTCCTCGGTGCGCTCGGGATAGCCATACAAGATGGCAATCCCGGTTGCCTTGGCAATGCGTGCGATCTGCTGCGCCGACTCACCGTTGTACACCTCCGCCAACACGCTGACGGCATCGACGCCGATGTTGTAGCCGGTCAGGAACATCTCCGGCAGCACCAGCAGGTCCGCGCCTTTTGCCTCCAGCGCCAGTTGTTGCAGGCGTTGCAGGTTGCCGGCGACATCCAGCGGCAACGGTGGACATTGGTAAAGGGCTACGCGCATTTCGGATTCCTCTTACTCGGGCAGGGCGATCGGTCCGATCTCGTTGAATACATCTCCTGGACCCGGATTCTCGGCGTGAGTTGCACCGCCGAAGTGTTTCATGATGCCCCACACCGCGTTGAGCGAGGTCTGTACTGCGCCTTCAACCCAGGCTGGCGTCCACGACACGTCGTCACCGGCAATGAAGATCCCGCGCTGTTCTGCCGGCATGTCGTCCTGCATGAAGTGCGCATACATGCGCTGGTTGTAGCGGTAGTGACCGGGCAATGCGCCTTTGAACGCGCCGAGGAAATGCGGGTCGGCTTCCCAGGACACTGTGATCGGATCGCCAATGATCCGTGCGGCGATGTCGACTTTCGGGTAGATCTTCTTCAGTGCATCCAGCGCCAGTTTCACGCGTTTTTCCACCGGGTGCGGGAGCATTTTCAGCGCGTCGCTCATCCACGAGTACGACAGGCAAATCACCCCTGGCTTGTCGTCGCCGTTGTCGAACAGGTAGGTGCCACGGGTCAGGCGATCGGTGAGGGTCATGCTCATCAGGTCGCGGCCGGTTTCCGGATCCTTGTCCTTCCAGAACGGGCGGTCGACCATCACGAAGGTTTTCGACGATTGCATGTAGCGGGTGCGGTCCAGGGCCATCCACATCTTTTGCGAGAACAGGGTTTCGTCGCATTCGATCTGGGTGGTCAGCAGCCAGCTCTGGCAGGTGGTCAACACGGCGGCGTATTCGCGGGTGTCGCCCCAGTTGTCGGTGACGGCGAAACGGCCGCCCGGTGCGTGGGCAATCTTCTTCACGCCGGTGCGTGGTGCGCCGCTGTGCAGGGAGCTGAGGCTGGTGCCGGCCGGCCAGTGCGCGCAACGCTCCGGCACATGGCGCCAGATGCCTTGTGGCACCTGTTCCACGCCACCGACCACCAGGTGCTGGTGATCGTCGCAGTTGGTCATCACCACGCGGAAGATTTCCAGCATTGAGTTCGGGAAGTCCGAATCCCAGCCGCCGGTACCGAAACCGACCTGGCCGAACACTTCGCGGTGATGGAACGACAGCTTGGCGAACGCCTTGGAGGTGGCGACGAAGTCATAGAAGGTGCGGTCGTCCCACAGTGGCACCAGGGTGTTCCACAGTTCCTTGAGGCGCGGCACGTCGCGGTCGCGAATGGCTTGCTGGATATCCGAGAACTGGGAACCGGCTTCCAGGGCGTCGGCCCAGGCGTCAGCCACTTCCTGGAACAGCGCAGGAAGGTCCGACAGCTTCTGTGCGTAATGGGTCTGGCCTTCGAGGTCGATGACCGTGCTGCCCGACGCGGGCGTCAGCGGGTTGGGGAACGGTTTGGTTTCCAGGCCGAGCTTGTCGACGTAGTGATAGAACGCGGTGGACGACACCGGGAAGCGCATGCCACCCAGCTCGGCCACGATGCCTTCGGCACCGTTGAAGGCCTGGGAGCGCAGACGGCCACCCATTTTCGAGGCTTCGTAGACGACCGGTTTCAGCCCCAGTTTCATCAACTCATACGCGGCCACCAGACCGGCAATCCCGCCGCCGACAATCGCCACTTCGGCACCGTGATTGTGCTCGGGAATGCTGCCCAATCCGGCCGGGTGTTCGATCCAGTCGTCGAAGGCGAAGGGAAAGTCCGGGCCGAAAATGGTGATTGGTTTTTTACCGTCTGCAGGATGGCGATTGTTCTTGTTCATGGCTGACCTTGCTGGCGACCCGACGCGGAATGCGCATCTGAGTATAGGAAAAGATGCCAGCCATTCTAGAGAGCACAGAACACGTTAATAAGACGCAAAGTGTCGTCGTTTTGCCATTTTATTGGTCAATATGACGATATCGATGTACACACTGACCACTGTGGGAGCGGGCTTGCCCGCGAAGAGGCCCGCCTGGACACCTTAGAACTATGGGTGGAACCTCAAACCGGCTGCCCCCGATCAATCTTGCTGCTCAAGATGATCGACGTCGTGGTCTTCTCCACCCCATCCACACTGCCAATCTGATCCAGCAACTGATCCAGCTGTTCCGGCGAATCAGTGCGCAACCACGCCACATAATCAAATTCGCCACTCACCGCACACAACTGCTGTACCTGCGCCATCGCGCTCAGGCGGCGCAACACCTCCTTGCCGGAACGCGGTTGCACCGTGATCCCGACATACGCCTGCAACCCGCCATCCACTACCCGCTGTCCGAGGCGCACGCCGTAGCCGGTGATCACTTTGGCCTTTTCCAGCCGCGCCAGGCGCGAGGTGACGGTGGTGCGGGCGATGCCCAGTTGCCGGGCGAGCATGGCCACGCTCTCACGGGCGTTGATCTGCAGGGCTGCAATCAACTGGCGGTCGATTTCGTCGAGAACGGGCGGGCGAGTGTCAGGCAAAGGGTTTTCTCCAGCGGCATGGATCAGTGCGCAAGCATGTTACAGGCAGATTCTGTACGACGCTCGCGACGGATCCCTGATCTGGCCTCCGTACCGTTCATGACATTTCTGCCTGCGACAAATTGCCATAAGTAACCAGTTAGTACATTATTCCGCCCTTGTCACAAATGGGGAAAATGTCCGACATGAACAATTCTGGGGCTGCCGCCGGCAGCAAATGGTTGCTGGCGGGGCTGGGTGTGCTGATTGCACTGATCGGGCTCGGCCTGGCGGGTGGCGGCGGCTATCTGATTGCGCTGGGTGGCAGCTGGTATTTCCTGCTGATGGGCCTGGCGATGCTGGTGTCCGGCCTGTTGATTACCCGTCGCAAGCCGCTGGGCGCGTGGCTGTATGGTGTGGCGCTGGTCCTCACCGCGATCTGGGCCCTGTGGGATGCGGGCCTCGAATACTGGCCGTTGGTCTCGCGGGTGCTGACCTTCGCCGTGATCGGTCTGGTGGTGGCGCTGATCTATCCGACCCTGGTCCGCGCTTCGGGCGCGACCGGTGGGCGTGGCGCCTACGGTCTGGCCAGCATTCTGGGTGTGGGCGTTGTGGCGACGATGGCCTACATGTTCGTGCCGACCCACGTGGTCAAGGCCTCCGTTGAACCTGCGGTAACGCCGGTCCTGCCGGGCACCGAGCAGAAAGACTGGGCGCACTGGGGCAACACCACCGCCGGCAATCGCTTTGCGGCGCTGGACCAGATCAACAAGGGCAACATCGACAAGTTGCAGGTTGCCTGGACCTTCCGCACCGGCGATATCCCGCAAAGCACCGGTGCCGGCGCCGAAGACCAGAACACCCCGCTGCAAATCGGTGACACGGTCTACACCTGCACCGCCTATGGCAAAGTCTTCGCCCTGGATGCCGACACCGGCGCCCAGCGCTGGAAGTTCGACCCGCAAGGCACCGCGCCCAACTGGCAGCGCTGCCGTGGCCTGGGTTATTCCGAAACCCCGGCGTCTTCGGACAATCAGCCAGCCGCCTGTACGAAACGTCTGTTTCTGCCGACCGGCGATGCCCGCCTGATCGCCATCAACGCCGACACCGGCAAGCCCTGCGAAGAGTTCGGCAACCAGGGCACCGTCGACCTGACCACCGACATGGGCGAAGTGAAGCCCGGTTACTACCAGCAAACCTCGACCCCATTGGTCGCAGGGGACGTGGTGATCGTCGGTGGCCGCGTGGCCGACAATTACTCCACCGGCGAACCGCCGGGCGTGGTGCGTGCCTACGACGTACGCAGCGGTGAACTGGTGTGGGCGTGGGATCCGGGCAATCCGAACACCACTAAACGTCCGCCGGCCGGTGAGACTTACACCCGTGGCACGCCGAACGTGTGGTCGGCCATGTCCTACGACGCCAAGCTCGGTCTGGTCTACCTGCCGACCGGCAACGCGACACCAGACTTCTTCGGCGGGCAACGCACCGAGTTCGACGACAAGTGGAACTCGTCCATCGTCGCCATCGATGTGAAGACCGGTCAGGTGCGCTGGCACTTCCAGACCACTCACCACGACCTGTGGGACTTTGACCTGCCGGCGCAACCGCTGCTGTACGACGTGCCGGACGACAAGGGCGGCACCCAGCCAGCCCTGGCGCAAGTCACCAAGCAGGGCGAGATCTTCCTGCTCAACCGCGAAACCGGCGTGCCGATTGCCCGCGTCGAAGAGCACCCGGTGCCGCAAGGCAAGGTTCCCGGCGAGCGCTACTCGCCAACCCAGCCGTTCTCGGTCGACATGCCGTCAATCGGCAACAAGACCCTGACCGAGTCCGACATGTGGGGCGCCACGCCGTTTGACCAGTTGATGTGCCGCATCCAGTTCAAAGGCATGCGTCACGAAGGCGTCTACACCCCGCCGGGCATGGACCGCGCCCTGCAATTCCCGGGTTCGCTGGGCGGCATGAACTGGGGCAGTGTCTCGGTTGATCCGAACACCAACTACATGTTCGTCAACGACATGCGCCTGGGCCTGGCCAACTACATGATCCCGCGCGACAAGATCAAAGCCGGGGCCAGTGGCATCGAAATGGGCGTGGTGCCGCAGGAAGGCACACCGTTCGGCGCCATGCGCGAGCGCTTCCTCTCGGCGGTTGGCATTCCGTGCCAGAAACCACCGTTCGGCACCATGTCCGCCATCGACCTCAAGACCCACAAACTGATGTGGCAAGTCCCGGTCGGCACCGTACAGGACACCGGCCCGCTGGGCATCCGCATGCACCTGCCGATCCCGATCGGCATGCCCACCCTCGGCGCATCGCTCGCCACCCAGTCGGGCCTGCTGTTCTTCGCCGGCACCCAGGACTTCTACCTGCGCGCCTTCGACACCGGCAACGGCAATGAAATCTGGAAGTCGCGCTTGCCGGTGGGCAGCCAGTCCGGGCCGATGACCTACGTTTCACCGAAAACCGGCAGGCAGTACATCCTGCTGACGGTGGGCGGTGCGCGTCAGTCGACGGATCGTGGGGATTATGTGATTGCCTACGCTTTGCCCAAATAAGGTGGTGTAGGAGCGAGCTTGCTCGCGATGGACGTTAACGATAACGCGTACTGTCTGAATGGCCGCGGCGCGATCAAGTCCATCGCGAGCAAGCTCGCTCCTACATGATTGTGCGGGGCGACAGGATGGACAGCGACCGTCACTCGTAGTCGAATGCGAGTACGAAGGATCCGAGGCAATGGACATGACGACGAACCTGCCTGCCGCTGTACGCGACCGCGCATTGCAGATCGCCCATCACGAAATGGGGCACTACGTGGTGGCCCGGGCCTTGGGCTTTGAAACGGGCGGCGTGACCCTGACCGTGACCAAGGATTTACGACACCAGGGCGGGGCCTCCATTACCCTGGTGCGGCCAATTTCGTCGATAGATGCCATGAAGGAACATCTGGAAGCCCGGATGATGGTGCTCCTGGCTGGCGCCATGGCGCAGACACTCCCTTCAAAACCTTCAGCTGCCAAACGCGTCGATAAGCCCAAAGCCGCCGCCATCCTCAAAGGCGAGCAGGGGGCGGAACAGGACTACGCAAAAATCAGGGAGCTTCAGCATCTGCTGCGCAACATCGTCTACCCCGATACCGATCCGACGTCGGGTGAGCGAATAACGGCGGAGCTTAAGGCGATGACTGATCGGGTGTGGGTTCGGACGCAAAAAATCATCGAGGATCAGGCCGAGACGATTGCTGAGTTGGCAGGGGCGCTGGTGGACGGAATGGTTCTTGTGGAGCAATGGGGGCGGGCGGCGGATACGTATGAGGTGGTGTTCACCGGGCCGATGCTGGAGCGGCTGCGGGCCGTGCAGACCATACCTTCGTGATGTGTCTGGACTGAAGAACCGAAAAATCTGGCCCTATCAGTCCCAAAAAGGGAGCGCTCGGTCCCTTATTGGGAATTTTCAGGCTCTGTTTATTCTATTGATCTGCTTGTGCTCTCGTTTGAGCAGGTCTGCGCGTCAGCACCTTCACCACATCATCAATCACCGCTTTGCTCATCGACGTCAGGTAGTGCGCGGCCCAGGCGTGGCGGTCGGAGTCTCGGGCGTAGGCGGCGTCGACGGTCAGGGACTTGGCGAGGTAGAGCAGGTCGGAGGCTTGGTCCAGGGCGTCGGCGATGGGAACGTTGCGGCAGACGTGGAACAGTGGTTGGTCCGAGAGATACATGAAGGGGGTGAAGTCGATGGTTTTCAGTTCTGAATGATCAGATGGATTTGCTTTTGTCATGATTTAACTCCTTGGCTTAAATAGCTGCCTCGTTCGTTTCCAAGCGAATGGGTGGCAGCTGTGCGCAGGTTGGAAACCGGGAGCCAAGGAAACCGGCACGTCCGAAGACGTCCCACGCACAGCTGCCATAACTCTGAATCGCAGCCGTAAAAACGTCTGGAGTCGTGATGGGGCTGTTGCGCTTGACTTGACTAGACGGGTTTCCAAGCCCGATCGCTGAATGGTTAGCGACGTCCGGAGACTATCCCGTCGAAGAAAAGCACAACAAGGCGGCAAAGTGCCCAACAGAAAGATTCGGAGTTTGCCTACAAGGTCCTAAGGCGTCATCCGATATTTCGACACCCTCAGTAAACGAAGACTGGCGCGACGAGCGACTTTCCAGGCCGGTGCATCCTTTGAGTCGTCGAGCCAAACGCCTGGTGCCCGCGTTGTCATGAGGGCACTGAATCAATTGGCGAAACGGCAACCCCCCGCCAGTAACCGTCGTTAACAATTGACAGGGGAATCGGGGTGGTTGGGCACCGCTGAAGCTCATACATTTATTCCTTTGAGATTATATTCCTTTGGTGGCATATTTGTATGAAATGGGACGTCGAATACACGGATGAATTTGAGGCCTGGTGGGATCGCCTGAACGAGGCCGAACAGGACTCGGTTCAGGCCACGGTGATGTTGCTGGGCGAGGATGGTCCACACTTGGGTTTTCCACATACCAGCGATATCAAGGGTTCACGGCATGGCAACCTGCGTGAGTTAAGGGTACAGCATGCTGGCAGGCCGTACCGTGTGCTGTACGCGTTTGATCCACGGCGCAGCGCGATCCTGCTGATTGGCGGTGATAAAACCGGCCAGGAGCGTTGGTATGCGGAACACGTGCCACTGGCCGAGCGTCTCTACGACGAGCACTTGGAAACATTGATGAACGAGGGCTATGACAATGGCTAAAAAATTTGCTGATTTGGTGGCGCGTCGCTCTCCAGAGTCTCAAGCGCGTGTCGAGGCCTTGCATCAGAAGCTACGAGCTCAAATGCCGCTGCACGAGTTGCGCCAGGCGCAAGCGTTGAGTCAGGACACACTGGCCAGGACACTGCATGTCAACCAGGCGGCGATCTCCAAGATGGAGCGGCGAACGGACATGTACATCAGTACGTTGCGCAACTACATCCGCGCCATGGGGGGCGAGCTGGAAATCATCGCCACTTTCCCCGAGGGCCAGGTAAAGATCGAGAACTTTGCCAACTGAACGATTAAAAAATGGCTCTACTGTTTTGGTCTATCCAGACACGCAAAAGCCGCGCAATGCGCGGCTTTCTTGTTTGGTGGGCCCACACGGACTTGAACCGTGGACCAAAGGATTATGAGTCCTCTGCTCTAACCAACTGAGCTATAGGCCCTCAGTAGGTCGCGGATTATAGCGACGGTTTCGCGGCTGTGCTATCCGAAAAAGCCATTACGGTTGTACGAAGAAACCTCGCGGCGAATTCGTCGGGGGGCAAAGGCAGGCTGACGATGTAGCCCTGGATCTGTTCGCAGCCCTCGGCGGCGAGGAATTGCTGTTGCGCCTGGGTCTCGACGCCTTCGGCAATCACGGTGAATTGCATGCTGCGCCCGAGGGCGATGATGGCGCGTACGATCGCCGCATCGTGGGGGTCGTCCGGCAGGCCGCGGACGAAGGACTGGTCGATCTTGAGGATGTCCAGCGGCAGGCGCTTGAGGTAGCTCAGGGACGAGTAGCCGGTGCCGAAGTCATCGATGGCCAGTTGCACGCCCAGATGTTTGAGTTGATGCAGCACCGCCAGCGCTTCTTCGGCCTGGCTCATGATGAAGTTTTCGGTGATTTCCAGTTGCAGGAATCCGGGGTTGAGGCCGTTGTCCTTGAGTAACTGTTCAATGCGGCCCAGCAGGTTGGGCTGGCGCAATTGGGCGCCGGCAAGGTTGACCGACAGCGGGCCGGGGCTTTCGTACAGGCGGTGCCATTCGGCCATCTGCCGGCAGGCGGTTTCCAGGACCCAGTCACCGATTTGCAGGATCATGCCGTTTTCTTCAGCCAGCGGGATGAAGTGTTCTCGCGGCACGTCGCCAAAGGTCGGGTGGCGCCAGCGGATCAGGGCTTCGGCGCCGACCAGGCTGTAGTCGTCGAGGCTGATTTTCGGTTGGTAGCACAGGTGCAATTCGTTGCGCTCGATGGCGCGACGCAGTTCGTGCTCCAGCGCCACGCGCTCGCTGGCCTGGGCGGTGAGGTCGCGGGTGTAGCTTTCGACGCGGTTGCGGCCCTTGGCCTTGGAGCGGTACATCGCCGCGTCGGCGTTTTTGATCAGCGTGGCAACGTCACAGCCATCCTTGGGATAGAGGCTGGTGCCGATGCTGGAGCTGATGAAAAACTCGTGTTCGCCGGCCTGGAACGGCGCGGCGAAACAATTGAGCAATTTGGTGGCGATGTTGTCGGCATCACTGGATTGTTGCAGGCCCGGCAGCAGGATAATGAACTCGTCACCACCCAGGCGTGCCACGGTATCGATGTCCCGCAACTGCTCCTTGAGACGTACGGCAATGCCCTTGAGCAGCAGGTCGCCCACCGGGTGGCCGAGGCTGTCGTTGATGTGCTTGAAGCGGTCAAGGTCAAGGAACAGCACGGCGCCCTGGCCGCCGTTCTCCTGCTGGTTGTTGAGTGCCATCAGCAAGCGGTTTTCGAACAGCGTGCGGTTCGGCAGGCCGGTCAGCGGGTCGTGGTGCGCCTGGTAGTCGAGCTTGGCCTGGGCATGCTTGAGGCTGGAGATGTCGGCGAATACCGCGACAAAGTGGGTGATGAACTTGTCACGGTTGCGCACGGCGCTGATGGTCAGCCAGCTCGGGTACAGCTCGCCATTTTTGCGCCGATTGGAAATCTCGCCCTGCCAATGACCTTCGGCAGTCAATTGATGCCACATGGCCGCGTAGAACGCGCTGTCATGCAAGCCCGAAGCAAGCAGCCGTGGCGTGTGGCCCAGCGCTTCGCTTTCGCTGTAACCGGTGATTTCGGTGAAAGCACGGTTGACCGCACTGATGTGCTGTTGGGTATCGGTGATCAACACGCCTTCGGCGGTGCTTTCGAACACGGTCGCGGCCTGTTGCAGTTTTTCCTGCATCAGGTGCCGCTCGGTGATGTCCCGGGCGATGGTCAGCATGCAGTCGTCATCGCCGATCGGCAGCGGACGGCTGGACACTTCACAGAGGCGGATCTGCCCGTCGCTGCGGCGGATATGGCAACTGAAGTCGCGGACAAAACCGTCCCGATGCAGCAGGTCGAGCATTTGTTTGCGTTCATTGAGATTGACCCAGATCCCCAGGTCCAGCACCGAGCGATCCACCGACATGGCGCTGTTGAATCCGGTGATGCGACTGAAACCCTCGTTGACCTCGATCAGCAAGCCGTCACTTTGCCGCGACAGCAGCAGGCCGTCGGGGGACGCATGGAAAGCCTTGGCGAACTTCTCTTCGGACGTTTGCAGTTGTTGCTGGGTTTCCTTGAGCTGGGTGATGTCCCGCACCACGACCACCAGCGCCGGTGTCATGTCGAGGTCGAACGGTTCGGCGGAGATCAGCCCGGTGAACACCTGGCCGTTGCTGCGACGAAAGGGCATTTCCAGGTTGCGGATGCTGCCGGCCTGCAAGCGTTGCAACAGACCCGGACCAACGCCGGGAATCCCCCAGATGTTCAGGTCGGTGGCGGTCAGTCCAATGACGTCCTCGGCCTTGAGGCCGATCTGTTCTTCGAACGCTTCGTTGACCTCCAGCAGGCAACCGTCGCTCAGGCGGGCGATCACCAGAATGTCAGGGCATTGCTGGAACACGGAAGCGAATTTCTGTTCCGACAGGCGCAGCGCTTCTTCGGTGCGCTTGGCGTCGGTGATGTCGATCATCAACCCGCGCATCACTGGCTCATGCCCATGCTCGATCAGGCTGACGATGTCGCGCACCCACAGGCAGCGCCCGTCGGCGGTAATCACCCGGTAATCGAGGCGGTGATCGCGTCCGGCCAGCACTTCGTGATCGCAGAAAGTCTGGGCACGAATCAGGTCGGCGGGGTGAATGATGTTGCGCCAGAAGCCCGGAATCAGCCAATGGGAGAGGGGATAGCCAAGAAGATCTTCGGCGTGGGGCGATACATAGCTGTAGGTGTAGTCGGTGACCCTTGCCTCCCAGGCGATGGCCGACAGGCTCTCTACCAGGCCGCGATAGTGGTACTCGCTGCTGCGCAGTTCCTGTTCAAGATCGACCCGGCGGGCGATTTCCGAACTCAAGCGGCGGTTGATGCGAATAACCGCCGCCAGCACCAGGGTCAGCAGCAGCAACCCGGGCAGGCCATACACCAGCAGGTCATTCCAGAAAGTTCGATGATCAATGACGTTGCCGACCCAATGCTCCTGAATGGCGCTGATTTCGGCGGGGCTCATATCCGCCAGGACTTTGTCGAGAATGCCGACGAGGATTGCGTTGTCGCGGGGTACGGCCATGGCCAGTTGATAGCGATAGGGGGTTTCACCGCTGACATACAGCCCGTCGAGCTTGAGCTGACGCAAGCTCCAGACGCTGGACGCCAGATCGCCCACCACCGCATCCACTGCACCGGTGGCCAGCGCCTGTAACGTCGAACTGACATTGGGCATCGCCACCAGGTTCAGGTCGGGATTGTGGGTGCGCAGCAGTTCGTGGGGGGCGTAGTTTTCCACCACGGCGATTTTCAGGCCATACAGGTCTTGCAGGTTGTGTGGCTGGGCGCCCCTGACATGGGCCAGGATGACGATCGGAAAATCCAGATAGGGGCGGGTGAACGACAGGTATTTCTGGCGTTCAGGGGTCGACATGATGCCCGGCAGCAGGTCGATTTTGCTCTTTTTGGCTTGTTCCAGGACGGCGGTCCAGCTCACCGGCTCGATAGGCGTGAGCCGGGTTTTCAGCCTTTGGCGAATAACCTCGATGTAATCCGCGGCAAGGCCCTGGTAGCGGCCCTCATCGTCGCGAAACTCGAAGGGCGGCCACGATGCATCGACACCCAGGCGCAAGTCCGGGTGAGCCGCCAGCCAGCTACGTTCATCCTCAGTTAGAGTCAGCGCGCCAGCCGTTGCGGTCCAGGTCATGAGCGACAGCAAAAAAAGCACGGTCGGCAGTCTGGGCATAACGGTCTCGTTATGGCTCTGGGGAATGTTTCGAGTGTAGACGGGCTATAGGGCGGAGGGGAGGTGTGGAGATATTAATCTGCCATAAAACAAAACCCCCGGCCTGGGCCGGGGGTTTTGTGATTACTCGTCGAGGAAGGAGCGTAGATGCTCGCTTCTCGTCGGGTGGCGCAGCTTGCGCAACGCCTTGGCTTCGATCTGACGAATCCGCTCACGGGTCACGTCAAACTGCTTACCAACCTCTTCGAGGGTGTGGTCGGTATTCATGTCGATACCGAAACGCATGCGCAGTACCTTGGCTTCACGGGCAGTGAGGCCGGACAGCACTTCGCGAGTCGCTTCTTTCAGGCTCTCAACGGTTGCAACATCGATTGGCGACTGCATGGTCGAGTCTTCGATGAAGTCACCCAGATGGGAGTCTTCGTCATCACCGATCGGCGTTTCCATGGAGATCGGCTCTTTAGCGATCTTCAATACCTTGCGGATCTTGTCCTCAGGCATTTCCATGCGTTCGCCCAGCTCTTCCGGGGTCGGTTCGCGACCCATTTCCTGCAACATCTGCCGGGAAATGCGGTTGAGCTTGTTGATCGTCTCGATCATGTGCACCGGAATACGGATGGTGCGGGCCTGGTCGGCGATCGAGCGAGTGATCGCCTGACGGATCCACCAGGTGGCATAAGTCGAGAATTTGTAGCCGCGACGGTATTCGAACTTGTCTACCGCTTTCATCAAGCCGATGTTGCCTTCCTGGATCAGATCGAGGAATTGCAGGCCACGGTTGGTGTACTTCTTGGCGATCGAGATCACCAGACGCAAGTTGGCTTCAACCATCTCTTTCTTCGCGCGGCGGGCCTTGGCCTCACCGATCGACATGCGACGGTTGATGTCCTTGATCTCGGCGATGGTCAAACCGGTTTCGGTTTCCAGCGCGGTCAGCTTCTGCTGGCAACGGACAATGTCCGGCTGCAGACGACCAATGGCTTCAGCGTATTTGCTTTTGCCTTTGGCCAGGGCGTCACTCCAGCTTTCGTCGACTTCGTTGCCCGGGAACTGGCGCAGGAAGTCGGCACGCGGCATGCGCGCATCACGAACGCAGAGCTGCATGATTGCACGCTCTTGCTGACGCAGGCGATCCAGGGCACTGCGAACACGCTCGACCAGGGCTTCGAATTGCTTCGGTACCAGTTTGATCGGCATGAACAGGTCGGCCAGGGCCAGCAACTCGGCAATCGCTGCCTTGTTGTGACGACCGTGCTTTTTCAGCGCCTTGCGGGTGATTTCCATCTGATCGGCCACAGCGCCAAAACGCTGGGCGGCGATGATCGGATCCGGACCGCTTTCGGCTTCTTCCTCGTCATCCGAGGCTTCACCGTCTTCGTCGTCGGTGTCGTCATCCGCCTTGACGGCTTTCGCGTCAATCGGTGGCGGCACTTCTGCCGCAGGCGGCGCGATGCCGTCGTCCGGGTCGATATAACCGCTCAGGACGTCGGACAGGCGGCCACCTTCGGTGGTGACGCGGGTGTACTCGGAGAGAATATGATCAACCGTGCCAGGGAAGTGCGCGATGGCGCTCATCACCTCACGGATGCCCTCTTCAATACGCTTGGCGATTTCAATTTCGCCTTCACGCGTGAGGAGCTCCACCGTACCCATTTCGCGCATGTACATGCGCACCGGGTCGGTAGTGCGACCAATGTCGGTCTCGACCGCAGCCAACGCTGCAGCGGCCTCTTCGGCTGCGGCTTCGTCGGTATCGGCGTCGGCCAGCATAAGGGAATCCTTATCTGGCGCAACCTCGAATACGTTGATCCCCATGTCATTGATCATGCGGATGATGTCTTCCACCTGTTCCGGATCTGAAATATCCTCCGGCAGGTGGTCGTTGACCTCCGCGTAAGTCAGGTAGCCCTGCTCACGACCAAGTGTGATCAACTCTTTGATACGAGACTGCTGTTGCGCTTTTCCGGACATAACACCCTATCCACTGAAGGTCTTGGCGGGCAAAAAACAAGCCGAGGATTATACCTGAGCTATGACCTCACGCGCCAGTTGAGGTCGGGTTTGATGCGGAAACATTGCGACTTAAAAGGTCGCGCAGTTGGTTTTTCTCTTCGGTGCTCAATTCACTTTGACGTGCTTTTCGAAGAAGTTGTTCCAGGTTTCGCTCGCGTTGGCGGGCTGACAAGCTAGTAATGGTGTCGAAAAACTGTTGTTCAAGGTTGTCTCCATCAATCAGCCATTCCTTTTCCGCCAAGGCCTTGAGCAAGCGGCCCTGCTCTGTGCCGTGCCAGCGGGCAATCAACTGAATTGAGTTTAGCTTGGGATTCTTCTGCACGGCTTCGAGCAGCGCCACCAGCAATTGTGTGTTGGTGTGATCCTCGGCGGCGAAGTGCCCGGCATCCTCGACTTTCTCGGCCAGTTGCGGGTGATGCAGCAGCGTGCGCAAGGCGGCGAGGGTCGGCGGTTCTACGGCGGCGGGCACTCGTGGCGCGCGGGGTTGATCGCGATCACCGCCTCGTTTGCCATTCTTGTCCCACGGTTTCTTGTCCCATTTCTTGCCTCCTGCACCGGGTTTCTTTGGCGTCCATTCCTGCTGCGGCACATACATGTCCTGTGCCTGCGGCTGATGATAGTCGCTGTAGTCGGGCATCGCGTCGTAATCGATGCCGGGGTCATAGGCCGGCGGTGCTTCCTGCGGGGCGCTTTGTGCCAGCTGGCTCACCGCTTCGCCGCTCAGACCGGTGATTTCGCTCAGGCGCTGACGCATCAGGGTGCGCAGGTTGGCGCCCGGGACTTTGTCGATCAGCGGTGCGGCGAGGGTGGCCATGTGGGCCTTGCCCTCGAGCGAGCGCGGGTCGGCTTCTTCCGTCAATTGCTGGAAGAAGTAGTCGGCCAGAGGTTGTGCATGCTGGTTGATCCGTGCGCGGAAGGCGTCGGTGCCTTCGGAGCGGACCAGGGTGTCCGGGTCCTCGCCCTCGGGCAGGAACAGAAAACGTGCACGACGACCGTCCTGCAAGCTCGAAAGTGTCGCCTCCAGTGCCCGCCAGGCCGCATTGCGACCGGCCTGATCGCCGTCGAAGCAGAACAGCACGCTGGGCACGACGCGAAACAGCCGCTTGAGGTGCTCTTCGCTGGTGGCGGTACCCAGGGTCGCGACGGCATTGCGCAGGCCTTGCTGGGCCAGGGCGATGACGTCCATGTAGCCCTCGACGACGATGATCTCGTCGAGGTTGCGGTTGGTCTTGCGCGCTTCGTACAGGCCGTAGAGTTCCTGGCCCTTATGGAACACCGGGGTTTCCGGGGAGTTGAGGTACTTCGGCTTGTCGTCGCCCAATACCCGGCCGCCAAAGGCAATGACACGCCCGCGGCTGTCGCGGATCGGGAACATCACGCGGTCGCGGAAGCGGTCGTAACGTTTGCCGCTTTCGGCGTTTTCGATCAGCAGGCCGGCATCGATCATGGCTTTTTGTTGCAGGTTATCGCTGCTCAAGTGCTTGAACAGGTTGTCCCAGCCAGGCGGTGCAAAGCCCAGGCCGAAGTCCCGGGCGATTTCGCCGGTCAGCCCGCGACCTTTCAAGTAGTCCACGGCGGCCTTGCGCGATGGATGGCTTTTCAAGGCCTGACGATAAAAGTCCGCGGCGGCGCTGAGCAGCGGATACAGTGGCGAATCGGTCGGCTGCCGCGGCTTGTGCGGGCGGCCGCTTTCTTCGCGGGGGATTTCCATGCCGGCGGCTTTGGCCAGTTCTTCGACTGCCTGGACGAAATCCAGGTTGTCGTGGTCCATGATGAAGCCGAGGGCGTTGCCGCCAGCGCCGCAGCCGAAGCAGTAATAGAACTGCTTGTCGGGACTGACGCTGAACGAGGGGGTCTTTTCCTTGTGGAACGGGCAGCAGGCAGTGTGGTTCTTGCCGGCCTTTTTCAATTGCAGGCGCGAGCTGACCACGTCGACGATGTCGGTGCGGTTCAGAAGGTCGTCAATGAAGCTCTGGGGAATTAGCCCGGCCATGGCGTTCTCGTCATCTGCGCTGAAAGGAGCCCGAAACGTACGGCGACCGAACGCGGGCATTGATTGAAGCGCGCAAAGTGTGCGGCTCGACCAGTGTCGTCTGCGTAATCGCTGTCGGGAAGTGTATCTGCCGAAAATCCACTGACGTTAATGCCAATCAGTATTCGACTGTTTGAATGTGTTGCGCTGAATCCGCTGCGGCCATTCACGGGCCTCGGATAGCTCATCATTCGGCACGCAAGCAGGTGCCTTGGGCTGATCGTCGTGAGAGGAATCAGTGGGTGTGCTCGTCAGTAGCCTTGAAAGGCTCGTCAGAAAAGACGTGCACCGCTGGCAAAAGAGCCAGGTCTGACGCGGTGAAGCAGATTTGTCTCGGTCGCGTCTGCGGCTTCGACAGTGAAGCATCAAGCGTTTTACGCAAATGCCATAAGCCCGGCTGAAGGCCGGGCTTGGCAGAAGCTTGCTACGGTCGTCTGTGTATTAGTACAGACGAACGGCGCGGCGCTGTTCGCGCTGAACTTTCTTGGCGTGACGCTTAACAGCAGCAGCTGCTTTGCGCTTACGCTCAGAAGTTGGCTTCTCGTAAAATTCGCGGCTACGAACTTCAGCCAGTACACCGGCTTTTTCGCAGGAGCGCTTGAAACGACGCAGAGCTACGTCGAAGGGTTCGTTCTCTTTTACTTTGACGGCTGGCATCCAGAGCTACCTTCATTCATTACCGGGGTCAACATCCTCGCGGCAAAAGAGCACTTGAAGACGTCGGTTTTTAAGGGTTGCGGATGTTAACCCCTCATCGCTCGGAATGCAAAGCCTCTGATCGAAAACCGCTGGTCGGGGCATCCCGCGACGACTATTATGCGCGCCTTCGAATTCAGCCTAAACAAGGCGCAAACCCATGCTAGTACTGGGATTAGAAACCTCCTGCGACGAAACCGGCGTCGCATTATATGACAGTGAACGCGGGCTGTTGGCCGATGCGCTTTTCAGTCAGATCGACCTGCACCGCGCCTATGGTGGCGTGGTGCCGGAGCTGGCCTCGCGCGATCACGTCAAGCGCATGCTGCCCTTGATTCGTCAGGTGTTGGCCGAGGCCGACTGCGTGCCGACCGAGATCGACGCCATCGCCTATACCGCGGGTCCTGGCCTGGTCGGTGCCTTGCTGGTGGGGGCTTCCTGCGCCCAGGCGCTGGCCTTTGCCTGGGGCATTCCGGCCCTCGGCGTACACCACATGGAAGGCCACTTGCTGGCACCGATGCTGGAGTCGCAACCGCCGGAATTCCCGTTCGTCGCTTTGTTGGTCTCCGGTGGTCATACGCAGCTGGTTCAGGTCGACGGAATTGGTCAGTACACGCTCTTGGGCGAGACCCTGGATGATGCGGCCGGCGAAGCTTTCGACAAGACGGCCAAGATGATGGGCCTCAATTATCCGGGAGGACCGGAGATCGCTCGCCTAGCAGAGCAGGGTGTTGCAGGGCGTTTTGTCTTCCCGCGTCCGATGTGCGACCGCCCGGGTCTGGATTTCAGCTTCAGTGGCCTGAAAACCTTTGCGTTGAATACCTGGCAGCAGTGCGTCAGTGCCGGGGACGACGGCGAGCAAGCCCAATGCGACATCGCACTGGCGTTCCAGCAGGCCGTGGTGGAGACTTTGACCATCAAGTGCAAGCGTGCCCTTAAAGCCGCCGGCATGAAGCGCCTGGTGATCGCCGGGGGCGTCAGTGCCAACAAGGCGTTGCGCGTTTCTCTGGAGAAAATGCTCGGCGATATGAAGGGCGATGTGTTTTATGCCCGTCCGCAGTTCTGTACCGATAACGGTGCGATGATCGCCTTTGCCGGTTGCCAGCGCTTGCAGGCCGGTCAGCAGGAAAGCCTGGCGATCAGCGTGCAGGCACGCTGGCCGATGGAGCAGTTGTCGGCGTTGTGATGAGCGGCGTTCATGTCCGGCCGCTAGAAATGCCGTTCGCGCCCGGCAAACAGGTCGCGTAGATTGCCGCGGTGGCGCCAGACGATCAGCCCGGTGAGCGTGCTCATGGGCAGCAGGGCCGCCGGTTCTTGCCAGGCCAGCAAAGGCAGGGTCAGCGGCGTGGCGATCAGGGCGGCCAGGGAGCTGGTGCGGGTCAGGTAGAACGTCAGGAGCCAGGCGCAGACCGCCAGAAGGGCGGCGGGCGGGTACAGCCCCAGCAACATGCCGGCAGCGGTGGCGACACCCTTGCCGCCGCGAAAGCGGAAGTACAGCGGAAACAGGTGGCCGATGACGGCATAGACGCCGATCCAGGCTTGCTCCTGCTGCGAAAGGCCCGCAAGGCGCGCTATCAGTACCGGCAGCAGGCCTTTGCAAAGGTCGCCGAGCAGGGTCAGGATGGCGAGTTTCTTGCCGGCCAGGCGCAACATGTTGGTGGCGCCGGCATTGCCCGAGCCACTCATTCGCGGATCGGGGTTACCGGTCAGGCGGCTGAGCAAAATGGCAAAGGACAGAGAGCCGAGCAGGTAGGCGAGGATCGCCAATAACCAAAACATGCTAACTATTCCGGGCGAGGAAGCCCTGATTCTAACGGCGCATTGCGCCCTTGTCGTGTAGCGGAGAGAAGTGCTTGGACAGAGTGTTTATCGAGGGCCTGGAAGTCGACACGGTGATTGGTGCCTACGACTGGGAGCGAGGCATCCGACAGTGCTTGCGTCTTGACCTGAGCTTCGCCTGGGACAATCGCCCGGCCGCAGCCGGTGATGACCTGACCCTGGCGCTCGACTACGCCAGTGTTTCTTCGCGCATCCAGGCGTTTGCCGAGCAGGCGCAATACCAACTGGTCGAGACCTTTGCCGAGCGTCTGGTTGAAGTGCTGATGAGCGAATTCAAGATCACCTGGGTGCGTCTGAAGTTGACCAAGCCCGGCGCGGTCCCGGCTGCCACCGGTGGTGTGGGCGTGGAGATCGAGCGCGGATGTCGCTGACTCAGGTGTACCTCGGGCTCGGTAGCAATATCGAGCGTGAAACCCATTTGCGGGCGGGGCTCGATGCATTGGCGGCGTTCCTTGTCGATATCCGCTGTTCGGCAGTGTTCGAAAGCCAGCCGGTGGGTATCAAGAGCGGTCCGTTCTTCAATTTCGTGGTATCGGCGTATACCGATCTGCCGCTGATGGAGCTTGATCGTCGCCTGAAGTTCATCGAGGCGGATAACGGTCGTTACGCACCGGATCGCCGAGGTTTGCCGCTGGATATCGACGTGTTGTTGTTCGGCGACCTAGTGGGCAACTTCGATGGCCTGATCTTGCCGCGGGCAGAAATCCTGAAAAATGCGTTCGTTCTGTGGCCGTTGTCGCTGATCGCGCCAGACAGAGTGCATCCAGGTGTAGGCAAAAGTTTTGCGACTTTGTGGGGGGAGGCTCAGATCGATCAGGTCTTGGCGCCGGTGGCATTCGAGTGGCGCGGCGAACAGCTGACCCCTTCGAATTTGTTGTAAGGCAAAAGATCGCAGCCTTCGGCAGCTCCTACAGAGGATTGATGTGCACCCTGTAGGAGCTGCCGAAGGCTGCGATCTTTTGCTCTTCAGGCATTGTCTTTGTAGGCCTTCAGCGCCTTGAGCCGCTCACGCTTGATCGCCTCGCCCAACTCTGGTCCCTTGAAACCCTTCTCCAGCAGCGGCTGCACCGCAATACTGCGTGCCGCAGTCGCCGCCCCACGCAGATAATCCGCCTGTGGATAACTTCTCTGCTCCAGCCCTTCGCGTCCGCGCGCATCCATCTCGCATGCCGCGATGAACTCCTCGAACCGCTGTGGCCGACGGTAAACGTCGAAGCTTTGCAACAGTTCCAGCAATGTCGATGGCTTCAGCTCAAGGGCGCGATGCCCGTGGGTGTGGTACTCGCCCACCAGCATTGCCAGTTCCTGGCAGTCTCTCGGCGCCTTGACGCGTTCGTTGACCGCTTTGATCAGCTTCAGGCCTTTGAACTCGTGGGCAATGTGTCGCGGCCACTCCTCCTCTGGCGTCAGGCCCTTGCCCAGGTCGTGCAGCAGGCAGGCCCAGCGCACGGTCAGCGGCTGTTTGTGCAGTGCTGCTTGCTGCAACACGCTCAGGATATGTGCGCCGGTATCGATTTCCGGGTGATGGGCCGGGGGCTGCGGGACGCCGAACAGTGCGTCGACTTCCGGCATCAGCACCTTGAGTGCGCCGCATGCGCGCAACACTTCGATAAACACCTGTGGCTGATCTTCCATCAGGGCGCGGGAGATTTCCTTCCAGCTGCGCTCGGGCGTCAGCGCCTCAAGCTCACCTGACTCGCTGAGTTGACGCATCAGTTCCAGGGTTTGCGGGGCGACGGTAAAGCCCAGCGCGGCATATCGCGCGGCAAAGCGGGCAACGCGCAGGACCCTGAGTGGATCCTCGGCAAACGCCGGGGAAACGTGGCGCAGCAGGCGCGCTTCGAGATCGCGCTGGCCGTGGTAGGGGTCGGTCAGGTTCTGTTGATCGTCTTCGGCCATGGCGTTGATGGTCAGGTCGCGACGGATCAGGTCTTCTTCGAGGGTGACTTCAGGGCTGGCGTGAAACGTGAATCCGCCGTAACCGCGCCCGCTTTTGCGCTCGGTGCGGGCGAGGGCGTATTCCTCGCCGCTTTTTGGATGAAGGAACACCGGGAAATCCGCACCCACCGGGCGAAAGCCCTTGGCGAGCATTTCTTCGGTGGTGGCGCCGACCACGACCCAGTCGATATCGGTGACCGGTATACCCAGCAGGCGATCACGTACCGCGCCGCCGACTTTATAAATACGCATAAAAAACCTCCGTTAGCTCGACAGGATAACCCTTGCATCGAGCTTTCGGAGGCACAAAGCGGATCAAAGATGGATGACAGCCAGGTCCAGTCGACCGTAATCACCTTCACTGTGCTCGTTTCGGGGCGGCACATGGTGGGTTTTCATCACGGTGTCCCCTTGCAGGGTTTCCAGATGAATGTCGAAACCCCAGAGACGGTGCAGGTGTTTGAGCACTTCTTCGGTCGAGTCGCCCAGCGGTTTGCGGTCGTGTTGCTGGTGACGCAGGGTCAGGGAACGGTCGCCACGCCGGTCGATGCTGTAGATCTGCACGTTGGGCTCGCGATTGCCCAGGTTGTACTGTGCGGCCAAGGTTTCGCGGATGATGCGGTAGCCACCTTCGTCGTGAATGGCGGGCACCAGCAGGTCGTCCTTCTGGTCGTCATCGAGAATGCTGAACAGCTTCAGGTCGCGAATCACCTTGGGCGACAGGTACTGCAGGATGAAGCTCTCATCCTTGAAGCTGCTCATGGCGAACTTGATGGCTGCCAGCCAGTCGGTACCGGCGATGTCAGGGAACCAGCGGCGATCTTCTTCCGTGGGTTCTTCGCACATGCGACGGATGTCACGGTACATGGCAAACCCCAGGGCGTAAGGGTTGATGCCGCTGTAGTAGGGGCTGTCGAAGCCAGGCTGGAACACCACGCTGGTGTGGGACGTCAGGAACTCCATCATGAAGCCGTCGGTGACCAGGCCCTCGTCGTACAGATCGTTCATCAGGGTGTAGTGCCAGAAGGTGGCCCAACCTTCGTTCATCACCTGGGTCTGACGCTGTGGATAAAAATACTGGGCGATCTTGCGCACGATGCGCACGATTTCCCGCTGCCATGGCTCCAGCAGTGGCGCGTGTTTTTCGATGAAGTACAGGATGTTTTCCTGAGGTTCGGCGGGGAAGCGCGCGTTGTCCTTGTCGCTGTACTTGTCCGCGCCTTTGGGAATGGTGCGCCACAGATCGTTGATCTGTTTCTGCAAATGCTCCTCCCGGTCCTTTTGCCGGCGGCGCTCTTCTTCCGCGGAAATCGGATAGGGGCGTTTGTAGCGGTCGACGCCATAGTTCATCAGCGCATGGCAGGAGTCGAGCAGGTCCTCGACTGCGTCGATGCCGTGGCGCTCCTCGCATTGCATGATGTACTGCTTGGCAAACACCAGGTAATCGATGATCGAGCTGGCATCAGTCCAGGTGCGGAACAGGTAATTGCCTTTGAAAAAGCTGTTGTGCCCGTAGCAGGCATGGGCCACCACCAGCGCCTGCATGCAGATGGTGTTTTCTTCCATCAGGTAGGCGATGCACGGGTCTGAGTTGATCACGATCTCGTACGCCAGACCCATCTGGCCGCGAGTGTAGGATTTTTCAGTGCTGAGGAAGTGCTTGCCGTAGGACCAGTGGTGATAACCCAGAGGCATGCCGACGGAGGCGTAGGCATCCATCATCTGCTCGGCGGTGATTACTTCGATCTGGTTCGGGTACGTATCGAGGGCGTAACCCGCCGCAATGCGGCTGATTTCGCGGTCGTAGGCCTGGATCAGCTCGAACGTCCATTCGGAGCCGGTGGAAATGGGTTGGCGCTTCTGCTCTTTGGCGGTCATGTCACTAACCTGCGCTGGAAGAGTTCACGGAAGACCGGATAGATATCCCCGGCCGAGACCAGTTGTTGCTGGGCAAACGTGTCGGAAAAGGCTTCGGCGATGCGCTCGTATTCGAACCAAAGGGCCTGGTGTTCGCGCGGGGTGATCTCAACGTAAGTGTAGTACTGCACGAATGGCATGATCTGGTTGATCAGGATGTCGCGGCAGATCGGGGAGTCGTCGTTCCAGTTGTCGCCATCGGAGGCCTGGGCGGCGTAGATGTTCCACTCGTTGCTCGGGTAGCGCTCGGCCATGATCTCCTGCATCAGTTTCAGGGCGCTGGAGACGATGGTGCCGCCGGTTTCCCGGGAGTAGAAAAACTCTTCTTCGTCCACTTCGCGGGCACTGGTGTGGTGGCGAATGAACACGACGTCGATCTTGTCGTAGTTACGTTTGAGAAACAGGTACAGCAGGATAAAGAAGCGTTTGGCGATGTCCTTGGTCGCCTGGGTCATCGAGCCGGACACGTCCATCAGGCAGAACATCACGGCCTTGGAGCTGGGGTTGGGTTGCTTTATGAGCAGGTTGTACTTGAGGTCGAACGTGTCGAGAAACGGCACGCGGTGAATGCGCGCGCTGAGTTTTTCGATTTCAGCTTCGATTTCCTGAATATCACCGAAGTTGTCCGGTTCTTCCTGCTTGAGTCGCAGAAGTTCTTCCTTGGCTTCGCGCAGTTTTGCCCGGCTGCTGCCGGACAGGGCGATGCGTCGGGCGTGGGCTGAGCGCAGGGTGCGGATGATGTTGATCCGCGACGGGTTGCCCTCGTTGCTGATCCCGGCCCGCACGGTCTTGAAGGTGTCGGTGCCGGTCAGGTTGCGTTTGACCAGGTTGGGCAGTTCCAGATCCTCGAACATGAATTCGAGGAACTCTTCCTGGGTGATCTGGAAGACGAATTCGTCCATCCCTTCACCGGAATTGCCAGCCTTGCCGGGGCCTCGGCCACCACCGCCTCCCGGTGGGCGGGCGATATGTTCGCCACTGGTGAACTCCTTGTTGCCCGGGTGCACGACCGTCTGCTTGCCACCGCGACCGTGGTGAAGCACCGGCTCGTCGATGTCGCGGCCGGGAATGCTGATTTGTTCGCCGTGTTCCATATCGGTAATGGAGCGCCGGCTGACCGCCTCTTCGACAGCCTTTTTAATGTGATCACGGTAGCGCCGCAGAAACCGCTGGCGGTTCACCGTGCTCTTGTTCTTGCCATTGAGACGTCGGTCGATCACATAGCTCATAGGGAGCCCTCCGGGCAGCTACAAGTTACAAGCTTCAAGCTACAAGCTCGAAGCTTTCAAAGCAAACAGGAGCCACCAACAGCCTCAAGCGCTCGTACGGTGTGCTTGAGGCTTGTAGCTTGCCGCTTGCAGCTGCCTTACTGTGATTTTCTGACCCGCAGGTACCACTCGGACAGCAGTCGTACCTGTTTGTCGGTGTAGCCCCGCTCGACCATCCGTGTGACGAAGTCGTTGTGTTTTTGCTGGTCCTCCTTGCTGGCCTTGGCGTTGAAGCTGATGACCGGTAGCAGGTCCTCGGTGTTGGAGAACATTTTCTTCTCGATGACCACCCGCAGTTTTTCGTAGCTGAGCCAGGTCGGGTTCTTGCCGTTGTTGTTGGCCCGGGCACGCAGGACGAAGTTGACGATTTCGTTGCGGAAATCCTTCGGATTGCTGATGCCGGCCGGTTTTTCGATTTTCTCCAGTTCTTCGTTCAGGGCTACGCGGTTGAGGATTTCGCCGGTTTCCGGGTCGCGGTATTCCTGGTCCTGGATCCAGAAGTCGGCGTACAGCACGTAGCGATCGAAAATGTTCTGGCCGTACTCGCTGTAGGATTCGAGGTAGGCAGTCTGGATCTCCTTGCCGATGAATTCGATGTAGCGCGGTGCCAGGTACTCCTTGAGGAAGCGCAGATAGCGTTCGCGGGTCTCGGCCTGGAACTGTTCCTGTTCGATCTGTTGTTCCAGCACATAGAGCAGATGTACCGGGTTGGCGGCAATTTCGTGCGGATCGAAGTTGAACACCTTCGACAGGATCTTGAACGCGAAGCGGGTCGACAGACCGTTCATGCCTTCGTCGACACCGGCGTTGTCACGGTACTCCTGGATCGACTTGGCTTTCGGATCGGTGTCCTTGAGGTTCTCGCCGTCGTACACGCGCATCTTCGAATAGATGTTGGAGTTTTCCGGCTCTTTGAGGCGTGAGAGCACGGTGAACTGGGCCAGCATCTTCAGGGTGTCCGGCGCGCAATGCGCCTTGGCCAGCGAACTGTTGAACAGCAACTTGTCGTAGATCTTCACTTCGTCACTGACCCGCAGGCAGTACGGCACTTTGACGATGTAGATCCGGTCGATGAAGGCTTCGTTGTTCTTGTTGTTGCGGAAGGTGTGCCACTCCGATTCGTTGGAGTGCGCCAGCAGGATCCCGGTGAACGGAATCGCACCAAGGCCTTCGGTACTGTTGTAGTTGCCTTCCTGGGTGGCGGTCAGCAACGGGTGCAGCACCTTGATCGGTGCCTTGAACATTTCGACGAATTCCATCAGGCCCTGGTTGGCCCGGCAGAGGGCGCCCGAATAGCTGTAGGCGTCGGCGTCGTTTTGTGGGAACTCCTCCAGTTTGCGGATATCGACCTTGCCCACCAGTGCCGAAATGTCCTGGTTGTTTTCGTCACCAGGCTCGGTCTTGGCCACGGCGATCTGGTTGAGGATCGACGGGTAGAGTTTCACCACGCGGAACTGGCTGATGTCGCCACCGAATTCGGCCAGGCGCTTGGTCGCCCATGGCGACATGATGGTGTTGAGGTAGCGCCGTGGAATGCCGAAGTCTTCCTCGAGGATCGCTCCATCTTCAGTGGAGTTGAACAGACCCAGGGGCGACTCGAAAACCGGCGAGCCCTTGATTGCGTAGAAGGGCACTTTTTCCATCAGTTGCTTGAGCTTCTCGGCCAGGGACGATTTACCGCCACCGACAGGGCCGAGCAGGTACAGGATCTGTTTCTTCTCTTCCAGGCCCTGAGCGGCGTGGCGGAAATACGACACGATCTGGTCGATGCATTCTTCCATCCCGTGGAAGTCTTCAAAGGCCGGATAGCGGCGGATGACCTTGTTGGAGAAGATGCGCGAAAGCCTCGAGTTGGTCGAGGTGTCGAGCAGTTCCGGTTCACCGATGGCCAGCAGTAGACGCTCGGCGGCGGAAACGTAGGCGCTGCGGTCTTTTTTGCACAGCTCAAGATACTCTTGCAGTGAGAGTTCTTCCTGGCGTGTGGACTCGAAGCGTTGTTGGAAGTGGCTAAAGATACTCATGACGTCACCTCGCTCGATACGTGGAGCCGACGCCGGATCACTCAGTCGATGCTGGCAGCAACCGAACAGGCGATTGCTGTTTACCCCCCAGAACTCTCCCGGAGCTGACGACTCCGAAAGCTACTCCCGATGACCCGTGCGCCGGTGTACCGGCTCTCCCCTGTTTTGGATGGCCTGGGCTTAAGGATAGTTGGGAATTCGAGAGGTAAAGGCGAGATACGTAATTAGTTGTGGCAGACCGTTCGTCTGCCACCGCGCTAGCCCGCGGGAGCCGGGGCCTGCAAGGTTACAAAAAAATTATTCGGCAGTGCCTTGCGCCGTTTCCGTCGGATAGGTCGTACGCCACAACTCGAATCCGCCATCCATGCTGTAGACGTCGGAGAAGCCCTGGCTGATCAGGTAGGCGGCCGCACCCTGGCTGGAATTGCCGTGATAACAGACCACCACGGTCGGCGCGTCGAGGTCGGCGCCCTGGATGAAAGCGTGCAGGGAATGATTGTCCAGATGCTTCGAGCCTGCGATATGCAGGGCGGCAAAAGTGGCCGGGTCGCGGACATCGACCACCACCGCGCCTTGCTCGCGCAGGGCCTGGGCCTGTTCCGGGGGGATACGTTTGAATTCGCTCATGGCGGGCTCCTGTGGCTCGGCAGAATGGGCAGTCTAGCGCGGTGCGCTGGCTGGCGATGTTTGGGGAATGGATGAGGCGACTGGCGGTACGGCATGGCCGTGTTCGTCGCATTTGCAGGACAGGCGCTCAAAGCTGTCGACGTTCATCAGGGTCAGGGCGCCGCCCCAGACGCAACCGGTGTCGAGGGCCGAGATGCCAGGCTCATTGATATTGCCTTCCAGTGCTGCCCAGTGACCGAAGATGATCTTCAGGCCCCTGGTCTTGCGCTCCTTGTGTTGGAACCAGGGTTTGTAGCCGGGTGGTGCGGTATCGAGGCCTTCCTTGCTCTTGAGGTCGAGTTTGCCTTCGGCGGTGCAAAAACGCATGCGGGTGAAATAGTTTGTGATCACCCGCAGGCGCGTCACGCCCTTGAGGTCATTGTCCCATTTCGCCGGATCGTTGCCGTACATGCCATCGAGGTAGGGTGGCAGCAGGTTGTCGTCACGCAAGGCGGTCTCGACTTCGGCGGCACACTTCAAGGCTTTGCGCAGCGACCACTGGGGTGGAATGCCGGCATGGACCAGTGCCATGTTGCGCTGTTCGTCGTAGTGCATGAGCTTTTGCTGGCGCAGCCATTCGAGCAGTTCCGCGCTATCCGGCGCTTCAATGATCTCGTGCAGGGTATCGGCCTTCTTCAGGCGTTCGATGTTGCGCCCGGCCGCCAGCAGGTGCAGGTCGTGGTTGCCGAGCACGCACACCAGCGATTCGCGGATGCTATAGAGGAAGCGCAGGGTTTCCAGCGACTGTGGGCCGCGGTTGACCAGGTCGCCCACCAGCCACAGGCGATCGCGTTGAGGGTCGAAAGCCACTTGTTTGAGCAGGCATTGCAAGGCCTGAAGGCAGCCTTGCAGGTCGCCGACAGCGTAGGTTGCCATCAGTGCAGGGCTCCCGGCACCGCCAGGCGGAAGGGTGCGATGATGGCATCGAAATGTTTGCCGTCGTCGGAAAGCATCTGATAGGTACCTTGCATGGTGCCGACCTTGGTGGTCATCACCGTGCCACTGCTGTAGGTGTGGCTCTTGCCGGGGTCGATCAGCGGTTGCTGGCCGACCACGCCTGCGCCGCGGACTTCTTCGACATGCCCGTCACCATCGGTGATGACCCAGTGCCGTGAAAGCAGTTTGGCGGGCATTTCGCCATTGTTTTGCACGGTAATGGTGTACGCGAAGGCAAAGCGGTCGTGCTCGGGTTGCGATTGTTCTGCCAGATAGCGGGTGACGACGCTGACGTCGACCTGATAACGAGGATCGGACATGCAAGGGGCCTTAAAAACGAAGCGGGACGCGGGGCGTAGCTGATGGGTTTCAGTCTAGGCCAAGTATCGGGTAGTAGACCAGAGTGGCGTCCTACCCGATAGCGCTCATCGCCTGTCAGTTCGCGGCAGGCTTTTGTGGCGCTTGCTCGCTGAGCTTGTCAGCCAGGCGCACGAAGGCGGCCAGGTCGAGCTGCTCGGGACGCAGGCTGCCATCGACGCCGGCGGCTTCGATTTCGGCATTGCTCAGCAGCAGCTTGAGGGTGTTGCGCAGGGTCTTGCGGCGCTGGTTGAACGCTTCGCGCACGACGCGCTCCAGCAGGCGGTGATCCTTGGCCGGGTGCGGCAGTACCGCGTGGGGCACCAGGCGCACGATGGCTGAATCGACTTTCGGTGGCGGGTTGAACGCGCCCGGGCCGACGTTGAACAGGTGCTCGACCCGGCAATGGTACTGAACCATGATCGACAGACGGCCCCAGTCACCACCACCCGGACCGGCAGCCAGGCGCTCGACCACTTCCTTTTGCAGCATGAAGTGCATGTCGCGGATCAGGTGCGAGTTGTGCAGCAGGTGAAAAATCAGCGGCGTGGAGATGTTGTACGGCAGGTTGCCGACCACTCGCAGGCTGCCTGGCGCGGCATTCAGGCTGTTGAAGTCGAACTTCAGCGCATCACCCTGATGCAGGTTGAAGTTGTTCTTGCCGGCAAACTGCTGGTTGAGGATCGGGATCAGGTCCTTGTCCAGTTCCACCACGTCGAGTTGCGCGCCGCTGCTGAGCAAACCTTGGGTCAGTGCGCCCTGGCCCGGGCCGATCTCCAGCAGGCGGTCTTCTGCCTTGGCATGGATGGAGCGCAGGATGCGGTCGATAACGCCGGCATCGTGCAGGAAGTTCTGGCCAAAGCGTTTGCGCGCCTTGTGTTGGTATTGCTCGGTCATAAACGGGTCTCGGCCATCTGGTAGGCGGTTTCCAGGGCGACTTGCAGGCTGCCGGTGTCGATCTTGCCGCTGCCGGCCAGATCCAGGGCGGTGCCGTGGTCGACCGAGGTACGGATGATCGGCAAGCCGAGGGTCACGTTGACTGCCGCGCCGAAGCCTTTGTACTTCAGCACCGGCAGGCCCTGGTCGTGGTACATCGCCAGCACCGCATCGCAGTGCTCCAGATATTTGGGGGTAAACAGAGTGTCGGCGGGCAGGGGGCCGCGAAGGTCCATGCCCTCACCACGCAGGCGCTCTAATGTGGGTTCGATGATATCGATTTCTTCATGGCCCAAGTGCCCGCCTTCACCGGCATGCGGGTTGAGCCCGCAGACCAGGATGCGCGGCCGGGCGATGCCGAATTTGTTTTGCAGGTCGGCGTGCAGGATTCGCGTGACGCGCTCCAGCCGCTCCGGCGTGATGGCATCGGCAATCTCGCGAAGGGGCAGGTGAGTGGTCACCAGGGCTACGCGTAAGCCACGAGTGGCCAGCATCATCACCACTTGCGCGGTGTGGGTCAGGTCGGCAAGGAATTCCGTGTGCCCGGAAAAGGCGATGCCGGATTCGTTGATGACGCCTTTGTGCACCGGCGCGGTAATCATCCCGGCAAAATCCCCGCTCAGGCAGCCTTGGCCGGCGCGGGTCAGGGTTTCCAGGACGAACGCAGCGTTGGCCTTGTCCAGTTGTCCGGCGGTGACCTTGGCGCTGAGCGGTGTGTCCCAGACATACAGGCTGTTGGCTGGCGCGGGTACATCCGGCCAGTTGTCCGGGGTGACCGGCAGCAAGTCGACCGCCACGCCCAGTTGCGCGGCCCGCTCGATGAGCAGGTCGCGGCTGGTAATGGCAATCAGGGGATGGGGCTGGGCTTGCGAGGCGAGCAGCAGGCACAGGTCGGGACCTATGCCGGCTGGTTCACCGGGTGTCAGCGCGAAACGTTGGAGTTTCACTGCGCTGCCTGGTCGGCGCCAGGGAGTTTGATTTCCACGTACGCTTCGTCACGGATCTGACGCAGCCAGGTTTGCAGCTCTTCGTCGTATTTGCGGTTACGCAAAACGGTCATGGCTTGCTGCTCGCGAGCCTGGCTGGTGCTGTCGGTGGCGCGACGGCCCAGAACTTCCAGCACATGCCAGCCGTATTGAGTCTGGAATGGCTTGGACAGCTGACCTTGCGGGGTCTTGGCCATCACTTCGCGGAACTCGGGCACCAGCGCGTTCGGGTCGATCCAGTTCAGGTCGCCGCCGTTGAGGGCGGAACCCGGGTCTTCCGAGTAGTTTTTCGCCAGCTCACCGAAGTCTTCGCCAGCCTCGATACGACTGTAGAGCGATTCGGCCAGGGCCTTGGTTTTCGCTGCGTCGCGGATCGGGCTCGGCTTGACCAGGATGTGACGTACATGCACTTCGTCGCGCATCTGCGTCTCGCCGCCACGCTTGTCGAGGATCTTCAGGATGATGAAGCCGCCCGGGGTACGCATTGGCTGGGTGACATCACCCACCGGCATGGTGCTCAGCAGGCGATCGAACGGCGGAGGCAATTGAGCGGCTTTACGCCAGCCCATGTCACCACCTTCCAGAGCGGTTTCGCTGGCGGATTTGGCGATTGCCAACTGACTGAAGTCAGCGCCTTGCTTGAGCTGCTGGTAAATCGCATCGGCCTGTTTGGCGGCACTCTGAATCGCTTCGGAGTTGGCGCTTTCCGGCGTAGGAATCAGGATGTTGGCAAGGTGGAACTCTTCGGACAGCTGCATTTTGCCCAGGTCGGACGCCAGGAAATTCTTCACTTCCTGCTCGGAGACCTGAATGCGTTCGGCGACCCGACGCTGGCGCACGCGGCTGATGACCATTTCGCGACGGATCTGCTCACGTGCGTCGTCGTAGGACAGACCGTCGCGAGTCAGGGCGGCGCGGAACTGCTCGATCGACATGTTGTTGCGCTGGGCAATGGTGCCGACGGCCTGGTTCAATTCTTCATCGGTAATGCGGATGCCGGAACGCTCGCCGATCTGCAATTGCAGGTTTTCGACGATCAGGCGCTCAAGTACCTGCTGCTCCAGCACGCTGGACGGCGGTACGGCAGAACCACGCTTGGCAATGGTTTGCTGAACTTCATGGACGCGTCGGTCCAGTTGGCTCTGCATGACCACGTCGTTGTCGACGATGGCCACCACTTTATCGATGGACTGCACGGCGGCACTGGCCGCAGTACTCAGGAACAGCGCGCCCAGCATCAGCGGGCGCAGACAATCAGAAAGCTTGGTCTTCACGTTCACGATAACCTTGAATGCCTTTGTCGAGGAAGCTCTCTGCCTTGGCGCCGGTGAGGCCGCCGAGTCCCTTCAGAACAATTTGGAGGAAGACGCCATGGTCGCCTTTTTCGTTTTCCGGTGCCTGCTGGCTGAACTCGTCGTAATCAACGAAGTAACGGTTGATCAGGCGCAGTTTCCAGCAGCAGCTGTCGTACTCGAAGCCACCGAAGGCTTCCAGGGTACGGTTGCGGTTGTAGTCATACTGCCAGCGGCTGATAGCGCTCCATTGCGGCACGATCGGCCAGATCACCGAGAAGTCGTGCTGTTCGATCTTGTAGTAGTCCTTCACGAAGCCTGGTTGGCCAGGGGTGCCGTAGTCGCCGCCGAACTGCCATTGACCGGTGTTCTGGTTGTAGATCACCTGGTCGTTACGATAGCGATAGCCAAGGTTGACGATCTTGTTCGGGTTGTCTTCAGGCTGGTAGTGGAACATCGCGCTACCCGAGCGAGGGCTGCGGCTGTCCGGGTCCCAGTTGTAGTCGGCCGTGGTGCGCCAGTCGCGGTTCCAGCGATATTCGTATTCCAGCGCATAAGGCGAAACATTCGAATGTGCATCGGCGCGGGTTTTTGGATTGATACCTGGCAACTGAACTTCGCGGTCCTTGAAGTACAGGGCCTGGCCAACACTGATGCGTTGGCGCTCGAAACCGCTGTCTTCGATCCAGCGGCTGGTCAGGCCCAGGGACAGTTTGTTCTCGTCGCCGACACGGTCGGAGCCGGAGAAACGGTTGTCACGGAACAGCGACGCAAAGTTGAAGGTGTATTCGCTGGTGTCGAACACCGGAATGTCTTCCTGGTCGACCTCAGGCACGTACAGGTAGAACAGGCGCGGCTCCAGGGTCTGGCGGTAGTTCTTGCCGAAATACTGGGTATTGCGATCGAAGTACAGGCCGCTGTCGATGCTGGCAATCGGCACGCCGCGGTTCTGGTTGCTGTCGAAATTGCCGTTGAAATTTTTAGTCCCGGCGGCAGCTGCGGCCTGATTTTGCTGCGCGATCTGACTTTTGCCGGTACCGTCCAGATCCAGTTGGTACTGGGTGTACTGGTACTTGAGCTTCGGTGTCAGGAAGCCGTACGTCGTGTTCATCGGCAGGCTCATGGCGGGCGCAAGATTCAGACGGTCGCCATTGGCGCGAGCCAGACCTTGAATGTTGTTATCGATACGGGGAGAGCCGACGCCATCTTCGTCAAAGTAGGTCCCGCTCTGCAGATCCCGGTCAAACCGCACGAGCTCGGTGTTGTACGTGAAATCCAGGCCTTCCGGATGGTAAGGCAGCATACCGTCGAGGGTGAGCTGCGGCAGGCGGTCGTACGGGGTAATGTTCGATACGCTCGCCAGTTCGTATGCCTGGGCGTTCGCGCGAGCGGTATAGCCCTCGCCGCGATAGGTCACGGAACCCTGCTGGTTCACGTAGTCGTTGCTTTTTATGCCAATCTGGTCGGTCTGCAGATCCTGGAAGTAATACGGATCGCTGATCTTGGTGTAGTCGACTTGCGTGAGTACTCGCGAGTCGAGGCCACCCTTGTGCTGCCAGTTGTACATGTAGCGGGTTTTTTCGGAGTCGGACTGTTTGTCGCGCTCGTTGCTTTCGTCGTTGAGGTACGCCGCACCGAACTGGCCTTCGCTGGACTTGGTCAGGTAGCGGAACTCGCCTTCCATCAACAAACCGTGCTTTTCCATGTAGCGCGGGTACAACGTGGCATCGTAGTTCGGCGCCAGGTTGAAGTAGTACGGGGTGACCAGCATGAAGCCGGTATCGCTGCCGGTGCCGATGGTCGGCGGCAGGAAGCCGGACTGGCGACGGTCATCGATCGGGAAATAGATGTACGGCGTGTACAGGACCGGAATGTCCTTGACCCGCAGCGTCACGTTGGTCGCCGTACCGAAACCGGTGGCCGGGTTCAGGGTGATGTTGTTGCCCTTGAGCTGCCAGGCGTTGCTGTTCGGTTCGCACGTGGTGTACGTACCATCCTTGAGGCGGATGATCGCGTTCTCGGCGCGTTTGGCGTACAGCGCATTACCGCGGATGCGTGATTTGTGCATCACGTATTCGGCGTTGTCGACCTTGGCTTCACCGGTGTCGAGTTGCACGTCGGCGTGGTCGCCCACGATCAGCGCGCCATTGTCGCGAATGCGCACGTTGCCATTCAGGTCGCCACGGCTCTCGGCCTGGTACAGGTTGGCTTCGTCGGCTTCGACCTGCATGCTGCCCTGGCGCATGACGACGTCGCCGGCCAGGGTCGCGACTTGCTCATCCTGCTTATAGCGGGAGGCTTTTGCGCCGATAAAGGTAGGCGCGTCACTTTTATCCGTCTTGTCATTCATGCCAGGACGAATCGGTTCGATATAGGAACCAGAGCAATAAGGACCGGTTTCAGCCAATTGTGCGGCGGTGAGCTGCTCGCGGGGAACCCAGTCGAGGTGACTGTAGTCTTCGCTACGCGACTTCAGGCCACGGCCTTTGGATTCGGTGACCAGCACCGGCTTGGCGCCAGTGTCTTCACTGGAGCCGTTCTCGGCCGGGGCTTCGCCGGTGGCGGAAACTGCGCTGCCGTCATGGACGGGACGCGGTGGCAATGCAGCCGCCGGCGTCTTTGGCGCGCAGTCCCAGGAGCCCGAAGCAGAGACTGAGCAGTCAAACTGTTCCGCGGCGACCACGTAGGAAGTGGCAAGGGGTTGCAGCGCCAGCAAACTGCCGGTAACCAACAACGGAAATTTTTTACGAAACGCGGGGGATTTCAATGCCATCTTATTAGTCCGGGCTTCCTGCGTGCCATCTGCCCGCGGTGTGGGCCGCACGCCTCTCGATGGTCTGAAAAAGATGCTGGATAATAAAGCATGACCCGCTTGACGGCTAGCGCCGTCGGAGACCCTTGCAATGCCTGATCAAGATGTACGCTTGCAACACCTGAAAGTTTGGCTCGATGAACAATTGGCGACCCTTTTTGCCGAGCAGGGTTGGGGCGTCGTACCCCCGGCCACGTTGACCGCGGCCAGCAGCGACGCGAGTTTCCGGCGGTATTTCCGCTGGGAAGGCGATGGCAGAAGTTTCATCGTGATGGACGCGCCACCGCCCCAGGAGAACTGCAAACCCTTCGTGGATATCGCCTTTTTGCTGGCGAAATCCGGAATAAACGTGCCGAAAATTTATGCCGAAGACCTGGAGCGCGGTTTTCTTTTGCTCAATGACCTGGGCAACAAGACCTATCTGGACGTCATCGACAGCGAAAACGCCGACGATTTGTTCAAGGATGCCTTGCAGGCGTTGCTGGCTTTCCAGCAGTTGCCGATGGTTGCGCCGCTGCCGAGCTATGACGTGGCATTACTGCGTCGCGAACTGGAACTGTTCCCCGAGTGGTACGTGAAGCGCGAATTGGGCATCGAATTCGACGCGGCGCAGCAAGTGCTCTGGCAGCAGGTCAGCGATCTGTTGATCGACAGCGCCCTGGCGCAGCCAAAAGTCCTGGTGCATCGCGACTACATGCCGCGCAACCTGATGCTCAGCGAGCCCAATCCCGGCGTGCTGGATTTCCAGGATGCGGTATATGGCCCGGTGACCTACGACGTGACCTGCCTGTTCAAGGACGCCTTCCTCAGTTGGCCCGAGGAGCGTGTACACGGCTGGCTGGAAAGCTACTGGCAACAGGCGGGCGCCCTCGGTATTCCGGTTCAGCCCGAGTTCGAGGACTTTCTGCGTGCCAGCGACTTGATGGGGGTGCAACGTCACCTGAAAGTCATCGGTATTTTCGCGCGCATCTGCCATCGCGACGGCAAACCGCGTTATCTGGGCGATGTGCCGCGTTTCTTTGCCTATATAGAGGCCGTGATCGCTCGCCGCCCCGAACTGGCCGAACTGGATGTGCTGCTGGCCAGTCTGCGTGCCGGAGTGAAAGCATGAAGGCAATGATTCTGGCCGCGGGCAAAGGCGAGCGCATGCGCCCGCTGACCCTGACCACGCCAAAACCGCTGGTGCGTGCCGGCGGCGTGCCGCTGATCGAGTATCACCTGCGGGCGCTGGCTGCGGCGGGGTTCACCGACATCGTGATCAATCACGCCTGGCTCGGTCAGCAGATCGAAGACTATCTGGGCGATGGTTCGCGTTATGGCGTGAGCATCCGTTACTCGGCGGAGGGTGAACCCCTGGAAACCGGCGGCGGGATTTTCCGTGCCTTGCCGTTGTTGGGAGATGAAGCCTTTGTGGTAGTCAACGGCGATATCTGGACCGATTACGACTTCAGTGTGCTGCACCAACCCATCAATGGCCTGGCGCACCTGGTGCTGGCCAGCAACCCGCCGCATCATCCGACCGGGGACTTCAGCCTGGTCGGGAATCAGGTGCACGACGGTCAACCGCAGGCTCCCACCCTGACCTACAGCGGCATCGCCGTGTTGCACCCGCAGTTGTTCGACGGTTGCACCGCCGGGGCCTTCAAGCTCGCGCCGCTGCTGCGCAAAGCCATGGCTGACGGGCAGGTGACCGGCGAGCAGTTGCGGGGGCACTGGGTCGATGTCGGTACTCACGAGCGTCTGGCCGAAGTTGAAACATTAATAGAAGCGAGCCGCTGACATGCTGTGGCCAGGGACTCTGATAGGAGCCGGAGCGGGCTTTGCCATAGCCAGCATTCCGGGGGCCATGCTCGGCGCATTGTTGGGGCAGGCGCTGGATCGGCGCTTGCAACTGCAGAGCTGGGGGCATTTGCGGGAGAAACTGGGCGGCCGCCCGGTGCTGCGCAACGATGAATTGCTGTTTGTCCTGCTGGGACGCCTGGCCAAGTGCGACGGCCAGGTGATGGCCGGGCATATCGAACAGGCCCGTGCGGAAATGCGCTCGCTGGATATGTCCGGGCCAGCTCAGCGCCGTGCAATTGCCGCGTTCAACCGTGGCAAGTCGGGTCGCGATCGGCTACGCGGTCATCTGCGTCGCCTGAGTACCCAGCCCCATGCGGCGGAAGGCGTGTTACGCGCCTGCTGGCGAATGGTCTGGGCCGATGGTCGTGCCGGCAGCAGTGAACGTGAGTTGATCCGCCAGTGGGGTCAGTGGCTGGGCTGGACGCCGCATCAGGTACAGGCGTTGGCCCACGATTATGAGCCGCAGAAGCGGCCATTGGGCAACAGCGTGCCAAGCTATCAGGACGCCTTGAAGCTGTTGGGGGTGTCGGCCACCACTGAACCGGCGCAGATCAAGCGTGCTTACCGGCGCCTGCTCAGTCGCCATCATCCGGACAAGATTGCCGGCAGTGGCGCGACGGCGATGCAGGTGCGTGAGGCCACCGAGCGAACGCGTGAACTGCATAGTGCCTATACGCTGATTCGGGAGCGGCGGGATTTTCGCTAGCTGAACCGCTTTGTGTTGCCTGTAATGGCCCCTTCGCGAGCAAGCCCGCTCCCACAGGTTTGATGTCGTCCGCCATTTCGTGACCGGCATAAAACCTGTGGGAGCGGGCTTGCTCGCGAATGAAGCGCCTCGGTCTGTCAGTCCGCCGGGTTCTGCGGATTCAACCAACCCCGCACCCGCCGGAACAATTGCTCCTGTTCGGCCTTGTTATCGGGCAAGGCCTTGAGTGCGACCTGGCTGAATGTCGAGGACTTCAAGCGTTTGCTGGCCTGCAGGCGTTCCAGCGCGGCGTTGCGGTCCAGCGCTTTGTCTTTGTAGTAGATATCGGCGGTCGGCAGTTTCAGGGTCGGGGTCAGTTCCGCCAGCTCGGGCTTCGCTGCCACCGGTGTGCGAGTGGCGACCATGACCAGTTTCTCGACTTGCGATGGCTGCTTCTCGCTCAGGTAGCGCGCCGCCCAATAGGCACCCGTGCCATGCCCCAGCACTACGATGCTGCGGGCGCTTTGTTGTTCGGCAAACGCAATCGCGGCATCGATCCGGGCGAAGATGCGCTCGGCATCTGCCCTGGATTGTTCTTCGGTGGTGTCAGCGACGGCCTTGTCGGCCACATCGGCCTCGCCACCGGCCACCTGTTCGATCGGGGCCGCGGTGGTCGAGTCCTTGCTGCCGGCTTCGGGGGGCTTGGGTGCCGGCGTTGCCTCCACGATTCGTGGCGCAATGGCATCGCTTTGCAGGTCCGGCAAGGTGATACTCAGGCTGCTCCACTCGGCGTCCGGCAATTTGCGCCGCAAAGGACCGACCGCTTGCGGCCAGTCAACAGTTTCGCCGGCGCCCGGGATGATAATCACCGCGCCTTTGGGTTCGGCGGTATTGGCCGGTTTCCACAAGGCCAGAAAAGTGTCGGTGCCCGCTTGCAGTTGTTGCTGTTCCTGAGCCGGGATTTTTCGCTCAAGTGCAGTCGCTTCTTCCTGACTGCGCTCAGGCAGCGGCTGACGTTCGAGTGGTTTTTCTTCGGCGGGCTTTTCTGTTGCGGCAGGCGCCGGTTCGGCCGCCTCCACGGAAAAAACGCAAGGCAGGATCAGCGACATGCACAATGCTGGCAGTGCCAGGCGGTAGACAGGGGGCATTGGATATTCCAGGCCAGAAGATGTTCCGGCAGCCTAATGGGTTGGTCAGTATTTGTCAGTGTGTGAGAGTTCAATGATGCGTTTTCGCTGCCTGTGGGTTATCGGCTGTTTGTGGTTTCCCTTGATGGGTTGGGCGGCAGTCGTGCCCCCGGCGCACGTTGCCCAACTGACCCCGAAACAACAGCACTGGCTGACGCAGCAGGGCGAGTTACGGGTCGGACTGGTGTTGCAGGCACCCTATGCGCAATACGATCGCCGCTTGCAGCGCCTGTCCGGGGTGAATGTCGACTTGATGAAGCGGTTGGCAAAGACCCTCGACGTCGAGTTGAGCTGGCGCAATTTTCCCGACCTTGAACAACTGGAAGCTGCCGCACGCGAAGGCGAAATCGACATCGCCCCGGGACTGACCCAGACACCCGGCGGGCTGCGCCTCTGGCAATTCTCCGACCCCTACATGCGGGTGCCGCAACTGGTGGTCAGCGACCAGAAAAGCGCCGGGGCGATCGAACTGGAAAAACTCGACAGCCAGACCCGCGTCGCCGTGCGCATGCCCAGCGCCATCGCCGATTACCTGCACGGCAACTATCCACACCTGAATCTGCAGGGCGTCCCGATGGAGCGCCAGGCATTGCAGTTAGTGACGGGCCAGCAGGCGGCTTATGCGGTGGTCGATGAAGCGCAATTGGGGCGCCTCTCCGTCGAGCCGGAGTTTGCCGGGTTGGTGGTGGTCGGGGATGTCGGCCTGCCGCAGCTGTTGCGGGTAGCCACGCGTCGCGACAAGCCGGAACTGGCGGGTATTGTCGAAAGCGCATTGCGGGCGATCCCGGCCAAGGATCTGGAGCAACTGCACAATCAATGGCTGCAGCCCAAGTATCCACGCCTCACCGAGTCGCGGGGGTTCTGGCAAAACCTCTGCCTGTTGCTGGCCGTGCTGGCGTCGAGTTGCATGGCCATCGTGTTCTGGCAGCGTCGCCAGCAGCACAGCCTGGAACAACGCCTGATGGCTGCGCAGGAAGACATTGCCTTGCGTGCCGCCAGCGAAGAGGCGTTGCGGCTGACCCAGTTTTCCATCGATCAAAGCACCGTCGGCATCCTCTGGGTCAACTGGGACAGTCACGTGCGCTACGCCAATCGTGCGGCGGAAAGCATGCTCGGCTATCCATCCGGCGCGATCATCGATCGGCCGCTGATCGATTTCGAACCCGGCCTGCACATGGATCGTTGGCTCAATCTGTGGAAGCGCGCCCGGGCCAGTGAAGAGGGCCCGCAAAGCTTCGAAACCAACTGCGTGCGCGCCGACGGCAGCATACTGCCGGCCGATGTTTCATTGAGTTTTCTGCGTTTTCGCGATGGCGAATACCTGGTGGTTTACCTCAACGACGTCACCGAGCGGCGCCGCGCCCTGGCGGCCTTGCAGGAAAGCGAGGCGCGGCTGCAGGGCATCGCCGCCAACGTTCCGGGGCTGGTTTTCCGCCTGGAGCGGGCACCGGTGACTGGCCAGATCGACTTTGCCTATATCAGCGAAGGCAGCGAAAGCCTGGTGGGTTATTCACCGGCCACCCTGGCGCATCGTGACAAAGGCCTGCGCAGCCTGGTACACCCGGATGACAAGGCCAGCTATCACCAGACCCAGGACCATGCGCTGGATACTGACAGCGACTGGTCGTGGCAAGGGCGAATCCTCACGCGTCAGGGCGAGCAGCGCTGGGCGGAAATCAAGGCCATCACCCGCCGGCTGGAGGACGGCGCCTATGTCTGGGACGGCATCGTCTGGGACATCAGCGAGAGCAAGCGCATCGAGCTTGAACTGGCCAGCTCCCGGGAACAACTGCGTGAGTTGTCCGCGCACCTGGAGAGTGTGCGCGAAGAAGAAAAAGCGCGCATTGCCCGGGAAGTTCACGATGAACTGGGGCAGATGCTGACCGTGCTCAAGCTGGAAACCTCCATGTGCGAACTGGCTTACGCGCAACTTGATCCGGGCCTTAACGAGCGCCTGGGCAGCATGAAACGCCTGATCGCTCAGCTCTTTCAGTTGGTTCGCGACGTGGCGACTGCCTTGCGCCCGCCGATTCTCGATGCCGGCATTGCCTCGGCCATCGAATGGCAGGCCCGACGATTCGAGGCGCGTACGCAGATTCCGTGTCTGGTGCAGGTACCGGACAATCTGCCGGTGCTCAGCGATGCCAAGGCCATCGGCCTGTTCCGGATCCTTCAGGAAGCACTGACCAATGTCATGCGCCATGCCCAGGCGCATACTGTTGAACTGACACTGGCGCTGGAAGGCGATGTGTTGTGTCTGACGGTCGCCGATGATGGCGTAGGATTTGTTGCTGCGCCTGGCAGGCCAACGTCCTTCGGGATCGTCGGAATGCGTGAGCGGGTGTTGATCATGGGAGGGGAGTTGTCCCTTGAGAGTGAGCCGGGTGAGGGTACGACGCTGAGTGTGCGCGTTCCACTGGATGCAGCCTGATTGTTTAATGTTGTCTGTACTGACGCCTTCGCGGGCAAGCCCGCTCCCACAGGGGATCTAGGGTGGTCACAAAATCCCTTGTGGGAGCGGGCTTGCTCGCGAATGATCTTGAATCTGGAGAAGAACGTGATCCGTGTACTGGTAGCCGAAGACCACACCATTGTCCGCGAAGGCATCAAGCAGCTGATTGGCCTGGCCAAGGACTTGCTGGTGGTGGGGGAGGCAAGCAATGGCGAGCAGTTGCTCGACACCTTGCGTCATGTGCCCTGCGAAGTGGTGCTGCTGGACATCTCCATGCCGGGCGTCAATGGCCTGGAGGCCATTCCGCGGATTCGCGCCCTGAGCAATCCGCCGGCGATCCTGGTGTTGTCGATGCACGACGAAGCACAAATGGCCGCCCGGGCGCTGAAGGTCGGGGCCGCCGGTTATGCAACCAAGGACAGCGACCCGGCACTGTTGCTGACCGCCATTCGCAAAGTGGCGTCAGGCGGGCGCTATATCGACCCGGAACTGGCCGACCGCATGGTCTTCGAGGTCGGCCTGACCGACTCGCGTCCATTGCATTCGTTGCTCTCCGAGCGCGAGTTTTCCGTGTTCGAACGCCTGGCTCAGGGCGCGAACGTCAACGACATTGCCCAGCAACTGGCACTGAGCAGCAAGACCATCAGCACCCACAAGGCGCGGCTGATGCAGAAGCTCAACATCACCTCGCTGGCGGAACTGGTGAAGTACGCGATGGAGCACAAGCTGCTCTGACTCTGCACGCGATCTCCCGTAGGAGCTGCCGCAGGCTGCGATCTTTTAGCGGCCCCGAGATCGCCGAAGATCAAAAGATCGCAGCCTGCGGCAGCTCCTACAGGGGGCGTATCCATTTGCGACACTGCCCGACAGCGCTTTTGCCTTTGCTGGCGGCTTGCAGCTGACCGCTGGTCACTGCGTTTGCCAAAACGCGCCATCCTTGTAGGGCAATCCCTACCCCCAGCCTTCCATCCGGCTGAGGCGAATCTCTCTTGCCCCCCGATTTGCGTGGTCCCCAGCGTCCACTAGGCTTAACCCCACAGCAGTCATCAATAACAAAGGTGTGGGTATGAGCCAGGTCGATTCAAGCGCAGGGGCCAATGATGTTCTGGTCAGCTTTCGTGGAGTGCAGAAGAGCTACGACGGCGAGAACCTGATCGTCAAAGACCTCAACCTGGACATTCGCAAAGGCGAATTCCTCACGTTGCTCGGGCCGTCCGGCTCCGGCAAGACCACCAGCCTGATGATGCTCGCCGGCTTCGAAACGCCGACCGCAGGCGAAATCCTGTTGGCCGGGCGCGCCATCAACAACGTGCCACCGCACAAGCGCGACATCGGCATGGTGTTTCAGAACTACGCCTTGTTCCCGCACATGACGGTGGCGGAGAACCTGGCGTTCCCGCTGACCGTGCGCGGGATGAACAAGAGCGACGTCAGTGCCCGGGTCAAGCGCGTGCTGAGCATGGTCCAGCTCGACAGCTTCGCCCAACGCTACCCCGCGCAGCTTTCCGGCGGTCAGCAACAGCGTGTGGCCTTGGCCCGGGCGCTGGTGTTCGAGCCGCAACTGGTGCTGATGGACGAACCTCTCGGCGCACTCGACAAACAACTGCGTGAACACATGCAGATGGAAATCAAGCACCTGCACCAGCGCCTGGGCGTCACCGTGGTCTACGTGACCCACGATCAGGGCGAAGCCCTGACCATGTCCGACCGTGTAGCGGTGTTCCATCAGGGCGAAATCCAGCAGATCGCACCGCCGCGCACCCTCTACGAAGAGCCGAAAAACACCTTCGTCGCCAACTTCATCGGCGAGAACAACCGCCTCAATGGCCGCCTGCACAGCCAAACCGGCGACCGTTGCATTGTGGAGCTCGGGCGCGGTGAGAAGGTGGAAGCCCTGGCGGTCAACGTTGGCCAGACCGGCGAGCCGGTGACCCTGTCCATTCGTCCGGAGCGAGTGAGCCTCAACGGCTCCAGCGACCAATGCGTCAACCGCTTCTCCGGGCGGGTCGAGGAATTCATCTATCTGGGCGACCACGTCCGGGTGCGCATGGAAGTCTGCGGCAAGAGCGACTTCTTCGTGAAACAACCGATTGCCGAGCTTGATCCCTCGCTCGCCGTCGGCGACGTGGTACCGCTTGGCTGGCAGGTCGAGCACGTGCGCGCGCTTGATCCCCTTCTAGAGGCGAACTGATCGCCCCGGCAATACCAACACCAACCCTGCACGTGGAGAGAACAATAAATGTTGAGATCCCTGAAATTCACCGCTTTGGCACTGGGCATGATGGGCGCGGCACACGCAATGGCGGCCGGCCCTGACCTGACCGTGGTGTCCTTTGGCGGGGCGAACAAGGCGGCTCAGGTCAAAGCCTTCTACGCACCGTGGGAAGCGGCAGGCAACGGCAAGATCGTGGCCGGCGAGTACAACGGCGAAATGGCCAAGGTCAAGGCCATGGTCGACACCAAGAGCGTGTCCTGGGATCTGGTAGAGGTTGAGTCGCCGGAACTGTCCCGTGGTTGCGACGAAGACATGTTCGAACAGCTTGATCCGAAGTTGTTCGGCAAGACCGAAGACTACGTCAAGGGCGCCATCCAGCCGTGCGGCGTGGGTTTCTTCGTGTGGTCGACCGTGCTGGCCTACAACGCCGACAAGCTGAAAACCGCACCGACCAGTTGGGTGGACTTCTGGGATACCAAGCAGTTCCCGGGCAAGCGCGGCCTGCGTAAAGGCGCCAAGTACACCCTGGAATTCGCACTGATGGCCGACGGCGTAGCGCCGAAAGACGTCTACAAAGTGCTGGCCGGCAAAGACGGTCAGGACCGCGCGTTCAAGAAGCTCGATGAACTCAAGCCGAACATCCAGTGGTGGGAAGCCGGTGCACAACCACCGCAATACCTTGCTTCCGGTGACGTGGTCATGAGTTCGGCCTACAACGGCCGGATCGCTGCCGTGCAGAAAGAAAGCAACCTGAAAGTCGTGTGGAACGGTGGCATCTACGACTTCGACGCATGGGCCATTCCAAAAGGTCTGGACGCCAAGCGTGCTGAAGCAGCGAAGAAGTTCATCGCCTTCTCGGTGATGCCACAGCAGCAGAAGACCTACTCGGAAAACATTGCCTACGGCCCGGCCAACACTCAAGCCGTACCCTTGCTGGCCAAGGATGTCCTGAAGGACATGCCGACCACCCCGGAAAACATCGCCAACCAGGTGCAGATCGACGTCAGCTTCTGGGCTGACAACGGCGAGCAACTGGAACAGCGCTTCAACGCCTGGGCGGCGAAGTAATCCTTCGCCCGTAGGAGCTGCCGAAGGCTGCGATCTTTTGATCTTCAGCGGTCTCAAGGACGCCAAAAGATCGCAGGCTGCGCCAGCTCCTACAGGAGCGGCGTAATTGATGAATGTTGATGTAATGCGGCATCACCATGGGTGATGCCGCCCATCCAAAGATTTCCGGAGTACGTCATGGCTATCGCCGTTCCCCTGAACGAGGGCACCAGCCCCACCTTGAAGCAGCGGCTCAAGCACGCCGAGCGGGTCAACCGCTGGAAGGCCCAGGCGTTGATCGCGCCGCTGGTGCTGTTTCTGTTGCTGGTGTTCCTGGTGCCGATCGTGGCGCTGCTCTACAAAAGTGTTGGCAACCCGGAAGTGGTCGGCGGCATGCCGCGCACCGTGACCGCCATCGCCAGCTGGGACGGCCGTGGCCTGCCCGCTGAACCGGTTTACAAAGCGGCGGCCGAAGACCTCGCCGAGGCCCGCAAGAACCAGACCCTGGGCGATCTGTCCAAGCGCCTGAACATGGAGCTGGCCGGCTATCGCAGCCTGCTGACCAAAACCGCCCGCGCCTTGCCGCTCGCCACCGAGCCGGCCTCTTATAAAGAAGCGCTGGAAGGCCTCGATGAGCGCTGGGGCGACCCGGCCTACTGGCAAGCGGTGCGCCGCAACACCAGCAGCATCACCCCGTATTACCTGCTGGCGGCTGTCGATCATCGCATCGACGACCTCGGCGAAATCGCCCCGGCCACCCCGGACCAGGCGATCTACCTCGACATCTTTGCCCGCACTTTCTGGATGGGCCTGATCATCACCGTGATCTGCCTGGTGCTGGCGTATCCACTGGCTTACCTGCTGGCCAATCTGCCGTCGCGCCAGAGCAACCTGCTGATGATTCTGGTGCTGTTGCCGTTCTGGACCTCGATCCTGGTACGGGTCGCGGCGTGGATCGTATTGCTGCAGTCGGGCGGCCTGATCAACAGCGGCCTGATGGCCATGGGCATCATCGACAAGCCGATCGAACTGGTGTTCAACCGCGTCGGTGTCTACATCTCCATGGTGCACATCCTGCTGCCGTTCATGATCCTGCCGATCTACAGCGTGATGAAAGGCATCTCGCCGACTTACATGCGCGCCGCGATTTCCCTCGGCTGCCATCCGTTCGCCAGTTTCTGGCGGGTGTACTTCCCGCAGACCTATGCCGGTGTCGGCGCCGGTTGCCTGTTGGTGTTCATCCTCGCCATCGGCTACTACATCACCCCGGCATTGCTGGGCAGCCCGAACGATCAGATGGTCAGCTACTTTGTCGCCTTCTACACCAACACCAGCATCAACTGGGGCATGGCGACCGCACTCGGTGGGCTGCTGTTGCTCGCAACGGTCGTGCTTTATCTGATTTACAGCTGGCTGGTGGGCGCGAGCCGCCTGCGCCTGAGCTAAGGGGAGAACGAAATGCTGAGTCCTTACATGTCGCCCATCGAACGGGTGTGGTTCTACAGCTTGCGGATTCTCTGCGGCTTGATTCTGTTGTTCCTGATCCTGCCGGTGCTGGTGATCATTCCGCTGTCGTTCAACTCCGGCAGTTTCCTGGTGTACCCGCTGCAAGGTTTCTCACTGCAGTGGTACCACGATTTCTTCGCCTCGGCGGAGTGGATGCGCGCCCTGAAGAACAGCATCATCGTCGCCCCGGCGGCCACGGTGCTGGCCATGGTCTTCGGTACATTGGCGGCGATCGGCCTGACCCGCGGCGACTTCCCCGGCAAGGCGCTGGTGATGGCGCTGGTGATTTCGCCGATGGTGGTGCCGGTGGTGATCATCGGTGTGGCCAGTTACCTGTTCTTCGCTCCGCTGGGGCTGGGTAACAGTTTCTTCTCGCTGATCGTGGTGCATGCGGTGTTGGGTGTGCCGTTTGTGATCATTACCGTGTCGGCGACCTTGCAGGGGTTCAACCACAATCTGGTGCGGGCAGCTGCGAGCCTGGGTGCTTCGCCGCTGACCACGTTCCGCCGGGTGACCTTGCCGCTGATCGCGCCGGGCGTGATCTCCGGGGCGCTGTTCGCCTTCGCGACGTCGTTCGATGAGGTGGTGGTGACGCTGTTCCTCGCCGGCCCTGAACAAGCGACCCTGCCACGGCAGATGTTCAGCGGCATTCGCGAAAACCTCAGCCCGACCATCGCCGCCGCGGCGACGCTGCTGATTGCCTTCTCGGTGATCCTGTTGCTGACCCTGGAATGGCTGCGTGGGCGTAGCGAGAAACTGCGTACTGCGCAGGTCTGACCCGATCCCTGTAGGAGCTGCCGAAGGCTGCGATCTCTTGATCTTGAAAAGCAAAGTCAAAAGATCGCAGCCTGCGGCAGCTCCTACAAAGGGCGATCTTCATTCATGGCTTGAATGGCAGACAAACCCCAATCCCCAGCTACTATTGTGCCCAGCTCCCCTACCTATAAGAGGCTGCGCACATGAGTCTTTCCTCTTTCAAGATCGCTCACAAACTGATCACCGGCGCAGGTGCCATCGAGCAGCTGTCCGCCGAGCTGGCGCGTCTGGACATTGATAATCCGCTGATCGTCACCGATGCCGCCCTGGTCAAGTCCGGCACTGTAGAGCTGGCGCTGGCGCAGTTGGGCGAACGCAGCTACGAAATTTTCGACCGGGTACTGCCGGACCCGGAAATCGCCATCGTCGAAGATTGCATGCAGGTGTATCGCGAGGGCGGGCATGACGGCCTGATCGGCCTGGGCGGCGGCAGTGCCATCGACATTGCCAAGAGCGTAGCGGCCTATGCCGGATACCACGGTGCGCTGGAGGATCTGTTCGGTATCGATCAGGTCCCGCGCAAAGGCCCGCCGCTGATCGCCATCCCGACCACGGCCGGCACCGGTTCGGAAGTGACCAACGTCGCCATCCTTTCCGACAAGGTCGCGCAACTGAAAAAGGGCATCGTCAGCGACTACCTGTTGCCGGACGTGGCGCTGGTCAGTCCGCAAATGACCCTGACCTGTCCGCGCAGCGTCACGGCGGCCAGCGGCGTCGATGCGCTGGTGCATGCCATCGAATCCTATCTGTCGGTCAATGCATCGCCGATTACCGATGCCCTGGCCATCGGCGCCATCAAGTTGATCGCCAAGGCCTTGCCCAAGGCCTACGCCAACCCGTCGAACCTGCAAGCCCGGGAAGACATGGCCACCGCCAGCCTGATGGCCGGCATGGCGTTCGGCAACGCCGGGGTCGGCGCGGTGCATGCGCTGGCGTATCCGCTAGGCGGACGTTTCAACATTGCCCATGGCGTGAGCAATGCCTTGTTACTCCCCTATGTCATGACCTGGAACAAGATGGCCTGCATCGAACGGATGCAGGATATCGCCGAGGCCATGGGCGTGAAGACCGCTCATCTGAGTGTCAACGAAGCGGCTGACAAAGCCGTACAAGCCATGACCGAGCTGTGTGCCGCCGTGGAAATTCCCCAGGGCCTGCGCAGTTTCGGTGTACCCGAGGACGCCATCGCGTCCATGGCCGTGGAAGCGGCGGGGATCGAGCGCCTGATGCGCAATAACCCGCGCAAGTTGAGTGCCGTCGATATCGAAAAGATCTATCGCGCGGCGTACTAGAGGCTTTGCCGTTGATGGATGATGGCAAGGTCCAATCATCGCGCTCACGGTGCGCGCGTCAAAGCATGAGGTATACAATGCGCGCCATCGTGATTCTGCTCAGAAAAGGTGCGTCATGCAGCCCTTCGTAATTGCTCCGTCGATTCTCTCCGCCGACTTCGCCCGCCTGGGTGAAGAAGTGGACAACGTCCTGGCCGCCGGCGCCGACTTCGTGCACTTCGATGTCATGGACAATCACTACGTACCGAACCTGACCATCGGCCCGATGGTCTGCTCGGCACTGCGCAAGTACGGCGTGACCGCGCCGATCGACGCGCACCTGATGGTCAGCCCGGTGGACCGCATCGTCGGCGACTTCATCGAAGCCGGTGCGACCTACATCACCTTCCACCCGGAAGCCACCCAGCACGTCGACCGCTCCCTGCAACTGATCCGTGAAGGCGGCTGCAAGTCGGGCCTGGTGTTCAACCCGGCGACCCCGCTGGACGTACTCAAGTACGTGATGGACAAGGTCGACATGATCCTGCTGATGAGCGTCAACCCGGGCTTCGGCGGGCAGAAGTTCATCCCCGGCACCCTCGACAAACTGCGTGAAGCGCGGGCCTTGATCGATGCTTCGGGCCGTGACATTCGCCTGGAAATCGACGGCGGCGTGAACGTGAGCAACATTCGCGAAATCGCTGCTGCCGGTGCTGACACCTTCGTCGCCGGTTCGGCCATCTTCAATGCGCCGAACTATCAGGAAGTCATCGACAAGATGCGCTCCGAACTGGCGCTGGCTCGCCCATGAGTGGCTTTGAGCAGCTGTTCCCGGGGCAATTGCCACGGCTGGTGATGTTCGATCTGGACGGCACGTTGATCGATTCGGTCCCGGACCTGGCAGTGGCTGTGGACAAGATGCTGCTCAATCTCGGTCGCCAACCCGCCGGCCTGGAAGCGGTACGCGAATGGGTCGGTAATGGCGCGCCGGTACTGGTGCGTCGCGCGCTGGCCGGCGGCATCGATCATTCGGCGGTCGATAACGCCGAGGCCGAACGGGCGCTGGAGTATTTCATGCAGGCCTATGGCGAGAGCCATGAGCTGACGGTGGTTTACCCCGGCGTGCGCGATACCCTCAAATGGCTGCAAAAGCAGGGTGTCGAGATGGCGCTGATCACCAACAAGCCGGAGCGATTCGTCGCGCCGCTGCTGGACCAGATGAAGATCGGCCGTTATTTCCGCTGGATCATCGGCGGCGACACCCTGCCACAGAAAAAGCCCGATCCGGCCGCGCTGTTTTTTGTGATGAAAATGGCCAACATTCCGGCTTCGCAGTCGTTGTTCGTCGGCGATTCACGCAGCGATGTGCTGGCGGCGAAAGCGGCGGGGGTCAAGTGTGTGGCCCTGAGCTACGGCTATAACCATGGGCGGCCGATCGCCGAAGAATCGCCGGCGCTGGTGATCGACGACCTGCGCAAACTAATTCCCGGTTGCCTGGATCCGGCCGCTGAGATAACGTTGGCCGACGCTGTCAAACCCCCTTCTGGAAACGCCATCGTGGTGGTCACTCGCAAACTCTGGATGAAAGTCATCAAGGCCCTGGCCCGCTGGCGTTGGCGCGCCTGACTTGATCCTGGCCGGTTTCCGGCGCGTTTGCATACCTGACCGTTCGACCCTCAATCCACGAGGCACCTCATGATCCGCGAAGAATTCCTGCGTTTGGCCGCTGCCGGCTACAACCGCATTCCGCTTGCCTGCGAAACCCTGGCCGACTTCGACACGCCGCTGTCGATCTACCTGAAGCTGGCCGACGAGCCCAATTCCTACTTGCTGGAGTCCGTGCAGGGCGGCGAGAAGTGGGGCCGTTACTCGATCATCGGCCTGCCGTGCCGCACCGTGCTGCGGGTTCACGACCATCACGTCAGCGTGACCGTCGACGGCGTCGAGACCGAAAGCCACGACGTGGAAGACCCGCTGGCCTTCGTCGAAACCTTCAAGGCCCGCTACAACGTGCCGACCATTGCCGGCCTGCCGCGTTTCAACGGCGGCCTGGTGGGCTACTTCGGTTATGACTGCGTGCGTTATGTGGAGAAGCGTCTGGGCAAGTGCCCGAACCCGGATCCGCTGGGCGTGCCGGACATTCTGCTGATGGTCTCCGACGCCGTCGTGGTGTTCGACAACCTTGCTGGCAAGATGCACGCCATCGTGCTGGCCGACCCGGCGCAGGAAGATGCCTTCGAGCAAGGCCGCGCGCGCCTGGAAGAGCTGCTGGAAAAGCTGCGCCAGCCGATCACCCCGCGCCGTGGCCTGGACTTCAGCCAGCAACAATCGGCTGACCCGGTATTCCGCTCCAGCTTCACCCAGGACGATTACGAAAAAGCGGTCGATACCATCAAGGAATACATCCTGGCCGGTGACTGCATGCAGGTCGTGCCGTCCCAGCGCATGTCGATCGACTTCAAGGCCGCGCCGATCGATCTGTACCGCGCGCTGCGCTGCTTCAACCCGACGCCTTACATGTACTTCTTCAACTTTGGCGACTTCCACGTCGTCGGCAGTTCGCCGGAAGTGCTGGTGCGGGTCGAAGACAACCTGATTACCGTGCGCCCGATCGCCGGCACCCGTCCACGCGGGGCCAATGAAGAAGCTGATCTGGCGCTGGAAAAAGACCTGCTGTCGGACGACAAGGAAATCGCCGAACACTTGATGCTGATCGACCTCGGTCGCAACGACACCGGTCGCGTCTCGGAAATCGGCTCGGTGAAGCTCACCGAGAAAATGGTCATCGAGCGTTACTCCAACGTGATGCACATCGTGTCCAACGTGACCGGGCAACTAAAGGCCGGGTTGACGGCAATGGACGCACTGCGGGCGATTCTGCCGGCGGGCACCTTGTCTGGCGCACCGAAGATTCGCGCGATGGAAATCATCGACGAACTGGAGCCGGTCAAGCGTGGCGTCTACGGCGGTGCGGTCGGTTACTTCGCCTGGAACGGCAACATGGACACCGCGATTGCGATCCGCACGGCGGTGATCAAGAACGGCGAGCTGCACGTGCAGGCCGGTGGCGGCATCGTCGCCGACTCGGTGCCGGCATTGGAATGGGAAGAAACCCTGAACAAGCGCCGCGCAATGTTCCGCGCCGTGGCCCTGGCCGAACAAACCCCGAACACCTGAGTTCACCGCTAGCCCTGTGGCGAGGGAGCTTTTGTGGCGAGGGGGCTTGCCCCCGTTGGGTCGCAAAGCGGCCCCTGCATTCGTTCGGGCGACAGCGTTTACGACTGCTTCGCAGCCGAACGGGGGCAAGCCCCCTCACCACAATAAGTGTTCCACATAAAAAAACGCGGCGCCTGTAAGGGCGCCGCGTTTTTTATTGCCGGCACATCAGAAGTCCAGCGCAACACCTACGTTGATGCCTTGTTGGGTGAAGTCGTCGTCCCTGCGAATGTTGTAGCTGGCGCGCAATGCCAGGTCGCGGGTGAGGTTGTGGCTCACCCCCAGGTTCACGCGCTGCAAGTGGCTTTGCGGGGTGTAGCCTTCCAGCGTGAACTGGTTGTTCGGCAGGCTGTTGAGGTTGATGCCCACGTCCTGGGTATCGTCGTTGTACTCACGCTCGATTGCCGCCTCGCCGAACACCTGGGTTTGCGGGGTGATCTGGTATTTGCCCTGCAGGCCAGCACCCAGGCGTCGGGAAATCACTTCCTGATCGGCAAAGGTCAGCGCCGTGGAATCGTTGCCGTCCTCCGAGTAGCCGTCGACTTTCGCCTTGGAGAAATCAGCGCTGATAAACGGCGACACGTGCCAGGGGCTGCTGGCTTGCTGTGCAATGTCGTAACCCAGGCGAGCGCTGAAGGCTTCGATGTAGCCGCTGGTATCGCCTTTTTCACTGCGTTCGTTGGCTCCCAACTGGAACTTGCGCTTGAGGCTGTCGTAATCCAGGTGGCCGGCCGTCAACGCCACGTCAGCCCAGACACGGTTTTGCTGGTATTGGGCGAAGGCCGTGCCCAGGTAAGAGTTGAGCTTGTAGTCGGAGTCGTTGCTGCCGCCTTCGAGTTTCTGGTTATAGAAACCCGCCGCCAGGCCAACGCGCCAGGCATCGTCGATGCGGTAGCTGCCCCCGATGTTCAGGTTGGCTCCATTACCGTCGGCACTGACCGCGCTGTCCTGGCTGTCAAAGTCCTGATGCTGTCCGCCGCCAGAAACAATGGCTCGCCATTGGCCGACGCCCTGCCAGTTTTGCCAATCGGCCAGCCACTGGTTGCGCAATTCATCCTGATGCGCACGCAGGGTGCCTTGGGCCATTTCCGGCAGCAATGTCAGCTCCCACGGTGCTGCCAACAGGGAGTACGCGTAGTCGGCAATCAGGCGCTGCCCGGCTTCTGTGGGGTGCACGGAGTCGTTGTAGATCAGTTTGGTCGGGTCAGGCGTGGCGCTGTTGATGCCGTAACGGGCGTTCTCGGTACAACCGTTGCCGCTGAAGCAGGTGGCGATGAGGTTCTGGTCGGTGGCCAGACCAAATTGCGCCGGATTGGCGAACGTCTCTTTGAGCAGTACCGGAATGTTGAGCGGGATGACTTCGGCATTGATGTTCTGCAGTCGGCTTACCAGTTCATTATTGAACTGGGCGCTGAGTTGGGACGTGAACGCTTGCAGCGGGGTACCGTTGAACGCCGGGGTGAAGCCGATATCGGGCAGCAACCAGACCATGACGTATTTGGCGCCGGCGGTTTGCAGTGTCTGCACGCTGTCGGCCAGTCGATCGGCTGCAGCGCTGGCCTGGGGCAAGCTGGTGACGCGACCTTGCAGGAAGTCGTTACCACCACCCGACAGGTAATACAGTGCGTTCGGGTCGGCACGGAAGTTGTTCGACGGCAGGTAGCCGGCGCGGGTGCGTTCGCCGGTGGCGGAAACGCTGGTGATCGAATCCAGGATCTGATCCGTGCGGTAGCCGCCGACGGCCCAGTTGTTGCCGTCGGGCTGGCCGTTGCTGGCGCGCACGGCCGAATTGGATGACGCAGTCTGGTCCGCCGAGAACCCGAGTTTTCCACCCAGTATCTGCGTGGAGTTGAGCGAGCGGACTTCGCCGCTGCCATCCAGATACACCGGCCCCGTCCGGTTGGTAAAGCGCTGCGTCGCCCCGGCAGGTCCGCCGGTGTCGGCAAAGGTCCCGGCGTCGTTGAGGCTGTCCCCGAAGACCACGAAATTTGTATAAGGATTGGGTGCGGCGTTCGCCTGGGCGCATGCCATCGCGAGCAAGCATCCTGCGAGCGGTACAGACAACGACTGTTTGATCATGAGCAAGTCCGTTTATTTATTGTTGTAGTGAACGAAACGACAGTACCAAAAACTTTCGGCCTTTTGCCATCTGTCGCGAAGCCTTTGATAGTTTCGCGGGCAGTACCCCCGGCGATATTGCACGCTCTGCCCAGCTAAGTTACTGTGCCGGGACGTACGAATGAGACCTTCCCCGTGTTGATCATCAGCAAACTCCTGGATCAAGTCATCAAGGCACACGCCCGCTGGCGTTGGCGCGCCTGAATTCTTTTGCCGGCCTCGCCGGACCTGTACCGCTTTGCCTTCTTTACCTGTTTGAAATGCCGCTTTGCTGGCGCTACTCCAGCACCTGACAAAGCGCAGCGCTCTGCGGGTCAATCATTCGAAGGCCATCTTTAAAGTCAGTGAATTCAAGAGGTTCTTAACGCCATGTTGCTGATGATCGATAACTACGACTCCTTTACCTACAACGTTGTGCAGTACCTGGGCGAGCTCGGCTCCCAGGTCAAAGTCGTGCGCAACGATGAACTGACCATCGCTGAAATCGAAGCCCTCAATCCTGAGCGCATCGTTGTGTCCCCCGGTCCTTGCACCCCGACCGAAGCCGGCATTTCGATTGAAGCGATCAAGCATTTCGCCGGCAAACTGCCGATTCTTGGCGTCTGCCTGGGTCACCAATCCATCGGCCAGGCCTTTGGCGGCGATGTGGTGCGCGCCCGCCAAGTGATGCACGGTAAGACTAGCCCGGTATTTCACGAGGACAAGGGTGTATTCGCAGGCCTGAACCGTCCGCTGACGGTGACCCGCTATCATTCATTGATCGTCAAGCGCGAAACCCTGCCCGATTGCCTGGAGCTGACGGCCTGGACCCAGCTTGAAGACGGCTCGGTCGACGAGATCATGGGCCTGCGTCACAAGACCCTGAACATCGAGGGCGTGCAGTTCCACCCTGAGTCGATTCTCACCGAGCAGGGCCACGAACTGTTCGCCAACTTCCTCAAACAAACCGGCGGCACGCGCTAAGGACTCATCATGAATATCAAGACAGCCCTGAGCCGTGTCGTCGATCACCTCGACCTCAGCACCGATGAAATGCGCGATGTGATGCGCGAAATCATGACCGGGCAATGCACGGACGCACAGATCGGTGCGTTCATGATGGCCATGCGCATGAAGAGCGAAAGCATCGACGAAATCGTCGGCGCGGTGTCGGTGATGCGCGAACTGGCGGACAAGGTCGAACTCAAGACCCTCGACGGTGTAGTCGATGTGGTGGGCACCGGCGGCGACGGCGCCAATATCTTCAACGTGTCGACCGCTTCCGCTTTTGTGGTTGCCGCTGCTGGTTGCACCGTGGCCAAGCATGGCAACCGTGCGGTGTCGGGCAAGAGTGGTAGCGCCGATCTGCTGGAGGCGGCCGGCATCTACCTGAACCTGACGCCGGTGCAAGTGGCGCGCTGCATTGACAACGTTGGTATTGGTTTCATGTTTGCCCAGACTCATCACTCTGCGATGAAATACGCCGCCAGCCCGCGTCGTGATCTTGGCTTGCGCACATTGTTCAACATGCTCGGCCCGCTTACGAATCCGGCCGGTGTGAAGCATCAGGTGGTGGGCGTATTCACCCAGGCCTTGTGCCGGCCGCTGGCGGAAGTGTTGCAGCGCTTGGGCAGCAAGCATGTGCTAGTGGTGCATTCGAAGGATGGCCTGGACGAATTCAGCCTGGCCGCACCGACGTTTGTCGCTGAGCTGAAGGATGATCAGATCACCGAGTATTGGGTCGAGCCGGAAGACCTGGGCATGAAGAGCCAGAGCCTGCATGGTCTGGCCGTGGAAAGCCCGGCGGCGTCCTTGGAGCTGATTCGCGATGCCCTGGGCAAGCGCAAGACCGAGAACGGTCAGAAAGCGGCCGAGATGATCATGCTCAATGCCGGTGCCGCCCTGTATGCGGCCGACCATGCCAGCAGTTTGAAAGAGGGAGTTGCACTTGCGCACGATGCGCTGCACACCGGCCTCGCTCGAGAAAAGCTAGAGGAATTGGGTGCATTTACCGCGGTATTCAAAGTGGAGAATGAAGGATGAGTGTACCGACGGTTCTGGAAAAGATTCTGGCGCGCAAAGTTGAGGAAGTGGCCGAGCGCAGCGCTCGCGTCAGCCTCGCCGAGCTGGAAAACCTGGCCAGGATGGCCGATGCACCTCGTGGTTTTGCCAAGGCATTGCTGGCTCAGGCCAAGCTGAAGCAACCGGCAGTCATTGCTGAAATCAAGAAGGCTTCGCCGAGCAAAGGCGTGATCCGCGAGAACTTCGTTCCCGCCGATATCGCCAGAAGCTACGAGAAGGGCGGCGCGACCTGCCTGTCGGTACTCACCGACATCGACTACTTCCAGGGCGCCGATGCGTATCTGCAGCAGGCCCGCGCGGCGTGCCAGCTGCCGGTGATCCGCAAGGACTTCATGATCGATCCCTACCAGATCGTCGAAGCCCGTGCCTTGGGTGCCGATTGCGTGCTGTTGATCGTGTCGGCGCTGGATGACGTGAAAATGGCCGAGCTGGCGGCCGTGGCCAAAAGCGTCAACCTTGATGTGCTGGTGGAAGTCCACGACGGCGATGAGTTGGAACGGGCCTTGAAAACCCTCGATACTCCGCTGGTTGGCGTGAACAACCGCAACCTGCACACCTTCGATGTCAGCCTGGAAACCACCCTCGACCTGTTGCCGCGTATTCCGCGCGATCGACTGGTCATCACCGAGAGCGGCATTCTCAACCGCGCCGATGTCGAACTGATGGAAATCAGCGACGTCTACGCGTTCCTGGTCGGCGAAGCGTTCATGCGCGCCGAAAGCCCGGGTACCGAATTGCAGCGACTGTTCTTCCCCGAGCGCGGCATTCCAGTCAGCGGTTCTACACTCGACTGATTACTCACAGACCGAGTCGCCCCTTTCGCGAGCAAGCCCGCTCCCACATTCGACCGCGATCAAATGTGGGAGCGGCGGTGCGACGATTCGACTTGCTCGCGAAGGGGCATTCGAATTCCCCGAAGATTTCAGCGTTGCGGAGCAGCTTATGACCCAACCGACCCATCTGACCATCGAAGCCGGCCTGCAAGCCGAACAAGATCTGTTGGCCTCGGTTTGCGCCGGCGACGCGGAGTTCGGCCTGCTGTTCTGGCAACCGAGTGATCAGGCATTGGTCATGCCGCGCCGCTTGAATCGCTTGCCGGGTTTCGAGGCTGCCTGTGAAGTATCGGCGGCGGCCGGTTGGCCGGTGCTGCTGCGCGATACCGGCGGCGAACCGGTTCCACAATCCGCCACCACGATCAATATCGCCTTGGTTTACGCGCCACCGCGCAGCGAAGGTGATTTGAACCGCATCGAAACCGGTTACCGGCGCCTCTGCGACCCCATCTGCCAGTTGCTGGATGAATTGGGTGGCTCGTCGTCCCTTGGCGAAATCGACGGTGCGTTCTGCGATGGCCGCTTCAATGTCAATCTCGACGGGCGCAAAATGGTTGGCACCGCCCAGCGCTGGCGCCAGAGTCAGGGTGGTCAGCGTCCGGTGGGCCTGGTGCACGGTGCGATGCTGATGGATAACGACCGGGCGTCAATGGTCGCCGCGGTCAATCGTTTCAACGAGGCCTGTGGTCTGGAACAGCGAGTACGCGCCGAAAGCCACATTGCATTGCATGAGAAGTTCGCGGCGCCCGATGCACTGGCGCGCCTCGACGAACTCTATCGGTTGATGCTGGCACAGATGTTCAGCGGCTAGGTTTTCGAGCTTAGCGCGTGCCGAAGACCACCATGGTCTTGCCTTTGACATCGACCAGGTTGCGTTCTTCCAGATCCTTGAGCACGCGACCGACCATCTCCCGGGAACAACCGACAATCCGCCCGATTTCCTGACGGGTCACCTTGATTTGCATGCCGTCGGGGTGGGTCATGGCGTCTGGCTGTTTGCACAGCTCCAGCAGGCAGCGGGCAACGCGGCCGGTCACGTCAAAAAATGCCAGGTCACCGACCTTGCGCGTGGTGTTGCGCAGGCGTTGTGCGATTTGTCCGCTGAGGACGTAAAGAATGTCCGGGTCCTGCTGGGACAACTCGCGGAATTTTGCGTAGCTGATTTCCGCAACTTCGCATTCGACCTTGGCCCGCACCCAGGCACTGCGCTCCTGCTCCAGGCCGGCTTGCTCAAACAGGCCCAACTCACCGAAAAAGTCCCCGGCGTTCAGGTAGGAAATGATCATTTCCCGCCCGTCGTCATCCTCGATCAGGATGGTAACTGAGCCTTTGATGATGAAGAACAGCGTTTCCGAGCGGTCACCGGCACAAATGATGTTGCTCTTGGCCTGATAGCGGCGGCGCTGGCAATGCATCAACAGCTTGTCGAGGTTCTTGATCTTGGGGTTGGGGGCAATAGCAACCATGGTTGTATCCCGAAAAGACTGCACGGTATGGTTTTTATAAATAGCGAACGCTGGAGTGAGGCTGGCCATGCGCCATTGAATTGGCGTCAGCTTACCAGACACCTCCTGAAATATTCGAGCATTTACCTACAAGGCAGTGGGATATGTCCTAGGACGGCGGGCGCTGTCAATCTCGGGGGCTGTGCTAAGCTGGCGACCCTTTTTTATACAGTGGAGTCTTGGCGATGAAGGCACGCATCCAATGGGCTGGCGAAGCCATGTTCCTCGGCGAATCCGGTAGCGGTCATGTCGTGGTCATGGACGGTCCGCCCGAGGCCGGCGGACGTAACCTGGGTGTCCGGCCGATGGAAATGCTGCTGCTGGGTGTCGGCGGTTGCAGCAATTTCGACGTGGTCAGCATCCTCAAGAAGTCCCGCCAGGCCGTCGAGAGCTGCGAAGCCTTCCTCGAAGCCGAGCGCGCGACCGAAGATCCAAAGGTTTTCACCAAGATCCACATGCACTTCGTGGTCAAGGGCCGCGGGCTGAAAGAGGCCCAGGTCAAACGCGCCATTGAATTGTCTGCCGAGAAGTATTGCTCGGCCTCGATCATGCTCGGCGCGGCTGGCGTGGCAATTACTCACGACTACGAGATCATCGAGCTCGGTTGAATCGACATTCAACTATCATAAAAGCAGTGCAGACTCTGGCGAACACAAGCTGACGTCTGCATAATGCGCCACTTTTTTCAGGGTAGTGGCCCGTCAGCCGACAGGCCTCGCACCCGAACAGACAACCAAAATCGCCATCGCGAAGAGGTGTTAACCGTCCTACGCAGGTGCGTTGTTCGCATCTGACGGGCATGCTTGATCACGCGGCCGGGCCGCAAACACATAGAGAGTTTTTAACGGTGAAAAGCAAACTCAAGCTCCACGGGTTCAATAACCTGACAAAGACCTTGAGCTTCAACATCTATGACATCTGCTACGCGGAAACCCCGCAAGACCAGCAGGCTTACGTCGAGTACATCAATAAAGAGTACAACGCGAAACGCCTGACGCAGATCCTCACGGAAGTTGTCGATATCATTGGTGCCAACATCCTGAACATTGCCAGTCAGGACTATGAGCCGCAGGGCGCCAGCGTCACGATCCTGATCTCCGAAGAGCCGGTAACCCCGACCGACAGTCAGATCGAAGAGTCCCCGGGCCCGCTGCCCGAAATCATTCTGGCCCACCTCGACAAGAGCCACATCACGGTGCACACCTACCCGGAAATTCATCCGGTCAGCGGTATTGCAACCTTCCGTGTGGACATCGACGTGTCGACTTGCGGGGTCATTTCACCGCTTAAAGCGCTCAACTTCCTGATTCACCAGTTCGATTCGGACATCGTGACCGTGGACTACCGTGTGCGCGGCTTCACCCGTGACGTTGAAGGCAAAAAGCACTTCATCGACCACGAGATCAACTCGATCCAGAACTACCTCTCCGATGACACTCGCGACGCGTACCAGATGACCGACGTGAACGTGTACCAGGAAAACCTGTTCCACACCAAAATGCTGCTGAAGAACTTCGAACTGGATAACTACCTGTTCGGTGACGCCACCAGCAACCTGTCCTCTGAGCAACGCGCCCAGGTGACCGAGCGGGTGAAACACGAAATGCTCGAAATCTTCTACGCGCGCAACATGGCGTAAGATTCTCGAACACAAAAAAGGCGACTCCCTCACGGCAGTCGCCTTTTTTATTGCCGAAACGCGGCCCCTGTGGGAGCGGGCTTACCCGCGAAGAGGCCCTCACAGGCAACCGGGATATCAGATCCGATAAGTACTCTTGGTCATCACCTTGGCCATCAGACTCATCCCGAACTTCACCGGCGCCGGAAAGCGGAACCCGCCAGCCTCCAGCGCGCTTTCGGCGTGCTGTTCTTCGTCGATACGCATCTGCTCAAGAATCGCCCGGGATTTCTCATCCTCGGCCGGCAATTGCTCCAGGTGTTCGTTCAGGTGCTTGCACACCTGGTCTTCCGTTGCCGCCACGAAGCCCAGGCTGACTTTGTCGCTGATCAGGCCGGCCACGGCGCCAATTCCGAACGACATGCCATAAAACAGCGGATTGAGGATGCTGGTGTGGCTGCCCAGTTGATGGAGGCGTTGTTCGCACCAGACCAGATGATCGATTTCTTCTTCGGCGGCATGTTCCATGGCGGCACGCACCTGCGGCAGTCTGGCGGTCAGCGCCTGCCCCTGATACAGCGCCTGGGCGCAGACTTCGCCGGTATGGTTGATGCGCATCAGGCCGGCAACGTGGCGCGTGTCTTCGTCGCTCATTTTTGCATCGGGCTGCACGATGGCCGGCGACGGACGGTACGGCTGGCCGCTGAAGGGCAGCAGGGTGCGCATCGCGGCATCGGCTTGCAGCAGAAGGCGGTCAATGGGCGAGTAGTGACGTTGGGTAGTCATGCTGACCTCCGGGGGAATTTCGGCGGCCAGTTTAACCCAATCGGCCGGGGATGGTTTGCGCTGGGTCATTGTGATGCAGAGGCTGTGACAGTGTTGTGATGCCCTTGTGGGAGCGGGCTTGCTCGCGAAGTCGGAGTGTCAGTCAACAAGGATGTTGAAAGTGAGGCCCTCTTCGCGAGCAAGCCCGCTCCCACAGGGGGGGAGGCAGCAATCAGCCCGGCGGCCAGTGCATCTGGCGCTGACCCAGCACGTGCATATGAATGTGGTAGACGGTTTGCCCACCTTCTTCATTGCAGTTCATGACGACGCGGAAGCCTTTTTCGCAACCCAGTTCCAGGGCCAGGCGCTGGGCGGTGAACAGAATGTGTCCGGCCAGTGCCTTGTCGTCTTCCGTCAGGTCGTTGAGGGTGCGAACCGGCTTCTTCGGGATCACCAGGAAATGTACCGGTGCCTGTGGGGAAATGTCGTGGAAGGCCAGTACCTGGTCGTCCTCGTAAATGATCTTCGCCGGGATTTCCCGGTTGATGATCTTGGTGAACAGAGTATCCACAGCTGTTTTCTCCGTTGTTTGGGCTGGCCTGAGTGTACTCATGGCGTATGCCAGCGCCCAGCCTTTTACCTTGAGTTGGATCAGCGCGGGCAGTAAGCCTTGTTGACCATGCCGGCGATTGTGCGCGTCAGCCAGCGTGAGCCGAGCCTTGGCAGGAAGGCGAACCAGCGGTTGCGCCGCCCCGGAATAATGATCGCTTGGTTCTTTTCCAGTGCGCGCACGGTGTAGAGCGCCACTTCCTCGGGGCTCATCAACAGTTTGCTGTTGGTCAGTTTGTCGCTGTCGAGTTGCGCGGTACGGAAGAACGCTGTGCGGGTCGGCCCGGGGCAGAGCACCGAAACCTTGATCGCGCACTTTTTCAGCTCGACACGCAATCCCTCGGAAAAGTGCAGCACATAGGCCTTGCTGGCGTAATAGGTGCTCATCCACGGTCCCGGTTGAAACGCGGCCACCGAGGCCACATTCAGAATCTGCCCGCCACCTTGCAGCGCCATGCTGTTGCCGATGGCATGGCACAGGCGGGTGAGGGCGAGGATGTTCACTTCGATCAGGTCTTGCTCGGTCATCCAGTCCTGGGCCAGAAACGGGCCGCATGTACCGATGCCGGCGCAATTGACCAACAGATCGATCTGCCGGTCGCCTTCTTCCAGCTCCAGCAGGAATCCGGACAGACGCAACGGTTCGCCCAGGTCGCAGGCACGGAACAGCACTTCCACGCCGAACCTTTGGGTCAATTCAATCGCAATGCTTTCCAGCTGATCACGTTGTCGGGCCACCAGAATCAGGCTTCGGCCACGCCGGGCCAGCGCTTCGGCCATTGCCAGGCCGATGCCGCTGGAGGCGCCAGTGATCAGAGCGTAACGGGTCATGCAGTTCTCCATCGCAACAGCTCCGCGCCGCGACGCAGGTGTCACGGGCCAGGAGCGCTGTTCATTCTTTCGCAGAGTCTACAGGGGGCTGGGCCTCTTCGGCTGCATCGTCGGCGGAATTTGGCACCGGTTCGACCTCGATGTCGATTTCATCGGTGGTGACCGAACTGCTGTCGTAGCTGCTCTGGGCGGCGTTTTCGTATTCTTCCTGTATCGCCGAGAGTCCACCGGCCAGGGAGCCGACCAGGATCAGTGCGATGACGACCAGCCACAGCGAAGACAATACTTTGACCGCGGTAGTGTTCGGCGGAGGCGGTGGACCGTAGCGGTTGGCCAGTTCGTTGCCCGGTACAACCATGGTCACGAACGGAAAGAAAGTACCCACAAACGGCACCAGGTTCAGCAACCACAGCCAGCCGGACCAGCCGACATCGTGCAATCGTTGAACGGTGATCTGGATGCTGGCGAAGGCAAATCCGACAAACAGGATCAGGGCCAGCAAGCCGCCCAGGATCAGGCCGGCGGTTGAGTCCGCACCGATGAGGGCCAGAGCGACCAATGCAAACACCCCGCAAACAGCCATCAGCACCAGTGTCAGCACCAGCGTCCAGGCGAGGTAACGCAAGCGACCGATACGGCCATCGAAACTGAATGGCTTGAGCGTGGCGAATTGCGCCACGGCTTCGCCGACGGGTGCGCGAGGCGGAGCGTAGGGAGACTGCGGTTCTGCCAATGCCGCCTGGCTGCTGGCCGGGGTATGGTCATGCACGTCGGCGAGGTTCAACTCGATCGGTGTTTCGGCTTCGATGCGCGCGTCGATACCGGTCTTGCTCAGCGCTTGGAGATAAGTTTGGGCATCGGCCTGCGACAGGTTGCGTTTGAGCGCTACCGGGCGCCCGGTGAACAAACGCTCGATGGCCGTGACATCGCTTTTGAACAATTCGGCGAGATTGAGCTTTGCCGTGGTGATGTCGACACCAGGCAGCAAGGCGCCTTCGAAGATGATCTTGAAACGATTTTCGCCCATGTGCGAGGCATCCTTGTCGCGAGAGGTTGAAAGAAGAAGGTTATGCCAGGGTGAGTGTAAGGCCAGCCGGGCGGGGCTGGCCAAGATTTACTGTCAGCGCGGCCAGCGTTTTGGCAGCTGGGCGGCATGCTCCAGGGCCTGGCGGTACTCGGCGTCGAGGCGTGCAATCAACTGCTCGACACTCGGCAAGTCCTCGATTTCTCCCACGCCCTGGCCTGCAGACCAAACGGTTTTCCAGGCTTTGGCCTCATCGCTGACGGGTTTGAGCTTGGAACCGAAGTTGATCTCGCCCTTGCCCTGCAACGCGGCCATGTCGAAACCGGCGGCTTCCAGGCTCTGGCGCATGAAACTCGCGGGGACACCTGACACGGCTGGCGTATGGATGATGTCTGCGGCTTTGGATGTCAGCAGCATTTCTTTGTAGGCTTCGGGTGCGTGACTTTCGGTCGTGCCGATAAACCGAGTGCCAAAGTAGGCCAGATCCGCGCCGAGCAATTGCGCGGCAAGAATTTCATGCCCGTGATTCAGGCAGCCGGCCAGCAACAGGGTCTTGTCGAAGAACTGGCGGATTTCGGCAATCAGCGAGAACGGGCTCCAGGTCCCGGCGTGTCCGCCGGCCCCGGCCGCCACGGCGATCAATCCATCCACGCCGGCTTCGGCCGCTTTCTCGGCATGGCGACGTGTCGTCACATCATGGAACACCAGGCCGCCGTAGCTGTGCACCGCATCGACCAGTTCTTTCACGGCGCCGAGGCTGGTGATCACGATCGGCACTTTGTGCTCTACACAGATCTCCAGGTCCGCCTGCAAGCGTGGATTGCTGTTATGCACGATCAGGTTCACGGCATAAGGCGCGGGGTTTTCCATTGCCGCCAGTCCGGCTTCGATCTCTTCCAGCCAGGCCTTGAAGCCGCTGCTTTCGCGCTGGTTCAGCGCCGGGAAGCTGCCGACCACGCCCTGACGACAACAGGCGAGTACCAATTGCGGATTGGAAATCAGGAACATCGGCGCAGCCACCACAGGCAGGCGCAAACGTTGTTCGAGCAGAGCGGGCAGCGACATTGGAAGTACCCCGGTGAGTTGTGTCTATTGGGTTTAGAACGGCCGAACGACGACCAGAATTACGATTGCCAGCAATATCAGAACCGGAACCTCATTGAACCAGCGATAAAAGACATGGCTGCGGGTGTTTTCGCCACGGGCAAAACGTTTTACCTGGGCGCCGCACATGTGGTGATAGCCGATCAGCAACACGACCAGGGTCAGTTTGGCGTGTATCCAGCCACCCTGGCTGAAGATGCCTGGATTGAGGTAGATGAGCCAGCCGCCAAAGATCAGCGTGGCGATCATCGCCGGGCCCATGATGCCCCGGTACAGCTTGCGCTCCATGACGCTGAAGCGTTCCTTGCTGATCGTGTCTTCGCTTTGTGCGTGATAAACGAACAGTCTTGGCAGGTAGAACAGGCCAGCAAACCAGCACACGACGCTGACGATGTGAAACGCTTTGAGCCACAGATAGAGCATTTTTAGTTATTCCAGGTTCACGGTAGTCTGAATAGTAGAGGCTTGAGCGTCCGCACGTCACCTTGACGGTTGTCGCAGGGGCGCGCGGCCCCTATTATCGACGGCTTTCCAGTGGGTTCGTTGAGGGCAGGTTTATGGTCAAGGTCGGTATCGTCGGCGGCACGGGTTACACCGGTGTCGAACTGCTGCGTCTGTTGGCGCAACATCCGCAAGCTGAGGTGGTTGTCATCACCTCCCGATCCGAGGCTGGCCTGGCCGTAGCCGACATGTACCCGAACCTGCGAGGCCATTACGACGGCCTGGCGTTCAGCGTTCCGGACATCAAGACCCTGGGTGCCTGCGATGTGGTGTTCTTCGCCACGCCGCACGGTGTTGCCCATGCCCTGGCGGGCGAACTGCTGACGGCCGGGACCAAGGTCATCGACCTGTCGGCCGACTTCCGTCTGCAAGACGCCGATGAATGGGCCAAGTGGTACGGCCAGCCGCACGGTGCACCGGAGTTGTTGGACGAAGCGGTCTACGGCTTGCCGGAAGTCAATCGCGAGCAGATCAAGAAAGCACGCCTGATTGCCGTCCCGGGCTGCTACCCAACTGCCACGCAATTGGGTTTCCTGCCATTGCTCGAAGCCGGCCTGGCCGATGCTGCGCATCTGATTGCTGACTGCAAATCCGGTGTCAGCGGTGCCGGTCGTGGCGCTTCCGTAGGTTCGCTGTACTCCGAGACGTCGGAAAGCATGAAGGCCTATGCCGTCAAAGGTCACCGTCATTTGCCGGAAATCCGCCAGGGATTGCGTCGTGCAGCGGGCAAGGACGTCGGCCTGACCTTCGTTCCGCACCTGACGCCGATGATTCGCGGCATTCACTCGACGCTCTACGCCACTGTTGTCGATCGCTCGGTGGATCTGCAGGCGTTGTTTGAAAAGCGTTATGCCAACGAACCGTTCGTCGATGTCATGCCGGCCGGCAGCCATCCGGAGACGCGTAGCGTGCGGGGTGCCAATGTCTGCCGTATTGCCGTGCATCGCCCTCAGGACGGTGATCTGGTGGTGGTGCTGTCGGTGATCGACAACCTGGTCAAGGGGGCGTCGGGTCAGGCCGTGCAGAACATGAACATTCTGTTCGGGCTGGATGAGCGTCTGGGTCTCTCCCACGCCGGCATGCTGCCTTGAGAGCAGCGACAAGCTTCAAGTTGTAAGCCGCAAGCTTGAAGCTCACAGCTTGAAGCTTGTCGCTGCTCCTAGAATAGTTGACCGCTTTTCTAGGAGAAGCGGATAATGCGCGTCATCACGCAATATGACGGCGTAACGCCGGGAGATAGTCAGCATGAGCGTCGAATCCTTCACCCCCACGGCTTTGCAATTCACCCACGGTGCCGCGCACAAGGTGAAGAGCCTGGTCGATGAAGAGGGGAATGATCGCTTGAAGCTGCGCGTATTCGTTACGGGCGGCGGTTGTTCAGGTTTTCAGTACGGTTTCACTTTCGATGAGGAAGTGGCCGATGACGACACCATCGTCGAACGCGAAGGCGTGAGCCTGGTGGTCGATCCGATGAGCTTCCAGTATCTGGCCGGTGCCGAGGTGGACTACCAGGAAGGTCTGGAAGGTTCGCGTTTCGTCATCAAGAACCCGAATGCGACCACCACCTGTGGCTGCGGGTCTTCGTTCTCGATCTGATCAGCGCGCCTGTTTCACAGAACGCCGCACGGCCTCAGGGTCTTGCGGCGTTTTGCTGTGTGGAGGATTTATGCGGGGTAGATGGCGCCGAGTACGCGCAATCCACGGGCACCGGTAACGCTCGGACGGTTGGCCGCGATGCCTTCGAGGCAACAATGAGCCAGCCACGCGAAGGCCATGGCTTCGACCCAGTCGGGGTCTACACCGTATGTCGCGGTGCTGCTGACACTGGCGTTTGGCAGCAGGCTGGCCAGGCGGTTCATCAAGGCCGTGTTGTGGGCGCCGCCGCCGCAGACCAGCAGTTCCTGCGTGTTTGCCTGGGCGCTTTGCAGTGATTCGATGATGGTCAGTGCAGTCAGTTCAAGCAGCGTCGCCTGAACATCCTCGGCGCGGAAGGTTGGCAGCTGGGCCAGATGTCGCGTCAGCCATGGCAGGTTGAACACTTCCCGCCCGGTACTCTTCGGGCCTTTGGTCACAAAGAACGGGTCACTCAGTAGCGCATTCAACAGCACCGGTTGAATGTTGCCGCTGGCAGCCCATTGGCCGTCACGGTCAAAGTGGTCGCCGCGTTGCTGGTGAATCCAGGCGTCCAGCAGCACATTGCCCGGGCCGCAGTCGAAACCGGCGACCGGCTTGCCGGGCTCGATCAGGCTGAGATTGCTGAAGCCGCCTACGTTCAGGACTGCACGATTCCCGCCCTGCTCTTCAAACAGGGCTTCGTGAAAGGCGGGAACCAGCGGTGCACCTTGTCCCCCGGCAGCGACATCGCGGCTGCGGAAGTCGCTGACCACGGTGATGCCGGTCAGCTCCGTCAGCAGGGCCGGGTTGCCGATCTGCACGGTGAAGCCGCGTGCCGGTTCATGGCGGATGGTCTGGCCATGGCTGCCAATGGCGCGAATGTCGTCAGGCTTCAGTTGCTGTTGAGCGAGGAGGGTGTGAATTCCTTGCGCTGCCAGTTTCACCCAGTTCTGCTGGGCGATGGCGGAGCGGGCGATCTCGTCCGGGCCGCTGGCGCACAAGCCGAGCAGCTCGGCGCGCAGGGAGTCGGGCATCGGGATGTAGTGGGAGGCGATCAGCCTGATCGCCGGGGCTTGCTCGATCAGCGCGATATCCAGGCCATCAAGGCTGGTCCCGGACATCACGCCTATATAGAGCGCCATGACTTAACGCTTGCTCGAAGCCAGCATCGTGGCTTTTTCCTGATCCATGCGCGCCATCAGAGGCTGGCTTTGGGCGAGGAAGCGTGCGCGTTCGGCCTTGGCAATCGGATCGGCCATCGGCAGCTTCTGGCCCAACGGGTCGACGTGCACACCATTGACCTGGAACTCGTAGTGCAGGTGCGGGCCGGTGGAGAGGCCAGTGGTGCCGATATAGCCAATCACCTGGCCCTGCTTCACCGTGCCGCCAGTTTTCACGCCTTTGGCGAAGCCTTGCATGTGGCCGTAGAGCGTGGTGTAGGTATTGCCGTGCTGGAGAACGACGGTATTGCCGTAGCCACCACGACGACCGGCCAGCAAGACCTTGCCATCACCGGCTGCCTTGATCGGCGTACCGCGCGGTGCTGCGTAGTCGACGCCTTTGTGGGCGCGGATCTTGTTCAGGATCGGGTGTTTGCGGCCCATGGAAAATTTCGAGCTGATGCGGGCGAAGTCCACTGGCGTGCGGATGAACGCCTTGCGCATGCTGTTGCCGTCAGCGGTGTAGTAGCTGCTGTTGCCTTGTTTGTTGGTGTAGCGAACGGCGGTGTAGGTCTTGCCGCGGTTGGTAAAGCGTGCCGACAGGATCGGGCCATTGCCGACGGCCTTGCCGTTGACCACTTTTTGCTCGTAGATCACGTCGAATTCGTCGCCCTGGCGAATGTCCTGGGCGAAGTCCACGTCGTAGCCGAACACACTGGCCATGTCCATGGTCAGGCTGTGGGACAGGCCTGCTCGGGCCGCGGACTGCGACAGCGAGCTGTTGATCACGCCGTGAACATAGGCGGAGCGCACGGTCGGTTTCGCTGTGATGCGATTGAACGTGTAGCCCTTGTCGTTCCTGGTCAGGCTGATGCTTTCGACGTCGTTGAGCTTGCTGTGCAAGTTGGTCAACTGGCCGTCAGGGCTCAGTTCGAATTCAAGTTTTTGGCCACGCTTGAGCTGGCTGAACTGCTTGGCCTGCTTGTCGCTGGCCAGTATTTCATGCACCGAAGTGGCTGGAAGCCCGACTTTCTCGAACAGCGTGGAGAGGGTATCGCCTTTGGCGACGATCACTTCCCTGTGGCTTGCCGGCTTCTTTTCTTCAACTTCAACGACCGGCGCCGGTTCGGCTTGAGCGGCTTCCTGGGTGTCCTCGGCGCTGTTGTCGATCTGCGCGAAGGGGGATGTTGCGGGTTCATTTGTGGCTTGAACGACTTCTGCAGCGTCTTGATCTTGTGTCAGTTGTTCAGCAGGACTTTCCAGTTCAAGACTCAGGGTCGTTTTTTTGGCTTCAACATCGCTGGAAGGGAATACCAGGAGCGCCAGGCTGAGAAGGGCGGCGATTCCACTTGCGGCGAGCAGGTGGGTCTTCGGGTAAAGCGGCGGCGCTTTAGACGATTCGTTGGTCATAAGTGATTTTGACTTTGAAAAAGATGAATTGGAAAAGATGAATGACATGATGAAGATGAAATAACTGTATAAAATATAACCAAATCATCTCTGAAGCAAGTCCGTAGGTGCCCTGCCTGCGGATTGGCGTCCGTGCGCCGGGCAAACCTTGTATTTGACGCGCGATCTTGTATGGTTGGTTCCCTTTGAATCTGAGCCTTGCGGGTCTGTTATGAAGTCGGTTGAAGAGCAGCTAGCGCTGATCAAACGTGGTGCGGAAGAACTGTTGGTCGAGTCCGAGCTGATTGAAAAGCTCAAGCGTGGCCAGCCGCTGCGTATTAAGGCAGGCTTCGATCCAACGGCTCCGGACCTGCACCTGGGTCACACCGTGCTTATTAATAAGCTGCGTCAGTTCCAGGAACTGGGGCATCAGGTGATCTTCCTGATTGGTGACTTCACCGGGATGATCGGTGATCCGAGCGGCAAGAGTGCTACACGTCCGCCGCTCACTCGCGAGCAGGTCCTCGAGAACGCCGAGACCTACAAGACTCAGGTCTTCAAGATTCTGGACCCGGCAAAAACCGAAGTGGCCTTCAACTCCACCTGGATGGATCAGATGGGGCCGGCCGACTTCATTCGCCTGACTTCGCAGTACACCGTGGCTCGCATGCTCGAGCGCGATGACTTCGACAAGCGCTACACGACCAATCAGCCAATCGCCATTCACGAGTTCCTGTATCCGCTGGTTCAGGGTTACGACTCGGTAGCTTTGCGCGCAGACGTCGAGCTCGGAGGCACCGATCAGAAGTTCAACCTGCTGATGGGGCGTGAGCTGCAGCGTGGTTATGGTCAGGAAGCTCAGTGCATCTTGACCATGCCGCTGCTTGAGGGGCTGGATGGCGTGAAGAAAATGTCCAAGTCCTTGGGCAACTACGTCGGCATCCAGGAAGCGCCGGGTGTGATGTACAGCAAGCTGGTTTCCATTCCGGATGCGCTGATGTGGCGCTACTTCGAATTGCTCAGCTTCCGCTCCATGGATGAGATCAATGCGTTCCGCGTTGATGTGGAGGCGGGTGCCAACCCGCGCGACATCAAGATCAAGCTGGCTGAAGAGATCGTTGCGCGTTTCCATGGTGAAGAGGCTGCTGCCAACGCTCATCGTGCTGCCGGTAACCGAATGAAGGATGGCGAGCTGCCGGACGATCTGCCAGAGATCGAGTTGACTGCTGCCGAGGATATGCCGATTGCTGCGGTCCTTAATAAGGCGGGCCTGGTGAAGAACTCGGCAATGGCGCGCGATCTTCTCGGTTCGGGTGGCGTGCGTATAGATGGTGAGGTGGTTGATCGCACCTTTATATACGCAGTGGGTGCGACCCATGTTTGCCAGGCCGGCAAGAAGGCATTTGCGCGTATTACGCTCAAAGCTGAATAAGGTTGAAATTAAGTGTTGACGGCGAATTCTAGAAGCCTATAATTCGCCCCACTTCCGGCGCAGTCGAAACGGAAAACTCCTTGGTAAACAAAGAGTTACGCAGTTTTCGACAGCAGGTTGCTTCAGGTCATCGAAGCGCCAAGGAAGTTGAAAAAGAGGTGTTGACAGCAGCGTGTAACGCTGTAGAATTCGCCTCCCGCTGACGAGAGATCGAAGGCGCAAGTGGTTGAAGTTGTTAAGGATTCCTTGAAAGCTTCTGAAAAAAATCACTTGACAGTAAATGAGGCTGCTGTAGAATGCGCGCCTCTGTTGAGATGAAAGATCTTAACCAACCGCTCTTTAACAACTGAATCAAGCAATTCGTGTGGGTGCTTGTGGAGTCAGACTGCTAGTCAACAGATTATCAGCATCACAAGTTACTCCGCGAGAAATCAAAGATGTAACCAACGATTGCTGAGCCAAGTTTAGGGTTTTCTCAAAACCCAAAGATGTTTGAACTGAAGAGTTTGATCATGGCTCAGATTGAACGCTGGCGGCAGGCCTAACACATGCAAGTCGAGCGGATGAAGAGAGCTTGCTCTCTGATTCAGCGGCGGACGGGTGAGTAATGCCTAGGAATCTGCCTGGTAGTGGGGGACAACGTTTCGAAAGGAACGCTAATACCGCATACGTCCTACGGGAGAAAGCAGGGGACCTTCGGGCCTTGCGCTATCAGATGAGCCTAGGTCGGATTAGCTAGTTGGTGAGGTAATGGCTCACCAAGGCGACGATCCGTAACTGGTCTGAGAGGATGATCAGTCACACTGGAACTGAGACACGGTCCAGACTCCTACGGGAGGCAGCAGTGGGGAATATTGGACAATGGGCGAAAGCCTGATCCAGCCATGCCGCGTGTGTGAAGAAGGTCTTCGGATTGTAAAGCACTTTAAGTTGGGAGGAAGGGCATGTAGACCTAATACGTTAGTGTTTTGACGTTACCGACAGAATAAGCACCGGCTAACTCTGTGCCAGCAGCCGCGGTAATACAGAGGGTGCAAGCGTTAATCGGAATTACTGGGCGTAAAGCGCGCGTAGGTGGTTCGTTAAGTTGGATGTGAAAGCCCCGGGCTCAACCTGGGAACTGCATTCAAAACTGACGAGCTAGAGTATGGTAGAGGGTGGTGGAATTTCCTGTGTAGCGGTGAAATGCGTAGATATAGGAAGGAACACCAGTGGCGAAGGCGACCACCTGGACTGATACTGACACTGAGGTGCGAAAGCGTGGGGAGCAAACAGGATTAGATACCCTGGTAGTCCACGCCGTAAACGATGTCAACTAGCCGTTGGGAGCCTTGAGCTCTTAGTGGCGCAGCTAACGCATTAAGTTGACCGCCTGGGGAGTACGGCCGCAAGGTTAAAACTCAAATGAATTGACGGGGGCCCGCACAAGCGGTGGAGCATGTGGTTTAATTCGAAGCAACGCGAAGAACCTTACCAGGCCTTGACATCCAATGAACTTTCCAGAGATGGATTGGTGCCTTCGGGAGCATTGAGACAGGTGCTGCATGGCTGTCGTCAGCTCGTGTCGTGAGATGTTGGGTTAAGTCCCGTAACGAGCGCAACCCTTGTCCTTAGTTACCAGCACGTTATGGTGGGCACTCTAAGGAGACTGCCGGTGACAAACCGGAGGAAGGTGGGGATGACGTCAAGTCATCATGGCCCTTACGGCCTGGGCTACACACGTGCTACAATGGTCGGTACAGAGGGTTGCCAAGCCGCGAGGTGGAGCTAATCCCACAAAACCGATCGTAGTCCGGATCGCAGTCTGCAACTCGACTGCGTGAAGTCGGAATCGCTAGTAATCGCGAATCAGAATGTCGCGGTGAATACGTTCCCGGGCCTTGTACACACCGCCCGTCACACCATGGGAGTGGGTTGCACCAGAAGTAGCTAGTCTAACCTTCGGGAGGACGGTTACCACGGTGTGATTCATGACTGGGGTGAAGTCGTAACAAGGTAGCCGTAGGGGAACCTGCGGCTGGATCACCTCCTTAATCGACGACTCAGCTGCTCCATAAGTTCCCACACGAATTGCTTGATTCATTGAAGAAGACGATAGAAGCAGCTTTAAGCTCCAAGCTGATAGCTCAACGCTAACAGTTACGCGCTCGAAATTGGGTCTGTAGCTCAGTTGGTTAGAGCGCACCCCTGATAAGGGTGAGGTCGGCAGTTCGAATCTGCCCAGACCCACCAATTTTGTATGGGGCCATAGCTCAGCTGGGAGAGCGCCTGCCTTGCACGCAGGAGGTCAACGGTTCGATCCCGTTTGGCTCCACCATTAACTGCTTCGAAAGTTTGAGAGTTTAGAAATGAATATTCTGCAATGAATATTGATTTCTAGTCTTTTGATTAGATCGTTCTTTAAAAATTTGGGTATGTGATAGAAAGATAGACTGAACGTTACTTTCACTGGTAACGGATCAGGCTAAGGTAAAATTTGTGAGTTGCTCTTTATGAGCAAGAATCGAATTTTCGGCGAATGTCGTCTTCACAGTATAACCAGATTGCTTGGGGTTATATGGTCAAGTGAAGAAGCGCATACGGTGGATGCCTTGGCAGTCAGAGGCGATGAAAGACGTGGTAGCCTGCGAAAAGCTTCGGGGAGTCGGCAAACAGACTTTGATCCGGAGATGTCTGAATGGGGGAACCCAGCCATCATAAGATGGTTATCTTGTACTGAATACATAGGTGCAAGAGGCGAACCAGGGGAACTGAAACATCTAAGTACCCTGAGGAAAAGAAATCAACCGAGATTCCCTTAGTAGTGGCGAGCGAACGGGGACTAGCCCTTAAGTGGCTTTGAGATTAGCGGAACGCTCTGGAAAGTGCGGCCATAGTGGGTGATAGCCCTGTACGCGAAAATCTCTTGGTCATGAAATCGAGTAGGACGGAGCACGAGAAACTTTGTCTGAATATGGGGGGACCATCCTCCAAGGCTAAATACTACTGACTGACCGATAGTGAACTAGTACCGTGAGGGAAAGGCGAAAAGAACCCCGGAGAGGGGAGTGAAATAGATCCTGAAACCGTATGCGTACAAGCAGTGGGAGCCCACTTTGTTGGGTGACTGCGTACCTTTTGTATAATGGGTCAGCGACTTATTTTCAGTGGCGAGCTTAACCGAATAGGGAGGCGTAGCGAAAGCGAGTCTTAATAGGGCGTCTAGTCGCTGGGAATAGACCCGAAACCGGGCGATCTATCCATGGGCAGGTTGAAGGTTAGGTAACACTGACTGGAGGACCGAACCGACTACCGTTGAAAAGTTAGCGGATGACCTGTGGATCGGAGTGAAAGGCTAATCAAGCTCGGAGATAGCTGGTTCTCCTCGAAAGCTATTTAGGTAGCGCCTCATGTATCACTGTAGGGGGTAGAGCACTGTTTCGGCTAGGGGTCATCCCGACTTACCAAACCGATGCAAACTCCGAATACCTACAAGTGCCGAGCATGGGAGACACACGGCGGGTGCTAACGTCCGTCGTGAAAAGGGAAACAACCCAGACCGTCAGCTAAGGTCCCAAAGTTATGGTTAAGTGGGAAACGATGTGGGAAGGCTTAGACAGCTAGGAGGTTGGCTTAGAAGCAGCCACCCTTTAAAGAAAGCGTAATAGCTCACTAGTCGAGTCGGCCTGCGCGGAAGATGTAACGGGGCTCAAACCATACACCGAAGCTACGGGTATCATCTTCGGATGATGCGGTAGAGGAGCGTTCTGTAAGCCTGTGAAGGTGAGTTGAGAAGCTTGCTGGAGGTATCAGAAGTGCGAATGCTGACATGAGTAACGACAATGGGTGTGAAAAACACCCACGCCGAAAGACCAAGGTTTCCTGCGCAACGTTAATCGACGCAGGGTTAGTCGGTCCCTAAGGCGAGGCTGAAAAGCGTAGTCGATGGAAAACAGGTTAATATTCCTGTACTTCTGGTTATTGCGATGGAGGGACGGAGAAGGCTAGGCCAGCTTGGCGTTGGTTGTCCAAGTTTAAGGTGGTAGGCTGAGATCTTAGGTAAATCCGGGATCTTAAGGCCGAGAGCTGATGACGAGTTACCCTTTGGGTGACGAAGTGGTTGATGCCATGCTTCCAAGAAAAGCTTCTAAGCTTCAGATAACCAGGAACCGTACCCCAAACCGACACAGGTGGTTGGGTAGAGAATACCAAGGCGCTTGAGAGAACTCGGGTGAAGGAACTAGGCAAAATGGCACCGTAACTTCGGGAGAAGGTGCGCCGGTGAGGGTGAAGGACTTGCTCCGTAAGCCCACGCCGGTCGAAGATACCAGGCCGCTGCGACTGTTTATTAAAAACACAGCACTCTGCAAACACGAAAGTGGACGTATAGGGTGTGACGCCTGCCCGGTGCCGGAAGGTTAATTGATGGGGTTAGCTAACGCGAAGCTCTTGATCGAAGCCCCGGTAAACGGCGGCCGTAACTATAACGGTCCTAAGGTAGCGAAATTCCTTGTCGGGTAAGTTCCGACCTGCACGAATGGCGTAACGATGGCGGCGCTGTCTCCACCCGAGACTCAGTGAAATTGAAATCGCTGTGAAGATGCAGTGTATCCGCGGCTAGACGGAAAGACCCCGTGAACCTTTACTATAGCTTTGCACTGGACTTTGAATTTGCTTGTGTAGGATAGGTGGGAGGCTTTGAAGCGTGGACGCCAGTTCGCGTGGAGCCATCCTTGAAATACCACCCTGGCAACTTTGAGGTTCTAACTCAGGTCCGTTATCCGGATCGAGGACAGTGTATGGTGGGTAGTTTGACTGGGGCGGTCTCCTCCTAAAGAGTAACGGAGGAGTACGAAGGTGCGCTCAGACCGGTCGGAAATCGGTCGTAGAGTATAAAGGCAAAAGCGCGCTTGACTGCGAGACAGACACGTCGAGCAGGTACGAAAGTAGGTCTTAGTGATCCGGTGGTTCTGTATGGAAGGGCCATCGCTCAACGGATAAAAGGTACTCCGGGGATAACAGGCTGATACCGCCCAAGAGTTCATATCGACGGCGGTGTTTGGCACCTCGATGTCGGCTCATCACATCCTGGGGCTGAAGCCGGTCCCAAGGGTATGGCTGTTCGCCATTTAAAGTGGTACGCGAGCTGGGTTTAGAACGTCGTGAGACAGTTCGGTCCCTATCTGCCGTGGACGTTTGAGATTTGAGAGGGGCTGCTCCTAGTACGAGAGGACCGGAGTGGACGAACCTCTGGTGTTCCGGTTGTCACGCCAGTGGCATTGCCGGGTAGCTATGTTCGGAAAAGATAACCGCTGAAAGCATCTAAGCGGGAAACTTGCCTCAAGATGAGATCTCACTGGAACCTTGAGTTCCCTGAAGGGCCGTCGAAGACTACGACGTTGATAGGTTGGGTGTGTAAGCGCTGTGAGGCGTTGAGCTAACCAATACTAATTGCCCGTGAGGCTTGACCATATAACACCCAAGCAATTTGCGAACTCGAGAGAGGCCAGATTGCGGTGTGTGAAGACGAAACGAACCGAAAGTTCGAGAGACTCGCAAAACACCAGCTGTCACATACCCAATTTGCTGAAGCGAGGCCAACTGGTCACGACTCAGTACCCGAATTTCTTGACGACCATAGAGCGTTGGAACCACCTGATCCCATCCCGAACTCAGAAGTGAAACGATGCATCGCCGATGGTAGTGTGGGGTTTCCCCATGTGAGAGTAGGTCATCGTCAAGATTAAATTCCGAAACCCCAATTGCGAAAGCAGTTGGGGTTTTGTTTTTGCCCGCAGAAAAGTCACGGCTACTGGATTTCTATGCAATAGCTCGGCGCGTGGCTATCATGCGGGCCTCATTGTGAGGCGAGACCTGCATGCTGACGTTGTTAAAGCTTCTTAAAGATGGCCGATTCCATTCGGGTGAAGCATTGGGTGCTGCCCTGGGCGTCAGTCGTAGTGCCGTGTGGAAGCAGCTTCAGCATTTGGAAGCTGAGCTGGGACTGTCCATTCATAAAGTTCGTGGGCGCGGCTATCAATTGTCCGCGCCATTGGCGCTGCTCGATCCTTCCGAGATCAGCGCCCGGACGATTTCCTGCGACTGGCCCGTCCAGGTTTACGACTCAATCGACTCTACGAACGCCGAGGCGCTGCGAGCCATAGAACGGGGGCAGGCTGCGCCCTTTGTTGTGCTCTCGGAGCGGCAGACGGCCGGGCGCGGGCGACGGGGTCGCAAATGGGTCAGTCCCTTCGCTGAAAACGTCTATTACAGCCTGGTACTGCGCATTGATGGTGGCATGCGCCAGTTGGAGGGCTTGAGTCTCGTCGTCGGGCTCGCTGTTTTGCAGACGTTACGTGAGCTGGGTATTGCAGCCGCTGGATTGAAGTGGCCCAACGATGTTTTGGTGGGTCAGAAAAAGATCGCTGGAATATTGCTCGAGCTGGTCGGTGACCCTGCTGATGTGTGTCACGTGGTTCTGGGGGTGGGAATCAATGTGAACATGCAGTCCGCTGACGAGGTGGACCAGCAATGGACATCCATGCGGCTCGAATCAGGCAAGTTGTTTGATCGCAACCAATTGGTCGCCATGTTGGGGGAGATGCTGCAGCGATACCTGGCTCGTCACCAGGCGGGTGGTTTTTTGGCCATACAGTCGGAGTGGGAGCAAAATCACCTGTGGCAAGGGCGAAGCGTGTCGTTGATTGCCGGTGTCAATCAAATTGATGGTGAGGTGCTTGGTATCGATGGCCAGGGTGCCCTGCGCCTGAAGGTGGATGGTGTGGAGAAAGTCTTCAGTGGTGGTGAATTGAGCCTGAGGTTGCGCGATGATTCTTGAGCTCGATTGTGGGAATAGTTTCATCAAGTGGCGCGTGCTTGAGGCGAATGCCGGGCAGGTGCTTGGTGAGGGGGTGGTCGATTCCAATCTCGCATTGCTTGAGGGGTTGGGGGGGCTCAAAGGGCTTGCCCTCACGTTTTGTCGGCTAGTGAGCGTCAGGACGGCGGAAGAGACCGGTGCGCTGACGTCATTGCTGAAGGATACCTTTGATGTGCCGATAGTTTGCGCGGCGCCTGCTCGCGAAATGTCAGGCGTGCGCAACGGTTATGAAGAGTTTGAGCGGCTGGGTCTGGATCGCTGGCTTGCAATGCTTGGAGGCTTTCATCTGGCTTCAGGTGCGTGCCTGGTGCTCGACTTCGGTACGGCCGTGACTGCGGACTTTATCGCTTCTGATGGAGAGCACCTGGGTGGTTTCATCTGTCCGGGCATGCCGTTGATGCGCAACCAGTTGCGTACCCATACGCGCAAAATTCGTTACGGAGATCTGGCGGCGGAGCAGGCTCTGGAGAGTCTTGTCCCGGGTCGTGCGACTGTCGAGGCTGTCGAGCGTGGTTGTTTGCTGATGTTGCGCGGCTTCGTAATGACTCAGCTCGAGTTGGCGCGCAGCTACTGGGGTGAGAACTTTGTCGTATTCCTCACTGGGGGGGATGCGAGCCTGGTTTCTGAGGTCGTGCCTCGGGCCAGGGTGGTTCCGGACTTGGTGTTTGTCGGATTGGCCATGGCCTGTCCCTTGTCCTGAGGTTTTTATGCGTTGGTTGTTTCTGCTGCTGCTTGTCCTCAATGGCTTTTACTACATCTGGCATCAACAAGAGGCTCCACTGCGCGCGAAGGATGTCACGCCTTTGAGTCTGTATCGCGGGTCTCAGCAGGATATACGCCTGTTGAGCGAGGCGGGTGACGCCTCCAAAGACAAGGCTAAAGCTGTCTCGCCAGACAATGGCTGCCTTTATCTGGGGGGATATACGCGCCAGGACGCCGCGCAGGCGGTTGAGCGGCGGTTGAGCGGGATGGAGGTCAAATACCAATCCCTGCCCAGAGGCTCGGAAAGCGCAGGGTATTGGGTGCGTATTGCGCCGGAAAGCCGGCGTTGGCTGGACGATCTGCAGCTGCAAAACCTTTCTAAAGAATTCAATGAGTTAAAACATAAAATAATGCCGTGCGAGGGGGTTGCGCCCACTGAGTAGTTTGCATAGAATGGCGCCCGCTCCACAGCGAACACCGGAAACGGTTAGCGATGTGAAGCGAGGTCAACGCAGCTAACCTCAAGATTTAATTGAGAAAATGCTTGACAGAAGGCTGGCATGATGTAGAATGCCGGCTCGCTTAGGAGGGGTTCCCGAGCGGCCAAAGGGATCAGACTGTAAATCTGACGTCTACGACTTCGAAGGTTCGAATCCTTCCCCCTCCACCATTTTTAGCGAGAGCTGTAAGCCTCGCGGGTATAGTTTAGTGGTAGAACCTCAGCCTTCCAAGCTGATGATGCGGGTTCGATTCCCGCTACCCGCTCCAAGTTTACGGGTTTTGCACAGTGTTACGCTCTTGTAGCTCAGTTGGTAGAGCACACCCTTGGTAAGGGTGAGGTCAGCGGTTCAAATCCGCTCAAGAGCTCCATATAACAAGGCAGATATGAAAATATCTGCCTTTGTTTTAGGTGGTTGTGGTTGCGCCTCGTTGTGTTTTCGGGGTTGCCGGTGTCGCAGATACTGGTGTTGCAGTCGGGATTGCCTGGTAAGTGTTGTAAAGTCTTTTTCGGGTCGGCATAATGGTCGGCCTGATTTTGTTTTAGGTCAGTAGCTCAATTGGCAGAGCGACGGTCTCCAAAACCGTAGGTTGGGGGTTCGATTCCCTCCTGACCTGCCAGATTCACCTGGTGTGTCTGGCTTTCTTTTCACAGGATCTTCATAGATGACTCCTAAAGCTGAAGCTCAAGGCTCTCGTTTCGACCTCCTCAAGTGGCTTGTAGTAGTCGCTCTGGTGGTTGTTGGCGTTGTTGGCAATCAGTACTTTTCTGCTTCGCCGATCCTGTACCGTGTGCTCGCATTGCTTGCCATTGCTGCTGTAGCTGCCTTTGTAGGCCTGCAGACGGCCAAGGGCAAGTCTTTCTTTGTACTGGTTAAGGAAGCACGCACCGAGATTCGTAAAGTCGTTTGGCCAACTCGCCAAGAAACCACGCAGACCACCCTGATTGTGGTGGCTGTTGTTCTGGTTATGGCGTTGCTGTTGTGGGGTCTTGATTCCCTGCTCGGCTGGCTTGTTTCCTTGATTGTCGGCTAAGGGTGTCCCGTGGCTAAGCGTTGGTATGTTGTGCATGCTTACTCCGGTTACGAGAAGCATGTAATGCGCTCGCTGATCGAGCGCGTAAAGCTGGCCGGTATGGAAGACGGCTTCGGCGAAATTCTGGTTCCCACTGAAGAAGTGGTTGAAATGCGTAATGGCCAGAAACGCAAAAGCGAACGCAAATTCTTCCCTGGCTACGTGCTGGTGCAGATGGATATGAACGAGGGTACTTGGCACTTGGTCAAGGATACTCCTCGGGTGATGGGTTTCATCGGCGGTACCGCCGACAAGCCTGCACCGATCACCGATAAGGAAGCAGAAGCGATTCTGCGCCGCGTTGCTGACGGTAGCGACAAGCCGAAACCGAAGACGTTGTTCGAGCCGGGCGAGTCGGTACGTGTCAATGACGGTCCATTCGCGGACTTTACCGGTGTTGTTGAAGAAGTTAACTACGAAAAGAGCCGGATTCAGGTCGCAGTGCTCATTTTCGGTCGCTCTACTCCGGTGGAGCTCGAGTTCAGCCAGGTCGAAAAGGTCTAGCTGAGCAACAATCCCAACCCCGCAGCCGTAGGCTGTGGGGTTTTGTCGTCACTGGGATAAACGCGCAAGTAACCGGGGAGCCTCTCGAGGCGTTCGAACCCGTAATTGGAGTGCCTCATGGCCAAGAAGATTACCGCTTACATCAAGCTGCAAGTGAAGGCCGCTCAGGCTAACCCAAGCCCGCCTGTTGGTCCTGCTCTGGGTCAGCACGGCGTGAACATCATGGAATTCTGCAAGGCTTTCAACGCCCGTACCCAGGGTCTTGAACCAGGTCTGCCGACTCCAGTGATCATCACTGTCTACAGCGACCGTAGCTTCACTTTCGAAACCAAATCCACCCCTGCTTCGGTTCTGCTGAAGAAGGCGGCCGGTCTGACCAGCGGTTCCGCTCGTCCGAACACCGTTAAGGTTGGCACCGTAACTCGTGCTCAGCTGGAAGAAATCGCGAAAACCAAAAACGCGGATCTGACTGCAGCTGATATGGAAGCAGCCGTGCGTACCATCGCCGGTTCTGCTCGTAGCATGGGCCTTAACGTGGAGGGTGTGTAATGGCTAAGCTGACCAAGCGTCAAAAGGCTATCGCCGGCAAAATCGAAGCAGGCAAGGCCTACAACTTTGTAGACGCTGCTGCCCTGCTGGCCGAGCTGTCGACTGTCAAGTTCAGCGAGTCGTTCGACGTAGCTGTAAACCTGGGTGTTGACCCGCGTAAATCCGACCAGGTCGTTCGTAGCGCTACCGTGCTGCCACACGGCACTGGCAAGACCGTTCGCGTTGCTGTGTTCACCCAGGGTCCAGCTGCTGAAGCCGCTCTGGCTGCCGGCGCTGACCGTGTAGGCATGGACGACCTGGCTGCCGAAATGAAAGGCGGCGACCTGAACTATGACGTAGTGATCGCATCCCCGGATGCAATGCGCGTTGTAGGTCAGTTGGGTCAGATCCTCGGTCCACGTGGCCTGATGCCTAACCCTAAAGTCGGCACCGTAACTCCAGACGTAGCTACCGCGGTTAAAAACGCCAAGGCTGGTCAGGTTCGTTATCGCACCGACAAAAACGGCATCATCCACACTTCCGTTGGCAAGATCGGCTTCGACGCCGTGAAGCTGAAGGAAAACGTTGAAGCCCTGATCGCTGATCTGAAGCGTATCAAGCCAGCTTCCTCGAAAGGCATCTACGTCAAGCGCGTTACCCTGAGCACCACTATGGGCCCAGGTCTGGTCATCGACCAGAGCTCGCTCGACGCGTAAGACACAGATTGGCGCAAGCGATTGCGCCAATTGAAAAATTGGGGTCCCTGCCTGGCGGGGGCTATCCAAGACCGTAGGCGACGCAAGTCTTAAACCACAAGCCTACGCAGATGGTGCTCCCGGTTCCTTACCGAATCAGACACCAAAACGACATCCGGTTTCGACCAGATGAAACGGTAACAAGCAGGAGTTAAACCCGTGGCAATTAAACTCGAAGACAAGAAGGCCATCGTCGCTGAAGTCAACGAGGCTGCCAAAGTCGCTCTGTCCGCTGTCGTGGCTGATGCCCGTGGCGTAACAGTAGGCGCGATGACCGGACTCCGTAAAGAGGCTCGTGAAGCTGGCGTTTACGTACGTGTTGTACGTAACACCCTGCTCAAGCGCGCTGTTGCTGACACTGAATTCAGTGTCCTCAACGACGTGTTCACCGGCCCTACCCTGATTGCATTCTCCAAGGAACATCCAGGCGCTGCTGCCCGGATCTTCAAGGAATTCGCAAAGGGTCAGGACAAGTTCGAGATCAAGGCAGCTGCGTTCGAGGGCAAGTTCCTCGCAGCTAACCAAATCGACGTACTGGCAACTCTGCCGACCCGTGACGAAGCAATTTCTCAGCTGATGAGCGTGATTCAAGGCGCTACCAGCAAGTTGGCTCGTACTCTGGCGGCAATTCGCGACCAGAAAGAAGCTGCTGCAGCCTAAGGCTCGTCAACTTCTCGCGTTTTTTGTTTTTTTCGATGGTCGCGTAGGCCGTCCCCAATATCAGGAATTAGATTCATGTCTATCTCTCAGAACGATATCCTTGAAGCAGTTGGCAACATGTCCGTAATGGAAGTTGTTGAGCTGATCAAAGCTTTCGAAGAAAAATTCGGTGTTACCGCTGCTGCTGCATCGGCTGGTCCAGCTGTTGCTGCTGCCGTTGCTGAAGAGCAAACCGAATTCAACGTCATGCTGACCGAAGCTGGCGAGAAGAAAGTTAACGTGATCAAGGCTGTACGTGAACTGACCGGTCTGGGCTTGAAAGAAGCCAAGGCTGTAGTTGACGGCGCACCTGCCATGGTTCTGGAAGCTGTTGCCAAAGACGCAGCTGACAAAGCCAAAGCAGCTCTGGAAGAAGCAGGCGCTAAAGTCGAGCTGAAGTAAGCATCGACTTTGCTCCTCCAGCCCGAGCGTTAAGCGACAGGCTGATGGCTGGTGGCTCTTGCCACCGGCCTTTTTCCGTTATTGGCAGCCGACTGGGTCGGTGCCGATAACGTGCTGTAACCACCCGATGCGGTGGCGCAAACCATGGGGTTTGCACGATTTTCTGGCTGCTCCCGTCGGGAGGGGCCAAACAAGCAGGTGACCAAGCTGGGGAACGCTGATGGCTTACTCATATACTGAGAAAAAACGTATCCGCAAGGACTTTAGCAAGTTGCCGGACGTCATGGATGTGCCGTACCTCCTGGCCATCCAGCTGGATTCGTATCGTGAATTCTTGCAAGCGGGAGCGACTAAAGATCAGTTCCGCGACGTGGGCCTGCATGCGGCCTTCAAATCCGTTTTCCCGATCATCAGCTACTCCGGCAATGCTGCGCTGGAGTACGTCGGATATCGTCTGGGCGAACCGGCATTTGATGTCAAAGAATGCGTATTGCGCGGTGTAACTTACGCCGTACCTTTGCGGGTAAAAGTGCGCCTGATCATTTTCGACAAAGAATCGTCGAACAAAGCGATCAAGGACATCAAAGAGCAAGAAGTCTACATGGGTGAAATCCCCCTGATGACTGAAAACGGTACCTTCGTAATCAACGGTACCGAGCGTGTAATCGTTTCCCAGCTGCACCGTTCCCCGGGCGTGTTCTTCGACCACGACCGTGGCAAGACGCACAGCTCCGGTAAACTGCTGTACTCCGCGCGCATCATTCCTTACCGCGGTTCGTGGCTGGACTTCGAGTTCGACCCGAAAGACTGCGTATTCGTGCGTATCGACCGTCGTCGCAAGCTGCCTGCATCGGTACTGCTGCGCGCGCTCGGCTATACCACCGAAGAAGTGCTGGACGCGTTCTACACCACCAACGTATTCCACGTGAAGGGCGAGACCCTGAGCCTGGAGCTGGTGCCTCAGCGCCTGCGCGGTGAAATCGCTGTCCTCGATATTCAGGATGACAAAGGCAAGGTTATTGTCGAGCAGGGTCGTCGTATCACCGCTCGCCACATCAACCAGCTGGAAAAAGCCGGTATCAAAGAGCTGGATGTGCCTCTGGACTACGTCCTGGGTCGCACAACCGCCAAGGTCATCGTGCATCCGGCAACCGGCGAAATCCTGGCAGAGTGCAACACCGAGCTGAACACCGAGATCCTGGCAAAAATCGCCAAGGCCGGCGTTGTTCGCATCGAAACTCTGTACACCAACGATATCGACTGCGGTCCGTTCGTCTCCGACACCTTGAAGATCGACTCCACCAGCAACCAACTGGAAGCCCTGGTCGAGATCTATCGCATGATGCGTCCTGGCGAGCCGCCAACCAAGGACGCTGCCGAGACCCTGTTCAACAACCTGTTCTTCAGTCCTGAGCGCTATGACCTGTCTGCGGTCGGCCGGATGAAGTTCAACCGTCGTATCGGTCGAACCGAAATCGAAGGTTCGGGCGTGCTGTGCAAGGAAGACATCGTCGCGGTACTGAAGACCCTGGTCGACATCCGTAACGGTAAAGGCATCGTCGATGACATCGACCACCTGGGTAACCGTCGTGTTCGCTGCGTAGGCGAAATGGCCGAGAACCAGTTCCGCGTTGGCCTGGTACGTGTTGAGCGTGCGGTCAAAGAGCGTCTGTCGATGGCTGAAAGCGAAGGCCTGATGCCGCAAGACCTGATCAACGCCAAGCCAGTGGCTGCGGCGGTGAAAGAGTTCTTCGGTTCCAGCCAGCTGTCCCAGTTCATGGACCAGAACAACCCGCTGTCCGAGATCACCCACAAGCGCCGTGTTTCTGCACTCGGCCCTGGCGGTCTGACTCGTGAGCGTGCCGGCTTTGAAGTGCGTGACGTACACCCGACTCACTACGGTCGTGTATGCCCGATTGAAACGCCGGAAGGTCCGAACATCGGTCTGATCAACTCCCTGGCCGCTTATGCGCGCACCAACCAGTACGGCTTCCTCGAGAGCCCGTACCGCGTGGTGAAAGACGCTCTGGTCACCGACGAGATCGTATTCCTGTCCGCCATCGAAGAAGCTGATCACGTGATCGCTCAGGCTTCGGCCACGATGAACGACAAGAAAGTCCTGATCGACGAGCTGGTAGCTGTTCGTCACTTGAACGAATTCACCGTCAAGGCGCCGGAAGACGTCACCTTGATGGACGTATCGCCGAAGCAGGTAGTTTCGGTTGCTGCGTCGCTGATTCCGTTCCTCGAGCACGACGACGCCAACCGTGCGTTGATGGGTTCGAACATGCAGCGTCAAGCTGTACCGACCCTGCGCGCTGACAAGCCGCTGGTAGGTACCGGCATGGAGCGTAACGTAGCCCGTGACTCCGGCGTTTGCGTCGTGGCTCGTCGTGGCGGCGTGATCGACTCCGTCGACGCCAGCCGTATCGTGGTTCGTGTTGCCGATGACGAAGTTGAAACCGGTGAAGCCGGTGTCGACATCTACAACCTGACCAAGTACACCCGCTCCAACCAGAACACCTGCATCAACCAGCGTCCGCTGGTGCGTAAAGGTGATCGGGTTCAGCGTAGCGACATCATGGCCGACGGTCCGTCCACCGACATGGGTGAACTGGCTCTGGGTCAGAACATGCGCATCGCGTTCATGGCATGGAACGGCTTCAACTTCGAAGACTCCATCTGCCTGTCCGAGCGTGTTGTTCAGGAAGACCGCTTCACCACGATCCACATCCAGGAACTGACCTGTGTGGCCCGTGACACCAAGCTTGGCCCAGAGGAAATCACTGCCGACATCCCGAACGTGGGTGAAGCGGCTCTGAACAAACTGGACGAAGCCGGTATCGTTTACGTAGGTGCTGAAGTTGGCGCAGGCGACATCCTGGTGGGTAAGGTCACTCCGAAAGGCGAGACCCAGCTGACTCCGGAAGAAAAACTGCTGCGTGCGATCTTCGGTGAAAAAGCCAGCGACGTTAAAGACACTTCCCTGCGTGTACCTACCGGTACCAAAGGTACTGTCATCGACGTACAGGTCTTCACTCGCGACGGCGTTGAGCGTGATGCTCGTGCCCTGTCGATCGAGAAGTCCCAGCTGGACGAGATCCGCAAGGACCTGAACGAAGAGTTCCGTATCGTTGAAGGTGCTACTTTCGAACGTCTGCGTTCCGCTCTGGTCGGCCACAAAGCCGAAGGCGGCGCCGGTCTGAAGAAAGGCCAGGACATCACCGATGAAGTTCTCGACGGTCTTGAGCACGGCCAGTGGTTCAAACTGCGCATGGCTGAAGATGCTCTGAACGAGCAACTCGAGAAGGCTCAGGCCTACATCGTTGATCGTCGCCGTCTGCTGGACGACAAGTTCGAAGACAAGAAGCGCAAACTGCAGCAAGGCGATGACCTGGCTCCGGGCGTGCTGAAAATCGTCAAGGTCTACCTGGCAATCCGTCGTCGCATCCAGCCGGGCGACAAGATGGCCGGTCGTCACGGTAACAAGGGTGTGGTCTCCGTGATCATGCCGGTTGAAGACATGCCGCACGATGCCAATGGCACCCCGGTCGACGTCGTCCTCAACCCGTTGGGCGTACCTTCGCGTATGAACGTTGGTCAGATCCTTGAAACCCACCTGGGCCTCGCGGCCAAAGGTCTGGGCGAGAAGATCAACCGCATGATCGAAGAGCAGCGCAAGGTTGCCGAGCTGCGTAAGTTCCTGCACGAGATCTACAACGAGATCGGCGGTCGTCAGGAAAGCCTCGATGACTTCTCGGATCAGGAAATCCTGGACCTGGCTCAAAACCTGCGTGGCGGCGTTCCAATGGCCACTCCAGTGTTCGACGGTGCCAAGGAAAGCGAAATCAAGGCCATGCTGAAACTGGCGGACCTGCCAGAAAGCGGCCAGATGCAGCTGACCGACGGCCGTACCGGCAACAAGTTCGAGCGCCCGGTTACCGTTGGCTACATGTACATGCTGAAGCTGAACCACTTGGTAGACGACAAGATGCACGCGCGTTCTACCGGTTCGTACAGCCTGGTTACCCAGCAGCCGCTGGGTGGTAAGGCGCAGTTCGGTGGTCAGCGTTTCGGGGAGATGGAGGTCTGGGCACTGGAAGCATACGGTGCCGCTTACACTCTGCAAGAAATGCTCACAGTGAAGTCGGACGATGTGAACGGCCGTACCAAGATGTACAAAAACATCGTGGATGGCGATCACCGTATGGAGCCGGGCATGCCCGAGTCCTTCAACGTGTTGATCAAGGAAATTCGTTCCCTCGGCATCGATATCGATCTGGAAACCGAATAACACGTGACGCGAATCGAGAGCGGGGCAGGATTGCCCGCTCTCTGCTCCGCCAGGAGGAAAGGCCTTGAAAGACCTACTGAATTTGCTGAAAAACCAGGGTCAAGTCGAAGAGTTCGACGCCATCCGTATCGGATTGGCATCGCCTGAGATGATCCGTTCGTGGTCGTTCGGTGAAGTTAAAAAGCCGGAAACCATCAACTACCGTACGTTCAAACCTGAGCGTGACGGCCTGTTCTGCGCCAAGATCTTTGGCCCGGTAAAGGATTACGAGTGCCTGTGCGGTAAGTACAAGCGCTTGAAGCACCGCGGTGTGATCTGCGAGAAGTGCGGCGTTGAAGTCGCGCTGGCAAAAGTTCGTCGTGAGCGCATGGCGCACATCGAACTGGCCTCGCCGGTTGCCCACATCTGGTTCCTGAAATCGCTGCCGTCCCGTATCGGCTTGCTGATGGACATGACCCTGCGTGATATCGAACGCGTTCTCTACTTCGAGAGCTACGTCGTTATCGATCCAGGCATGACCACCCTTGAAAAGGGTCAGCTGCTGAACGACGAGCAGTACTTCGAAGCGCTGGAAGAGTTCGGCGATGATTTCGATGCCCGCATGGGTGCCGAAGCTGTCCGCGAACTGCTGCACGCTATCGACCTGGAACACGAGATTGGCCGTCTGCGCGAAGAAATTCCGCAAACCAACTCGGAAACCAAGATCAAGAAGCTGTCCAAGCGTCTGAAGTTGATGGAAGCCTTCCAGGGTTCCGGCAACCTGCCAGAGTGGATGGTGCTGACCGTTCTGCCGGTTCTGCCGCCAGACCTGCGTCCACTGGTCCCGCTGGATGGCGGTCGTTTCGCGACTTCCGACCTCAACGATCTGTATCGTCGAGTGATCAACCGTAACAACCGTTTGAAGCGCCTGCTGGATCTGTCCGCTCCGGACATCATCGTGCGCAACGAAAAGCGTATGTTGCAGGAAGCCGTCGACGCACTGCTCGACAACGGTCGTCGTGGCCGCGCTATCACAGGTTCCAACAAGCGTCCTCTGAAATCCCTGGCTGACATGATCAAGGGTAAGCAGGGTCGTTTCCGTCAGAACTTGCTCGGTAAGCGTGTTGACTACTCCGGCCGTTCGGTAATTACCGTAGGTCCGACCCTGCGTCTGCACCAGTGCGGTCTGCCGAAGAAGATGGCTCTCGAGCTGTTCAAGCCGTTCATTTTCGGCAAGCTGGAAATGCGTGGTCTCGCGACCACCATCAAGGCTGCCAAGAAGATGGTCGAGCGCGAGCTGCCGGAAGTTTGGGACGTTCTTGCTGAAGTGATTCGCGAACACCCGGTTCTTCTCAACCGTGCACCGACCCTTCACCGTCTGGGCATCCAGGCGTTTGAACCGGTACTGATCGAAGGTAAGGCTATCCAGCTGCACCCTCTGGTCTGCGCCGCGTACAACGCCGACTTCGACGGCGACCAAATGGCCGTGCACGTACCGCTGACGCTGGAAGCCCAGCTGGAAGCGCGTGCGTTGATGATGTCGACCAACAACATTCTGTCGCCAGCCAACGGTGAGCCAATCATCGTTCCGTCGCAGGACGTTGTATTGGGTCTGTACTACATGACGCGTGAAGCGATCAACGCCAAGGGCGAAGGTCGTGTATTCGCGGATCTGCAGGAAGTTGACCGTGTGTTCCGTGCCGGCGAAGCCGCACTGCACGCCAAGGTTAAAGTGCGGATCAACGAAACCGTCAACGACCGTGACGGCGGCAGCGTGACCAACACCCGTATCGTCGACACCACTGTCGGCCGTGCGCTGTTGTTCCAGGTTGTGCCAAAAGGTCTGTCGTACGACGTCGTCAACCTGCCGATGAAGAAAAAGGCGATCTCCAAGCTGATCAACCAGTGCTACCGCGTGGTTGGTCTGAAAGAGACCGTTATCTTCGCTGACCAGCTGATGTACACCGGTTTTGCCTATTCGACCATCTCCGGCGTTTCCATCGGTGTTAACGACTTCGTTATCCCGGATGAAAAGGCCCGCATCATCGGTGCTGCCACCGACGAAGTGAAAGAGATCGAGAGCCAGTACGCCTCCGGCCTGGTAACCCAGGGCGAGAAGTACAACAAAGTGATCGACCTTTGGTCCAAGGCGAACGACGAAGTTTCCAAGGCGATGATGGCCAACCTCTCGAAAGAGAAAGTCATCGACCGTCATGGCGTCGAAGTCGATCAGGAATCGTTCAACTCGATGTACATGATGGCCGACTCGGGTGCGCGGGGTTCCGCAGCACAGATTCGTCAGCTGGCCGGTATGCGTGGCCTGATGGCCAAGCCGGACGGCTCCATCATTGAAACGCCGATTACTGCGAACTTCCGTGAAGGTTTGAGCGTACTTCAGTACTTCATCTCCACTCACGGTGCTCGTAAAGGTCTGGCGGATACCGCGTTGAAAACGGCGAACTCGGGTTACCTGACTCGTCGTCTGGTAGACGTGGCGCAGGATCTGGTTGTAACCGAGATCGATTGCGGCACCGAACACGGTCTGCTGATGACTCCGCACATTGAAGGCGGTGACGTTGTAGAGCCGTTGGGTGAGCGCGTATTGGGTCGTGTTATTGCCCGCGACGTATTCAAGCCGGGTACCGAGGACGTCATCGTTCCTGCTGGCACCCTGGTAGACGAGAAGTGGGTCGAGTTCATCGAGCTGAACAGCATCGACGAAGTGATCGTGCGTTCGCCGATCAGCTGCGAAACCCGCTATGGCATTTGCGCCAAGTGCTACGGCCGTGACCTGGCTCGTGGTCACCAGGTGAACATCGGTGAAGCGGTCGGCGTTATCGCTGCCCAGTCCATCGGTGAGCCGGGTACCCAGCTGACGATGCGTACGTTCCACATCGGTGGTGCGGCAAGCCGGACCTCCGCAGCCGACAGCGTTCAGGTGAAGAATGGCGGTACCGTCCGTCTGCATAACCTGAAGCACGTTGAGCGAGTGGATGGTCACCTGGTAGCTGTGTCCCGTTCCGGTGAGCTGGCTATCGCTGATGACTTCGGTCGTGAGCGTGAGCGTTACAAGCTGCCGTACGGTGCCGTGATTTCGGTTAAAGAAGGTGACAAGGTCGACGCTGGCGCCATCGTGGCCAAGTGGGATCCGCACACTCACCCGATCGTTACCGAAATGAAAGGTACCGTGACCTACGTGGGCATGGAAGAAGGCATCACGATCAAGCGTCAGACTGACGAATTGACCGGTATGACCAACATTGAAGTACTCGACGCCAAAGACCGTCCAGCTGCCGGTAAGGACATCCGTCCAGCCGTCAAGATGGTCGACGACAACGGCAAGGATCTGTTGCTGCCAGGCACTGACGTTATCGCTCAGTACTTCCTGCCAGCCAACGCCCTGGTCGGTGTGGCGGACGGTGCGAAGATTGCGATCGGTGATGTTATCGCTCGTATTCCGCAAGAAACTTCGAAGACCCGTGACATCACCGGTGGTCTGCCGCGTGTTGCCGACCTGTTCGAAGCCCGTCGTCCGAAAGAAGCGTCGATTCTGGCTGAAGTCAGCGGCACCATCGCGTTCGGTAAAGAGACCAAGGGCAAGCGCCGTCTGGTCATTACCCCGAACGACGGTAGCGATCCGTACGAAGAGCTGATTCCGAAGTGGCGTCACCTGAACGTGTTCGAAGGCGAACAGGTAAACCGCGGCGAAGTTATCTCCGACGGTCCGAGCGATCCACACGACATCCTGCGTCTGCTGGGTGTGAGTGCGCTGGCCAAGTACATCGTCAACGAGATCCAGGACGTTTACCGTCTGCAAGGCGTGAAGATCAACGACAAGCACATCGAGACCATCCTGCGTCAGATGCTGCGTAAAGTTGAGATCGCTGAATCCGGCGATTCCAGTTTCATCAAGGGCGACCAGATGGAACTGACTCACGTACTGGTAGAGAACGAGCGCCTGGCGACTGAAGACAAGTTTGTCTCCAAGTTCACTCGTGTGCTGCTGGGTATCACCAAGGCGTCGTTGTCCACCGAATCGTTCATCTCGGCGGCTTCCTTCCAGGAAACCACTCGCGTACTGACCGAAGCGGCGGTAACCGGCAAGCGCGATTACCTGCGCGGCCTGAAAGAAAACGTGGTCGTGGGTCGTCTGATCCCGGCCGGTACCGGTCTGGCTTATCACAGCGAGCGTAAGCGTCGCCGTGATGCAGACAAACCGTTGCGCGTAAGCGCCAGTGAAGTGGAAGCTGCACTGACCGAAGCGCTGAACTCGAGCGGTAACTGAGTTCTGCGGTAAATGAGTGTGAGGCCCTGGTCACTCCGTTCATCGAATCGAGACAAATTGTCGAGATTGGATGAGCGGGGAGGGCGGGGCCTTGCCTTGACTGGGGACAAGATCCTCTTTAGACTCTTGTACCCCTAAATTTGGCGGGAACTCGTTCCTGCCATTTTGCTTTTCTTGCAAGACAATAGCGTCGCAAGACAACAGTGGAGCTAGTAGATGGCAACTATCAACCAGCTGGTACGTCAGCCGCGTAAGCGTATCGTCGAGAAATCCGACGTGCCTGCGCTGCAGAACTGCCCGCAACGCCGTGGCGTGTGCACCCGTGTGTACACCACCACGCCGAAAAAACCTAACTCGGCACTGCGTAAAGTATGCCGTGTGCGTCTGACCAACGGTTTCGAGGTTTCCTCGTATATCGGTGGTGAAGGCCACAACCTGCAAGAGCACAGCGTGGTACTGATCCGCGGCGGTCGTGTAAAAGACTTGCCAGGTGTTCGTTACCACACCGTTCGCGGTTCGTTGGATACTTCCGGTGTTAAAGGTCGTAACCAGGGTCGTTCGAAGTACGGTACCAAGCGTCCGAAGTAATCGGTCGTTTTGCAGTTATTCATTTTATTGAGTCGATAAGAGTAAGGTCGGGCACGTATCCACTGGATCTGTCCCGGGCTAACCTGAAGACCGTTTGAGGGCTTATCAATGCCAAGACGTCGCGTAGCAGCCAAGCGTGAGATTCTGGACGATCCGAAATACGGAAGCCAAATCCTCGCCAAATTCATGAACCACGTAATGGAAAGCGGCAAGAAAGCCGTTGCCGAGCGTATCGTTTATGGTGCCCTGGATACCGTGAAGGCTCGTAAGGCCGGCACCGATCCCCTGGAACTCTTCGAAAAAGCACTCGACGCCATCGCTCCGCTGGTCGAAGTGAAGTCGCGCCGCGTTGGTGGTGCTACTTACCAGGTTCCGGTCGAGGTTCGTCCTTCCCGTCGTAACGCTCTGGCAATGCGCTGGTTGGTAGACTTCGCCCGCAAGCGCGGCGAGAAGTCTATGGCTCTGCGTTTGGCTGGCGAACTGTTGGACGCCGCCGAAGGTAAAGGTGCTGCAGTTAAGAAGCGTGAAGACGTGCACCGTATGGCTGAAGCCAACAAGGCTTTCTCGCACTACCGCTTCTAATTCTAGCGTCACTCATTTTGCGAGGGCTTTATGGCTCGTACTACACCGATTAATCGCTACCGTAACATCGGTATCGTTGCTCACGTGGATGCTGGTAAAACCACCACCACCGAGCGCGTCCTTTTTTACACCGGCAAAAGCCACAAGATGGGCGAAGTGCATGACGGCGCTGCGACCACTGACTGGATGGTTCAGGAGCAGGAGCGTGGTATTACCATTACTTCTGCTGCCATTACCGCCTTCTGGCAGGGTTCGGCCAAGCAGCACAAAGACCAATACCGCTTCAACGTCATCGATACCCCGGGCCACGTAGACTTCACTATTGAAGTTGAGCGTTCCCTGCGTGTACTCGACGGCGCGGTCGTTGTGTTCTGCGGCACCTCCGGCGTTGAGCCTCAGTCCGAAACCGTATGGCGTCAAGCCAACAAGTACGGCGTTCCACGTATTGTTTACGTGAACAAGATGGACCGTGCCGGTGCAAACTTCCTGCGCGTGATCGCTCAGATCAAGCAGCGTCTGGGTCACACTCCGGTGCCGATCCAGTTGGCTATCGGTTCCGAAGACAATTTCCAGGGTCAGATCGATCTGATGACCATGGAAGCGGTTTACTGGAACGATGCCGACAAGGGCATGACTCCACGTCGCGAAGCTATCCCTGCTGAACTGCAGGAGCTGGCTGAAGAGTGGCGCAACAACATGGTTGAGGCTGCGGCCGAAGCCAGCGAAGAGCTGATGAACAAGTACCTCGAAGGGGAAGAGCTCTCCATCGAGGAAATCAAGGGCGCTCTGCGTCAGCGTACTATCGCTGGTGAGATCGTTCTGGCTGTTTGCGGTTCTTCCTTCAAGAACAAGGGTGTTCCCCTGGTTCTCGACGCCGTTATCGACTACCTGCCGGCTCCGACCGACATTCCTGCCATCAAGGGTACCGACCCGGATGACGAGGAAGTTCAAATGGAGCGTCATGCAGACGACAACGAGCCGTTCTCGGCTCTGGCGTTCAAGATCGCTACCGACCCATTCGTGGGTACCTTGACCTTCGTCCGCGTTTACTCGGGCGTGTTGGCCTCCGGCGACGGCGTGATCAACTCGGTCAAAGGCAAGAAAGAGCGTGTGGGTCGTATGGTGCAGATGCACGCAAACGCCCGTGAAGAGATCAAGGAAGTACGCGCTGGCGACATCGCGGCCTTGATCGGCATGAAGGACGTCACCACTGGTGAAACCTTGTGCAACGCTGACAAGCCAATCATCCTGGTTCGCATGGACTTCCCGGAGCCGGTTATTTCGGTTGCCGTTGAGCCTAAGACCAAGGATGACCAGGAAAAAATGGGTATCGCTCTGGGCAAACTTGCTCAGGAAGACCCGTCTTTCCGCGTCAAGACTGATGAAGAGACTGGTCAAACGATCATCTCTGGCATGGGCGAGCTGCACCTGGACATCCTGGTTGACCGGATGCGCCGTGAGTTCAACGTCGAAGCCAACATCGGTAAGCCTCAGGTTTCCTATCGTGAGCGCATCACGAAGAACTGCGAAATCGAAGGCAAGTTCGTTCGTCAATCCGGTGGTCGTGGCCAGTTCGGTCATTGCTGGATCCGTTTTGCTCCTGCTGACGAAGGTCAGGAAGGTCTGCAATTCTTGAACGAAGTAGTGGGTGGTGTGGTTCCTAAGGAATACATCCCGGCTATCCAGAAGGGCATCGAAGAGCAGATGAAGAACGGCGTAGTTGCCGGCTATCCGCTGATCGGCCTGAAGGCTACCGTGTTTGATGGTTCTTACCACGACGTCGACTCCAACGAGATGGCGTTTAAGGTGGCTGCTTCCATGGCGACCAAGCAACTGGCCCAGAAGGGCGGTGGTGAGTTGCTCGAGCCGATCATGGCGGTAGAGGTTGTTACGCCTGAAGACTATATGGGTGACGTGATGGGCGACCTCAATCGTCGTCGCGGCATGATTCTGGGTATGGAAGACACGGTTTCCGGTAAGGTGATCCGTGCTGAAGTTCCGTTGGGCGAGATGTTCGGTTATGCGACCGACGTTCGTTCGATGTCCCAGGGTCGCGCAAGCTACTCTATGGAATTCAAAAAATACAATACGGCTCCGTCGCACATCGTCGAAACCGTTACCAAAAAACAAGGCTGATTCAGTCCTTTAGGCAAGGAGTTAATTGTCGTGGCTAAAGAAAAATTTGATCGTTCCCTACCGCACGTCAACGTTGGCACCATCGGTCACGTTGACCACGGTAAAACCACTCTGACCGCAGCTCTGACTCGCGTTTGCTCCGAAGTTTTCGGTTCCGCAATCGTTGAATTCGACAAGATCGACAGCGCGCCAGAAGAAAAAGCTCGTGGTATCACCATCAACACCGCGCACGTCGAGTACAACTCGAACATTCGTCACTACGCTCACGTTGACTGCCCAGGTCACGCTGACTACGTGAAGAACATGATCACCGGTGCTGCCCAGATGGACGGCGCGATCCTGGTTTGCTCGGCCGCTGATGGTCCGATGCCACAAACCCGTGAGCACATCCTGCTGTCCCGTCAGGTAGGTGTTCCGTACATCGTGGTTTTCCTGAACAAGGCTGACCTGGTAGACGACGCTGAGCTGCTGGAACTGGTAGAGATGGAAGTGCGCGATCTGCTGAGCACTTACGACTTCCCAGGCGACGACACTCCAATCATCATTGGTTCGGCCCGTATGGCGCTGGAAGGCAAAGATGACAACGAGATGGGCACCACTGCCGTCAAGAAGCTGGTAGAAACTCTGGACACCTACATCCCAGAGCCAGAGCGTGCTATCGACAAGCCGTTCCTGATGCCAATCGAAGACGTATTCTCGATCTCCGGTCGCGGTACTGTTGTGACTGGTCGTATCGAGCGCGGTATCGTTCGCGTGCAGGATCCACTGGAAATCGTTGGTCTGCGTGACACCACCGTCACCACCTGCACCGGTGTTGAAATGTTCCGTAAGCTGCTCGACGAAGGTCGTGCTGGCGAGAACTGCGGCGTTCTGCTGCGTGGCACCAAGCGTGACGACGTTGAGCGTGGTCAGGTTCTGGTTAAGCCGGGTTCGGTTAAGCCGCACACCAAGTTCACCGCAGAAGTTTACGTTCTGAGCAAGGAAGAAGGCGGTCGTCACACTCCGTTCTTCAAAGGCTACCGTCCACAGTTCTACTTCCGTACTACTGACGTGACTGGTAACTGCGAGCTGCCAGAAGGCGTTGAAATGGTAATGCCAGGTGACAACATTCAGATGACTGTTACCCTGATCAAAACCATCGCGATGGAAGACGGTCTGCGTTTCGCTATCCGTGAAGGCGGTCGTACCGTCGGCGCTGGCGTCGTAGCCAAAATCATCGAGTAAGCATCTCTTTTGAGATAGCTTCGATGCTTTGAAAAGCCCCCGCTCAGCGGGGGCTTTTTTATTGGGTTGACACCTATCTGGGGCGTCTATAGAATTGCGCCTCCTTTTAACGGGCGTATTGCGCCCGGTGGGAATAGCAGCCGGAGTCTGAAATCCAATGCAAAATCAGCAAATCCGTATCAGGTTGAAGGCTTTCGACCATCGCCTGATCGACCAATCAACCCAGGAAATCGTGGAAACCGCGAAACGTACTGGTGCTCAAGTGCGTGGTCCAATTCCACTGCCTACCCGTAAAGAGCGGTTCACCGTTCTGGTCTCCCCGCACGTCAACAAAGACGCGCGTGACCAGTACGAGATCCGTACTCATAAGCGCGTTCTGGACATCGTCCAGCCAACGGATAAAACCGTTGATGCTCTTATGAAGCTTGATCTTGCGGCCGGTGTGGAAGTGCAGATCAGCCTCGGCTAAGACTCGGTCTTAGTCGTGTAACGCTCTGAAATGGGCGGCCATAGCGGGTGAAAGCCCCGTACACTCATGAGGTTTACAACATGACTATTGGTGTAGTCGGTCGTAAATGCGGTATGACCCGTATTTTCACCGAAGAAGGTGTCTCCATTCCGGTCACGGTCATTGAGATCGAGCCGAATCGCGTCACCCAGTTCAAAACTGAAGAGACCGATGGCTATCGTGCAGTGCAAGTCACTGTCGGCGAGCGTCGTGCTTCGCGTGTAACAGCAGCTCAGGCTGGCCACTTCGCTAAGGCGAACGTTGCCGCTGGTCGTACCGTAATGGAATTCCGCCTTGAAGAAGGCGAGTACCAGGCTGGCGATCTGATCAACGCTGAAATCTTCGCCGCTGGTCAACTGGTTGATGTAACCGGCCAGTCCAAGGGTAAAGGCTTCCAGGGTACGATCAAGCGTTGGAATTTCCGCGGGCAAGATAACACCCACGGTAACTCCGTATCCCACCGCGTTCCAGGCTCTATCGGCCAGTGCCAGACTCCTGGTCGTGTATTCAAGGGCAAAAAAATGTCCGGTCATATGGGCGCTGAGCGCGTGACCGTGCAGTCCCTCGAAGTAGTGCGCGTGGACGCTGAACGCAATCTGTTGTTGGTCAAGGGCGCTGTTCCTGGCGCTACTGGCGGCAACTTGGTTGTACGTCCAGCAGCCAAGGCTCGCGGTTAAGGGGAAGCTGACATGCAATTAAATGTAAATGACGCTCAAGCGATCGAAGTTTCCGAACTGACATTTGGCGGCGAATTCAACGAGACGCTGGTTCACCAAGCAGTCGTGGCCTACATGGCCGGCGGCCGTCAGGGTTCCAAGCAGCAAAAGACCCGTTCCGACGTTCGTGGTGGCGGCAAGCGCCCATGGCGTCAGAAAGGTACTGGCCGTGCTCGTGCCGGTACTATCCGTAGCCCAATCTGGCGTGGCGGCGGTACCACTTTCGCAGCTCGTCCTCAGGATCACTCCCAGAAGCTGAACAAGAAGATGTACCGCGCAGCAATGCGCTCCATCCTTGCTGAGCTGGTGCGTACTGATCGTCTGGTCGTGGTTCAGGATTTCGCCGTTGAAACGCCGAAAACCAAAGACCTGCTGGGCAAGCTGAACAACATGAGCCTGACCGACGTTCTGATCGTGTCGGACGCTGTTGATCAGAACCTGTACCTGGCTGCTCGTAACCTGCCACACGTAGATGTACGTGACGTGCAAGGTTCCGATCCAGTTAGTCTGATCGCATACGACAAGGTGTTGATCACCGTGTCGGCCGTGAAGAAATTCGAGGAGCTGCTGGGATGAACCAGGAACGCGTATTTAAAGTTCTGCTTGGCCCGCACGTTTCCGAGAAGGCTACGGTTCTGGCAGACAAGAAAGGCCAGTTCGTTTTCAAGGTTGCTACTGACGCAACCAAGCTGGAAATCAAGAAGGCCGTCGAAAGCCTGTTCAGCGTGAAAGTAGAGCGTGTAACTACCCTGAATGTTCTGGGTAAGAGCAAGCGCACTGCTCGCGGTCTGGGCAAGCGTAATGACTGGAAGAAGGCAGTTATCTCCCTTCAGCCAGGCCAAGATCTCGATTTCAGCAGCAGTGCTGAGTAAGGAAGGGGTGCATCATGGCAATCGTTAAATGCAAACCGACTTCCCCTGGCCGCCGTTTTGTGGTCAAGGTGGTCAACCAGGAGCTGCATAAAGGCGCTCCTCACGCACCGCTGCTCGAGAAGAAATCGAAGACTGGTGGTCGTAACAACAATGGCCGTATTACCACTCGTCACATCGGTGGTGGTCATAAGCAGCATTACCGTATGGTCGATTTCCGTCGCAACGACAAAGATGGCATCGTCGCCACTGTCGAGCGTATCGAATACGATCCAAACCGTACTGCTCACATCGCACTGCTCTGCTACGCAGACGGCGAGCGCCGCTACATCATCGCCCCTAAAGGCGTGAGTGCTGGCGACCAGCTGATCGCAGGCGCTCTGGCTCCAATCAAGCCAGGCAACGCTCTGCAACTGCGCAACATTCCAGTCGGTTCTACCGTACACGGCATCGAACTGAAGCCAGGTAAAGGCGCACAGATCGCTCGTTCCGCTGGTGCTTCGGCTCAGCTGATCGCTCGTGAAGGCGTGTACGTTACCCTGCGTCTGCGTTCCGGTGAAATGCGTAAAGTCCTGGCTGAATGCCGTGCGACCCTGGGCGAAGTCTCGAACTCCGAGCACAGCCTGCGTTCGCTGGGTAAAGCCGGTGCCAAACGCTGGCGTGGCGTTCGCCCAACCGTTCGTGGTGTTGCCATGAACCCGGTTGACCACCCACATGGTGGTGGTGAAGGTCGTACCTCTGGTGGTCGTCATCCGGTATCGCCATGGGGCTTCCCGACTAAGGGCGCGAAGACTCGTGGTAATAAGCGTACCGACAAAATGATCGTCCGTCGTCGCAAGTAAATAGAGGGATACGACAGTGCCACGTTCTCTGAAAAAAGGTCCTTTTATCGATCTTCACCTACTGAAGAAGATCGAAGTGGCGGCGGAAAAGAACGATCGCAAACCGGTGAAAACCTGGTCGCGTCGTTCGATGATCCTGCCACAAATGGTCGGTCTGACCATCGCAGTACACAACGGTCGTCAGCACGTCCCAGTTCTCGTGAACGAAGACATGGTCGGCCACAAACTGGGCGAGTTCGCCGGTACCCGCACTTATCGCGGGCACGTGGCAGACAAGAAAGCCAAGCGTTAAGGGGTTAGGAAATGGAAGTAGCCGCTAAGTTGTCGGGCGCTCGAATCTCCGCCCAGAAAGCCCGCTTGGTCGCCGACCAGATCCGCGGGAAGAAGGTGGGCGAAGCGCTCAACCTGTTGGCTTTCAGCAGTAAGAAAGCCGCCGAGATCATGAAGAAAGTGCTGGAGTCGGCCGTAGCCAACGCCGAGCATAACGAAGGCGCAGACGTTGATGACCTGAAGGTCAGCACCGTTTTCGTCAACGAAGGGCGTTCGCTGAAGCGCATCATGCCACGTGCCAAAGGCCGTGCTGATCGCATCGTCAAGCGGTCTTGCCATATCACTGTCAAGGTTGCTGACAAGTAACGGAGTCGAAGAGATGGGTCAGAAAGTACATCCCATTGGCATTCGCCTGGGAATCGTCAAGGAGCACACCTCCGTCTGGTACGCAGACGGTCGGACTTATGCGGACTATTTGCTCGCAGATCTGAATGTGCGTGAGTACCTCCAAGACAAACTAAAAAGCGCGTCCGTAAGCCGTATCGATATCCATCGTCCGGCCCAAACTGCACGCATCACCATCCACACCGCTCGTCCAGGTATCGTTATCGGGAAGAAAGGTGAAGATGTTGAGAAACTGCGTCAGGACCTGACCAAGCAAATGGGTGTGCCTGTGCACATCAATATCGAAGAGATCCGCAAGCCGGAGCTCGACGGTATGCTGGTTGCGCAGAGCGTAGCTCAGCAGCTGGAGCGTCGCGTAATGTTCCGTCGTGCTATGAAGCGCGCCGTACAGAACGCCATGCGCATTGGTGCCAAAGGCATCAAAATCCAAGTGAGCGGTCGTCTCGGCGGTGCTGAAATCGCACGTACTGAATGGTATCGCGAAGGTCGTGTGCCATTGCACACCCTGCGTGCCGACATCGACTATGCCAACTACGAAGCTCACACCACTTACGGTGTGATCGGTGTAAAGGTTTGGATCTTCAAAGGCGAAGTAATTGGTGGTCGCCAAGAAGAACTGAAACCACAAGCACCAGCGCCTCGTAAAAAAGCTGCTAAGTAAGGGGTACGCCAAATGTTGCAACCAAAGCGTACGAAGTTCCGCAAGCAAATGACTGGTCACAACCGTGGCCTGGCATTGCGCGGTAGCAAAGTCAGCTTCGGCGAGTTCGCGCTGAAGTCTGTTGCTCGTGGTCGTCTCACCGCTCGTCAGATCGAGTCAGCGCGTCGTGCTCTGACCCGTCACGTAAAACGTGGCGGCAAGATCTGGATCCGTGTATTCCCGGACAAGCCGATCTCCAAGAAGCCTCTCGAGGTTCGTATGGGTAAAGGTAAGGGTAACGTGGAATACTGGGTTGCCCAGATTCAGCCAGGCAAAGTCCTGTATGAAATCGAGGGTGTTTCTGAAGAGCTGGCGCGTGAGGCTTTCGCCCTGGCTGCTGCAAAGCTGCCGCTCGCCACCTCCTTTGTTAAACGGACGGTGATGTGATGAAAGCGAATGAACTTCGTGAAAAATCCGCACAGCAGCTGAACGAGCAACTGCTCGGCCTGCTGCGCGACCAGTTCAATCTGCGTATGCAGAAAGCAACTGGCCAGTTGGGGCAGTCTCATCTGCTCTCGCAAGTTAAGCGTGACATCGCTCGCGTGAAGACTGTGCTCAACCAGCAGGCAGGTAAGTAATCATGGCTGAAGCCGAAAAAACTGTCCGTACGCTGACTGGCCGTGTTGTCAGCGACAAGATGGACAAAACCATCACCGTTCTGATCGAGCGTCGCGTTAAGCACCCGATCTACGGTAAATACGTTAAGCGTTCGACTAAGCTGCACGCGCACGACGAAACCAATCAGTGCCACATCGGCGACAAAGTCACTATTCGTGAAACTCGTCCTTTGGCCAAGACCAAGTCTTGGGCGCTGGTTGATGTTCTCGAACGCGCTGTGGAAGTCTAAGGACTAGGGGTCGGAGAAATTATATGATTCAGACTCAATCCATGCTCGATGTGGCCGATAACAGCGGCGCTCGCCGCGTTATGTGCATCAAGGTGCTGGGTGGCTCCCATCGTCGTTACGCTGGTATCGGTGACATCATCAAAGTTACCGTGAAGGAAGCAATTCCTCGCGGTAAAGTGAAAAAAGGCCAAGTGATGACTGCTGTTGTAGTCCGCACTCGTCACGGCGTACGTCGTGCTGATGGCTCCATTATCCGCTTTGATGGCAACGCTGCTGTTCTGTTGAACAACAAGCAAGAGCCGATCGGCACCCGTATCTTTGGGCCAGTGACCCGTGAACTTCGTACTGAGAAGTTCATGAAGATCGTCTCGCTCGCCCCAGAAGTGCTGTAAGGAGATCCGACATGCAAAAGATTCGTCGTGACGACGAGATCATCGTGATCGCCGGCAAAGACAAAGGTAAGCGCGGTAAGGTGCTGAAGGTTCTTGCTGACAACCGTCTGGTTGTTGGTGGTCTGAACCTGGTCAAGCGTCATACCAAGCCTAACCCGATGTCGGGCGTACAGGGCGGTATCGTCGAGAAAGAAGCGCCACTGCACGCTTCCAACGTCGCCATCTTCAACGGCGAAACCAACAAGGCTGACCGCGTTGGTTTCAAAGTAGAAGACGGTAAGAAAATTCGTGTCTTCAAGTCGACCCAAAAAGCGGTTGATGCTTGAACACTGCTAGGTAGAAGACCATGGCACGACTAAAAGAGATTTACCGGAAGGAAATCGCTCCGAAACTTAAGGAAGAACTTAAGCTTTCGAACGTGATGGAAGTTCCGCGCGTTACCAAAATCACCCTGAACATGGGTCTGGGCGAAGCGATCGGCGACAAAAAAGTCATCGAGCACGCTGTTGCTGACCTGGAAAAGATCACCGGCCAGAAAGTCGTTGTGACCTACGCTCGCAAATCCATCGCAGGCTTTAAAGTCCGTGAAGGTTGGCCGATCGGCGTCAAAGTGACCCTGCGCCGTGAGCGTATGTACGAGTTCCTGGATCGTCTGCTGTCGATCTCCCTGCCTCGGGTTCGCGACTTCCGCGGCCTGAATGCCAAGTCCTTCGATGGTCGTGGTAACTACAGCATGGGCGTGAAAGAGCAGATCATCTTCCCGGAAATCGACTACGACAAGATCGATGCTCTCCGCGGTCTGGACATCACCCTGACCACCACTGCCAAGAACGATGATGAAGGCCGCGCTCTGCTGCGTGCGTTCAAATTCCCGTTCCGCAACTGATTGGAGTAGGACCATGGCCAAGATGAGCATGAAAAACCGCGAGCTGAAGCGTCAGCTCACGGTTGCCAAGTACGCCAAGAAGCGTGCAGCACTGAAAGCTATCATCGTTGATCTGAACGCAAGTCCAGAAGCGCGTTGGGAAGCTACAGTAGCCCTGCAGAAGCAGCCACGTGACGCAAGCGCTTCGCGCATGCGTAACCGCTGCCGCCTGACCGGTCGTCCACACGGCGTTTACCGCAAGTTCGGCCTCGGCCGTAACAAGCTGCGTGAAGCTGCCATGCGTGGTGACGTACCGGGTCTGGTTAAAGCCAGCTGGTAAGTACTGTCAAAGTCTCGGTGTCCAGGATCGCAAGATCCTGACCACCGGTGGCCTTGAATCTGGATCAAGCCCCTTTTGGGGCTTGATTCATTTCTGGGGTGTGTCTAGAATACCCGGCTCGCCTGAGCCCGTGTTTTTCATGCCCGGAGATTCTCGGCGACACGTAATAGCCGCAAGGCTAATTTTTTTGTATTAGGAGCGTCTAGCCCATGAGTATGCAGGACCCGTTAGCGGACATGCTAACTCGTATCCGTAATGCCCAGATGGCTGAAAAGTCCGTCGTAAGCATGCCATCTTCCACGTTGAAGGTAGCTGTTGCCAAAGTCCTGAAGGACGAAGGTTACATTGCGGGTTATCAGATCAGCAGCGAAATCAAACCACTGCTGTCCATCGAGCTGAAGTACTTCGAAGGCCGTCCGGTTATCGAAGAAGTGAAGCGCGTTAGCCGTCCAGGCCTGCGTCAGTACAAGTCCGTCGATGATCTGCCAAAAGTTCGTGGCGGTCTCGGTGTGTCTATCGTCTCCACCAACAAGGGTGTGATGACTGATCGTGCTGCGCGCGCTGCCGGTGTCGGCGGCGAAGTTCTTTGCACTGTGTTCTAAGGGGGGATAAGCATGTCTCGCGTCGCTAAGAACCCCGTTAAGCTGCCAGCCGGTGTCGAAGTAAAATTCGCAGGCCAACAGCTTTCGGTGAAGGGTGCCAAGGGCACTCTCGAACTGAACATCCATTCGTCCGTTGAGATCGTTGAAGAAGCTGGTGAGCTGCGTTTCGCTGCTCGCAATGGCGATCAACAGACTCGCGCAATGGCTGGTACCACTCGTGCGTTGGTAAACAACATGGTCCAAGGCGTAAGCCAAGGCTTCGAGCGCAAGCTCCAGCTGGTCGGTGTTGGTTACAAAGCGCAAGCAAAAGGCACAGTGCTGAACCTGGCTCTTGGCTTCTCGCACCCAGTGGATTACGAACTGCCGGAAGGCATCACCGCTGAGACTCCTAGCCAGACCGATATCCTGATCAAGGGCATCGACAAGCAGCTGGTAGGTCAAGTGGCCGCCGAGATCCGCGACTTCCGTCCACCAGAGCCGTACAAAGGCAAAGGTGTGCGCTACGCGGACGAAGTCGTCCGTCGTAAAGAAGCCAAGAAGAAGTAGGGCATAGCAAATGACCGACAAAAAAGTTACTCGACTGCGTCGCGCTCGCAAAGCACGCCTGAAAATGCACGAACTCGAAGTCGTGCGTCTCTGCGTGTTCCGCTCTTCGCAGCACATCTACGCCCAGGTCATTTCGGCCGACGGCAACAAAGTCCTGGCAAGCGCCTCGACTTTGGATAAAGAACTGCGTGATGGTGCCACCGGCAACATCGACGCGGCCACTAAGGTTGGCCAGCTGGTCGCTACGCGTGCTAAGGCCGCTGGCGTCTCGCAGGTGGCTTTCGACCGCTCTGGCTTCAAGTACCACGGCCGCGTTAAAGCGCTGGCTGATGCTGCTCGTGAAGCTGGGCTGGAGTTCTAAGTTATGTCAAATAACGACCAAAAGCGCGACGAAGGCTACATCGAGAAGCTGGTTCAAGTTAACCGCGTAGCCAAAACCGTTAAAGGCGGCCGTATCTTCACTTTCACCGCGTTGACCGTGGTTGGTGATGGTAAGGGCCGTGTTGGCTTCGGCCGTGGCAAGTCGCGTGAAGTGCCTGCTGCGATCCAGAAGGCAATGGAAGCTGCTCGCCGCAACATGATCCAGGTTGATCTGAACGGCACCACCCTGCAGTACGCCATGAAGTCCGCTCACGGCGCTTCGAAGGTGTACATGCAGCCTGCTTCTGAAGGTACCGGTATCATCGCTGGCGGCGCTATGCGTGCTGTCCTCGAAGTTGCTGGCGTTCAGAACGTTCTGGCCAAGTGCTACGGCTCGACTAACCCGGTAAACGTGGTTCACGCCACTTTCAAGGGTTTGAAAGCAATGCAGTCTCCTGAATCCATTGCCGCCAAGCGTGGCAAAAGCGTCAAGGAGATCTTCTGATCATGGCTACCGTTAAAGTTACGCTGATCAAAAGCATGACCGGCCGCATCCCTAACCACAAACTGTGCGTTAAGGGTCTGGGTCTGCGTCGCATCGGTCACACTGTAGAAGTCCAGGATACTCCCGAGAATCGCGGGATGATCAACAAGGCTTACTACATGCTGCGTGTCGAGGGTTAATCGATGAAACTCAATGATCTGAGTCCAGCGCCGGGTTCCCGTCGCGAAAAGCATCGTCCGGGCCGTGGTATCGGTAGCGGTTTGGGTAAGACTGGTGGCCGTGGTCACAAAGGTCAGACCTCTCGCTCCGGTGGCACCATTGCTCCAGGCTTTGAAGGCGGTCAACAGCCGCTGCATCGTCGCCTGCCGAAGTTCGGTTTCGTTTCCCTGAAAGCCATGGACCGCGCAGAAGTGCGTCTGTCCGAGCTGGCCAAAGTGGAAGGCGACATCGTCACCGTGCAGTCCCTGAAAGATGCCAACGTGATCAACGTCAACGTACAGCGTGTGAAAATCATGCTGTCCGGTGAAGTGACTCGCGCTGTCACTATCGGCAAGGGAATCGGCGCCACCAAAGGTGCGCGTGCGGCTATCGAAGCAGCTGGCGGCAAGTTCGAGGAATAAATGGCTAAGCAAGGTGCTCTCTCTGCGCTCGGCAAAGGCGGTATGTCTGAACTCTGGGCTCGTCTGCGTTTTCTGTTCCTGGCGATTATCGTCTACCGAATAGGCGCACACATCCCGGTTCCAGGTATCAACCCGGACCGACTCGCGGACCTGTTTCGACAGAATGAGGGGACCATTCTTAGCTTGTTCAACATGTTTTCCGGCGGCGCGCTGGAGCGGATGAGTATCTTTGCACTGGGGATCATGCCGTACATCTCGGCATCGATCATCATGCAACTGATGACCGCCGTCAGCCCGCAGCTGGAGCAGTTGAAGAAGGAAGGTGAAGCTGGCCGTCGCAAGATCAGCCAGTACACCCGCTACGGCACTGTCGTCCTCGCTCTCGTCCAGGCCATTGGCATGTCCATTGGTCTGGCGGGGCAGGGCGTTGCGTTCACTGGTGACTTTGGCTTCCATTTCGTCGCGGTATCCACGTTTGTGGCTGGTGCGATGTTCATGATGTGGCTGGGTGAGCAGATTACTGAGCGTGGTGTTGGCAACGGTATCTCGATGTTGATTTTTTCGGGTATCGTCGCCGGTCTTCCGAGAGCGATCGGGCAGTCTTTCGAGTCTGCACGTCAGGGTGATATCAACATCTTCGCCCTGGTTGCCATCGGTTTGCTGGCAGTAGCGATTATCGGTTTCGTGGTGTTCATTGAGCGTGGTCAGCGTCGTATTGCTGTTCACTACGCCAAGCGTCAGCAGGGCCGCAAGGTCTTCGCTGCGCAGACCAGCCACTTGCCGCTGAAGGTGAACATGGCCGGTGTTATTCCGGCTATTTTCGCGAGCAGCATTTTGCTGTTCCCGGCTTCGTTGGGTGCCTGGTTCGGTCAGTCTGAAGGTATGGGCTGGTTGCAGGACATCTCGCAGTCGATCGCTCCTGGTCAGCCGTTGAATATTCTGCTGTTTAGTGCAGGGATTATTTTCTTCTGCTTCTTCTATACGGCGTTGATGTTCAATCCGAAAGACGTAGCGGAAAACCTGAAGAAGTCCGGTGCCTTTATTCCGGGCATCCGTCCAGGTGAGCAGTCTGCGCGCTACATTGATGGCGTTCTGACTCGCTTGACCATGTTCGGTGCTCTTTACATGACGGCCGTCTGCCTGTTGCCCCAGTTCCTGGTGGTTGCAGCCAACGTACCGTTCTACCTTGGCGGGACCTCGTTGCTGATCGTCGTCGTGGTTGTGATGGACTTCATGTCCCAAGTACAATCGCACCTCGTTTCGCACCAGTACGAATCCCTGATGAAGAAAGCCAACCTGAAGGGTTACGGCAGCGGCATGCTGCGCTGACCCATAAGGTTCGAGGAGTTGGTGATGAAAGTTCGTGCATCGGTGAAAAAGCTGTGCCGTAACTGCAAGATTATTCGCCGCGAAGGTGTTGTTCGAGTAATTTGCAGCGCGGAACCGCGTCACAAACAGCGCCAAGGCTGAGTGTGATTGTGCTTCAAGCCCGGCAGCTAGTGCGCTGCCGGGTTGATTATTTGTTATTACAGCGATATTATCTCGCGCCCTATTTCTTGGCTTCCGGGGCGTAGGTAGCTGTCAATTGGAGTCCCACTGAATGGCCCGTATTGCAGGCGTTAACATTCCAGATAACAAGCATACTGTTATCTCGCTGACCTACATCTATGGTGTTGGTCGCACTACTGCACAGAAAATTTGTGCAGAGACTGGGGTAAACCCAGCAGCAAAGATCAAAGATCTGAGCGACGAGCAGATTGAACAGCTGCGTGGCGAAGTGGCGAAGTTCACCACTGAAGGTGACCTGCGTCGCGAAATCAACATGAAAATCAAGCGCTTGATGGACCTCGGTTGCTATCGCGGTCTGCGTCATCGTCGCGGTCTTCCAGTGCGCGGTCAGCGTACCAAGACCAACGCGCGTACCCGTAAAGGTCCGCGTAAGCCGATCCGCAAGTAATCGCCCCAGCGAATCGACAGGAATTTAATCATGGCAAAACCTGCTGCTCGTCCTCGTAAAAAAGTTAAAAAGACAGTGGTTGATGGCATCGCCCACATCCATGCATCTTTTAACAACACCATCGTGACCATCACCGACCGTCAAGGTAACGCTCTTTCCTGGGCTACCTCCGGTGGTTCGGGTTTCCGCGGTTCCCGCAAGTCCACCCCGTTTGCTGCTCAAGTAGCTGCTGAACGTGCTGGTCAAGCTGCGCTGGAATACGGCCTGAAAAACCTCGACGTCAACGTCAAAGGTCCAGGTCCAGGTCGTGAATCCGCAGTCCGCGCTTTGAACGGCTGTGGCTACAAGATCGCCAGCATCACCGACGTGACGCCAATCCCGCACAACGGGTGCCGTCCGCCGAAGAAGCGCCGCGTGTAATCCAGGAGATTGTAAAGAATGGCTCGTTACATTGGTCCAAAATGCAAACTCGCTCGTCGCGAAGGCACCGATCTCTTCCTGAAGAGCGGCGTGCGCGCGATCGAATCGAAGTGCAACATTGAAGCAGCACCTGGTATCCACGGCCAACGCCGCGGTCGCCAGTCCGACTACGGCACCCAACTGCGTGAAAAGCAGAAGGTCCGTCGTATCTACGGCGTTCTCGAGCGTCAATTCAGCGGCTACTACAAAGAAGCTGCTGGCAAGAAAGGTGCAACCGGTGAGAACCTGCTGCAACTGCTCGAATGCCGTCTGGACAACGTTGTATACCGTATGGGCTTTGGTTCGACTCGTGCCGAATCCCGTCAGCTGGTATCGCACAAGTCGATCAGCGTAAACGGTCAGACCGTTAACGTTCCGTCCTACCAGGTTCGTGCTGGTGACGTGGTCGCTGTTCGCGAGAAAGCAAAAAATCAACTTCGCATTGTCCAAGCTCTCGATCTGTGTGCCCAACGTGGCCGCGTAGAATGGGTAGAAGTAGACACTGAGAAGAAGTCGGGCGTTTTCAAGAACGTTCCAGCTCGCAGTGATCTGTCCGCCGACATCAACGAAAGCCTGATTGTCGAGCTCTACTCCAAGTAAGGGCTAGAAAATAGGTGCATCCATGCAGATTTCGGTAAATGAGTTCCTGACACCCCGCCACATTGATGTGCAGGTTGTCAGTCCAACCCGCGCCAAGATCACTCTCGAGCCTCTCGAGCGTGGTTTCGGCCATACCCTGGGCAACGCGCTGCGCCGCATCCTGTTGTCCTCAATGCCCGGCTGTGCAGTAGTCGAGGCCGAGATTGACGGTGTGCTCCACGAGTACAGCGCCATCGAAGGTGTACAGGAAGACGTAATTGAAATCCTGTTGAACCTTAAAGGTCTGGCTATCAAGCTGCACGGTCGTGACGAAGTTACGCTGACCTTGTCGAAGAAGGGTTCGGGGGTGGTTACCGCTGCCGATATTCAGCTGGATCATGATGTCGAGATCGTTAATCCCGATCACGTAATCGCTAACCTGGCGTCTAACGGCGCCCTGAACATGAAGCTCGTAGTAGCTCGTGGTCGTGGTTATGAACCGGCAGACTCGCGTCAGAGCGATGAAGACGAAAGCCGCAGCATCGGTCGCTTGCAGCTTGACTCTTCGTTCAGCCCGGTTCGCCGTATCGCATACGTGGTGGAAAACGCCCGTGTCGAGCAGCGTACTAACCTGGACAAGCTGGTTATTGATCTGGAAACCAACGGTACTCTGGATCCTGAAGAGGCTATTCGCCGCGCTGCAACCATCCTGCAACAGCAGTTGGCTGCGTTCGTCGACCTCAAGGGTGACAGTGAGCCAGTGGTTGTCGAGCAGGAAGACGAGATCGATCCGATCCTGCTTCGCCCGGTTGACGATCTGGAACTGACTGTACGTTCGGCTAACTGCCTTAAGGCGGAAAACATTTACTACATCGGTGACCTGATTCAGCGTACCGAAGTGGAACTGTTGAAGACTCCGAACCTGGGCAAGAAATCCTTGACTGAAATCAAGGACGTTCTGGCCTCCCGCGGTCTGTCCCTCGGCATGCGCCTCGACAACTGGCCGCCTGCAAGTCTTAAGAAGGACGACAAGGCGACTGCCTGATCGTCGTAATCACCGAACGTAGTGTTTGGTAAGGAATGAACCATGCGTCATCGTAAAAGTGGTCGTCACCTGAGCCGCACCAGCTCGCACCGCAAGGCCATGTTCCAAAACATGGCGGTGTCGCTGTTCGAGCACGAGCTGATCAAAACGACTCTGCCAAAAGCCAAAGAACTGCGCCGCGTTGCCGAGCCGCTGATCACTCTGGCCAAGACAGACAGCGTTGCTAACCGTCGTCTGGCTTTCGACCGTACTCGTTCGAAAGCTATCGTTGGTAAGCTCTTCAACGACCTGGGCAAGCGTTACGCTACCCGTGAGGGTGGCTACCTGCGCATCCTCAAGTGCGGTTTCCGCGCTGGCGACAACGCGCCTATGGCGTACGTCGAGTTGGTTGATCGTGCTACTGCTGGCGAAGCTGTATCCGCCGAGTAAGACGTCAGTCTGAAACAAAGAACCGGGCCTAGTGCCCGGTTTTTTGTGCCTGTAAGAAATGTACCTTCGTATAATCCTTGAATCCTTCCCCTTGTCATATTATCGGTTTGGGGGCTGATCATTAGTTTTTATCTATCGATGTCTGCAAGTTAATGAATTTGTAGGTGTAACATTGATGATCAATACTCCTTCTCAGCCGATAGCCGGCAGTTCAAGACCGACAGAGGAAGGAAGATCGCATGAGCCAAAACAAAACGCTTACCACCGCCAGTGGCGCTCCTGTTGCCGATAACCAGAATTCCCGTTCCGCCGGCCCTCGTGGCCCGCTGCTGCTCGACGATTTTCATCTGATCGAGAAGCTTGCCCACTTCAACCGTGAAAATATCCCTGAGCGCCGTGTGCACGCCAAAGGCTCGGGTGCCTACGGTACGTTCACCGTGACGCGCGATATCACTCAATACACCAGCGCGAAGCTGTTTGAGTCAGTCGGCAAGCAAACCCCGACTTTCCTGCGGTTTTCCACCGTGGGCGGTGAGCGTGGGTCGGCCGATACCGAGCGTGATCCGCGTGGCTTTGCCTTGAAGTTTTACACCGAGGAAGGCAACTGGGACATCGTCGGCAACAACACGCCTGTGTTCTTCATTCGCGATCCACTGAAGTTTCCGGACTTTATCCACACCCAGAAGCGTTTGCCACAAAGCAACCTGAAGAGTGCCCAGGCGATGTGGGACTTCTGGTCGCATTCGCCCGAGGCGTTGCACCAGGTCACCATCCTGTTCTCCGACCGGGGTATCCCTGACGGATACCGTCACATGCACGGCTTCGGCAGCCACACGTACAGCCTCATCAACGCTCAAGGCGAGCGCCACTGGGTGAAGTGGCACTACAAGACCCAACAGGGGATCAAGAACCTTGCTCCTGCCGAGGCTGCGCGCCTGGCGGGTACTGATCCGGATTACGCCCAGCGCGACTTGTTCAATGCCATTGAGCAGGGTGATTTCCCGAAATGGCGCGTGTGCATTCAGATCATGAGCGAGGCTCAGGCGGCGGCGCATTACGAGAATCCGTTTGATGTGACCAAAACCTGGTCGCAAAAAGAGTTTCCACTGATTGAAGTCGGAGAGCTGGAGCTCAATCGCAATCCGCAGAACTACTTCGCGGAAGTCGAACAGGCGGCGTTCGGTCCCAGCAATATGGTGCCAGGTGTTGGTCTGTCGCCGGATCGCATGCTGCAAGGTCGGGTCTTCGCCTACGCGGATGCTCACCGCTACCGTGTCGGCACCAACCACCAACAGTTGCCGGTGAACGCTCCGCGCAGTCCGGTCAACACCTATCAGCGCGATGGTTCGATGGCCTTTGGCAGCAATGGCGGTGCGGCGCCGAACTACGAGCCAAACAGCTACGTAGAATCGCCGAAGCAGGCACCTCGTTACGCAGAGCCCGCATTGGCCCTGAATGGTGCCGCCGATCGTTACGACCACCGCGAAGACACTGATTACTACAGTCACGCCGGCGCGTTGTTCCGCTTGATGTCTGAACAGCAGAAATCGCTGCTGGTCAGCAACATCGCCGGTGCGATGGCGGGGGTGTCGAGTGATGTGGTTGATCGCCAGCTGCAACATTTCTACAAGGCTGACCCGGCGTATGGAGAAGCAATCGCAAAGCTGCTCAACGTACAGCTTAACGAAGTCTAAATGAGAAGCAGAACCGCCCTTGTTTGGGCGGTTTTTGCGTTATTTCAGCTGGTTTTCTCAGAATATCTTCGCTTTTATTGCGTCTTGCGAGTGACGATACGGGCATGTTGGTTCAAACTACAACTTTCAAGCAGGGAGATGTAGGGCAATGCAAGGCCACCCAGATGTGATCGATTACCTCAACACGTTGCTGACCGGCGAACTGGCCGCGCGTGATCAATATTTCGTCCACTCGCGGATGTATGAGGACTGGGGTTTCACCAAGCTCTACGAACGAATCAACCACGAGATGGAAGAAGAAGCAGGGCACGCTGACGCCTTGATGCGCCGGATTCTGATGCTCGAGGGCACCCCGCGCATGCGTCCGGACGATCTCGATGTCGGCACCACGGTGACCGAGATGCTCGAAGCGGATTTGCGCCTGGAATACAAGGTGCGGGCTGCGCTGTGCAAGGGCATCAAGCTCTGTGAGCAGCACAAGGACTACGTCAGCCGCGAAATGCTGCGGGTTCAACTGCATGACACCGAAGAAGATCATACCTACTGGCTTGAGAAGCAGCTGGGTCTGATCAAGTTGATCGGGCTTGAGAACTACCTGCAATCCCACGCCTGATTCAGCGAATACAAAAAAGCCCCTGTCACCGATGAAGTGACAGGGGCTTTTTCATGGCGCCCGGTTAAGCCCGGTCACGCTCCAGCAGCGGTTTGAGGTAGTAGCCGGTGTGAGACTGCTTCATCTCGGCCACTTCCTCCGGTGTACCGACGGCGATAATCTGCCCGCCCTTGGAACCACCCTCCGGACCGAGGTCCACCAGCCAGTCGGCGGTCTTGATCACGTCCAGGTTGTGCTCGATGACCACCACGGTGTTGCCGTGGTCACGCAGGCGATGCAGCACGTCCAGCAGTTGCTGGATATCCGCGAAGTGCAGCCCGGTGGTCGGTTCATCAAGGATGTACAGGGTCTTGCCGGTATCACGCTTGGACAATTCGCGGGACAGTTTCACCCGCTGCGCTTCACCTCCGGAGAGCGTGGTCGCCGATTGCCCCAGCTTGATGTACGACAAGCCGACGTCCATCAACGTTTGCAGCTTGCGCGCCAGGGCCGGCACGGCATCGAAGAACTCCCGCGCTTCCTCGATGGTCATCTCGAGGGTTTCGTGGATGCTCTTGCCCTTGTACTTGATCTCCAGGGTTTCACGGTTGTAGCGCTTGCTCTTGCACACGTCGCACGGCACGTAGATGTCCGGCAGGAAGTGCATCTCGACCTTGATCAGGCCGTCGCCCTGGCAGGCTTCGCAACGCCCGCCCTTGACGTTGAAGGAGAAGCGCCCCGGGCCATAGCCCCGGGAGCGGGACTCCGGCACGCCGGCGAACAACTCGCGGATCGGCGTGAACAGTCCGGTATAGGTCGCCGGGTTGGAGCGTGGTGTACGGCCGATCGGGCTCTGGTCGATGTCGACGACCTTGTCCAGGTGCTCCAGGCCCTTGATGCTGTCGTGGGCGGCCGCCTCAAGCGTCGTTGCGCCGTTCAGCGCGGTGGCGCTCAACGGGAACAGCGTGTTGTTGATCAGCGTCGATTTACCCGAGCCGGACACGCCGGTGACACAGGTCAGCAGGCCGATCGGAATCTCCAGGTCGACATTGCGCAGGTTGTTGCCACGCGCGCCCTTGAGCGCCAGCGTCAGCTTCTTGTTGCGCGGCGTACGTTTGGCCGGGACTTCGATTTTCACCCGGCCCGACAGGTATTTGCCCGTCAGCGAGTCCGGGTGCGCCATGACCTCGGCCGGTGTGCCTTCGGCGACGATATGCCCGCCGTGCACGCCGGCGCCCGGGCCGATGTCCACCACGTAGTCGGCCAGGCGAATGGCGTCTTCGTCGTGCTCGACCACGATCACCGTGTTACCGATGTCGCGCAGGTGCTTTAGGGTGCCCAGCAGCCGGTCGTTATCGCGCTGATGCAGGCCGATGGAGGGTTCGTCGAGGATGTACAGGACGCCCACCAGGCCGGCACCAATCTGGCTGGCCAGACGAATGCGCTGGGCCTCGCCGCCGGACAAGGTGTCGGCACTGCGGTCCAGCGACAGATAGTCGAGGCCGACGTTGACCAGGAACTGCAGGCGTTCGCGGATTTCCTTGAGGATCTTGTCGGCAATTTCGCCACGCCGACCGGTGAGCTTGAGCCCGCCAAAATAATCGGACGCATCGCCGATCGGCAGGTTGGTCACCGCCGGCAGGGTTTTCTCGCCGACCCATACGTGCCGCGCCTCACGGCGCAGGCGGGTGCCGCGGCAGTCCGGGCATGACTGGGTACTGAGGAACTTGGCCAGCTCCTCGCGCACCGATGCCGATTCGGTTTCGCGGTAACGGCGCTCCAGGTTCGGCACGATGCCTTCGAACGGGTGCGAGCGTTTGACGATGTCGCCACGGTCGTTCAGGTATTTGAAGTCGACGTTTTGCGAACCGCTGCCGTGCAGGATGAATTTCTGTTGGTCGGCGGGCAGTTCGTTGAACGGTACTTCCAGACTGAACTTGTAGTGCGAGGCCAGCGAACCGAGCATCTGGAAGTAATAGACGTTACGCCGGTCCCAGCCACGAATCGCCCCTTCGGCCAGGGTCAGTTCGCCATTGACCAGGCGCTTGATGTCGAAGAACTGCTTTACCCCCAAACCATCACAGGTCGGGCAGGCGCCGGCCGGGTTGTTGAAGGAGAACAGCTTGGGTTCCAGCTCACTGATCGCGTGGCCGCAGATCGGGCAGGCGAAGCGTGCGGAGAAGATCATCTCCTCACCCGGCTCGTCGTCCATCGGCGCTACCAGGGCGATGCCGTCCGCCAGTTTCAGCGCGGTTTCGAAGGATTCGGCCAGGCGTTGTTGCAGGTCGGCGCGAACCTTGAAGCGGTCGACCACGACATCAATGGTGTGTTTTTTCTGCTTGTCGAGCTTGGGTGCTTCGTCCAGCTCGTAAAGCTTGCCGTTGATTCGGGCGCGGACAAAACCCTGTGCGCGCAGTTCTTCGAAAACCGACAGGTGCTCGCCCTTGCGCTCGCGGATGACCGGGGCCAACAGCATCAGTTTGCTGCCCTCCGGTTCGGCGAGGACCAGGTCGACCATCTGGCTGACGGTCTGCGCTTCCAGCGGAATGTCGTGGTCCGGGCAACGGGGAATGCCCACGCGAGCATACAGCAGGCGCAGGTAGTCGTAGATTTCGGTAATGGTGCCGACCGTCGAACGCGGGTTGTGCGAGGTGGATTTCTGTTCGATGGAGATCGCCGGCGACAGGCCTTCGATGGTGTCGACGTCGGGTTTTTCCATCATCGACAGGAACTGCCGGGCATAAGCCGACAGCGATTCGACGTAGCGGCGCTGGCCTTCGGCGTACAAGGTGTCGAAAGCCAGCGACGACTTGCCGGAGCCGGACAGGCCGGTGATGACGATCAGCTTGTCCCGTGGCAGGGTCAGGTCGATGTTCTTCAGGTTGTGGGTTCGAGCCCCACGAATCAGGATCTTGTCCAAGGTGGCCTCGCTCGGCGGGCGTCGAAAACGTAGGAGTATACGGCCAAATACTGGATGGATGCACACTATCAAACGAGAGGGTTACTGTCTTACATGAAGAGTGTGTCAGCAATGCGCGTCAAAGCGTCGCGATATACCCCGCCAATCGATGGGACTGGTAGAATCGCCGCCGGTTCACATGAGGTTTTTCCATGCACGATCCCCACAGCGAGCGCATGAGTGGTAGCGAGACCCGCGCGGCAAGCGGTCTGGCCCTGGTGTTCGCCTTCCGTATGCTTGGCATGTTCATGGTGTTGCCGGTACTGGCGACCTATGGGATGGATCTGGCCGGCGCCACACCGGCCCTGATCGGCCTGGCGATTGGCGCTTATGGCCTGACCCAGGCGGTCTTCCAGATTCCGTTCGGTTTCATTTCCGACCGCATCGGCCGTCGCCCGGTGATTTACCTGGGTTTGATCGTCTTTGCCCTCGGCAGCCTGCTGGCCGCCAATGCCGATTCGATCTGGGGCGTGATCGCCGGGCGAATCCTGCAGGGTGCCGGGGCGATTTCCGCTGCGGTCATGGCCTTGCTGTCCGACCTGACCCGCGAGCAGCACAGGACCAAGGCCATGGCCATGATCGGCATGACCATCGGCCTGTCGTTTGCGGTGGCCATGGTCGTCGGCCCGCTGCTGACCCGCGCGTTCGGGTTGTCCGGGTTGTTCCTGGCCACCGGCGGCATGGCGCTGTTCGGCATCGTGATCGTAATGTTCATGGTGCCGCGCTCCACCGGCCCGTTGCAGCACCGTGAGTCCGGAGTCGCGCGCCAGGCATTGATGCCGACCCTCAAGCATCCCGACCTGTTGCGCCTGGACCTGGGCATTTTTGTCTTGCACGCAATGTTGATGTCCAGCTTCGTCGCCTTGCCCCTGGCGCTGGTCGAGAAAGCCGGGCTGCCCAAAGAGCAGCACTGGTGGGTGTACCTGACCGCGCTGCTGATTTCTTTCTTCGCCATGATCCCGTTCATTATCTACGGCGAGAAGAAACGCAAAATGAAACGAGTTTTACTCGGTGCCGTCGTGACGCTGATGCTCACTGAGCTATTCTTCTGGCAGTTCGGCGACAGCTTGCGGTCTCTGGTGATCGGTACGGTGGTGTTCTTCACCGCGTTCAATCTTCTGGAGGCTTCACTGCCGTCGCTGATCAGCAAGGTTTCACCGGCAGGCGGCAAGGGCACGGCGATGGGGGTTTATTCCACCAGTCAGTTCCTCGGCTCGGCACTGGGGGGAATCCTCGGTGGCTGGCTGTTCCAGCATGGCGGTCTGTCGGTTGTGTTCCTCGGATGCGCCGCTCTGGCTGCCCTCTGGCTGGCCTTTGCTGTTACCATGCGCGAACCTCCCTACGTCACAAGCCTGCGCTTGCCGTTGTCGCCCGAGGCGATCCGCGAAGCGGGTCTGGTCGAGCGCCTGAAGGCGGTCGTAGGGGTAACAGATGCAGTCATCGTCGCGGAAGAGGCGGCGATTTACATCAAACTGGACACCGAACTATTGGATCGCACCACCCTTGAGCGCCTGGTGAACAACCCGGCCGGGGCAGCGTGCGTAGCCTAGGAGAACGTTATGGCCCGTGGGGTTAACAAAGTCATATTGGTCGGCACTTGCGGCCAGGATCCCGAAGTTCGCTACTTGCCTAACGGTAACGCCGTGACCAACCTGAGTCTGGCGACCAGCGAACAGTGGACCGACAAGCAAACCGGTCAGAAAGTCGAAAAGACCGAATGGCACCGTGTATCGATGTTCGGCAAGGTTGCAGAAATCGCCGGCGAGTACCTGCGTAAAGGTTCGCAGGTGTACATCGAAGGCAAGCTGCAGACCCGCGAGTGGGAAAAAGACGGTATCAAGCGTTACACCACCGAAATCGTGGTCGACATGCAAGGCACCATGCAACTGCTGGGTGGCCGTCCACAGGGCGACCAGCAGGGCCAGGGCGGCGGTAACAACTACCAGCAATCCGCTCCGCGTCAGCAGGCTCCACGTCCTGCTCCGCAACAGCAGCCACAGCGTCCGGCCCCTCAACAGGCCGCACCGCAACCGGCTCCGGATTTCGACAGCTTTGATGACGATATTCCGTTCTAAAGCAGCTGCAAGCCTCAAGCTACAAGCAGCAAGCTGACAAAACAAAACCCGCACTTCGGTCTGAAGTGCGGGTTTTTTTATGGGCGGTGAAAGTTAACTGCAGACTCAGGCCGCGAGGAACTCGTCGGCCGACACCACACTGGCATAGGCAAATGCCAAGGCCGCCATGAACGCCGCATGAACCTGCGCCGCCGGGACCGACACGCCATTGAATTCCAGGTCACGGGTGGCGCAGGCGTCGTGGATCACGGTCACCGTGTAGCCGAAGTCCGCCGCCGCACGGGTGATGCCGTCGACGCACATGTGGCTCATGCTGCCCACGATCACCAGTTCCTTGATGCCTTGCTCGTCGAGGATCGATTTCAGCTCGGTTTCGCGGAACGAGTTGACGAAGTGCTTGAGCACCACCGGTTCGTCAGCGCGGTTGATCACTTTGGGGTGCAGCTTCGCGCCTTCGGAGTTCGGGGTGAAGAACGGCGCCTCTGCGGAGGTGAATTCGTGGCGGATGTGCACCACCGGATCACCGGCGTCACGGAAGGCCTTGATCAGGCGGACGGCATTGTCGGCGGCGGCATCGGCGCCGACCAGTGGCCACTTGCCTTGGGGGAAGTAGTCGTTCTGGATATCGACTACGATGAGCGCTTGCTTGGCCATGACTGTTTCCTCGATGTGTGTTTGGTGTGGAATGAAGTATTGGCGCTGGCAGGCGGTCCCGGGATTGGCCGCACCGACAATAAGAGGGGGAAAACTGACAATGGACGCAGAAAGGGCAATTGCCGAACTTGGTGTGCTGATCTATCCCGGCGCGCAGATGGCGGCGGTGCATGGCTTGACGGACTTGTTCGGGGTGGCGAACCGGATCGCTGCTGAACATCAGTCTGCACAGTTGCCGCTGCTGCGGGTCAGCCATTGGCAGGTCGAGGGTGATCAGCCGCCGGTCCGGGTCTTCGACAGCCTTCCCGGCCCGCAGCGTGCCCTGGTGGCCGTGTTGATCCCGCCGTCGATTGCCGGTTTTTCCGAGGGCCAGGCGCCACAGGGCTTGATCCGCTGGTTGCGCGAGCAACATGCCAGCGGCGCGACACTGGGCGGGGTTTGCGTGGGCTCGATCCTGTTGGCTGAAAGCGGTCTGCTCGACGGTCGCAGCGCCACCACCCACTGGACCTCGGCCAAGAGTTTTGCCGAACGTTATCCGGCGATACGACTCAAGGCCGATACACCGATTGTCGATGACGGCGACCTGATCACCACCGCCGGACTGATGGCGTGGTCGGAACTGGGTTTGCGCCTGGTCAACCGGTTGCTGGGACCGAGCATTGCCACCGGTACCGCGCGTTTTCTGGTGGTGGAACACAGCGACAGCGCCAGCGAGTGCGGCAGCAATTTTGCGCCGATCCTCAGTCATGGCGATGCGGCGATCCTCAAGGTGCAACACTGGCTGCAAAGCACCGGGGCGACCGATGTATCGCTGACGGCGATGGCCGAAAAGGCAGGGCTGGAAGAGCGCACCTTCCTGCGACGTTTCCGTTCGGCCACCGGCCTCAAACCCACCGAATACTGTCAGCATCTGCGAGTCGGCAAGGCCCGGGAAATGCTCGAGTTCACCAACGGCACCATTGACCATATTGCCTGGACCGTGGGTTATCAGGACCCCGGCGCGTTTCGCGCGACATTCAAGAAAATCACCGGGCTGGCGCCGAGTGATTATCGGATGCGGTTTGGGGTGACGCCTGGGGCAGTAGCGCGGTAGGCCTATCACCACAAATCCCCATGTGGGAGCGGGCTTGCTCGCGAATGCGGACTTTCAGTCAACATTTGCGGTGAATGACACTCTGCCTTCACGAGCAAGCCCGCTCCCACATGGGTTCTGTGCCAGTATTGAGTCGTGCAAAATGCCGGCATATCAAAGAGCATCGTGCAGAATAAAACAGGCCTCATGCCATCACTTGCGCCACAACCGGCTGATTTGAAAACCGTTTCGCTGCACTGCGCCTTGGCCTGATCCCTGCACCCCTTCAACTACATTCATCAAGCGTCGATTGAAGGGGGATGCATGACCCCAACAAACCGCAAGAAACTGGTGGTTGCCCATTCGGTACGAGCCGACGCGCCGCTGCACGAAGTCGAGACCAACCGCGCGCTGGCGCGCTGGCTGGCGCAGATAATGGGACTCAAGTACGGCGGCAGCTACGATCCGCAATTGCACGACGGTCGCGACCTCTACCTGTTGCCGACCCAGACGCTGGTGGGCGCTGAGGCTGCCCGGCAACTGGGGGTCAAGGGACCGGAGGATTTGTGGGGGGGATATGTCGACCATGATTTCATCTGCACCAAAGCCATCAGTCATGGGCTGCTCAACCACCATGCCCATGCGCCGCCAGGCTGGGCTCCCTTGTTTTCCCAGCGGGTACGCAGCGTTGTACTCGACGGTCTCAGCGTGTTCTGCCTGAAGGATGCTCGCCCGGCGGCGGAGCATCTGCTGTACACCGGGCCGATCCGCCTGAAGCCTATACACGCTTGCGCCGGACGTGGTCAGGAAGTGATCCAGAGCCTCGACGAGTTCGATGAAATTCTGGCCAGGCCCGAGGCTGACGCGACCTTCACCGAAGGCGTGGTGCTGGAACAGGACCTTGATCAGGTGATTACCCACAGCGTCGGCCAGAGTTTCATCGGCGACAAGGTGCTGAGTTACTGCGGCGATCAATACTTGACCACGGACGCCGAGGGCGAGGAAGTATATGGCGGCTCGAACCTGTTAGTGGTGCAGGGCAGCTATGACGATTTACTGAAGCTGGACCTGGCCGATGACGTGCGCATGGCTATCCAGCAGGCGCAGGTGTTCGACAGCGCCGCGGATGAAGCCTATCCGCGTTTCTATGCGTCACGGCGCAACTACGACATCGCTCAGGGCATTGATAGCGGCGGCAAACAGCGCAGCGGCGTGCTCGAACAATCCTGGCGCATGGGCGGTGCGAGCAGTGCCGAGGTGGCGGCTTTGCAGAGTTTCGTCAACCATCCGGGGATGCGCGCGATTCGTGTGTCTTCGGTGGAAACCTACATCGATCAGCCGCTGCCGGCAGATGCCATCGAGGTGTATCGCGGGCCGGCGCAAAGCAGTGACTTTCTTCTCAAGTACGTAACGGTTAAATCCTATGACGGCTAGAAGCGAATCCATTCAGATCGACATCGATAACGAACAGATGAGCGGGACTTTTCTGAGCCCCAAATCGAAAGTGCCCGGCGTACTTTTTGTGCACGGTTGGGGCGGCAGTCAGGAGCGGGACCTGGAACGCGCCAAAGGCATCGCCGGCTTGGGTTGTGTATGCCTGACCTTCGACCTGCGTGGACACACCGGCGGCACCGGCATTCCCTTGTCCCGGGTGACCCGGGAGGACAATCTGCGCGACCTGCTGGCAGCCTATGACCGCTTGCTCGCGCACCCGGCCCTCGATACATCGGCTATTGCGGTGGTCGGCACCAGTTATGGAGGTTATCTGGCCTCGATTCTGACTTCGCTGCGGCCGGTGCGCTGGCTGGCGCTGCGGGTGCCGGCGCTGTACCGCGACGAACAATGGCACACGCCGAAACGCGACCTGGACAAGCTGGATCTGCGTGATTACCGAGGCACCCTGGTGCGGGCCGACAGCAACCGGGCTTTGCACGCCTGCTCGCAATTTCGCGGAGATGTCCTGCTGGTGCAGTCCGAGACCGACGACTACGTGCCCCACGCGACGATCATGAGCTACCGGGCGGCCTGCCAGCAGACGCACTCAATGACCCACCGCATCATCGACGGCGCCGACCACGCCTTGAGCGACCCGGTTTCCCAGCAGGCCTACACCTCGATCCTTGTCGACTGGATTACCGAGATGGTGGTCGGGGAGCGGTTGAGCATTATTCAATCCCAGTGATTTGCGGTGTGCATGCGGACGCCTTCGCGGGCAAGCCCGCTCCCACAGGAATCGAGGGTGTACATAGAATCTGCATCCACCAGCAGACCCTGTGGGAGCGGGCTTGCCCGCGATGGCGGACTAGCAGACACCACAGATCACTTGGGTTTCCTTGAGATCCGCAACGACTTGGCCTTGGCCTCCACCAACAGGTACATCACCAGGGCAATCAACAATGGCAGGATGAAATAAATCGCCCGATAGGCCAGCAGCCCTGCCACCAGGCTGCCCCGCGACACTTCATGCTGCAGCAGCGCCACGAACACCGCCTCGAGCACGCCGAGCCCGGCCGGGATGTGGGTGATGACCCCGGCGATGGCGCTGATCAACAGCACGCCCAGCACCAGTGGATAGTCCAGTTTGCTCGGCAGCAAGGTGAAGATCACCGCCGCCATCAGCGACCAGTTCAGCGCCCCGAGGGCCAGTTGCAGCACTGCCATGCGCAGGGACGGGAGGTCGATTTCGATGCCGCGAATCGCCCACTCCCGACGTTTGGCAAACTGGCACGCCGCCAGGTAGCCGGCGCTCAATAGCAACAACAAGACCCCCACGCCTTGCAGCGCACTGCTGCTGAGCTTCCAGCCCGGCGGCATGCGCACCAGCCCGCTGCTGAACACGGCGCCGGCAATGACCATGTAGCCGAACCAATTGGTCGCCAGGCTCAGGCCAAGGATCTTCGCGATGTTGCTCTTGCTGACCCCGAGCCGCGAATACAACCGGTAGCGCATGGCGATGCCGCCGACCCAGGCGCTCAGGTTCAGGTTGAAGGCATAGCTGATGATCCCCACGGGCAGTATCTGCTTCCACGTCAGGTTCTGGCGGATGTAGGTGCGGCCGATCAGGTCGAAGCAGGCGTATACCAGAAAGCTCACCAGGGTCAGCCCCGACGCAATGATCAGTGTGCGCACCTTGAAATCGGCCAGGTTATCGAACACCTCGTTCCACTCGAGGCGCTGGGCGAGCATCGTGAACAACACGATCAGCATCAGGAAAAACAGCATCGTCAGCGGTCGTTTCCAGCGGCTCCAGTGCGACTTGCCCAGGCTTTTGGCGTCAGTTGCCATGTGAGGCTCAGCGCGGTTCATGGTCAGCGCTCCCGGTCGGAGGGGGGATGGGTTTCAGGCGAGGTTTGTGCGCCGGCAACCAACCGGCCCAAGCCGGGAAATGCCGCAGGAAGTGAAACACCAGAAAACCTATGGTCATGTGCCAGACACGCCCGCGCGGCGCGATGTCGTGAGACATGGCCTTGCAATGGTTGTCGCTGAGGTCTTCCAGGCGATCGAACAGAACTCGATTGAAGCCACGGTCGCGGATCAGCACGTTGGCTTCCAGATTCATCGACAGGCTCAACGGGTCGAGGTTGCTGGAGCCGACGGTGCTCCAGTCTTCATCCACCAATGCGACCTTGCCATGCAGCGGGCGGTCGCAATATTCGTAGATCTTCACTCCGGACCTGAGCAGGTAATCGTAGGTCATGCGTGCGGCGAGTTTGGCCACCAGCATGTCCGGTTGCCCTTGCAGGATCAGCCGCACATCCACACCCCGGCGGGCCGCATTGCGGATATCGCGCAGCAGGCGGAAGCCGGGAAAGAAGTAGGCATTGGCGATCACCACCCGACGCTTGGCCTGGCGCAACACCTGGCGGTAAACCTCTTCAATGTCGCTCGGGTGTTCGCCGTTGTCGCGGTACACCAGACGTACCTGGCCATCGTGATCGCTGAAGGCTAGCTCCGAACGCCGCTGCCGACGGCGTTGCCACCAGTATTTGGCGTGCGCCGGGCGACCGCATTGCAGCAGAGCGAAGTGATGGATGTCAGCCACTGCCGGGCCTTGCACCTCCACGGAATAGTCCTGCTTGGCCTCGGGGCCGAAGTCGGCAAGGTGATCGGCAGAAAAGTTGATCCCGCCGATGAAGGCAATGCTGCCGTCCACTACCACTATCTTGCGGTGCAGGCGCCGGAACCAGTTGGTACGGATGCCCAGGCGTTTCGGCGCAGGATCGAACATTTGCAGGTGCACGCCGGCGGCGGTCAGTGCGGTGAGGAACCCGGTACTCAGTTCGCCACAGCCAAAGCCGTCGAGGCTGACGGTGGTGCGCACGCCGCGTTGAGCGGCTTCGATCAGGATCTGTTGCAGTTCATTGCCAACCTTGTCCTCGAACAGAATGAAGGTTTCCAGCAGGATTTCACGTTGAGCCTGGCGCAGGGCGTCAAATACCCGGGGAAAATACGCCTCGCCGTTTTCCAGCAACTCGACGCGATTGCTACCTTGCCAGCCGTATTCGACGTCGACCGCTGTCGGCTCGCGGATCGGTGGAGCGGGGATGTGATCCAGCGTGGTTTTTTCCATCGACTGGCTGCTCATAACTCGATCTCCACCGACAGCGGGACGTGGTCGGACAGGTGCGACCAGGGGCGACTGGTCAGCACTTGCGGATGGCTGGCCTTGAGGTTGCGCAGGTAGATGCGGTCCAGGCGCAGTGCCGGCAGGCGCGCGGGGAAACTGCGCGCAGGTTTGCCGTGGTGCGCAGCGAAGGCTTCGCGCAGGCCGCAGGGTTTGAGCAACGCATCGGCGCGCTGACGCCAGTCGTTGAAGTCCCCGGCGACGATCACCGGGGCATCGGCGGGCAGGGCGTCCAGGCGCTGGGCGAGCAGCTTCAGTTGCGCCGTGCGGTGACTTTCGCGCAGCCCCAGGTGCACGCAAATGGCATGCACTTCCTGGCCGTCGCCGGGCAGGCGCAACACACAATGCAGGATCCCGCGGTTTTCGTGACCGCTGATGGACACGTCGAGATTGTCGTGGCGGATGATCTGGAATTTCGACAACAGCGCGTTGCCGTGATCACCTGCCGGATACACCGCATTGCGGCCATAGGCGAACTGCGGCCACAGGGTGTCGGCGAGGAACTCGTATTGAGGCATCGCCGGCCAGTTGGTGTAGCGCTTGGGGTGGTGCTCGTGGGTGCCGTGGACTTCCTGCAAAAACACCACATCGGCAGACACGCTGCGCACCGCTTCACGCAGTTCCGGCAGGATGAAGCGCCGGTTGAGCGCGGTGAAACCTTTATGGGTGTTGACCGTCAGCACCGTGAAACGGCTAACGGTCGTATTGATGGGTGTCTGTTCGTCGGTGACACCGACCGGCTCGGGAATGCTCATGGCAACACACCCTCGGCGGCAGGCTCGCCGGGGACGGTGGCGAGGTTTTTATCCAGATGCAGACGCTCCAGCAAATGGCGTGCGTCGAAGGGGGCACGGACTTTGATGTCGTTATCGAAATAACAGAACACTTCCCGGGATGTGCGCGCCTTTGGCTTCTGCCGGGGCGCGATCAATTGTGGATCAGCCGGTTGTTGGCCGTGATGCCAGGCTTCGATTCGTTCGCCCCAGCGTTTCAGTGCCTGTGGGGTGTAGCCGCTGGCGTAGAGCGCCTCGGCACCATGCAGGCGCAGGTAGACGAAGTCGCTGGTGATGTCTTCGCGGTACGGCCATTTACCTGCGGTGTCGGCGATGACCAGGGCCGTGTTGTAGCGCTTGAGCAAGCGCACGAACAGCGGATCGACAAAGCTTTCATGGCGGATTTCCACGGCATGACGCAAGGGCTGCTTTTTGTAGGCCTTGAGGCTGGCGTGGCCGTTGACGTGAGCATCGTGCTGGCGGGCGAGGGCGGCAGCCTGTTGGGTATCGTGGGGCAGTTGGTCGAGAAAGGATTCGAACAACTCGGCATCGAACTTGAAACTGGGCGGGAATTGCCAGAGGATCGGGCCGAGCTTTTCCTTCAGCTCCAGAACCCCGGAAGCAAAAAAGTTCGCCAGCGGCTTGTGGATATCCCGCAGACGCTTGATATGGGTGATGAAGCGTGGGGCCTTGACGCTGAAAACGAAGTCGAACGGGGTTTCGCCGTACCATTGAGCGTAACGTTCGGGCCGCTGCAGGGCATAGAACGATCCATTGATTTCGATGCTGTTGACCGCCCGCGAGGCGAACTGCAGTTCGCGTTTCTGGGTCAGCCCCGGGGGGTAGAAATCTCCCCGCCAGGGCGTGTAGCGCCAGCCTGAAATACCGATATGAATCGCCGCCATGTCGCCTCCGGTCTGCCTGCCCTGTCTTAGGGGGACTGCGCGGTGGCGGTGAAAGTTTCGGCGTCGCTACGGACGGTAGAGGTCTTGAGCACACCTCTACCCAGGGTTTATCAGTGGCCAGCGATAACTCGCGCGGATCCCTCAGCCGGCTCGGCGTACACCGGGCCAAGGCGATCAAGACGTCCGCTCCACGCCGTCAATGCCAGCGCCACCAGCACCACCAGGCCACCGATCCACGCGGTGTGGATCAACCCCATGTGGGCGACGATCAGGCCACCGCCCCAGGCGCCACCGGCAATGCCGAGGTTGAACGCGGCGATGTTCAGGCCGGATGCCACGTCCACGGCATGAGGCGTGTGATGTTCGGCCTGGCGCACCACGTACACCTGTAATCCCGGTACGTTGCCGAATGCCACGGCACCCCAGACCAGAACGGTGGCCAGCGCCAGCCAGGGATTGCCGGCCGTGAAGGTCAGCGCGAACAACACGGCGGCGAGCAGGGCAAAAATGATTTTCAGGGCGCTGATCGGACCGCGTTTGTCCGCCAGTTTGCCGCCCCAGATGTTGCCGACGGCCACGGAGATGCCGTAGACCAGCAACACCAGGCTGACGGCGCTGGCGCTGAAGCCGGAGAGATCCTGAAGTATTGGCGCGAGGAAAGTAAAGGCGGTGAACGTGCCGCCGTAGCCGATGGCCGTCATCGCATACACCAGCAACAGGCGGGGTTGCTTGAGCACCTGCAATTGCTGCAAGAACGACGCGGGCTTGCTGTGGGGGATATTTTTCGGCACGTAGATCAGGCTGCCGATGAAGGCGATGACGCCCAGGGTCGAAACGGCGAGGAAGGTTTCACGCCAGCCGAAATGCTGGCCGATGAAGGTTCCCAGCGGCACGCCAGTCACCAGTGCTACGGTCAGGCCGGTGAACATGATGGCAATCGCGCTGGCGGCTTTTTCCTTCGGCACTAGACTGGTGGCGATGGTCGAACCGATCGAGAAAAACACCCCGTGGGCCAGGCCGGTGACGATCCGTGCGAGGATCAGCGACTCGTAGCTCGGCGCTTGCCATGCCAGCAGGTTGCCGAGGGTGAACAGCACCATCAACGACAACAGCAGTAACTTGCGCGGAACCTTGCCGGTGAGGGCGGTCAGTACCGGGGCGCCGACGGCAACGCCAAGGGCATACAGGCTGACCAGCAGGCCGGCGGATGGCAGACTGACACCGAGGTCGGCGCCAATGGTGGGTAACAGGCCAACGATGACGAACTCGGTCGTCCCGATGGCAAAGGCGCTGAGGGTCAGCGCGAGCAAGGCAATGGGCATGGCTGCAACTCCGGAAGATGATTCGATGGAGCGCAGTGTCGGGATTTTGCTCGTGAGGAAAAATATAGGGATGGACATTTGATATTTGCCTTGGGCGCAAAGATCATAAGTGCGGGTGTTAGTCTGTGGCGAGGGAGCTCGCCCCCGCTCGGCTGCGCAGCAGTCGTAAATCCCTGGAATGCGGTGTGTCAGATGAATCCGAACGGTAGGTTTTGGGGGCGCTTCGCACCCCAACGGGGGCGAGCCCCCTCGCCACAAATGGCGTCGCTGTCCTGCTATCCACTAGCAATGCCCGAACTTGCCCGGCATTTTTCGATCAGTTCCTTACCGACACAGCCAAAGGAGCGGGTGTTTTGATCAGGCTCAAGACCGCGATACTGCTGGGGGCGTTGCTGTTTGTGGGCAGCGAGCAACTGGAAGCCGCCGCGATACCGGGGCTGCCGGCCGCCGCGACCGCTGCGACGCCGCCGGCGCACCCCGAACCGCTCGTGCAAGGCGGATTACTGGGGGCCATCAGTTCAAGCATCGACGAGGTCCAGGCCAAGCTTGACCTCAACGAAAACCTGCTCGACGCCTGGCGCCTGCGTGCCGACCGCGCGGCCGATGAAGTGGATCAGCTGGTCAATCAGCCTTCGGCCCGCTCGCCCTGGAGCGTCGCTGGCGATTTCCTGATACTGACCTGCGTGTGGGCCGCCGTGTTTGCCTGTCTTTGGCTGCTTGGGCGACTGTTGGCCAAACGCCTGTGCAAACATCGCCTGCTGCTCAGCCGCGAACGCGGCCAGGCCCTGCTCGGTTATGTCTTGCCCTATACCCTTCCGGCGGTAGCCAGCCTGCCCCTGACGATTTATGCCAGCCAGTTTTTGCCGATATCCGCCGGTCGAGCGCTTGCGTTGTGCCTGGCTTATGCCACAAGCGCGGGGATATTTTCCGCGTCCTTGGTGCTGTCGCTGGTGGTGGTGTTCAATGCCGGCCACAAGCGCCGGGCGGTGCAGATTCTCCGCGAGAAGAGTGCCCGGCCATTGTTCGGCATCGGTTTTCTGGTGGCCTTGAGCGATGCCCTGACCAGTCCGCAAATCGCCCATCAACTGGGCAGCAATCTCACCAGCAGCATCGCCGTTTTCACTGGCTTGGCGGCATCGATTTCCTTCGGCTTGCTGGTGATCCGCACGCGCCGCCCGGTCGCTCAGGTGATCCGCATCCTGCCGCTGGCCCAGCGCCAAAGTCAGCCGGCATTGCGTGAGACCCTGCGGATATTTTCCGGGCTCTGGTATTGGCCGATCCTGTTGATGGTGCTGGTCTCGATCATCAACCTGATCGGCGTTGGCGCGGACAACCAGAGGGTGCTGCGCAGCGCCTTGTTCACCACGGTATTGCTGATCGCCACGGTGTTTCTCAGCACTACGCTGCACCATCTGTTCAAGGCGCGCAGCGAAGCGGACCTGCGCCGCAGCAGCGCCTACAAGGAGCGTTTTCTCAACTTGTCCCACGCCTTGCTGCGCATCGGCATGGCCATCGTGTTCATCGATATCCTCGGGCGGATCTGGGGCGTGTCACTGTTCGAGTTCGCGGTGAGCAATGCCGTGGGCCGGGCGATCAGTGATTCACTGAGCCACATCGGTTTGATCCTGCTGGTGACCTGGATGGTCTGGGTGGTGCTCGACACGGCGATTCAGGAGGCCCTGAAACCGCCGACCAACAAGCGCTCGGCACGCCAGCCGAGTACGCGGGTGAAAACCATCCTGCCGCTGCTGCGCAACGCGATCAAAATCATCCTGGTGGTGATCTGCGCGATCACCACCATGGCCAACCTGGGGATCAACGTCGCGCCATTCCTGGCCGGTGCCGGGGTCATCGGCCTGGCAATCGGTTTCGGCTCCCAGCAACTGGTGCAGGATGTGATCACCGGGCTGTTCATCATCATCGAGGACACCCTGTCCATCGGTGATTGGGTGGTGCTTGATTCCGGGCATGCCGGCACGGTCGAAGGCCTGACCATCCGCACCTTGCGCCTGCGCGACGGCAAGGGTTTCGTGCACTCGGTACCGTTCGGGCAGATCAAGGCCGTGACCAACCAGTCGCGGCAATTCGCCTATGCGTTTTTTTCGGTGCAATTCACCTACGACACCGACGTCGACAAGGCCATCGAACTGATCCGCGAGGCTGGGCACTCCATCAGCAACGACCCGTTCCTGCGCTACAACCTGCAAGGGCCGCTGGATGTGTTTGGCGTCGACAGGATGGACCTCAACGGGGTGGTGCTGACGGCGCAATTTCGCACGGTGTCCGGTGGCCAATATGCGGTGAGCCGGGCCTTTAACCAGCGGTTGAAAAAGCTTGTGGATAACTGCCCGTGGGTGAACTTCGCGCAGACTTATCCACAGCAGGCGCTGGTGCCGCGGCATCCGGTCGAAGCGCCACCAGAGGCTGAGCCGGAGCATGCGGCGGTGTTGATGCCGGATCGGCCGCGGTCTCAGTAGAAGGTTTTGTCCTGAGGTTCTTTGTTGGCTGTGATGGCCCCTTCGCGAGCAAGCCCGCTCCCACAGTTGAACTGTGTCGTTCACAAATCCCCCTGTGGGAGCGGGCTTGCCCGCGAAGGGGCCGGTAGAGACAACCTCAATGCCGGATCAGCTTGCTGCGCACCTCGGCACTCGCCTGCTGATCCAGCTCCATCCAGAAAAGCGGTTTGCCGGCAATCTCGGCAGCAACCGGCAAACCGTCGCGATACACCAGCCGATTGCTCGCCAGCGCCGGGACTTTCGCACCAGGTAATAGTGTGCCGGCGAGGTTCAGCGGATCGACCCCACACACCGCGACCAAACTCCCGTCATGGGGCCGACGTCGCATCTCCCGCAGCAATGGAATCGCCTCGGGCAGGGCGAATTGCTCGCCCGCCAGGCCGCTGACAAACCGGCCCCCACGAATCTCGCCGCGTGCCTCCAGGCGATGGAAGGTGCGCAGCAGTTCGCGCCAGCTCGGCAGCCAGTCCGCCTCACGTTCCAGCAAGCGCCAGAACACCACGCCGTAACGACGCAGCAAGGTCATGGCGATGTGTTCCAGGGTATCGGCCGGCGTCGGCATAGGACGCTGGTTTTCCACCACAGGGGCCGTTGGCGCGCGTCGCAACAAGGCCCAGCGCCCGGCATCGTCCATGCCACCGATGAATGCGCCGCGTCCACGCCGACTGTTGCGCGGCTGGCGCTTGCTGGCCGGGGTGATCAGCGCGCGCAAACCGGCAAAGCTGTCGGCATTCACCAACCCCGCGCCCACCAGTTCCTGCAGGGCAATTTCCAGTTCCGAACGCAGCAGGTGCGCCTCATGGATCAGCTCGTCGAAAAACAGCGCGCCGTGCTGGCTGAGGGCGGCGTGGACCTTTTGCGTTTTCGGCGACAGCTCGCTCACCGGTGTCTGTTCGGTCAAGCCGCTCCAGAGACCGACCCGGTTGCGCGGCAGCAAGACAATCGGTGTGCTGCGCAATGCGGTGCCGGTGTTTTTGTTGTGCGCAGTCAGGCGCGTCCACACCAGCCTGCCGCTGCGGCACAACTCATCCAGCCAGGTCGCCGAGTAGTCCTTGATCCGTGCGGGCAGGATGTCGCTGTCCCAGGCGGAAGCGGCGGCGGGGTAACCCTCGAATTGCCCGACGATGGCTGGCAACACCGCCGCGCCCAGGCCCTGGCTGGCAGTCGACACATGCTGCCAATCGAACAGGAATCGCATGAAATCCTGTAACGCCACCGGTTCGATTTCCCGGCGCAGGCGCTTGACCGTATAGCGGTGAATCCGCGCCAGCAAATGCCGCTCGCACCATTCTTCTTCAGCGATGCCCGGGGTGAAACGGCCGCGCAGCACGTAGCCCTCGCGTTCCAGTTGCGCCAGGGCCTGGGTCACTTGTGCTGCGGGCAAGCCGAGTGGTTCGGCAATGCGCTCGAGGGCAAGTGGGCCGAAGGCGCTGAGCCGTGCGCGGATCAGTTCGAGGACGGCTTCGTCGGGTGCCCAGGTTTCATCGAAGTCCGGCAGCGCTTGCAGCGGTGGCGTCAATTCGGCCTGTGGATAAATGGCCCGCAGGCAGGTCAGGCGCTCTAGCGCCAGCCACAACGATTGGCCGGCATTTATCTGTAAACGACTCGCGCGTCCGCTGTCGGCCAGGGTCTTGAGCCAGCCGAGCCATTGCGGATTGGCGCCGGCCTCGGCATTGGTGATGCACGCCAGGCTCATCAAGGCCTCGTGCATTTCATCGATACTGGAGGGCGCCGGCCAGGCTTCGTCGCGCACGGCGGCAATCGCCTCGGCGTCCAGTGCACCGAGGTCGTCGGTGGATTGCGGATCACTCCAGCGTCGATTGAGTACCGCTTGGGTGCGGCGCTCTTCCAGCGGTGCATCGTCGAGAAAGGTGTAGGGGCGGGCGCTGAGAATCTCTGCCGCCAGCGGCGAGGGCGCCGGCAAGTCGCGGCTGATCAGGCGAATGTCACCGCGCTCCATGCGCCGCAACAAGGCCAGCCAGCCTTCAGTGTCGATGGCTTCGTGCAGGCAATCGTCGAGGGTCTGTTCCACCAGCGGATGGTCGGGAATCTCCCGTTCGCCGGCGAGGTTTTCCACGCAGGCAATCTGATCGGGAAACACGCTGGCGATCAGGTCTTCGCTTTTCATCCGCTGGATCTGCGGCGGGACTTTGCGCCCGCCGCTGTAGCGCGGCAGCGCCAGTGCCACGCCAGCATTCCAGCGCCAGCGCACGCCGAACAGCGGCGCGTCGAGCACGGCCTGGATCAGAATGTGTTCGGCGCTGTTGCTGTGCAGGTAGCGCCAGACATCGTCCAGTTCAAAACTGTGGCTGGTGGACAGCGACAGCACGATGGCGTCTTCGCTGGCGGCGGCTTGCAGTTCGAAGTTGAAGGTGCGACAGAAACGCTTGCGCAGGGCCAGGCCCCAGGCGCGGTTGATGCGGCTGCCGAACGGCGTATGAATGACCAGTTGGGTGCCGCCGGACTCGTCGAAAAAACGCTCCATCAGCAGCGTGTCTTGGGATGGCAGGGCACCGAGCGCCTGTCGTGCGCGGGCCAGGTAGTCCACCAGTTGTTCGGCGCTGGCGAGGTTCAGGCCCAGGGTTTCGGTCAGCCAGTCGAGCGCTGGTTGCAAGTTGCCTGGTTCGGTACCCAACAGGTCGTCGAGTTTTGCCTGCAAGCGTGCCACCGCCGAGGACAATTCGGCACTGCGCCCCGGCGCTTCACCGAGCCAGAACGGAATGGTCGGCGGTTGACCCTGGGCATCCTCGACCCGCACCTTGCCGGTTTCCACGCGCAGGATTCGATAGGAGGTATTGCCCAACTGGAAGATATCCCCGGCGATGCTTTCCACCGCGAAGTCTTCGTTGATGGTGCCGATGTTCAGCCCTTGAGGCTCCAGCAGCACGGCGTAGTCGGCGTTGTCCGGAATGGTCCCGCCACTGGTCACTGCGGTCAGTTTTGCGCCACGACGACCACGCAGGGTGCGGCTCACGGCGTCGCGGTGCAGGTAGGCGCTACGCAGGCCCTGACGCCCGTTGTAACCCTCGGCGAGCATGTGCAGCAGCGCCTGATAGTGTTTGTCGTCGAGTCCGGCGTAGGGCGAGGCGCGGCGCAGCATCTCCAGCAGCGCTTGCTCCGGCCACTCCTGGCAACTGACTTCGGCGATGATCTGCTGCGCCAGCACGTCCAGCGGCGCTTGCGGGATCAGCAAGGTGTCGAGTTCACCCCGGCGCACGCAGTCGAGCAGCGCGGCGCATTCGATCAGGTCGTCGCGGGTGGTGGCGAACAAGCGGCCCTTGGGCGTGCCGCCGACCTGGTGCCCGGAGCGGCCGACCCGTTGCAGAAACCCGGCAATCGAACGCGGCGAGGCGATCTGGCACACCAGGTCGACGTCGCCGATGTCGATCCCCAGTTCCAGTGACGCCGTGGCGATCAGCACTTGCAGGTCGCCGCGCTTGAGCCGCTGCTCGGCGTCCAGGCGAAACTCCTTGGCCAGGCTGCCGTGGTGGGCCGCTACAGAGTCCTTGCCCAGGCGTTCGCTCAGATGGCGGCTCAGGCGTTCGGCCAAGCGCCGGGTGTTGACGAAAATCAGCGTGGTCCGGTGTTCCCGGGCGAGGGCGGCGAGGCGGTCGTAGACCAGTTCCCAGACATCGTTGGCCATCACGGCCGACAGCGGCACGGGCGGCACTTCGATGTCCAGGTCGCGGGGGCGGGCGTGGCCGATGTCGACGATCTCGCACGGGCGGTCGCGACCGACCAGGAAACGCGACACGGCCTCGATGGGTTTTTGCGTGGCCGACAGACCGATGCGCAGCAGCGGCTCGGGGCAGAGTGCCTGCAGGCGTTCAAGGCTCAGGGCCAGATGGCTGCCGCGCTTGCTGGCGGCCATGGCATGGATTTCGTCGATGATCACCGTTCGTGTGGTGCCGAGCATCTGCCGACCGGAGTCGGAACCGAGCAGCACGTACAGGGATTCCGGTGTGGTCACCAGAATGTGCGGCGCTGTCTTGCGCATCGCCGAGCGGTCTTTCTGCGGTGTATCGCCGGTGCGCACGGCGGTGCTGATCTGCAATTCGGGCAGGCCCATCACACGCAATTGTTCGGTAATGCCGGCCAACGGGGTTTGCAGGTTGATCCGGATGTCGTTGGACAGCGCCTTGAGCGGCGAAACGTAGACCACCAGCGTTGCGTCGGGCAAGCCTTCGGGGCTTTCCAGGCCGCGGTGCACCAGGTCGTCGATGACCGCGAGAAACGCGGTGAGGGTCTTGCCGGAGCCGGTGGGCGCGGCGACCAGGGTCGAGCGGTGCTGGCGGATCAACGGCCACGCCCGGGCTTGGGCGGCGGTGACCGCTGCGAACGTGTGGCTGAACCAGGCACTGACGGCGGGGTGGAAGCCGCTCAGGGCGCTGTCTGCGGGGATGGGCAGGTTCATGCAGCAAGTTATGCGGGTGGGGGGCGCAAGATGCAAGTCTCGCTGGCTGGCCGGTAAACCTGTGGCGAGGGGGCTTGCCCCCGTTGGGTCGCGAAACGGCCCAAAAATCCGCAAACGCGGTGTCACAGGCAAACCGCCTTCAACAATTTTGCGACTGCTACGCAGCCGTACGGGGGCAAGCCCCCTCGCCACAGGGGCCAGTAGCAGCACCGCAAAAGTCGGACATCTACACTTTACGGATGACGGTTGCGCACTAAACCCGCAAAATGCAACGATTCCGGCAATTACCAACGACATCGCCTGGGGGCGATGTCGATATAGCCATCGTTCCAATCAGACTGGGCCTGCTGACTCTATGCGAATGCGCCTTATGTTACTGGGCGGCGGAAATGCCCTTGGGCAGGCGCTGATTCGCCTCGGTGCGGAGGAAGACATCGGTTTCCTCGCCCCCCGCCCGCCGCAAGACGGCTGGGATGCCGCGAGCCTGACGCAACTGCTCGACGACACCCGTCCCGATGCATTGATCAACCTTGCCTACTACTTCGACTGGTTTCAGGCCGAAGCGGTCAGCGAACAGCGTCTGGCCGGCCAGGAGCGCGCGATCGAGCGTCTGGCGGAACTGTGCCAGCACCACAACATCGTTTTGCTGCAACCTTCCAGCTATCGCGTGTTCGACGGTTCCCGCGCAACGGCCTACAGCGAAAAAGACGAACCCGTGCCCTTGGGCTTGCGGGGGCAGGCGTTGTGGCGGATCGAGCAAAGCGTTCGCGCCACTTGCCCGCAACACGTGCTCCTGCGTTTCGGCTGGCTGCTGGACGACAGCCCGGATGGCGCCCTTGGCCGCTTCCTCGCTCGTGCCGAACAACCCGAAGAACTGCTGATGGCCGACGACCGGCGCGGCAATCCGACGCCGGTCGACGATGCCGCCCGCGTGATCATTTCAGTGCTCAAGCAACTCGATTGCGCAGCGCCGCTGTGGGGCACCTACCACTACGCCGGGCATGAGGCGACCACGCCGCTGGCGCTGGGGCAGGCGATTCTGACCGAAGCCCGCAGCCTGCATCCGCTGGCCATCGAAGCCCCGACCGCCCAGGCCCACGCCGCGCGCCCGGATGCTGCGGAAGAGCCGCAACATGCGGTATTGGCCTGCAAGAAAATTCTGCACACCTTCGGGATCAAGCCACGCGCCTGGCGTGCGGCGCTTCCCGGTCTACTGGACAGGTTCTATCGCCATGGCTGACGGTCCCGTTTTGATCACCGGTGGTGCCGGTTTCATTGGTTCGCACTTGACTGACGCCCTGCTCGCCAAGGGCCATGCGGTGCGGATCCTCGATGACCTGTCCACCGGCAAGCGCAGCAATCTGCCGCTGGATAATCCCAAGGTCGAACTGATCGTCGGCGACGTGGCCGATGCGGCTTTGGTCGCCCAGGCAATGGCCGGTTGCAGCGCCGTGGCGCACCTGGCCGCCGTGGCGTCGGTGCAGGCCTCGGTGGACGATCCGGTGCGCACGCACCAGAGCAACTTCATCGGCACGCTGAACGTCTGCGAAGCCATGCGCCAGGCCGGGGTCAAGCGCGTGCTGTTCGCCTCCAGCGCGGCGGTGTATGGCAACAATGGCGAGGGCGAGTCGATCGACGAAGACACCCCAAAGGCGCCGCTGACGCCGTATGCGGTGGACAAACTGGCCAGCGAGCAGTACTTCGATTTCTACCGTCGCCAGCATGGGCTGGAGCCGGTGATTTTCCGCTTCTTCAACATCTTCGGACCGCGCCAGGATCCGTCCTCGCCGTACTCCGGGGTGATCAGCATTTTCAGCGAGCGCGCACTGAAGGGCTTGCCGATCACCGTGTTCGGCGATGGTGAGCAGACCCGGGATTTTGTCTACGTCGAAGACCTGGTCGACTTGCTGGTGCAGGCCATCGAGAAGCCCCGGGCCGAAGTCGGTGCGGTCAACGTTGGCTGGAACCAGGCGACGACCCTCAAGCAAATGCTCGAAGCGCTTGAAGCCGTGGTCGGCCAGCTGCCGCCGGTAAGCTACGGGCCGGCGCGTTCCGGTGACATCCGTCATTCCCGGGCGAATAACCGGCGTCTGCTGGAGCGCTTCACTACCACGGAGCAGACACCGATGCGTGTGGGGCTGGCGCGGTTGCTGGGGCGATAGATCGCTTTCCTCGCAGACGTGAAAAAGGCGCCTTTTGACAGGCGCCTTTTTCACGGCCGGAATTTACTTACAGCGTGTGCAAGTTCTATGGCGAGGGAGCTTGCTCCAGATCGACTCCGTCACGGTCGTCATCAGTATTGAGTTTGCTCGCCACGGCCTCATCCACCACCACGTGAACGTTACTTAGAACTTGTAGCCCAGACCGATCATGTAGACGAACGGATCCACATCCACATCGACCTTGGCCCGGGTGCCCGGTGCAATGGCGTTGTTTTCCACAGTGGCGGTGGTATCGATGTCGATGTAGCGCACCTGGGCGTTAATCATCACGTTGTCGGTCAGCATGTAGTCGGCACCGACCTGCCAGGCCAGACCCCATGAGTTATCCGCCTTGAAATTGCTGAAACCGGCGGACTGGGCTCGGCTGCCGACATGTTCGTCGTAGATATAGGTGTAGTTGATGCCACCGCCGATGTACGGCTGGAACGCCGACTTGGGATCCAGCGGGTAATACACCAGGCTCAAGGTTGGCGGCAGCTGTTTGATGCTACCGAGCTTGCCATTGGCAGGGGCCAGCGCGGTGCCCTTGATTTTCACATCATGTTCGAAGGGGGTTGCCGCGAGCAGCTCGATACCGAGGTGGTTTGTGAGCATGTAGGCGAAGTTCAGACCAAGCTGTGTGTCGCTGCTCAGAGTCGCTTTGCCACCCAGGTCGGCACCCGCCAGCGGGCCTTGATCAACCTTGACGCTGGAGCTGTCGGCTTCCGGGTCGACGGTGATGGCGCCGGCACGGAGGATAATGTCACCGGCTTCGAAAGCATTGGCGAGCGGGGCTGCGAGCGCAAGGGCAACCAGCGAAGCGCTGAGCAAGGACTTGTTCATGGGGGCTCCAGAGGACGTTAAAAATGTTCGATGTCCAATGGTAAGGCGCCTAACGATTCGGTCTTTTGATGCAGCTCAATGAAAGTGGGAAGGATTGGATTTCGTAGCGATTTCGATGGCCCCTTCGCGAGCAAGCCCGCTCCCACATTGGAATGCGTTCCCCCTGTGGGAGCGGGCTTGCTCGCGAAGACGGCACTTCTAACAACACAAAACGACCGGCTTCACTCCGGCAATTCATACAGATAAATCTTGTCCGCCTCCATCTGATACCCGGCATCCGCCAGTTCGCTGGTGGACGCCTTGACCTGCAATGCGCCCTCGATCCAGTACGGCTGATACAACTCGTCGAGCTTTACGCCGACTTCGCTTTTGACGTGCACGATCTGGTTCGACGGCGGTGGCGGTACGTGGATGCAGGCGCCGAAATAGGGCACCAGCAGAAACTCCGTGGTGCGTCCTTCTTCGCTCACTTCCAGCGGCACGATGTAGCCCGGCAGGCGAATGTTCTGGCCATCGAGGGTCTTGACCACCGGTGCGTTGGGCAAGTCTTGTTTGGCGGCGGGCGCCGACTCGGCCGTCAGCGCATTGCTCATCTGCGACAGGTCATGCAGCGGCGTCATGTTCGGCACTTCTTTCGGCGCGTCCGGTGGAATCATCTCCGACCAGGTCAAATCTCGCGGCTGGGCTGCCCACAGCGGCAGGGCGACCAGCATCAACAGCGCAAGTACTGCGCGGGGCATGTTCAACGTCCTCATAAACGGATCGACAGGCCATCGGCCAGGGATTGGCGATAGGCGCGCCAGGCTGGCACGCTGCCCATCAGCAACGCGGCGATCAGGATGCCACCGAGCAGCGTCCATTCATACTCGCTCGGCCAGGACAGCGGCAGATACAGGCCATAGTTGGCCTGCACATAACCCTGGGCCGCAGCGATGCACACGTACAGCAACGCCACGCCGGTGATCACGCCCGACAGCGCCAGGGCAAAGGCTTCGAGCACCAGCAGCGTCGCGATGTGCCAGGGTCGCGCACCTACCGAACGCAGGATCGCCATTTCCCGGCGGCGTTCGTTGAGGCTGGTGAGAATCGCCGTGAGCATGCCGATCAACCCGGTCAGCACCACAAACAGCGAGACCACGAACAAGGCTTTTTCCGCGGTGCCCATCAGGCTCCACAGCTCCTGCAGCGCCACGCCCGGCAGGATCGCCAGCATCGGCTCACCACGAAATTCATTGATTTCCCGTTGCAGGGCAAAGGTCGAAATCTTGTTGTTCAGGCCAAGCATGAACGCGGTGATCGCTTGCGGCGTGAGGTCCATGTTGCGCGCCTGATCGGCGGTGATACGACCCTCGCCCCGGGCCGGCACGCCGTTATGCCAGTCGATGTGAATCGCTTCCATACCGCCAAGGCTGATGTGCAGCGTGCGGTCCACCGGCGTGCCGGTGCGTTTGAGAATGCCGACCACGGTGAACGGCTTGTCGTCGTGCTTGACCAGGCTGATCGCCGCCACGCCGTGGGCCAGCACCAGTTTGTCACCGAGTTTGTAGTGCAGTGCCTCGGCCACTTCGGCACCGAGCACCACTTCGAACGGGTCGGTCGCAAACGCCCGGCCATCGGCCAGCTCCAGGTGTTGCTGGCGACCGTACTGGTAATGCTCGAAGTAGGCTTCGGTGGTGCCCATCACCCGATAGCCGCGATGGGAATCGCCGAGGGACATCGGGATCGCCCATTTCACTTTCGGGTTGTTGGCGAAGTGCTCGAAGCTGTCCCAGCGGATGTTGTTGGTGGCGTTGCCGATGCGGAACACCGAGTACAGCAACAGGTTCACCGAGCCGGAGCGGGCGCCGACGATCAGGTCGGTACCGCTGATGGTGCTGGCGAAACTGGCCTTGGCTTCGGTGCGCACGCGCTCCACGGCCAGCAGCAGGCACACCGACAAGGCGATGGCGAACGCCGTGAGGATTGCGGTGAAGCGGCGGTTAGCCAGGCTGGCCATGGCTAGACGAAACAGATACATCTCAGACCTCGGACGGGGTGGCGGCGCGATTGAGTTCGGCCAGCGACAGGTTGTGGTCGAACAGCGGCGCCAGGCTCTGGTCGTGGCTGACGAACAACAGGCTCGAGCCGGCCTCGCGGCACTCGGCGAACAGCAGGCGAATGAAGTTCTCACGGGCATCGTAATCGAGGGCCGAGGTCGGCTCGTCGGCGATCACCAATTCCGGTTGCCCGATCAGTGCACGGGCGGCGGCGACCCGTTGCTGCTGGCCGATGGATAACGAATCGGCGCGGCGACCGAGGATGTTTGCATCCTTCAGACCCAAGTGAGCGAGCAGCGTCGCGGTCGCTTTGTCGACGCTGCCGTGACGCTGTTTCGCCCGTTCGGCACGCAGCTTCGAGAAGTGGCAGGGCAGTTCGACGTTTTCACGCACCGACAGAAACGGCAGCAGGTTGAACTGCTGGAAGATGTAGCCGGTGTGATCGACGCGGAAGTGGTCACGGGCGCCGGCCGACAGCTGCGTCAGCTCCTGGCCGAGCAGGCGAATGCTGCCGCGATCGGGCTTTTGCACGCCGCCGAGCAGGCCGAGCAGGGTGGTCTTGCCACTGCCGCTGGGGCCTTTGAGAAAGAGGGTTTCACCGCGCTCCAGGCGAAACGCCGGGATGTCCAGCAGTGGCGGGTGACCGGGCCAGCTGAAGCCCAGGTCGGACAGTTCGATGAGTGCTTGGGTCATTTAGCCGACTTCATGAATGTTGATGACCTGTGTAGGAGCTGCCGCAGGAAATCTATGGTGAATTCAGAATTTGAGGGCGGCAGCCTTGGCCGTCACATCAACGCCTTGCTGCCCGCTCGGGCCGATCAGTTGTACCTGAATCGTCCGAGTGGCCGGGAACGAATTGAAAATGTTCGTCAGGTCCAGGGTCTTCAATGCGTCCGGTGTGGCACAGGTGAACTGATAGTGAGCGTGGATTTCGCTGTGGTCGTGATGATGTTCGTCCTTGGCGTCCTCATCATCGTCGGCATCTAGCGTGTCCCCGAACAACGGGCTTTCCAGTTCCTGGTTTTCCACCACGCAACCGGCAGCTTTCGGCAGGTTGAACAGGGCCAGCGGTTGCTCAAGCTGAGCCCGGGCCGCGGCGACTTTGGCTTTGTCGGCATCGCTGGTGGCGACGTGTTCGAAACCCACCAGGTTCATGGCCGGGCTTTGCAGTTCCAGCGCCAGGGTCTTGCCGTCCAGCGCCACGTTCAGGCGTCCAACGCCATGTTCGTGGGCTCCCAGGCTGCCATGCTCATGATCGTGTTCGTCGGCGGCATGGGCGACAGCCAGCGGCAGCATGGCAAACGGCAGAGCGAGAAGCAGACGACGCATGGCGAGTCTCCGAAAAGTAAAATGAAGAAAATGTTATGTAATCTTATAACATCAGTGCGGAGAGTTTGACTGCCTGCTTGGCGTTGCACAAGTCCCATGGGAGCATGCAGGGAAGAAAATTGCGGGAGCAGACTGATGTTGCGAATTCGCGGAAGCATCGGCGACTGGCCGGTGGATTTGACCCTGGAGATGGACGATGCGGACTGGGCGCGACTAGGGGCGCAGTTGCAGGTAGAAAAATCCCCGGTCAGCGCCCCGGTGGCGAAGCCGCTGAATCAGGATGATGCGCTGTGGCAGATCGCCCGGGATTTGCTGCGTAAGGCCGGACAGTTGAGTGGACCGGACTTGCTCGATCAATTGGAGGGCCTGACCGGCAGTGCGGCGGCGGGCAAGCGCCTGCTGGTGCGTTTGCGCCATAGCTCGGATGTGAAAGTAGTGAGCGGCGGGGATACGCCGCTCTACAGCTGGATCGAGTAGGCCGTAAAAAGATCGCAGCCTGCGGCAGCTCCTACAGGTTGAATACAAGTCCTCTGTAGGAGCTGCCGCAGGCTGCGATCTTTTGATTTTTAGTAAAGCGCAGCAAACAGTTTACGACGGTACGTGCTCACCAGCGGGTGATCGTTACCCAGCAACTCGAACACCTGCAGCAAGGTTTTGTGCGGCAAGCCTTCGCTGTAGCTGCGGTTGCGGATGAACAACTTCAGCAGACCATCCAGTGCGGCGTCGTACTGCTGACGGGCCAATTGCTGGATCGCCAGTTGATAAACCGCTTCATCGTCCAGCGGGTCTTTCGCCAGCCGTGCCTTCAGGTCGGCGGCATCCGGCAAGTCCTTGGCCAAGCCGAGAAACTTGATCTGCGCCTTGGCGCCGGCCAGCGCGGCCTTGTGCTCGTCGCTCTTGACCGCATCCAGCACGGCTTGCGCCTCGCCCAGTTCACCGCGCTCGGTCAGGCAGCGGGCGTACAGGATCAGCGCCTTGGCGTTGGTATTGTCTTCACCCAGGATCACTTTGAGCAGCGCTTCGGCATCAGCAAAGCGGCTGTCGTCGAACAACGCCTGGGCCTGCTCGAACGGATCCGCGGCGGCCGGTGGCGGCATCTGCACATGAGGTTCGAGCAGGGCGCGCACGGCGGATTCCGGCTGGGCACCGGCAAAACCGTCGACAGGCTGGCCATCCTTGAACAGCACCACGGTCGGCAGGCTGCGGATGCCGAAGCGGGCGACGATGTCTTGCTCGAGGTCACAGTTGACCTTGGCCAGCAGCAATTCACCCTGGTAGCTCTCGGCAATGCTCTGCAACATCGGCATCAGCACTTTGCAGGGCGCGCACCATTCGGCCCAGAAATCCACCAGCACCGGCTTGTGGAAAGAGTTCTCGATCACCGACTGGTCGAAATCGGCAGTCGTGGCGTCGAAGATGTACGGCGTTTCCTGACTCATGGGCAATCTCTTGGAAGCGTGAATTTGCACACTATAAGGGCTGGCGCGAAAGATCGCAGCCTGCGGCAGCTCCTACATGGGAATGCGTAACCAATGTAGGAGCTGCCGCAGGCTGCGATCTTTTAACGGCGTCAATCACGCTGCGCGTGGTACAGGCTCACATGCCGAAACTCGTGGGGCTCGGCCAGATCCGGCAGCGTCATGGCTTCAAGCATTTCGATGCGCCGGTACAACGGATGGCGAAAATCCCGTACCCGGGAATCCGCCACCAGCGCTTCTCGGCCGCGACTGAGGAACTGGTCGAGCAGCGGCAGGTTCGCCCGGTCGTACAGTACATCCGCCACAAGGATCAGATCGAAGCGATCAGCCTCGGCGAAAAAATCCGTCGAGTAATTGAGCTGCACGTCATTGAGCTCGGCATTCGCCCGACACGCGGCAATCGCCAGTGGATCGAGGTCGCAGGCCAGCACTTCCAGTGCGCCGGCCCTGGCGGCGGCAATCCCCGCCACCCCGGAACCGGCGCCGAAATCCAGCACCCGCTTGCCTTCGACCCAGTGCGGGTTTGCGGCCAGATAGCGGGCCACGGCCAGGCCGCTGGCCCAGCAGAAACTCCAGTACGGTGGCTCATGCAGGATGCGCCGGGTTTCTTCGGGGCTGAAGGCGCGGTCCATGTTGTCGCCGTCGATCAGCCACAGCTTCAAATCGGTTGCCGGCAACGGGCAGGCCACCAGTTGTGCATCACCGAGCAATTCAGCCAGGGCCTGTTGCAGGTCGAGCGGTGCACTCATGGGGCTTTGACGAATTGCAATTGGCCCAGGGCCTGGGTGGTCGGCTGAGTAATGAGTTGCGACGGCAAGTGCAGGATCAACTGGCCGGACTGACTGGCACGGCCTCGCAGTTCAACGCGGGCGCCGGACGGGAAGGACTCCGGATTGAAGCGCAAGTGAAACGGCAGCACCTGGTTATTGCCGATCAGGCTGGAACTGGCGATCAATTGTTGCGGGCGGTCTTTTTCGTCGATCACCAGCAATGCCAGTTCGACTTCGGCGCCTGCCGGCACGCCTTGCAGGGTGCCGCTCAGCTCACGCTGATAGGCAGGCAGGGGGCCGAGGTCGGCGGCCTCCCTGGCTTTCTTCTGCGCTTGCTGCGGCGCCGGGCCAGGTGTTGGCGGCTGAGGCTTGGGTGCATCGCTGCCGCAAGCCACCAGCAGGCTGAAAACACTGAGCAAAATGAGCGGACGTAACGACATTGGTGGCTCCATAAAGCTGAATTCCATGGATCAAGTGATCATCCCGTCTGTATACCGCAAACCCTATGGCTTGTCTTGCCACCGGGATGCGCTACCATGGCCCTCCCTTTTTTTGTTGCCTGCCACCATGCACTGTCCCTTCTGCGGTGCCAACGACACCAAGGTCATCGACTCGCGTCTGGTCGCCGAGGGCGAACAGGTGCGCCGCCGGCGTGAATGCCTGGCCTGCGGCGAGCGTTTCACGACGTTCGAGACGGCTGAACTGGTGTTGCCGCGCCTGATCAAAACCGACGGCAGCCGCCAGCCGTTCGACGAAGAAAAACTCCGCGCCGGCATGCAGCGTGCGCTGGAGAAGCGCCCGGTGAGTGTCGAGCGCCTCGAATCGTCGCTGGTGCACATCAAACACAAACTGCGTGCCACCGGCGAGCGCGAGGTCAAATCCCTCGTGGTCGGCGAACTGGTGATGGCCGAGCTGCAGAAGCTCGACGAAGTCGCCTACATCCGCTTTGCCTCGGTGTATCGCCGCTTCCAGGACCTCAACGAGTTCCGCGAAGAGATCGATCGCCTGGCCCGTGAACCGGTGAAAGAATGACCACGCCCGCAGAACTTGCCATCCTCGATGCCCATTTCATGGCCCGTGCCCTGGAACTGGCGCGCAAGGGGCATTACACAACGCACCCCAACCCGCGTGTAGGTTGCGTGATCGTGCAGGGTGGACAGATTGTCGGCGAAGGCTGGCACGAGCGCGCCGGCGAGCCTCACGCCGAGGTCCATGCTTTGCGCGCGGCCGGTGAGCAGGCGCGTGGCGCAACCGCTTATGTGACGCTTGAGCCTTGCAGCCACCACGGCCGCACGCCGCCCTGTGCCGATGCGCTGGTGAATGCCGGCGTGGCCCGCGTGGTCGCGGCGATGCAGGACCCGAACCCGGAAGTCGCCGGTCGCGGTTTGCAACGCCTGGCTCAGGCCGGTATCGCCACCGAAAGTGGTGTGCTGGAGGGCGAAGCGCGAAAGCTCAACCAAGGCTTCCTCAAGCGCATGGAGCACGGCTTGCCGTTCGTGCGGGTCAAGCTGGCCATGAGTCTGGACGGTCGCACGGCGATGGAAAGCGGCGAAAGTCAGTGGATTACCGGTCCGGCTGCACGCTCGGCGGTGCAACGCCTGCGCGCCCAGGCCAGCGTGGTGCTGACTGGCGCCGACACGGTGCTGGCGGACAACGCGCGGTTGACCGTGCGTGCCGATGAGCTCGGACTGGACGCCGAGCAAACAGCACTGGCCATGAGCCGGCCGCCGCTGCGTGTGCTGGTCGATGGCCGCCTGCGCGTTCCGCTGGATGCGCCGTTCTTCAAGGCCGGCCCGGCGCTGGTCGCCACCTGTGTGGCGGTGGAAGAACAGTACGCCAACGGCCCGGAATGCCTGATCGTGCCCGGCTACGACGGCCAGGTCGACTTGCGTCAGCTGCTGGTCGAGCTCGCCAACCGTGGCGTCAACGAGGTGTTGGTCGAGGCCGGTCCACGGCTGGCGGGTGCTTTCGCTCAGCTTGGGCTGGTGGACGAATTCCAGATATTCATCGCCGGCAAGTTCATGGGTTCTTCGGCGCGGCCGCTGCTGGACTGGCCGCTCGCGCAAATGAAGGATGCGCCGGCACTCAAAATCACCGAAATTCGTGCAGTTGGCGATGACTGGCGAGTCATCGCCATCCCTGTGCCAGCGGCGAGCGTATAATTTCCGGCCATCGCTATAGCGCTGGCTTTGTTCTCGAGGAGAACCTCATGTTTACCGGCATCATCGAATCCATCGGCAGTATTCGTGCATTGACCCCAAAGGGCGGTGATGTGCGGGTACACGTCGAAACCGGCAAGCTCGACCTGAGCGATGTCAAACTGGGCGACAGCATCGCGGTCAACGGCGTGTGCCTGACTGCCGTTGAATTACCGGGCAATGGTTTTGCGGCGGACGTCAGTCGCGAAACCCTCGACTGCACTGCCATGAACGACCTGAAAAGCGGCAGCCCGGTCAATCTGGAAAAAGCCCTGACCCCGACCACTCGCCTTGGCGGGCATCTGGTCAGCGGTCACGTCGATGGCGTGGGTGAAGTGGTTGCCCGTACCGAAAACGCGCGCGCCGTGGAATTCCGCATTCGCGCGCCCAAGGACCTGGCCAAGTACATCGCCCATAAGGGCTCGATCACCGTCGACGGCACCAGCCTGACCGTGAACGCAGTCGATGGCGCCGAGTTCCTGCTGACCATCATTCCGCACACCCTGAGCGAAACCATCATGGCATCGTACCAGCCAGGGCGCCGGGTGAACCTGGAAGTGGACTTGCTGGCCCGTTACCTGGAGCGCCTGCTGTTAGGCGACAAGGCCGCAGAGCCGACTGCCGGCAGCACCATTACCGAAAGCTTTCTGGCCGCCAACGGCTACCTCAAATCCTGACTCAAGGGGGTGCCTTGTGGCGCTCAATAGCATCGAAGAACTGGTTGAAGACATCCGCCAAGGCAAGATGGTCATCCTCATGGATGACGAAGACCGCGAGAACGAAGGCGACCTGATCATGGCCGCCGAGTGCTGCAAGCCCGAGCACATCAACTTCATGGCCAAACACGCCCGTGGCCTGATCTGCATGCCGATGAGCCGCGAGCGCTGCGAACTGCTCAAGCTGCCGCTGATGGCGCCGCGCAACGGTTCCGGTTTCGGCACCAAGTTCACCGTCTCCATCGAAGCGGCCACCGGCGTGACCACCGGCATCTCCGCCGCCGACCGCGCGCGTACCGTGCAAGCGGCTGCCGCCCGTGATGCCAAGGCTGAAGACATCGTCAGCCCGGGCCACATCTTCCCGCTGATGGCCCAGGCCGGCGGCACCCTGGCCCGTGCCGGCCACACTGAAGCTGCCTGCGACCTGGCGCGCATGGCCGGTTTCGAGCCGAGTGGCGTGATCTGCGAAGTGATGAACGACGACGGCACCATGTCCCGTCGCGCCGAACTGGAAGCTTTTGCTGCCGAACACGACATCAAGATCGGCACCATCGCCGACCTGATTCACTACCGGATGATCCACGAACGTACCGTTCAGCGGATTGCCGAGCAGCCGCTGGACAGCGAACTGGGCCAATTCAACCTGGTGACCTATCGTGATTCGGTGGAAGGCGACGTGCACATGGCACTGACCCTGGGCAACGTGTGTGCCGAAGAACCGACCCTGGTTCGCGTGCACAACATGGACCCGCTGCGCGACCTGCTGATGGTCAAGCAACCAGGTCGCTGGAGCCTGCGCGCCGCCATGTCAGCGGTTGCCGAGGCCGGCAGCGGCGTGGTGCTGTTGCTCGGTCACCCGCTTGATGGCGATGTATTGCTGGCGCATATTCGTGAAACCGCCGATCACGCCGCGGTGAAAAAACCGACCACCTACAGCACTGTCGGTGCCGGCTCGCAGATCCTGCGCGACCTGGGCGTACGCAAAATGCGCCTGATGTCGGCGCCAATGAAATTTAATGCGATATCCGGTTTCGATCTGGAAGTTGTAGAATACGTGCCCTCCGAATAATGACCGGTTGTTCCCGGCCTTGAATTCGCAGTTCAAATATCACCGAGGGACGCGTACGAGACGCGTCCCGGCTCTTTAAGAGATCTAACGAATGACCCTGAAGACCATCGAAGGTACCTTCATCGCCCCTAAAGGCCGCTACGCTCTGGTAGTGGGCCGTTTCAACAGCTTCGTCGTTGAAAGCCTGGTCAGCGGTGCCGTTGATGCCCTGGTTCGCCACGGCGTGAGCGAAAGCGACATCACCATCATCCGCGCTCCTGGCGCCTTCGAAATTCCGCTGGTTGCACAGAAAGTCGCTCAAAAGGGCGAGTTCGCGGCAATCATCGCCCTGGGCGCAGTCATTCGTGGCGGCACTCCGCATTTCGAATACGTGGCTGGCGAATGCACCAAGGGCCTGGCCCAGGTGTCCATGGAGTTCGGCGTACCGGTTGCATTCGGCGTGCTGACCGTTGACTCCATCGAGCAAGCCATCGAGCGTTCCGGCACCAAGGCCGGCAACAAAGGTGCTGAAGCTGCCCTGTCCGCTCTGGAAATGGTCAGCCTGCTGGCGCAGTTGGAGGCCAAGTGATTAGCGACGATAGCGATCGTTTCAACCCGCGCGATCCAAAGCCTGCGGATGCCGGCAAGCCATCGAAAAGCGCCAAGCGCCGCGAAGCCCGTCAGCTCGCGACTCAGGCGCTGTACCAATGGCACATGGCCAAGCAGTCGCTGAACGAGATCGAAGCGCAGTTCCGGGTCGACAACGATTTCAGCGATGTCGACGGCGCGTACTTCCGCGAAATCCTGCACGGGGTTCCGCAGTTCAAGACCGAAATCGACACCGCACTCAAGCCTTGCCTCGATCTGACCATCGAAGAGCTGGACCCGGTTGAGCTGGCGGTTCTGCGCCTGTCCACCTGGGAACTGCTCAAGCGCGTCGACGTGCCGTACCGCGTTGTGATCAACGAAGGTATCGAACTGGCCAAGGTCTTCGGTTCCACCGACGGCCACAAGTTCGTCAACGGTGTGCTCGACAAGCTGGCCCCGCGTCTGCGTGAAGCTGAAGTGAAGGCGTTCAAGCGCTGATTGGCGCTTGGAATGTCGACACGAAGCCATGGGCGAGTTTGAGCTGATCCGCAATTTCTTCGCCGCCGCGCCTTGTGCGCAGGGCGGCGAAGGCGTTGCCCTCGGGATCGGCGATGACTGCGCCTTGCTGGCTGTTCCTCCCGGGGAGCAGTTGGCGATTTCTACCGATACGCTGGTGGCCGGTGTGCATTTCGCCGATCCCTGCGATCCCTTTCTGCTCGGTCAGCGCTCGCTGGCCGTGGCCGTCAGCGACCTGGCCGCCATGGGCGCCACTCCAATCGCCTTTACCCTTGCCCTGACCTTGCCGACGGTGACCGCCGATTGGCTGCAAGCCTATGCCCGTGGTTTGAACCAGATGGCGCAAAGCTGCGGCGTGGCGCTGGTAGGCGGTGACACGACGCGTGGGCCGCTCAGCCTGACCATGACCGTGTTCGGGCGCGTGCCGGTTGGCCAGGCGCTGACCCGCAGCGGTGCGCAACCGGGCGATCTGCTGTGTGTCGGTGGCGACCTGGGCAATGCCGCCGGTGCCTTGCCATTGGTGCTCGGCCAGCGCACGGCCGACGCGAGCATTGCCGAGCCGTTGTTGGCCCACTACTGGTCGCCGCAACCGCAGCTTGGCCTGGGGCAGGCGCTGCGGGGCAAGGCCACTTCGGCGATGGACATCTCCGACGGTTTGCTCGCTGATTGCGGGCATATCGCGCTGGCCTCGAAGGTCGGTATCGAAGTCGAGCGGGAGCGTTTACCGCTGTCGCAGAACCTGGTCGACTTTCTTGGCCGATCGGACGCCCAGGTGGCGGCCCTGAGTGGTGGCGACGATTACGTGCTGGCGTTCACCCTACCGTCCGTCGAGTTGCCGCTATTGCTGGCCGACGGCTGGCCGATCCATGTGATTGGGCAAGTGGTGACGGGACAGGGCGTAACGTTGCTGGACGCCGATGGCCAGGACATCACCCCGCAAACCCGGGGTTATCAACATTTTCGGGAGTCACCGTGACAGATCATCCCAAACAGGTCCCGGCGGAATTCGTACCGCCGTCGGTCTGGCGTAATCCATGGCATTTCCTGGCGTTTGGTTTCGGCTCGGGCACCTTGCCAAAGGCGCCCGGCACTTGGGGATCGTTAGTTGCGCTGCCCTTTATTCCGTTGTGGCAGATGTTGCCCGACTGGGGTTACTGGCTGATGCTTGGCATCACCATGCTGTTCGGCTTCTGGCTGTGCGGCAAAGTGGCCGATGATTTGCGGGTTCACGACCATGAAGGCATCGTCTGGGACGAAATGGTCGGGATGTGGATTACCCTGTGGCTGGTGCCGGAAGGTTGGCAATGGTTGCTCGCGGGCTTCTTGATGTTCCGCTTTTTCGACATCCTCAAGCCATGGCCGATTCGCTGGATAGACCGGCACGTGCATGGCGGCGTTGGTATCATGCTTGATGATGTGCTGGCCGGGGTGTTCGCCTGGTTGGCGATGCAGGGACTGGTGTGGTTTTTCGCCTGATCAAGGGTGACCAGGCGTTAATCGGGGGAGCAGGGATGGTTCTACGTGGATTGATGGTGTTGGTGCTCGCGATATTTTGCTCTTTCGCCCAAGCAGGAGGAGGGGGAGCTACACCGCCGTCGGTGATTCATCTGGCCAGCGAAGACTGGGAAGACTACACCGCCGCTGACGGTCATGGCCTGGGCTGGGACGTGCTGCGACAAGTGTTCGAGCCGGCAGGTGTCAAAGTGGACATCCGCACCGAGCCCTACGTGCGTTCGCTGGGCCTGGCGGAGCGGGGTGAAGTCGATGCCTGCGTCGGTTCCTATCGCGACGAATCCGAGGCTGTGCTCTATCCCCACTGGAGCTTCGACACCGATCACATCTATGCCCTGGGCCTGGCGAGCAGTCCGGTGCCAACCCCCGAAACCCTGGGCAATTATCGACTGGCCTGGGTCCGTGGCTACGATTACCAGGATTACCTGCCCAACGTGCAGCACTTTGCTGAAGTGCAGCGACGCGACGGCATTGTGTCGATGCTGACCCACAACCGTGCCGACTATTACATCGATGCGCAGACCGAAGTCGATTACGTGCGCAATCGTGCCAAAGACCCCTCCCAGTTGCGCAGTACCCATATCGCCGAGTTGCCGCTGTACCTGTGCTTTGCCAAGACCGCAAAGGCGCGTAGCCTGATGGCGCTGTTCGATCAGCGCATGGAGCAGTTGGTCAAAAGCGGTGAGCTGAAACCTATCTTCGAGCGCTGGAAACAGCCATACCCATTCGAAGACAATTGAACGGGCCCAATGTAGGCGCTGCCGAAGGCTGCGATCTTTTGATTTTGAAGATCAAAAGATCGCAGCCTTCGGCAGCTCCTACAGAGATTGATCGGCCCGCATATCAAACTTTTTGATAGTTATCGCCGATAATTCAGCCTAAGCGTCGCTCGGAACCTGCTGTTACAATGCCGGCTCTGCGAATCTTCAGAACTTTTAGATCAGGAGCACACCGGTGCCTGTCGTTTTTGTCGCCGCTTCCAAGCTGCCAACGCCTTTTGCGCAATTCACCATGCATGGCTTTCTCGATGAAGGCACTGGCCGCGAGCACGTTGTGCTGAGCCTGGGTGAGTTCGACGACGGTGCCCCGGTACTCGGCCGGTTGCACTCCGAATGCCTGACTGGCGATGCCCTGTTCAGCCAGCGTTGCGACTGCGGCTCGCAACTGGAGGCCGCTTTGCAGGCCATCGCCCGTGAAGGTCGTGGCGTGTTGCTGTACTTGCGCCAGGAAGGGCGTGGCATTGGCTTGCTGAACAAGATCCGCGCCTATGAGCTGCAGGACGGTGGCGCCGATACCGTGGAAGCCAACGAGCGTCTGGGCTTTGCCGCCGACCAGCGTGACTACGCCATGTGCCTGCCGATGCTGGAGCACCTGGGTGTGAAGTCATTGCGCCTGATGACCAACAACCCGCGCAAGGTCAAAGCCTTGACCGACATGGGGATCGCGGTCGCCGAGCGCGTGCCGTTGCACACTGGCCACAACCCGCATAACCGACTCTACCTGGCGACCAAGGCCAGCAAGCTCGACCACATGATGGGCAATGAACATCAGGGCGAGGTAGACCGGGCGTGACCCGGGGTCAGGTTCGGCGGCGACTGTCCGTCAACTGGTGGCAATACCTGGCATTGGCCCTGTTGCCGCTGTTCGTGATCAACGCGGTGTTCGGCCAGAGCGAAGCCATTCTGCCGGTGCTGGCGATGCCGTTGTTCATCGCCGGTGTCGCTTCGATGTTTGTCAGCCTGAAGTTTTTCGGCGCCTACAAGCACGCGCTGATCGCCACCCAGAAAGCCCTCGATACCCCTGAAGAACCTGGCGCGTGGATCAACCTGGCGGCGAAGCGCCGTACAGCGTTCCTTGCCGCCGGCCTGCCAGCGTGGATCGGTGCCCTGGCGGTGTTCGTCGGGCTCGAAGCGGTGCCGTTGATGTTGCTGGCGCTGTCGACTGCCGTGCTGTTCTACCTCTACCGTATTCCGCGTCAGCTCGGTTGATGCGCGCGCTCTGGCTGGCGGTTTTGCTGCTGGCCGCCAGCCGCTCGGCCATCGCGGTCGAGCGGGTCGTCAGCCTTGCACCGTCACTCTCTGAAATCGTCGTGGAACTGGGTTCTGCCGACCTCCTGGTCGGAGTGCTGGACGCCGGTGAGCGACCGGCTGAACTCAAGAACCTGCCCTCCGTTGGCCGCTATGGCCAGTTGGACATGGAGCGGCTGCTCAGCCTGCAGCCCGATCTGTTGCTGCTATGGCCCGGTAGCGTCGGCCCGGCCCAGCGGGTCCAGCTCAAGCGCCTGAGCATTCCCACCTACGTCGCCGAACCCCACAGCCTGGAGCAGCTTGCCGCGCAGATCGAGGCCATTGCCGCTCAGCTCGGTCGGCCTGACCGCGGCGTTTCATTGGCCGGCGACTTGCGCCAGCGGTTGGATGCACTGCGTCAACGCTATCGACGGGATCAGCCGTTGCGGGTGTTCTATCAGATATGGGATCGGCCGTTGTACACCGTCGGCGGCGAGCAGATCATCAGCGATGCGCTGGAGGTCTGTGGAGCCCAAAACGTGTTTGCTGACCTGAAACTGCCGGCACCGCAAGTCAGCGTGGAAGCCGTGTTGCAGCGTAATCCCGAGGTAATTCTGGCCAGCGATCAGGCGCAGCTCGATGCGTGGAAAGCCTGGCCCGTGGCGCAAGGACAGTTGCGATTGGTCACGGACAAGGGCCTGGAGCGACCGAGTGGGCAGATGATCGAGGCAACTGCCAAGCTGTGCCGGTTGATCGCACCCGACCGCTGAAATGTACTGCTACTGACACTCTAGCCACGCCTTTGTAGGAGCTGCCGAAGGCTGCGATCTTTTGATCTTGTCTTTAAAAAGAAAAATCAAAAGATCGCAGCCTTCGGCAGCTCCTACAGGTGATCTCAGTGGATGTCGGGGGTCCAGGTCACGCCAAACATCCACGCCCGACCTTCCTCGCGATACCCGTACTGGCTGCCTTGGTAGCTGTACAACGCCCGGCTGTAACCCTTGTCCAGCAGGTTGTCGACCTTCAGCTCCAGCCGGACTTCACGATTGAGCTCCCAACTGCTGCGCAGCCCCAGCAAGGCATAGCCGCCAAGAGGCTGTTGATTGTTCAGGTCGTCATAGCTGCTGCTGACCGCTTGCCAACTGGCGCCGAGGCCCAGGCGATCGAACTGTCGGTCCAGATCCCAGCTCAAAGTGCGGCGCGCGCGGCGGGCCAGGGTATGGCCCGTGTCACGGTCGCGCGGGTCGATGATCGCCACGCCGAGATTGCTTTGCCAGTCGAACAATTCCTGTTTCAGCGCTGCTTCGAAGCCGTTGATCCGCGCCGAGGCGACGTTCTCGGGGCGTGAGTTGCTGCCGAAGATGATCGCGTCTTCAAGGTCGGTGCGATACAGCGACGTTTCCAGACGACTGCTCTCGGTCAATTGGCTGCGCCATTGCAGCTCATAGCTTTTCGAGGTTTCAGGCTTGAGGTCCGGGTTGCTGAAGTCGGGGTAGTACAGGTCGTTGAACGTCGGTGCGCGGAAGCCTTCGCTGTAGGTGAACAGCACTTCGTTGTCCGGGTTCAGTGGCAGTGTGAAGGTACCGCTCCAGGTGTTCTGGCTGCCAAATTGCTGGTTGTCGTCGTGACGCAGACCCAGCTCCGTGGAGAAACGGTCAGCCCGATAGCGGTGCTGGATGTACGCCGCACGGTTCCAGCGACTGTCTTCATCGAACGGGGTGCTGCTGTTGATCCGGTCTTCATACCAGTCACCTCCGAGCAGCAGACTGTTGCGCTCGTCGAGCGTCATGTCGTTCTGCCAGTTCACCGAATCCCGGTAGGTGTTGAACACGCTGCGTTCGTCACTGAGTTTATCGAGGGTCTTCTCGCGGTTTTCGCTGTGGCCGAACTCGATGCGGGTTTGCCACAGATCATTGATGCGCGCGTCGATGTAGCTGCTGACACTGCTCACATCAAATTCGTTGTCGGGCTGCTGTTGGACCGACTCGAACGTATTCATGTCGAAGCGCCCGAACGGGTTGTCGAATTCGCTTTTGCCGCGATTATCGAGCGCGTTGGCGCCGATCTCGATGTCATCGCTGAGTGTGTGGCTAACGCTCAGGCTGAACGACTGGTTTCGGTACTCATCATGGTCGCCGTCGCTGGGGTAAGACTCGTGGGTGCGATTGATCCCGGCGCTTTCGTCGAGGCTGGCGCCGAGGTTGAAGCGGGTTCGCTCATCGCCGCCGGACAAGCCAAGGCTGCGCTCCCAGGTCTGGTTGCTGCCAAATGCCGTGTGCAGGCGCGGTTGCAGGCCCTGTTCGCCGCCACGGCGGGTGAAGATCTGGACCACCCCGCCAATCGCATCGCTGCCATAAATCACCGAGCGGGAGCCGCGCAGCACTTCCACGCGCTCGACCTGTTCGATGTTGAGGTGCTGCAGGTTGCTGTCACCGGAGGTCGAGCTGCCGATGCGCTGGCCGTCCACCAGCACCAGGCTCTGGGCTGACTGGGTGCCGCGGATGTACACCCCCGGCAGACTGCCGCGCCCGCCGGTCTGCACGATTTGCACGCCCGGTACACGGCGCAGCAGGTCGGTGACGCTATCGGGTTGCAGGCGATCGATGTCGTCGCGGGTGAACACGGTGTTGGCGGCGCTGCTGTCGTTGCGCGCTTCGACCTGGCGGTTGGCGCTGATCAGCACGTCGGGCAGCTTCAGCGCTTGATCGCGCTCGAAGGTGTCGGCCAGCAGTTGACCAGCCGGCAGCAGGGTCAGCGTCAGGGCGAGGGGAGAGAGTTTCATCGGAATCCGGGCTTTCACAAACAACACATGCTCCCCGTAGGAGCTGCCGAAGGCTGCGATCTTTTGATCTTGATCTTTTAAAAGCAAGATCAAAAGATCGCAGCCTTCGGCAGCTCCTGCACAGGGATGTTTACAGGTCGAGCAGTTGCAGGCGCTCGCGGATCGAAGCCTCGATCCCGGCTTCATCCAGCCCGCACTCGGCCAGCATTTGCGCAGGCTTGGCGTGCTCGACGTAGATGTCCGGCAAGCCCAGGTGCAGCATCGACTTGAGGATGTTTTCCCGGGCGAGGAATTCGCTGACCGCGCCACCGGCGCCGCCCATGATCGCGTTTTCTTCGACAGTGACCAGCAGCTCGTGACTGCCGGCGATTTCGCGCACCAGCGCTTCATCCAGCGGCTTGACGAAACGCATGTCGACCACGGTCGCATCCAGCGTCTCGGCGACTTTCAGGGCTTCGGCCAGTTGCACGCCGAACACCAGCAGGGCGACTTTGCTGCCCTGGCGGCGGACGACGCCCTTGCCGATCTCGATCGGCTCGAGGTCTTTCTCGATGGTCGCGTTCGGGCCATTACCGCGTGGATAACGCACAGCCGCCGGGCCTTCGTACAGGTGACCGGTGGTGAGCATCTTGCGCAGCTCGTTTTCATCGCTCGGGGTCATTACCAGCATGCCGGGGATGCAGCGCAGGAACGACAAATCGAAGCTGCCGGCGTGGGTCGGACCGTCTTCGCCCACCAGACCTGCACGGTCGATGGCGAACAGTACGTCGAGATTCTGCACGGCGACGTCATGCACCAGCTGGTCGTAGCCACGCTGCAGGAAGGTCGAATAGATGGCCACTACGGGTTTGGCGCCTTCGCAGGCCATGCCGGCCGCGAGGGTCACGGCGTGTTGCTCGGCAATGGCCACGTCGAAGTAGCGCAGCGGGAAACGTTCGCTGAACGCGACCAGGTCCGAGCCTTCCTTCATCGCCGGGGTAATCCCGACCAGGCGCGGATCGGCAGCCGCCATGTCGCACAGCCATTCACCAAACACACCGGAATATTTCGGCCCGCTGGCCTTTTTCGGCGCGGCGGCCGGGGCGTCCAGCGGTTCGAGTTTGGTGATGGCGTGGTAACCGATCGGGTCGACTTCCGCCGGGGCGAAACCTTTACCTTTCTTGGTGACGACGTGCAGGAACTGCGGACCTTTCAGGTCGCGCATGTTGCGCAGGGTGGCGATCAGGGTCGGCAGGTCGTGGCCATCGATCGGGCCGATGTAGTTCCAGCCCAGCTCTTCGAACAGCGTGCCGGGAACCAGCATGCCCTTGGCATATTCTTCGGTCCGGCGAGCGATTTCCCAGGCGCCGGGCAGGCGCGACAGCACTTTCTTGCTGCCTTCGCGCATGCTCGCGTAGGTGCGGCTGGAAAGGATCTTCGCCAGATAGTTCGACAAGCCACCGACGTTGCGCGAGATCGACATGTCGTTGTCGTTGAGGATCACCAGCATGTTGGCGTCCACTTCCGGCGCATGGTTCAGCGCCTCGAACGCCATGCCCGCGGTCAACGCGCCATCGCCGATCACCGCGATCGCCTTGCGCTCGCTGTTCTGCAGGCGGGCGGCAATCGCCATGCCCAGTGCGGCACTGATCGAGGTGCTGGAGTGGCCGACACCAAAGGTGTCGTACTCGCTCTCGGAGCGGCGCGGGAAGGCAGCGACGCCGTCCTTCTGGCGCAGGGTGCCCATGCGCTCGCGACGACCGGTGAGGATTTTGTGCGGGTAAGCCTGATGACCCACGTCCCACACCAGCCGGTCGTCCGGGGTGTCGAAGACGTAATGCAGCGCGATGGTCAGCTCGATCACGCCCAGGCCTGCACCGAAATGCCCACCGGTCTGGCCGACCGTGTAGAGCAATTCCAGGCGCAACTCATCGGCCAGGGTTTCCAGCTCGGCTTCGCCTAACCGGCGCAGGCCGTCCGGCGTGTTCGCGCGGTCGAGCAGGGGCGTGGTCGGGCGCTTGCGGGGAATCTCATGAAACGTCGTGGGCATCAGGCGAATCGTTATAGGTATAAAAGATGCGGCAGTTTACCTGATGCATCGTCCCCTGCCCACGCGTTGGTCTTTTTTGGCGGATTCGCCTTCAACTGCGGCGATCGACGATATACCGGGCCAGATCCCGCAACGGCTCGGCCGCCGCGTCAAACGGTCGCAGGGCGTGCAGGGCCTGGTCGCGTAGCTCCAGGGCATAGGCCTTGGCGGCTTCGAGGCCGAGCAGGGCCGGGTAGGTCGGCTTGTCCCGGGCAATGTCGGCGCCCTGGCGTTTGCCGAGGGTGGCGGTATCGCTTTCGACGTCGAGAATGTCGTCCTGGACCTGGAATGCCAGGCCGATGGCCTGTGCATAAGTCTGCAGGGACTTGAGTTCGTCTTTCTCGGCACGGCCGCTGGCCAGGGCGCCGAGTTTGACGCTGACTTCGATCAGCGCACCGGTCTTGTGCCGGTGCATGTATTCCAGGGCTTTCTGGTCGAGCTTCAGGCCGACCGAACCGAGGTCGATGGCCTGACCGCCGACCATGCCCGCAGGGCCTGCCGCCAGTGCCAGGGCGCTGACCATCTGCAGGCGGATGTCGGCATCCGACGTGCTCAGGCGCGGGTCAAGCAGGGCGCTGAAGGCCAGGCTCTGCAAGCCGTCGCCGGCGAGGATCGCGCAGGCTTCATCGAATTTCTTGTGGGTGGTGGGCTGACCGCGACGCAGATCGTCATCGTCCATCGCCGGCAAATCGTCATGCACCAGTGAATAGGCGTGGATCAGCTCCACCGCACAAGCGGCACCGTTGGCTTGCTCAGGCTTGCCGCCCAATGCTTCACAGGCGGCGTAGGCCAGCAGTGGACGCACGCGTTTGCCGCCATTCATCACGCTGTAGCGCATGGCTTCGTACAGCCGTGCCAACTCGGGGCCTGGTGCCGTGAACAGGGTTTCCAGCGCCGCATTGACGCGGGCCTGGCTGGTGGCCGAGTAGGCTGCAATCATTCTGGCTGATCCGCGTCGAAGGGTTCCTCGGCCAACTCGCCATCACGCTCGAGCAGTACCTGAACCTTTTGCTCGGCCTGGGCCAGCGCCGCCTGGCAATCGCGGGTCAGACCGATGCCTTGCTCGAAAGCGGCCAGCGAGTCCTCCAGCGACAATTCGCCATTCTCCAGACGCTCCACCAGCGTTTGCAGGTCGGCGAGGGACTGTTCGAAATCCAGTGCAGCTTTTTTGCGGGCCATGGCGGCGATTTCCGGTTGACGTTAAACCGGCGCGACACTAGCAGATAGGGGGTTTATGGGCAAACTCACAGACGACGGACACCCGTGTAGGAGCTGCCGAAGGCTGCGATCTTTTGACTTTGTTTTTTGGAAGCAGGATCAAAAGATCGCAGCCTCCGGCAGCTCCTACAGTACCGGGTTATCAGGATAGTGGATTCGGTAGCGGGTGCTGCGCCCGCCACCGGGCAGGCGTTGCAGACAGCCCTTATCCAGCAGTTCGGCCAGATGACGGGTTGCGGTCGCTTTGGATACTTTGGCGACGGCCTGGTATTGAGCCGCTCTAAGTGGGGTGAGTCGATTGGATCGGTTATTCGGCTCACATAATGAGCCGAATATGGCGCGTATTCGGCTCACCGTCCACCCGTTATCGTGATTCCCGCCGCAATTTCGGAGCCATCCGATTGTTAAAAAACACCCGAATGGCTAACCTTCGAGCCCTATACGACCTGGCAGTCACGGGTCTTTCAGACGAAGCGCAGTATTCCCATCTGTAACGCGCCCAGGATCAGGCGCAAGGTTTCGTCATGCATGGCAGGAGGCGTCGCATGCGCTCATTTCTTTTGCTGCTGATCGGGCTGGCTATCGCGCCCTCGATTCTGGCCGCGCCGAATGCCGGGTTGTCGGAACCGGTGGGCGGCTGGCGCTACAACGGTTTGCTGGATCGCACGGAAAACCCGCAAGTCGCTTATCCCACGCCGCCCATCGACCGGGGCGTGCAGCGCAATCGCACGATGATCGAAGGCCAACTCAAGGCCCTCGGCACTCAGCGTGGGCCGCACACGCTGGCGGTCAACGGCAATCCCCTGAATCTGTACACCGACGACCAGGGCCGTTTCGCCCGGCCCTATGCGTTCGGCGCCGGTTCCAACAGCGTCGAAGTGCGTAGCGTTGAAGGCCAGTCGCTCAAGCGCGTTCAATTCTATGAAGCCAACAATCTGCGCACCCCGGCGCGGATTCGTGTGGTGCTGGGCTGGGACGACCCGAAGGCCGAACTCGATCTGCACATCATTACCCCCGACGGCCAGCACGCTTTCTGGGCGCACTCGGCGCTGACCAATGGCGGCGGCCTCGACCCGGATGGCGTCGATGGGCCCGGCCCGGAAATGTTCACCATGACCGCTCCGCTGCACGGCACCTATCTGGTTTACGTGAACTATTGGGGCAACTTCGGCAGTGAAGGCTATAACTTCGATGAGACCGGCAACCAGAACGAGGTGATCACCTCGCAGATCAACCTGGTACTCAACGAAAACACCGTCGATGAAAAACGCGAGACCTTTATCGTGCCCCTGCGCGCAATCGGCGACCTGCTGCTGGTCAAGACTTTCAACTATTAAGCATCCCGTTCCACGGATGAACATCGGGTTTTGTGAACATGAGTGATAGCACTGTTACTCCGGCCGCTGGCGCACCCGCGGCCAAACCTTCCCTGCATTGGCCGACGCTGCTGATCGGCATATGCCTGGTCGCTGGCGTGGCCGGTGGGTTGGGGTGGCTCATGCACAAACCCAAGGCGCCGGCGCCTGCGTTGGCCAGTGACAAACTGGGTATGGGCCGGCCGGATGGTTTGCTGGAAACCTACTCCTTGAGCCAATTGCCCAAGGACCTGCTCGCGGTGCCCTTCCTCAAGGAAACCCTGACCGAAGATTTCGTCTTCTACTACGAAACCCACGCTGATCGTCTCGGCTTGATCGGCAGTCTGCGGCGGATCATCTACGAACATGACCTGAAGTTGCAGGACACCCTGATCGAGCAACTGTTCGATCAGCCTGCCGACGTGGCGCTGTGGCGCGGGGCGGACGGGCGGCTCAAGGATTTCCTGCTGGTGATGGATCGCGGCGGCCTGGCCAAGGTGCTGGAACCGCTGGCCAAAGTCGCGCTGGACGACTCACAGTTGAGCAAGGTCGCTGACGTGAAGGTCGGCAGCGAAGACGTGCCGCTCTATCAGCTCAACTACAACGCCAGCAAGGCGCTGTTGTTCGCGTCCCATGGCGACAAACTGGTGGTGCTGTCCAATCCGGCGAAACTCTACGATCCGCAAAACGGTGCAACGGAGGAACCGGGCAGCGTATCGACCACGGCCGTTGCCGCGCTGCTCAATGGCGAAAAACTGTTTCCCGAAGCCTTCGGCCTGCCGCCTCGTGCGCCGCAGGTGAAACAACGCCTGTCGGTGAATGCCAGCGTGCTAGCCATGGGTTACCAGCGTTTCATTCCGAACTTCGCCGGCCTGCGTTTCGACATGGACGACAAGGGCTGGCACAGCTTCCTGGCCATGGATGAACTGGAAAATCAGCCGGACTTTGATTTCAAACCGATCTGGCAAGCCATGCCCATGGGCGCAAGCGCTTGCGTGGCGTTGCCCCTGGCTGCCGAACAACAGAAGCCGCTGCTGGTGAAACTCGGTGCCGAGGAGAAGGTGGCCCAGGCACTGACCGAGCACATGGCCGGCGCGGCGGGGCTTTGCTGGTATGCCGATTCGCGGTTGTACACGCCTCTGCTGGTGGCCAGCCTCAACGCTGACGACGGCGGCAAGCTCGATGGGGATCTGGGCAAACTGTTCGGCTCGATGGTCGGTGCGCACGAGAGCAATGTCGAGGACGGTGCCTTCCCGGTGGTGGAAAAGCAGGAAGGCCAGAGCCATCAGTGGCAACGTCAGGTCAGCTCCAGTTTCGGTCCCTATTCGGCCAAGGAAGCTCAAGATCCCGATGCCATCACCGGCAAGGCGTTCATGAAAGTCAGCCTGGCGCGGCATGGCTCGACGTTGCTGTTTTCCCTCGACGACAAGCTGGTGGACAAGGCCCTCGGCACCCTCGACAAACGTTTCCCGCCGATGGCCGACGTGGTGCCCAAGGACTTGCTGATGCCCGTCTATTTCGGCCCCGATTCCATGGCGCAACTGATGCAGCAGGAAACTCTCGACAGCCTGCCGCAGGACATGGAGCCGGTGTTCTACAACGCCGCGCAAACCTTCCTGATGCCGAAGCTGCGTACGCTAGGTGGCTACGGCAAATACGCCCTGACCTTGCCCGAAGGCAGCGAGCCAGACGGCCATTGGCAATGGCTGCCGCTGGAGTGGAAAGCGCTGTGACGGCATTGATCCGAAGTCTCGGCCTGCTGGCGTTGTTGCTGAGCGCAGGTGCCCACGCCGTCGAGACGCCGTCACTCGACCCACAGCAATCCCAGGTGTTCCGCGCCTGGTTCGTGCGCATCGCCCAAGAGCAACTGAGCCAGGGTCCGAGCCCGCGCTGGTTCCAGCAGGATTGCGCCGGGCTGGTGCGCTTTGCCGCCAATGAAGCGCTGAAAGTCCATGACGACAAATGGCTGCGCAGCAATGGCCTGTCCAATCGTTACCTGCCGCCGGAGCTGCCATTGAGCGATGCCCAGCGCGGTCTCGCCCAACAGTGGCAGCAGGGCGGCGGCAAGGTCGGGCCGTACGTCAACGCGATCAAATTGATCCAGTTCAACAGCCATCTGGTCAGCCGCGATGTGTCACAGGCACGCCCCGGCGACCTGATGTTTTTCGATCAGGGCGACGACCAGCACCTGATGATCTGGATGGGCCGCTACATCGCCTATCACACCGGTACCACCACCCCCACCGACAACGGCATGCGTTCGGCAAGCCTGCAGCAACTCATGACATGGAAGGACACCCGATGGATACCCGACGCAGCCAACCCCAACTTCATCGGCGTCTATCGACTGAATTTTCTCTCCCAATGACCGGTGCCCGCATGCTGCGTTTTCTGTCTCTGATGTTGGTGTGGATGCTGCCACTCTCGGTGGTTAACGCCGATGACTCGGTCCCGGCCAGCGGCTATGCGCCGGTGGCCGGCGAGAGCTTCTTCCTGCTGGCGGACAGCAGTTTCGCCAGCGATGAACCAGCGATGGTGCGCCTCGAAGCGCCGGGCCGCGACTATCGCCGGTTTCGCATGGAACCTTATGGCGGCGCGGACATTCGGGTGTATCGCATCGACAAGCCGCTGGACTTCCTCAAGCGCCAGAAGAATCTGCATCGGGTGGTCAGCGATGGCCAGTTCAAGGGTGAAGGCCTGTCCAACACCCTCGCGTACCTGTGGGACAACTGGTATCGCAAATCCCGTCGGGTGATGCAGCGGGCGTTTTCCTACGAGTCGCGTAAACAAGTCACCGAGGAAGTGCCGGAACTGAAGATGGGCAATGCGATGGCCGCGCCGACGCCCTACGATGCGCAGCCGCAATTCGCGTTGATACCGGGTTTGCCGGTGGTCAGCCAGTTCCGTTACCCGTTGTGGCAGGCCAAGCCGATCCAGCCACCGGCGGGGGTGAACCTGGCCGGGTCTTCCAGCGAATTTGTCAGTGTCGCGCCGGGCAATGTGTACATCCCGCTGGGCAATCTCAAACCGGGTCTTTATCTGGTGGAAGCGCTGATCGGCAAGTACCGCGCGACCACCATGGTGTTCGTCTCCAACACCGTGGCGGTGAGCAAGATTGCCGGTGATGAATTGCTGGTGTGGGCTGCGCGCAAACACGAAGGCAGCTCGGTGCCGAAGGTCAATGTGCTGTGGACCGACGGTCTGGGTGTGATGAGCAGCGGCGCCACGGATGACGACGGCTTGCTGCGCCTGAAGCACGTCAGCCCCGAGCGTTCCTTCTTGATCGGCGAGGACGAAGAGGGTGGGGTGTTCGTCTCAGAGAATTTCTACTACGACAGCGAAATCTACGACACCAAACTCTATGCCTTCACCGACCGGCCGCTGTATCGACCGGGGGATTGGGTGTCGCTGAAAATCGTCGGACGTGAATTCAAGAACGCGCGGGACTCGGTGCAGCCAAGCGCTGCCGACGTCAATGTGAGCGTGCTCGATGCCACCGGCACGGCGCTGCAATCCCTTGATCTGAAGCTCGATTCCAGGGCCGGCACCCAGGGCCGCTTCCAGTTGCCGGACAATGCCGTGGCCGGTGGTTATGAACTGCGTTTCACCTACAAGGACCAGACCTACAGCAGCGCCTTCCGCGTCGCTGAATACATCAAGCCGCACTTCGAGATTTCGCTCAATCTGGCCAAGCAGGATTACCGCACCGGCGAGCCGGTCAAGGGCAACCTGGTGCTGCTGTATCCGGACGGCAAACCGGTGGCCAATGCGAAATTGAGCCTGAGCCTGCGCGCCCAACAGCTGTCGATGGTCGACAACGAGCTGCAATACCTCGGGCAATTTCCGGTGGAGCTGACCAGTACCGAACTGACCACCGACGCCAAGGGCAACGCAACGCTCGACCTGCCCGCCGCCGACAAGCCGAGTCGCTACATGTTGACCGTGTTTGCCAGCGACGGCGCGGCGTATCGGGTCAAGACCACCAAGGAAATCCTCATCGACCGTGGCGCGGCGACCTTCCGCTTGAGCGCGCCCCGACGCTTCAGCGCGGTGGGCGACAAGGTTGCGTTCAGCTACGCCCGCGAAGGCGAGCAGGCGCAGGCCGTTACACCGGGCAGCTACGGCTGGGTACGTCTGGAAGACCAGAGCACCGGCGAAGGTAAACTCGCGGCAACCGACAAAGGTTTCACCCTGGCCTTTGACCGACCGGGCACCTACAACCTGACGCTCAAGGATGACCACGGTCGCGTGGTCGGCGCCACCGGGCATTCGGTAACCGGTGAAGGTGTCAAAGCCGTGCCCGGCACCGTGGAAATCGTCCTCGACAAGCCCGAGTACATCACGGGCGATGAAGCGCTGGCGCTGATCACTTTCCCGGAACCGGTCAACGATGCCTTGCTGTCGCTGGAGCGGGACAAGGTCGAGGCGACCGCGCTGCTGTCCAGAGGCGGTGACTGGCTGAAGACGGAAAAGCTCAGCGATACCCAATACCGTGCGCGCATCCCGGTGAAGGACGGCTTCGCGCCGAACCTGACCTTCTCGGTGCTGTACACCAAGGGCGGCCAGTACAGTTTCCAGAACGCCGGCATCAAGGTGGTAACGCCACAAATCGAGGTGGCCATCGCCACCGATAAAGACACCTACCAGCCGGGCGAAACCGTCTCGGTGGACCTGACGACTCAATTTGCCGGTAAGCCGATCCCGGCACACCTGACGGTCAGCGTGGTCGATGAAATGGTCTACGCGCTGCAACCGGAAGTGGCGCCGAGCATCGACCAGTTCTTCTATCACCCTCGACGCAACAACGTGCGCACCAGCGCCAGTTTGTCGTTCATCAGTTATGACGTCGCCTTGCCGGGCAGCCCCGGTGCACCAGGCAAAGCCAATCGCAGTGAGCGCGGCGTGAAGGTGCTGGAACGGCCGCGTCGCGAGGACGTCGACACGGCAGCGTGGCAGCCAGAATTGCTGACCGATGCCAACGGAAAGACCCGTTTCACCTTCAAGATGCCCGACTCCCTGACCCGCTGGCGTATTACCGCCAGGGCCATCGCCGATGACGGTCAGGTCGGGCAGAAGAAGCAATTCGTACGCTCGGAAAAACCGCTGTACCTGAAGTGGAGCGGGCCGATTCGATTCCGTACCGGCGACAAACCGGACCTCGGTGTGTTCGCCTTCAGTCAAGCCGAGAAACCGGTCAAGGCCGAACTGGTGACCCGTTACGCCAGCAACGAACAGCGCGTGCCTGTGACCCTGAACAGCGGCATCAACTACATCCCGTTGCCGGCATTTGAACTGGCCAATGGCGAGTGGAGCGCCGAGTTGGTGCAGGACGGCAAATCTGCTGACGCGTTGACGGTGAACCTGAGCGCGACCGGTGAAGGCTGGCGGGTGACGCAATCCCAGAGTCTCGATGTGAGCAGCGGCGATACACCGCTGACTCTGCCGGCAGACGCGACCGATATTCGCCTGCGCCTGGATGACAGTCCGCAAGCGTTGTTCCGTTCGGCCCTCGACGATCTGTTGAGCTACCCCTATGGTGGTGTCGAGCAGACCGCCAGTCGCCTGTTGCCGTTGAGCATTGCCTACCCGACGCTGGCGGCGAATCCGCAGATCCGCGATCGCTTGCGCCTGATCATGCAAAACAGTCGCCTGCGCCTGGTACAAATGGCCGGTCCTTCGGCGAGCTTCACCTGGTGGGGCATGGACGGCGAGCCGGACGCGTTCCTCACCGCCTACGCCTATTACGCTGACTGGCACGCCAGCCGGGTGCTGGACCTGAGCCTGCCGTCGGAGCACTGGCAGCGGGTGCTGGAGGTCTACGCCAAACAGGCGAACAACACGCCGCTGCTGCAGCGGGCGCTGATCCTGTCGTTCGCCAAACAGATGCAGTTGCCTGTCAACACCTTGCTCAGTGGCCTGATGGATGATCTGGCGAAAGCGGGCGAGGGCAGTGCTGCGAATCTGATGGAAGGCGGTGAAGACAGCCTCGTCATGAGCGATCCTGACTCAGCCCTGGGACTGGCTGCCGCGCGAGTGCTGACGGCCTCGCTGGCCAGGCAGGCGAAGGTCGCCTTGCCGGATGCGTTCAATCGGCAACTGGCCGACGCGCAGCAACGTCTGGCGATCAGTTCCCAGCCGTTTGCCGAAGCGCTGAACCTGTCGCTGCAACCCTTCGATCAGGTTCGCGCTCAGGCATTACTGCAACGCCTGTTGCCACAACAATCGACCCTGGAACGGGCATTGTCGCTCACCTGGCTGCAACGCAGCATCGAGCAGGCATCGCCCACCATTGCATTGGCCCCGGGTGAAGGCTGGAAGAAACAGTACGGGGTTTCTGGTGAGATGTTTTGGACGTGGCAGGGGCCTGCGCCAGTGCCGGCGGTATTGACGCTGAGCGGGGTGCAGGAGCGTCCGCTGCGCGCTGCATTGAGCTATCGCAGCCAGCAGCCGGCGGTGGATCTGATGGCCGTGACCATCACCCGTCGCCTGTCGCGGCTGGTGCCGGGGGATGAGGCTTTCACTTTCAAACTCGAAGCGGTCGGCAACGCGCCGCTGTCCAGCGACAACCTCTATCTCGATGAAGTGATCATCACCAGCAAAGCCGCCAAACCGCTGCGCTACGGCCTGCTGGAAGTGCCGCTGCCACCGGGCGCCGATGTCGAGCGCACGACCTGGGGCATCAAGCTCATGGGCAAGGCTGGCACCGAACCGACATCGCTGGAGAAGGCGCGTTTCGAGCCGGGGCAAATGGCCTATGCCGTTCCGGTCGATGCCTTGAGTGGCGAATTACGCCTGCGGCATCTGGTGCGTTTCTCGCAGAAGGGGCAGTTCAACTTGCCGCCGGTGCGATTCACTCAGGTGTATGCGCCGCAGCATCAGGCGATGGAACAAAAGGCAGCCCTTGGCCAGGTCACGGTTCACTGACGTGCACAGGCTGCTGATGGGTGGGTTGCTGTGTTTGATCACTGCGCTGGCGACGGCGCAGGACGAACCGCTGCGCCTGGCCTTCAAGGGCGATTTATTGTCGTTGGGCCGAACTCAGGTGGTCGCCCACGAGCCACTGCCGCAGACCTTGCAGACGCCACTGGGCAGTGTGTGGAAGTTGTTCGTCTACGCCTGGCTGGTGGACACCGGTGCGCGTGAGCCGGCTTATGAATGTCGCGGCCAGTCGAAGGAAGAAGTCTATTGCTGCACGGCGGGTGGCAGGATCGAACGCGATCAGGCGCTGGTGAAGTCATGCGGTCTGTATTTCGAACCTGCGCGACTAGGCATCCGCGAGGCCGACTGGCGAGCCTATTGGCAGGCACGGCAGGCGCCGCCATGGTTGCTGGATTTGCCTTCGTTGCAACCGGCTACCCGGGTTTCGGTGGCGCAGCTGTTGAAGGTGTTGGCCGTGCTGCCGGCGCAGGATCAGGCCCGACGTGTGTTGCTCGATGTGGTGCTCAATGCCGCCGATGGCCATGTCGTCGGCGAACTCGGAAGCCGCCTGCGGGTGAAGACCTGGAGCTGGTTGGCGGATCAGGATGGCACGTCACGCCAGGGCGGATTTGCCGGTTGGACGGCGGATGGTGCGCCGGTCTGGGCCGGGGGGCGGGGCACCAGTCAGCGGGTACTGCGTGATTACGCGCAGGCATTGTCCGCGGTGATTCCTGTTGCCTGGCCTGCGGATGCAGGGAAGTGTGTAGAGGTCGACCTGTTCTCCCGCTATCCACTTCGGCGCGTGCTGTCACAGGGCAGTGTGGTGTCTTCCGGGGCGTTACAGGGTGACTACCGCGTCGAGTTCGCCAACGGCAATGCGCTGGATATCCACAGTGACGGCGAACTTTTTCTGCTGGACGACAAGCTCGTCGCCCGGCTGGATCGCGAAGAGTACGTCGCCCGTGTGCTCCAGCGCGAAGCCACTGCCGAGCCGGTCGAGGCCGCCAAAGCCCTCGCGGTGGCCATCCGCACGTACCTGCTGCAAAACGCCACGCGCAGCGGCGATTGCCTGAGCATCGACGACAGCAGCAGCCGTCAGCGGGTCGCGCCGCGTCCGGCATCCTCCGAGTCCCGCGGCATCGCTGCGTGGACCAGCGACCTGGTCCTGGCCGGCAGTACCGTCACCTATCATTCCGATCAACCCGGCCCGGACAAGTTGTCCTGGCAGCAAGCCGTCGAACAGGCCCGTGCCGGCCAGCGCTACGACGCCATCCTGCTGCACGCCTACCCACGCGCCAGTCTCAGTCGCTGGGACAACCCGGTCGCGTCCTGCGAAGCATTGCCTGCCGCGCAAGACTGGCTGCAGAAACAACGACGCGGCTGGCGTGCGCAGCTTGAAAGCGAAACCGGCTACAACGAAGTCGGCACCTTCGCCGTATGCCGCCTGGCCTTCGGACGCCCCTATGTCGACCGCGAACGTCAGCGTATCTACGTGCGTGGCGTGCTGACGCTGCAAGACCGCCTCGACCTGACCCACGAATACCTGCACCTGGCCTTCGAGGCACACCCCAACGGCCAGGATGAAACCTACATCGAAGGGCTCGCCCGCCACCTCTTGCTGGAATAGACCATGAAACTCCGTTATCCACAGGTCTTGCTGTGTCTCTGCTCGCTGCTGGCGTTGCCATCAGTGATGGCGGCGGACAGCGTCAAACTCGACACCCCCGCAGGCGGCTGGCGCACCGGCGCGCCCGAGGGCGAGGGGGAAGGCTTCCGGCAGGTTGTCAACTACCCGGCCTCATCGGTCAACACACCGGCAGGGCAGGCCAGCACCGCACGCATCAGCGGCCAGATCAAAGCCACAGCGAAATCCACAGAGCCCGGCCGGCTGATCGTCAACGGGGTAAGCATGCCGCTGAAAATCGACCCGGCCGGCCGCTTCGATCGCCCGTTCTCATTCCCCAACGGCAGCAACAGCGTCGAAGTTCGCAACCCCGATGGCCAGCAACGCCACCGCACGCAATTCCTCAACAGCAGCGGCGGTGCGACTCCGGCCAAGTTACGTGTACTACTGGCATGGGACAGCGACAACACCGACCTCGACCTGCACCTCATCACCCCCGACGGCGCGCACATCTGGTACGGCGACCGCATCGCCCCCAACGGCGCAGCGCTCGACGTCGACGTCACTACCGGCTACGGCCCGGAAATCTTCGCCATGCCTGCACCGATCAAGGGCCAGTACCTGGTGTATGTGAACTACTTCGGTGGCGGCTACAGCAGTGATGAGGAGGGGCAGGAAGACGCGGTACAAGCGCTGACCACCGCGCAGGTGACGGTGATTACCGAGGAAGGCACGCCGAGCGAGAAGATGGAGACCTTCCTGGTGCCGATGCGGGCGGTCGGGGAATTGACGTTGGTGAAATCGTTCAGCTATCCGTGAGGTTGAGGTACAACTTGCGCAGGGTTTGCACACGATTGCGCCCGTGATCCTTGGCGCCATACAGGGCTTCATCGTTGAGCTTGAAAGCGAAGTCCGACCGGCTGAGCCTCTTCCGGGCTAAGGGTAGCGGTCTATGGACTGGGTGGATTTAGCATCGGCCATTTTGGCTTGGCAAGTGTTCTCTGGGCGGGATGAATGCTTGTTAGCGTTGTTTCATGCAGAAATACATTGTGAATGTTCCTGCGTCGGTTTCAGGAGTAATTGAGAAAGCCCTCCAGCTGACATGGAAATGCCCTGACGTGAATGATCTTCCTGGCAATACCCCTCTCGATTCTGCTTTCAGTGAAATTACCCAACTGATTGTGACTGCTCGACAACGCGCCATGCAGGCGGTCAACACCGAGCTGATAGAGCTGCACTGGCAGGTTGGGGCCTACATCAGCCGCAAGATTGAAGCGGCGGAGTGGGGTGATGGAGTGGTGGCACAACTGGCCGCTCATCTCGCTCGTACCCAGCCGGGATTGCGAGGTTTTACCCGGCCTAACCTGTTTCGTATGCGTCAATTTTTCGAAGCGTACAGGCATGACGTAAAAGTCTCAGCACTGCTGAGACAATTACCATGGACTCAAAATCTGATCATCCTCAACCAGAGCAAACACCCGGAGGAGCGCGAGTTTTACCTGCGCATGGCAATCCAGGAAAAGTGGTCGAGCCGCGAACTGGAACGGCAGTTCAAGGCCGCTCTGTTTGAACGTTCAGTGGTCAGCCCGGCAAAAGTCTCAGCACCGCTGCGACAAATTCATCCCCAGGCCCTGGACGTGTTCAAGGATGCCTATGTGGTCGAGTTTCTGGCTCTGGAGCGTGGTCATGCAGAGACGGACTTGCATGGAGGTCTGCTGCACAAGCTCAGGGATTTTCTGATCGAACTGGGCAGGGACTTCTGCTTTGTGGGTTCGCAATATCCGTTGCAGGTAGGCGGGCGGGACTTTGCGCTGGATCTATTGTTTTTCCACCGCGGGCTGAACTGCCTGGTGGCGATCGAACTCAAGGTCGGGCGCTTTGAGCCGGAATACTTGGGGAAAATGGATTTTTATCTTGAAGCGTTGGACCGCAATGTCCGCAAACCACACGAAAACCCGGCGCTCGGCGTATTGCTGTGCGCGAGCAAAGAGGACGAAATCGTCGAGTACGCCTTGAACCGCTCACTGTCGCCAGCCTTGATTGCGGAGTACCGCACTCAATTGCCAGACAAGAAACTGTTGCAAGCCAAACTGCAGGAGTTTTATGCGCAGAATACTGAAGGGGCTGAGTGATTTTTGTTGTGAATCGCCTTCTTTCAGGCATTAAAAAGCCGGCTTGTGGCCGGCTTCTCGGGGACTGGCTTGGATCATTTTTGGTAAACCGCGCCAGCCTTCAAAACGTACACCCGGATCTTGCGTCCGGCTGTGGGACCTGGTGAGAAAATCATCTGTCAGGTCAGCGCATCTGAGCCGCAGGGCGGGTCGATGCGTAAATGTGGGGCGCAGCATACGCAGGTTTGACGGAAATTCCCAGCGGGAAGTGCCGTGCAGAGCTGTTCGGCCACCTGGCTGGATGGCCGATGGGCGTTGTGGAGCGTTTAAAGAAACGGCACCGCAGGCCGCCGTTTGTTCAGGGTCGACCACCAGAACACCCAGCCCAGTACCCGGATGTTCTGTTCCTCGATTTGTGCCGCCCGGAAGATTTCATCCGGGTACTCGGCGCGGTTGTGGCTGCGCAATCGCAGGGAGTTGCCCGGTAGTCGGTGCAGGTACTTGATGCGCAGCATGCCGTCATGTTCGATGGCGTAGATCTCGCCATCGATAATCTGGGTCAGGCCACGATCAATCGCCAGGGTCGAACCGTCTTCAATTTTCTCCCCCATGCTGTTGCCGCTCATGAAGGCGCAGATAGCATCGGCGTGGTTGATTTCCAGTGAGTCGAGATGGCTGCGGGGCAGGCGGATGGACGTCTCGGGATCTTCTATGACGTGGGTTTTGTTGGATCCCGGGGCGATGACAGCTTCTTTATAGAAAGGCAGTTCGACGTCGACAGGCTCGATGACCGTGTAGATACCGCGGATGGTTTGGGCGTCGAAGATGTTGCCGGACTCCTCGATCAGGCGCAGATGCCGGGCGTCTTTCGAGCCTTCGCCGGTTTTCAGCCAGTCACTGTTGACGGAGAGTTTTCTGGCGACTTCTTCCATGCAATGGGCAGGCACGCCGCGGGTGTACCAGTTATGGACATTTTGCGGAGCCGTATCCAGAAAGTCGGCAAATCCGGTGGTTGTGATGTTCGCTGCTTCGAGGAGCGCTTTAAAGCGTGGGCCGCTAGTGTTCTTTTTCATGAACGCGAGTCTACTGACGGCGGGTAAGGGTTTGAATAAACGCCTCGTTCAAATTTCGTGGGTAATTTACGACCGGATGTAAGACGTTCTTGAGGAATTTTAAACAGATAAAAACCAAGATCGAACAAGGTTAAACATCATGTTTAACGCGCTTATCAAGCGCCCACAAAAAACCCCGGATAAACCGGGGTTTTCTCGCAGCCTGTCGCTGGAAGCTCGCGGCTTCTCTTAACCTTTATAGGCTGCAACCGACTTGGTGATCGCGTCGCGGGCGGCGTCTGCACCGGCCCAGCCTTCGATCTTCACCCATTTGCCTTTTTCGAGATCTTTGTAGTTCGCGAAGAAGTGCTCGATCTGCTGGATCAGCAGTGCTGGCAGGTCGGTGTATTCCTTGACGTCGACGTATAGCTGGGACAGCTTGTCGTGCGGAACTGCGATGACTTTGGCATCGCCGCCGCCGTCGTCGGTCATGTTCAGGATGCCGACCGGGCGAGCGCGGATCACCGAACCAGGAGCAACCGGGTAAGGGGTCACGACCAGCACGTCGAGGGGATCACCGTCGTCAGCCAGGGTGTTCGGGATGTAACCGTAGTTGGCCGGGTAGAACATTGGGGTGGCCATGAAACGGTCAACGAACAGGCAATCGCTGTCTTTGTCGATTTCGTATTTGATCGGCGCGTGGTTGGCCGGAATCTCGATCGCGACGTAGATGTCGTTCGGCAGGTCTTTGCCAGCCGGAATCTTGCTGTAGCTCATTGGGCGTTGCCCCCGTTAGTTGACCAGAAACACTTGGCCGGATTGACCAAAAAGTGGCGGCGATTATAGGCATATTCCTGTGTCGACGCCATGTACCAGAAGTCGTATGGCGCTCACTGGTGTGCCTGATAGACAGGGTCATGCGCCTGAAGTTGCTTCAACCTTGCCAGCGGGTCCTGGCGATAGAACAGCTTCAGCTGTTGGTACACCTGTGGATAAGCCTCGTGTAGCAAATCCGGAGCGCTGAAGAAGTATTCGCTGGTGACGGCGAAGAACTCGGCAGGGTTTTCGGCGGCGTACGGGTCGATGGCGGTTTCAGCGTCGGGATTGCGTTCCAGTTGCCGGTCGAGGTCGTCGTAGGCCTCTTGCATGACCTTGGCCCAGTCGCTGACCCGCATGTCGGGATGCAGTGGCGGCAGGCCGTTGGCGTCACCGTTGAGCATGTCGAGTTTGTGCGCCAGTTCGTGGATCACCAGGTTGTAGCCTTCCCAGCCTCCGCTGGCCATGACGCCGGGCCAGGCGAGGATGATCGGGCCTTGCTGCCAGGCTTCACCGCTGTGCTCACCATCCCATTCGTGCTCGACGCCGCTGGCGTCGCGATGGCGCTGGGGGCTGAGGAAGTCATCGGGGTAGAGAATGATTTCGTGGAAGCCCTGATACCAGTTCAGGTCGCCGAGGTGAAGCAGCGGCAGTTGCGCCTGGGCAGCGAGCAGCAGGCGTTGCTCCTGATGCAGTTCGACGCCGGGCAGGGCGCTCAGGTGCTTGTCTTCGAGGAACAGCACGCAGGCTTCGCGCAGCCATTGGTCTTCGACGGCGCTGATGCCATCGAGAAAGCTCAGGTGATGGCGCACCCGTTGCCACATGTCATCGGCAATCGGGTGCCTGGCCAGGGTGCGCCGGCGACGCCAGGCGCTCAGGGACCACATCGTGTCAGCGCGATTCGGCTTTTGAACTCGAACCGGCAAGGCGGCTACGCACCATGCCGATGATCATCGGCACCAGCGACAACAGGATGATGCCCACAATCAGCAGCGACAGGTTTTTCTTGATGAACGGTACGTTGCCGAAGAAATAACCGAGGGTCACCAGGCCACCGACCCACAGTATGGTGCCCAGCACGCTGAAGGCGAAGAAGCGCGGATAGGGCATTTTCCCCACGCCGGCGACGAAAGGTGCAAAGGTCCGGATGATGGGCAGGAAGCGCGCCAGGGTCACGGTTTTGCCGCCATGCTTGTCGTAGAAGTCGTGAGTTTGTTGCAGATAGTCGCGGCGGAAGATCTTCGAGTTCGGATTGCTGAACAGTTTTTCACCTGCCGTTCGTCCGATGATGTAGTTGGTGCTGTCGCCCAGGATCGCTGCCAGCATCAGCAGGCCGCCGAGCAGTACCGGGTCCATGCCGCCACCGGCCGCCACGGCGCCGGCGATGAACAGCAGGGAGTCGCCCGGCAGGAAGGGCATGACCACCAGGCCGGTTTCACAAAAGATCACCATGAACAGAATGGCGTAGATCCATGCCCCGTAGTTGGCTACAAGCATGTCGAGGTAGACGTCGAGATGCAGGACAATGTCGATCGGGTTGAAATCCATGGATAGCACCTGTGGTATTGGCCCGACTCTGCAGGCCTGTGCGGATGACTTCGCGTAAGACTACGGATAGGGGTAGTTTTTCTTACAAGCCGGGAATATCGGGATTATACGAGGCGATTGGTGAAAATCGCGTCGAGATTGTAGCGGGGAATGTCATGACAGGGCTGATGTTTGATAACGAACAGGTCGAAGCGAGCCTGCTCGCGATGCCATCGCGAGCAGGGTGCGGTTGGTTTAGAGTTCGTCGCTGATCGGCAGCACATAGTTCTTGAATTCGGTGTCTACCTTGAATCCGATGGACTCGTAGGTTTTCTGCGCGATTTCGTTGTTGCTGCTGGTGGAAACGCGCATGCGTACGGCATTGGTTTCCTTGGCCATTTTTTTCGCGGTACGGATCAGGTTGTCGGCCACCAACTGGCGGCGGGCGTCCTCGGCGACATAGATGTCGTTGAGGATCCACACGCGTTTGAGTGACAGCGAGGAGAAGCTCGGATACAGCTGACAGAAGCCCATCAGCTTGTGGCTGTCGTCATCGGACAGCGCCAGGTAGATCACCGACTCCTTGCGACGCAGGCGTTTTTCGAGGAACGCCCGGGACGAGTCCGGATACGGCAGGGAGCCATAAAACTCGCGATATTTGACGAACAACGGGGTCAGCAGGTCCAGGTGTTCGAGGGTCGCTTGAATAATCCGCATGGTAGGTCTCGTCTTCAAGTGGCTGTCTTACGTCTCTGACGGCGATGGGAAACCCTTGGCGGCCGTGCAACGATCCTGCCTTAAACTGGTACGAATGTGCAATGCGGAAGCGGTTCAGGCATTCGGCGGCCCAAGCAGGAAATTATCTTTCATGTCGGCTCCCGCGTCCGATTCCAGTGTCTGAACCTGTGCTTCATCCTTCAGATTGACCCCTGACAGCTGCCGTCGGCAGGCTTCGCGCATCAAGTACAGCAAACGGTGTGCCGCCATGCCGTAACTCAGGCCCTCGAGCCGCACGTTGGAGATGCAATTGCGGTAGGCATCGGTAAGGCCGACTTTGGGATTGTAGGTGAAATATAACCCCAGGCTGTCCGGGGAGCTGAGGCCAGGGCGTTCACCGATGAGGATGACGGTCATTTTCGCACCCAGCAGCTCACCGATTTCGTCAGCGACCGCCACGCGCCCCTGTTCCACCAATATCACCGGCGCAACAGTCCAGCCTTCGGCTGCAATCTGTTCTTCGAGGCGTGCCAGAAAGGGCAGGGTATGGCGATGAACGGCCAGTGCCGACAGGCCGTCGGCAATCACAATCACCAGATCGACTCCGCCAGGATGCGCCGCAGCGTAGTCACGCAGGGTCTTTGCCGACGCGTCACTCAGCTTTCGTCCCAGGTCCGGGCGTTGCAGGTAACTGTTGCGGTCGATTGCGGCGCTGTGCAGCAAAAGGCTTTGGTGTCCGCGTTCGGCCAGTTGTGAGTTGAGTGCCGCGTGATCGAACGGCAAGTGCACCGCATCCCGTGCCTGGGCGTGGGCGTACTGGAAGTCCAATTGCGCGCGGGTGGGAATACTGGTGCCGGTTCGGCCCAGGGCTATTCGCGCCGGTGTCAGGCGTCGCAGTTCCAGCCATGGGTTGTGGGGGTCGAAGGGTAGTTTATCCATATCATTGCTCATCCCAATTGCGCCAAGGCCTGCCGAAAGGCCGGCGGAAGGCTGTCACCGAAGAGAATCCTGCCGTCCGATTGAGTGAAGATGCCCATTTTCGCCAGCCATTGCTCGAACTCCGGCGCGGGCTTCAACCCCAGGGTCTGCCTTGCGTAGAGCGCATCGTGGAACGAGGTGGTCTGGTAGTTGAGCATGATGTCGTCGGAACCCGGGATACCCATGATGAAGTTGATCCCGGCGACACCCAGCAGGGTCAGCAGGGTGTCCATGTCGTCCTGGTCGGCTTCGGCATGGTTGGTGTAGCAGATGTCGCAACCCATGGGCACACCGAGCAATTTGCCGCAGAAGTGGTCCTCCAGGCCGGCGCGGATGATTTGTTTGCCGTTGTACAGGTATTCCGGGCCGATAAAGCCGACAACGGTGTTGACCAGAAACGGGTTGAAGTGACGCGCGACGGCATAGGCGCGGGTTTCGCAGGTTTGTTGATCGACGCCATGGTGAGCGTTGGCCGACAGAGCGCTGCCCTGGCCGGTTTCGAAGTACATCAGGTTCTGGCCCAGGGTGCCGCGATTCAGACTCAATCCGGCGTCATAGCCTTCCTTCAACACGCTCAGGTTGATGCCGAAACTGGCATTGGCCGCTTCGGTGCCGGCGATCGACTGGAACACCAGATCCAACGGGACGCCGCGATTGACCGCCTCGATCGATGTGGTGACATGGGTCAGCACACACGCCTGGGTCGGGATTTCGTAGCGCTGGATGATTGCGTCGAGCATCTCCAGCATCGCGCAAATCGAGGCAATGCTGTCGGTGGCCGGGTTGATCCCGATCATCGCGTCGCCATTGCCGTGCAGCAGGCCGTCGAGAATGCTCGCGGCGATGCCGGCCGGTTCGTCGGTGGGGTGGTTCGGTTGCAGTCGCGTGGACAGGCGTCCGCGAAGACCCAGGGTGCCGCGAAACTGCGTGACCACGCGGATTTTTTGCGCCACCAGCACCAGATCCTGCACACGCATGATCTTTGATACGGCGGCGGCCATTTCCGGCGTCAGACCGGGTGCCAGGGCGCGCAGGACCTGTTCATCGGCGGCATCACTGAGCAGCCAGTCGCGGAAACCGCCGACGGTGAGGTGGCTGACGACCGCGAAGGCATTTTTGTCGTGGGTGTCGATGATCAGACGCGTCACTTCATCGGATTCGTAGGGGATCAATGCTTCCTGCAGAAAGTGACTTAGCGGCGTGTCGGCCAAAGCCATCTGTGCGGCCACTCGCTCGCCATCGTTGAGCGCGGCGACGCCGGCCAGAAAATCTCCGGAGCGGGCCGGGCTGGCCTTGGCCATCACTTCCTTGAGGCTGTCAAAGCGGTAAGTCTGGGCGCCGACGGTATGGGCGAATGTGGCCATGGGGCGGTGTCCTCCAATAATTACTGCAATCTGCTCTTCCTGTGGGAGCGGGCTTGCTCGCGAATGCGGTGTGGCTTTCAAAATAGATGCCGACTGACACGACGCCTTCGCGAGCAAGCCCGCTCCCACAGGGGAACTGCGTGCACTTCAATCATGCAGGCGCCGGGCAGCGGGCCCGGCACCGGTGCATTTAGATACCTTCGAGCATAGCGTCCGCCGGTGCTTCGGAGCGCTGCCGGGCGGTCAACTGGAAGTACAGGTAACCGGCGATCATGAACCCGAGGAAGATCAGGCCGATCAAGGTGTTGAACCACGCCATCGCCACCAGGCACACCACCGCCAGGAACAGCGCGATCCCCGGTACGATCGGATAGCCCGGTGCGCGGAAGGTGCGTTCCAGATTCGGTTCGGTTTTACGCAGTTTGAACAGGCTCAGCATACTGATGATGTACATCACGATGGCGCCGAATACCGACATGGTGATCATCGCCGCCGTCAGCGTCATGCCTTGCAGGTTCACCAGGCCATCGCTGTAGATGGCCGCAATGCCGATCACGCCACCGGCCAGAATAGCCCGGTGCGGCGTCTGGAAGCGCGAGAGTTTGGCCAGGCCTTTGGGCAAGTAGCCGGCGCGAGCCAGGGCGAAGAATTGGCGAGAATAGCCAAGAATGATCCCGTGGAAACTCGCCACCAGGCCGAACAGACCGATCCATACCAGCATGTGCATCCAGGTCGAATTATTGCCGACCACGGCTTTCATCGCCTGGGGCAGCGGATCGTTGATGTTCGACAGTTGGCGCCAGTCGCCGACGCCGCCGGCCATCACCATCACGCCGATGGCCAGGAATACCAGGGTCAGAATGCCGCTGACGTAGGCCTTGGGGATGGTGCGTTTCGGGTCCTTGGCTTCCTCGGCGGCCATGGCTGCGCCTTCAATGGCGAGAAAGAACCAGATCGCGAAGGGAATGGCGGCGAAAATGCCAGGAATCGAGCCCATCGTGAACTCATTGGCACCCGACCAGCCGTTCAGTACGAAGTTGCTGAAACTGAAGCCCGGGGCGACCACGCCCATGAACACCAGCAGTTCAGCGACGGCCAGCACGGTGACCACAAGTTCAAAGGTGGCCGCGATGCTGACGCCGAGGATATTCAGGCCCATGAACACGAAATAGGCGCCAACGGCGGCGATCTTCGGGTCCAGTTCCGGGTATTGCACGTTGAGGTAGGCGCCGATGGCCATGGCAATGGCCGGTGGGGCGAAGACGAATTCGATCAGGGTGGCGATGCCGGCGATCAACCCGCCTTTCTCACCAAAGGCCCGACGACTATAGGCAAATGGCCCGCCGGCGTGGGGAATCGCCGTCGTCAGTTCGGTGAAGCTGAAAATGAAGCAGGTGTACATCGTCGCCACCATCAAGGCGGTGACGAGAAAACCCAGGGTGCCTGCGGTGCCCCAGCCGTAACTCCAGCCGAAGTACTCGCCGGAGATCACCAGGCCGACGGCAATGCCCCATAGATGCAGGGTGCCGAGTGTGGGTTTGAGCTGTGTGGAAGAAGTAGTCATAAGTCCTCTCTATTTTTTATTGTTCGATCTTTTGGACTTTCGGGTGTGACGGGTTGGGTGAAACGCTGAATGACGGGTACGCAAGGCCCGTGCCAGAGCGGCCAGGCCTTGGGTGTTGTGTCATTTAGGGCGCCTTCGCGAGCAAGCCCGCTCCCACATTGGACTTGTGTTCACACCCCCCCCCCTGTGGGAGCGGGCTTGCTCGCGAAGGCGGAAGAAAGGGCGACACGGAGATCAGTGTCGCCCTCGGTTTTAGAAGAAGCCCAACGGATTGATGTCGTAGCTCACCAGCAGGTTTTTGGTCTGCTGATAGTGGTCGAGCATCATCTTGTGGGTTTCACGGCCGACGCCGGACTTCTTGTAGCCGCCGAACGCGGCGTGCGCCGGGTACAGGTGGTAGCAGTTGGTCCATACACGACCGGCCTTGATCGCCCGGCCCATGCGGTAGGCGCGGTTGATGTCGCGGGTCCAGAGGCCGGCGCCGAGGCCGAACTCGGTGTCGTTGGCGATGGCCAGGGCTTCGGCTTCGTCCTTGAAGGTGGTGATGCTCACCACCGGGCCAAAAATTTCTTCCTGGAACACGCGCATCTTGTTGGTGCCCTTGAGCAGCGTTGGCTGGATGTAATACCCGCTCGCCAGGTTGCCCTCGAGTTTTTCCACCTTGCCGCCGGTCAGCAACTCGGCACCTTCGCCCTTGGCGATTTCCAGGTACGAAAGGATCTTGTCGAACTGCTGCTCGGACGCCTGGGCGCCGACCATGGTGTCGGTGTCCAGCGGGTCGCCGCGTTTGATTTGCAGGACTTTCTTCATCACGACGGCCATGAATTCGTCGTAGATCGACTCCTGCACCAGCGCACGGGACGGGCAGGTGCAGACTTCGCCCTGGTTGAAGAACGCCAGCACCAGGCCTTCGGCGGCTTTCTCGATGAAGGACGGTTCGGCCTTCATGATGTCTTCGAAGAAGATGTTCGGTGATTTGCCACCCAGCTCCACGGTGGACGGAATGATGTTTTCGGCGGCGCATTTCATGATGTGCGAGCCGACCGGGGTCGAGCCGGTGAAGGCGATCTTGGCGATGCGTTTGCTGGTGGCCAGCGCTTCGCCGGCTTCTTTGCCGAAGCCTTGCACGATGTTCAGCACGCCCGGTGGCAGCAGGTCGCCGATCAGTTCGACCAGCACGGTGATGCCCAGCGGGGTTTGCTCGGCGGGTTTGAGCACCACGCAGTTGCCGGCAGCCAGGGCCGGGGCGAGTTTCCAGGCGGCCATCAGGATCGGGAAGTTCCACGGAATGATCTGGCCGACCACGCCGAGGGGTTCATGGATGTGATAGGCCACGGTGTTGCCGTCGATTTCGGCAGCGCTGCCTTCCTGCGCACGGATGCAGCCGGCGAAGTAGCGGAAATGGTCGGCGGCCAGCGGGATGTCGGCGTTGAGGGTTTCGCGCACGGCCTTGCCGTTGTCCCAGGATTCAGTGATTGCCAGCAGTTCCAGGTTCTGTTCGATGCGGTCGGCGATTTTCAGCAGCACCAGCGAGCGCGCCTGGGCGGACGTGGCGCCCCAGGCATCGGCAGCGGCGTGGGCAGCGTCCAGGGCCTTGTCGATGTCTTCGGCCGTGGAGCGGGGGAATTCGGCAATCGGTTGGCCATTCACTGGCGAGGTATTGGTGAAGTACTGACCTTTGACAGGCGCGACGAACTCGCCGCCGATGTAGTTACCGTATTTGGCTTTGAACGAAACGATAGCGCCTTCAGTACCGGGGTGAGCGTAACGCATGGTGGTCTCTCCTTGCTTTTGTGCTTATAGGGAGTCGCGCATGTGCGCTTGCTATAAGCGTAGAGCAAGGGGCGGGCCAGTGCGTTGCAGCTCAGGCAAATCAAGGCCTTGCGCGTTTTTTGTCGGACGGATGGAGTGCGCCTGTGACGCTTTCGGTACAGCTGGCGTGACACTTTGTACCGTTTCTGGCGCAGCGTGTGACCGAGCGGTCTTGCCAGCATTGCAATACAGGCCCGGCTGGAGGATGCTCGGGCAATCACAAGGACTGACGCTGCATCACCCCTGTAGGAGCTGCCGCAGGCTGCGATCTTTTGACTTTGATTTTTTCAAGATCAAAAGATCGCAGCCTGCGGCAGCTCCTACAGGGAGCGTGTAAACCTTTCGGGGGGAGAACAATAAGAAATGCACGACAACCATTTGAGTCGCCATGCCCAGCAGGTTCTGACCGTCACTCAGGGCAAGTCCCACCTGCAAGGCCCAGGCAGTGATCCGTCCATCGCCCGCTCCTGGCTGCGCTGCCTTGAGGACTATCACCTCGACCCGGCCCTGAGCATCGCACCGACGGTGCTGGAACACGGTCGTGTCCTCGAAAGCCGCGAACGCTTGCAGCAAGTGCTGCACATCGCTGGCAATGAAATGACCAGCCTGCACCAGCAACTCTCCGGTGCCGGCCATGCAGTGCTGCTGACCGACGCCCGCGGCGTGATCCTCAATTGCGTCACCGCACCTGCCGAACGACAGATTTTCGAGCGTGCCGGGCTCTGGCTCGGTGCCGACTGGAGCGAGGCCTGTGAAGGCACAAACGGTATCGGCACCTGCCTGGTGGAGCGTCAGTCGCTGACCATCCATCAGGACGAACACTTTCGCGGCCGCCACACCGGCCTGACCTGCTCGGCGAGCCCGGTCTTCGATCCTCATGGCGAATTGCTGGCGGTGCTCGACGTGTCGTCGGCGCGGCGCGATGTGTCGCGGCAAAGCCAGTTCCACACCATGGCGCTGGTCAATCTGTCGGCGAAGATGATCGAGAGCTGCTATTTCTTGCGCTGCTTCGACAATCAATGGTTGCTGCGTTTTCACTTGCAGGCCGAGTCCGTTGGTTTGTTCAGCGAAGGGCTGCTGGCGTTCGACGGAGAAGGACGCATCTGCGCGGTCAATCAGAGTGCGCTGAACCTGCTGGGGCATATTCGCGGCGGCTTGCTGGGTAAACCGGTAGAGGCGTTTTTCGATTGCTCGCTCGATGAGTTGCTGGGACGGGCGAGTATCAATGCCGCAGCCAGTTGGCCATTGCGTACCCGTGATGGTCGCAAGCTGTTCGCGGTGTTGCGCGGCGAGGCGCGGCGGTCACTGCCGACTCCGATGGAGCCTGCTCCCAAGGCTGCACCGGCACCGCGCCTGTCGGGTATTTGCCTGGATGATGTGACCTTGCAGGCGGACTTTCGCAAAGCCTTGCGTGTGTACGAGCGCGACGTGCCGCTGCTGATCAACGGCGAAACCGGGTCTGGCAAGGAGGCCTTCGCCAAAGCGGTGCACCACGCCAGCCAGCGGGCGGAAAAAGCCTTCGTCGCCCTCAATTGCGCGGCCATTCCCGAGAGCCTGATCGAAAGCGAGCTGTTCGGTTACCGTGGCGGCAGCTTCACCGGCGCACGCAAGGAAGGCATGCGTGGCAAGTTGCAACAGGCCGACGGCGGCACCTTGTTCCTTGATGAAATCGGTGACATGCCACTGGCCCTGCAGACGCGATTGCTGAGGGTGCTTGAGGACCGGCAGGTGGTGCCGATCGGTGGCGAGCCGGAAGCGGTTAACGTGCGGATCATCAGTGCCACCCACCGTAATTTACTGGATCGCGTGCAGGACGGCAGCTTCCGCGAGGATTTGTATTACCGCCTCAACGGGCTGGAAGTCGCGCTGCCGGCTTTGCGTGATCGCAGTGACAAATCGCAGTTGCTCGATTTTTTACTGGCCGAAGAGGCGCACGGAGAAGCGGTGTTGATTGACGGGCCGGCACGCGCGGCCTTGTTGGGATTTGCCTGGCCAGGCAACGTGCGCCAGCTGCGAAATGTGCTGCGTACGCTGGCAGCCCTGTGTGAGGACGGACGGATCGGTCTGGAAGATTTGCCGGCCATGATTCGTTCGGCCAGGCCGGCGATGGCGCCGGCTGTCGAGGAGCCATCGGAGCATCCGCTGGAGGATGCTGAGCGGTTGGCGTTGCTCAGTGCGCTGGAGCAGACGCGCTGGCATATGACGCATACGGCGGAGCAGCTTGGGGTCAGTCGCAATACCCTGTATCGCAAGCTGCGTAAACACGGTATTGCCCGGTAAACCGTGTCGCGGCCATTCGCGAGCAAGCCCGCTCCCACCTTGGTTCTATAGTGAACACAACTGTGTGAACACCTCCGAGCAAAATGTGGGAGCGGGCTTGCTCGCGAAGGCGTCTTCGGATCTGAAACATCAGGTGCGATTTTCACCTCCCTAAGCTAACCTGCGACCAAGTTTTACGAGGTCGACTAATGCACATTCATATTCTGGGTATCTGCGGGACTTTCATGGGCTCGATGGCGGTTCTGGCCAAAGAGCTGGGCCATCACGTGACCGGCTCCGATGCCAACGTCTATCCGCCGATGAGTACTCAACTGCAAGCCCAGGGCATCGAGCTGACCCAAGGCTACGACCCGGCGCAACTTGATCCGGCCCCCGATCTGGTGGTGATCGGCAACGCCATGTCGCGGGGCAACCCAGCCGTGGAGTATGTGCTGAACAAAGGCCTGCCTTATGTGTCCGGCCCGCAATGGCTGGCCGATCACGTGCTGCAAGGTCGTTGGGTGCTGGCCGTTGCCGGTACGCACGGCAAGACCACCACCAGCAGCATGCTGGCCTGGGTGCTGGAGCATGCAGGCATGGCCCCGGGCTTCCTGATCGGCGGCGTACCGCAAAACTTCTCGGTGTCCGCGCGCCTGGGTGATACCCCCTTCTTCGTCATCGAAGCCGACGAGTACGACAGTGCGTTCTTCGACAAGCGCTCCAAGTTCGTACATTACCGCCCGCGCACCGCAATCCTGAACAACCTTGAGTTCGATCACGCGGACATCTTCCCGGACCTGCCGGCCATCGAGCGGCAGTTCCATCACCTGGTGCGGACCATCCCGAGCGAAGGGCTGGTGATTCATCCGACCACTGAGCCAGCCTTGCAGCGAGTCATTGAAATGGGTTGCTGGACCCCGGTGCAAACTACCGGTGCCGGCGGTCAGTGGCAGGTCAAACTGCTCAGTGAAGATGGTTCGAGGTTCGAAGTGATGTTCGAAGGCGTCACCCAGGGTGTGGTCGAATGGGACATGACTGGTCAGCACAACGTCGCCAATGCATTGGCCACTTTGGCCGCTGCACGCCACGTCGGTGTGGTGCCATCCATGGGCATCGCCGCGTTGAGCGCCTTCAAGAGCGTGAAACGCCGGATGGAGAAAGTCGCGGAAGTCCGTGGCATCACCATCTATGACGACTTCGCTCACCACCCAACCGCCATCGCCACCACGCTGGACGGCCTGCGCAAGCGCATCGCCGATGCACCGTTGATCGCGATCATCGAGCCACGCTCCAACTCCATGAAGCTTGGCGCGCACCGTGACGGATTGCCGGAAAGCGTGGTCGATGCCGATCAGGTGATCTGGTACGCACCCGCCAACCTCGGCTGGGACCTGGCGGGCACAGCGGCACTGTGCACTGTACCGTCGATTGTCAGCGATTCCCTTGAGGGCATCATCGATCGTGTGAAGAGCCAGGCCCAACCCGGCACTCACGTGGTCATCATGAGCAACGGCGGCTTCGGCGGCCTTCACGGCAAGTTGGCCGAGGCACTCAAATGAACAACGGCCCGGACCGCATCACCCTGGCGATGACCGGCGCTTCAGGCGCCCAATACGGTTTACGCCTGCTCGACTGCCTGGTGCGGGAAGATCGTGAAGTGCACTTCCTGATTTCCAGGGCCGCGCAGTTGGTGATGGCGACCGAAACTGACGTCACGCTGCCCTCCAAACCGCAGATGATGCAGGCGTTTCTCACTGAATACACTGGGGCCGTCGCCGGGCAGATTCGTGTGTACGGCAGGGAAGACTGGATGTCGCCGGTGGCCTCGGGTTCCGGCGCGCCAGCGGCGATGGTGGTGGTGCCGTGCTCCACTGGCACCTTGTCGGCCATCGCTAGCGGCGCCTGCAACAACCTGATCGAGCGTGCCGCCGATGTGACGCTCAAAGAGCGTCGCCAGCTGATTATCGTGCCTCGCGAGGCGCCGTATTCGAGCATTCACCTGGAGCACATGCTCAAGTTGTCGAACATGGGCGTGACAATCCTGCCGGCATCACCGGGCTTTTATCATCAGCCCCAAACCATCGACGACCTGATCGATTTCGTCGTGGCACGGATCCTTAACCTGCTGAATATTCCTCAGGACATGCTGCCGCGTTGGGGCGAGCATCATCTGACCAGCGATGAATAAGCTGCTGGTGATGGTGCTGGCGCTGCAATTGGCCGGATGCGCCACGGTGCGCACCCTCGATGCGGCCAAGCCGGGGGCGCCGGTGGTGTACGCCGGGACGCGGTTGGATTTGTATGCGATGAATGGCGGTTGTTGCGCGATGGACCGCTTCGGCGCGCAAGCGCCGAGCTATCCGGGCGTTGATCTGCCGGCCAGTGCGTTGCTCGACACACTGCTGTTGCCGTTGTCGGTGTTGACGGTGATCGGGGTGAGTTTTCAGGCAACGGGTGGGTTGTAAGGGCGTGGCGAGGGGGCTTGCCCCCGTTGGGCTGCGGAGCAGCCCCAAAACCGGCCATCTCCATTTTTCTGATTCACCGCAAGTACCCTTTTTACGACTGCTACTCAGTCGAACGGGGGGCAAGCCCCCTCGCCACAGGTCCGCGGATTATTTGCCGAGTTTGCGCAACTCATCCGACTCGACAATCCGCACGCCATTCTGCTCTTCGAGCGCAAGACGCCACATGGCGCGGGCCAGTTGGCAGGCTTCGATGCCGTGGTATTTACCGGGGATCAGGCGTGACAAGGGGCCGGCGACTTTCTCGGCCAGGCGCGGCTCAATGCGATCACCCAGCAACAGCGAAGGGCGGCAAATAGTCAGCTGCGGCCAGTCTTGCGCGCGCAACGCGTACTCCATCTCGCCTTTGACCCGGTTGTAGAAAATCGAGGATCGGCGATCGGCTCCCAGGGCACTGATCACGATCAGGTGCCGTGCGCCCATCTCCCGTGCGCGTTTGGCGAATGCCACCACCATGTCCAGGTCCACTGCGCGAAACGCCTGCTCCGAGCCGGCTTGCTTGATCGTGGTGCCCAGGCAGCAATAGGCGATATCGACCCGCCCGTTCAGTTGTGGCAGGAACGCCGTCGGGTCGCCGACCGGGTTTTCCAGGTGCGGGTGTTTGGCCAGTGGCCGGCGCGAGGGGGCCAATACCCGAGTAATCGTTGGCTCGCTGAGCAAGCGATCGAGCAGGTGTTCACCCGTCAAACCGGTGGCTCCGGCGAGCAGCACATGCTGAGGCGTCAAGTACATAGTGTTTCTCCCTTGATACTGTTCAGCTTAGTTGCTGTTTGCATCCTTGCTTTGCATGGATGCACTTTGCAACGCTTTTCGTGCCTGTTGTTTGCGCAATAGTTGCCAGTGCGAGAGGACGGTTTTCGGTGCCCAGATCTGTGGTTCGGATGCTTCGAAGCCGTCTGCCAGCTCACGCTCGGCGACGGTGGCCTTGGCCCGTTTGAAGGCCTGTTCCAGATCATCGGTCTGGTTCAGGGCCTGGACGAACAGGGCATCGCCGAAGTAGGTGAAGTTGGCTTCCTCCGAGCAGCCGAAGGAGACGCGGTCAGCCCGCGAGGCCGTCATGATCAGGGTCCGTTCATCCTTGAGTGCGGGAATGAAACCGCCGGAGTAGCAGGACGAAATCACGATGACCTTGTCGCGGTTTTTCAGCGGGGCGAGAACGGCGGCCAATTCGTCGGCTGGCAGATCGGCCAGTTCCATGCGCGGCTGGTCCAGTACCAGCTCGTGTTCGCTGGTGCCGTGGCTGGTCAGGTAAATGAAAATGAGGTCTTCCGGACCACTGCGTTCAGCCAGCGTCAGGGCCGCGCGGCGCAGGTTCTCCCGGGTGGCCATCGGGCGGTCGGCGAGGTGGTCACGATGGTTCACCAGGCGGATCTGGCCGAAGGCGCCGAAGCGGGTGGAGAGCATATTGGCGACGTAGTCGGATTCGCGCAGAAACACGCTTTGCTTGCCATCGCCGCCCAGGGTCAACGAATACAGCTCCACTGCCGGGGTGGAGGGCGGAATGTTGGCCAGCGCAGCGTCTAGCAAGTGCCCCTGTGCCAGCAGGCCGAGCTCGAGTGTGTCAGGCAACAGTTTGCCCTCGGCGTCGCGCACGCGCTGGCCATTGATCCAGGTGCCGCTGAGCACGGTGCCGTCGGTCAGCACCAGCGTGCCACGCCCTTGGTAACTGTCGTTGTCGAACTGGCCGGTATAAAAGCTGCCGTCGGCGAGATTCAGCCGGCCCTGGCCGGAAAAGCGCCAGTCGTTGAAGTGGCCGATGTAGTGGCTGCCGTCAGTGCCGATCAACTCGCCCTTGCCGTTCAGCGAACCTTCCTTGAACTGGCCCAGCCACACATCGCCGTCGGCATTTTCGTAGCGGCCTTTGCCGTGCAGTTGATTGTTCTTGAAGCTGCCGACATAGATGTCGCCATCGGCGCTGTTGAACGTGCCGTTGCCTTCCAGCTGGCCGTCGACAAAGTGCCCGGTGAACTGATTGCCGTTGCCGTCACCGCGCTGGCCCTCGCCGTTGGGTTTGCCGTGGGCGAATTGGCCCTGATAGGAGCTGCCGTCTTCGAGTTCGAGGCGACCCAGCCCAGCGTATTGATCGGCCTTGAATTCACCGCGGTAACTCATGCCGTTTTCTTTGAGCGTGCCTTCGCCGTCGCGGCGGCCAGCCTTGAAGCCGCCACTGTAGCTGTTGGCGTTGGTGGTCAGTGCTCCCTGGCCGTCGAACAGTCCCTGATTGAACTGCCCGCGATAGACTTCGCCATTGCTGCCGTGCCATTCACCCTGGCCCTGCCACTGGCCTTTGTCGAATTCGCCGGCGTACCAGCTGCCGTTCGGGTAGTCGATGCGACCCTTGCCTTGCAGCAAGCCATTGACCAGGTCACCGCGATAGCGTCCGCCGTCCGGCAGGCGTGCGTCGGGGGGCAAAGGAGATTCGCCGTCGCCGCAAGCGGTGAGCATCAGGGTCAAGGCAAGGAGTGCAAGTGGGCGCATAGCGGATTCCAGGCAATTAGGCGAAGGAGTATGCCGCAGCCATGTGTCCTTATATAGGGCGAGGTACCGCAAGAGGGCGCGAAACAGCAGGAGCTGCTTCGCATCCCGGAAGGTTTACACGAAGCACAGGGACAGGGGTTCGGCGATATACGCCGGTTTGTCCGAACCTTCGATTTCCAGGGTGGTAGTGGCCTTGAGCAGCCATTGGCCGGGTTTCTTCTCGATGACTTCAGTCAGGTCGACCTTCAGCCGTACCCGTGAATTGACCTTGACCGGCTGGATGAAGCGCACGCTGTCGAGGCCGTAGTTGACCACCATCTTCAAGCCTTCGGGCATGACGAGGATGTCTTCCATCAACTTCGGAATCAGCGACAACGACAGAAAGCCGTGAGCGATAGTGCTGCCAAATGGCGTTTGCGCGGCCTTGACCGGGTCGACGTGGATGAACTGAAAATCCCCTGTGGCTTCGGCGAACAGGTTGATACGGTCCTGATCGATGGTGAGCCATTCGGAACGTCCAAGTTCCTTGCCGACATAATCTTTGAGCTCTGCAACTGGAACATAGGGCATTGAGACTCTCCTTGGGTTCATCGGTTTTATAGTTTTGAGTTGGGGGGATTTGACCTCCCGGCTTACCACTTTAGATCAACATGGCTGAACGTCGCGGTCAACTGGCCATGCTTTTGGCGAATGCCGGTCTATAGCGTGGGCATGCTTATAATGCCAAGCCAATGCGGGTGACGGATTTTGCGGGAGATCTTTGATGTTGTTACGGGGCCTGACGTGGCTGGTGCTGTTCCAATTGCTCGGCACGGCGATCAATCATTTGTTTCTGCCTGTGCTGCCGGGGCCGATTGTGGGGTTGCTGCTGTTGCTGGTGTACCTCATCTGCCGCGGACAGGTCGGCGAGCCACTGAACCTGGCGGCCGGCAGCCTGTTGCGCTACCTGCCGCTGTTGCTGGTGCCACCGGCCGTGGGCGTGATGGTGTATGCCGCTGACATCGCGGCGGACTTCTGGGCCATCGTCGGTGCGCTGGTGTTGTCGCTGTTGTTTTCGATGGCCTTCGCCGGGGTGCTGATGCAGCGCATGGTCAAGCGTCACGCGCACTCCGAGGACAACCCATGATCTTCGACTGGCACGGCGCCTGGGCCTCGGTGATTCACCATCCATTATTCGGCATCGGTATCACCCTCGGCGCCTATCAACTCGTCCTTGCGGCATTCGAGAAAACCCGTTGGATCTTTTTGCAGCCGGTGCTGGTCTCCATGTTGCTGGTGATCGGTGTGCTGGTGGGTTGTGGCCTGACTTACGCCGAGTACCGCAAGAGCACCGAGATCCTGAGCATCCTGCTCGGTCCGGCCACTGTTGCGCTGGCGGTGCCGCTTTATCTGAACCTGCGACGGATTCGGCAGTTGTTCTGGCCGATATTTACTACGCTGGTGATAGGCGGGGTGGTGGCCACGGGTATGGGCGTGTTGTTGGGCTGGTGGTTCGGTGCCGAGCACATGATCCTGATGACCATGGCACCGAAGTCGGTGACGTCGCCGATTGCGATGCTGGTGGCCGAACAGATCGGTGGGGTCGCGGCGCTGGCAGCGGTGTTCGTCCTGATTACCGGGGTGATCGGGGCGATTTTCGGCCCGGCCCTGTTGACTCGCCTCGGTGTGCACAGCCCGGAAGCCAGGGGTATGGCACTGGGCATGACGGCCCACGCGGTCGGTACGTCGGTGGCACTGCAGGAAAGTGAAGAGTGCGGCGCCTTCGCGGCGCTGGCGATGAGCCTGATGGGTGTGGCCACGGCGGTTTTCCTGCCGCTGGCGGTGTCGATGGTCGTGTAAGGAAATGTTTATGAGTCTGCCGCTTTTTCCGTTGAACACAGTGCTGTTCCCAGGTTGCATCCTCGACTTGCAGATCTTCGAAGCGCGCTATCTGGACATGATCGGCCGCTGCATGAAGCAGGGTGGCGGGTTCGGCGTGGTTTGCATCCTCGACGGTGAGGAAGTCGGAATTGCCCCGGCCGGCTACGCGTTGGTGGGCTGTGAAGCGCTGATCACCGATTTCAAACAGCAGGACAACGGCCTGCTGGGGATTCGGGTCCAGGGCGGTCGGCGCTTTCACGTTTTGCGTACCGAAGTGCAGCGGGATCAGTTGACCGTCGCCGAGGTCGAGTGGCTGGAGGACGAGCCGGAGCAACCGCTGCAGGATGAGGACGCCGACCTGGTGGCGTTGCTCAAGGCCCTGGCGGAGCACCCGATGGTCGAAGCCTTGAACATGGGCACGGAAGCGACCGGGCAACAGTCACTGGCCAATCAGTTGGCGTACCTGTTGCCTTTCGCCGAACTGGACAAGATTGACCTGTTGCAACTTGATGATCCGCAACAACGATTGGATGCGATTCAGGCATTGTTGGACGAATTGCAGGGTGAGTTGTTTGCCTGATTAATCATGGAAAGTCGGCGGTTGTTCGGTTTGGTGCTGTTATTTGGTTTGTTCTTAAATTTGTTAGTCGGTTGTTTTTGCGGTGGTCGGTTTGTTTTTTGGGTCTTTGTATTGATTTATAATAAGTTATGGGTGGGGTTTGTGTTGATTGATAAAGTTGAGGTGGTTATATTTGCTTCGCCTGCATGAGGCAGGTATTGCATATATAAGGGAATATTTGATGAAAGATTTAACTGACGATGAGCGTGCGTTGTGGGGTTTTTGCTTCACTCGGTCCATGTTGCGGTATATTAACGGAAGCACACCGGGTGGCGAAGTTGAGTTTGCGGCGGATTCGGCGGTGAGTGTGGCGACTGCGCTGATCCTGGCGCGACGTTCGCCTTCGAATGTTGCACGCGATAGTTTTGAGCAGCGGCTCTGGGATGATTATGCCGGGGAGGCAATGGTCAAGTTTACTGAGATTCGTTGGAAGCTTGAAAACAATATTGCCCTTGCTGGCAAAATTGCAAAGCAAATCGAAGTGGGTCTAATGACGTATCGTGCTGTTGATGGCGAGAACTTGCCAAGTTTCCCGATCGGCGGCTAAGACTCAATGTAATCTGTCAGGTTGGGCTGTTACTTGATGTCGGTGCGCTTCCTGATATCACTGCTGTGATAGGGTTGTCCGCCCAGAAGTTGTTTGCCTGGCATTATTGAAAAGATCGCAGCCTTTGGTCGCTTCTACAGAGTGAATGCTCATACAGGTGCGACTGAGGGCTGGGATCTTTTGCTTTATCTAGTACGCATATCGCAACATCGTATGCGGCAAATGCCGCAGCACGAAGAACCCGAACAATGCTACCAAGGCTGGGAGCACCAGCCACCAGACCTTGGGCGGCAAGGCGTTGAGCGGTTCCTTGCGCTGGATCAGCCACAGGCTGGCCGCACAGACACACGCCGCCAGCATTGCGCCAGCCAATACATCTGTCGGCCAATGCGCACCGAGGTATACCCGCGACAGCGCAATAGCCGTCGCTGGCAGGCATCCCACTAATAACCAGGTCAGGCGCATCCGGGGCGGTTGCCCGCGGCCGGCCAGAACGGCGAGGGTGAGGAACAGCGCGAAAGACCCTGACGCGTGGCCGCTGGGCATGCTGTAGCTGGTGAGCGGGTCGCTCAACACTTCGGGGCGCAAGCGGGCGAAAAAGTACTTGGTCGCGGTATTGGCCAGTGCCGTGAAGAGCAGTGTGCTGCCCGCGAAAATAGCGTGCCGCCATTGACGCGTCAGCAACAGCAAACCGGTCAGCAGCGCACTGAACAACAACATGTTGCGGAATTCGCCGATCAGCGTGAAGACCACCGCCACTTCATCCAGCAACGGTTTACGATGCTCCTGCACCAGCGTCATCACGCCTTGATCGAGTGCGGACAGGTGCGAATATCCGATAAACAACCCCGCCAGAATCAAAAGACTCATCCCGGTAATGAACAGCGTCGCGCGACGATGCCGGCGCAGGCTGCTGGTCGCGCTCAAGCCGATCATCAGAGCAATGCTGCCGACAACAACCCCGGCCTGGAACCAGAAGCCTTCGGGCAATGGCAAGCGGATTGCTGCGCCCGTGGCCCAGCCGGGCATCAGATAAGCCACCGACCACCCCGCACCGGCCAACAGGCTGACGGCGATGAAGCGTGGGAAGGGCATGTCACACATGCCAGCAACCATGGGTAACATCGGCCGTAATGGCCCGATAAAACGCCCGACCAGCAGGCTGGCGATGCCATAGCGCTGGAAATAGGCCTCTGCCCCGGCAATCCACTCCGGGTGATGGCGCAAACCGGGCAGGCGCCGGATATTCTGATGAAAGTGCCGTCCAAGGAAGTACGAAACGACATCGCCTAACACGCCGGCGAGAAAGCCCAGCAGCAAGGTTTCACTCAGTGGCAACGCTCCGCTGCCGGCCAGTACGGCGACGGTGAACAGTAAAACCGTGCCGGGGACGATCAGGCCGGCAATTGCCAGGCATTCCACAAAGGCCACCAGAAATATTGCTGCCGCCAGCCATTGCGGGTTGACCGTCAACCAACCGGTCACGCTATCGAGCCATTGGCCCATATAAACCACTCCATTGAATTCAATTGGCCCTTGGTGGGCAAACGCAAATTTTCGTAACGGCGCCGAACCCTGTGGGAGCGGGCTTGCCCGCGAATAGGCCCATTCAGTCGATATTGATGTCGCCTGACACTCCGCCTTCGCGGGCAAGCCCGCTCCCACAGAAACTCACTTTTACTTCAAGTTCGGGTAAGTCAGGACAGCACAAAATAATCGCGACCTTCGACTTGCCCCCGACGCAGCGGGTTGCGCGTGCAGTAAGCCGCGTAGGCTCCGTCGACGAAACGGTACATCAGGTGTTCATCGCGTCCGTGGGGGATGCCCAGGCGCGTGGTCTGGATGATGTGGGCGGGCGTCTGGCCGACGTGCTCTACCAGCAGTACTTCATGGTCGAAGCGTTTGGCGTCCCACACCGGCACTTTCAGGCCCAGCGCCTTGCAGAGCAGGGTTTGCCCGGCGCAGAGCTTTTGCGATGGGCGAGCGTGGCCCTGGGCATCGGGATTGTTCAACAGCATCTGTGCCAGGCTGGCCGGCCCGCTCAGTTCATCGACCCACGGATAGGCGGACTTGATCAGCACGGCGTTGCCGGGCCCTTGGGCGCTGAAATTGAGTGAATCGCCACCCCGGGCGTAATACATATAGATGTGGCCGCCATCCAGAAACAAAGCCTTACGCTTTTCTGTGTAGCCGAGGGACGCGTGGCTGCCTTTTTCCGCGCAGTAATAGGCTTCGGTCTCGATGATCCGGGCGCTGAGCCACAGGTCGCCCACTCGATGGCGAATGACTTTGCCCAGTAGGTCCCGGGCCAGAATTTGCGCGTCACGGTCGAAAAACGCGTCCGGGAGGCCCGCGGGCAGGCTCATGGCGGACGCTCGAACAGTCAGATTGGACATGATGGCCGGCATTTGTCAGGGCTGAATGAGTCGTGATGATAACAATTTGCAGCTTAATCCCGGCTGAACGTCGGCAAATACCCCTCCATTTCGACCATCCGCCCGTCACCGCTGTTAGTCCCGGGACGCGACAGCTATAATCTGCCGCTTTACTCTTTACCAAGACCTTATCAAAGACCACGCCAGACCATGACTGAGTCCGTTCTTGACTACATGACCCGCTTGGGTCGCGCTGCCCGCGAAGCTTCCCGCGTGATCGGTCGTGCCAGCACCGCGCAGAAAAACCGCGCCCTGCAGGCCGCCGCCAATGCGCTGGACGCTGCCCGCGCCGAGCTGACGGCGGCCAATGAGCTGGATCTGGCCGCCGGTCGCGCCAATGGTCTGGAGGCGGCCCTCCTTGAGCGTCTGGCACTGACCCCGGCGCGTATCGACGGCATGATCGTCGGCCTGCGCCAGGTGGCGGCCCTGCCGGACCCGGTCGGCGCGATCCGCGACATGAGTTTCCGTCCGTCCGGTATTCAGGTCGGCAAGATGCGCGTGCCACTGGGCGTGATCGGAATCATCTACGAGTCGCGGCCGAACGTGACCATCGATGCCGCCAGCCTGTGCCTGAAGTCCGGCAACGCGACCATCCTGCGTGGCGGTTCCGAGGCCATTCATTCCAATCGTGCCATCGCCGCCTGCATCCAGCGCGGCCTGGCCGAGGCCGATCTGCCGGCCGCGGTGGTGCAAGTGGTCGAAACCACGGATCGCGCGGCCGTCGGCGCGCTGATCACCATGCCTGAATACGTCGATGTCATCGTGCCCCGTGGCGGCCGTGGCCTGATCGAGCGCGTCAGCCGTGACGCCCGCGTACCGGTGATCAAGCATCTGGACGGTATCTGCCACGTTTACGTGAGTGAGCACGCCGACCTGGTCAAGGCCCAGCGCATCGCGTTCAACGCCAAGACTTACCGTTATGGCATCTGCGGTGCCATGGAAACGCTGCTGGTGGATCAAACCGTCGCCAAGGATTTCCTGCCGGCGATGGCCGTCCAGTTCCGCGAAAAAGGCGTCGAGCTGCGCGGTTGCGAGCGCACCCGGGCGATCATCGATGCTGTGCCGGCCACCGAGGAAGACTGGAGCACCGAGTACCTGGCGCCGATTCTGTCGATCCGCGTGGTCGACGGCCTGGAGCAGGCCATCGAGCACATCAACCGTTACGGCTCTCACCATACCGATTCGATTGTCAGCGAACACCAGGGCGACACCCGGCGTTTCGTGGCTGAAGTCGACTCGTCGTCGGTGATGATCAACACCCCGACATGCTTCGCCGATGGCTTCGAATACGGATTGGGTGCCGAGATCGGCATTTCTACTGATAAGCTGCACGCCCGTGGCCCGGTGGGCCTCGAAGGGCTGACCTGCGAGAAGTACATCGTGGTCGGCGACGGGCAGCTGCGCGGACAGGAGCCGGTCTGACTTGGGCGACTTCGACCCGTCAGCCCCGGTCACCGTCAGCGAGCCAGTGCCTCGCCGCATTGGCGTGCTGGGCGGAACGTTCGACCCGGTGCACATCGGCCATTTGCGCGGTGCACTGGAGGTCGCCGAAACCCTGGCACTCGATGAGCTGCGCCTGACACCCAGTGCCAGGCCGCCCCATCGGGACACGCCGCAGGTGTCGGCAAAAGACCGTCTGGCGATGGTCGAGTGCGCGGTGGCCGGTGTGGCGCCGTTGGTGGTGGACGCCCGCGAATTGCAGCGGGACAAACCGTCCTACACCATTGATACCCTGGAACTGATGCGCGCCGAACTGGCCGTGTCCGACCAGGTTTTTCTGCTTTTGGGCTGGGACGCTTTTTGCGGCCTGCCCACTTGGCACCGCTGGGAAGAGTTGCTCCAGCATTGCCATATCCTGGTGTTGCAACGCCCGGATGCCGACAGCGAACCGCCGGATGCCTTGCGCAACCTGCTGGCAGCGCGCTCGGTGAGCGACCCGCTGGCCCTCAAAGGGCCGAGCGGACAGATTGCATTCGTCTGGCAGACACCGCTCGCGGTATCCGCCACCCAGATCCGTCAACTGCTGGCCAGCGGTAAGTCGGTACGTTACCTGGTGCCCGACGCGGTCCTGGCCTACATCGATGCGCACGGACTCTACCGTGCGTCGAACTGAATAGGAGTGCCTCAAGGCACGTGGCAACAACGTGTATTGAAGCGCCCGAACAAACGAGCAAAACGAGTTTTATATGACGAGCAACAACGAAAGCAAAGTAAAACGCAAAGGCACATTCAAGAGCGCCCCGCTGCCGGAAAAGGTCCTCGCCGCCGAGCCGCCTAAAGGCGACGAGCTGGTCAAGATCGCCGTAGCCGCCCTGGAAGACGTCAAGGCCCAGGACGTGCTGGTGATTGATGTTCGCGACAAGCAGAGCATCACTGACTACATGATCATCGCCACCGGTACCTCCAACCGCCAGATCGGCGCGATGCTGGATAAGGTTCGCGAGGCCGTCAAAGCCCTGGGCATCAAGCCGCTGGGTGAAGAAGGCAAGGGCGACAGCGACTGGGTGCTGCTGGACATGGACGACGTGATCGTTCACATGATGACCTCCAACGCCCGTCAGTTCTACGACCTGGAACGCCTGTGGAAAGGTGCCGAGCAGAGCCGTGCGGCCGATGGCAAGCACCACAGCCCTGAAGTTGGTCACGAGCACTTCAACAAGCTCAATAAAGACCAGGAATAAGGGACCGCTGTGCGACTGCGACTGATCGCCGTCGGTTCACGCATGCCCAAGTGGGTGGAAGAAGGCTGGCATGAATATGCCAAGCGTCTTCCGTCCGAGCTGGCGCTGGAACTGGTGGAAATACCGCTCAATACCCGTGGCAAGAACGCCGACGTGGCCCGTTTCATCCGTCAGGAAGGCGAAGCCATGCTGGCCAAGGTCGGGCCGAACGAGCGCGTTGTCACCCTCGAAGTCCACGGCAAGCCCTGGAGCACCGAGCAACTGGCGGTCGAGCTCGATCGCTGGCGGCTGGACTCGCGCACCGTCAACTTCATGGTCGGCGGCCCCGAAGGGCTGGCGCCGGAAGTCTGTGCCCGGGCGGACCAGCGCTGGTCGTTGTCGCCGCTGACCTTGCCGCACCCGCTGGTGCGGATTCTGATCGGCGAACAGTTGTACCGTGCCTGGACCGTGCTGTCCGGTCACCCTTACCACAAGTAGTTCTGCGCCCTCATGACCCAGCCGATCCGCATCAAGGACCACGAAAAAGACGCCCGTCTGGTGCGTGGCCGCGTCGTGTTCGGGGCCATTGCAGTGGTGGCGCTGATCGGCGTGCTGATTGCGCGCCTGTATTTCCTGCAGGTGATCCAGTACGAGTATCACTCGACCCTGTCGGAAAACAACCGCGTCCATGTGCAGCCGATTCCGCCGACCCGTGGCTTGATTTTCGACCGCAATGGCGTGGTGATCGCCGATAACCGGCCCAGCTTCAGCCTGAGCATGACCCGCGAGCGGTCCGGCGACTGGCAGCAAGTGCTCGACGTGATCGTCGAAGTGCTGGAACTGACGCCCGAGGACCGGGTGGTCTTCGAGAAACGCATGCGCCAGGGACGTCGGCCGTTCGAGCCGGTGCCGATCCTGTTCGAGCTGACTGAAGAGCAGATCGCGCGGATCGCCGTGAACCAGTTCCGCCTGCCCGGGGTAGAAGTGGTCGCGCAATTGGTTCGCCACTATCCCCAGGGCGCGCACTTTGCGCACTCCGTGGGTTACATGGGGCGGATCAACGAGAAAGAGCTCAAGACGCTGGACCCGGTCAGCTACAGCGGCACCCATCAGATCGGCAAAACCGGCATCGAGCGTTTCTACGAGCCGGAACTGCACGGTCAGGTGGGTTACGAGGAAGTCGAGACCAATGCCCGGGGCCGCGTATTGCGGGTGCTCAAGCGTACCGAACCGGTTTCCGGCAAGGACATCGTCCTGAGCCTGGACATCAAATTGCAGGAAGCCGCCGAAGCCGCGCTCGGCGGTCGTCGTGGTGCGGTGGTGGCCCTGAACCCGAAAACCGGCGAGGTGCTGGCAATGGTCAGCCAGCCGAGTTTCGATCCGAACCTGTTCGTCACCGGCATCAGCTCCAAGGCCTATTCCGAGCTGCGCGATTCCATCGACCGGCCGCTGTTCAACCGCGTACTGCGTGGTCTGTATCCGCCGGGTTCGACCATCAAGCCAGCGGTGGCGATTGCCGGACTGGATTCCGGCGTGGTGACGGCGTCGACCCGTGTGTTCGACCCGGGTTACTACATGTTGCCCAACTACGACCACAAGTACCGTAACTGGAACCGTACGGGCGACGGCTTTGTCGATCTCGACACGGCGATCATGCGTTCCAACGACACCTACTTCTACGACCTGGCCCACAAGCTGGGAATCGATCGGTTGTCGTCGTACCTGAGCAAATTCGGCATCGGCCAGAAGGTCTCTCTGGACATGTTCGAGGAATCGCCAGGCCTGATGCCGACCCGCGAATGGAAGCGTGCGACCCGCCGCCAGGCGTGGTTCCCGGGGGAAACGCTGATCCTCGGGATCGGCCAGGGCTACATGCAGTCGACCCCGCTGCAATTGGCCCAGGCCACGGCGCTGGTCGCCAACAAAGGCATCTGGAACCGTCCGCACCTGGCCAAGACCATCGAAGGCGAGAAGCCGGTGGATGAGAACCCGATGCCGGACATCATCCTGCGCGATCCTTCCGACTGGACCAAGGTCAACCACGGCATGCAGCAGGTCATGCACGGCGCCCGCGGTACGGCGCGCAAGGCTTCGATCGGTGCGCAATACCGGATTGCCGGCAAGAGTGGTACGGCCCAGGTGGTCGCGATCAAACAGGGCGAGAAATACGACCGCTCCAAGGTTCAGGAACGCCATCGAGACCACGCCTTGTTCGTTGGCTTCGCGCCGGCGGACGACCCGCAAATCGTGGTGTCGGTGATGGTCGAGAACGGTGAGTCCGGCTCCGGCGTCGCAGCTCCCGTGGTGCGTCAGGTGATGGACGCCTGGCTGCTGGACCAGGACGGTCGCCTCAAAGCCGAATACGCCAGCCCTACCAGCGCGGAGGCTACGGCCCGTGATGAATAATTTTGATCGCATGCTCTCCAGTGAGGATGTGATGCGTCGTCGCGCGACGCTGCTGCAACGCATGCACATCGATGGCGTGTTGCTGATTTTGCTGCTGACCCTGGCTGCCGGCAGTCTGTTCGTGCTGTATTCGGCCAGTGGCAAGAGCTGGGACCTGCTGGCCAAACAGGCCACTTCGTTCGGTATCGGCCTGGTGTCGATGATCGTCATCGCTCAGTTCGAGCCGCGCTTCATGGCCCGCTGGGTGCCGGTCGGCTATGTGATCGGCGTGCTCTTGCTGGTCGTGGTGGATGTCATGGGGCACAACGCCATGGGCGCCACGCGCTGGATCAATATTCCCGGCGTGATTCGCTTCCAGCCTTCGGAGTTCATGAAGATCCTGATGCCGGCAACCATCGCCTGGTACCTGTCCAAGCGCACCTTGCCGCCGCAGCTCAAGCATGTCGGCATCAGTCTGATGCTGATCGGCATCCCGTTCATTCTCATCGTGCGGCAACCGGACCTCGGCACTTCGCTGCTGATCCTGGCCGGCGGCGCTTTCGTGCTGTTCATGGGGGGCTTGCGCTGGCGCTGGATCCTCAGCGTGCTGGCCGCCGCCGTGCCCGTGGCGGTTGCCATGTGGTTCTTCATCATGCACGACTACCAGAAGCAGCGAATCCTGACATTCCTCGACCCGGAGAGCGATCCGCTCGGTACGGGCTGGAACATCATCCAGTCCAAAGCCGCCATCGGCTCCGGTGGTGTGTTCGGCAAGGGTTGGTTGCTGGGCACCCAGTCGCACCTGGACTTCCTGCCGGAAAGCCATACCGACTTCATCATTGCCGTACTGGGTGAAGAGTTCGGCCTGGTAGGGATCTGTGCGCTGCTGCTGATCTACCTGCTGTTGATCGGGCGTGGCCTGGTGATTACCGCCCAGGCGCAGACATTGTTCGGCAAGTTGCTCGCGGGCAGCCTGACCATGACGTTTTTTGTTTATGTTTTCGTCAACATCGGTATGGTCAGTGGCCTGTTGCCGGTGGTGGGGGTGCCGTTGCCGTTCATTAGCTACGGAGGAACTTCGCTGGTGACGCTGCTGTCAGCGTTTGGGGTTTTGATGTCGATCCATACCCATCGCAAGTGGATCGCACAGGTTTGAATAAGGTGAAATTTTCAATGCAAGTAATGCGTGGCTGGGCGACTCGATTTGCGCCATGGGTCGGCCTGGTAAGCATCCTTGGCAGCGTGCAGGAAGCGTTGGCCGGCGACTACGAAGGCTCACCCCAGGTGGCCGAATTCGTCGGTGAAATGACCCGTGACTACGGTTTCGCCGGCGAACAATTGATGGGCGTGTTCCGCGAAGCCGAGCGCAAGCAGTCGATTCTGGACGCCATCTCGAAACCCGCCGAACGGGTCAAGCAGTGGAGCGAGTATCGCCCGATGTTCATCACCGACGCGCGCATAGCCCGTGGGGTGGACTTCTGGCGTCAGCACGAAGCGGTGCTGGCCCGTGCCGAGCAGGAATACGGCGTGCCGGCCCAGGTGATTGTCTCGATCATCGGCGTTGAAACCTTTTTCGGCCGAAATACCGGAAATTTCCGGGTGATCGATGCCTTGTCGACGCTGGGTTTCGACTATCCTCCCCGTGCCGAGTTTTTCCGCAAGGAATTGCGTGAGTTCCTGCTGCTGGCCCGCGAAGAGCAGGTCGATCCGTTGACGCTCAAAGGCTCCTACGCTGGCGCAATGGGCTTGCCGCAATTCATGCCGAGCAGTTTCCGCGCCTACGCGGTGGATTTCGACGGTGATGGGCATATCAACATCTGGACCAACCCGGACGATGCCATTGGCAGTGTCGCCAGTTACTTCAAGCGTCATGGCTGGGTCGCCGGCGAACCGGTGGTGAGTCGCGCCGATGTCCGTGGCGATCAGGTTGACGAAGGTTTGACCGCAGGCATCGAACCGACGAAAACCGTCGGGGAGTTGCGAGCCCTGGGGTGGTCAAGTCATGATGCGCTGCGCGATGATATGCCGGTTACTGCTTTCCGCCTCGAAGGCGACAATGGCCCCGAGTACTGGATGGGCCTGAAGAATTTTTACGCAATCACGCGATATAACCGCAGCGTGATGTACGCCATGGCCGTACATCAACTGTCTGAACAGCTGGTCCAAGCACGGGGCGTCAAGTAATGCGGGCATTGCCTATCAATAAACCCCTGAAGCTGATGGCATTCGCCGCGCTGGCAGTGCTGGTCGCCAGTTGTTCGACCAGCCGCGCGCCGGCCCAGAAGTCCACCACTGCCGTACGCGCGACGCCGGGGCTGGACATCAACCGTGCCCACAAGGATGGCGCACCATGGTGGGACGTCGATGTGTCGCGCATCCCGGACGCCACGCCGACCCTGCACACCGGCCCCTACAAGGCCAACCCATACACCGTGCTGGGGAAGACTTACTTCCCGTTGCAGGAATCCAAGACCTACGTGCAGTCGGGTACGGCGTCCTGGTACGGCACCAAGTTCCACGGTCAGAACACCGCCAACGGCGAAGTGTATGACCTGTACGGCATGAGTGCCGCGCACAAGACATTGCCACTGCCGAGTTACGTCCGGGTGACCAACCTGGACAACAACAAGAGCGTGATCCTGCGAGTCAACGACCGCGGTCCGTTCTACTCGGACCGGATCATCGACTTGTCCTACGCTGCCGCGAAGAAACTCGGTTACGCCGAAACCGGCACGGCGCGGGTCAAGGTCGAAGGCATCGATCCACAGGCGTATTGGGCGGCCAAAGGCCGTCCGGCACCATTAATGCTCAACGAACCGAAAGTCGCGCAGAATAGCGCCCCGGTGATCACGGCCTCGGCCGGCACTGTCGAGCAATGGACACCACCGCCGCAGCAACACGCCGCTGCGGTCGTGCCGGTTCAGATCGATGCAAAAAAAAACGCTTCTGTACCAGCCTCTGGCCAGTATCTGCAGGTGGGCGCGTTCGCCAACCCGGACGCTGCAGAACTCCTGAGATCGAAGCTCAGCGGGATGGTGAGCGCTCCGGTGTTCATCAGCTCGATCGTGCGCAATCAGCAGACCCTGCACCGGGTTCGCCTGGGCCCGATCGGATCGCCGGGTGAAATCCAGCAGGTGCAGAACAGTGTGCGCCTGGCCAACCTTGGTTCGCCAAGTGTGGTCACGGAGTAAGCAATACGTAGAACTTGATTGACGATTCACCAGCGATTGGGGGGTGAATCAGGTTGTTGGCTCGTTGAAGAACAAAAGCCCGGCAAGGGTTACAGAGTGAGCAACTGAACACGCGATGACTCGTTAGAAAGTCATCTGATTAGTTTTGCCCTTGGGCAGTTTCCATTAGCGATTTCGAGAGACGGATGAACATCACCACCTTTGCCAAACGCCTGTTCCTGTTAGTCCCGCTGCTCCTCTCACCTGCCGCTTTCGCGGCTGAGATGATGCCGTCGCCACCACAATTGGCCGCCAAGGCCTACGTGCTCATGGATGCCAGCAGCGGCAACGTGCTGGTCGAGAACAACGGTGACCAGCGTCTGCCACCGGCCAGCCTGACCAAGCTGATGACCGCGTACATTGCGACCCTGGAAATCCGTCGTGGCCAGATCGGTGAAAACGACCCGGTGACCGTCAGCGAGAACGCCTGGCGCACCGGTGGTTCGCGGATGTTCATCAAGGTGGGTTCGCAAGTCACTGTCAGCGACCTGCTGCACGGCATCATCATCCAGTCGGGCAACGACGCCAGCGTCGCGCTCTCCGAGCACATCGCCGGCAGCGAAGACGCCTTCGCCGACCTGATGAACAAGACCGTCGCCGATCTGGGCATGACCAATACTCATTTCATGAACCCGACCGGCCTGCCGAACCCTGAGCACTATTCGTCGGCTCACGACATGGCTGTGCTGGCCCGTGCGATCATCCACGAAGACCCGGCTCACTACGCGATCTACTCGCAGAAAGAGTTCTTCTGGAACGGCATCAAGCAACCCAACCGTAACCTGCTGCTGTGGCGCGACAAGACTGTCGATGGCCTGAAGACCGGCCACACCGACGAAGCCGGCTACTGCATGGTGTCTTCGGCAGTACGTGATGGCATGCGCCTGATCGCCGTGGTGTTCGGCACCAACAGCGAAGTGGCCCGTGCCGCCGAAACCCAGAAGCTGCTGACCTACGGTTTCCGTTTCTTCGAAACCCAGACTTTCTACCAGAAGGGTACCGAGCTGGCTCAGGCTCCGGTCTGGAAAGGCGCCACCAACCAGGTCAAGGCCGGTCTGGCTGAAGACCTGACCATGACCCTGCCAAAAGGCCAGCTGAAAAAGCTTGCCGCCAGCATGACCATGAACCCGCAACTGGTTGCGCCAATTGCCAAGGGTGACGTGATTGGTAAAGTCGAAGTCAAACTGGAAGACAAGGTGGTGCACAGCGCCGACCTGATCGCTCTGGATGGCGTCGAAGAGGGTGGTATCTTCCGTCGCATGTGGGATAGCATCCGTCTATTCTTCTACGGCTTGTTCAACTGATAGTGTGCTCCTGCAAGGCCCCGTGCTGATCCGGCGCGGGGCTTTGCCGTCGCCACGGCTTACGCTTACGAGGCCGTTACGCCATGACCGATACCGAAGTAAAGGCGCCAAAGATCGAATTCCCTGCCACTGATTATCCAGTCAAGGTGATCAGCGACACGGGTGTGGGCAACAAGGACAGAATCATCGACATCGTCAGCAAGCACGCCAAGATCAACGACGAGCGTATTGACGAGCGCCAGAGCAGCAACGGCAAATACACCACCATTCAGTTGCACATCGTCGCGACCGACCAGGACCAGCTGTACAACATCAACAGCGAACTGCGGGCCACCGGTTTCGTGCACATGGTGTTGTGATGTCCGGCACGCTGGGCTTTCGCGAGCTCGGCCAGATGGCTTACGAGCCGGTCTGGCATGCCATGCAACGCTTTACCAACGAACGCGGCACCGATGTCGCCGACGAGGTCTGGCTGGTGGAACACCCTGCGGTGTTCACCCAGGGCCAGGCCGGCAAGGCCGAGCACTTGCTGCTTCCCGGTGATATTCCGGTGGTGCAGGTCGACCGTGGGGGGCAGGTGACCTACCACGGCCCGGGCCAGTTGGTGGCTTATCTGCTGCTGGACGTGCGCAGGTTGGGGTTTGGCGTGCGCGATCTGGTCAGCCGGATGGAGCAATGCCTGATCGAGCTGCTGGCCAGTTACGGTGTCACCGCCGCGGCCAAGCCCGATGCACCGGGTGTCTACGTCGACGGGGCGAAAATCGCCTCCCTGGGTCTGCGGATCCGCCACGGCTGTTCCTTTCATGGCCTGGCCTTGAACGTGGACATGAACCTGGAACCGTTTCGACGGATTAATCCCTGCGGCTACGCCGGGCTGGCGATGACCCAGCTGAGCGATCACGCAGGATCGATTGAATTTGCCGAGGTAAGTGCCCGGCTGCGCGCGCAGCTCGTCAAACACCTCGACTATGCTGAGCAGACGACCCTTACGGGCGGAATCGACTGATATGACTACTGATGCAGTGCAAACCATGATCCCGACGCTCGATGTCACCGAGCGCCCGGCCCCGCGTCCCAAGGTTGAAGCCGGCGTCAAGCTGCGCGGCGCCGAGAAGGTTGCACGCATCCCGGTGAAGATCATTCCGACCACCGAACTGCCGAAGAAGCCGGACTGGATTCGCGTGCGCATCCCGGTTTCGCCGGAAGTCGACCGCATCAAGGCCCTGCTGCGCAAGCACAAGCTGCACAGCGTGTGCGAAGAAGCGTCCTGCCCGAACCTGGGCGAGTGCTTCTCCGGCGGCACCGCGACCTTCATGATCATGGGTGACATCTGCACCCGTCGTTGCCCGTTCTGCGACGTCGGCCACGGCCGTCCGAAGCCACTGGACGTCAACGAACCGGAAAGCCTGGCCATCGCCATTGCCGATCTGCGCCTGAAGTACGTGGTGATCACTTCGGTGGACCGCGACGACCTGCGCGACGGCGGTGCCCAGCACTTTGCCGATTGCATCCGCGAAATCCGCAAACTGTCGCCGAACGTGCAGCTCGAAACCCTGGTTCCGGACTACCGTGGCCGCATGGACATCGCCCTGGAAATCACTGCCGCCGAGCCGCCGGATGTGTTCAACCACAACCTGGAAACCGTGCCGCGCCTGTACAAGGCTGCGCGTCCGGGTTCGGACTACCAGTGGTCGCTGACCCTGCTGCAACGCTTCAAGCAAATGATGCCGCACATTCCGACCAAGTCCGGGCTGATGCTGGGCCTGGGCGAGACCGACGAAGAAGTCATCGAAGTCATGAAGCGCATGCGCGAGCACGACATCGACATGCTGACCCTCGGCCAGTACCTGCAACCGTCCCGCAGCCACCTGCCGGTGCAACGCTTCGTGCACCCGGACACCTTTGCCTGGTTCGCCGAGGAAGGCTACAAGATGGGCTTCAAGAACGTTGCCTCGGGTCCGTTGGTGCGTTCCTCGTATCACGCCGACGAGCAGGCCAAGCTGGTCAAGGCCGAGCTGATGTCGTCCTGATCTGCGCACGGAAATGAAAAACGCCCGCACGGTATTAGCCTTGCGGGCGTTTTTTTGCCTGGCCTACGGCGCTGGCCGCTTTTTCCTGCAACCTGCGGGGAGACTGACCCTCTTCAGTTTGTCCCCGTTCCTGACTACTGTGTGCTGACGTGTTTACGCAGGGAGATTCACGAATGACCGCTCGACCGACCCACACCCTTTGCCCCCATGCTCCCGTCCCGGCACTGCCGTCGGAAGGCATGATCGGCGTTATCGCACCCGCCGGTCCCGCGACACTGGACACCGACAAGGCGCTGCAATGGATGTGTGCGCGAGGTTACTCACTGAAAGTGTTTCCCGGGGTCTACGAGAAAGACGGCTACCTGGCCGGCAGCGACGACGTGCGGCTCAATGACCTGCACGCTGCATTCGCGGATCGTGAGGTCGATGCCATCATCTGCCTGCGCGGAGGTTACGGCACGCCCCGGCTGCTTGATCGCATCGATTTCCAATTGCTACGGGACAACGCCAAGCCGTTCATCGGCTACAGCGACATCACTGCCCTGCATTTGGCGATCAGTCGCTATGCCGGCTTTGTGACATTTCATGGTCCATTGCTCAATGCCGACCTGTTGGGTGGCAAGCAAATACCAACGGAGTCTTCCTTTTTCAACATGCTGCGCGGGCAGGTGAGGGCGGGCTCGGTGCTGGCGCATCCGGTGGCCTACCCGCTGACCACGATCGAGCCGGGCGTCGCTCATGGGCGTTTGCTCGGAGGCAATCTGGCCATGATCGCAGCGACCATGGGCACGCCCTACGAGATCGATGCCGAGGGTGTCATTCTGCTGATCGAGGACATCAACGAGCCGCTGTATCGCATCGACCGGTTGCTGACCCATCTGCGGCTGGCGGGTACGTTGCACAAGCTGCGCGGCGTATTGGTCGGGGATGTGGCGGGGGTGGAGGTGGCCGCGCTGGACAGGTTGCTCAAGCAGACCTTCGCGCCATTGAAGATTCCGGTGTTGTCCGGATGGCGCAGCGGGCATTGCGACCCGAATCTGACGCTGCCCATGGGGGCGTTGGTCAGGCTGGATGCGGGGAATCAGGAGTTGATGTTGGAGCAGGATGTGGTAATCCGGTAAGCGGTGAAAATATCGCAGCCTTCGGCACCTGTAGGAGCTGCCGAAGGCTGCGATCTTTTGCTTTTAGCGGTTACGCAACCCTTCCAGCAACTTGTGCGTCGGATACCCATCCGCTGGCCAGCCAAACGACTGCTGGGCGCTGCGGATCGCCTTGCGAGTGTTGGCGCCGATGATCCCGTCGGCGGTGCCGGCGTCGTAGTTTTGTGCGCTCAGCAGGTTTTGCAGCTCGATCCGCTCGGTGCGGCTCAGTGGCAGGTCATCCTTTGGCCACGTGCCACTGATCAAGCCCGCACCATTGAAGCGTTCCGACAACAGGCTCACACCCAGGGCGTAGGACGACGAGTTGTTGTACTTGAGGATCGCCCGGAAGTTATCGAGCACCAGGAACGCCGGGCCACGGTAACCGGCCGGCAGTAGCAGTGCCGCGGACAATTGCTCGGAGCCGGCCGGGACCTGGCCACCGTTGGGCAGGGTAATGCCCAATTGCCGCCATTCAGCGACGCTCTTGCGAATCGTGCCGTCGGCCAGCAGGTAGTTGAACCCGCTCGGCAGCTGGACTTCAAAGCCCCATGGCTGGCCTCTCTGCCAGCCAGAACTCTGCAGGTAGTGCGCGGTAGACGCCAGGGCATCGGCCGAGCTGCTCCAGATATCGCGACGCCCGTCACCATCGAAGTCCACGGCATGGGTGTTGTAGGTGGTCGGGATGAACTGGGTCTGGCCCATGGCGCCGGCCCAGGATCCCAGCATCTTCTCGGGCTCGATATCGCCTTGTTGCAGGATTTGCAGGGCGGCAATCAATTGCGCGTGGGCGAAACCGGGGCGACGGCCTTCGTAGGCCAGGGTCGCCAGCGAGTTGATTACCGACTTGTTGCCCTGGAACTGGCCAAAGTTGCTTTCCATGCCCCACACGGCCACCAGTGCCTGACGATCAACGCCGTAACGCTGCTCGATGCTTTGCAGGGTGTCCGCGTACTGGTTGATCAACGACTGGCCTTTACGTACCCGCAGCGGTGACAAGGCGCCATCAAGGTATTCCCACACCGGCTTTGCGAATTCCGGTTGGCTGCGGTCGGCACTAATCACACTGGGGTCGAAGCTGACATTGGCGAAAGCGCGATCAAACAGATCGGCGCGGATACCCGCGGCCAGGGCATCCTTGCGGAAACCCGCCTGCCATTCGGCGAAGGTCTGGGTTGGCTGGATGTCGAGGTTCTCACCCGTAGGAACCACAGGCGGAACAACCGCCGGGGCGGTGGCGACAGGAAGCGTCTGAAGCGGCTGAGCGTCGGCTGCGGTCGGTTTTTCCGCACAGGCGACAAGCAAAACAAGGCTGGAGGCAGCGATCAATTGGCGTAGGTGCCAACGACGGGGAAGACAAAAGGGCATGCACGGGTCCAGGGAGTACGAATCAGGTACAGACCTTAACATGTTGAAGGGGTGTTCTGCTTTACGCAGCCAGAAAGTAAGAAGCCTCCCAGTTGTCAGACTGGAAGGCTTCGCGGCGGTAACTACCCTTGCCCTTGGCTGGACGTTCCTGGCGACTGCGGAACAATGGCTGGGCGATGATGGATTTGGCCTTGTTGGGGCCATGCTTCGATGGCTTTTTGCTCATGATCGGGTCTCACGGATGGGTGGGTGTTGCGGGGGAAATAATCTGCCGAAGTCGGGGTTATGTCTATAGGGCAGATGGAAGCGGGGTTTGTAGGACGGAAGATCAAAAGATCGCAGCCTGCGGCAGCTCCTACATGAGAATGCGATCCCTTGTAGGAGCTGCCGCAGGCTGCGATCTTTTGATTTATTCGGCGGGCAACGACAATCTCTGACCGGCCATCAACAACGTCAACCGGCTCAAGCTCATCCACGGCGAACCCGCCGCCTGGCCCTTGATCTGCGCGTCGATGCGTTGCGCTTCCAGCAGCAGTTGCGCCCAGCGTTGTGCCGAGTAACGTTGCAGGGCTTTGCTCATCAACGGTTTACGTTTGTCCCAGACCGGAGGTTTGGCCTGGCTGAAGGCCTTGTCCAGCGGCGTCCCCTGGCTGTATTGCAGGGAAATATTGGCCAGCAGGCGCAGCTCCCGGGCCAGGGCCCAGAGAATCACCGGTGGCTCGACACCTTCGCCGCGCAAGCCTTCGAGCATGCGCAACGCATGGGCCGCTTCACCATTGAGCACCGCATCGGTCAGGCCGAAGACGTCGAAGCGCGCACTGTCGGCCACTGCCGCCTGCACGGTTTCGACGGTGATCTGACCCCCTTCGGCCATCAGTTTGAGCTTTTCGATTTCCTGGGCGGCGGCCAGCAGGTTGCCCTCGACCCGTGCTGCAATCAGCTCAACAGCGTCCTGGCTGGCGGATAGCCCGGCCTGGGACAGGCGTTGGCGGATCCAGCTGGGCAACTGGGCGACATCGACTGGCCAGATCTGCACGAACTGGGTCTGCTGTCCTTCGACCAGCGCTTTGCCCCACTTGGTTTTCTGTGCACTGCCATCGAGTTTCGGCAAGCTGATCAGCAGCACGGTGTCGTCGGCCGGGCGCGAGCAATACTCGATAAGTGCGGCGGCGCCTTTGTCGCCAGGCTTGCCGGAAGGCAGGCGCAGCTCCAGCAGGCGCTTTTCGGCGAACAACGACATGCTGGCACCGGCTTGCAGCAAGGTCCCCCAGTCGAAATTGGCGTCGGCGGCAAACACCTGGCGTTCATCGAATCCCTGCTGACGGGCAGCAGTACGGATGGCGTCGGCCGCTTCCTGACACAGCAGCGGATCATCGCCGCTGATGATGTAGACGGGCGCAAGGGCGCCTTGCAGGTGTTTGGCGAGTTGGGCGGGGGCGAGCTTCATAAGAGAGGGCGAACGGGGCGCCTGAGCGCCCCGTAAGTCTTACTGCTGCGGCAGTTCGACAGGCGACTGACGCGGGGTTTCCGCTTCAGCCTTTTTTGCCGCTTCCAGTGCCGCGGCGTCAGCCTTGGCCTTGGCTTCGGCAGTTTGCTGCAATTTGTCCAGTTGGTCCGGGCTCAGTTGTTCCAGACGCAGCATCATGCGTTGAACCAGTTCCCGGCGGCCTTCTGCACGGGCTGTTTGGGCTTCCTGGTCGGACCCCACCAGGTTGCTGCCGTCGTGCATAAAGACTTTCTGCACTTCAAGCTTGTCGCTCAACAATGGCAGATCACCGCGACCACGGATGTCGTAGCTCAGCACGGTGGTGATCTGGTACTCGCCGGTACTGCTGGCGCCTGCGTAGCTGAGGATGCGCTGGCTTTCCTGCTCATTGGTCAGCACCAGTTTGTACGGTGCGCCGGTATAGACTTTGACGCCGCTGCCTTCCAGTACCCGACGCAACTGGGTCACGGTTTCGCCATAAGCGTTACGGGCGCTCAGGTCGAGCTCCTTGATCGCCAGTTGGTTGGTGCCGGTGCCGCGCAGCTGGAAACCGCAGGCGCTCAGCAGAACCGCGAGGCCCATCACCAGCAGATTGCGTTTGATCATCTTGTTGCTCCCCTTGAAACCATGTGGGCCGATCAAGCGGCCCGAAAGGTTTTACTCGGCGCCAGGCTCACCTGGCGCCTGATCCAATTAGCTGGCGACGATATTGACCAGTTTCCCGGGCACTACGATCACTTTACGAATGGTCAGACCGTCGACGAAGCGCAGGACGTTCTCGTTGGCACGGGCGGCGGCTTCGACTTCTTCACGGCTGGCACTGGCCGGCATGTCGATGTGACCACGCAGCTTGCCATTGACCTGAATCACCAGTTGCAGGCTGTCCTGTACCAAAGCGCTGTCATCCACCACCGGCCAACCGGCGTCGATCACAGGATCAGCGTGGCCCAGTCGATGCCACAGCTCGTGGCTGATGTGCGGCGTGATCGGGGCGAGCAGCAGGGTCACGGTTTCCAGGCCTTCCTGAACCAGCGCGCGATCCTGTTCGGTGCCTTGTGCGGCTTTCTCCAGCACGTTCATCAGCGTCATCACCTGGGCGATGGCGGTGTTGAATTTGTGGTTCTGGCCGACGTCCTGGCTGGCCTGCTTGATGGCCAGGTGGATCGAGCGACGAACGGCTTTCTGCTCGTCATTCAGGCTGGCGACGTCCAGTTTGCCCGGCAGGCCCTGAGTGACGTGCGCTTGAGCCAGGCGCCAGACGCGCTTGAGGAAACGGTGCGAGCCCTCTACGCCGGAGTCGGACCATTCCGCGCTCATGTCAGGTGGCGAGGCGAACATCATGAACAGGCGGCAGGTGTCTGCACCGAACTGGTCAATCATCGACTGTGGGTCGACGCCGTTGTTCTTCGACTTGGCCATCTTCTCGGTGCCGCCGATTTCCACCGGCAGTCCGTCAGCTTTCAATTTGGCGCTGATAACCTTGGCCTTGCTGTCGCGCTCGAGCTCGACGTCCGCCGGGTTGAACCAGGTGTAGGCGCCATTGGCTTCGCGGCGATAGTAAGTCTCGGCGATCACCATGCCCTGGGTCAGCAGGTTCTTGAACGGCTCGTTGGAGCTCACCAGGCCTTCGTCGCGCATCAGCTTGTGGAAGAAGCGCGCGTACAGCAGGTGAAGAATCGCGTGTTCGATACCGCCGATGTACTGGTCAACCGGCAGCCAGTGGTCGGCCGCCGATTTTTCCACCAGGCCGCCTTCAAAGTGTGGCGAGGCGTAGCGGGCGTAGTACCACGAGGACTCGACGAAGGTGTCCATGGTGTCGGTTTCGCGCTTGGCCGGCGCGCCGCATTTAGGGCAGGTGCACTCGTAGAACTCGGGCATGCGCGCCAGTGGCGAACCGGCGCCATCCGGCACCACGTCTTCGGGCAGCACGACCGGCAGTTGATCTTCCGGTACCGGCACGTCACCGCAGGTGGTGCAGTGGATGATCGGGATCGGGCAGCCCCAGTAGCGCTGACGGCTGATGCCCCAGTCGCGCAGGCGGAACTGGGTACGCGAGGCGCCCAGTTCTTTCTTGATCAGCGCGACTTCGATGGCGTCGAAGGCGCCCGCGAAGTCGAGGCCGTCGAACTCGCCGGAATTGATCAGGGTGCCGTGCTCGCCGTAGGCATCTTGCCATGGCGCGGGGTTGGTCTCACCGGAACTGGTGCGCACGACCGATTTGACCGGCAGGTTGTATTTGTGGGCGAATTCGAAATCGCGCTCGTCGTGGGCCGGAACCGCCATCACCGCGCCATCGCCGTAATGCATCAGCACATAGTTGGCGACCCAGACCGGCAGCTTTTCGCCGGTCAGCGGGTGTTCGACGAACAGACCGGTCGGCAGGCCTTTTTTCTCCTGAGTGGCGACGTCGGCTTCAGCCACGCTGCCGCCCTTGCATTCAGCGATGAACGCTTGCAGCTCGGGATTGTTCCGGGCGGCCAGGGTGGCCAGGTGGTGCTCGGCGGCCACGGCGACGTAAGTCGCGCCCATCAGGGTGTCCGGACGGGTGGTGAAGACTTTCAGTGCACCGGTTTCGCCGATGGAGTCGACGTTGTACGGGAACTGCACTTCCATGCCGCGAGATTTGCCGATCCAGTTGCGCTGCATGGTCTTGACCTGTTCAGGCCAGCCAGTCAGTTCGTCGAGGCTCTCCAGCAGTTCATCCGCGTAGGCGGTGATCTTGAAGTAGTACATCGGGATTTCGCGCTTCTCGATCAGCGCGCCCGAACGCCAGCCGCGACCGTCGATCACCTGTTCGTTGGCCAGGACGGTCTGGTCGACCGGGTCCCAGTTCACGGTGCCGCTTTTCTTGTAGATCACACCTTTTTCGAACAGGCGAGTGAACAGCCATTGTTCCCAGCGGTAGTAATCGGGCTTGCAGGTGGTCACTTCGCGCGACCAGTCCACCGCCAGGCCCAGGCTGCGCAGCTGGCTTTTCATGTAGGCGATGTTTTCGTAGGTCCATTTGGCGGGCGCTACGTTGTTCTTCATCGCGGCGTTTTCCGCCGGCATGCCGAAGGCGTCCCAACCCATCGGTTGCAGAACGTTCTTGCCCTGCATGCGCTGGTAGCGGGAGATCACGTCGCCGATGGTGTAGTTGCGCACGTGCCCCATGTGTAGCTTGCCGCTGGGGTAAGGGAACATCGACAGGCAGTAGTAAGTCTCCTTGCCTGGCTGTTCACTGACTTCAAAGGACTTTTGCTCGTCCCAGAACGACTGGGCGGCGGCTTCGATTTCACGGGGCTGATATTGTTCGTGCATGGCTACTTTTGAACTGAATAGGGGTGGCCTAATCCTCTTCAATGCAACGCTGGACGTTGAAGTCGCCTCATTGGCGTTTTCGGTGTCCAGCCGAGCTGGAAGTGGAGTTACAGGAAGCGCCGTAGCATACATGACCGCGCTCTACCGAGGGAAACCCTGATTGCTGCCACACGTCCTGCGAAAACCGCTGCGAGGGCCGTTGGTCGCGGCGTTCAGCCGGTTTGTTCATGGAAGCTAAGCTCTAACTGGGGAGTAGGTCATATCTTCCAATGAGGTGAGGGATGGTTGAGTCACAGCAAAAAGCTACAAAACCGGAGCTGTACGAAAGGCTGATCGATCGGTTGGCCTTGGCCCTGGAAGCGGCAAGGACCGCTGGCCGGTTGCGCGACGAACGCCCTCTGGAGCTGGAACTGCGTGGCCTGAGCCCCGCAGAGTTTGCACTGGTCAAGGCGTATCTGGATCGCAGTGAACGTGAGACGCACGGATGCTTGTCAGAAGCGGTAAAGCAACTCGACGCACCACGTTCAGCCAAGATCATCTGGCTCAAGGACAAGGTTCCCGGCAGAGACGCGGTAAAGGTCCGGTCTTTGCAGTTCAAATAGGGCACGGTGCCATGCTCCTTGAATTTTTGAAGCATAGTCCTTCCATATTGATTGTCGCATTGCGCCAACCCACTTAGGCTTCGGGCATCTCCAGGAGATGCTCGATGCCGTTCCGTTATTTCGTAAAACAACTTCTTTTGCCGCCCGGCATTCTATTGCTGCTGCTTTTGCTTGCCTGGTGGTTGCGCCGCTCAAGGCCGAGGCTTGCCGGTGCGTGCTTTGCTCTGGGCCTGGGTGGTTTCTGGCTGATGAGCCTGCCGGTGGTTGTGCAATGGAGTGCCAGTCTGCTCGAGCGGGAGCCGCCGCTTGCCCGCAGTGAGTGGGCAGTCCTGGGGCAGCGTGCGGACGCGATCGTGGTCCTCGGTTCGGGGCGCGAGCGCGGTGACGTGGCCTGGGGCGCCGACCAGCCCACGGGTGTCGGTCTGGAACGTCAGCGCTTTGCCGCGCGGTTGGCCAAGGCTTCCGGGTTGCCGGTACTGACCAGCGGCGGCTTGCATTACGGCACGCCGCCCAGCGAGGCGCAGATGATGGCTGACGCCTTGCGTGACGATTTTGGCTTGAGCGTGCGCTGGCAGGAAGGGCGCAGCCGCACGACCTGGGAAAATGCGCAGTTCAGCGCCGAGGTGCTGCTTCCGCAGGGCATCAAGCGTGTGGTGCTCGTGACTCAGGCCTGGCATATGCCACGGGCGGTCTGGAGTTTCCGCAAGGCCGGTTTTGAGGTGGTGCCGGCGCCGGTAGGGTTTCTGGGCGGCGACAACGCGCGGCCGCTGGGTGGCTGGATGCCGGAGTTCAAGGCGATCTGGCAGAACGGGCAGTTGATGAACGAGGCGGTGGGGCAGGTCGGTTATTCGTTGTTTTATCGATGAAGTTCAAAAGATCGCAGCCTGCGGCAGCTCCTACAGGCATTCCAAATGTAGGAGCTGCCGCAGGCTGCGATCTTTTCTAGACGGTCTTGGCCATCCGGCTGGCAATCAGCGCCCAGCCAAACAACAACACGCAGACTATGAGCAATGGCCATGAGCGCCATTCCAGGTACGGCGTCAGGTTGTGCATCGGCACCACTTCGCCATACAGGATGCCGCGTTCGAACTGCGGGATCTGATCGGTAATCTGGCCGAATGGGTTGATCAGGCCGGACACGCCGTTGTTGGTGGCGCGGATCATCCAGCGGCCGGCTTCCAGCGCGCGCATCTGTGCCATCTGCAGGTGTTGCAGTGGGCCAATGGAGGTGCCGAACCAGGTGTCGTTGCTGATGGTCAGCAACAGGTCGCTGCGGGCGGCAAGGCTGGCGGCGAACTCCGGATAAACCACCTCATAGCAGATGAACGGCGCGATCTGATAACCCTTGGCTTGCAGCAGCGGCTGGTCAGCCGGGCCGCGAGCGAAGTCCGACATTGGCAGGTCGAAGAAGGCGATCAGCCCGCGCAGGATATCCTGCAAGGGAACATATTCACCAAAGGGCACCAGTTTTTGCTTCAGATAAGTGCCGTCGCCTTCACCGGTCACGGTGATGCCATTGAAGAAACGCTTCTCGTGGCGTACTTCCATGCGGACCGGGACACCGGTGATCAACGCCGATTTACGTTCAGCCGCGAAGTTGCCCATCATGTTCAGGTAGCCCTCGGCGGACTCCTTGAGCACCGGGATCGCCGTTTCCGGCCAGATGAGCAAGTCGACGCGTTTGGAGCTGAAGCTCATGTCGCGGTACAGCGCCAACTGCGCGTTGAGCTGCGCCGGATCCCACTTCATGCTTTGTTCGATGTTGCCCTGAATGGCGGCGACGCTCAGTGGCGGGCCCGAAGGGCTGGTCCAGGCGTGGTGCTTGAGCGCCATGCCGACCAGCCATGGGCCGACCAGCAGCAATACACCGGCAGCGATGAAGCCCTTGCGTCCCGTGCGAACCAGGCGCAAGCCGTTGTAGATCAACGCCGCTGTCAGTGCCAGGGTAAAGGAAATCAGCCACATCCCGCCGAGGGGTGCGAGCCCGGCCAGCGGGCCGTCGAGCTGGCTGTAACCGGAATACAGCCACGGAAAACCGGTCAGGAACCAGCCGCGGAAGGCTTCCTGGGCGACCCACAGCGCAGCGAAGGCCAGGGCGTCGGCCAGCGGCGCCTCATTGCGGCGCAGCCAGCGCGCCCAAATCCAGGCGGGCAGGGCAAAGAACCAGGCAATCGCCGCCGTGAACAGCAGCATCAGGAAACCGGCGAGCAACACCGAGGCGCCGCCGAAATGGTGAATGCTGTAGTAGATCCAGCTGGTGCCGGCACCGAACAGGCCGAAACCGAAACACCAGCCGCGCCCCAAGGCTTGACGTGGGCTCAGTTCGCGCAGGCCGGCATAGAACAGGCCGACGGCGAGCAATGCCAGTGGCCAGATATCGAACGGCGCCAGGGCCAGGGTGGTGATTGCACCGGCCGCCACGGCCAGCAGGTTACCGGGCCAGCCGGGGCGGGTTGTCCAGCGCATTTCAATCCTTAGCGAGCAATGGGCGTCAGGCGAAGCAAGTGAATCCGACGGCTGTCGGCGTTCAGGATGCGGAAGCGGTATGGGCCGATTTCAGTGATTTCGTTACGTTTTGGCAGATGCCCGAACGCACTCATCACCAGACCGCCAACGGTGTCGAATTCATCGTCGGAGAACTCGCTGTCGAAAAACTCGTTGAAGTTCTCGATCGGCGTCAGGGCCTTGATCAGGAAATCACCGCTCGGCAGCGGCTTGATGTAGCTGTCTTCTTCGACATCGTGTTCGTCTTCGATGTCGCCGACGATTTGTTCCAGCACGTCTTCGATGGTAACCAGGCCTGCCACACCACCATACTCGTCGATGACGATGGCCATGTGGTTGTGGTTGGCGCGAAATTCGCGCAGCAGCACGTTAAGACGCTTGGATTCCGGCACGAAGGTGGCCGGACGCAGCAGATCCTTGATGTTGAAGCTGTCGCCGTTCTCCTTGAGGATCAACGGCAGCAGGTCCTTGGCCAGCAACACGCCCATCACGTCATCGTGGCTTTCGCCGATGACCGGGTAGCGCGAGTGGGCCGAGTCGACCACGGCAGGCAGGAACTCGCGGGGTGTCTGGTTCGCCTTGATGCTGACCATTTGCGAGCGCGGGACCATGATGTCCCGCACCTGCAAGTCAGCCACCTGGATGGCGCCTTCGACAATGGCCAGCGCTTCGCTGTCCAACAGTTTGTTCTGGTGTGCATCGCGCAGCAGCTCCAAAAGCTCCTGGCGATTTTTCGGCTCGTGGGCAAAAGCCTGGGTGAGCTTACCCAGCCATGACTTCTGCCCGTTGCTCGATCGATCTTCGCTCATAGCGATTACTCTGAATCCTTTGTTGTTTCTGTGGGGGATAAATCGGTCTCGTCGTCCGCGTACGGATCGGGAAAGCCCAGTTCTGCAAGCAACGTTCGTTCCAGTGCTTCCATCTCTTCGGCTTCGTCGTCATCAATATGGTCGTAACCGAGCAGATGCAAGCAGCCGTGAATCACCAGGTGTGCCCAATGGGCCTTGAGTTCCTTGCCTTGATCCAGGGCCTCACGCTCGACCACCGCCACGCAGATCACCAGATCGCCCAGCAGTGGGATGTCGAGGAATTCATCCGGCACATCGGCCGGGAATGACAAGACGTTAGTTGCGTAATCCTTTTGCCGCCAGGTGTGGTTCAGCTCGCGTCCTTCGGCTTCGTCGACCAGGCGAATGGTCATCTCCGAGTCGGCGCTGCGCTGGCGCAAAGCCAGTTCGCACCACTGGCGGAATTCGGCTTCGCTGGGGGCGGGGGCTTGGGTAGCGATTTGCAGGTCAAGCTCAAGCATCGCGGCGGCTATCCTTGGCGGCTGCATCATCGGCCGCACGGGTTTCGAAGCGCTCGTAGGCCTCAACGATGCGCTGTACCAGCGGATGGCGCACGACGTCCTTGGGCTGGAAATGGGTGAAGCTGATCCCCGGCACTTCCTTGAGCACTTCAATCACATGGTGCAGGCCGGACTTGGTGCCGCGTGGCAGGTCGACCTGGGTGATGTCCCCGGTGATGACGGCCGTGGAGCCGAAGCCGATCCGGGTCAGGAACATCTTCATTTGCTCGACCGTGGTGTTCTGGCTTTCGTCAAGAATGATGAAGCTGTTGTTCAGCGTACGGCCGCGCATGTAAGCCAGCGGCGCGACTTCGATCACCTGGCGCTCGATCAGCTTGGCGACGTATTCGAAACCGAGCATTTCGTAGAGCGCGTCGTAGAGCGGGCGCAGATACGGGTCAATTTTTTGCGACAGGTCGCCAGGCAGGAAGCCGAGTTTTTCACCCGCTTCGACCGCCGGGCGCACCAACAGGATGCGGCGAATCTGCTCGCGCTCCAGTGCATCCACCGCGCAGGCGACGGCCAGGTAGGTTTTGCCGGTACCGGCCGGGCCGATGCCGAAGTTGATGTCGTTACCGAGGATCTCCTTCACATAGCGCAGCTGATTCAAGCCGCGGGGGCGAATCATGCCTTTCTTGGTGCGCAGCGCCACGGACGGTTCGGCGGGGGAGTGGTTGTCCAGCTGTTCCACGGCAGATTCCTGCAGGAACAGGTGCACCATGTCCGGCGACAGCTCGGTACCCTTGGTTTCCCGGTACAGGCGGCGCAGGAGGTTTTCCGCGGAGGTGGTGTGTTTGGGCTCGCCGATCAGCTCGAACTGGTTGCCGCGATTGCGGATCTCGATGGTCAGGCGTTGTTCGATCAAGCGCAAATGCTCGTCGAATTGCCCGCACAGATTGGCGAAGCGGCGAGCTTCAAAAGGCTCGAGGATGAAACGATGTGGTTCTATGGGTGCGTTCAAGGTCGTATTTAGCCGCCCTGGGGCAATTGAGATGAAATCAAGGATAACGCCAGTGGGCTGGGTGCGAAAGCTCTTAAATGAGGCAACCCGATTCCCGCCTCTGGCGCTGTACCTGTGGGAGCGGGCTTGCTCGCGAAGGCGGAGTGTCAGTCGACATTATTGGTGCTGACAGACCGCCTTCGCGAGCAAGCCCGCTCCCACAGGGATATTCGGTGTTATTGGATCAGCGAACCCCGCAGCGAATGCGGCTGCGCGGCATCAATGTGCACGTCCGCGAACTGGCCGATCAGGGTCGGATTGTCGCAGCGGAAGTTGACGATACGGTTATTCTCGGTCCGGCCTTGCAGCTCGCCCGGGTCTTTTTTCGAGTAATCGGTCACCAGGATCCGCTGGATCGAACCGACCATTTGTCGGCTGATCTCGAAACCTTGCTGGTTCAAGCGATGCTGCAGGGCATTCAGACGCTCTTTTTTCAGCTCTTCCGGCGTGTCGTCGGCCAGGTCGGCGGCCGGAGTGCCCGGGCGTTGGCTATAGACGAACGAGTAGGAAAAGTCGAAGCCGACGTCGGCAATCAACTTCATGGTTTGCTCGAAGTCTTTCTCGGTCTCGCCCGGGAAACCGACGATGAAGTCCGAGCTGATGCAGATCCCCGGCACGGCGGCGCGCAGCTTGCGCAGTTTGGATTTGTATTCCAGCGCGGTGTGGTTGCGCTTCATCGCGGCGAGGATGCGGTCCGAGCCGGACTGCACTGGCAAGTGCAGGTGCTTGACCAGTTCCGGCACATCGGCGTGGGCCTGGATCAGGCTGTCGGAGAACTCCAGCGGATGCGACGTGGTGTAGCGGATGCGGTCGATGCCATCGACGGCGGCAACCACGCGGATCAGCTCGGCCAGATCCGCCAGGCGCCCGTCATGGGTGAGGCCGCGATAACCGTTGACGTTCTGCCCCAGCAGTGTCACTTCGCGCACGCCGTTTTCGGCAAGGTGAATGATCTCGGCAATCACGTCGTCGAACGGCCGGCTGACTTCTTCGCCGCGGGTGTAGGGCACCACGCAGAACGTGCAGTACTTGCTGCAGCCTTCCATCACCGACACGTAAGCGCTCGGGCCGTCGATGCGCGGCTCGGGCAAATGGTCGAACTTTTCGATTTCCGGGAACGAGACGTCGACTTGCGGCAGTCTGGTGATGCGCGCGGCGTCGATCATTTCCGGCAGGCGGTGCAGGGTTTGCGGGCCGAACACCACGTCGACGTACGGCGCGCGATCGCGGATGGCCGCGCCTTCCTGGCTGGCCACGCAACCGCCGACGGCGATCACCATCTCCGGGTTGGCCAGCTTCAGTTCGCGCCAGCGCCCGAGCTGGGAGTAGACGCGGTCCTGCGCGCGTTCGCGGATCGAGCAGGTGTTGAGCAGGATGACGTCGGCGTCTTCAGCGCGCGCGGTGACTTCCAGGGCCTGGTGTTCGCCCAGCAGATCGACCATGCGCGAGCTGTCGTACTCGTTCATCTGGCAACCGTGGGTTTCGATGTAAAGCTTCTTGGCCATGGATAGAGTCATCACGTGATTCAAAGAACCGCGCATTATAGGGAACATGAACCCAGGTTCCTACCGCTGCGCGTCCGGCGGCTATGCTATAGTTTGCGCCCTCTTTTTTATCCCTCGATGTGTTACCCGCCCACCATGACCAAACGTGAAGCTCCAATCTACAAGGTGATTTTCCTCAATCAGGGCCAGGTGTTCGAAATGTACGCCAAGCAGATCTATCAAAGTGATCTGTGGGGCTTTCTGGAAGTGGAAGAGTTCGTCTTTGGCGAGCGCACGCAAGTGGTCGTCGATCCGAGCGAAGAAAAGCTCAAGGCTCAGTTCGAAGGCGTGGTGCGCAGTTTTGTGCCGATGCATTCGATCGTGCGTATCGACGAAGTCGAGCGTCTGGGGACACCGAAAATCAGCGAAGCCCGCGGCGCGGTCGGCAATGTCATGCCGTTTCCGATGCCGATGCCTGAGAAGTAAGGCACGAAACCGGGTTGCTTCATTCGCGAGCAAGCCCGCTCCCACAGGGTACTGCATTCCAATGTGGGAGCGGGCTTGCTCGCGAAGAGGCCGGAAAAAGCGCCGCAGAATTTAAGGTAGAGGCGCGAAAGGCGTACGCCCGTCAGCGCTCTGCAGTTCCATCAAATATTTACGGAAAATTTGCCCGAGCACCTGGGTGGCAAGCTCCAGTTCTTCGCGGGGCATTTTTTCGGTGACTTCGTCAGCGGTGTCCAGTGCATCTTCGGCACCGTTGACCGCCGCCATCTTCAGCAGGATATACGCCTGAACGTTATTGGCCGGTACGCCTTCGCCGTGGAAGAACATGGTGCCGAGCTTGAATTGCGCCTGGGCGTGGCCTTGCAGCGAGGCCTTTTCGAAATAGCTCAGGGCTTGATTGAGATCGCGCGGTGCGTTTTTGCCTTCGTAGTAGAACTCACCCAACTCGTATTGCGCTTGCGCATCCCCTTCATCCGACGCTTTCTGGCAGGCGGCGATCGCCTGTTCCAGGTCTTGCGGCTGGGTATTGAGGGTGCAGCGACCCATCGCTGGGATCAACAACGAGTTGCCGCCTGCTTGTGCGTGCGCGAGCAGGGGCTGAAGAAGCAACAGGCAGCCCAGTGCAAGGGTGCGGCCGGTGCGGTTCATGGGAATCGACTTACCTCTGAAGGGCGCGCGGACCCATCGAGGGATCCAATAAGCGCGCATTATGAAATAAGCAGGGCCAACCTTACAAAGTCTTTACTCGTTTTTCTGCTGCGCGGGAAATATATCTCCCGTTTTGCGGAGGATTTTTGCTGAAAGTGTAGGAATGAAGGTGGGCGTGTAGGTGAAAGCTGACGCTGGCAATGGCCAACGTCAGCGCTACAGCGTTATTTCAAGGCTGCGAAGGCACGCTCGGCGGCGTCCAGGGTCAGTTTCAGTTCGGCTTCGCCGTGGGCGATCGAAGTAAAACCGGCTTCGAAGGCACTCGGTGCCAGGTACACGCCACCTTCGAGCATCAGGTGGAAGAAGCGGCCGAACAGGGCGGCGTCACTGGCCATCACGTCATCAAAAGTCACGATGTCGTCGGCGCCGCTGAAGTACAGGCCGAACATGCCGCCGGCTTGTGTGGTCACGAACGGAATGCCCGCCGCATCGGCGCGCTGTTGCAGGCCGTCGAGCAGGCGAGTGGTGTAGTCGGTCAGCTCGGCGTGGAAGCCCGGACGGCTGATCAGGCGCAGGGTGGTCAGGCCGGCGGCCATCGCCAGCGGGTTGCCGGACAGCGTGCCGGCCTGGTAGACCGGGCCCAGCGGGGCGATGCGCTGCATGATTTCACGCTTGCCGCCGAAGCAGCCGACCGGCATGCCGCCACCGATGATCTTGCCGAAGGTGGTCAGGTCCGGCGTCACGCCGTAGTACGCCTGGGCACCGCCGAGGGCGACACGGAAACCGGTCATCACTTCGTCGAAAATCAGCACCACGCCGTGCTTGTCGCACAGGGTCCGCAGGCCTTCGAGGAAACCCGGTGCCGGCGGCACGCAGTTCATGTTGCCGGCCACTGGCTCGACGATGATGCAGGCCACGTCCTGGCCGACTTCGGCGAGCATGGTTTCAACGGCGTCGATGTCGTTGAACGGCAGGGTCAGGGTGTGTTTGGCGAACGCTGCCGGTACGCCGGCCGAACTCGGTACGCCCTGGGTCAGTGCGCCCGAGCCGGCCTTGACCAGCAGGCTGTCGGAGTGACCGTGGTAGCAGCCTTCGAACTTGATGATGCTGTCGCGGCCAGTGAAGCCTCGGGCCAGGCGAATGGCGCTCATGGTCGCTTCGGTGCCGGAGCTGACCATGCGCACCATTTCCATCGACGGCACGAGAGAGCAGACCAGGTCGGCCATCTGCGTTTCCATCTCGGTCGGCGCGCCGTAGGACAGGCCGTGCTCCAGCTGCTTGCGCACCGCCTCCAGCACATCCGGGTGGCTGTGGCCGAGGATCATCGGGCCCCAGGAACCGACGTAATCCACATAGCGCTTGTTGTCTTCGTCGGTGACGTAGGCGCCTTCGGCGTGCTTGAAGAACAACGGCGTGCCGCCGACGCTCTTGAACGCGCGAACCGGAGAGTTCACGCCACCGGGAATGTGTTTCTGGGCATTGGCAAACAGCGTTTCGGAACGAGACATGATCGGGTTCTCAGATTTTAAGTAATTCGTTAAAGGCGCGGGCGCGGCGGGTGACTTCAGCCGTGCTCTCGGCGCCGAACAGGCCATGCACCACGGCCAGCAGATCGACCCCATGGGCCACCAGCGGGGCGGCGTTGTCCAGGGTGATGCCGCCGATCGCGCAGATCGGCAGGTGCAGTTGCTTGCGCGCCTGGTCGAGCAGTTCGAGGCTGCAAGTCGGTGCGCCGGGCTTGGTGTTGGAATTGAAGAAGCGGCCGAAGGCGACATAGCTGGCACCTTCTTTGGCCGCCTGTTCGGCGAGTTCGAGCTGCGCGTGGCAGGTTGAACCGATGATCGCCTGACGCCCGAGCAGTGCACGAGCCGGAGTCAGCGGGCCATCGGTCTGGCCCAGGTGCACGCCCACATTGAGGCGCGCGGCCAGTTCGGCATCATCGTTGATTATCAGCTGGGTCTTGTAGCGTTCGCACAGCTCGCGCAAGGCTTCGGCCTCACGCAGGCGACGGGCCTCGTCGCTGCTTTTGTCGCGGTACTGCAGCAAGGTGACGCCGCCTTCCAGCGCCGCCTCCACGTACTTGAGCAACTTACCGTCCAGCAAATGGCTGTCGGTAATGGCGTACAGGCCACGTAGTTTCATCGGTCAAGCCTCACCGCATTACAAATGGAAGTTACGAACAGAAATCCAGCGGCAGGCGGCGCGGCACAAACTGGCCTTTGCCCAGCTGCTCGGCGTCACGCAGGGTGCGCCATGTGTAGTTAAGCGCGGTCTGCACGGCGCTGGCGAGGTTTTCACCCTGGGCCAGACGACCGGCCAGCGCGCTCGCCAGGGTGCAGCCGGAACCGTGATAACTGCCGGGCAGGCGCTGGCAGGTAAAGGTTTCGCGCAGGCCGTCGCGGCTATACAGGCGATTGTGGATTTCGGTTTCGTCGCCATGGCCGCCGGTGATCAGCAGGTGTTTGACGAACGGCAAGAGTTTTTCAGCGCACTCGTCCGCGGTGCCTTCGGGCAGTTCGGCGAGGATCCGGGCTTCGGGAAGGTTGGGGGTGGCAATGATCGACAAGGGCAGCAGGCGTTCGCGCATGGCGTAGCCGACTTCGTCCTTGCCCAGGCGTCCGCCGCCGCCGGCGCGCAGCACCGGGTCGCAGACCACTGGCAAATGCGGGTGCGCTGAAAGCAGTTCGACCACGGTGTCGACCATTTCCAGGGAACCGAGCATGCCCAGTTTGACCGCCGCGACTTCGGAATCGTTGAGCACGGCATTGGCCTGGGCCAGTACCCACTCACGGTCGAGGACGCGGAAGTCAGTGACATTGACGGTGTCTTGCACGGTCAGGGCGGTGACGGCCGGAGCCGCATGGCAACCCTGAGCGAGCAGGGCTTCGATATCTGCCTGCAAGCCGGCGCCACCACTTGGGTCGTGGCCGGAGAGACAGAGGACAACGGGGCGAGAGCTGTAGATATTCATGGTGCGCGAGCTTACCACCAAACAACGTTTTTCGGGTGTGCGTGCACTTCGGTGTGAGGCGCAGAAAAAGGCAAAAGATCGCAGCCTTCGGCAGCTCCTGCAAGAAGGGCGGATCGACGCAAACCTGTAGGAGCTGCCGAAGGCTGCGATCTTTTGATTTTTTGCCCAAAACAAACAGCTCTATCTCAAAAAAGCCTTCGCCGGAACGCCCGTCCTAGAGCCTTTTCATGAAAGATTTCAATGGTGTTTAATGGCCATCAACGGCTATGCTAGAGTGGATCCAAACCAATAACAGGTGATACCGGTTTTACGTCTGCTCAAAAGGAATGGGGGGCTTCCTGACAGAACCGGACAGGCCACGCTGGGGCTTCAATGCGCTATTTGCTGATGTTGCTGTTGTGTTTGCCCCTCCTGGCAGGCGCCGTCGAGTTCGATGAGTTTACTCAAAGCCTCCCCTTGGGCCGAACCCTGCAGGTCTATGAGGACGCGGGTGGTCAGGCGACCATCGCGGATATCCGCGCGCAAGCGGCGGCCGGCAACTTCAAGGCGCACAACAAAGACACGCTCAACGCCGGGTACTCGCGCTCGGTGTTCTGGCTGAAAATCGACCTGCATTACCGACCGACCGATCCGGCGGCGCAACGGACCTGGCTGCTGGAACTGGCCTATCCACCCCTCGATCATCTCGATCTCTATTTGCCCGATGCGGCCGGCAACTATCAGTTGGTCAGGCAGACCGGCGATGCCTTGCCCTTCGCCAGCCGCGAGATTCGTCAGAACAACTATCTGTTTGACCTGACGTTCAAAGCCGACCAGGCCGAAACACTATTCCTGCGCTTGCAAAGCGAAGGCTCGATCCAGGCACCGGTAACCTTGTGGTCGAGCACCGCCTACCTCGAAGAGCAGCCCGTGCGCCTCTACGTACTGGGGCTGATCTACGGCGTGTTGCTGGGGATGCTGGTCTATAACCTGTTCATCTACCTCAGCGTGCGCGATACCAGCTACCTCTACTACATCTTCTATATCGCCTCGTTCGGCTTGTACCAGCTGTCGGTCAACGGCGCGGCAGTGCAGTATTTCTGGCCGGACAACCCTTGGTGGGCCAACGCCGCGACGCCGTTTTTCATCGGCTGCGCGGGGTTGTTCGGCAGTCAGTTCGCCCGCAGTTTCCTGCAAATGGCTACCCACAGTCGCTGGCTCGACCGCTTGCTGCTGGCGTTGGTTGCCTTCGGTGCGCTGGTGGTCGGCCTGTCTTTGATGACCAGCTACGCCCTGGCGTTGCGCCTGGCCACGGCCCTGGCGCTGACGTTCACGGTGGTGATTTTTGCCGCCGGGATCTTTGCCTGGCTGCGGGGGCTGCGCGTCGCGCGGTATTTCATCATTGCCTGGTCGGCGTTTTTGCTCGGCGGTATCGTCAATACGTTGATGGTGCTGGGATACCTGCCGAATGTGTTCCTGACCATGTACTCCAGCCAGATCGGCTCGGCCATCGAAGTGGCGTTGTTGTCCCTGGCACTGGCCGACCGCATTAACGACATGCGCGAGCAGCAGGCGCAGACGCTATTCGACGCCGGCCAGAAGCTTGAAATCCTCAACCAGCAACTGGCTCGCAGTAACAAGCTCAAGGACGAATTCCTGGCCACCCTGACCCACGAACTGCGCACGCCCATGAACGGTGTGATCGGATCACTGGAATTGATGCAGACGGTCGAAATGGACCCGGAGCTTGAGCAGTATCAGCAGACGGCTTCGGGGTCGGCGCGGGACATGATGCGCATGGTCAACGGTATCCTGACCCTCACCGAACTGCAGGCCGGCAAACTCCAGACCTCGGCCGACAGTTTCAGCTTGCGCCGCATGGTCGAGGCACTGCGCACGCAGTTCGAGGGCAACGCTTCGAGCAAGTCGCTGGACTTCAAGGTCGACGTCGCATCCGGCGTGCCGGATCGCTTGCACGGCGACAACACCAAGATCGCGCAATGCCTGGAGTGTCTGCTGGACAACGCCATCAAGTTCACCCGGGTCGGCGGCCTGGCCTTGCGGGTGACCGGCAAGGCCGTTGAGCCCGACCGGTTGGCGTTGACCTTCGCGGTGATCGATACGGGCATTGGCTTCACCGATCTGGGAGAGGCCACGATGTATCAACGGTTCTTCCAGCTCGACGGCTCGATGACCCGTGAATACGGTGGCCTGGGTGTTGGCCTGGCGATTTGCCGGCAGTTGGTCGAATTGCTCGGTGGACGCCTGACGCATCGCTCCGAGCCAGGACGCGGCAGCCGGTTTCAGCTGGATGTGGAAGTCGGGCTGTCGGTGGCCGAACGCCCCCTGGCACCCTTGATGCCCCGGGATTTTCCGCGTCTACGCCTGCCGCAGGATTGTGCGGTGCTGTTGGTGGATGACAACAGCATCAGCCAGTTGGTGATGCGCGGCATGTTGCTCAAGCTGGGTTTTCGCGTGCGTACGGCCGACGGAGCCGATGTCGCGCTCGATCTCCTGCAACGCGAAGTGTTTGACGCGGTGCTGGTCGATTGTCAGTTGCCGCGTCAGGACGGTGAGTCGCTGTGCTGCCAGATCCGCGCGTTGCCGGGCTATGCCGAGCTGCCGTTGTTCATGATCGCCCTGGGGGGGGACCGTCAACGCTGCCCGACCGGCGCATTGATCGATTACTTGAGCAAACCGGTAAAATTCGAAGACTTGCAGGCCGCGCTCTACCGTCGGGTGCTCTGCTCGCAACAGGGCGAAAGCGCCGACAGTTAGGCGGATATGACACTTTGTTCGACTGAGGGGCGGTGCTTAACTGAAGTCCCTTGGCCGACCAAAGGAGCCCAGTCATGAACCTGCATCAGTTTGCCGAAACCCACGAAGTTACCAACCAGCCACCGTCACTGGACGGCGCCAACCTCTACCGCATCGACTTGCCGTTACAGGAATGGTCGCGGCGGTTCGGGGCCGGTTGGGCCGAATCGCGGATCGACGCTTACGGCGCGCTGGCCGGTGGTCCGTTGATGGAAGCCGGGTTCCTCGCCAATCAGAACAAGCCGGTGTTCAACAGTCATGACCGCTTTGGTCATCGCATCGATCTGGTGGAATTTCATCCGGCCTATCACCAACTGATGCGCACGGCAGTCGAGCACGGCTTGACCTCGCTGCCTTGGGCGCACCCGCAGGACGGCGCTCATGTGGCCCGCGCCAGCATGTCGTATCTGCACAGCCAGGCCGAAGCCGGCAGTGGCTGCCCGTTGACCATGACCTTCGCCAGCGTTCCGGCCATGCGTCTGCAACCGGACCTGGCGCAAAAGTGGTTGCCGAAAATCCTCGCTACCGAATACGACCCGCGCAACGTCGGCATGGCCCACAAGGCCGGGGTCACCATCGGCATGGCCATGACCGAGAAACAGGGTGGCACCGATGTGCGGGCCAATACCACCAAGGCGTATCCGGTTGGAGCCAGCGGTCCGGGCCAGGCCTATGAGTTGGTGGGGCACAAATGGTTTTGCTCGGCGCCGATGTGCGACGCCTTCCTGACACTGGCGCAGACCGACAAGGGCCTGACCTGTTTCCTGCTGCCGCGCCATCGCCCGGACGACACACGCAATCAGTTCTACATCCAGCGCCTGAAGAACAAGCTCGGCAATTGCTCCAACGCTTCGAGCGAAGTGGAGTTTCGCGGCGCACTGGCGTGGATGATCGGTGAAGAGGGGCGTGGCGTTCCGACGATCATCGAGATGGTCGCCATGACCCGCTTCGATTGCATGGTCGGTTCCAGTTCGCTGATGCGTCAGGCGTTGACCCAGACCAGCCACCATTGTGCTCATCGTTCGGTCGGCGGCAAATTGCTCCGCGAGCAACCGTTGATGCAGAACGTGCTGGCGGACCTGGCGCTGGAAAGCGAGGCCGCCCTGGCCTTGAGCCTGCGCATGGGCCGGGCGCTGGATCATCTGGACGACTCGCAGGAAGCCAGGTTCGCCCGGCTGGTAACGGCGGTGGGCAAGTACTGGATCTGCAAGCGGGCACCGGCGATGATCAATGAAGCCGCCGAATGCATGGGCGGCGCGGGTTATGTCGAAGACAGCATTCTGCCGCGGCTTTACCGCGAGGCGCCGGTGAACTCGACGTGGGAAGGTTCCGGCAACGTGCAGTGCCTGGACGTGCTGCGTGCCCTGTCAAAAGAACCGGGCGTGCTCGATGCGCTGTTCAGCGAGTTGGGCGATGGTCATGGCGACAAGCGCCTTGCCGCGCACATCCAGCAATTGCAGGCAGCCTTCAAGGACACCAGCGACATTCAGTACCGCGCCCGGCAACTGACTGAAGACATCGCCTTGGGATTGCAGGCCAAGTTGCTGCTGGAAGCCGGGAATTCGGTGGTCAGTGATGCCTTCATCGCCAGTCGCCTGGGCGGTGGCGGCCGAGTGTACGGCGCGTTGCCACGCGGCCTGGACGTGGAAGCGATTGTCGCCCGATCGACCCCGCAGGGTTTCTGATCCCAGGTGCAAGGACGCCACTGGACCAATGTGGGAGCGGGCTTGCTCGCGAATGCGGTTTCACATTCAACGTTGATGTGACTGACAGACCGCTTTCGCGAGCAAGCCCGCTCCCACATTTGATCCGCGGTGCGCCCCGGGGTTTGTGTAGCAATCACTGTTCCCGTGAAGCGACGATGCAGGCAAGATGAAGGTCTGCAAGTCAGAACACAGGATGCTGATCGTGACCGAAGCTTTTATTGTCGTTCAAACCGCCGAGCAAGCCGTGGATCGGCTCGCACTCTTGCACAACCGTGCAACTACCGCGCTGAGTCAGGCGCTCAAGCGTTACCTCAAGGACCGCGTCGAGCCTGATGCCGAGCAGCGGGCGTTGTTCCGTTATCCCGAGCTGCGCCTGACCTACCACTGTCAGGGCGAAGTCCCGCAGACCACCCGTGCCTATGCCAAGGTCCAACTGCCGGGCACCTACAGTGTCACCGTCACCCATCCGTCGGCTTTCCGTAAGTACCTGCTGGAACAACTGGTTCCGTTGATGCACGACTTCACCGTGACGGTGGAAGTCGGTGTCAGCCAGCAGAACATCCCATATCCGTATGTGGTCGAGCAGGGCGATGAACTGGGAGGCTCCGGCGTCACCGCCGCCGTGCTGGCGCGGGTATTCCCGAGTACCGACCTGTCGGCCGCGACCGACGGCATTGCCGACGGTTTGTACGATTGGGAAAACACCGATCCGCTGCCGCTGGCCCTCTTCGATGCCGCACGGGTGGATTTCTCCCTGCGCCGACTGGTGCATTACACCGGCAGCGACTGGCGCCATGTGCAGCCGTGGATTCTGCTGACCAACTACCACCGCTATGTCGACCAGTTCATCGTCCACGGCCTGGAACAATTGCGCCAGGACCCGCGCTTCGTGCGCATGGTGCTGCCGGGTAACGTGATCATCGAAAAGAGCATGGATCACGGCGAAGCGTCGGCGATTGCCGCCGGCGTGGTCTGGCACCGTTACCAGATGCCGGCCTATCACCTGATCGCCAGTGACGGCCATGGCGTGACCCTGGTCAACATCGGTGTCGGTCCCTCCAACGCCAAGAACATCACCGACCACCTCGCCGTTCTGCGCCCGCATTGCTGGCTGATGATCGGCCACTGCGGCGGCCTGCGTCAGTCGCAGACAATTGGCGACTACGTGCTGGCCCACGCCTACATGCGCCGCGACGGCATTCTCGACCGGGTCGTGCCGCCGAACATTCCGATTCCGGCCCTGGCCGAAGTGCAACTCGCGCTTCAGCAGGCGGCGGCCAACATCACCGGTGAGAAGGGCGACGAACTGAAAAAACGCCTGCGTACCGGCACCGTGCTGACTTACGACGACCGTAACTGGGAGCTGCGCTGGGCGCAGGAACGGCCGCTGATCAACCTGTCCCGCGCCGTGGCGGTGGACATGGAAAGTGGCACCATCGCCGCCCAGGGTTATCGTTTGCGGGTGCCGTACGGCACGTTGCTTTGCGTCTCGGACAAACCGCTGCACAGCGAAATCAAGTTGCCGGGCTCGGCCAACGCCTTCTATGAGCGCGCGGTCAGCCAGCACTTGAAGATCGGTATCGAGGCGGTGGATCTGTTGCGCACCGAACTCAACTCACTGCACTCGCGCAAACTGCGCAGCTTCGACGAGCCGCCGTTCCGCTAACGGTTGTCATGGTCATTTGACGGTTGGGGCACTAGCATTGGCAGCCCTGACCGTTAGATGTTTCCTTTCTCATGTCTCGTCCTCCTCAACGTCCCGTTTCCCGCCGCCCTGGCACGAAACCCTCGCCTGCAGCCCCGCGCCGTGTCGCCAAGGCTCCGCCGGCCGAGCCGAAGCTGATCCTGTTCAACAAACCTTTCGATGTGCTGACGCAATTCAGTGACGGCGAAGGGCGCGCGACGCTCAAGGACTACATCGATGTACCGGGGATCTATCCGGCCGGACGGCTGGATCGCGACAGCGAAGGCTTGTTGCTGCTGACCAACGACGGCCAGCTTCAGGCGCGAATCGCCGATCCGAAGCACAAACTGGCCAAGACCTATTGGGTGCAGGTCGAAGGCGAGCCGAGCGCCGAGCAATTGCAGCGCCTGCGTGACGGCGTCGAATTGAATGACGGCATGACCTTGCCCGCCGAGGCGCGGCAACTGGACGAGCCGGAGCTATGGCCGCGCAATCCGCCGGTGCGCTTTCGCAAAAGCGTGCCGACCAGTTGGCTGGAGTTGGTGATTCGCGAAGGGCGCAACCGGCAGGTGCGGCGCATGACCGCTGCGGTCGGTTTGCCGACCTTGCGCCTGGTGCGCGTCAGAATCGGTGACTGGACGATCGAAGGGCTCGATCAGGGCCAGTGGAAAGAAGTACCGGCGCGCTTATAAGGCGCCGGATTCGATCAGGCCGATCACCACGCTCTTGATGATGAACGCGGCCACGCCCAGGCCCAGCACGAAGAACAGGATGAACGAGCCAAAGCGCCCGGCCTTGGACTTCTTCGCCAGATCCCAGACGATGAAACCCATGAAAATGATCAGGATCGTGACCAGACCGGTCATCATCCACTCTTCAAAGACTGCAGGATCCATCGAACATCTCCAGCGCGGGCGAGGCTAAAAGGGCGCGAAGATTATACGCCTCGCTGGCTGTGTGCAGTATTGACCTGCGTCGGTGTGTCGCAGTCATCCGTCGCCCGGTTCGCCCTGTAGGAGCTGCCGCAGGCTGCGATCTTTTGATCTTAAAAAAATCAAGATCAAAAGATCGCAGCCTGCGGCAGCTCCTACAGGGTGGGGGGGTCTTAACTGCGCAGGTGAGTCAAAGGCAGTTCGGTGCTGTTGAGCACCTGATTCAACACAAAACTCGAACGCACGCTGGTCACGCCTTCAATCCGGGTCAGATGCCCGAGCAGCAGTTTCTGGTAGTGATCCATGTCCGGCACCACGACCTTGAGTTGATAGTCGGCATCCATCCCGGTCACCAGGCTGCATTCGAGCACTTGGGGCAAGGTGCGAATGGCCGCTTCGAAGTTCTCGAAACGTTCCGGCGTATGACGGTCCATACCGATCAGCACGTAGGCCGTCAGGCTCAGGCCGAGCATTTTTCGGTCGAGCAGGGCGACCTGACGGGAAATGTAGCCGTCGTCTTCCAGTTGTTTGACCCGCCGCGAGCACGGCGAAGGCGACAGACCGATGCGCTCGGCCAACTCCTGGTTGGAGATGCGTGCGTCGCGCTGCAATTCCGCCAAAATACTCAGGTCGTAACGATCGAGCTTGCTCATCAATCAGTCCTTTGTCGTAACTATTGCGGCAGATTATGTATCCGGGGTTAAAAATTGCGCAAGTGATGTTTAATTGAGCAATCTTCGCAATCCTCTGTCGGCGCTCTCGGCCTATTCTTATCACCAGAATCACTGCTCGGACAAACAGTCCAGTGCGGCTCGCCCAATCAGGCCCGCCGCGGTCGCCACCCCCACCGGGGATGTGCCGGCCCCCGAGCTACACACTGTCCAGAAGACGGCGTGAGGTGAGCCGGCGCCACAAGCGTTGAGCCAGGACGAAGTTCTCCAAGGGGAGGCCGACGGGTCTCCCCTTTTTCTTGCGTGGAATTTGACCCTTCTGGCCTCAATAAATAAGTTGCGTGACTGATAACCTGTCGCAGAACCGGCCACTGCTTTCCCAGTCTTACGTACAGGCCCTAATCCGCAATGAGGATAAGCATGAAATCGCGCATCTGGCGTTTGGCCGGTGTTGGTTTGTTGTGTTTCAGTGTCACTGCGCAATCGCTGGCCGATGAGCAGCAAAACCGTGGCCATGATGGCGGGCAGCATGGTCAGGGTGGTAACCAGGGGGGTGGTCAGGGCCATGGCAACAACCAGCCACGCCCGCAGAACGGCCCGCCACAGAACCCGCCGCGTGCGCAGAGCAACGACAGCCGCCAGTACGAGCACAACGGCCAGAATCAACATCAGAACAATAGCCAGAGGCAGCCCCCTCCAGCGCCGGATTTCAACAGCCCGGTTCGCTCACCGCCGCCACCACCGCAGGCACCGGCCACTGACATGCCGATTCAGCCGCGCCCCGACACCGTGCGCCAGACCCAGCCGCCGCGGCGCGGTGACTATCAGGATCAACCGCATCGCAACGATTACAATCAGCGCTGGAAGGGCTATATCGGTGCGCCGACCAATGACAATCACTGGGACGGACGCCCGAGCGGACACGGTAACGGCTGGGGCCCAGGTCCCAGGTATCGCCCCGGCCAGGTGATCGACCGCTTCCCCGAACGTAACTTCCGCGTGCCTTACCGTGGCATGGATTACTACTATTCCGGTGGCTACTGGTATCGCCCGCTGGGTCCGCGTTATGAGGTGGTAGAGCCACCACGCGGGATTCGCGTCAGCTACCTTCCAGATTATGCCGAGCAGGTGTGGATCGGCGGGGCGCTGCTGTTCCTCGCGGCCGGTTCGTATTACGCCTATGAGGAGAGCACCCGGGATTATGTCGTGGTCGAGCCGCCGGTTGGCCAGCCGCAGTCGCCACCCCCGGCCGCCAGCAATGGATATGACGTGGAGGCGTACCCGGCCAACGGCCAGTCGCCGGAGCAGGTCAGTCGCGATGGTTACGAGTGTTATCAATACGCGGTGCAGCAGAGTGGTTTCGATCCACGCACTGCCACCTACCAGCCAGACCCGTCGGTGGTGCAAGCCTACCGACAGGCCCAGGGCAGTTGCCTGAGCAGTCGTGGTTATCAGGTGAACTACTGAGCCCGAGCGGTTTTCACCACTTCCTGCGGGTCTGCGTGCACCAGCACTTCAGCTCTCGGGTAGGCGGTGTGAATGGCGGCGGCCGCCTGATCGCTGATGCCGTGGGCGACTGACAGCGTCAGTTCCCCCGGCAGCTCCAGATGCAACTGTACAAACCACTGGTTGCCGGAGATTCGCGTGCGCAGGTCATGGGCACCCAGCACGCCGGGCACGCTGCACGCCAATTCCAGCATGTGCTGGCTGACCTCCGGCGGCAGTTCTTCATCCATCAATACCGCAAAGCTCTCCCGGGCGATCTGCACTGCGCTCCACAGAATGTAGGCGGCGATTCCCAGACCGAACCAGGGGTCGACCTGATGCAGGCCAAACCCGGCCAACACCAGCGCGATCAGAATGCTGCCGTTGAGCAGCAGGTCCGAGCGATAGTGCAGGGAGTCGGCGCGCACCGCGTTGGAGCCGGTGGCCTTGACCACCCGATGTTGAAACATCAACAACGCCAGGGTCAGTACGAGGGACAACACAATCACACCGATACTGATCCACGGCGCGCCGACCGGTTCGGGATGTTTGAGCCGATCATAGGCCTGCAGCGCAATCAGTATTGCACTGCCGCCAATGAACAACGCCTGGGCCATGCCCGCCAATGATTCGGCCTTGCCGTGCCCGTAGCGATGATCATTGTCGGCTGGGCGCAGGGCGTAATGCACCGCCAGCAGGTTGAGCAATGACGTGACGCCGTCGAGTGTCGAGTCGGTGAGCCCGGCGAGCATGCTCACCGAGCCGCTCAGCCACCAGGCGATGGCTTTGGCGACAATCAATGTGCACGCCACCGCCACCGAGGCACGGGTCGCCAGCCGCAGCAGGCGGGCGTGTTCGGAGCTGGAGGTCATAGTGGCCATCGTTCCTTGAAGAGTCCTTTCGCGTGTAGGGGTTACGCAGCCGGTTGCAGGCCGAACATCGCCAGTTGCTGGGCGCTGCCTTTGCTCTGGATCAGGCGTGGATCGTCCAGCGGGAAGCTGCGGCCCAGCTCGCTTTCCAGAATAGTCTGCAACTTGCGGTTATCGACCTGGCCGTCGGGGCCGATGGCGTCCTTGAGTTTTTGCGGATCGACCTGGGCGGTCTTGCCCGGTTCGAAATAAATCGCGCCGGTGGCGAAGTCCACGGCAAACGCGATCAGGCCGGGGATGATGTAGAACAGCAGGCCCACGGCATCGAGCGCGGCGATGGCCGGGTCGATTTTGCCTTCGATCTGGCCACGGCGATCGGGGTAGAAAATCGACCCGCAGGCGGTCACTTGGGTCAGCAAGGTTGCGACCAGAACACCGCCAATCAGGCGAAAGGGAGCACGCATATGAAATCTCCTGGGTAATCTCGAAACGAAACGTCGTCGGTATGAATTAGGACCGTGATTAACGCCACGCAGTTCGCCGTTATACTCGCCGCTCTGTTTGGGAGCCAGCATGATTTCTTTGCCAATCGATGAAGTTTTACCCGCCCTGCGTGAAGCCCTCGCTACACGCCACGAAGCCGTGCTCGAAGCACCGCCCGGCGCCGGTAAAACCACCCGCGTACCTTTGGCCCTGCTCAACGAGCCGTGGCTCGCCGGGCAGACCATCCTGATGCTCGAACCCCGCCGCTTGGCCGCACGCGCAGCTGCGGAGCGGCTGGCCAGTGAGCTGGGGGAAAAGGTCGGTGAAACCGTGGGCTATCGCATTCGCCTCGACAGCAAGGTCGGCCCCAATACCCGCATCGAAGTGGTCACCGAAGGCATCCTTACCCGGCGTCTGCAGGATGACCCGGCGCTGGAAGGTGTGGGCCTGCTGATCTTCGACGAATTTCACGAGCGCAGCCTCGACGCTGAACTGGCCTTGGCCCTGAGCCTAAATGGCCGCGAACTGTTCCGTGACGATCAGCCGCTGAAAATCCTCTTGATGTCCGCCACGCTTGAAGGCGAACGTTTGGCCGGGTTACTCGACGACGCACCGATCCTGCGCAGCGAAGGGCGCATGTACCCGGTGACGATGCGCTGGGGCCGGCCGTTCCAGGCCGGTGAATTCATCGAGCCGCGCCTGGTGCAGACCCTCCTCGAAGCCTTGAACGACGAGACCGGCAGCGTGCTGGTGTTCCTGCCGGGGCAAGCAGAGATCCGCCGCGTGCATCAGCAATTGGCCGATGCCTTGGGTGACAACCCACAGGTTCTGTTGTGTCCGTTGCACGGTGAACTGGACCTGACAGCACAACGGGCGGCGATCGATCCGGCGCCGCCGGGCAAGCGCAAAGTGGTGCTGGCCACCAACATCGCCGAAACCAGTTTGACCATCGACGGCGTGCGCGTGGTGATCGATGCCGGGCTGGCGCGAGTACCGCGTTTCGACCCGGGCAGCGGCATGACCCGTCTCGACACCCAGCGCATTTCCAAGGCCAGTGCGACCCAGCGCGCGGGCCGGGCCGGGCGTCTGGAGCCCGGTGTTTGTTATCGCCTGTGGTCCCAGGACCAGCACGAGCAACTGGCGGCTTATGGCAGTGCGGAAATCCTTTCGGCGGACCTTGCCGGGCTGGCCCTGCAATTGGGGCGCTGGGGCGTTACGCCCGGGCAACTGGTGTGGCTTGACGTGCCACCGGCCGCCGCTTATGCACAGGCTCAGGATCTGCTCGAACGCCTGGGCGCACTGGACGGTGAAGCACTGACCCGTCACGGCCAGGCCATGGCCGAACTGCCGGCCCATCCGCGTATCGCGCATTTGCTGTTGCGCGGACAGGCGCTGGGGCTGGCGGAAATGGCTTGCGACGTCGCCGCACTGCTCGGTGAACGCGATATCCTGCGTGGCGCCGGGGCGGACTTGCACAGCCGACTGGTATTGCTGTCTGGCGAAGAACGCGCGGCACGTGGCGCGCAGGGGGGCGTGCAACGCGCACGGCAACTGGCGCGGCAATACCGTGGCTACTTGCGCGGCAAAGCCTCGGAGCCGGTCAGCGATCCTGATCATCCGCGCTGGCTCGGTGCGTTGCTGGCGCTGGCCTATCCCGACCGCGTCGCCCAACAACGGCGCGCCGGTGGCGCGGAATATCGCTTGGCCAACGGACGTGCGGCGCTGTTCGCCGAGGCCGACAGCCTGATGAAGCAACCGTGGCTGGTGATCGCCGATCTGGGCAGTCGCCAGGGGCAACGCGAAGAGCGGATTTATCTGGCGACGGATTTCGATCCGGCGCTGTTCGATTCAGTGCTGGCCGAGCAGGTGCGTTGCGTCGATCAACTGGATTGGGATGAACGCGAAGGTGTGCTGCGGGCCGAGCGTCAGCGCAAGGTTGGCGAATTGATCCTCAGCCGTGAACCGCTCACCGGTCTCGACGAAAGCGCCCGCAGCCAGGCGCTGGTGAATCTGGTGCGGCGCAAAGGCCTGGAGCTGTTGCCATGGACCCCGGAGCTGCGTCAGTGGCAGGCACGAGTGGCGTTGTTGCGGCAACTGGACCTCGCCGGCAAAGGCGAGAGCGAATGGCCGGACGTCAGCGATGCAGCGTTGCTCAAAGGTCTGGAACACTGGCTGATGCCATATCTGGGCAAGGTTTCGCGGCTCAGTCACTTCGCCAATCTGGACCTGTTGAGCATCGTCCACAACCTGCTGCCGTGGCCGCTGCCGCAGCGGCTGGACGAGTTGGCGCCGCATCATTTGAGCGTGCCGTCGGGCTCGTCGATTCGCCTGGACTACAGCGAGCAGCCGCCGATTCTGGCGGTGCGTCTGCAGGAGTTGTTCGGCCTGGCCGAAACCCCGCGCATTGCCGGCGGGCGGCAAGTGGTCAAGCTGCACCTGCTGTCCCCGGCTCGGCGGCCGGTGCAGGTGACGCAGGACCTGGCGAACTTCTGGCGCAGCACCTACGCCGAAGTGAAGAAGGATTTGAAGGGACGTTATCCGAAGCATTACTGGCCAGATGATCCGCTGGTGGCCGAAGCGACTGCGCGGATCAAGCCGAGGAAATAATCGCATCGCGATTACGTAGGAGCTGCCGCAGGCTGCGATCTTTTGCTCTTGAAAAAATCAAAAGATCGCAGCCTGCGGCAGCTCCTACAGAGGGCGGTGTGATTGTTCGGATTTCGCAGTCAGTTGTTCGCGGCAATAGTCGGCGAACAACTGCGCCGGTTTGGTCAGTTGCCCGCGCTTGAGCCAGGCCGCCACCAGCCCGGAGCCGGTGACGTCTTCGGCGATGTCCACGCACACCACTTTCTGCCCGTCGTAGGTGCACTCCGAATGTGGTTTGGTCACCAGGATCGAGAAACCAAAGCCTTGTCCGACCATGCCGCGCACCATCTCGATCGATGGCGAGCTGAAGGCAATGCGCGGGGTCAGGTCCAGCTCTTCGAACAGGCTGACGAAATAGGTCCGGCTCGGCTGCACGTCCAAAAGAATCATCGGCTCCAGGCACAGGTCCCGCAGCGAGACTTGTGCCTGCTGGGCAAAACGGTGATCGGCCGGCAGCAGCGCGTAAGGCCGTTGCGCCGGCATCAAGGGTTCGGTTGCGATGGTGCCGTCGAGATCGTGCTCATAGAGGATCGCCAGATCGAAGGCGCCGGAGGTCAGGCCCTGCACCAGTTCTTGCTGCTCGCCGTCGCGGATGCGGATTTCCACCCCCGGGTACAACGCCGAAAACCCGGCAATCAATTGCGGCAGGTACAGCGGTGCGACGGTTTCGAAGCAGCCGATATCGATCTGCCCGGACACCACATCGTTGTCGGCCAGGGCGTTCTGCTCGAACTCCTTGGCCATGCGCAGCAGTTCCTGGGCCTTGCGGTAGAAGCGTGCACCGCTGGGCGTCAATGACACGCCCTGGGCGTGATGGCGAATCAGCAGTTGCACACCGAAGCTGTCTTCCAGCCCTTTGATGGCCGTGGAGATCGACGGCTGGGCGATGTACAGCTTGCGCGAGGCCTCGGCGACGCTGCCGCACTCGACGGTGGTGATGAAGTATTTCAGTTGACGCAGATTGTAGGCAGCCACAGCAAACCTCGGGGGAGAACGAATCAGGCATCCAGGCAATTTGCGCGCCACCCCTATCCGCTCGGGTAGCGATTTGTTGTGGTTGAACAATAACCACATGCTGCGCCAGAAGGGAGATTGGCTACGTAGTTTTTTCTTGGCCTGCGAAGACATTTTTACTGGTTTTCCACCGCTCGGGCCTGAGCGACTATCCAATACACAAGAATGTCCTCTGGAGCATCCGAACGTGTTCGAGCTTGAGTATTGGCAACGCAAAGCCGCTTCCCTGCGGTTTCCCGACCGGGCCGTGATCGATGGCCAGCGCCGAGCTGCGCAATCGGGGCAGACTTTCGCCGCGATCAACCCCGCCACCGGGCAATGCCTGGCCAATGTCGCGGCCTGTGGCGAGGACGATGTGAACGCGGCGGTACGCAATGCGCGGCAAGTGTTTGAAGCCGGCACCTGGTCGGCACGTTCGCCGACCGAACGTAAACAAGTGCTGCTGCGTCTGGCCGACCTGATCATCGAAAACCGTGAAGAACTGGCGCTGCTCGATTCGCTGAACATGGGCAAGCCCGTCACGGACGCCTACAACATCGATGTGCCGGGTGCCGCCGGGGTGTTCCGCTGGTACGCCGAGAGCCTCGACAAACTCTACGATCAGGTCGCACCGAGTGCGCAGAACGTGCTGGCGACCATCACCCGCGAAGCCCTCGGCGTGGTCGCTGCCGTGGTGCCGTGGAATTTTCCGCTGGACATGGCCGCGTGGAAACTCGCCCCGGCCCTGGCCGCGGGTAACTCGGTGATTCTCAAGCCGGCCGAGCAGTCGCCGTTTTCGGCCTTGCGTCTGGCGGAGCTGGCGCTTGAGGCTGGTGTGCCTGCGGGTGTGTTGAACGTACTGCCGGGCCTGGGCGAGCAAACCGGCAAGGCCCTCGGCCTGCACCCGGACGTCGATTGCCTGGTGTTCACCGGCTCCACTGAGGTCGGCAAATATTTCATGCAGTACTCAGCCCAGTCGAACCTGAAACAGGTGTGGCTGGAGTGCGGCGGCAAGAGCGCGAACCTGGTGTTCGCCGATTGTCAGGACCTGGATCTGGCTGCCGAAAAAGCCGCGTTCGGCATCTTTTTCAATCAGGGTGAAGTCTGCTCGGCCAATTCGCGATTGCTGGTACAGCGCTCGATACATGACGCGTTCGTCGAACGCCTCAAGGCCCAGGCTGAACGCTGGTTGCCGGGCGATCCGCTGGACCCGTCGAGCGCCGCCGGTGCCATTGTCGACAGCCGTCAGACCGCGCACATCATGAAGTTCATCCAACAGGCCGAGCAGCAAGGTGCGACCAAGGTTTGTGGTGGTCGGCAGTCGATCTTCAATGGCTCCGACAACTTCATCCAGCCGACGATCTTTACCGGCGTGACGCCGGACATGCCGCTGTTTCGCGACGAAGTATTCGGCCCGGTTCTGGCTGTCACGGCGTTCGACGACGAAGCCCATGCATTGCAATTGGCCAACGACAGCGTCTACGGTCTGGCGGCTTCGCTGTGGACCGACGATCTTAACCGCGCCCACCGCGTGGCGCGACAATTGCGAGCGGGCACGGTGTCGGTCAACAGCGTCGATGCACTGGACGTGACCGTACCTTTTGGCGGCGGCAAGCAGTCCGGTTTCGGCCGCGACCTGTCCCTGCATTCATTCGATAAATACACCCAGTTGAAGACCACCTGGTTTCAATTGCGCTGATAACAAAACGGAGAACAGGCGATGACCACACCACGTGAAACCCGCGACTACCAGGCCGCCGACGCTGCGCACCACATCCATGCGTTCGTCGATCAGAAAGCCCTCAATGACGAGGGACCACGGGTGATGGTCCGTGGCGAGCGCCTGCACCTGTGGGACAACGATGGCCGCCGTTACCTCGACGGCATGTCCGGGCTGTGGTGCACCAACCTCGGTTACGGGCGCAAGGACCTGGCGGCTGCGGCGAGCCAGCAACTGGAGCAGCTGCCGTACTACAACATGTTTTTCCACACCACCCACCCGCAGGTGATCGAGCTGTCCGAGCTGCTGTTCAGCCTGCTGCCGGGTCACTACAGCCACGCGATCTACACCAACTCCGGCTCCGAGGCTAACGAGGTGTTGATCCGTACGGTGCGGCGTTACTGGCAGGTGCTCGGCAAACCCGAGAAGAAGATCATGATCGGCCGCTGGAATGGCTACCACGGTTCGACCCTGGCCGCGACGGCGCTGGGTGGCATGAAATTCATGCACGAAATGGGCGGCATGATTCCGGACATCGAGCACATCGACGAGCCGTACTTCTTCGCTCACGAAGGCAACCTGACGCCGGCCGAATTCGGTCTGCGCGCGGCCCAGCAACTGGAAGCGAAGATTCTCGAACTGGGTGCGGACAAGGTCGCAGGCTTCATCGCCGAACCCTTCCAGGGCGCTGGCGGGATGATCTTTCCGCCGGAAAGCTACTGGCCGGAAATCCAGCGCATCTGCCGCAAGTACGATGTGCTGCTGTGCGCCGATGAAGTGATCGGCGGCTTTGGTCGTACCGGCGAATGGTTCGCCCACGAGTACTTCGGTTTCGAGCCGGACACCCTGTCCATCGCCAAGGGCCTGACCTCGGGCTACATCCCCATGGGCGGCTTGATCCTGTCGAAGAAAATGGCCTCGGTGCTGGTGGAGCAGGGCGGCGTGTTTGCCCACGGCCTGACCTATTCCGGGCACCCGGTGGCGGCGGCGGTGGCGATTGCCAACCTCAAGGCCCTGCGCGATGAAGGCGTGGTGACGCGGGTCAAGGACGACATCGGCCCGTACCTGCAACAGTGCCTGCGCGAAGTGTTCGGCAAGCACCCGTTGGTGGGCGATATCCAGGGCACCGGCATGGTCGCGGCGCTGCAACTGGCCGAAGACAAATCCACGCGCAAGCGCTTCGCCAATGAGAACGACATCGCCTGGCGCTGCCGGACGATTGGCTTTGAAGAAGGGGTGATCATTCGTTCGACATTGGGCCGGATGATCATGGCGCCGGCGTTGATTGCCAGCCGTGAAGAGATTGACGAGTTGATTGCCAAGACCTTGAAGGCGGTAGATCGAACCGCGCAGGAATACGGCCGGCTCTGACATTCTCGCAAGGGCAATAAGCATAAAAGATCGCAGCCTTCGGCAGCTCCTACAGGGGATCGCATTCCAATGTAGGAGCTGCCGAAGGCTGCGATCTTTTTGCTGTTCTCAAGCTTTGCACCGACCTCGGGCATCCCCGCCCACAGCGCCCTTTCGCGGTGCGCGTTAACGAGTTTTTTCATCGTTCGCATCCACATATTTCCTCATTTTCCTAATCCCGCCCTTGGGCCAACATCGATCTCGCCAGCCCGCCGAATGCTGCCCGCCGAAGGGTCCCTCAGAGACCACAGGTTGCAGCCGATTCAGGGCTCGCCGTACTGCCCATGACAAAACTAAATCAACAGCTTTGGGAGTGCTCCATGATCAAGTCCTTGCTTACCCGCGTTGTCCATCCACTGGCGGTCACCGCCATCGCCGCGACGGTCGCCACCAGCGCCCAGGCCGGCACCCTGTCCATCGGCCATACCACCTGGGTCGGCTACGGCACCCTGTATCTGGCCCAGGACCTGGGCTACTTCAAGGAAAACGGTTTGACCGTCGAATTGCCGGTGGTCGAAGAAGCGGCGATGTACATGGCCGCACAAGCGTCCGGCGAGTTGTCCGGCTCGGCGTCGACCATCGACGAGGTGCTCAAGTACCGTCCGCAATTCTGTTTCAAGGCCGTGGCCGCACTGGACGACAGCCATGGTGGCGACGGCGTGCTGGTGGGCAAGGACGTCAAGAGCCTGCAGGAGCTCAAAGGCAAGGCCGTGGCGGTCAACGAAGGGTCGACCTCGCAGTTCTGGTTGTCGTATCTGCTGAAAAAGAACGGCATGAAAATGAGCGACATCACCGTGCAGAACATGACGGCCGACGATGCCGCCACCGCGTTCATCGCCGGTCGCGTACCCGCCGCCGTGACCTGGGAACCGCACCTGTCGATGGTGCGCGACAAGCAGCAGGGCAAGGTGCTGATCGACAGCAGCAGTACACCGGGGGTGATCGTCGACGTGGTGGCGCTGAACTGCACCGTCATCGAGAAACAGCCGGAGGACGTCAAGGCGCTGGTGGCCGGTTTGTACAAAGCCGTGCAGTACACCAAGGATCATCCGCAGGAAGCCTACAAGATCATGGCCAAGGGTGTCGGCGGGTATCTGGCCGATCCGAAGGAGCTCGAAGCGGCCGCCCAGGGCGTGCGTTTCTACGATCAGGCCATGAGCGAAAAACTGTTGGGCGCTCCGGGCAAGCCGGGTGACAGCGCACCACTGATCAAACTGGCCAACGAGACCGCCAGCGAGCTGCAAGGCAAGCCCTACAACGTCAGCAATGACGACCTGATCGACAACCGTTTCGTCACCCCGCTCTAGGAGGCTGCATGTTCAAGCGCAATTCGTGGCTGAGCCGCTGCATCACGCCCAAGACCGGGTTGCCGGTCTCGGTGATCTGGAGCGCGAGCGGCCTGGCCTGGGTGCTGTTGGTCGGCCTGTGGGCCGGGTTGTCCTACGGCGGTGTGGTGCCGGGCATGTTCCTGCCGACGCCGGGCGCGGTGGTCGAGGCCGCTGTGCGCCTCGGTCGCGACGGCACCCTCGGCCAGCACGTGTGGGCCAGTGTCGAAGTGGTGATGGTCGGTTTCATCGTGTCGTCCCTGGTGGCTGTGCCGCTGGGACTGTTGATGGGCAGTTTCCGTATCGTCCAGGCGTTCCTGGAACCGATGGTCAACTTCATTCGCTACCTGCCGGTGACTTCGTTCGTACCGCTGTTCATCCTGTGGATCGGCATCGGCCTGGAGCAGCGGGTCTCGGTGATCATTTTCGGGGTGTTCTTCCAGCAACTGGTGATGATCGCGGACGTGTCCAAAGGCATCTCCAAGGACCTGATCAACGCCTCCTACACCCTCGGCTCGAACCGTCGTGACGCGGTGCTGCATGTGATCGCCCCGGCTTCGCTGCCAGGCGTGCTCGACACCCTGCGGGTGACCATGGGCTGGGCCTGGACTTACCTGGTGGTGGCTGAACTGGTCGCCGCCTCCAGTGGCCTGGGCTACCTGAGCCTCAAGGCCATGCGCGGCTTCCAGGTGGATGTGATTTTCCTCGCCATCGCGATCATCGGCCTGCTGGGCCTGGTCACCGATCAACTGTTCCGTTTCCTACGTCTGAGGATTACCGCATGGGCTCAGTAACCGCCGCCACTCATCGTTTTGTCGCCCCTCAGGCTGCCCCGGTGAACGCGCCTCGGCTGCAGGTGGACAAGGTCAGCCTGCGTTACAAGAAGCCGGATGGCGGGACCTTTACCGCGTTGGAAGAAGTGTCGTTCGAGGTGCCGGACCAGCAATTTGCCGTACTGGTGGGACCCTCGGGTTGCGGTAAATCGAGCCTGCTGTACCTCACCGCCGGCCTGGCGGAACCGACGTCGGGGGAGATCTACGTCGGCGGCCAACAGGTGGAAGGCCCCGGCGCGGATCGCGGCATGGTGTTCCAGAGCTACACGCTGTTCCCGTGGCTGACCGTGCGGCAGAACGTCGAGTTCGGCCTCAAGCGGCGTGGCATGCCGGCGGCGCAGCGCAAGGATATTGTCGACTACTACGTCAATGAAGTGGGCCTGAGCGGCTTTGCCGACAACTACGCCAAGCAGTTGTCCGGCGGGATGATGCAGCGCGTCGCCATCGCCCGCGCCTTGGCCAACGACCCGCAGATCCTGCTGATGGACGAACCCTTCGGCGCCCTCGACAGCCAGACGCGTCTGCAAATGCAGCAGTTGTTGCTGCGGGTGTGGGGCAACAGCAAGAAGACCGTGTTGTTCGTGACCCACGACATCGACGAGGCGATTCTGCTCGGCGACCGGGTCTACGTCATGGGGGCCAGGCCGGGGCGGATCAAGCAGATCCTCGATGTGCCGATCGAACGTCCGCGCAACCTGGACATGGTCATGGAGCGCTCCTTCATCGAGATGAAGCGCGAGATCTTCGGGCTGCTGCATGATGATCTGGAGGAGGTGCACTAAGTCAGGTTTGCACAGACCCTGTGGGAGCGGGCTTTTGTGGCGAGGGGGCTTGCCCCCGTTCGGCTGCGCAGCAGTCGTAAATACTGTGTTCGAAAATCTTGGGGTCGCTACGCGACCCAACGGGGGCAAGCCCCCTCGCCACACAAGCCCAGCGCCTACAGATTTATGTATCAGGGCGCAACCGGCAACAGGAACCGCGCAATCACCGGCAAGTGATCGGAGATACGCAACGTATCGTCCTGCCGCACCATGGCCTCCACCCGTTTGATCCGCGGACTGTAGAACAGGTAGTCGACGGTCCGGTCCGGGCCGTTCAGCCCGGGGTCGTTCGGGTAGTGGGTCAGCCAGCGCTCGCGGTCGATCCCGCTGGCTTCGTTGTTGGTCGGGATCATCGGGTACTTGTCCCACAGCAGGTGCAATGGGCTGTCGGCGGAGTAGGGTGCGCGTTGCGCATCGGACAGGCGTCGATACTGACCCAGGGGCAACAGGTTGAAATCCCCACCGATCAACCACGGCGGGCCACGGCTTTCGAGTTTATCGAGGGTCCTGGCCACGGCGTTCACCTGGTTTTGCAAGGTGTTGTCGACTTGGGTCGCACGCTCCAGGTGGGTATTGAGCACCGCCATCTGCCCACCGTCACTCAACGGCAAGTAACTCACCAGCAAGGCGTTTCTGGGTTTGAACTGGCGGCTGAGCGGATTGCCCGAGACAACGGGCAGTTGCAGGCGCTGGGCATGTTCGATCCGGTAACGGCTCAGGGTTGCCAGTTGCCGGCCGACGCTGCCGAAGATATGCGGGTCTGGTACGAAGTCGGCCTTCCAGTCGAAAGCGCTGACGTTGCAGGGGTACAAATCGGCGAGCCGTTCCTGCAGCAGTTTGAGCTGGTGCTGGTAATCGCTGGCCTTGGCGCCGTCGTCCAGCTCCTGCAACAGCACGATGTCCGGTTGTTCGTCGCGAATCACCCGCGCCACTTCGTCGAGGCTGAAGGCCATGTCTTCCGCTGTGGGGCGTTCGTCGGTACCGGCGGCCAGGTCATTCCAGAACACGTAACGCTTGCCGGCCAGGAACTGGACGTTCCAGGTCATCACTTTCAGTGCCTGCCCGGGAACCAGGGTGGGTGCCTGGGGACTGCAACTGACGGGCAACTCTTCTTTGGCGTCGGGGCGCCAGGTCAGGCTGTAGATCATCACCGCAATCAGGCCGATCACGATCAGCAGGCCCAGCAGGGTGTGGCGCAGTAGACGGGTCATGGCTCGGCTTATTGGCGTTGCAAAATTGTTCCCGAGCATACCCGAGAGCGATGGGCGCGCCTAACGTCAGAGCGAGTTGTCATTGCTCTCAGGCAACGGGTTGATCAGCATGAACAAACGGAACAGCACCACGCTGGTAAACAGCTGCAGGAAACTGTGGGCGCTGTCGATCAGCAACGAGATCACCGGGTTCTGCGGTTCAGGGTACACCGCCAGTGTCGCCCCCTTGAGCAGCCACAGCGGGCCCATCACACACAGAATGCACAGCAGGATGCGCAGGAAGTGACCTTGGGTCATGCGCAGGCTTTCCTTCATGGCCGCCAGCGGCGCCATGCCGCGCAACACCAGCAGATATTCGCCAAACGCCAGGGTCACCATCAGATAGATACCCGGCAGGAAATACAGCGACAGGCCCAGCAGAATCAGTACGGTATTAAGCGCCGTCAGCAGGGCGAAACGCGGCCACAGGCTCGCCGCCATCGCCAGCAGGTCGCGGTTGCGCGGCGATTCGCCCCGGCTGCGGGCGTCGAGAAACAGAATCAGCGCGGCGGTGTACAGCGGGTACACCAGCAAGCCGACAATTACGCTGATGCCGGGGAAACTGTCCGGCTCCGTGGAGTGGTCGACCACTTGTTGCAGCAGCGCCTCAAAAATGACCAGCGGCAGGCACAGCTGCACGATCTGGCCCAGATTGCGCTTGAAGAAATACAGGGAGTCACGCAGCACATCTAACGGATTCATCGGTTGGTATCGCAGGTTGAAAGCAGTGGTCCACTTTAACCGATCAAGTGCCGGGAGACGCAAACGTAAACGTTCAGTAAAGGTCATTGAAACAGTTTGTTTCAGCCTCCATTAAGGTCGGGCACCTTATCCTCATTGGATAAAGGCAACGATTTTCCCGGCAATCTACGAGGTCGCCATGAACAACGAAGAACAAACCCTGATCGATGGACTGTTTTCCCGGCTGCAACAGGCCGAAACGGACTCAGCCCCGCGCGACGCCCAGGCCGAGGCGCGGATCAAGGAACACCTGACGCGCCAGCCTGCGGCAGGATATTTCATGACCCAGGCGATTCTGGTGCAAGAGGCAGCGATCAAGAGCCTCGATGAGCAGAACCAGCAACTGACCCGGCAAGTCCAGCAATTGCAGGCCGAACTGCAACAGGCCAAGGCCCAGGCGACCCCGGCTGCAGCGTCGAGCAGCGGTGGCTTTTTGTCGAGTATCTTTGGCGGTGCTTCCCGTGATCCACAACCGGCACCGACCCAGAGCTCGGCGCCATCGAGCGGTGGCTGGCGTGAACCGGGACGCTCGTCGTTCGGTTCGCAAGCGCCACAGCAGAACTTCGGTGCTGCGCAACAGGCATTTCCACAACAGGGCTATGCCCCGCAGCAGCAAGCACCGGCAGCGGCCGGCAGCAGTTTCCTCGGTGGTGCGCTGAAAACCGCCGCTGGCGTGGCGGGTGGCGTGATGCTGGCACAAGGCATCAGCAGCCTGTTCCATCACAATCAACAACCGGAAGTCGTCGAAGTCATCAAGGAAGAGCCGGCCCAGGTCAACGATCAGGGCAACAATGGCTGGGGCGATGACCAGCGCATGGCCGGCAATGATTCCTGGAGCAATGATCAGGGCGGCTTCAGCGACGCTGACTACAGCGATGACTCGTTGTTCGGCGGCGACGACGATTCCTTCGTCTGACACCCAGTGGTGAGGGAGCAAGCTCCCTCGCCACATAGCCGATTATTCGCGGAACCATCCACTGGGCTGGCATACTGGGCGACCTTTCGGGCCTGGTGCCTGATTCAGCCTTGAGGAAAGCCGGTGAAAAAAATCGCAGTGTTCGCCGATGTCCAGAACCTCTACTACACCGTGCGTCAGGCTTATGGTTGCCACTTCAACTATGCCGCGCTGTGGGCTGACATCAGCCAGCAGGGCGAGATCGTCGAAGCCTATGCCTACGCCATCGACCGTGGCGACAGCAAACAGCAGCAGTTCCAGCAGATCCTGCGTAACCTCGGTTTCACCGTGAAACTCAAGCCGTTCATCCAGCGCAGCGATGGTTCGGCCAAGGGTGACTGGGACGTGGGCATCACGCTCGACATCATGGATGCCGCCGACCATGTCGATGAAATTGTCCTGGCCTCTGGCGATGGCGACTTCGACATGCTGCTCGAACGCATCATCAGCAAGCATGGCGTGCAAGCCGTGGCCTATGGCGTGCCGGGCTTGACGGCCAATTCGCTGATCCGCGCCGCCAGCCGCTACGTGCCGATCGAAGGCGCGTTGTTGCTCAAGAATTGATTTTTACGGAGTTGAACCAGGTTTGGAACGCATCGCAGTCATCGACTTTGAAACCACCGGGATCTCCCCGAGCAGCAGCTGCCGGGCCACGGAAATTGCCGTGGTGATCCTTGAACAGGGGCGCATCGTCGAGCGTTACCAAAGCCTGATGAACGCCGGCGTGCGCGTCCCGGCTTTCATCGAGCAGCTCACCGGTATCAGCAACGCCATGCTGCGCACCGCACCGTCGGCGGAGCAGGTGATGAACGAAGTGAATGAGTTCGTCGGCACCACACCCTTGCTCGCGCATAACGCGGCGTTCGACCAGAAATTCTGGGACTTCGAACTCGGGCGAATCAAGCGCACCCGCTTGCAGAACTTTGCCTGTTCGCTGCTGTTGGCCCGCCGCCTGATGCCCGCCGCGCCGAACCACAAACTCGGCACCCTCACCACGTTTGCCAACCTGCCGCACACCGGCAAGGCCCACCGGGCCATGGCCGATGCCGAGATGGCGGCCAACCTGACGGCGCACCTGGAGGAAGAGTTGCTCCAGAAGCATGGCCTGCGCGAGCTGTCCCATGAATTGTTGTGCAAGTTGCAGAAGGTCCCGGCGGCGAAGGTGGGTGAGCATCTCAAGCGCTATCGCTGATCCCGAATTCACCACAAACCCCCTGTAGGAGCGAGCCTGCTCGCGATGGTCGCCAACGATAACGCGGGAAACCTGACACCCCGCACTGTTCTCGGGTTCATCGCGAGCAGGCTCGCTCCTACAGGTTCCGCGTTCGATCAAAGCTTGCCATTACCCTCGATATGCCCCAACGGCACTCGCTTCTCTATCGCACTGGACAACACGATCGACGTCTTGCTGAACCCGAACGTGGCGATCCGGTTGATCAGTTCTTCCAGCTCCGGCATCGAGCCCACCGCGGCTTGCATGATCACGCACGGATCGCCAGTCACCCGATGGCATTCGGTCAATTGCGGGATTTTGATCAGGTCGTCGTAGGCCTTCTGGTTGCCGTGCTGGTTCAGGCGCAGTTCGATCACGCACTGGATCGGCAGGCCGAGCTTGGCCATGTCGACCTTCGCTTGATAGCCGGTGATCACGCCGCTGGCTTCGAGCTTGGCCACGCGCTCGGCCACCGCCGGGGCGGACAGGTTGACCTTGCGCGCCAGGTCGGCGTAGGACGCGCGACCGTTTTCCAGCAGGGCGCTGAGCAGCATGCGGTCGTATTTGTCCATGGTGCGACTCCTGAAAGTGGTCGACTTTCGAAAACATGGTTTATAGCGCTGAACTCCGTGTTTTGAAAAGTGTACTGGCGCTTTAAACAGGTTTTGTAACTTATTTTCCGTCACCAGCCTTTCTAGAATAGCCGTTCACTTGTCCTTGCCTGTGAGCTGCCCCCATGTCCGGCCTTCGTCGCTTTCCCTTACCTTTGATCGCTGCCTTTTTCGCCTTGTACGTGATTTGGGGCTCGACTTACCTGGTGATCCGTATCGGCGTGGAGTATTGGCCACCGCTGCTGCTCGCCGGCATCCGCTTCGTCATTGCCGGGACCTTGATGTACGCCTTCCTGCGCTGGCGCGGGGCGCCGGCACCGACCTGGGCACAGTGGAAAGCCGCCGGGGTCATCGGGATTTTGCTGCTGGCGTGTGGCAACGGCGCGGTCAGTGTGGCCGAGCACACGGGCGTGGCCTCCGGGGTGGCGGCTTTGGCGGTGGCGACGGTGCCGCTGTTTACCTTGCTGTGCGGATATTTCTGGGGCGCACGTAATACCCGTCTCGAATGGGCCGGGATTGTGCTCGGGCTGATCGGCATTGCCATGCTCAACCTGGGCTCGAACCTGCAATCGAGCCCGTTGGGCGCGGCGTTGCTGATCTTTGCGGCGGCGACCTGGGCGTTTGGCTCTGTTTGGAGCAAACACCTGCCGTTGCCTCAGGGCGCGATGGCCAGCGCTGTGGAAATGCTGGTGGGTGGCGTAGTGCTGCTGATCGCCAGTGCGGTCAGCGGTGAACACCTGGAAAAGGTGCCGCCCATCGAAGGTTGGGCAGCCCTGGCGTACTTGACCGTGTTCGGCTCGATCATCGCCTTCAACGCCTACATGTACCTGTTGAAACACGTGCGTCCGGCGGCGGCTACCAGTTATGCCTACGTCAATCCTGCGGTGGCGGTGTTGCTGGGGATCGTGTTTGTTGGCGAGACCATCGGCATCGAAGAAGCACTGGCGATGGCTGTGATCATCAGCGCCGTGGTGCTGATCGGATTGCCGCAGTGGCGTCGGACGCCGGTTAAGCCTGTGGTGACGGTGGTACCGACAGAATCCCGAGTGAATTAGGGTAAACTGCGCGGCATTGCATCTTGTTTTGCACACTTGTTTTGAACAACCCGCGCTGAATTTTCCTACGGTATTCCCATGACTTTCGCCACCCTTGGCCTGATCGAACCCTTGCTGCGCTCCCTCGAGACGCTCGGCTACCAGACTCCGACGCCGGTTCAGGCGCAAGCCATTCCGGCGGTGCTGGCCGGTCGCGACCTGATGGCCGCCGCCCAGACCGGCACCGGCAAGACGGCCGGTTTCGCCCTGCCGCTGTTGCAACTGCTGGCCATGGAAGGGCCGAAAGTCACCGCCAACTCGGTCCGCGCGTTGATCCTGGTACCGACCCGCGAGCTGGCCGAGCAGGTTCACGAGGCCGTGCGCCAGTACGCCGAAAACCTGCCGTTGCGCACTTACGCGGTGTACGGCGGCGTCAGCATCAACCCGCAAATGATGAAGCTGCGCAGCGGTGTCGACCTGCTGGTGGCAACCCCGGGCCGCTTGCTCGACCTGTTCCGCCAGAACGCGCTGAAGTTCAACCAGCTGCAAACCCTGGTGCTGGACGAAGCCGACCGCATGCTCGACCTGGGTTTTTCCGAGGAGCTGGCGAACATTTACCGCGCGCTGCCGAAGAAGCGTCAGACGCTGCTGTTCTCCGCGACCTTCTCCGATGACATCCGCCTGCTGGCCGGGCAGATGCTCAATGACCCGCTGAGCATCGAAGTCAGCCCGCGCAACGTGGCGGCCAATACGGTCAAGCAATGGATCGTGACGGTGGACAAGAAGCGCAAGCCGGAACTGTTCGTGCACCTGATGCGCAAGGGCAAGTGGAAGCAGGTGCTGGTGTTCGCCAAGACCCGCAACGGCGTGGATGCGCTGGTGGAAAAACTCCAGGGCCTGGGCATCAACGCCGACGGCATCCACGGCGACAAACCCCAGGCGACCCGCCAACGCGCGCTCGACCGCTTCAAGGCGAGTGAAGTGCAGATCCTGGTCGCCACCGACGTGGCCGCCCGTGGCCTGGACATCGAAGACTTGCCGCTGGTGGTCAACTTCGACCTGCCAATCGTGGCCGAAGACTACATCCACCGCATCGGTCGTACCGGCCGCGCAGGCTCGACCGGCGAGGCGATTTCCCTGGTGTGCGCCGATGAAGTGAATCTGCTGTCGGCGATCGAGATGCTGACCCGCCAGACACTGAAGCGGCAGAACGAGCCGGACTTTGAGCCGGAGCACCGCGTACCGGACACCGATGCCAGTGGCCAGGTCGTCAAGAAGCCGAAGAAACCGAAGAAGCCCAAGGCTTCCGGCGGTGGCGGTGGTAAGCGCAATCTTGGCAAGTGGGTGGATAGCGGAGAGGTGGCACCGGCGGAGCCTTCGATCAAGCCAGTGCGCAAGGTGCCGGTGTTCAATACCGGGCCGCGTAAGCGCAAGCCTTAAGATACGCAGCGTTAATTAAGCCGCCTTCGCGAGCAAGCCCGCTCCCACAGGGGATTTGTGTATGACACAGATCCCCTGTGGGAGCGGGCTTGCTCGCGAAGGGCGCGCCTCGGTCTTCAGCCCTTGCGCCGCAACCACTCCACCATCCCCAACCCCGCCGCTCGCCCACTGGCAAAACACGCGGTCAGCAGATAACCGCCCGTCGGCGCTTCCCAGTCAAGCATTTCCCCGGCGCAAAACACGCCCGGCATTTGCTTGAGCATCAAGCGCTCATCCATCGCCTCGAACAACACACCGCCCGCGCTGCTGATGGCCTCGTCCAACGGACGGGTTTTCACCAGTGTCAGTGGCAATGCCTTGATCGCCTTGGCCAGCAAGGCCATATCGGCAAAGCAATCGGCGCTGGCCAGTTCACGCAACAGCGCCGCTTTTACCCCATCGATGCCCAACTGACTGTGCAGATGCTTGGCCATCGAGCGTGAACCTCGTGGTTTGCTCAACGCCGCCAGAACTTTATCCACAGGCCGGCCCGGCAGCAGGTCCAGATGAATCGTTGCCGAACCTTGCTGGTTGATTGCCTCGCGGATCGGTGCCGACAGGGCGTAGATCAAACTGCCCTCGATCCCGGTGGCAGTGATCACACATTCGCCGAGCCGGGGCACATCATCATTGAGACCGATGGCGATATTTTTCAGCGGCGCGCCGGCGAATTTGCTGACCATCAATTCGCTCCAGGCCTGCACCTCGAAGCCGCAATTGCTCGGTTGCAACGGCGCCAGTCCTACGCCGTGCTGCTCCAGTGGCAGCATCCATGCACCGTCCGAGCCCAGGCGCGACCAACTGCCGCCACCGAGGGCGAGCAGGGTGGTATCGGCCTGAACGGTTTTTTCGCCGTCCGGGCTGTCGATGCGCAAACCGCCATGCTCGTCCCAGCCGAGCCAGCGGTGGCGGGTGTGGATAACTACGCCGCTGTCGCGCAGGCGCTTGAGCCAGGCGCGCAGAAGCGGAGCGGCTTTCATGTCGGTGGGGAACACCCGGCCGGAGCTGCCGATAAAGGTTTCGATGCCCAGGTTGTGAATCCACTGGCACAGCGCTTCGGCGCCGAAGCTGCGCAACAGTGGGGCGATGTGCGGGGCGCGTTCGGCGTAACGCGAGAGAAACGCCGGGTAGGCTTCGGAGTGAGTGATGTTCATGCCGCCGACGCCGGCCAGGAGGAATTTTCGTCCAACCGAAGGCATGCCGTCGTACAGGTCGACCTTGATCCCGGCCTGGCTCAGCACTTCAGCGGCCATCAAACCGGCAGGACCGCCGCCGATGATGGCGACGTGAGGGAGGAGGGCTGGTGAAGGTTGAGTCATGGGATGCACTGCGGTCTGGCGGGATAAGCCGGGCATTCTACCAGCCAGAATCCCTGTGGGAGCGGGCTTGCTCGCGAAAGCGGAGTGTCAGTCGAAATCCATGAATCTGATGCACCGCCTTCGCGGGCAAGCCCGCTCCCACAGGGTTCGGTGGTGTTTGCCAGTGCTGGTTAAAAAACAACCACCGCTCTGTAGCCTTTACACCGTGTGGGCTGCAGGCCCTTTCACTCAGGTTATCCACAGGCAGCTCCACAGGCATTGTGGGTAAAGCATCCACAACTCAGTGACAGCCTGATGACTGCCAGACGCGCTGCGCGCTGTGATGGAGGATGCCGTGGCGGCGGGCCAGGGCCTGGCGGTCCTTGCTGTAGCCGCCGCCGATCACCCCGACCACAGGGATGTCGCGGCCCAGGCAATGGCGCATCACGCTTTCATCGCGGGCGGCGACGCCTTCGTCTGTCAGCTTCAGATAACCCAGGGCGTCGTCCTTGTGCACATCGACCCCGGCGTCATACAGCACCAGGTCCGGTTGGTAGAGCGGCAGCAGGTAGTTGAGCGCATCGTCCACCACCTTCAGGTAGTCGGCATCGCCCATGCCGTTGGGCAGCGGAATGTCCCAGTCACTTTCGGCTTTGCGTGCAGGAAAGTTCTTTTCGCAGTGCAGGGAAACAGTTACCGCTTCTGGAGTGTGGTGCAGGATTCGTGCGGTCCCGTCGCCTTGATGCACATCGCAATCGAAGATCAGCACCCGGTTCACCCGACCACTTTCCAGCAGGTAGTGGCTGATCACCGCCAGGTCATTGAAGATGCAGAACCCGGCCGGGTAATCGTAGTGCGCATGATGGGTGCCGCCCGCCAGGTGACAGGCCAGGCCATGCTCCAGCGCCTGCTCGGCGGCGAGCAGCGAGCCGCCGACTGCGCGCACTGTGCGCCGGGCCAGAGCTTCGCTCCAGGGCAGACCAAGGCGGCGCTGGTCTTCGCGGGACAATTCGCCACTCATATAGCGTTGGATATACGAAGGGTCATGGGCGAGGGCGAGAATGTCTGCCGGACACAGATCCGGGCGCAGCAAGTCGACGTCACGGGTCAGGCCGCTGTCCACCAGGTGATCGCGCAGCAGGCGAAACTTGTCCATGGGGAAGCGGTGATCCGCCGGAAACTCGGGACTGTAGTCTTCGTGATAAATCAGCGGCAGTGGCATGGTCATTTCATGTAGGAATGAGAGAAGGATCCTACCAGCGTTGTAGACTGGCGACATTGAAATGGAGGGGCGGGGCACGATGGAGCCAATACTGGAGATTGAAAGCGCTCGGCTGCTGTTGCGCCAGTGGCGCGATGAAGATCTGGCGGACTTTGCGGCGATGTGTGCCGATCCGCAGGTGATGCGCTATTTTCCAGGCACCCTGAGCCGACTGGAAAGCGCATCATTGATCGGGCGAATCCGTGGTCATTTCGCCGAGCATGGTTATGGACTCTGGGCCCTGCAGCGAAAGGACTCTGGCCAGTTCATCGGGTTTACCGGGCTCAATGTGGTCGGATTCGACGCGCCATTCACCCCCGCTACGGAAATCGGCTGGCGCCTGGCCCGCGAGCACTGGGGCCTCGGTTACGCCAGTGAAGCGGCGTGGACCGCTCTGCGCTGCGGGTTCGACCGCCTGCCGCTGAAAGAGGTGGTGGCCTTCACGACGCAAACCAACTTGCCGTCGGAGAAAGTCATGCAGGCCATCGGCATGCACCATGACCCGGCGGATGACTTCGATCATCCGCGACTCGAGGCCGATCATCCGTTGCGTCGGCATGTTCTGTATCGCATCAGCCGCGAACAATGGCTGCAAACCTTGCATGGATAAGCTGGCACGGACGTTTACAATGGCCCCATGCTGGCCCGGGCCGGAAACTGAATCGACCGCTGCAGCCAAGACTGCGCGGCAATGTTTTGCGTGAGGAGAGTCTGAATGAGCCAAGTGTTGGAAGATCTGGTCGACTTGCTGACCCTGGAACCGATCGAAGAAAACCTGTTCCGCGGCCGTAGCCAGGACCTGGGTTTTCGTCAGCTGTTCGGTGGCCAGGTACTCGGCCAGTCGCTGTCGGCGGCGAGTCAGACGGTAGAAGAGGCGCGCCATGTGCATTCGATGCACGGCTATTTCCTGCGTCCGGGTGATGCCGGGTTGCCGGTGGTGTATCAGGTTGACCGGGTGCGTGACGGCGGCAGTTTCAGCACGCGCCGGGTGACGGCGATCCAGAAGGGCCACCCGATCTTCACGTGCAGTGCGTCATTCCAGTACGACGAGGAAGGCTTTGAGCACCAGAGCAAAATGCCGGTTGTGGTTGGCCCGGAAAACCTGCCCTCGGAGCTGGAACTGACCCAGCAGCGCGCGCACTTGATTCCCGAGAAAATGCGCGAAAAGCTGTTGTGCCCCAAGCCGATCGAATTCCGCCCGGTGACTGAAAAAGATCCCTACAACCCGCTGCCGTCCGATCCGGTCAAGTACGTCTGGTTCCGCGCCGACGGGGCCTTGGCCGATTCGCCGGCGCTGCATAAATACCTGCTGGCCTATGCATCGGATTTCGGTCTGCTGGTCACTTCGATGCAGCCCCACGGCAAATCGGTCTGGCACAAGGACATGCAAGTCGCCAGCCTCGATCACGCACTGTGGTTCCACCAGAATCTGCGTGCCGATGACTGGCTGCTCTACGCGATGGACAGCCCGTGGGCCGGTAACTCGCGCGGATTCTCCCGAGGCAGCGTGTTCAATCGCGCCGGGCAACTGGTGGCCTCGGTCACCCAGGAAGGCTTGATCCGTCACCGCAAGGATTGGGCGTGAGCCTGGCCGACGTGCGTCACTGGGTGTTCGACATGGACGGCACCCTGACCGTGGCCGTGCACGACTTTGCGGCGATTCGCGTAGCCTTGGCGATTCCTGCCGAAGCCGACATCCTGACCCACCTCGCCGCACTGCCGGCCGATGAAGCCGCAGCCAAGCATGCGTGGCTGCTGGAGCACGAACGGGACCTGGCCCTCGGTTCGAAACCGGCGCCCGGCGCGGTGGAGTTGGTGCGTGAGCTGGCCGGGCGCGGGTATCGCCTGGGCATTCTCACGCGCAATGCCCGGGAGCTGGCGCATGTCACGCTGGAGGCCATTGGCCTGGCCGACTGCTTTGCGGTCGAGGACGTGCTGGGGCGTGATGAAGCACCGCCGAAGCCGCATCCGGGCGGGCTGCTGAAACTGGCCGAAGCGTGGAAGGTGCCGGCAAGCGAGATGGTGATGGTCGGTGATTACCGCTTTGATCTGGATTGCGGACGGGCGGCGGGGGCGCGCACGGTGCTGGTGAACCTGCCGGATAACCCGTGGCCGGAATTGACCGATTGGCATGCGGCGGATTGTGTCGAGTTGCGGCAGATGCTGTCGGCTTGAGGAAATGGTTGGCTGATCTGACGCCTTCGTCGGAACGCCGCCCGGAGCAAGCCCGCTCCCACAAGGGATTAGTGAACGACACAGATCCAGTGTGGGAGCGGGCTTGCTCGCGAAGAGGCAGGCCCAGGCACTACAAGAGTCACTCCCCAAACAATGCCTTCTGCCCCTCCGGCGAGGTAAACATCCCGTCCCCGTTATGCCCGACTCCGGGCACTTCTATCAGTTGCTGCTTCAACCCTTGCGGTTGCAGCCGCTTCAGATAATCAAAGTAAAAACGCCCCCGCGCCAACCGATACGGTCCTTGCGCCCTGGCCTCACAGCTCTTGTCCAGTGCCGGATGATTCGGGTCGGTGTCCTGCTGGCCCAGTAGGTAAACGATGTCACGCTTAAGGTACTTTTCCTGCAGTTGTGTGGGCGTTTGTCCTTCGGCGTAGGCGGGCAAATCCGCTAGTCCATACTTCCAGCGATTGAATTGCGGGCAACCGGCGTGGCTGAACGCCACGGGCCGGCGCTCATCGAAATAGGCGTAGGACGACGGGTTGGCAATCACGTATCGAACCTGTACGCCGGCCGCCTCGAGGGCCGGCTGATCATGACCGAGCACTGCATAGCGCTGAACCACCTGCGCGCCACCGGAGTGACCGGCGATGACGATTTGCTTCACATCCGGAAACTGCTGGCGGTCACCCAAGCGGGCGATGATTTCGTCAAGCGCCGCATAGGAACTCAGCCGAAACGGCGCCGTGGATTCGCCGCCGGACATCCATTCATTGCCTTGCCAGCGCAAAACGGTGTCGGCCACCGGATGAGCCGCAACATCGGTTTCATTGAGGAATTGCGGGGCGATCACCAGGGTCGTTGCGCTTTGCCCGGCCAGTTCGGCCGAGTGCTCACCGCTCTGCAGATAGGTTTGCGCGTTGCGCAAGCGACCGTGGAGGATGATCAGCACCCGTTCGATTTTTGCCGGGGCGGGGCTGATGCCCACCGCGATTTCACCTGATTTCAACAGCAGGCGTCCGGGACTGAGCTCCTTGACTTCATGCTCGGCGGCCTGGGACGTTGCGCAAGTAAACAGAACAACCAACAACCACTTCTTCATTTACAGATTTTTCGTCGCAAAGGTATCGCACTGGCTTACCTGGCCTTGGGCGAAACCGGTTTTGAACCAGCGCACCCGTTGCGCCGACGTACCGTGGGTGAACGAGTCCGGGACCACGCGGCCCTGACCCTGTTGCTGCAAACGATCGTCACCGATGGCGTTCGCTGCGTTCAGTGCTTCTTCGATGTCACCCGGCTCCAGCCAGTTCAGGCGCTTCTGCGCATTGTTGGCCCAGACACCGGCCAGGCAATCGGCCTGCAGTTCCTGACGAACCAGTAAACCGCCGTCGCCTTCCATCTGCCGGCCTTGTTGGCGGGCTGCCTGGATTTTTGCGGACACTCCAAGCAGGGTCTGCACATGGTGTCCGACTTCGTGAGCGATGACGTAGGCCTGGGCGAAGTCGCCCGCGGCGGAAAAACGTTGGGACATTTCCTGGAAGAACGCCATGTCCAGATAGACCTTCTGGTCCGCCGGGCAATAGAACGGCCCGGTGGCGGAGGTGGCCAGACCGCAGGCCGAATTCACGCGATTGCTGAACAACACCAGGGTCGGTTCTTTGTACTGACGGCCGGCCTGCTGGAATATCGCGCCCCAGGTGTCTTCGGTGTCGCCGAGGATCGAGCGCACGAACTCCGCGCCTTCGTCATTGGCCGGTGGTGCCTTGCGGCTCTGGTTGGTGGCGGGTGCCGATTGCTGGCCCATCTGCCCGGTCAGTTGTCCGAGGATTTGCAGCGGATCCTGGCCGGTGATCCAGCCGATGCCGACGATCAGCAGGATCGCCGTCAGGCTCAGGCCCTTGCCACCGCCGAAGCGCATTCCGCCGCCGCCACTGCCGACATCATCACCACGGGCATCGACCACGTTGTCGCTGCGTCGGCCTTTTTTCCATAGCATGTGGGAATCCTCTTCTGTTCCGGGTCACGAGCCGTGCGATGAGTGTTGCTGCCAAGTGGGAGCCGCGCCAGTCCGGTCGTCAGACTGCCGGTTGCGCGACTGGTTCCACATTTTGCTTCGTGGGGCTTCTCTTCTAGAATCAGCCAAATTTTGTTTGGGACATACCATGGCTGGCAGTCAGATCGAACGTGTCTTCAGCGTGCTGGAAAGCCTGACCGGTGAACCGCAGGGTTTGCCGATGCAGACGTTGGCCGAGCAACTGGAAATCCCTAAAAGCGCGACTCATCGTTTGCTCGCTGAACTGATTCGCCTGGGGTACGTGCGGCAGAATCCGGACAACCTGCGCTATCACCTGTCGACCAAGCTGGTGGCCATGGGCTTTCGATACTTGTCCGGCAGCGGTGCGGATATCATCCAGCCGGTGCTCGATCGTCTGGCCGGGGAAACCGGTGAGCTGGTGCGTCTGGGGGTGATCCAGGGGGAGCGCCAGGTGTGGATCGCCAAGTCCCAGGGGGCCCGTTCCGGTCTGCGCTACGACCCGGACATGGGGCGCGATGCGCCTTTGTTCTACACGGCTTCCGGGCACGCGTGGCTGGCGTGCATGAGCGATGCCGAGGCGCTGTTGCTGGTCGAGCGGCAAGGGACCGAGTTGCCTCAAGACGTCGGGCCTAATGCACCGCGTTCGAATATTGAACTGCTGGAGCGCTTGCGTCTGGCGCGGGAGCAGGGTTATGCCTGGGTCGAGGAAAGTTCGGCGGTGGGCACCTCGGCGATTGCCTCCGTGGTGCGTCATCCACTGGATGGCCGGGTCATCGGCGTGCTCAGTATTGCCGGGCCAAGTGCGCGAATGCCCGGCGCGCGATTGCATGAATTGGCGCCGACCTTGTTGGAATATGCCGATGAGCTTTCACTGGCGAGCCAGGCATCAGAGTTGTTCAGTTGAACCTGAAGTCTGCTTGAATAAACAGTGTGCGGTATTCGCCCACTTTCTTGAGTCGTAGATTTCATAAAATGGAACCAGGTTCTAAATTATTCATGTCTCGCCTCAACCCATAAAAGGACTTTGTCTTGACGTCGCCCAGCAGTACCCCGCTTTCCGGCGTCAATCAGCCCTTCAAAGGGATCCTGCTGATCGTTGTCGCGACTTTCCTGTTTTCCAGCCACGACGCCTTTTCCAAATACCTCTCCGGTTTCTATCCCATTGTCATGGTGGTCTGGGCGCGTTACGTGGTTCACACCTTGTTGATGGCCGGGATTTTCCTGCCGCAGTCCGGGCTGCGAGTGCTGCGTACCAAGCGGCCATTTCTGCAATTGATCCGGGCATTGTGCCTGCTGGGCACCAGTCTGTTTTTCACCACGGGGCTGATGTACATCCCGTTGGCGGAGGCCACGTCGGTCAACTTCCTGGCGCCGGTGTTGGTGACCGCGCTGTCGGTGCCGCTGCTTGGCGAGCGGGTGACGCGTGGGCAATGGTTGGCGGTGATTTTCGGTTTCAGCGGGGTACTGATCATTGTTCACCCCGGTGGTGATCTGTTTACCCCGGCGGTGTTGCTGCCGTTCTGCTCGGCGTTGTTTTTCTGCTTCTATCAACTGCTGACGCGCAAGCTCAGCGAGATCGACAGCCCGACCACCAGCAACTTCTTCGCAGGCTTGTGCAACACGCTGGTGATGAGTGCGCTGGTGCCGTTCTTCTGGCAGACGCCGAACCTGGTGCATGGCGCGATGATGCTGGCGCTGGGGGCCTGCGGGATGACGGCGCACCTGTTCCTGACCCAGGCGTTCCGACTCGCGGCACCGGCACTGCTGGCGCCGTTCAGCTATTGCCAGATCATCTTCGCCGGCCTGCTGGGCTGGCTGCTGTTTTCCCATACGCCGACACTGACCACCGTGCTCGGCATTGCCGTGATCTGCTGCAGCGGGTTGGCAGCGGCCTGGCAGCAAAGCCGCCGCTAAGCTGCGGTAAAACGCAGGCAAAAAAAAGCGCAGACCCGAGATCGGGCCTGCGCCGAGGGAACATCAGTCTTCTACTTTCGGAATCTTGCGCGGTGCCATGAAGTACATCCAGGTCAGCGCAATGAAGTACATCGCCGGAATCAGTGTGAACAGCACGGTGTAGTTGTTGTTGGTGACGGTCAGGATATGGCCGACCAACTGGGTCATGAACATCCCGCCAATCGCCGCACACATGCCGCCGAAACCGAACACCGTACTCATCATGTGCTTGGGCGTGTAGTCCATCACCAGGCTCCAGATGTTTGCGGTCCAGGCCTGGTGCGCGCCGATGGCCAAGGAGATGGCAGCTACGGCGACCCACAGATTGCTGGAGCCGGCAGCCATGATGACGCCGATGATGCAGCAGGCGAACAGGAACATGGACATCAGCCGCGCCTTGATCGGATTGACGCCGCGACCGATCAGGAACGAGGAGAGGATACCGCCGCCGACGCTGCCGAAGTCGGCAGTGAGGTAGATGATGATCAGCGGGATACCCATCTGGGTGACGTTGATGCCCAGGTTGTATTGCTGATTGAGGAACGGCGGCAGCCAGTACAGGTAGAACCAGAACACCGGCGCGGTCATCGAGTAGGCGAGGGCGAAGGCCCAGGTGCCGCGCATGCGCAGGATCTTCGAGAACGGCACACGGGTTTGTTCCGGCTCGACTTCGTTCTGGATGTAGTCCAGTTCCGATTGTTTGACGCTCGGATGCTCTTCCGGGTTGAAGTACTTCAAGGCCCAGCACACCAGCCAGATCCCGCCCAGTGCCGACATGCACAGGAACGCGGCCTGCCAGCCCCATGCGTGGAGGATCAGTGGCAGCAACATCGGGGTGAACATCGCACCGACGTTGGTCCCGGCATTGAATATCCCGGTGGCCACGGCGCGCTCGCCGGCCGGGAACCACAGGCGGGTGGTTTTCACGCAGGCCGGGTAGTTGGCGGCTTCGGTCAGGCCGAGGATGAAACGGCAGACCATGAAGCCGGCCGCCGAAGTGGCCAGGCCATGGGCGCCGGTCGCCAGGCTCCAGAGCAACACGGCGCAGAAAAACACGCGCTTGACGCCGACCCGGTCGATCAGCCGGCCCTGCAGCACGAAACCAATGGCATAGCCGACCTGGAACCAGAAGTTGATGTTGGCGTAATCCATCGCCGTCCAGCTCATTTCCTTGGCCAGGATGGGCTGCATCACACCCAGTGCGGCGCGGTCGATGTAGTTCAGGGTAGTGGCGAAAAACACCAGCGCCAGCATGCCCCAACGGGTTTTACCGACCGCCATGGCGCCGCGGATCTTGTCGCCGATACCACCGGCAGTGACGCTCATGGCCGGAGCCATGCGTGAGCTTTGGGAAGGAAGCATATGTACCACCCGTTTTTTGAATTTGTTATTTGGTGTTTTGGACATCGCGGCCGGTGCTGCGAGTCCGGACTCAATGTGGGGTCGATGTTGGGCAGTGGACAAAAAATCGTCAATTCGCCAACCACCATTTTGTTCGATAATCGAACACAAAACTAACCGGATAGTACGCTTTGAATTGCTGTGCGGGATCGCCAGGCCAATAATTTACCCAGGACAAACGCTACCCCTGTAGGAGCTGCCGGAGGCTGCGATCTTTTGATTTTGCTTTTCAAGATCAAAAGATCGCAGCCTCCGGCAGCTCCTACAGGATCCGTGCGTGCGATGCCCCCTAACAAGATGGTCCCCATTACCGGGAGTCGAAATATGCAGCGTTCCATTGCCACCGTATCCTTGAGCGGTACCCTGCCGGAAAAACTCGAAGCCATTGCCGCCGCCGGGTTCGACGGTGTGGAAATCTTCGAGAACGACCTTCTCTACTACGACGGCAGCCCACGGGAAATCAAACAGATGTGCGCCGATCTCGGGATCGCCATCACCCTGTTTCAACCTTTTCGTGATTTCGAAGGCTGCCGGCGTGATCGGCTGTCGCGCAACCTGGAACGCGCCGAGCGTAAATTCGACCTGATGCAGGAACTGGGCACCGACCTGGTGCTGGTGTGCAGCAACGCCTCGGTCGACTCCATCGGTGATGAACAGATTCTGGTCGACGATTTGCGCCTGCTGGCTGAACATGCCGGGGCCCGTGGTCTACGCATCGGTTACGAAGCGCTGGCTTGGGGCAGGCACGTGAACACGTATCAACAGGTGTGGAACATCGTGCGTCAGGCCGATCATCCAAGCCTCGGCGTGTTGCTGGACAGCTTTCACACCCTGTCGCTCAAAGGCGATCCGAGCGCTATCGCCGAGATTCCCGGCGACAAGATCTTCTTCGTGCAAATGGCCGACGCGCCAATCCTGGCCATGGACGTGCTGGAGTGGAGCCGGCATTTTCGATGCTTCCCGGGGCAGGGGGAGTTCGACTTGCCGGGGTTCCTCGCGCCGATCATCCAGAGCGGCTACACCGGGCCATTGTCGCTGGAGATCTTCAACGACGGCTTCCGCGCCGCGCCGCCACGGGCCAATGCCGCCGACGGCTTGCGCTCGTTGTTGTACCTGGAAGAGAAAACCCGCGAGCGTCTGGCTCAGGAAGCCAAGCCAATGGCCAGCCCTGAGATACTGTTCGAAACACCCAAGGCCAGCGAGTACAACGGCATCGAGTTTCTCGAATTCGCCGTGGATGAAAGCCTCGGCGCCAAGCTCTCCCATTGGCTGGAGCGACTGGGTTTCGTCAAGGCCGGGCAACATCGCTCCAAGAGCGTCAGCCTGCTGCGCCAGGGCGATATCAACCTGATCCTGAACTCGGAGCCTTACTCATTCGGCCACAGCTTTTTCGAAGCCCACGGCCCTTCGCTGTGCGCTACGGCGGTGCGTGTCAAGGACAGCACCAGTGCACTGGCTCGTGCCGTGGCCTACAAGGGCCAGCCCTATCGCGGACTGGTCGGTCCCAACGAACTGGAGTTGGCGGCGGTGCGTGCGCCGGATGGCAGCCTGATCTACCTGGTGGATCAACACGCCGATGTATATGGCACGGACTTCAATCTGTACCCGCAAGCGCCGGTCAGCGGCGGCCTCAAGCGCATTGACCACATGGCCATGGCGCTGCCGGCCGACAGCCTCGACAGTTGGGTGCTGTTCTACAAGAGCCTGCTGGATTTCGAGGCGGACGATGAAGTGGTGCTGCCGGATCCTTATGGTCTGGTGAAGAGCCGTGCCTTGCGTAGCCGCGACAGTTCGATCCGCCTGCCGCTGAACATTTCCGAGAACCGCAACACCGCGATCTCACACGCGCTGTCGAGTTATCGCGGCTCCGGAGTGCATCACATCGCCTTTGATTGTGATGACATCTTTGCCCAGGTCAGCCGTGCAAAAGAGGCGGGCGTGCCGCTGCTGGATATCCCCCTCAACTACTACGATGATCTGGCGGCGCGCTTCGATTTCGACGATGAGTTCCTCAGCGAACTGGCCTACTACAACGTGTTGTACGACCGCGACGCCCAGGGCGGGGAGCTGTTTCACGTGTATACCGAGCCGTTCGAGGGGCGGTTCTTCTTTGAAATCATCCAGCGTAAAAACGGATATGCCGGCTACGGCGCGGCCAACGTGGCGGTGCGGCTGGCGGCCATGGCCAAATCCCGAAGCGGATCCACCCGTCAGGCCAAGTTGTAGGAAATTCGTAAACGCGGGATTAAACGTGGGCCGCGCGACTTCCTTCACCGTGCCGCGCAGCCCATAATCGCCAGCCTGTGCAGTGATGGCCGTGAGCCCGCAATGACAATGACTTCAGAACTCCCCGCAGTCTCCGTAGAACCCGGTACCGAGCCGCGCAAGAGTCGCAAGAACAACCCGGAAAAGACCCGCGAAAACATCCTGCAGGAGGCGATTGTCGAATTCGTCCAGCAGGGGCTTTCCGGGGCCCGCGTCGATGCCATCGCCGAGCGCATCCACACCTCCAAGCGCATGATCTACTACTACTTCGGCAGTAAGGAGCAGCTCTACGTCGAGGTCCTGGAAAAACTCTACGGCGATATCCGCAGCACTGAAAGCCGTTTACACCTGACCGAACTGGCACCGGTGGAAGCGATTCGGCGGATGGTTGAGTTCACATTCGATCACCACGATCGCAACGTCGATTTCGTGCGCATCGTCAGCATCGAGAACATTCACAACGCCGAGTACGTGAAGCGCTCCGATGCGATCAGGGCGATGAACAACACCGTTCTTGATTCCCTCGATGTGATCCTGCGTCGGGGCGTTGAAGAGGGCGTATTCCGCGCGGGCCTGGTGCCGCTGGATGTGCATCTGCTGATCAGTTCGTTCTGCTTTTATCGCGTCTCGAACCGCCATACCGTGGGTGAGATTTTCCAGATCGACTTGCCGGATGAGCGCATCAAGCAGCGTCATCGGGAGATGATTTGCGAGTCGGTGCTGCGCTATTTGCAGGCTTGAAAAGATCGCAGCCTTCGGCAACTCCTACGTCATCGCATTGATCTGTAGGCGCTGCCGAAGGCTGCGATCTGTTGATCTTCAGTCCTTCATGCCCTGGAAATGCTCAAGCATTCTCTGAGCATCCGGCACCACGCCGCTGAACAACTCGAATGCCTTCACCGCCTGAAACACGGCCATGTTGCCGCCGTCCAGCGTCCGGCAACCGAGGGCGCGGGCGTTGCGCAGCAGTTCGGTTTCCAGTGGGAAGTAGACGATCTCCGCCACCCACAACTCGGCTCGAAGCAACTCGACCGGCACCGGCATGCCCGGCAGTTTTTTCATGCCCATCGGCGTGGTGTTCACCAGGCCGTCAGCCTGGGCCAAGGCGCTTGGCAGGTCATACCCGGCCACCGCCAGAGCGACACCGAAATGCTGGTTGAGGTTGTCGGCCAGATCCTGGGCGCGGCGGATGTCCACGTCAAAAATGCTCAGTTGCTGTACGCCTTCGCTCAACAGGGCGTGGGCCACCGCCGCCCCTGCGCCGCCGGCGCCCATCTGGACGACACGTTCAACGGCAACGCCTTTCAGACCCCGTCGGAAGCCTTCGGCAAAGCCCAGGCAATCGGTGTTGTGGCCGATGCGTTTGCCATCCTTGAGCACCACCGTGTTGACCGCACCGATACCGCGGGCCTCCGGTGAGAGTTCGTCCAGCAGCGGGATGATTGCCTGCTTGCAGGGAAAGGTGATGTTCAAGCCGGTGAAGTTCATGCGCTCGGCAGCCATCAGCAGGTCGGGCAGGGCGTTGCTGTCGAGTTTCAACTGATCAAGGTCAATCAGACGATAGAGGTAGCGCAGCCCTTGGGCATCGCCTTCATGTTCGTGCAAGGCCGGTGTGCGGGAAGCCTGGATGCCGGCGCCGATCAGCCCGGCCAGTACCACGTTGTTCTGAGTCACGGCGATCACCCCTTCAAACGATGACTGAAGTGTTCCAGCGCCAGGCGATAGCCGTGACTGCCGAAGCCGGCCATCACCGCCGTTGCAATAGCGGATACGAACGAGTGGTGGCGGAAGGGCTCACGGGCGTGCACGTTGGACAGGTGGACTTCGATGACTGGCAGTTCGCTGGCGACCAGGGCGTCGCGGATGGCGACCGAGGTGTGAGTCCATGCGGCGGGATTGATGATGATCCCGGCGCAGCGACCGCGGGCCGCGTGAATCCAGTCGAGCAATTCGCCTTCATGGTTGGTCTGGCGAAACTCCACCGCCAGGCCGAACTCATCGGCGGCGCGTCCGCACAGGGCCGAAATGTCTGCCAGGGTTTCGTGGCCGTAAGTCGCCGGTTCACGGGTGCCGAGCAGGTTCAGGTTCGGGCCGTTGAGCACCAGAACGATAGGGGACATCGGAATCTCTCCACTTATTATTGTTGGAATCGGCCAAGTTTCAGCCTGTGGAGATAAATTGTACTAACTAGTTAATTCGGTCAATTGAAGAGAGGGCACACTGGCAGTTTGTGGGCGATGATCGGACACTTTCTGTGTTCAGCGCGGCAAATGCTCCACCAGAAAATCAATGAACGCCCTCAAGCGCAGCGGCACATGCCGACTTTGCGGGTACAGCAGGGTGAAGGGGCGCGAGCGCCCGCCATAGGGCTTGAGCACTTCCACCAGTGAACCGTCGGCCAGCTCCTTTTCCACGATAAAACGATAGGTCTGAAACAACCCCGCCCCGTGTTTGGCTAGCGTCACCCCGCCCAGTACATCATCGGAACAACTGAGGTTGCCCTCGGCCAGAATCTCACGGGGCACGCCTTCATCGTTGAACAACCAGGCAATGCGCCGGCCGCTGCTGGGCAATTCATACTGAATGCATTCGTGGTGTTCGAGGTCGTCGAGGGTTTGCGGAATGCCGGCCTGTTTCAGGTAATCAGGGCTGGCGATCAGCACAAGGGCGGCATCCTCCAACTGTCGGGCGATCAGACCGGAATCCGGGATGGCTCGCACGCGAATCGCCATGTCGTAGCCTTCGCCGACGAAATCGATGTTGCGATTGCTGATATGCGATTCGACTTTCACCGCGGGATAGCGCGCCCGAAATTCAGGCAGCAGCGGCAGGATTCGATGATGCGCGTAGGTGGTCGGAATACTGATGCGCAAAGTACCGGACGGCACTTGCTGCTGGCCCATGACCTCACGCTGGGCCTCGACCAGTTGCGCAAGGGCCTGGCGACATTCTTCGTAATAACGGCGACCACTGTCAGTGAGCTTCACGCTACGCGTGGTGCGCGCGAACAGGCGCACGCCCAGGCGTTCCTCCATGCGCGACACCGATCGGCTCACGGCAGCGGGCGTGACACCTGCCACCAGCGCCGCGGCAGTAAAACTGCCAGCCTCGGCGGCCAGGCAAAAAAGCTCGATGCTGCCCAACTGAAGATCGTCGAATTGTCGCTGCATGATTGATTACACCAAGGATCAGATGAAGAAGCTGAATCAGTATTTATCAGGTGACAGCGCTGTAAAGAAAGGATTTCTTACCAATTCGCGTGGTGTTCCGCAGGTCCGGGAATTGCCGGGACGCTAGCCTGAGGAAAGAAGAAATGATTCGGCTGCCAAGGCCAGCGGTCGGATTTTCCAGGGAATGTCGGATTCTCGGATTTAAAAACCTAACGGATGGGTTAGTATGAAGGTATGCAGTTTCAAAGGACTGTCGGTAGTGATCATGTTGCGAGACGAGCATTGTCCGCCTCATGCGCATGTGGAAGCGGGTACGTGGAGTGCAAGATTCAGGTTCAGCTTTTGGCACAACGGTGTCGAACTCTGGGATGTCGTTCCGCTATCGCGTCGGCCACCATTGGCGATGCTTGAGGGTTTGCGCCAATCGCTCAAGCAACCTGCCCATCTGCGACGCGCCCGCGGCATCTGGTGGCGAAAACTACAAACGGCCTGTCTTGATAATCAACTCTGGGACTGGCAAAGCAACGAAGTCGTTGTGGTGAAAAGGGTTGTCAGCACGACCAATATGATTGGATCGGCTTGCTACGTACCTGAATCGAACAAGACATTGCTGTCCCTGATCGGTGCACAGGAAGGTGTGGAGATCGAGTTATGAAAACGATAAAAGCCAAGGTTCAGGCCGATAATCCCGTAACGGAAAGTAGCCTGGACAAGGCCATCGAACTTGGTGAGTTACGTAGGAAAAATAGCCTGCAAGCGACAGCGGTTGCCTACCTGGCTCCCTGTCTGGCAGTGCTCTTCGAAGATGGCAGCGGCGTACTGTTGCCCGTGGCCAACTATCCGGAGTTCGATGATTTTGAGCTGGAGGACTACGCCAGCCTGACTGTCGGCTATGCGGGGACTGCACTGTGCCACGAAGGCAAGGACCTGCATGTGTCCATCGCCGGGATGATTTCTGCGAGCAAGCCGCTGATGGCCATGGCGACCTCGGTCGTCGCTTCGCGCAATGGTCGCCAGAGCAGCGCCGCAAAGTCTGAAGCCGCGCGGGCCAACGGCAGGAAAGGCGGGCGCCCGCGCAAGGTCGATGTTGTCGTGTAAGTGCCCACAAAAAAGCCGTCGTGAAGACGGCTTTTTTTTATGCCTGGCAGATGCCATCAACGCCGGGTCAGCATCACCCCGGATTCCATGTGATGGGTCCACGGGAACTGGTCGAACATCGCGCACCGGCTGATGCGGTGGGTGTCGTGCAGTTGGGCGATGTTGGCTGCCAGGGTCTCCGGATTGCAGGAGATGTACAGGATGTTGTCGAAGCGCCGGGTCAACTCGCAGGTGTCCGGGTCCATGCCGGCGCGGGGCGGGTCGACGAACACGCTGCCGAACTCGTAGCTCTTGAGGTCGATGCCGTGCAGGCGGCGGAACGGACGCACTTCGTTCAGGGCTTCGGTCAGCTCTTCGGCGGACAAGCGCACCAGGGTGACATTATCCACCGCGTTTTCGCTGAGATTGCTCAGCGCCGCGTTGACCGAGGTCTTGCTGATTTCGGTGGCCAGCACTTTGCGCACGCGGGTGGCGAGCGGCAGGGTGAAGTTGCCGTTGCCGCAATACAGCTCCAGCAAATCATCGGAGCGATCCCCGAGCGCATCGTATGCCCAGTTGAGCATCTTCTGGTTCACCGTACCGTTGGGCTGGGTGAACGCGCCTTCCGGTTGGCGGTAACTGAAGGTGCGACCGCCGACGTCCAGTCGCTCGACCACGTAATCGTGACCGATGACTTCGCGCTTGCCCTTGGAGCGCCCGATGATGCTGACGTTCAGGTCCGTCGCCAGTTTCGAAGCCGCCGCATGCCAGTGCTCGTCCAGCGGGCGGTGATAGCAGAGGGTGATCATTGCGTCGCCGGCCAGCGTGGTCAGGAATTCCACCTGGAACAGCTTGTGGCTCAGAGGCGCACTGGCTTGCCACGCTGCCTTGAGCTGCGGCATCAACTGGTTGATGCGCAGGCTGGCGATCGGGAACTCTTCGATCAGGATCGGCGTGCGTTTGTCTTCCTGGGAAAACATCGCGTAATGCCGCTCGCCGGCCTCGCGCCACAGGCGGAACTCGGCGCGCAGGCGGAAGTTTTTCAGCGGCGAATCGAAAACGGCCGGCTCGGGTGCATCGAACGGGGCCAGCAGGTCACGCAAGCGCGTGACCTTTTCTTCGAGTTGAACGGCATAGGCCTGGAAATCAAAAGTCATGCGTTGAACCAACCCAGCTTGATCACGAACAGAATCGACAGGATCACCAGCGCCGGGTTCAGCTCACGGCCACGACCGGACATCAGCTTGATGGCGGTCCAGGAAATGAAACCGAAGGCGATGCCATTGGCGATGGAATAGGTGAACGGCATCGCCAGCGCGGTGATCACCACAGGCGCGGCAACGGTGATGTCGTCCCAGTCTATTTCGGCCAGGCCGGATGTCATCAGCACGGCGACGAACAGCAGGGCCGGCGCGGTGGCAAAGGCTGGAACACTGGCGGCCAGTGGCGAGAAGAACAGCGCCAGCAGGAACAGGATCGCGACCACGACGGCGGTCAGGCCGGTGCGGCCACCGGCACTCACGCCAGCGGCGGATTCGATGTAGCTGGTGGTGGTCGAGGTGCCCAGCAGGGAACCGGCCATGGCAGCGGTGCTGTCGGCGATCAGCGCCCGGCCCATTTTCGGCATGTGGCCGTCCTTGCCCATCAGACCGGCGCGCTTGGCAACGCCGATGAGGGTGCCGGAGTTGTCGAACAGGTCGACGAACAGGAACGCAAAAATCACGCTGACCAGACCGATGTCCAGTGCGCCCTTGATGTCCAGTTGCAGGAAGGTCGGGGCCAGGGACGGCGGCATCGACATCACGCCGCCGAACGGGGTGAAGCCCATCACGATCGAAACGATGGTCACCACCAGAATGCCGATCAGCACCGCGCCGCGCACGGCGAGGGCTTCAAGCGCGACAATCAGGGCAAAACCGAGGGTGGCGAGGATCGGAGCCGGTTGTTTCAGGTCACCGAGGCCGACCATGGTCGCCGGGTTGCTGACCACGATACCGGCGTTGTGCAGGGCGATCAGCGCCAGGAACAGGCCGATACCGGCAGCAATGGCCGAACGCAGTGGCAACGGGATGCTGTTGATGATCCATTCACGGATGCGGAAGATCGACAGCAGGAAGAAACACACTGCCGAGATGAACACCGCGCCGAGCGCCACTTGCCAGGTATGGCCCATGTGCAGGACCACGGTGTAGGTAAAGAAGGCGTTCAGGCCCATGCCCGGTGCGAGGGCGATCGGGTAGTTGGCGATCAGGCCCATGACGGTCGAGCCGATGGCAGCGGCCAGGCAGGTGGCGACAAACACCGCGCCCTTGTCCATGCCGGTCTCGCCGAGGATGCTCGGGTTGACGAACAGAATGTAGGCCATGGCCAAAAAGGTCGTGACGCCCGCCAGAATCTCGGTCCGCACGTTGGTGTTGTGTGCCTTGAGTTGAAACAGCCTTTCCAGCATGTCTGCTCCCCGTGGCGCGCCGGGCGCCGTGAATGTATCGACCTCAACAGCAAAGCACAGGCAGCAGAACGCGCCTGAAAATTACTGTGGGCCGGAAAAAGCCGCGCATCATACCAGTAGCTTGGGCATATGGCTGCTTATGGCGGTGATCGTCGTCGATGTTTTGCGACAAAGCCAAGTGCGCCATACTGCGCGCTGGTTTTTCGGGGTGGAAAGTACTGCATGAAAAGGCGTCTGGTTAGCGTGTTCGGCGTATTGATGGCGTTGCTTCTCGGGGCCCAAACGGCCACGGCGGCATCGGCCCCGCCATTGACTCAATTGAAAGTGCTCAAAGTCGCGTCGCCGTCCTGTGGCGTTGAAAATATCGACGAAGGGCAAACCCGGACGCGCTGCGATCACAATGGCCCGAACATCACGGTGTACGTGCTGGAAGTGGGTTATGGACGCGAGGCCCATGTCGCCATCGACGGTTTTGAGGTGAACGGCACGCGTACGCCGGTCTGCGCGTTCAAGAACGGCAACCTGACCAGTTGCACCCCCGGGGAAAAAACCGTCGGCTATTTGTATGCACTCGACCTGGCGGGTAAGCAAGAAGGCACATTGACCTTCAGCAATACCTCCATCAATGCGCCCGGCAATACGATGTCGACGCAGCTTTACATCCAGTAGCCACATGTCTCGAACAAGGCGCGGGAAAGCTGACTACGCTTAAAAGATCATTCCGTGGACAGTACCCGATGACCTTTAGAGCCTTGATTGCCCTCGCCGAGGGTACCGATGACCTGCAAACCGTGACCCTGATCGACGTACTGCGCCGCGCCAAGGTAGAAGTGGTGGTGGCCAGTATCGAAGGGCGGCGCATGCTCACTTGCGCCCGCGGCACTCGGCTGACGTCCGATGCCATGCTGGTGGACTTGCTGGCGCAGCCTTTCGACCTGATTGCCTTGCCGGGTGGCGCGGTGGGGGCGCAGCACTTGGCAGCCCACCAACCCCTGCAACAATTGATCAAGGATCAGGCGGCAGCCGGTCGCCTGTTCGCCGGCATCGCCGAAGCGCCCGCCGTGGCGCTGCAAGCCTTTGGCGTTTTGCGTCAAAGGCGCATGACCTGCCTGCCATCGGCCAGCCATCAACTGTTGGGCTGTAACTTCGTCGATCAACCGGTAGTGGTCGATGGCAACTGCATCACCGCACAGGGCTCGTCTGGCGCATTGGCATTTGCCCTGGCGCTGGTGGAGCAACTCTGCGGTAAAGCCACACGTGCGGCGGTGGCGGGGGAGTTGTTGGTTTAGCCTGCTTGGACTTTTGCCTCTTCCTTCTCTTCATCTTTAGCCACGTGCATGCGATCGCGGCTGGCCAGGGTCGGGAACAGTTTGACCCATACCCCGGTCACCACCAGCGTGCCGATCCCGCCCATGACCACGGCTGGCACGGTGCCGAACCAGTGGGCCGTCAGGCCCGATTCGAATTCGCCCAACTGGTTCGAGGCCCCGATGAACAGACCGTTCACGGCGCTGACCCGGCCGCGCATCTCGTCCGGGGTTTCCAGTTGTACGAACGAGGCGCGGATCACCATGCTGATCATGTCTGCCGCGCCCAGCACCACCAACACTGCCAGGGAAAACCAGAACGAGGTCGACAGGCCGAAGGCGATGGTCGCCACGCCGAAGATGCCCACGGCGGTGAACATCACCCGCCCGACATTGCGCTCCACGGCAAACCGCGCCAGGAACAGCGACATCAGCAGCGCACCCACTGCCGGTGCCGAGCGCAACAGGCCCAGCCCCCACGGGCCGGTCAGCAAAATGTCCTTGGCGAACACCGGCAGAAGTGCCGTCGCTCCACCCAATAGCACCGCGAACAGATCGAGGGAGATCGCCCCGAGAATGTCCGGACGACTACGGATGAAGCGGATGCCCGCGAGCAGTGAATCCAGCGTGGCCTTGCCCTTGTTGAGCGGCGTCTGCCGGGCCGGCAGGTTGAGCATCAGCGAACAGGCGATGACATACAGCAGCACCGTCGGGCCATACACCCAGACGCTGCCGAAGGCGTAGAGCAAACCGCCGAGGGCCGGGGCGACGATGGTGGCTGATTGCTGGGCCGATTGTGCGGCGGCCACCGCCCGGGGAAACAGTGAGCTGGGCACGATGCTTGGCAGCAGGGCCTGGGTGGTCGGCATTTCAAAGGAGCGCGCGGCGCCGAGCAGGAAGGCCAGGATAAAGATCATTTCCCGAGTGACATGGTCGGTTGCGCTGCCGATGGCCAGCGACAGGGCAATCAATGCCTGCAGGGACTGGCAGATCGCCGCGACCTTGCGCCGGTCATAGCGGTCGGCAACGTGCCCTGTATGCAGCATGAACAGCACGCGCGGGGCGAATTCGACCAGGCCGACCAGACCCAGGTCGAGCACGTTGCCGGTCAATTGATACAGGTTCCAGCCGATGGCCACGGTGAGCATCTGGAAGCCGCTGGCGGTAAAAATCCGGGCCAGCCAGAACGCGAGAAAAGGGCGATGGTGACGTAACAGCAAGGGCTCTTGGCTGGGCATCTGCGGGGAAATCTGGGGAGAGGGGAACAGCGAGATTATCACCTACCTGTAACAAGAAGTTGCCATGACAAAAAATTTAGTTAGCCAGACATCGATTTCTGCAGCGCGATAAATCCTGTGGGAGCGGGCTTGCTCGCGAAGAGGGTGGCACATCCGGTATTGACGTCGACTGACACTCCGCCTTCGCGAGCAAGTCGAATCGTCGCACCGCCGCTCCCACAGGAAATGTATTTCAGCTCGTGACCAAGGCCATGAGGCAACTTGTCACGCGGCAATAGACCACGCGGTTCATCCCCGAAATTGGGACTACTCTTTCAACGTTGATTGATCCAGATCAAAACCCGCAAAAGGAATTGATCCGGCCGGCCGCAAGGCCAGACTCCCTGCGTTGTGATGCGTGCAAAAAAAAGAACAAACAGAGATTCGCCACACTCCATATCCGTGGGGGCCGTGGGTGCAGGCTTCCAGCCAGCAGCCGTACTACCTGACAGAGGAAGACTTATGTTCGGTTTAGAGGCACTTGATCTCGCCCGAATCCAGTTCGCGTTCACCATCTCGTTCCACATTCTGTTTCCGGCCATCACCATCGGCCTGGCGAGTTACCTGGCGGTACTCGAAGGCCTGTGGTTGAAAACCCATAACGACACCTACCGTGACCTCTACCATTTCTGGTCGAAGATCTTTGCCGTCAACTTCGGCATGGGCGTGGTTTCCGGCCTGGTCATGGCCTATCAGTTCGGTACCAACTGGAGCCGCTTCTCGGACTTCGCCGGATCGGTTACCGGGCCGTTGCTGACCTATGAAGTACTCACGGCGTTCTTCCTCGAGGCCGGGTTCCTGGGGGTCATGCTGTTTGGCTGGAACAAGGTCGGGCGTGGCCTGCACTTCTTCGCCACCGTGATGGTCGCCATCGGTACGTTGATCTCGACCTTCTGGATTCTCGCCTCCAACAGCTGGATGCAGACTCCGCAGGGCTTCGAGATCGTCAACGGGCAGGTCATCCCCACCGACTGGCTGGCAGTTATCTTCAACCCGTCGTTCCCGTATCGCCTGATGCACATGGCCACGGCGGCGTTCGTAGCCACGGCCTTCTTCGTGGGGGCCTCCGCGGCCTGGCATTTGCTGCGCGGCAAGGACAACCCGGCGATCCGCAAAATGCTCTCGATGGCCATGTGGATGGCGTTGATCGTCGCGCCGATCCAGGCGGTCATCGGCGACTTCCACGGCCTCAATACACTGGAGCATCAGCCAGCGAAAATCGCTGCGATCGAGGGGCACTGGGAAAACAAGGGTAACGAGGCGACTCCGCTGATCCTGTTCGGCTGGCCGGACATGAAAGAGGAGAAAACCAAATTCGCCGTCGAGATTCCGTACTTGGGCAGCCTGATCCTGACCCACTCGCTGGACAAGCAAGTCCCGGCGCTCAAGGAGTTCCCGCCTGAAGACCGGCCAAATTCGACCATTGTGTTCTGGTCGTTCCGGATCATGGTGGGCCTGGGCATGCTGATGATCTTCACCGGGTTGTGGAGCCTGTGGCTGCGCAAGCGCGACACCCTCTACACCTCGCGGCCGTTCCTGTACCTGGCGCTGTGGATGGGGCCGTCCGGCCTGATTGCGATCCTCGCCGGCTGGTTCACCACCGAAATCGGCCGTCAGCCGTGGGTGGTCTACGGCCTGATGCGCACGGCGGATGCGTCGTCCAACCATAGTGTCATGCAGATGAGCATCACCCTGATCCTGTTCGTCGTGGTGTATTTCGCCCTGTTTGGCGCCGGTCTTGGCTACATGATGCGCCTGGTGCGCAAGGGGCCGAAGATCGACGAAGGCAAGGAAACCAACGACGGAGGCCCCGGGCAGAAACGCACACCGGCCCGTCCGCTGTCCGCCGCCGACGACGATCACGCCGATGCCGGCCACGGCCTGACCAAGGAGATTTGAATCATGGGTATTGATCTTCCGCTGATCTGGGCCGTGATCATCATCTTCGGCATCATGATGTACGTGGTCATGGACGGCTTCGACCTGGGCATCGGCATTCTCTTCCCGTTCATTCCGGGCAAGACCGATCGCGATGTGATGATGAACACCGTCGCCCCGGTCTGGGACGGCAACGAGACCTGGCTGGTGTTGGGGGGCGCGGCGTTGTTCGGCGCGTTTCCGCTGGCCTATTCGGTGGTGCTTTCCGCGTTATACCTGCCGCTGATCCTGATGTTGATCGGGCTGATCTTTCGCGGCGTAGCCTTCGAGTTCCGCTTCAAGGCCAGGGATGACAAGCGCCACCTGTGGGACAAGGCGTTCATCGGTGGCTCGCTTACTGCGACCTTCTTCCAGGGCGTTGCGCTCGGTGCGTTCATCGATGGCTTGCCGGTGGTCAACCGGCAATTCGCCGGTGGTTCACTGGACTGGCTGACACCGTTCACGATGTTCTGTGGCGCGGCGCTGGTGGTGGCCTATGCGTTGCTCGGTTGCACCTGGCTGATCATGAAGACCGAAGGCAAGTTGCAGGAGCAGATGCATGACCTGGCACGGCCATTGGCCTTCGTACTGCTGGCGGTGATCGGCATCGTCAGCATCTGGACTCCGTTGGCCCACGCGGAAATTGCCGCACGCTGGTTCACCATGCCGAATCTGTTCTGGTTCATGCCGGTGCCGATTCTGGTGCTGGTGACGATGTACGGATTGATCCGTGCCGTGGCCCGCAATGCGCACTACACGCCGTTCCTGTTGACCCTGGTGCTGATCTTCCTCGGTTACAGCGGCTTGGGCATCAGCCTGTGGCCGAACATCATCCCGCCGTCGATCTCGATCTGGGATGCCGCCGCACCGCCGCAAAGCCAGGGCTTCATGCTGGTGGGCACGCTGTTCATCATCCCGTTCATCCTGGGCTACACCTTCTGGAGCTACTACGTGTTCCGCGGCAAGGTCACCCATGAAGACGGTTACCACTAGCCCTGTGAACCACGAACCTGTGGGAGCGAGCTTGCTCGCGATGGCGTCATGACGGACGCCACCCACCTTCATGGGAGGATTAAGCAATGAGCGGAAAACACACCCTGCACGACATTGAAGAAGCCGAAAAAAAACCGCTGTGGCAGCGGCTAGGCTGGTTGGCCCTGATCTGGGTCGGCAGCGTGGGCGCCTTGTTCTTCGTCGCCAGCCTGATGCGTCTGTTCATGAACGCGGCCGGACTGACGACGCACTGACATCTCCCCCGCAGCCTCAAGGCGCGGATTTACAACCCTCCGACCGGAGGGTTTTTTTTGCCTGTTACTTACGCGCCTTGAGGATCACGAATTTCGGATTGGCTGCCACTTGCTCGACGCCACGGAACAATCGCGCCAGCTTGCTGTGGTAACCCAGGTGACGATTGCCGACGATGTACAGCGCGCCGCCCACAACCAGCGCTTCGCGTGCTTGCTGGAACATCCGCCAGGCCAGGAAGTCGCCCACGACCTGTTGCTGGTGAAATGGCGGATTGCACAGCACCACGTCAAGCGATTGCGGTTCCTGGCCGGCCAGGCCATCGCCGGCACGCACGATCACTTCCCGTTCACCCAACGCTGCGTGCCAGTTTTCGGCGGCCGATTGCACGGCCATGAACGATTCGTCCACCAGCGTGTAGTGGGCCTCGGGGTTTTGCAGGGCGCTGGCGATGGCCAGGACACCGTTGCCGCAACCGAGATCGGCGACCCGCGCCGAGCCAAGGTTTTTCGGCAGGTGTGGCAAAAACGCCCGGGTACCGATGTCCAGGCCTTCGCGGCAAAACACATTGGCGTGGTTGAGCAGTTCGATAGCCGGCTCGTCGAGTCTGTACCGCGTCGGGTAAGGCGACACAATCGGGGTTTTGTCTTCTGCCGTGGCAATCAATAACCGCGCCTTCTTCACCGCCAGCGAGGCTTGTACGGGGCCGATGTAGCGCTCCAGCAAGTCGCCCGCCGCCCGGGGCAGGTGCTTGATCATGGCCGCGGCGATCACTTGGGCGCCAGGTGCCAGTTGCCCTTGCAGACGGATCAGTTGCTCTTCCAGCAATGCCAGGGTTTTCGGTACGCGGATCAGTACGCAGTCGAATGGCCCGACAGGGGCCTCGCTGGCGGGGACGCTCGGTACCGCATCAAACGCCAGGCCGTTGCGCACCAGGTTCTTTTCCAGGCCCTGCAAGGCCAGGAACGAATCACCGCTGCTGACCACCCGCACCTTGCCCGCCAGGCTGGCCGCTAACGCGCCGAAACTGTCGTTGAGCACCAATACCCGCATCTCGGCCGTTGGCTGCTGCTCGGCAAGATAATTGAGCAGGTATTCATCAGCCGCATCGAAAGCTTGCAACGGTTCATTCTGCTGTTCTGGCTGGCGGATCAGGTCGAGGCTGGCGAAGGGTGTTTCGAGCAAAGGCATGGGGCGGGGCTCTGGGTAATCAACGGATGTCCCGCTGCCCTAAGGCGTTGGTGCGGGCGGAGCCGTCCGAGTGTACTGCGTCGTGAAGGTCTACACGCCATCACTCAGGAGGGACCGCAAATGGTACGTTTTTTTTGATCGGATTACCCGCAGGTTTTCCCGCTGTCGGGCGCTTTCAGATGGCTCCGGAGCGGTTCGCGGCCATGACTGCCGCCATCTTGTTGTTGACGCCGAGCTTTTCGATAGCCCTGTGCACATGAAAGTTGATCGTGCGTTCACTCAAGTTGAGGATCCTGGCAATTTCATAAGCCGTCTTGCCATCGGCCGACAGTTTCAATACTTCGATTTCCCGCCGTGACAAGGAGGGGGCGTTAGTATGAACCGGTTTTTTTGGTTGCATCCCGATCGCCAGGGCGTGCAGGTGGCGACTGATGAACACCGAGAATCCAAGATTTTCGTACAGCTCATAGGCTGAAATCGGGCAATGGCTTCGGGCCAGGCTGAGAATGCTGCGCAGGCCGCTTTCTTCATCGTGGATTGCTTGCGACCAGCCATGCGCCAAGCCTTGCTGTTGCAGCAGTTGCCATAACCACGGGGTTGCGCAGAAGAGCTCTTTGCTCCAGAGCACGGGTAGCATGGAGTGATTGCAATAGGCCGCTACGGGGTCAATCTCGCTGGCGTTGCTTTGTTCATACTGTGTATTCCAGTCGCGTGGATAGTTGTTCAGGTTGACGGGGCAGCAATCAGTGCGACTGTTCGCTGAAATGGTTGAAAAGGCACAAAATTTATATCCAAGGTTCCTGACAAAATTCAGTGATATTCGATAGGCCGTATTAATGTCCTGTGTTTGAGAAAGCAGTTGAAGCTGTGACTCCTTCCAGATTTCCATATACGGGGTCTCCAACAGTATGTTTCCGGAGGGTGCTTGTTTTGGATCCGAGATCCGGCACGTGACGGAGTGTAGGACATATCCGACAATTGTAGTTCGACGATTTTGCTCTTTTAACGGCTGAAAAAGTGTGTGCCAGGTTCTTAAGCCGTGTGTTAAATATTAAATGCCATTTGTCATTTTATATTGTCTGGTGTTTCTCGCATCGAATAATCAATAAGTTGCACACTCAATAACACTACAAAATGTCTGTGTTTATGCTGCCGTCTTTGCGGGACACTGAGGTATCTATTGATTGGAGCCTTCCATGTCCGTCAGCGAAGAAAAATTTACCCGTCAGACCTTGCTCGAGGTTCATCCGTTGACCCCGAACCTGTTTACCCTGCGTGCCACGCGGGATGCGGGGTTTCGTTTTCGGGCGGGGCAGTTTGCCCGGTTGGGCGTCACCAGGGCTGATGGCAGCACGGTATGGCGCGCCTACTCGATGGTGTCCTCACCCTTTGACGAGTTCCTCGAGTTCTTTTCCATTGTCGTGCCGGGTGGTGAGTTCACCAGCGAGCTCAGCCGGCTGGTCGTTGGCGACAAATTGCTGGTCGACCGCCAGGCCTTTGGTTACCTGACGCTGGACCGTTTTGTCGATGGGCGCGATCTCTGGCTGTTATCCACCGGAACCGGCGTGGCGCCGTTCCTGTCGATACTGCAGGACTTTGAAGTCTGGGAGCGATTCGAGCGGATCATCCTGGTGTATAGCGTTCGTGAAGCCCGGGAACTGGCTTATCAGGAACTGATCGCGAGGCTGACGCAACGTGACTATCTGGCCGAGTACGCACACAAACTGCAATTCATCACCACGGTCACTCGTGAACAGCATCCGGGCTCATTGAACGGGCGGATCACCACATTGATTGAAAGCGGCGAACTGGAGCGCGCCGCAGGTGTTGCGCTGACGCCTGAACACTCACGGGTCATGCTGTGCGGCAATCCGCAGATGATCGATGACACGCGCAAGCTGCTTAAACAGCGGGACATGCACTTGAGCCTCAGCCGGCGACCCGGTCAGGTGGCGGTGGAAAACTTCTGGTAAAAAAAACGGCGCCTCGAAGGCGCCGTTTGATGCGGGGGCGGTCAAGGCCGGTTGTTCTGGGCCTTGAGCAAGTCGCGGATCTCTCCCAGCAACTCTTCTTCCTTGGTTGGAACCGGCGGCAGGCTCGGAGCCACGGCCTCTTCGCGCTTCAGGCGGTTGATGGCCTTGACGCCGACGAAGATCGCGAGGGCGACGATGATGAAGTCGATGATGGTCTGGATGAATTTGCCATAAGCCAGCACCACCGCCGGAGTCGCACCCTCTGCTGCCTTGAGCGTTATGGCCAGGTCACTGAAGTCCACACCACCGATCAGCATCCCGATTGGCGGCATGACCAGGTCACCGACAAACGATGTGACGATCTTGCCGAAGGCTGCGCCGATGATGATGCCGACGGCCATGTCGACCACGTTGCCTTTGACCGCGAAGGCCTTGAACTCGTTTAGCACGCCCATAGGTTATTTCCTTGTTACAGATGAGGTTGATGAACGCAGTGTAAATCAGCCAATCGCATTCTGCTCGAATCAACGGTCTGCCGAGCTTGCCAGCAATCGATCCGGGTGGTCATGGAGAACTCGTCGATTGATCTCATTTGTGGGCCGGCCAGCCCTTCTGCGGCGGTTCGCTTACGGCTTTTTTCAGCGATATGACTTCGCTGTGTGAGCGAACCAGGTTGAAGTACCCTCCTTGAGTTGGGATGTTGAAATTGTTCGGGTAATTGTTAAACAAAAAAGTCGGTGTTGAAAATTAATTGCAGTTGCAATGCTGTTAACTGTTTCGTTAGTTTGGGGTTCTCTTTATGTGAGCGTTTTTGAAGTTGTGCATCAGGTGTATAAATGAATAAAGCTTGTATAGGTTTTTAAAGGGGTAGTAAGGCATGTCTCAAGTGTTTGTTGAGTATGTTGGGTAAAAACTTATACAAGGATTTATCGCGGTCTTATTTCAAAAAAGTACGAATAGATTATGGCTATTTGAAATCATCCAGAAGATTGCAAATATCTGGCCGCACTCGCGTGCCTCAGCTGAGCTATCATCGCGTTTTTTTCCGGGAGTTCCGATGGCCAAGGCCAAGCGCATGTACGGCTGCACCGAGTGCGGCTCAACCTTCCCCAAATGGGCCGGGCAGTGCGGTGAATGCGGGGCCTGGAACACGCTCACCGAAACCATGGTGGAAAGCGGCGGGGCAGCCGCCCCCAGCGGTCGTACCGGCTGGGCCGGCCAGCAGGCGCAGATCAAGACGCTGGCTGAAGTCAGTGTCGAAGAAGTTCCGCGCTTCTCCACTGCTTCCAGCGAGCTCGACAGGGTTCTGGGTGGTGGTCTGGTGGATGGCTCGGTGGTGCTGATCGGTGGCGATCCGGGCATCGGCAAGTCGACCATTCTGCTGCAAACGTTGTGCAACCTCGCCAAGAGCATGCCGGCTTTGTACGTCACCGGTGAAGAGTCCCAGCAGCAAGTGGCCATGCGTGCGCGACGCCTGGGGTTGCCTCAGGATCAACTGCGGGTCATGACCGAAACCTGCATCGAAGCCATCATTGCCACGGCCCGCCAGGAAAAGCCCAGGGTGATGGTGATCGACTCGATCCAGACTATCTTTACCGAGCAACTGCAATCGGCACCGGGTGGTGTATCCCAGGTGCGTGAAAGCGCGGCGTTGCTGGTGCGTTATGCCAAGCAGAGCGGTACGGCGATTTTCCTGGTGGGCCACGTCACCAAGGAAGGCGCGCTGGCGGGGCCTCGGGTTCTGGAGCACATGGTCGACACTGTGCTGTATTTCGAAGGTGAGTCCGACGGGCGCCTGCGTTTGCTGCGGGCGGTGAAGAACCGTTTCGGTGCCGTCAATGAACTGGGCGTGTTCGGCATGACCGACAAGGGCCTGAAAGAAGTCTCCAACCCTTCGGCGATTTTTCTGACCCGTGCCCAGGAGGAAGTCCCGGGCAGTGTGGTCATGGCGACGTGGGAAGGCACGCGGCCGATGTTGGTGGAGGTACAGGCGCTGGTGGACGATAGCCATTTGGCCAACCCGCGGCGGGTCACGCTGGGGCTGGATCAAAACCGGCTGGCGATGTTGCTGGCGGTGCTGCACCGTCATGGTGGCATTCCGACCCACGATCAGGACGTGTTTCTCAACGTGGTCGGCGGGGTCAAGGTGCTCGAAACGGCGTCCGACCTGGCATTGATGGCAGCGGTGATGTCCAGTTTACGCAACCGGCCGCTGCCTCACGATCTGCTGGTGTTCGGCGAAGTGGGGCTTTCCGGTGAGGTGCGACCTGTGCCGAGCGGTCAGGAGCGTTTGAAAGAGGCTGCCAAGCACGGCTTCAAGCGGGCCATCGTGCCCAAGGGCAATGCGCCGAAGGAGGCGCCACCGGGGTTGCAGATTATTGCCGTAACCCGTCTGGAACAGGCCCTCGACGCACTCTTCGAATAACGCCTGTCTCCCTGTGTAGGAGCTGCCGAAGGCTGCGATCTTTTGATCTTGCATTTTCAAGATCAAAAGATCGCAGCCTTCGGCAGCTCCTACAGGGGGGTAGGTTCAGATTTCGATCAGTGCACCCAACTCTCGCTCGAGTTCGACCTCGTCGGCCAGGTTGAGCTCGATCAGTCGGCGCAGCCGTTCTATGGATTCCAGGCCGATGTGCAGGCAGACAAAGCCGAGTTGGCCATGGTCATCGTGGGCCAGTTGCGCATCCATGATGATGTCGACGTCTTCGCTCAGATGAATGTCGACCAGAAAATCCTGCTCCGGATTGCCCAACCACGGATCGGGTCGCTCGATCAGCACCCCCTTTAGCGATAGATCAATCAACTTCACCGGCCAGGTGAACTCACCCTGACTCAAGTCAGTTCGGGCATCGAACGCAATACGTTTGAAGCGGCGACGGTCGGCAGGGTGCTCGCTCATGGCACGATCCTCGTAGATGTACGCTGACTATAGACCGGCATTCTTCAAGGCTGCCAGCGCTGGCCGGTGTCCAGACCTATGTCGGGGTATGGTCTTTGCCGTCAGGAGCGCTAAACTCGGGGTGGCTGTCTTTCTTGTCCACTCTGGCTGGAATAATAAAATGAAAAATAATAATAGCCCGCTACGCCATCTGCCCTGGCTGGTGCTGGCAATCGTAGGTGCGTGCGCCCTGGGTGTCGTGGCATTGCGCCGAGGCGAGGCAATCAATGCCTTGTGGATCGTGGTCGCTGCCGTCGCCATCTATCTGGTCGCCTACCGCTACTACAGTCTGTTCATCGCCAACAGCGTCATGCAACTCGATGCGCGACGGGCCACTCCCGCCGTGATCAACAATGACGGTCTGGATTACGTTCCGACCAATAAACACATTCTCTTCGGTCACCACTTCGCCGCCATTGCCGGTGCGGGGCCGTTGGTCGGCCCGGTGCTGGCCGCGCAGATGGGCTACCTGCCCGGCACGCTGTGGCTGATCGCCGGCGTGGTGCTGGCCGGTTCGGTGCAGGACTTCATGGTCCTGTTCATGTCCACCCGCCGCAACGGCCGCTCCCTGGGCGACATGGTCCGTGAAGAAATGGGCCGCATCCCCGGCACCATCGCGCTGTTCGGTTGCTTCCTGATCATGATCATCATCCTCGCGGTGCTGGCGCTGATCGTGGTGAAAGCCTTGGCCGAGAGCCCTTGGGGTATTTTCACGGTGATGGCGACCATCCCGATCGCGATGTTCATGGGCATCTACATGCGCTACATCCGCCCGGGCCGCATCGGCGAGATCTCGGTGATCGGCGTGCTGTTGCTGCTCGGCTCGATCTGGCTCGGTGGGCAGATTGCCGCGGATCCGGTGTGGGCCAAGGCCTTTACCTTTACCGGTATCCAGATCACCTGGATGCTGATCGGCTACGGTTTTGTCGCGGCGGTGTTGCCGGTGTGGCTGATCCTGGCACCCCGTGACTACCTGTCGACCTTCCTGAAAATCGGCACCATCGTCGCCCTGGCCATCGGCATCCTGGTGACCATGCCCGAGCTGAAAATGCCGGCCCTGACCCAGTTCATCGACGGCACCGGCCCGGTCTGGAAGGGCGGTCTGTTCCCGTTCCTGTTCATTACCATCGCCTGTGGCGCGGTCTCGGGTTTCCATGCGCTGATTTCTTCCGGGACCACACCGAAACTGCTGGATAACGAAACCAATGCCCGCTACATCGGTTACGGCGGCATGCTGATGGAATCGTTCGTGGCCATCATGGCAATAGTCGCCGCGTCGGTGATCGAGCCGGGTGTGTACTTCGCCATGAACAGCCCGGCGGCCATGGTCGGCGGTGATGTGGTGGCCGTTGCGACTGCCGTCAGTAACTGGGGCTTCGCCATTACCCCGGAAGCCCTGCAGGCGGTGGCCCATGACATTGGTGAAACCACCATCCTGGCCCGTGCCGGTGGTGCGCCGACCCTGGCGGTGGGGATCGCACAGATCCTGCACAGTGTTCTGCCGGGCGAGAACACCATGGCGTTCTGGTACCACTTCGCGATCCTGTTCGAAGCGCTGTTCATCCTGACCGCAGTCGACGCCGGTACCCGTGCCGGGCGCTTCATGCTTCAGGATTTGCTCGGTTCGTTCGTGCCGGCCCTGCGCCGCACCGAGTCCTGGACCGCCAACCTGATCGCCACTGCCGGTTGCGTGGCCATGTGGGGTTATCTGCTGTACCAGGGCGTGATCGATCCGCTGGGCGGCATCAACACCTTGTGGCCTCTGTTCGGTATCTCCAACCAGATGCTGGCCGGTATTGCGCTGATGCTCGGCACCGTGGTGCTGATCAAGATGAAGCGCCAGCGCTACATTTGGGTGACCCTGGTGCCAGCCATGTGGTTGCTGATTTGCACCACCACCGCCGGCTTCATCAAGCTGTTCGACGCCAATCCGGCGATCGGCTTCCTGTCCCTGGCAAAAAAATACAGCGACGCATTGGCGAGCGGCCAGATCCTCGCCCCGGCCAAGGACATTACGCAGATGCAGCACGTAATCTTCAATGCCTACACCAACGCCACGCTGACCGCGCTGTTCCTGTGCGTGGTGTTCAGCATCCTGTTCTTCGCGCTCAAGGTCGGTATTTCCGCCTGGGGCAGCAAAGAGCGTACGGATAAAGAAGCGCCATTCCAGGCGCTGCCGGAAGCGTGATCGAGGATTTGCATCATGTTCAATGACCTGAGTCGCCTGGGCAAATACCTCGGTCAGGCCGCGCGACTGATGGTCGGCATGCCCGACTACGACAACTATGTCGAGCACATGCAGACCAAGCACCCGGACAAACCGGTAATGAGCTACGAGATGTTCTTTCGCGAGCGTCAGGAAGCCCGTTACGGTGGCAAGGGTGGGCCGAAGTGCTGTTGATCCGGCTTTCGGATTAACGGCAATCCCTGTGGGAGCGGGCTTGCTCGCGAAAGCGGTGTGTCATTCAACATTCATGTCGACTGACACGACCCCTTCGCGAGCAAGCCCGCTCCCACATTTGTTCTGTGTTGTGTTTTCATCTTGTGAAAAAGGAGATCCAGTTTGTCCTCCCCCATCCCGGTCACGATCCTCAGCGGCTTCCTCGGCGCCGGCAAGACCACCCTGTTGCGTCACCTGCTCAAGGCCGAGCACGGCCTGAAAATCGCCGTGATCGAGAATGAATTCAGCGACGCCGGAATCGATACCCAGTTGTTGGGCGATGAGCCGGTACAAGTAATGACGCTCTCCAACGGCTGCGTCTGCTGCACCATCCATACCGACCTGACCAAAGCGCTTTATCTGTTGCTCGAACGTCTGGATCAGGGCGACATTGCCTTCGACCGCCTGGTGATCGAATGCACCGGCCTGGCCGACCCGGCACCCGTGGCGCAAACCTTCTTCATCGATGAAGAACTGCGCGAACGCTACATCCTCGACGGCATCATCACGCTGGTCGACGCGGCACATGCCGACTCGCACCTGACCCAGACCATCGCCCAGGCACAGATCGGTTTCGCCGACCGCTTGCTGGTGAGCAAGCGCGATCTGGTAGACGAGCCGACCTTCAGCGCGTTGAGCGAGCGCCTGACCCGCATCAACCGTCGCGCCCCGATCCGCGTGGTCGACCACGGCAAGATCGACCTGGCTGAATTGCTGGATGTGCGCGGTTTCAATCTCAATGCCGACCTCGGTGGCGGTGTGAGTTTGCGACCGGTCAGCCAGGCACCGTCCATCGATCGTATTTCCAGTCTGGTCCTGCGCACTGAAAAGCCGCTGGATATCGACAAGCTCAGCGAGTTCATGAACGAACTCCTGGAAGAGCATGGCAAGCAGTTGCTGCGCTACAAAGGCGTATTGAACATCCTTGGCGAACCACGGCGCATGGTGTTTCAGGGGGTACTGAAGCTTTATGGGTTCGACTGGGATACCGAGTGGGCTGAAGACGAAGTGCGCGAGAGCGTGATCGTGTTCATTGCTGACGATTTGCCGGAAGAGAAAATTCGTGAGGGGTTTGCACGGGTGGCGGCGGACTGAGGTTTTTGAGGACGCCATCGCGGGCTTGCCCGCGATGCAATCTAGCCGGCAACACAATGTTCACGGGTTGTATTGAGCAGTGTCTGTTCCAGATGATCCAGATGCCGGTTAATCAGCATGGTCGCTGCCGCAGTATTTCCACATTCAACAGCATCAACAATCGCCAAATGATCCTGCCAGGCACAACAACTGTGCATCTGCTCCTCACACTGCGCAATCGCCAACGAAGTCAGTGGGACAAGGCTCTCAAGAAAATGCGCTAGCGGTGCATTTCCCGCCATTTGTGCCAACTGCAAATGAAACTCTCCCGACAAACGAATCGCCCGGCCACGCTCGGCGCATTGACGCTCGTTTTCCACCAGTGTCCGCAGGCGCTTCAAGTCTTGCGCGCACGCTCGCTGAGCGGCCAGCCGCAACAGCATGATCTCGGCCAGTCGACGGGCATGCAGTGTCTGCCGGGTCTGCTCGACATCAGGCTCGGTGACGCGGGGGCGATGGTTGGCGCGAAGGAGGATGATGTGCTGATGGGACAGTCGCGTCAGCACCTCACGCATGTCGCTGCGCCTTGCACCGAACATCTGCGCAAGGCTTTCTTCCGTAAAGCGACTGGCCGAATGGATGCGCTGTTCGAAAATGGCTTCGAGGACCCGGGAATACAGATCATCCACTGAAGGGCGGACGGGCAGGGTGGCGAGTGTTTGTGGCGAGGCAAAGCTGTTCATGGCCGATCTCCAGTTCGAAGAGGTTTCAACTGCCGAGGTTGTCTTCCGGGATGTTCAGTTCGATACCCATGCGTTGGCCTTCGCGCAGAATGTGCCGGCGCATCTCGGCGCTGGCCTGGGCGCTGTTCTTGCTGCGGATGGCCCGCACCACGGCTTCGTTTTCTTCAAGTCGCTCGGCCAGATGCTCCGGGGAGTTGCGCAGCACTTCGGCGCTTTGCTTGAGGGCATTGCTGGTTTGCTGCACCACACTCTGGAAGATCGGGTTCGATGTCAGCGTGAACAATTCTTCGTGGAACGCGATGTAGGCGTTTACGCCGGCTTCACTGTCATGGGCCTCCAGGGCTTCGCGCATGTCCATCAGGGTCAGGCGCAGTTGCCCGACTTCCTTGCTGCTGATGGATTGCGCGACGAGGCCGACGATGAATGGCTCAAGGGTGTAGCGCAGTTGCAGCACGTCTTCCAGGCTCGCTGCGACCACCGCGTTGTCATGGGCCTGGCTGTCGGCGAGATTGGCTTCGAGCACCACCACGCCTTTGCCCGGCATCGAGCGCACCAGCCCGAGGGTTTCCAGAACGATGACGGCTTCACGCAGGCTCGGACGGCTGATACCCAGTTGTTCGGCCAGTTCACGTTGCCCCGGCAGCATTTCGCCGGAGCGCCACTGACCTCGGGCCAAAGCGGCCCGAAGTTTTTCTACCACTGAGTTGACGACGGTTGATGAGGTAATCACGTGTTCGCTCCATGAGCCGTGCCTGCAGTCGGCAGGCACGGCGATCATTCAGAATTCTTTGGCTGCCGCTTGAGCAACCGGTTTTCTCGGCTGAAAGGTGTAACCGGCCTGGCCCGAAAGTACCTTGTTCGCCCGCTGCACATCGATGTCCTTTTCCCAGCGCGCGATGGCCACGGTCGCCACACAGTTACCAATCAGGTTGGTCAGCGCCCGGCCGATGCCCATGAACCAGTCCACGGCCAGCACCAATACCAGACCCACCACCGGAATTGCCGGAATGGCTGTCAGGGTGGCCGCCAGAATCACCAGCGCCGAGCCGGGAATACCGTGGGCGCCTTTGGACGTGATCAGTGATACCAGCAGTATGGTCAGCAGGTCAGTCATGGCCAGCGGCGTGCCGGTGGCGTTGGCGATGAACACGATGGCCAGGGTCAGGTAGATCGAGAAACCGTCGAGGTTGAACGAGTAACCCGTTGGAATCACCAACCCGACCGTCGAACTGCCGATGCCCAGGTGCTCAAGCTTGCGCATGATTTGTGGCAGCACCGCGTCGGACGAAGCGGTGCCCATGACGATCAGCAGTTCTTCACGCAGGTACTTGAGCAACGGCCACATCTTCAAGCCGGAAAGTCGCATCACCAGGCCGAGAATCAGGGCCACGAAGGCAACACAGGTCAGGTAGAAGAGACCGACCAGGCTGCCCAGGTGCTGCAGCGAATCCAGGCCATATTTGCTGGTGGTGAAGGCGATCGCACCGAATACACCGATCGGTGCCAGTCGCACGATCATGCCCATGATGCGGAAGATTACGTGGCTGAGTTCATTGATCAGCCGCGAAATCCCCGATGCCGCCTCGCCCACCAGGTTCAGGGCACTGCCGAACAACACTGAAAAAAGCAGGACCTGCAGGATGTTGTTATCGGCAAAGGCACCGATCACCGACGTCGGAATCAGGTCCATCAAGAACTGCGTAGTGGTGTGCATGTGCTGACTGCGCTGGGCAATATCGCCCATGTCGGCTGCAGAAAGCTGCTCCAGGTGAATGTTCGCGCCGCTGCCGATACCAGTGCTGAAGGCGAACACCAGGCCAATCACCAGGGCGATGGTGGTCAGCACTTCGAAGTAGATCACCGATTTCAGACCGATGCGCCCGACCTTTTTCAGGTCGCCGGCACCGCTGATGCCGCTGACCACCACGCAGAACACGATCAAGCCGATGAGCATCTTGATCAGCTTGATGAAGCCGTCGCCGAGGGGTTTGAGTTGGGCGGAGTATTCGGGAAGGGTCAGCCCGCAGACGATGCCGAGCACCAGTCCGAGAACCACTTGGAGGAAGATTGAACGCGAGCACCATCTGAGCATGGGAGGAATCCTGGTCGGTGTCCTGGCTGCCGACGCTGTAGCGCATCAGATTCAGGACTTAATTATTGTGGTCTTACCGGTATGTCCAGTGCAGGCGCAGTCTAGGCGCTGTTTTGTGGGATTCGCAAGGGGAAATTGCACAATTGGCATGACCGGTCTTACCAGTTGTGTGGAAAGCCCCGACCTTGAGCCTTTTCATATGAAAAAATGCCAGTCGGCTGGGCTGACTGGCATCGGGTGTCACTGCTGGACCCTTGAGCGATGGTTCACAGCGGGAGGTTTATTGCCCTGATTTATTGCCGTTTGCTCAACCTACACCGGGGACGTTGCGCTCAATAATCTGCAGTCTGAAAGCTACAAGACTGCCGCCGCGGTTTTGGTCATCAGTGAAAACTGGAAAGGTGGGTGGTCCGCCATAGGTGTGAACCATTCGGCGTTGCGGCCCGGTTGCAAGATAGATGTCACTGACGTCGTTTGGTATTTCATCCAGTTTCACAACAACGCTGTCACTGTTAAGGATGCGGAAGTAAGTTGGGTCATCTCCAGTGAACATGCTCAAGTTGCGAGGCGATCCTTCCATGCTGGCAGTTTTAGTGAACTGTCCGACTCCGTCTCTCTCTTTAATCCTGATGGTGTACACGTCGTCGTGATAGGTGAACAAGAAGATTTCGGGGGTGACACCTTCCCCGTAGCTCAATTCTTGGGGGTTGTCGTTAAGTATGAGTTGATGAAATTCGCGCCATTCATTTGCAAGTTCGGGATCTTCGAGCAGCTTGGATATGACCTTGCGGGCTTCTGCCACTGGTTTGTCACCGACAAAAAGTTTGGCAGTGAATGATTGACTGTCTGTATTTTGCATGATGTATACCTCTTCCGTGAGATCGGGTGTTTGTTTTTTGGTTGTTTTAAATTGCTGTGTGTTCAGCGTGTTGATGAAACATGGCGTTGGAGGATTTTCAGTTCAAGGAACAAAGTTCGACCGCGATTCTTCAGGTCGGTTAGCACCGGGAAACTAGGTTGATCGCCATAGGTTAGAACCTCCCTGTGTTGCGGTCCGGATCGTAAACGAATTCTATTGAGTTCGTTTGGCATATCATCCAGCTTCGCATATTCGCCCTGATGAATGATCCGAAAATAAGTAGGATCATCGCCATCGAAGACGGTTAAGTTACGGAGTTCGCCCTCCATGCTGGCAGTATTTATGAACTGACCGTTTTCGTCTGCAATCTTGATGGTATAGACATCGTCGTGATAAGCGAAAAGGAAGGTTTCGGGGACTACTTCTTCGCCGTAACTCAGGAGGTTGCTGGAATAGATGAGTTGTTTTCGGAAGACTCCAGCCCAATACTCTGAGACTTCAGGGGCTGCGAGCTTCTTTTCAAGTATCTTGCGGGATATGGCTAAGGGTGTGTTATTGACAAAAAGTTGCGCGGTGAACGATTGATTTACATCCATGTCTTGCATGATATATTTCTCTTTCGTGACGTGTGAATAACACTCGTTGTCGTGTTGTAAGTAACTCGGATTGTGCGTTGTTTGTAGTGACTTTGATGGAGGTTATCATGGGGTTTTAAAGTTGGGATCCTGGTTGTGTTTCAAGATGATAGATGTTGGTCGGTAATGTTAAGGGCTGCTGTTTAGAGTAAGTGTGTAATTGGTGGTGCAGTTTTTTTGAAGCTATCAGTATCGATTCGCAAGGGGATTGATATAGGTAGTTAGAAATCCCAGGCGTAAAAAAACCGGCACAAGTGCCGGTTTTTTAACTGCGATTGAACGGGGCTGATTAAGCGCCGTACACCGGCAGCTTCTTGCAGATGGCCTTGACCTTCTCACGAACGGCGTCGATCACCGCTTCGTTGTTCAGGTCAGCCAGGATGTCGCAGATCCAGCCAGCCAGTTCCTTGCACTCTGCTTCCTTGAAGCCACGAGTGGTCACAGCCGGAGTGCCGAAGCGCAGGCCGGAGGTCACGAACGGGGAGCGTGGATCGTTTGGCACGGAGTTCTTGTTCACGGTGATGAACGCTTTGCCCAGAGCGGCGTCGGCGTCTTTACCGGAGATTTCCTGCTTGATCAGCGACAGCAGGAAAAGGTGGTTCTGAGTACCGCCGGAAACCACGTCGAAACCGCGCTCGATGAATACGCTGGCCATGGCCTGGGCGTTTTTCACCACTTGTTGCTGGTAAGCCTTGAACTCAGGCTGCAGCGCTTCCTTGAAGCAGATCGCCTTGGCTGCGATCACGTGCTCCAGTGGGCCGCCCTGGGCGCCCGGGAATACTGCGGAGTTCAGCTTCTTCTCGATGTCGGCGTTGGCGCGAGCCAGGATCAGGCCACCACGTGGACCGCGCAGGGTCTTGTGGGTGGTGGTGGTCACGACGTCAGCGAATGGAACCGGGTTCGGGTAGACGCCAGCGGCGACCAGACCGGCCACGTGGGCCATGTCGACGAACAGGTACGCGCCAACCTTGTCGGCGATTGCACGGAAACGCGGGAAGTCGAGGATCTGCGAGTAGGCAGAGAAACCGGCCACGATCATTTTCGGCTTGTGCTCAACGGCCAGGCGCTCGACTTCGTCGTAGTCGATCAGGCCATTGGCGTCGATGCCGTACTGGATGGCGTTGTACAGCTTGCCCGAGGACGAAACGCTGGCACCGTGGGTCAGGTGACCGCCGTGGGCCAGGCTCATGCCCAGGATGGTGTCGCCAGCCGACAGCAGGGCCAGGTAAACGGCGCTGTTGGCTTGCGAGCCGGCGTGCGGCTGAACGTTGGCGTAGTCGGCACCGAACAGCTCTTTGGCTCGATCAATAGCAAGCTGCTCGACGATGTCGACGTACTCGCAACCACCGTAGTAGCGCTTGCCCGGGTAGCCTTCGGCATACTTGTTGGTCAGTACCGAGCCTTGAGCTTCCATCACCGCAGGGCTGGTGTAGTTTTCCGAAGCGATCAGCTCAATGTGCTCTTCCTGGCGCTGAGCTTCTTGCTCCATGGCGGCAAAGAGATCGGCGTCGTACTTGGCAATAGTCAAATCACGGCTGAACATGGCGGTCCTCAGGGATCGGGGGCGGAAAAGGGGGGCATTCTAACCCAATGGGTTTTAGATGGCATATGAAACGGCATCATGTCGCAGACGAATGGGATTCAGCTTCAAGCTGCAAGCCACAAGCTGCAAGTCAAAAGCGGAGTGGCCTTCGCTTGTAGCTTGCCGCTTGAAGCTGCTCTTTATGTTCGATTGATTGGAACTGTCAGCTCCAATCAATCGAACATGAAGAGGGCATCATTGCTGAACTGCCCTTCGAACCGCCCCGCCGGCATCGGCCGCCCGAACAGATAACCCTGCACCTCGTCGCAACCGTGTTCCCTCAGAAAATCAAGCTGCTCGTGGGTCTCGACACCCTCGGCGATCACCGCCAGGTTAAGGCTGTGAGCCATGGCGATGATCGCCCGGGCGATCTGCGCATCCTGTTCGCCCGACGGCAATCCGTCGACGAAGGTGCGGTCGATTTTCAGCACGTCGATCGGGAACTGCTTGAGGTAGTTGAGCGATGAGTAACCGGTACCGAAATCGTCGACTGCGATGCTCAGGCCGAGGTTCTTCAGGCCGTCGAGGATCTGCATCGCCTCGCTGACTTCGCGCATCAGGATACTTTCGGTGAGTTCCAGTTCCAGGCACGCCGGCGGCAGGCCTGTTTCCTTGAGGATGGTGGCGATTCGCGTACCGAGCTGGCCGTCGGAGAACTGCCGCGCCGAGATGTTCACCGACACCTTCGGCACCCGTACCCTGGCCTGATGCCAGGCCTTGAGTTGACGGCAGGCTTTGCTGATCACCCAGTCGCCGACATCCACCACCAGCCCGAGCTCTTCGAGCACCGGAATGAAATCCCCCGGCGGCACCAGCCCGCGGCGGGGATGGCGCCAGCGCAGCAGCGCCTCGGCACCTGTCAGGCGCTTGCCGTCGCCGCTGAACTGCGGCTGGTAATACAGCACGAATTCGTTCTGTTCCAGGGCATGGCGCAAATCGCTTTCCAGTTCCAGTCGCTCCAGGGCGCTGGCGTTCATGTCCGCCTGATAGAACTGGAAGTTGTTCTTGCCGCGCTCCTTGGCGTGGTACATCGCCGTGTCGGCGTTCTTCATCAACTGGCTGAGTTCGTTGCCGTCCTGCGGACTCAAGGCGATGCCGATACTGGCCGTGACGAAAAACTCGCGGCCCTCGAGCACGAAGGGTTTCACCAGGCTGGCGAGAATCTGTTCGGCCACGTGGATGGCCCGGTTCAGGGCGATCTCCCGGTTGGCTCGCGGTTGCAGGAGCAAGGTGAACTCGTCACCGCCCATGCGCGCCACCGTGTCGTCATCGTCTACGCAACCGAGCAGGCGCGTGGCCATCTCCTTGAGCATGCGGTCGCCGGCGGCGTGGCCCAGGGAATCGTTGATCGGCTTGAAGCGATCGAGATCGAGGAACATCAGCACCACCCACGACTTCTGCCGTTCGGCCGATTGCAGTGCCGTGTGCAGGCGATCCTGGAACAGCGTGCGGTTGGGCAAGTGGGTCAGGGCGTCGTAGTAGGCGAGGCGATGAATCCGCTGCTCGCTGGCCTTGCGCTCGCTGATGTCACTGAAGAAACAGACATAACTGGCCAGGTCGCCTTCGTCGTCGAGTACGGCGGTAATCCCGACCCAGGCCGGGTAATGCTCGCCGTTGCGGCGCTTGAGCCAGACTTCGCCTTCCCAGGTACTGTGCTGGCCCAATTGCTTGAGCACATAACGCAGGTGGGCTTCCTGCTGATCGTCGACGGTCAGCATGTTCGGCAACTGATCGAGCACCTGCTCCACGGCATAGCCGCTGACACGGCTGAAAGCTTCGTTGGCCTGGACGATGTAGCCGGCCGGGTCGGTGATCAGGATCGCCGAGGTCGAGTGCTCGAATACCGTGGCGGCCATGCGCAAATCTTTTTCGGCCCGGCGTTGCTGGCTGATGTCGCGGCCGACGCCTAGTACGCCTTCGAACGTCCCGTGTTCGTCCCAGACCAGCACCAGGCGCAGTTCGATGGGGATCTTGCGCCCGTCGGCCCGCAGGCAATCGAACAGGAACAGTTGGGTTTGTACCTGGCTGCGTAACACCGCCAGTTGGTCCGGCTGGTCCAGCGCCTTGCTGACCCGGTCCATCAGGTGGTAGATGCCGGTCAGTTGTTGCGGGTTGGCGATGGTCGACTGCCAGCCGTTCTGGAAAATCCACTCGGCGTCATAGCCCAGCACGGCTTGCACCGAAGGGCTGACGTAATTGAGGTTAAGGCGGCTGTCAGTGGAGAAAATCACGTCGCTGATGCTTTCGGCGAGCATGCGATAGCGCTGCTCGCTGTCGCGCAGGGATTCGCTGGCTTCGATCTGGTCGGTGATGTCCTTGGCCACGCCGATGATCCGTGTGACCTGATCCTCGTTGTCCCGCGCCAGTGCCTGCTCGCGAATCTCGAAGCGTCGCCACAGGCCGTCCCGATGGCGGAAACGCAACTGACACTGCATCAACTGGCGATAACCGGCCTGGCGCTGGACCTGGCGGGAGCGGTGGTAATAGTCGGCGTCTTCGGGGTGCAGGAGGATTTCCCAGAAGTATTCGCCCATCTGGTGCAGTTCGGTGCGGTTGTAACCCAGCGTCTGGCCCAGATGGTGGTTGCTGTAGATCATGCGCTGGCTGATCACATCCTGCACATAAAGATGATCCGGTACGGTGCGCACCACGTCCGACCAAAACCCTTCGCGCTCTTGCAACGACAACTCGATGAGCTTGCGGCTGGTGATGTCGGTGATGCTCAAAATCACCGATTTATAATCGTCCTGGGTTTGCGGCAGGCGCAGTACCAGCCACAGGTGTTGGTCGCGACCGCCGGCATCCTGCAATTTGATTTCCAGCTCAAGCTGTTGCTGCTGATTGAGCACTGCATCGAGCACCTGGTTGCCGATGGCGGTGCCGTCCAGCGGATGGCCGTCGATTAGCAGCTTCCAGGCTTTATTGGCGTTATCGACATTGAGCAACTGCAGTGCGACCTGGTTGACCTCGGTGATCCGCAGTTCCTGCACCAGTTGTCGGCGTTTTTCCGGGATCGCCAGCCACGCTTGCAGTTGTTCGCTGTCCTGCAGGTGTGCCTTGTCGAAAAAGCTCTTCAGCCCGGACATGTCGAGGACACACAAGGCCACACCGGTGCCTTCGAAAATGTCCTGATAACGCCGGCGGCCTTCATTCAATTGGCGTTGACGCCGGCGCATGTTCAGCAAAGCGATGAACGGCAGCATGGAAAACGCCAGGCCCAGCAGGCATTTGCCGATGAACGCCGGCAGCAGTTCTTCCAGTACGCGCTGACGGTCAAACAAGCCGCGCAATTGCCAATCGCTGCTGCTCAGCGGAACCGTCAGCACACTGTTGGCGACATCGTCCTCGGTCAGCGTGCCCGGATTGACCGAGGGCAGCCCTTCGTCACGGCTGATGATCTGATGATTGATGCGGTTTTCCACCAGCCACAACGGACGGCTGCCGGTCTCGCTTTGCTTGGTCAAGGACGCAAAGAAGGTTGGTGTCAGGCGCAAGGCCCAGTAGCCCCGGGAACTGCCGCTGGCCTGATGCAGCAATAAATGCACCACAGAACCATCGGTGGCGTTGCTGAAGTAGTGCGCCTGGGCGTGGCTGCGGCGTACCAGTTCACCCAGGTAGTCGCTGTCTTCGCTGTCGGGAGCGCTGTCACTGATGACTTTCCCCGAGGGGCTGAGCAGGGCCAGGCTGCGCAGTTCCGGCAGCGACTGTTGCAGCTTGCGCAGCAGGGCCTGCAGTTCATCGGCATCCTGCGGTTGCTCGACGATGGGCAACAGGTTGAGGGCGATCTGCGCGTTGAGTGCCATGTTCAGGCTGACCTGAGCGGCCAGATCGGCGGTGTAGTCGATGGTGTATTGACGCTGGTTTTTCTGGGTTTCGCGCAACTGATCGAACAACTGCCAGAACAGCAATGCCAGCAACAACAACGCAAGTGTCGCCAAGGTGCCCTTCAAGGTCCCGCGCAGGGGGGAGCCGGGCGCTGTGGTCGGCGCACTGGAAGTCAGGGGCGGAGGGACATTGGACAAGCTGTAATCCTGCGGTTTGGCTGGACTGGCGCGACGTGCACTATAAGCCGGACGCCCGAAGGGCGGCTAGCATGCCTTGAGTTGTGGCGAAGTGCCAGCCCCAGCCCGTCGGCTGGACTGCCATCGGTCATTAAGGTAGCTTTGCCGGTTACGCGGGAGCGTTCCAGCTCCGGGGGGGCGTTCTCAATTAGTTTCCGCACCGCGCCGGGTCTGCTGTTGTGCAGGGCAAGGCGCGAGAAGCGTGGTTTGGTCATTCCAAATAAGCTTCGAGCAACGCAGCCCTGCACAACAGCAGACCCGGCCCTTCGGGTTGTGCCTTAAAGCGGGCCAGGCTGCGTTGCAGGCCTTGGAAAGGGAGCGACCATTTCCAGCGGCCTGCGCCTTGCCTGGCCCGCTTTAAGGCGACAACGCGGCGTGGAAACTAATTGAGAACGCCCCCATAATCAGGCTTTTTCAGCGCGCCTATATTGAATGCTCTCAATCGGGCGACGCGCACAGCCTGGCCAGGCTTCGCCTGTGCCCTAATCATTCATCAGTCACTGACCCTAGGTTCTCCATGGCTCAATACGTATTCACCATGCATCGGCTGGGCAAAGTTGTTCCGCCGAAGCGGGAAATCCTGAAAAACATTTCTCTGTCGTTCTTCCCCGGCGCCAAGATCGGTGTACTCGGCCTCAACGGTTCGGGTAAGTCCACGCTGCTGAAAATCATGGCTGGCGTTGACACCGAGTTCGAGGGCGAAGCCCGTCCGATGCCGGAGCTGAACATCGGCTACCTGCCGCAGGAACCACAGCTGGATCCGACCAAGACCGTGCGTGAAGTGGTCGAGGAAGCGGTCAGCGTGATCAAGGACGCCCAGGCACGTCTGGACGAGGTCTACGCGGCCTACGCCGATCCGGATGCCGATTTCGACAAACTGGCCGCCGAACAGGCCAAGCTCGAAGCCATCCTGCAAGCCAGCGACGGCCACAATCTGGAACGCCAGCTGGAAGTCGCCGCCGATGCGTTGCGTCTGCCGGCCTGGGATGCCAAGGTCGAACACCTGTCCGGTGGTGAAAAGCGTCGTGTGGCCCTGTGCCGTCTGCTGCTGTCCGCACCGGACATGCTGCTGCTCGACGAACCGACCAACCACCTGGACGCCGACTCCGTTGCGTGGCTCGAGCATTTCCTGCACGACTTCCCGGGCACTGTGGTCGCGATCACGCACGACCGTTACTTCCTGGACAACGTCGCCGGCTGGATTCTGGAACTCGACCGCGGCGCAGGCATTCCGTACGAGGGCAACTATTCGGGTTGGCTGGAAGCCAAGTCCGATCGTCTGGCTGCCGAATCCAAGCAGCAGTCGGCTCATGAAAAGGCCATGAAGGAAGAACTGGAGTGGGTGCGCAAAGGCGCCAAGGCCCGCCAGTCGAAATCCAAGGCTCGTCTGCAACGCTTCGAAGAAATGCAATCGCAGGAATTCCAGAAGCGCAGCGAAACCAACGAGATCTACATCCCGGCCGGTCCGCGCCTGGGCGACAAGGTCATCGAATTCAAGAACGTCACCAAGGGCTACGGCGACCGCGTGCTGATCGACAACCTGTCGTTCTCCATGCCTAAAGGCGCCATCGTCGGCGTGATCGGCGGTAACGGTGCCGGTAAGTCGACCCTGTTCCGCATGCTGATGGGCAAGGAAACGCCGGATTCTGGCAGCATCGAAGTCGGCGAAACCGTGCAACTGGCTTGCGTGGACCAGAGCCGCGAAGACCTCGACGGCAGCAAGACCGTGTTCCAGCAGATTTCCGACGGTTCCGACCAGATCCGCATCGGCAACTACGAGATCCCGTCGCGCACCTACGTCGGTCGCTTCAACTTCAAGGGGGGCGATCAGCAGAAGTTCGTCAAGGACCTGTCCGGTGGTGAGCGTGGTCGCTTGCACCTGGCCCTGACCCTGAAAGAGGGCGGCAACGTCCTGCTGCTCGACGAACCGTCCAACGACCTCGACGTTGAAACCCTGCGTTCCCTGGAAGAAGCTCTGCTGGACTTCCCGGGCGCCGCCATTGTGATCTCCCACGACCGGTGGTTCCTTGACCGCGTCGCGACGCACATCCTGGCGTACGAAGACGACTCGCAAGCAGTGTTCTTCGAAGGCAACTACACCGAGTACGAAGCCGACCGTAAAAAGCGCCTCGGTGAAGCGGCTGCCCAGCCGCATCGTGTACGGCACAAGAAACTGGCCTGATATCGGGTTGGTTGCATAAAAAACGGAGCCTTCGGGCTCCGTTTTTTTTTTGCGTTTTTTTCAGTGAGACCGAGTAGCGGCCTTCGCGAGCAAGCCCGCTCCCACAAGGTTTTGTGAAAGGCACGGTTCTCGATTCAACATCAATTCCCTGTGGGAGCGGGCTTGCTCGCGAAGGCGGTATTCCTGATGGTGCAGGAATTGAATGGTGAATCCCCATTCGGGTGCAATATCAGGCCGAAAAGCACTCTGTTTTATATCCTGTGCACCATTTAATTTCATTAATGCGACATCTTGCTCTGTTCTTGTGCGCGAATCGTTTGTTACAGTCCGGCTCAATCTCCTCCAACGACAATAAATTTGCCGAGACTTTTCCATGATCGAATCTGTCGAATCCTTCCTTGCGCGCCTGAAAAAACGCGATCCGGATCAACCCGAATTTCACCAGGCTGTCGAAGAAGTCCTGCGTACCCTGTGGCCCTTTCTGGAAGCCAATCCGCATTACCTGACCTCCGGCATCCTGGAGCGCATCTGCGAGCCGGAGCGGGCGGTGGTGTTTCGCGTGTCATGGGTCGACGACCAGGGCAAGGTCCAGGTCAATCGCGGGTTCCGCATCCAGATGAACAGCGCGATCGGCCCGTACAAGGGTGGCCTGCGTTTTCATCCGTCGGTGAACATGGGCGTCCTGAAATTCCTCGCCTTCGAACAGACCTTCAAAAACTCCCTGACTTCATTGCCCATGGGCGGTGGCAAGGGTGGTTCCGACTTCGATCCCAAAGGCAAAAGCGACGCGGAAGTCATGCGCTTCTGCCAGGCTTTCATGAGCGAACTGTACCGCCACATTGGCGCGGACGTTGACGTGCCGGCCGGGGACATCGGTGTCGGCGCGCGGGAAATCGGCTTCCTATTCGGACAGTACAAGCGCCTGAGCAATCAGTTCACCAGCGTGCTGACCGGCAAAGGTCCAAGCTACGGCGGCAGCCTGATTCGTCCGGAAGCCACCGGTTTCGGTTGCGTGTACTTCGCCGAGGAAATGCTCAAGCGCCGTGGCCTGGCCGTGGAAGGTAAACGCGTAGCGATCTCCGGCTCCGGCAACGTCGCGCAATACGCGGCGCGCAAGGTCATGGACCTGGGCGGCAAAGTGATTTCGCTGTCCGACTCCGAAGGCACGTTGTATTGCGAAAGCGGTTTGACCGAGGAGCAATGGCTGGCGGTGCTGGAACTGAAAAACGTACAGCGCGGACGCATCCGTGAACTGGCCGGCCGTTTTGGCCTGGAGTTCCGCGCCGGTGAGCTTCCGTGGAACCTGAGCTGCGATATCGCGCTGCCGTGCGCGACGCAAAACGAACTGGATGCCGAAGCCGCTCGAACCTTGCTGCGCAATGGCTGCATCTGTGTGGCCGAGGGCGCGAACATGCCGACCACCCTGGAGGCGGTAGACCTGTTTATCGAGGCCGACATTCTGTTCGCGCCGGGCAAGGCGTCCAATGCCGGTGGCGTGGCGGTGAGCGGGTTGGAGATGTCGCAGAACGCCATGCGCCTGGCGTGGACCGGAGGTGAAGTGGACAGCAAGCTGCACGCGATCATGCAGTCGATCCACCACGCCTGCGTGCATTACGGCGAAGAGAATGGTCGGGTCAACTACGTCAAGGGCGCGAACATCGCCGGCTTCGTCAAAGTTGCCGATGCCATGCTGGCCCAGGGCGTGGTCTAAGTCGGCTCGATACGGATCACTTCAATCAGTTGATCCCCGGCAGGCCGCTGCCACAGCACTTCATCGTTGAGTCGTGCACCGAGCAGTGCCCGGCCCAGCGGTGAACCCCAATTGATCAGGCCATGGGCGGCATCGGCCTGATCTTCGCCCACCAGTTGTACCCGGCGTTCGGTGGCGTGTTCATCGGCGTAGGTCACCCAACTGCCGATCTGCACTTTCTCGGTCGACGTCGCGGCGGGTACCACCTGAGCGCTGCCCAGACGCTGCTTGAAGTAACGCAGATCGCGTTCGAGATCCGCCAGGCGCTGCTTGTCGGCCTGCTCGCCTTTTGCCGATTGTTCGGCGTGCAGGCTTTGCAGTTCGGCGACTTTACCCTGCAACAGGCTCAGGCCTTGCGGCGTGACGTAATTGGGCTGCGCGCTAACCTGCCGTTCGACTGGCTGATCGGCTTGCGCGGCGGCGTTATCTTCATTGACGAAGGCACGACTCATGAAAATCTCCCGATATAGGATTTGGGCCATGGTCGCAGGCATTTGGTTTCACTGGATGTCTGAAAGCGACTTACGGCGAGTGATAGGCCCGGGCAGCGTCCTGGTCTTTCTGCTGCTGCCAGGCTTTGTCGCGCTCTTGCAGATGACTGTTGCGCCCATCCCCGCTGTCCTGGTTATCCCGCATGGCCTGGCACTGGCGAAAACCATCACTCCAGCCTTCGGCGTACAACGGATCCTTGAGGTAGCGCGGGACATTCTTGCGGAACTCGCCGGTGATCGCCCCGGCGGCCTGCCGGCCACTGCTGCAACCGTCATCGAAGCCATCGGCGAAGGCGGGCGGGTAACCTTTGGCGAGCAGGTCATCGTGGGTTGACTGGCAACCTGCGATCAGCAACAACACAGCCAACCATCCTGCACACCGCCACATTTCACTCTCCCAGGCCGATACGTGACCCATAGAGAAAGTCTAGAGGTGGATTCGTCGGGTGTATGTGAAAGCTGTGTACGCTTTTTGTCGAACGCCACATAACCCCCTGTGGGAGCGGGCTTGCTCGCGAATGCGATTTGTCATTCAAAATTAATGCTGACTGACACACCGCTTTCGCGAGCAAGCCCGTTCCCACAAGGGTACGTGGCGTTGGGGTCAGTAGTGGTACCACTTCAGCTCAAGCATCACTTCGTTCTCGGCCGACGCCAGATGGCTGAACTCTCGCTGGGCGCTCAAGCGCAGTCCGAGGTTGCGGGAGATTTCCCATTGCTGATTCAGGCTCAGGCTGCGGCGCACTTCACCATTGGTGAAGTAATCGCCCTTGGCTTCGAGGCTTAGATTGCCCAGCGGGTTTTTCCACAGCACCCCACTGTTGAAACCGGCGGCCGGCGCGATGAATTCGGCGAAGTCGTTGTTGTGCTCGACACGCACAGTGCCCAGGACAAATCCGAGCATGTCCTCGCTCAGTTGCCAGGTTCCACCACCACCGCCGTTGACATGGCTGACCAGGGTTTGGTCATCGTGCTTGCCCGGCACTCGTTCCAGGCCCCCGGTGACTTGCCATGACAGCGGTTGAAGCAATTCGTTACGCGGAGTCAGGGAGCGAATGGTTGCCAGGTCCAGTTGCTGCACCTGCCAGTCGTTGCCTTCGTACTGGCGAAGTTTCAATTGCAGGATTTCGATCTGCGCGCCAAGGGGAAAGCTTTCGCTGTTGTCGTTGAGGTCGTGATAAGCCATGCGCAAGCCGTACTCGCCAAAGGCCTTGTCTCCACGGGTGCCGAGACCGAGCTGCCAGGTGCGCGACTCGTGACCGTCTTCAGGCAAGCCGGGTTGCGGGATATTCAGCTCCGGCGCCGGATTCTGGTTGATCGCCCGCAGCAGTTCGAAGCTGCGCTGGGCGCGCGCCGGATCGCGCTCCTGGCCGTTGGCGCGATAGCGCTCCAGGCGGTAGGCGGCATCGATGATCAGCGCCTGGCGGTCGCGGGGCTGAGCCTTGAATGTCGGATCCTGCAATTGATTCTGGTCGGCGCTGACTTTCAGCACCCATTGCTGTTCTTCAGGGTTCAACGGCTCGGCGCGACTGAGCAACTCGCGCTCTCGGGACGGGCGATACTGGATCGATTCCACCAGCCCGGCCGCTTTCACGGCCTTGACGGTGTCGGTGGGGATGGCCGTGAGCGGGAATTGCTCGGTCAGGCGCAGGCCCGGGCGAGCCACTTGCAGCAGTTCCAGCAAGCGGTATGAGCAGTTTTCGTCGAAGAAGAAATAGTCGAATTTGATCTGTTTCAGCTCCCAGACGTGCTCGACCATGCGCGCGGTTTCCTGTGGGGTCAGGTTAAGGCGGTACTCCCACAGGTCGCGGTTTTCCAGGCTGCGGTATTCCGAGAGTTTTTCCTGATAGGGCACCATCGCGAACAGGCCGGGATAACCGCCCATCAGGCCTTTCCAGGCATAGATGATGCTGTTGTCCGAGCCCTCGATGTAGGCGCCGAAGTTGATCGCGTAACTGAGCAGCGAAGTCTTGTCGCTCTTCACTTCGGCCTGGTCGATGCGCAGCAGGGTATGGCCGAACATCGAGGAAGGGCTGTTCAGGTAAGCCGCCGGGAAGATCATCACCGCGCTGTCGGGCGAGACGTCCTTGAACCATTGTTTGAACGCTGCGCAGTCCGGCGTTGGCAGACCGCTCAGGTCGAGTTGTTCCTTGAGCCAGCGGGTGCGGGCCGGGTAGACGCATTGCGCGTGTTGTTCACCGGCACTGGCCGGGGCGTACAGGGCTTGTACAGTCGCCGCCAGTTCATGGTCCGGATGTTCATTGCCATCGGCGGCGAGGAAGAACTTCCGGTCGCTGACATAGCTGCGCCAGCCGCCGAGCTTGGCGGTTTCGTAATGGCCCAGGGATATCCAGAAAGGGTCGTTGGCCAGTTGCTGCAAGCGTTGTGGGTCGATGTGAGGCGCGGCGGACAGTGGGGCGCAGACACACAGCGCCAGCCAGGCAAGGCGTTTGAACATAGATGGCAACTTAAACAGGAAAAAACCAGGACCAGCGCAATTGATGTCCTTCACCTGTAGGAGCTGTCGAGTGAAACGAGGCTGCGATCTTTGTTTTTAAAAGATCAAAAGATCGCAGCCTCGTTTCACTCGACAGCTCCTACAGAGGGTTGGCATTACCCGAAAAGGGGGCAGGTCCAAAAAATAAAAACCCGCTCCCCCAATGAGAAGCGGGCGGGTCGAGCTTAAGCTTGAGTTGCGTACTTGGCCAGACGAGGGTCGGCCTTGAGCACGGCCAGGGTGTTGGTATGCACATCTTCGGCCGTCACGTCAGCCTTGCTGAAGATCTGCTGGAAGTGCTCGTGAGTGACGGCGGCGAAGTGCGCACGGTCTTCCGGCGCTACGCCCAGTACCACGGCATAGGTGGTCAGCGCTTCGCCCTGACCCTTGGCCATGTCTTCGGACAGCTCGTTCATCATGCCGTTCATGGCAAACCAGGATTTGCCGCCGTAGGTCAGCGACGCATTGGTTGCGCAACCGTTGGTGCCGGATGTCATGCCGAAGGTTGCGTTGCCGGAAGTGCCGTTGGTGGTGGATGCCAGGAAGTGAGCCGGAGTACCACGCTGGCCTTCGAACAGCATGTTGCCCCAACCGCAATCCGGGCCGCCTGGCGCCTGAGCCATGGCGTTGATGGATACAGCGGTGAAGAGAGTACCAAGAAGAATCCGTTTCATAGCTTTGTTCTCTTTATGTGCATACCAATTTGACAGGGGGTTCTGGCCCGTCTGGTGCCAGTGGGCCGGTCATTAGTCCAGCCGCGCAGTTTGGAGTTTAGGCACGATCGCGGGGTTCCGTGATTTTTTGCAAAAACAATCGTCGCAAACAGTGATTTGGCGCGGCTCTACGTCGGGGTTTCGGCTTGTCTATGCTTTGGCCTGCGGCGCTCCTTGCCAGTCGGGCATGGGCAGCGCCAGAATGCTGCCATCTGCCCCGCCTGATTGTTAAGGAAGCCCGATGCCTGATCCTGTTGCTGCCAGCTTGCGTCTAGCGCCCGAAGCGCTGACCCGTCCGTTTTCCGCTGAACAGTTCAGCTTCTCTACCACCAATGATCTGGAGCCCTTTCGCGGTGTGCTTGGCCAGGAACGTGCGGTCGAAGCCTTGCAGTTCGGCGTGGCCATGCCACGCCCCGGTTACAACGTATTTGTCATGGGCGAACCCGGGACTGGCCGGTTCTCGTTCGTCAAACGCTACCTCAAGGCCGAAGGCAAGCGCCTGCAGACTCCGGCGGACTGGGTCTACGTCAACAATTTCGATGAGCCGCGCGAGCCGCGCGCACTGGAACTGCCGTCGGGCACCGCCGGTGCATTCATCGGTGACATCAACGGCTTGATCGACAACCTGCTGGCGACGTTTCCGGCTGTCTTCGAGCATCCGTCCTACCAACAGAAAAAAAGTGGCATCGACCGCGCCTTCAACCAGCGCTACGACAAGGCCCTGGACGTCATCGAGCGTCTGGCGCTGGAGAAAGACGTCGCGCTCTACCGCGACGCCAGCAATATCGCCTTCACCCCGATGGGCGATGGCAAGGCGTTGGACGAAGCTGAATTCGCCCAGTTGCCGGAAGCCGAACGCGAGCGCTTTCACGAGGATATTTCGGCACTGGAAGAGCGCCTCAACGAAGAGCTCGCCAGCCTGCCGCAATGGAAGCGTGAGTCGAGCAACCAGTTGCGTCATCTGAACGAAGAAACCATCACTCTGGCCTTGCAACCCTTGTTGTCGCCATTGTCGGAGAAGTACGCCGAGAACGCGGCGGTTTGCGGTTATCTGCAAGCCATGCAGGTGTATTTGCTCAAGACCGTGGTCGAGCAACTGGTGGACGACAGCAAGACCGACGCTGTCGCCCGCAAGTTGCTGGAAGAACAATACGCGCCGAGCCTGGTGGTCGGTCACTCGGCCAGCGGCGGTGCGCCGGTGGTGTTCGAGCCGCACCCGACTTACGAAAATCTCTTCGGTCGTATCGAATACAGCACCGACCAGGGCGCGCTGTACACCACCTACCGCCAACTGCGGCCGGGGGCCTTGCACCGGGCCAACGGTGGTTTCCTGATCCTTGAAGCGGACAAGATGCTCAGCGAGCCATTCGTGTGGGACGCGCTGAAACGCGCCCTGCAATCGCGCAAGCTGAAAATGGAATCACCGCTGGGCGAGCTGGGCCGTCTGGCCACTGTGACCCTGACACCGCAACACATTCCGCTGCAGGTCAAAGTCGTCATCATCGGTGCCCGTCAGCTGTATTACACGCTGCAAGACCTCGACCCGGACTTCCAGGAGATGTTCCGCGTCCTGGTGGATTTCGACGAGGACATCCCGATGGTCGACGAGAGCCTGGAGCAGTTCGCCCAGTTGCTCAAAACCCGTACTTCCGAAGAAGGCATGGCACCGCTGACCGCCGATGCGGTGGCGCGTCTGGCGACTTACAGCGCCCGCCTGGCCGAGCACCAGGGGCGCTTGTCGGCGCGTATCGGTGACTTGTTCCAGCTGGTCAGCGAGGCCGATTTCATCCGCCACCTGGCCGGTGATGAAATGACCGACGCCGGGCACATCGAACGGGCACTCAAGGCCAAGGCCACGCGAACCGGGCGGGTTTCGGCGCGGATTCTCGACGACATGCTGGCCGGGATCATACTGATCGACACCGATGGCGCAGCAGTCGGCAAGTGCAACGGCTTGACCGTGCTAGAGGTCGGCGACTCGGCTTTCGGTGTGCCGGCGCGGATTTCCGCCACGGTGTACCCGGGTGGCAGCGGTATTGTCGACATCGAGCGCGAGGTCAACCTCGGCCAGCCGATCCACTCCAAGGGCGTAATGATCCTCACGGGGTATCTGGGCAGCCGCTACGCCCAGGAATTCCCGCTGGCGATTTCCGCAAGCATCGCCCTGGAGCAATCCTACGGTTATGTCGATGGCGACAGCGCGTCCCTGGGCGAGGCCTGCACCCTGATCTCGGCCTTGTCGAAAACTCCACTCAAACAGTGCTTTGCCATCACCGGTTCGATCAACCAGTTCGGCGAAGTGCAGGCGGTGGGCGGGGTCAACGAGAAGATCGAGGGCTTCTTCCGTCTGTGCGAAGCCCGCGGGTTGACTGGCGAGCAGGGGGCAATCATTCCTCACGCCAACGTTGCCACGCTGATGCTCGACGAGAAGGTGCTGGCGGCGGTGCGTGCGGGGCAGTTCCATGTCTATGCGGTCCGTCAGGCCGACGAAGCCTTGAGTTTGCTGGTCGGCGAGCCGGCCGGTGAGCCGGACGAAAATGGCGAGTTCCCTGAAGGCAGCGTGAATGCGCGGGTCGTGGAACGCTTGCGGGTTATCGCGGAAATGATCAGCGAGGATGATCTGAAGGAAGCCGAGAAGGAGTTGGCGCAGGAGGCACTGGCGGAAACCAAGCCTGCGTGATGCAGTAACCCATGTGGGAGCGGGCTTGCTCGCGAAAGCGGCCTATCAGCCAACATAAATGTTGAATGAAAAGACGCCTTCGCGAGCAAGCCCGCTCCCACATTTGTTTGTGTGAACATCGGAGAGCGTCGTCGAAATGACGTCAATATTCACACTATGACCATTCGGCGCCTTTCGGTCTTGCCTCGGCCTGCAAGCCAGACTTTTCTTCTATTCTCTGCTCAGGGATATCGACAGTAATCACAGGATCGAAACAGCCTTCACATGGGGGCTGAATACCGGATCTACCGAGGGTCGCCGCCATGTCGCGCAACCTCTGCCTCACCCGTCAATGCCTGGGCCTTGTGACCCGTATCGAGTGTGCCATCCGTCCGCTGGCAGGAGACACGGGCATGTGGACTCTGTTGTTCGCCGCCGGAATGGCCGGTGAACAACCTTCGGCCATCAAGGCCCAAGGCCCGTTCCATGGCCCGATCGCCGCTGAATCAATCCTCGACACCATCGTTGAAAGCCTGACCTTGCACGGCTACGAGTTGGCCGACGATCCGCAAATCTGGTGCCTGCACCTGCAAGCCCAATTGCGGGAAATCAACGGTGGTCGCTGCCGTAACCTGGGCGGCTTCGAGTTTCACCCTGAGCACTGAGTCGCACTATTGATCAAGGCGTGTCATGTCGGCCTTGTCGAGTTTGACCTCGAAACCATATTGCACGGTGGCGAGGTCAGTGCGCTGATAGGTTTCCAGGCGCGTAGGCTGCCCGTAGAAGTAATGCACGGCAAATTGCGCCCGGCCTTGTGCGCTCGCGCCATGGCTGACCGATAGAATTTCCTTCAAGTAATTGCCGCTGTCGTCCTTGGCGAAAAAGCGCCAGTCCTGGGCGGGAAATGCCTTCAGATTCACCACCAGCGCATTGTCCTTGAGTTCAAGGCCTTTGGGCAGTTGACGGGCATCGACGGTTTTTTGCTCGATCGTGGCCAGGAACAGTGGCATCGAGCCTACTGCATAGGCTGGCGTTTCCGGAAACAGATTCAGATCGTAGGTGATGGTGCCGCGCAGTGGATCGATCTGGTAGGCCTCGGGTGGCAGCTCGATCGGTTCGTCGCGTTTGCCACGCGTGTCTTCGGTAAAGAAACTCACCGGGCTTTCACCGGGGTTGAGCGATGTGCCCAGCAGTTCATCGTTGAAGCTGCGCAAATGGGTGAATTCGATTCGAGCAGCGCTGGGGTCGTCGACCGACTGACTGATGCTGACGTTCTTTTTCAGTTGATCCTCGCTCAGCGTTGCCCCTTTCAGCCAGGTGGCCGCCTGGTCGTCATAGACCACCACGGGCAGGTTCAAGGGCTGAATGCCCTTGTCCGGGGTCTCGGCATCGAAGCGCCGGACTGGCAGATCGAGGTCCTTGCGGGTGACCGTGGCGGCGGAAAAATCCAGCATGCTGACTTCGAGGGTTTCGATCGTCCCGTTGAAATACACCTTCGAATAGCGTCGGGTCTGCCGTTTCTCAAAGGCGCGTTGTTCTTCGTCGAGTTGCTTTTCCAGCGTCTCGCTCCAGCTCTTTTGTTGCTGCATCTTGGCCAGTTGCTGCCGATAGAAGGCAATTTGTGCCGCGGTTTCGTTGATCGAGCCTGCGCGCGTGATGTATTGCCCGGTGCTGTCCCTGGCCTGGACGATCAACGGGTTCAGTGGTGTTTCACTGACTTCAGGCGCCAGCGGCGCACTGTTGTTGTATTCGATTTCCGCGTAGTTGTTCGTCAGTGTGAGCAAGGTGACGCTCAGGTTGTCATTGGTGCGGGTCTGGCCGATGTCCTTTTTTGTCAGGTCGAAACTGTAGAGCCGGCGGGGCGCGATGACTTCGACCTTACCCTGCAGGCTCACCGGCTGCGGCTGCTTTTTTTTGTCGATGTCGAGGCCTTCGATGAAGGGGTAGGCCACGGTCAGGTCATCGGGGTTGGTCAGGTTGGAACTCGATGGACTGAGTTGAATGCCGGGGTCGGTTTCCGACCATTCCGGCTGGAAGGCAATGACCCGTTTATTGCTCAGGGTGACGGACTGCCATTCCAGGCCGTGGGGAAACAAAAACGCGGCAGGAACGCTGAACGTGAAGGGAAACACCGGTTGCAGATCGGTCAGGTAGTCGGAACTCGAATCCTTTTGCAGCACAAACAACCCGTTGATGTAGGTGTCGACCAGGGCTTGCGGGGTCGGGTAGTGCTTGAGCATGGCAAGGGCGTCTTCGCCGTATTCGGTTTCCACCGGTTTGCTGTCGAGCTTGAGTTGCGCGCGCTCGAGCAGCAGCAGTGAACCGCCCAGCTCCGAAACGGCGTCCTTGAGCTTCGGATCCTGGATGGCGTCCAGCGACTTTTCGAACTGCGCGGTTTTTTCTTCGAGGCTGACCTGGCGTTTTTCATCGCTGGGTGAGCAGCCACTTAGCAGCAGTGCCAGGCAAATTCCGGCACTGGTCAAAGGCAATCGCACATCCATTTCCAGTCTTCCTGTCCAATATCACTGAGCGTTCAATGATTTGGACACTAGCAGAAAAACCTTGATACACAGGCGCAGGTGGCGGATTTTTCGACGTTTTCTGGCAGCTTCTGGATAGGGGCAGGCGACTGATATACTCGCCGCCATTTCCAGTCCACATGTGAGTTTCAATGGAACGCTTTATCGAAAATGCAATGTACGCCTCGCGCTGGCTGCTGGCGCCGATCTATTTCGGCCTGTCCCTCGGGCTGTTGGCGCTGGCACTGAAATTCTTCCAGGAAGTCTTCCACGTCATCCCGAACGTGTTCTCGATGGCCGAATCGGACTTGATCCTGGTGCTGCTGTCGTTGATCGACATGGCGCTGGTGGGCGGTTTGCTGGTGATGGTGATGATTTCCGGCTACGAGAACTTCGTCTCGCAACTGGACATCGACGACAGCAAGGAAAAGCTCAACTGGCTCGGCACCATGGACTCTTCGTCGCTGAAGATGAAGGTGGCCGCGTCGATCGTGGCAATCTCGTCCATTCACCTGCTGCGCATCTTCATGGACGCCAAGAACGTCGACCCCGAGCATCTGCAGTGGTATGTGATCATCCACATGACTTTCGTGGTCTCGGCATTCGCCATGGGTTACCTGGATAAAGTCACCAAGCACTGATTTCAACTTCCATTGTGGGAGCGTGGCTTGCCCGCGATGGCATCACCTCGGTCTAACGACGAACCGCAGTGATGCCATCGCGGGCAAGCCACGCTCCCACAGGGTTGCAAAACAGACGGGCGGCGCCGTTTGTGGCTTGTGCTTTGATGCACCGAAGCCTATCCCTGTAAGTATGTTGGCTCGCCATTGCGTGAGGTGCGTACATGAACCTGCAAGAGTTGAATGCCTATGCCGTCGCCGGGAAGGTCGATGAGCTGAACCTGATCTCCATGGAAGGTGGCATCTACCTGCTGGAAGCACGGATGCATGGCGCGGCGTATCCCTTGAACGATATGCACGGGCACACGATGAGCCTGCGTTCGGTGGAGCATGCCCGTGATGTGCTGCGCTCCTTTCCCAAGTTGCACTTCAACCTTGTGCACACTGTCGTGCATGACGAAATGTGCGGGCTGGTTGCCGATGTGCAGGATACCCTGAAGGTGCCGATCGCCTGACGTCCCTCATCAATGGCATGTCATCTGTGCTAGTCTGCTGGCCCTTTTGGTTCCGGGCGCTCCGGGACGCGCTGTGCACGCACGGCAAGTTCCAGGCCGTCCGCACAGCGGAGCAGTGTCATGTCCGAAGTAAATCTGTCCACCGACGAAACCCGCGTCAGCTACGGTATTGGCCGTCAGCTGGGCGACCAACTGCGTGACAACCCGCCACCGGGCGTCAGCCTGGACGCGATCCTGGCAGGTCTGACCGATGCATTCGCCGGCAAGCCAAGCCGTGTGGGTCAGGAAGAAATGTCCGCCAGCTTCAAGGTCATCCGTGAAATCATGCAGGCCGAAGCTGCAGCCAAGGCTGAAGCGGCCGCTGGCGAGGGCCTGGCTTTCCTGGCTGAAAACGCCAAGCGTGAAGGCATCACCACTCTGGCTTCCGGCCTGCAGTTCGAAGTTCTGACCGCTGGCGAAGGCGCCAAGCCATCCCGTGAAGACACCGTGCGTACTCATTACCACGGCACCCTGATCGACGGCACTGTGTTCGACAGCTCCTACGAGCGCGGCCAGCCTGCAGAATTCCCGGTTGGTGGCGTGATCGCCGGCTGGACCGAAGCCCTGCAACTGATGAACGCCGGCAGCAAATGGCGCCTGTACGTGCCGAGCGAACTGGCTTACGGCGCTCAAGGCGTTGGCGGCATCCCGCCGCACAGCGTACTGGTGTTCGACGTCGAGCTGCTTGACGTACTGTAAGACCTGGCCCGATATGGCGTCGGGCTAATGTGGGAGCGAGCTTGCTCGCGATGGCGGTGTGTCAGTCAATGTATCTGTGATGGAACATCCGCTATCGCGAGCAAGCTCGCTCCCACAGTTTTTTACGGTGATTCATAGTTCGATCTTGTGGTGCAGTTCACTGTGCGGGCGCAACGCCCGGGCATAGCAGAACAGAAACAGATTGCGCACCAGTTCCTTGAGCACCACCGGCTCGCTTGAGCTCAGGCCGCTGACGTCCAGGTCACCCTGGTCCTGCAGCTCGTTCAAGGCTTCTTCTTCCAGTACGGCACAGACTTCCCCGGTTTCCCGATGCAGGATCCTGAGGTAAGGGTGCGGGCGGTCCAGCCAGGCATCGATCAAATAAGTCATATTCTCATCTCCATTAAGGGTTTTATGAGAATAATTCCTATTCAATAAATAGCAAGGTCCTATTGGCGGTTTGCGCTTTTTCCTGGGTAAAGATTGCTTCAGGTCAAAAGGACTGGCGTCTGGCTATTGCGAGGATTTACCGGGTGAAGCGGGGGAGGGAGTTCCATCCCGTGCCGGGCGCGGGATGGATAACAGCAGGATCAGACTTTTCTGACGAATTCGGACTTGAGTTTCATCGGGCCGATGCCGTCGATTTTGCAATCGATGTCGTGATCGCCATCGCACAGGCGGATGTTCTTGACCTTGGTGCCGACCTTGACCACCAGGGACGTACCCTTGACCTTGAGGTCCTTGATCACGGTGATGGTATCGCCGTCCTGCAGGACATTGCCGACCGAATCCTTTTTCACTGTGTCATCGGACGCCGCTTCGGCTTCACCGCTGGCGGACCATTCGTGGGCGCACTCGGGGCAGATCAGTTGGGTGCCGTCTTCGTAGGTGTATTCGGAATTGCATTTGGGGCAGGGTGGCAGCGTGCTCACTAAGGCTCCTTGGATTCAGGATCGCTAAAAAGCGCACATTATATAGGGTTTTTCAGGCGGGGGGAGTTGAAAGCAAAAGATCGCAGCCTTCGGCAGCTCCTACAGGGATGGTGCAGGAGCTGCCGAAGGCTGCGATCTTTTGATCTTAATGCGTACGGGCGACCGCGAACTCACTCAGTTCAACCAGCGCATCGCGGTATTCGCTGGCGGGCAGCGCTTCGAGGCACTTGATCGCGCGGGCCACATAATCGCGGGCCAGTTGCGCGGTGTACTCCAGCGACCCCGAGGCTTCCACGGCTTCACGGATGCTTTCCAGATCTTCGATTCCGCCTTTCTGGATCGCCTTGCGCACCAGGGCGGCCTGTTCCGGCGTACCTTCGCGCATGGTGTAGATCAGCGGCAGGGTCGGCTTGCCTTCGGCCAGATCGTCACCGACGTTCTTGCCCAGGGTCTCGGCGTCGCCTTTGTAGTCAAGCAGGTCGTCGACCAGCTGGAAGGCCACCCCCAGGTGATCGCCGAATGTACGCAGGGCTTCGGCCTGTTCCGGCGTGGCTTCGCAGAGGGCGGCGGCACTGTGGGTCGAGGCTTCGAAGAGCATCGCGGTCTTGCCGCGGATGACTTCCATGTAGGTTTCTTCGGTGGTGCTGGCGTCACGCACCTTCGACAGCTGCAACACTTCGCCTTCGGCGATGATGCGCGTGGCTTGCGAAAGGATCTTCATCACTGGCATGGAACCCAGTTCGACCATCATTTCGAAGGAGCGCGAATACAGGAAGTCGCCGACCAGCACGCTTGGCGCGTTGCCCCACATGGCGTTGGCGGTCGAGCGGCCACGACGCATGCCGGACATGTCGACCACATCGTCATGCAGCAGGGTGGCGGTGTGCAGGAACTCGATGGTGGCGGCCAACAGGCGCAGTTCGTCGCCTTCACGGCCCAAGGCCTTGCCGCACAGCAGCACTAATAAAGGACGCAGGCGTTTGCCGCCGGCCGAGGTGATGTAATCGCCGATTTTCGATACAAGCGGCACGCGCGAAGTCAGCTGCTTCTTGATGATGCCGTCGACGGCGCTAAAATCGTCCGCCACCGCGCGGTAGAAAGCTTGGGGTTGCATCAGCGACAGTCGCTCCAGAAGGGTTGCGCGGCATGCTAGGACCCACGCCAGCAGGTGTCAAGGCGCGATGGACGGCCCCTTGCAAGGCTGGCGTGGCTTGCGTACAATCGCGCACCCTGAACTTCCTGGGCAGCACCTGCCTTACGCAATTGCAAGCGGGCCTTCCAGCCCCATGCAGCCATGCCAGCCAATACCTCTTCTTATAAAGAGCTGGGTGAGCAGGATTATCGGAGAAATACCATGTCTTATGCAGTAATCGTTACTGGCGGCAAGCAGTACAAAGTCGCCCCAGGTGAATACCTGAAGATCGAAAAACTGGAAATCGCTACCGGCGAATCCGTTACCTTTGATCGCGTTCTGTTGGTTGCCAACGGTGACGACGTGAATATCGGCGCTCCAGTTGTTGCTGGCGCTACCGTTGTGGCTGAAGTGATCTCCCAAGGTCGTCACGATAAAGTCCGCATCATCAAGTTCCGTCGCCGTAAGCACCACATGAAGCGTATGGGCCACCGCCAGTGGTACACCGAGATCAAAATCACCGGTATTCAGGCTTAATTTCAGCCTAATTCCTCACTAGGAGAATTGAACTCATGGCACACAAAAAAGCTGGTGGTAGTACCCGTAACGGTCGCGACTCAGAAGCCAAACGCCTTGGCGTGAAGATGTATGGCGGCCAGGCTATCAAAGCAGGCAACATCATCGTGCGTCAGCGCGGTACCCAATTCCACGCTGGCTACGGCGTTGGCATGGGTAAGGATCACACCCTCTTCGCTAAAGTCGAAGGCGTGATCAAGTTCGAAGTAAAAGGCGCCTTCGGTCGTCGTTACGTGAGCGTAGTCGCAGCTTAATTGCGCGATCGCTGGAAAAGCCCTGTCTCGCGACGGGGCTTTTTCGTTTGTGGGGTGAGTCTCTTGCAAAGCTGTTTGTATGGGCTGTCGGCGTACGATGTAGGTGTCGTGGTTTGGGGTCGCTGCGCTCATTTTTGCAAGAGTCTTATGTCTTGATTGTTTTTCGGCTCGTCCGTATGGCGAGAGGCGTTTGTTATGAAGTTTGTTGATGAAGTATCGATTCGAGTAAAGGCCGGTGACGGCGGCAATGGCTGCATGAGTTTCCGTCGCGAAAAATTCATCGAAAACGGTGGTCCGAACGGTGGTGATGGTGGTGATGGCGGTTCCATCTACATGATGGCCGACGAAAACCTCAACACCCTGGTGGACTACCGTTACACCCGGCACTTCGATGCCGAGCGTGGTTCCAACGGCGGCAGCACCGACTGCACCGGCAAGAAGGGCGAAGATCTGATCCTGCGTGTACCGGTGGGTACCACGGTGATTGACTCTGCCACTCAGGAAGTGATCGGCGACCTGACCAAGGCCGGCCAGAAACTGCTGGTTGCACACGGCGGCTGGCACGGCCTGGGCAACACCCGTTTCAAATCCAGTACCAATCGTGCGCCACGCCAGACTACGCCAGGCAAGCCGGGCGAGCAGCGTGACCTGAAGCTGGAAATGAAAGTGCTGGCGGACGTGGGGCTGCTGGGCTTGCCGAATGCCGGTAAAAGTACCTTTATCCGTTCGGTATCGGCCGCCAAGCCGAAAGTGGCCGACTACCCGTTCACCACGCTGGTGCCGAACCTGGGTGTGGTCAGCGTCGATCGCTGGAAAAGCTTCGTGGTCGCGGACATTCCGGGTCTGATCGAAGGTGCTTCCGATGGCGCGGGCCTGGGGATTCGCTTCCTCAAGCACTTGTCGCGTACTCGCTTGCTGTTGCACCTCGTCGACATGGCGCCGCTGGATGAAACCAGTGCTCCGGACGCCGCCGAAGTCATTGTCAGCGAGCTGACCAAGTTCAGTCCGTCTCTGGCCGAGCGTGATCGCTGGTTGATCCTGAACAAGTGCGATCAGATTCTTGATGAGGAGCACGATGCTCGCGTCAAGGAGATCGTCGATCGCCTGGAGTGGACCGGTCCGGTCTACGTGATCTCGGCAATTGCCAAGCAGAACACCGAGCGCCTGTGTCATGACATCATGCGTTACCTGGAGGATCGTGCCGATCGCCTGGCCAACGATCCTGCCTACAAGGAAGAGCTGGCCGAGCTCGATCAGCGCATCGAAGATGAAGCCCGTGCCCAGTTGCAGGCGCTGGACGATCAGCGTGCACTGCGTCGCAGCGGCGTGAAGTCGGTCCACGACATCGGCGACGATGATTGGGACGAAGAAGATGTGGATGACGAAGACGGTCCGGAAATCATTTACGTGCGTGACTGATTCGTTGCGATAAACTTAAGCGCCGCTCAATCGAGCGGCGTTTTAGTATCTGTAAATCGTTGGTCGCAAATAGCCACGAATAACGTCACGGGCAGCGCTGGGTCGCGCTGTCCTCAAGCTAAGGTTGAAGATGATGCGGAGCAAGGTGACAGGTGCGCAGCGTTGGGTCGTGAAGATCGGCAGCGCTTTGCTGACGGCGGACGGCAAAGGCCTGGATCGCGCGGCAATGGGTGTCTGGGTTGAGCAGATGGTGGCCTTGCATGAGGCGGGTGTCGAGCTGGTGCTGGTGTCCTCCGGGGCGGTGGCGGCCGGTATGAGCCGCCTGGGCTGGACTTCGCGACCCAGTGCGATGCACGAGCTTCAGGCCGCTGCTGCAATCGGCCAGATGGGGCTGGTGCAGGCCTGGGAGTCGAGCTTTGCCGAGCATGGTCGGCATACCGCGCAGATTCTCCTGACCCACGACGACCTGTCCGACCGCAAGCGCTACCTGAACGCCCGCAGTACCTTGCGCGCATTGGTCGAGCTCAAGGTCATTCCGGTCATCAACGAGAATGACACCGTGGTCACCGACGAAATCCGTTTCGGCGACAACGACACCCTGGCGGCGCTGGTGGCGAACCTGGTCGAGGCTGACTTGCTGGTGATCCTGACGGATCGCGATGGCATGTTCGACGCCGATCCGCGCAACAATCCAGATGCCCAGCTGATTTACGAAGCGCGTGCCGATGATCCGGCGCTCGATGCGGTGGCGGGCGGTACGGGCGGGGCGCTGGGGCGTGGCGGCATGCAGACCAAGCTGCGCGCGGCGCGCCTGGCGGCCCGTTCCGGTGCTCACACCATCATCGTCGGTGGGCGGCTTGAGCGTGTGCTGGATCGCCTCAAGGCGGGCGAGCGCATCGGCACCTTGCTCTCGCCGGAGCGCGGCATGCTGGCGGCACGCAAGCAGTGGCTGGCCGGTCATCTGCAAACCCGTGGCACCCTGGTGCTGGATGCCGGTGCGGTGACCGCGTTGTCCCAGGGCAACAAGAGCTTGCTGCCGGTCGGGGTCAAATTGGTGCAGGGCAGCTTCCGTCGCGGCGAGATGGTGGTTTGCGTGGCGCCGGACGGTCGTGAGATTGCCCGCGGCCTGGCCAACTACAGTGCGCTGGAAGCGCAAAAAATCATCGGTCAGTCGTCCGAGGCGATTGTCGGTCTGCTGGGTTACATGGCGGAGCCGGAGTTGGTTCACCGCGATAACCTGATTCTGGTCTGAAGGAATACCTGAATGCGCGTGGCAAAAGGATTGTTGGGATTGCTGTTGGCGATGCCGCTGCTGGCTTCGGCCGAGGAAATCGGTCAGGTGTCGACGGTGTTCAAGTTCGTCGGGCCAAATGACCGGATCGTGGTCGAGGCTTTTGATGATCCCAAGGTCGAGGGTGTGACCTGCTACCTGTCGCGCGCCAAGACGGGCGGGGTCAAGGGTGGTCTTGGATTGGCCGAAGACCGTGCCGAGGCGTCCATCGCCTGCCGGCAGGTCGGGCCGATCAGCTTCAAGGGTGAGCTCAAGGATGGCGACGAGGTATTCAAGGAGCGCACGTCCCTGGTGTTCAAGACCATGCAGGTGGTGCGCTTCCTCGACAAGAAGCGCAATACGCTGGTGTACCTGGTGTACAGCGATCGCTTGATCGAGGGCAGTCCGCAGAATGCGGTGACGGCGATTCCGATTCTGCCGTGGGCGCACGCCCAATAATCTGACGCAAAACAAGCTGTGGGAGCGGGCTTGCTCGCGAATGCGGACTGTCAGTCAACGATGATGTTGAATGTGATGGCCCCTTCGCGAGCAAGCCCGCTCCCACATTTTTTTGTGTGCTTCACCAAATCACAGGCAATAAAAAACCGACCCTGAGGTCGGTTTTTTAATGAGCGTGTCGCTTAGGCAGCAGCGGCAACGTTCAGGGCCTTGACGTGGCCATTCAGGCGGCTCTTATGACGAGCGGCCTTGTTCTTGTGGATGATGCCTTTATCGGCCATACGGTCGATAACTGGCACAGCCAGAACGTAAGCGGCTTGAGCTTTGGCAGCGTCTTTTGCGTCGATGGCCTTAACTACATTCTTGATGTAGGTACGAACCATGGAACGCAGGCTGGCGTTGTGGCTGCGACGCTTCTCAGCCTGTTTTGCACGTTTTTTGGCGGAAGGTGAGTTGGCCACCGTCGAGCTCCTCGAAAGACTTTTTAGGAAATAGCAAACAAAATAGGCCGCGAATCATGCCGATGAGTTGAAGTCTTGTCAAGGGCGCTTGAAACGTTCCGCTAAGTGGTAGGCGTGGTGCGACGGGATATTTCTTTCCGGCGTGTGACCTGTAAACTCGCGAGCTTTGGCTCTGTGCTGTTGCGGCGCGGAGTATCGCACAAGTAGGCGCGTAGTTCGCCTGCTGTTTATCGACAGGCACAAACTCTTTCCATGAATCTGCTCAAATCGTTGGCCGCCGTCAGCTCTATCACGATGCTTTCCCGGATTCTGGGATTTGTCCGAGACACCCTCATCGCCCGCACATTTGGCGCAGGAATGGCGACTGACGCCTTCTTTATCGCCTTCAAATTGCCCAATCTGCTGCGACGGATCTTTGCCGAAGGAGCGTTTTCCCAGGCGTTCGTGCCGATTCTTGCCGAATATAAAAGCCAGAAGGGCGAAGAGGCGACGCGTACCTTCATCGCCTACGTCTCGGGCCTGCTGACACTGGTGCTCGCGCTGGTCACAGCGTTGGGCATGATCGCCGCACCGTGGGTCATCTGGGTCACGGCGCCGGGGTTCACCGATACGCCGGAAAAATTCGAACTGACCTCCAGTCTGTTGCGGGTGACCTTTCCCTACATCCTGCTGATTTCCCTGTCGTCGTTGACCGGTGCGATCCTCAATACCTGGAACCGCTTTTCGGTGCCGGCCTTCGTGCCGACCCTGTTGAACGTCAGCATGATCATCTTTTCGGTGTTTTTGACGCCGTACTTCGATCCGCCCGTCATGGCGCTCGGCTGGGCGGTACTGGTCGGCGGCCTGGCGCAGTTGCTCTATCAGCTACCGCACCTGAAAAAGATCGGCATGCTCGTACTGCCGCGCCTGAACTTGCGTGACAGCGGTGTGTGGCGCGTCATGAAGCAAATGTTGCCGGCCATTCTCGGTGTCTCGGTGAGCCAGATTTCGCTGATCATCAACACGATCTTCGCGTCTTTCCTGGTTGCCGGTTCCGTGTCGTGGATGTATTACGCCGACCGTTTGATGGAGCTGCCGTCCGGGGTGTTGGGCGTGGCGCTGGGGACGATTCTGCTGCCGACCCTGGCCAAGACCTACGCCAGCAAGGATCGCCACGAATACTCGCGCATCCTCGATTGGGGCCTGCGTCTATGCTTCGTGCTGGTATTGCCTTGCGCCCTGGCGCTGGGGATTCTGGCCGAGCCGCTGACGGTTTCCCTGTTCCAGTATGGTCAGTTCGATGCCCATGATGCGGCCATGACCCAGCGTGCGTTGATCGCCTATTCCGTCGGATTGCTCGGGATTATCGTGATCAAAGTGCTGGCGCCTGGCTTTTATGCGCAACAAAACATCCGCACGCCGGTGAAAATCGCAATTTTCACGCTGGTCGTCACTCAGTTGTTTAACCTGTTGCTGATTGGTCCTCTGGCTCACGCCGGTCTGGCGCTCGCCATCAGCGCCGGCGCCTGCCTCAATGCGGGGTTGCTCTTCTATCAGTTGCGTAAACAGCAGATGTACCAGCCGCAACCGGGCTGGGCAAAGTTCGGCTTCAAGCTGGTGATTGCGGTGGCGGTGATGTCTGGCGTGTTGCTGGCAGGGATGCATTTCATGCCGGCCTGGGGTGAGGGGCAGATGCTTGAGCGTTTCCTGCGTCTGGGTGCTTTGGTAGTTGCCGGTGTGGTGGCTTATTTCGGCATGTTAGTGTTGATGGGCTTCCGTTTGCGCGACTTCAATCGCAAGACGCTGGGCTGAGGTTCCGGCCTCGATAAACACGGGCGGGCCGGCGGTTTTGTCGGTTCGATCACTTTGGGTTACGGTGTTGCCTGTCGTCGGCCGCCGGGTGTGGTTATAATCGACCACTTTATGAGCAAGAAGCGCGTTATGCAGCTGGTTCGAGGCCTCCACAATCTGCGCCCCCAGCATCGGGGCTGTGTCGCCACTATTGGCAACTTTGACGGTGTACACCGTGGCCACCAGGCTATCCTGGCGCGGCTGCGCGAGCGTGCGCTCGAGTTGGGCGTGCCCAGTTGCGTGGTGATTTTCGAGCCGCAACCGCGCGAGTTCTTCGCTCCGGAGACCGCACCGGCCCGTCTGGCCCGTCTGCGGGACAAGCTGCAATTGTTGGCCGCCGAAGGCGTCGACCGCGTTCTGTGCCTGGCTTTCAACCAGCGCCTGAGCAAACTCAGCGCCAGCGAGTTCGTCGATACCATTCTGGTCGATGGCCTGGGTGTCCAGCACCTGGAGGTCGGTGATGACTTCCGTTTCGGTTGTGACCGCGCGGGAGATTTCGATTTCCTGCTACAAGCCGGCATCCTTCAGGGATTTACCGTCGAAGCGGCGCAAACCGTCGAGCTGGATGGCATCCGTGTCAGCAGCACGCAGGTTCGCAATGCCCTGGCCGCCGCGGATTTCGCCTTGGCCGAACGCCTCCTCGGGCGGCCGTACCGGATCGCCGGTCGCGTATTGCATGGCCAGAAGCTTGCTCGGCAATTGGGTACGCCCACGGCCAACATACAACTCAAGCGCCGTCGCGTACCGTTCACCGGGGTTTACCTGGTGGACGTCGAGATCGATGGCAAGACCTGGCCCGGCGTCGCCAATATCGGCGTGCGGCCCACGGTTCAAGGTGATGGCAAAGCCCACCTGGAAGTGCATCTTTTAGATTTTGCCGGCGATCTGTATGACCGGCGTTTAACGGTGGTTTTCCACCACAAGCTGCGTGAAGAGCAGCGTTTCGCCTCTCTGGAGGCACTGAAAACGGCGATCAGCGCGGATGTCGCCGCCGCCCGTGCACTAGCCGCACCTAGCGCCCATCGCTAATGAAGAGCCTTAAATGACCGACTATAAAGCCACGCTAAACCTTCCGGACACCGCCTTCCCAATGAAGGCCGGCCTGCCACAGCGCGAACCGCAGATCCTGCAGCGCTGGGACAGTATTGGCCTGTACGGAAAGTTGCGCGAAATTGGCAAGGATCGTCCGAAGTTCGTATTGCACGACGGCCCTCCGTACGCCAACGGCACGATTCACATCGGTCATGCGCTGAACAAGATTCTCAAGGACATGATCATCCGCTCGAAGACCCTGTCGGGCTTCGACGCGCCTTATGTCCCGGGCTGGGACTGCCACGGCCTGCCGATCGAGCACAAGGTCGAAGTGACCCACGGCAAGAACCTGGGCGCGGACAAGACCCGCGAACTGTGCCGCGCCTATGCCACCGAGCAGATCGAAGGGCAGAAATCCGAGTTCATCCGTCTGGGCGTGCTGGGCGACTTCGCCAACCCGTACAAGACCATGGACTTCAAGAACGAGGCCGGGGAAATCCGTGCCCTGGCTGAAATCGTCAAGGGCGGTTTCGTGTTCAAGGGCTTGAAGCCCGTTAACTGGTGCTTCGACTGCGGTTCGGCCCTGGCTGAAGCGGAAGTCGAGTACGAGAACAAAAAGTCCTCGACCATCGACGTGGCTTTCCCGATTGCCGACGAAGCCAAGCTGGCTGCCGCCTTCGGTCTGCCTGCCCTGGGCAAGCCGGCCTCGATCGTGATCTGGACCACCACCCCGTGGACCATCCCGGCCAACCAGGCGTTGAACGTCCACCCGGAATTCAACTACGCCCTGGTCGACGTCGGCGACAAGCTGCTGGTGCTGGCTGAAGAGCTGGTCGAGTCGTGCCTGGCGCGCTACTCGCTGGAAGGTTCGGTAATCGCTACCGCCGCTGGTTCGGCGCTGGAACTGATCAACTTCCGTCACCCGTTCTACGACCGCCTGTCGCCGGTATACCTGGCCGACTACGTCGAACTGGGCGCCGGTACTGGCGTGGTTCACTCCGCACCGGCTTACGGCGTGGATGACTTCGTGACCTGCAAGAAGTACGGCATGGTCAACGATGACATCCTCAACCCGGTACAAAGCAACGGCGTATATGTGCCTTCGCTGGAATTCTTCGGCGGCCAGTTCATCTGGAAGGCCAACCCGGCCATCGTCGACAAATTGACCGAAGTCGGTGCGTTGCTGCACACCACCGTCATCGAACACAGCTACATGCACTGCTGGCGCCACAAGACCCCGCTGATCTACCGCGCCACCGCGCAGTGGTTCATCGGCATGGACAAGCAGCCGACCACTGGCGACACCCTGCGCCAGCGCTCGCTCAAGGCCATTGAAGATACTCAGTTCGTCCCGGCCTGGGGCCAGGCGCGCCTGCACTCGATGATCGCGAACCGTCCGGACTGGTGCATCTCCCGTCAGCGCAACTGGGGTGTGCCGATCCCGTTCTTCCTGAACAAGGAAAGCGGCGAGCTGCACCCACGTACCGTCGAACTGATGGAAGAAGTTGCCAAGCGCGTCGAAGTCGAAGGCATCGAAGCCTGGTTCAAGCTGGACGCCGCCGAGCTGCTGGGCGCCGAAGCGCCGCAGTACGACAAGATCAGCGATACCCTGGACGTCTGGTTCGATTCGGGCACCACGCACTGGCACGTCCTGCGCGGTTCGCACCCGATGGGCCACGAAACCGGCCCGCGCGCCGACCTGTACCTGGAAGGCTCGGACCAACACCGCGGCTGGTTCCACTCGTCGCTGCTGACCGGTTGTGCCATCGACAACCACGCGCCGTACCGCGAACTGCTGACCCACGGCTTCACCGTCGACGAGTCCGGCCGCAAGATGTCCAAGTCCCTGGGCAACGTGATCGCGCCGCAGAAAGTCAACGACACCCTGGGCGCCGACATCATGCGTCTGTGGGTTGCCTCGACCGATTACTCGGGTGAAATGGCCGTTTCCGAGCAGATCCTGCAACGCAGTGCGGACGCCTACCGGCGTATCCGTAACACCGCGCGCTTCCTGCTGTCGAACCTGACCGGTTTCAACCCGGCCACCGACCTGCTGCCGGCCGAAGAAATGCTGGCACTGGACCGTTGGGCCGTGGATCGCACCCTGCTGCTGCAGCGTGAGCTGCAAGAGCACTACAGCGAATACCGCTTCTGGAACGTGTACTCGAAGATCCACAACTTCTGCGTGCAGGAGCTGGGTGGCTTCTATCTCGACATCATCAAGGACCGCCAGTACACCACCGGCGCCGACAGCAAGGCCCGCCGTTCGTGCCAGACCGCGCTGTTCCACATCTCCGAGGCGCTGGTGCGCTGGATCGCGCCGATCCTGGCGTTCACCGCCGACGAACTGTGGCAGTACCTGCCGGGCGAGCGTAACGAGTCCGTCATGCTCAACACCTGGTACGAAGGCCTGAGCGAACTGCCGGAAGGCTTCGAGCTGGGTCGCGCCTACTGGGACCGCATCATGGAAGTGAAGGTCGCGGTCAACAAAGAGATGGAAATCCAGCGTGCAGCCAAGGCTGTCGGTGGCAACCTGCAAGCCGAAGTGACCCTGTTCGCCGAAGACGCGCTGACTGCCGACCTGGCCAAGCTGAGCAACGAACTGCGTTTCGTGCTGATCACCTCGACTGCCAGCGTTGCACCGTTTGTGAAGGCACCAGAGGACGCGGTCGTCACTGAAGTCAGCGGCCTGAAGCTGAAGATCGTCAAGTCGGCCCACGCCAAATGCGCCCGTTGCTGGCACTGCCGCGAAGACGTCGGCGTGAACCCGGAGCATCCGGAAATCTGCGGTCGTTGCGTGGACAACATCAGCGGCGCTGGCGAGGTCCGTCACTATGCCTAATGCCGTTGGCCGTTTCGGACGGCTGAGCTGGCTCTGGTTGAGTTTGCTGGTCCTGGTCATCGACCAGGCCAGCAAGTTCTACTTCGAAGGCAAGCTCCAGATGTACCAGCAGATCGTGATCATCCCCGATTACTTCAGCTGGACCCTGGCCTACAACACTGGTGCGGCGTTCAGCTTCCTGGCTGACAGCTCCGGCTGGCAGCGCTGGCTGTTTGCCTTGATCGCAGTCGTGGTCAGTGCGGTGCTGGTGGTGTGGCTCAAGCGTCTGGGGCGCAACGAGACCTGGCTGGCGGTTGCGCTGGCGCTGGTGCTCGGTGGCGCGCTGGGCAATCTGTATGACCGCATTGCCCTGGGCCATGTGATCGATTTCATTCTGGTGCATTGGCAGAACCGCTGGTATTTCCCGGCGTTCAACTTTGCCGACAGTGCAATCACGGTAGGTGCAGTCATGCTGGCACTGGATATGTTCAAAAGTAAAAAGACCGGAGAAACCGTTCATGACTGAACAGGTATTGGCTGAGCAACGCATCGGCCAGAACACGGAAGTCACCTTGCATTTCGCATTGCGCCTGGAGAATGGCGACACGGTGGACAGCACCTTCGACAAAGCCCCGGCGACCTTCAAGGTCGGTGACGGCAACCTGTTGCCAGGTTTCGAAGCAGCCCTGTTCGGTTTCAAGGCCGGTGACAAGCGTACACTGAGCATCGAGCCGGAAAACGCGTTCGGCCAGCCGAACCCGCAAAACGTGCAGATCATTCCGCGCTCGCAGTTTGCAGACATGGAGCTGTCGCCGGGTTTGCTGGTGATCTTCAACGATGCGGCCAATACTGAATTGCCGGGCGTGGTGAAAGAGTTCGATGACGCGCAAGTGACCATCGACTTCAATCACCCGCTGGCGGGCAAGACGCTGACCTTTGACGTCGAGATCATCAGCGTCAAAGCACTGTAAAAGTGTGGGAGCGGGCTTGCTCGCGAAAGCGGTGTGTCAGACGACATAAATGTTGAATGCCAGTCAGCATTCGCGAGCAAGCCCGCTCCCACACTGAACCCTCGCTGTTCTTGAACACGGTGTTCGACGAACGGCAGGGTATTACCATTTTTCGAGCGCAAGACACGAGGCACAGCATGCAAATCAAACTCGCCAACCCCCGTGGCTTCTGCGCCGGTGTGGACCGGGCGATCGAAATCGTCAACCGCGCCCTGGAAGTCTTCGGGCCGCCGATCTATGTGCGCCACGAAGTGGTCCACAACAAATTTGTCGTCGAAGACCTGCGCTCCCGTGGTGCGATTTTCGTCGAAGAGCTGGATCAGGTGCCGGACGACGTCATTGTGATCTTCAGTGCACACGGCGTTTCCCAGGCCGTGCGCAGCGAAGCGGCTGGCCGCGGGCTGAAAGTGTTCGATGCCACGTGCCCGCTGGTGACCAAAGTCCACATCGAAGTGGCGCGCTACAGCCGTGACGGCCGAGAGTGCATTCTCATCGGCCACGCCGGTCACCCGGAAGTCGAAGGCACCATGGGCCAGTACGATGCCAGCAATGGTGGCGCGATCTACCTGGTCGAAGACGAGAAAGATGTCGCGGCGTTGCAGGTGAACAACCCTGAAAAGCTCGCCTTCGTGACTCAGACCACCTTGTCGATGGACGATACCAGTCGCGTTATCGACGCTCTGCGTTCGCGCTTCCCGGCCATCGGTGGACCGCGCAAGGATGACATTTGCTACGCCACGCAAAACCGTCAGGATGCGGTCAAACAACTGGCCGACGAGTGCGACGTGGTGCTGGTGGTTGGCAGCCCGAACAGTTCCAACTCCAATCGCTTGCGCGAACTGGCAGAGCGCATGTCCACTCCGGCTTACCTGATCGATGGTGCCGAAGACCTGCAAAAGAACTGGTTCGACGGCGTCGAACGTATTGGCATCACCGCTGGCGCATCCGCCCCGGAAGTCCTGGTGCGCGGCGTGATCCAGCAGTTGCAGGCCTGGGGTGCCACCGGTGCCGATGAGCTGGCCGGTCGCGAGGAGAACATCACGTTCTCGATGCCTAAAGAACTGCGCGTTCGCTCGTTGCTCTGAATTCAGTCCTTTTTTCGCATAACGGCTGCTCAGCCTTGTCGTTGCGCAGGCTGACGCGACCGGTCCGTGCCAACACCACTTGATGTTGGCTTACCGGTTCGCGAACGGCGCAAATGTGTAACGTTCCTCCAATCAGTGCTTCGCCCTGACCTCTGAATCGTATTGAGCTTTCGACCGATCCGTTCCCTACAATCGACATGCGTGCGCCGCTCTGGCGTTCGGCCAACAGTGGATTGTCGCTGTCCATCTCCCCCTTGCCGCTGATATCCAGGATCATCCGCCAGCCTTGGCTCCAATCGCCGTTGATGCCGTGAATCACCACGGCCTGGTTGCGGACGATGGCTTCGCTCCGGGCGGTGCGAATACCACTGAAAAGAGCCTGCGCCGCTTGCTGTCTTTGGTTCGACTCGATCAGCGTTGCGAACGCCGGAGTCACCAGAAGCAGAACAATTCCTGTAATTGCCAGTCCCATGAGCAGTTCGATCAGGCTGAAGCCGTATTGCCGCATGACATATCCCTCCGTGGCGTGCTGTGGCTCGCGCAATCCGTGCGCGAGAAATGGCAACGCACAGCATCATTCGAGCGTTGTGCTGCGCAACAGCAGGTATAGCTGAAGGAAACAGAAGGGCCCGATGGAGCATCGTACAAAAGGTTTCACGCTGATCGAGTTGCTGATCGCGCTCGCGATTCTTCTGATCCTGCTGACTATGGCCGTCCCGGCGTTTACCCGCTCGACGCAAACAACCAGGGCAGATACCGAAGTCGCGGACCTGCAGCGAGCATTGAATGTTGCCCGGCTCGAAGCCATCGAGAGGGGCAATACCACGCGGGTGCGGCCGATAGCTGGCGGGAATGCCTGGAGTGGAGAGCTGGCGATTTACGACGGTGCTGGCGCTTTGGCCAATGTATTGCGGGTTGTTCCGGCAATGAGCAGCGGCGCAACTCTGGCGCTAACCTCTGGCGTCACTGCCATCGATTTCAACAGTCTGGGCGGATTGTCATCACCGTCCTCGGAGGTGGTGATCAACTATGGGCGGGGAGCACAAAGCAGGACGCTGACAGTGTGTTTGAACGGACGAATTCTATTGGGGGGACGTTGCGGATGAAGGCAGGGATGCAAGGCTCGCAGGAGGGCATGACGCTGGTCGAAGTCCTGGTGGCGTTAGTCATTCTGGGGGTGGGGTTGCTGGGCGCAGCGGCGTTTCAGCTCAATGCGCTGAAGTACACGGACAGCGCGCGCATGACCAGTCAGGCCAGTTTTATCGCCTACGACATGCTGGACCGCATTCGCGCCAATGCCGCTGCGGACTACACCATTGCGCCTCCGGCTTCGGGCAATCCGGACGTTGCCCGGGATCAGGACCTGTTTGACTTCAACGCCAACATTGTCAGCTCACTCGGCGCCACCGCGACCGGCAGGGTCACCGTCAACCAGCAGCTGTACACCATCACGATCAACTGGGACGACTCACGGGCCGCGAATACTGCCGACTCGCGGCGCAGCTTCGTCCTGACCAGCCGCACAGCCGTCGATCCGGGGGCGACCCCATGACTCGTTGCAGCAAAGGCTTCGGCCTGGTCGAGTTGCTGATCGCCCTGGCATTGAGCCTGATCGTGGTGCTCGGCGTGGTGCAGGTTTTCATTGCGGCCAAGAACACCTATCTCAGTCAGAATGCGGCCGCGAATATGCAGGAGGATGCACGTTTTGTGTTGAGCAAAATGATTAAGGAAATCCGCATGGTCGGGATGTTCGGTTGTCTGGAAACGATCACTGATTCAAGTGAGAAAGGTGATTTCCATGCCAGTCGTACAACGCCGATTCGTTGGGAAAACGGCGGCCGCCAGTTGACGCTGGTGATGTCGGATGTCGGCAGCAGTGGCGACAAGCCGGACTGGACCGTGCTTTCCGATTGTAAAACCCATTCGACGGCCTACAGTGAAGGCCGGACGCCAGCGGCAGGGCAGCAGGCATTTCCGATCCGGCGGCTGAGTTACAGGTTCAGCAACAACCAATTGCTCATGAAGGGCGGGGCCGCAGCAGACCAGGTACTGGTGGATAACGTCAGCGCTTTCGACGTGAGCTTCGGCTTGGCCAGCACGGCCACTGATCTGGCTGCATCCCGCTACAGCAGCAACCCGCCGGACCCCGCGCTGATTCGTAGCGTACGCCTGAGCCTGACCCTCACCGACCCGAGCCGCCGGGTGAGCGATCAAACCTTCAACGTGGTTGCCGCTCTGCGCAACCGCTTGCCATGAGGGAATGCCATTGAATCGTTCTCCCGTGACATATCACACCCAGCGCGGCATGGCGCTGCTGGTCAGTCTGGTCTTCTTGCTCTTGCTGACGCTGATTGGTCTCTCCTCGATGCAGAGCGCGACCCTGCAGGAAAAAATGGCCGGTAGCGTCGCCTTGCACAACCAGTCGTTTCAGAGTGCCGAGGCAGCATTGCGGGTGGGCGAGAGTGGAGTGCAACGGGACAGTTATGCGCTACCTGTTTGCAGCGGCATCGTTCAATGTGCACCACCGTCCGAGTCCTCGACTATTACCGCCGCCGGCTTCAACGCCACTTCCGGAGTGACCTGGATTGCATCGGGCAAGGGTTTTTATGGCGTGCAAAACATCGGTGTCAGCAAGAATGCGGTGAATGTGCCAATCAATACCCAGGCGACCTTGTATCGGGTAACGGCAGTCGGCATCGCGGGGCATTCGCGCAGTGTGGTGGAGAGTATCTATGCGAAGTACTGAGCGATCTGTCAGGTTATGGTCACACTTGCTCGGCGTCGTTGTCGCGCTTGACCTGTCGATGTCGGCGCATGCAGCCACGCCAGCGGATTCGCCAGCGCTGAACCGGCCAACCTGTCTGGCGAATGGCAACTGGTACGGTTTCTATCATGGCAATCAGGGCTTGAAAGCCGTCTGCCTGAAGCTGCCCGAAGCGATCAGCGTTAAGATGCTCGACAGCAACGCCGATGGCGTGGTCGACAACCTCGACACGCTGTCCGAGGGTGTGATCTTCGTCGGAGAACATTCGCCCCAGGATACCGGCGACAATGGCGGGGTCGTAAACGATTCCACTGGCGACGACACGTCGGGGATGGAAAAATCCGGCGGCAGCCGTCGCATCATGTGGCGACAAATACAGTAAGTGAGAGTTGAGGCATGCGTAGTTCCAACCGCGGTTTTACCCTGATCGAAATCATGATCGTGATTGCGATCATCGGGATTGTCATGACCATTGCCGCCCCGAGTTTCACCGAGTACCTGAACAAGGGCCGTCGCGCGGAAGTGGCGGGTCTGCTTTCGGAGCAGGCGCAGCTCCTGGAACGCTTCTACTCGCAGAAAAATGTCTACACCGATGCGACGGGCCTCAGCGCCGGCAATGACTACTACAGCATCACTCCAGCCCTGACCGACCAGACCTTTCTGCTGACGGCGGTACGCAAGGCCGGCTCAAGCATGGCCACTGACAAATGCGGTGATCTGACCATCACCAACACCGGTGTACTGGGTATGGTCAATGCGAAGTCCGGCCTGACCAGCAAAGATTGCTGGGGGCGCTGAGTTTCTTTTTCAGGTGCTTTTTGCACCCTCTGTCTATTTAACGATTGGATCAGAACATGACCAGGCAACAGCAAGTGGTGATTGTCGGCGGTGGGGTGATTGGCTTGCTGACGGCCTTCAATCTCGCCTCCGAAGTGCAAAGCGTTGTGCTGCTGGATCGCTCGAACGTCGGTCAGGAGTCGTCCTGGGCCGGTGGCGGCATCGTTTCGCCGCTTTACCCGTGGCGCTATAGCCCGGCGGTCACTGCGTTGGCTCACTGGTCCCAGGACTTTTATCCACAACTGGGCGAGCGCTTGTTCGCCGCCACCGGTGTTGATCCTGAAGTGCATACCACCGGTCTGTATTGGCTGGATCTGGATGACGAGGCCCAAGCGCTGGCCTGGGCCGCGCGGGAGCATCGTCCGCTAAGTGCCGTGGATATCTCGGCGGCACACGACGCCGTGCCAGTGCTGGGCAGCGGTTTTTCCCGGGCTATCTACATGGCCGATGTCGCCAACGTGCGTAACCCGCGTCTGGTGAAGTCGCTCAAGGCCGCGTTGCTGGCGCTGCCGAACGTGACGATCCATGAGCAGTGCGAAGTCAGCGGATTTGTTCGTGACGGCAACAAAGTGGTCGGCGTGCAGACCGCCACCGGTGTTGTTCTCGGCGATCAAGTCGTTCTGACGGCGGGAGCCTGGAGCGGTGAATTGCTCAAGTGTCTTGATCTGACGCTGCCGGTCGAGCCGGTGAAAGGGCAGATGATTCTCTACAAGTGCGCGGCGGATTTCCTGCCAAGCATGGTCCTGGCCAAGGGCCGTTATGCGATTCCCCGGCGCGACGGACACATACTGATCGGCAGTACGCTGGAGCATGAAGGTTTTGACAAGACGCCGACCGGGTCTGCGCTGGAAAGCCTGAAGGCGTCGGCGGTGGAATTGATCCCGGCACTGGCCGATGCCGAAGTGGTGGGGCACTGGGCCGGATTGCGCCCGGGATCACCCGAGGGCATTCCCTATATCGGCCCGGTGCCGGGGTTTGAGGGGCTCTGGCTCAACTGTGGGCATTACCGTAACGGACTGGTGTTGGCGCCGGCGTCGTGTCAGTTGTTTGCCGATGTGATGCTGGGTCGTACGCCGATTATCGATCCGGCGCCTTATGCGCCTGCCGGGAGACTTTGAAACAAGCGAAAAAGATCGCAGCCTGCGGCAGCTCCTACATGATTGGAGCGCACCTCCTGTAGGAGCTGCCGCAGGCTGCGATCTTTTTAAAGCCTCAATCCAGCCCTAATTTCTTGAGCCTGTAACGCATCGACCTGAATGACAGATTCAACCGCTGAGCCGCCGCCGTGCGGTTCCAGCGGGTTTCCTCCAGGGCCTGGAGCAGCAGTTGGCGTTCGATGTTTTCCAGATAGGTGTCCAGATTGTCGATCCGGGTCAGGTCCGGTATTCCTCCTTCAGCTGCGCAATTGCCCTCGGCCAGGCGCAGGTCGCCTGCTTCGATCTGATTGTCCTCGCACAAGGTATGAGCCCGTTCGAGCATATTTTCCAGTTCCCGCACATTGCCCGGGAAGCGATAGCTTTTCAGTGCATCGAGGGCTTGGGGGTGGAGTCTGGCTGCCGGTTGACCCGTATCGGCGGCCAGGCGCTTGAGTATGTGACTGGCCAGCACCTCGATGTCATCGCGACGCTCGCGCAAGGGCGGCACCCGGAGTTCGATCACATTCAAACGGTAGTAAAGATCATGCCGAAATCGCCCGGCGGCGACTTCGGCGCCAAGGTCCTTGTGTGTGGCGCAGAGAATGCGCACATCCACCGCCACTTCCTGCTGCCCGCCGACGCTGCGTACGGCTTTCTCCTGAATGGCGCGTAGCAGTTTGACTTGCATGGCCAGCGGCAGGTCGGCCACCTCGTCGAGGAGCAGGGTACCGCCGTGAGCGGTCTGGAACAGACCGGGTTTGTCTTCGATGGCGCCGCTGAAGCTGCCTCTGCGATGGCCGAAAAACTCACTCTCCAACAGCTCAGAGGGAATCGCCGCGCAGTTGATCGCAATGAACGGCTGCTTGGCGCGAGGGCTTTGATCATGGATCAGGCGCGCAACCAATTCCTTGCCACTGCCCGATTCTCCGCTGATGTATACCGTCGCATGACTGTTGGCCAGTTTGGTGATGTGCTTGCGCAAGTTGCGCATGGGTAATGAGTCGCCCAGCAAACGGCGATCGATGTCGACCCCGCGGGCAGGAAGCAGCAAGGCGCTGGTGACCAGTTCACGCAGGCGCGGAAGGTCCACCGGTTTGGTGAGGAAGTCGAATGCACCGGCCTTGAGCACATTGATTGCGGTTTCGAGACTGGCATAGGCGGTGATCATCGCCACCTGGACCTGAGGGTGACGTTGCTGGATGTGCTGCACCAACTCCAGGCCGGTGCCATCCGGCAACTGCATGTCGGTCAGGCAGAGATCGAAAGTTTCGCTTTTCAGCAGTGATTGCGCTTCTCCGACATTGCGAGCGTTGAACGTCTCCAGTTTCATCCTTCCCAGGGTGATTTCCAGGAGTTCGCGTATGTCTGGTTCGTCATCGACGATCAAGACTTTTTGTCGTGGTCTCGTATTCAAACTAGGTTCCGTCCGTGAGCAAAGGTCATGCAAAAGCAGCCGCTTTCCTGGCGTGCCTTGAAGTCTAGGCGGGACAGAATGCTTTCGCCCGGCTGGCCGGACAGATAAAGCCTCGGGCCCTTGAAATACGGGGCGGGGGCTTCGTGATCGAGTATTTCCAGTGATTTCAGGTCAAGCCATGGCGGCGACATTTGCGCGCGGCCCTGCAGGTACAGGACGTTTTCGATTACCCGGTTCATTCGCAGAGAGAGGTCTTGAATAATCTGCGTCAGACGTCACTCGGTGCCCTTCAGTTCCTTGGGTGTCAGCGATAGTCCTCGATTGGCCGCCATTTCGGGAGAGTGTCAGCGGCCGCTGGAGTTCTTGTCCTGCTCGAGATGAGCCTGGCTGCAATACCACCGTTGGTCGAGACTCAGCGCGCGGTCACGGGGCAGGTGAACGCCGCAATGGGCGCAACGGACCATGGGCGCCGCGTCCCGTTCGGCAGGGGACCGGGGGGTGGAAGCCTGACCCTTGAATTTGCGCCAGAACCATACGGCAGCGGCAATCAGGACAATCCAGAACAATAAACGAAGCATGGTGAGCTGCTTTTCGACTGATGATCCGGCAGTTTAGCCAAGGACCTGACAGGCGCACAGTGTAATAAAGCACTGAAATAAAAAAGGGAGACCCGAGAGTCTCCCTTTTTCACAGCCCAAGGTGTCAGTCGAACACGCCGAAGGTCATGTAGCTGAACCACGAGCGGTCGCTGTTGTTGCCTTCCGCTTCGTGATTTTCTTCTTCGACCGCGTCGCCATTGTCGTCTTTAGGCTTGAGCTCGGCCGGGATGGCGTCCTTGGCGTCCTGGAACTGCTTCTGCACGTCCTGGTTGGCGCGGGTTTCGCCCGGCGGCAGCGGCGGACGGGATTCGATCAGGCCCAGGGTCGCCTTGCTCAGCCACGAACGGTTGTCGGCTTCGGCCACGGTCGGCACGAACTGGCCGTCTACCAGCGTCGGGTGGTTCGGGTAGTTGAGCTTCAGGGTTTCCAGGCTGGTGGCAGCCAGTTCGTCCAGGTGCAGGCGCTGATAGGCCTCGGTCATCACCGCCAGGCCGTCGCCGACCGAAGGGGTTTCCTGGAAGTTTTCCACCACGTAACGACCGCGGTTTGCCGCTGCGACATAGGCCTGACGGGTCAGGTAGTAGTCGGCCACGTGAATTTCGTAGGCCGCCAGCAGGTTGCGCAGGTAAATCATGCGCTGCTTGGCGTCCGGCGCGTAACGGCTGTTCGGGAAGCGGCTGGTCAACTGGGCGAACTCGTTATAGGAGTCGCGGGCGGCGCCAGGGTCACGCTTGGTCATGTCCAGCGGCAGGAAACGCGCCAGCAGGCCGACGTCCTGGTCGAAAGAAGTCAGGCCCTTGAGGTAGTAGGCATAATCGACGTTCGGATGCTGTGGGTGCAGACGAATGAAGCGCTCAGCCGCGGACTTGGCCGCTTCTGGCTCGGTGTTCTTGTAGTTGGCGTAGATGAGTTCGAGTTGCGCCTGGTCGGCATAGCGACCGAACGGATAACGCGACTCCAGAGCCTTCAGCTTGGCGATGGCGGAGGTGTAGCTACTGTTGTCCAGGTCATTTTGAGCCTGTTGGTACAGCTCGACTTCACTGAGGTTTTCGTCTACGACTTCCTTCGATGAGCAAGCAGCGGTCAATGCGAGGATGGCGATCAGCAGCAGGTGTTTCACTTGCATGGCGGCTTGCGTCCCTATGACGGCCGCTGTCTTGGGCGTGGCCGTCCTGTTATGATGAGCGCCCCGTTGAAAAGCCTCGGGGCAAAAGACGCCGTATTTAACCACAAGCGCGCAGCCGAAACCAAAGGCTGTGCCGACGCCTAGTCTGAGCATGTCCGATAAAATTGAACTTCGCGCAGAGGTGCCGTCCGAATTGGGCGGCCAACGCCTCGATCAAGTCGCCGCACAATTATTCGCTGAGCACTCGCGCTCGCGCCTTTCCGCCTGGATCAAAGACGGCCGCCTGACTGTGGATGGGGCGGTTATCCGCCCGCGAGACATCGTCCATGGTGGCGCCATCCTTGAGTTGACTGCCGAGCAGGAAGCTCAGGGCGAATGGGTCGCTCAAGACATAGCCCTGGACATCGTCTACGAAGACGACGACATCCTGGTGATCAACAAGCCTGCGGGCCTGGTGGTGCACCCGGCTGCCGGTCATGCCGACGGCACCTTGCTCAACGCCTTGCTGCACCACGTGCCGGACATCATCAATGTGCCCCGCGCCGGTATTGTGCATCGCCTGGACAAGGACACCACCGGTCTGATGGTGGTGGCCAAGACCATTCAGGCGCAGACGCAGCTGGTGACACAGTTGCAGAGTCGCAGCGTCAGCCGGATCTACGAGTGCATCGTGATCGGTGTGGTGACAGCTGGCGGCAAGATCAATGCGCCGATCGGTCGTCACGGCCAGCAACGCCAGCGCATGGCCGTGATGGAAGGTGGCAAGCAAGCCGTCAGCCATTACCGCGTGCTCGAGCGCTTCCGCTCCCACACTCACGTGCGGGTGAAGCTGGAAACCGGTCGTACGCACCAGATTCGCGTGCACATGGCGCACATCAACTACCCGTTGGTCGGAGATCCCGCCTACGGCGGTCGTTTCCGTATTCCGCCGGCCGCCAACCCGACCATGGTCGAGTCGCTGAAGAACTTCCCGCGTCAGGCGCTGCATGCGCGTTTCCTGGAGCTGGATCATCCGACCACCGGTAAGCGCATGAGCTGGGAATCGCCGTTGCCGGAAGACTTCGTCTGGCTACTGACCCTGCTCAAGCAAGACCGCGAGGCGTTCATCGGATGAGTGACTGGCTGATTCCTGACTGGCCCGCGCCGGCCGGGGTCAAAGCCTGTGTGACCACCCGTGCGGGCGGCGTCAGTGTGGCGCCGTTCGACAGCCTCAACCTCGGCGATCACGTCGACGACAGCCCCGAAGCGGTTGCCGAGAATCGCCGTCGTTTGACCGATCATTTCTCCATTCAACCGGCCTGGCTGCAGCAGGTCCACGGCATTGTCGTGGCTCATGCCGATCCAGATCGGGTGGTCACTGCCGACGCCAGTTGGACGGCGACGCCCGGCATCGCCTGTGCGGCAATGACTGCCGATTGCCTGCCTGCGCTGTTCTGCGACCGCGCCGGCACTCGTGTCGCGGCGGCCCATGCCGGTTGGCGCGGGTTGGCGGCAGGCGTGCTGGAAGCGACGCTCGATACGCTGGACGTTGCGCCCGAAGACGTATTGGTCTGGCTCGGCCCGGCCATAGGCCCGCAGGCCTTTGAAGTCGGCCCGGAAGTGCGCGAGACCTTCGTCGAGCAATTGCCGCAAGCGGCTGAGGCTTTTGTGCCGAGCCAAAACCCCGGCAAGTTCATGGCCGACATCTATAGGCTGGCGCGCTTGCGTCTGGCCGCTCGCGGTGTCACCGCCGTTTATGGTGGCGGGTTCTGCACCGTGAGCGATCCGCGCTTCTTTTCTTACCGCCGTGCGCCTCGCACTGGTCGGTTTGCCTCCCTGGTTTGGCTCGAACGCTAGACTTGTCTGATCTGCATCAACGTCACGACGCTTGAAACTCCCAGAATCGACCGCATCTATTGTGGTATCTGGCAGGTTTCTTCATTCAGGATGTTTTATAGGTCCGGCCTGCTCAAAAGGAAGGTGACCCATGCGTATAGACCGTTTAACCAGCAAATTGCAGTTAGCGTTGTCCGATGCCCAATCCCTGGCTGTCGGCCACGATCATCCGGCCATTGAGCCGGCGCACTTGATGCAAGCCTTGCTCGAGCAGCAGGGTGGTTCGATCAAGCCTCTGCTGATGCAGGTGGGCTTCGACGTCAACAGCCTGCGTAAAGAGCTGACCAAAGAGCTCGACCAGCTACCGAAAATCCAGAACCCGACCGGCGATGTGAATATGTCGCAGGATCTGGCGCGCCTGCTCAACCAGGCTGACCGTCTGGCCCAGCAGAAGGGCGACCAGTTCATCTCCAGCGAACTGGTGCTGCTCGCCGCCATGGACGAGAACAGCAAGCTCGGCAAGTTGCTGCTCGGCCAGGGTGTGAGCAAGAAAGCCCTGGAAAACGCGATCAACAACCTGCGTGGTGGCGAGGCCGTCAACGACCCGAACCACGAGGAAGCACGCCAGGCCCTGGACAAGTACACCGTCGACCTGACCAAGCGCGCCGAAGACGGCAAACTCGATCCGGTGATCGGCCGTGACGATGAAATTCGCCGGACCATCCAGGTGCTGCAACGTCGTACCAAGAACAACCCGGTGCTGATCGGTGAACCTGGCGTGGGTAAAACCGCCATCGCCGAAGGCCTGGCCCAGCGCATCATCAATGGCGAAGTGCCGGATGGCCTCAAGGGCAAGCGTCTGTTGTCCCTGGACATGGGGGCGCTGATTGCTGGTGCCAAGTATCGCGGTGAATTCGAAGAGCGCCTGAAATCCCTGCTCAATGAGCTGTCGAAGCAGGAAGGGCAGATCATCCTGTTCATCGACGAACTGCACACCATGGTCGGCGCCGGTAAAGGCGAAGGCTCGATGGATGCGGGCAACATGCTCAAGCCGGCCCTGGCCCGCGGTGAGCTGCACTGCGTGGGTGCCACCACGCTGAACGAATACCGCCAGTACATCGAGAAGGACGCCGCTCTCGAGCGCCGTTTCCAGAAAGTGCTGGTGGACGAGCCGAGTGAAGAAGACACCATCGCCATCCTGCGTGGCCTCAAAGAGCGTTATGAGGTTCACCACAAGGTGGCCATCACTGACGGCGCGATCATTGCGGCGGCCAAGCTCAGCCATCGCTACATCACTGACCGGCAGTTGCCGGACAAGGCCATCGACCTGATCGACGAGGCCGCCAGCCGCATCCGCATGGAGATCGACTCCAAGCCTGAAGTGCTGGATCGTCTGGAACGTCGCCTGATTCAGCTGAAGGTGGAATCCCAGGCGCTGAAGAAAGAAAGCGACGACGCGGCGAAGAAGCGTCTGGAAAAACTGCAGGAAGAAATCGCTCGTCATGAGCGTGAGTATTCGGATCTCGAAGAAATCTGGAACTCGGAAAAAGCCGAAGTCCAGGGTTCTGCGCAGATCCAGCAGAAAATCGAGCAGTCCCGTCAGGAACTGGAAGCGGCCCGCCGCAAAGGCGACCTGAACCGCATGGCCGAGTTGCAGTACGGGGTGATCCCGGACCTGGAGCGCAGCCTGCAAATGGTCGATCAGCATGGCAAAGCCGAAAACCAGTTGCTGCGCAGCAAGGTGACTGAAGAAGAGATCGCCGAAGTCGTGTCGAAGTGGACCGGTATTCCGGTGTCGAAAATGCTCGAAGGCGAGCGCGACAAGCTGATGAAGATGGAAAGCCTGTTGCACCAGCGTGTGATCGGCCAGGATGAAGCGGTGGTGGCCGTTTCCAACGCGGTGCGGCGTTCGCGCGCCGGGTTGTCCGACCCGAATCGCCCGAGTGGTTCGTTCATGTTCCTCGGCCCGACCGGTGTCGGTAAAACCGAGCTGTGCAAGGCGTTGGCCGAATTCCTCTTTGATACCGAAGAGGCGATGGTACGGATCGACATGTCCGAGTTCATGGAGAAACATTCCGTGGCTCGCCTGATCGGTGCGCCACCGGGCTACGTGGGATATGAAGAGGGCGGTTACCTGACCGAGGCCGTACGTCGCAAGCCGTATTCGGTGATCCTCATGGACGAAGTCGAGAAGGCGCACCCGGATGTGTTCAACATCTTGCTGCAAGTACTCGAAGACGGCCGTCTGACCGACAGCCATGGCCGCACGGTGGATTTCAAGAACACCGTGATTGTCATGACCTCCAACCTGGGTTCGGTACAGATCCAGGAACTGGTCGGTGATCGTGAGGCGCAGCGCGCGGCGGTGATGGATGCGATTTCCAGCCACTTCCGGCCGGAGTTCATCAACCGGGTCGACGAAGTGGTGATCTTCGAGCCGTTGGCGCGGGATCAGATCGCTGGCATTACCGAGATCCAGTTGGGTCGTCTGCGTAGCCGCCTGACCGAGCGCGAGCTGAAGCTTGAGCTCAGCCCCGAGGCCATGGACAAGCTGATCGCGGTCGGTTACGACCCGGTGTACGGCGCACGGCCGCTCAAGCGCGCTATCCAGCGCTGGATCGAGAACCCGCTGGCGCAGCTGATTCTGTCCGGTCGATTCATGCCGGGCGATACCGCTCACGGTGTGGTGGAACACGACGAAATCGTCTTCGTCTGATCCATAACGGCAACAAAATCGAAAAGGCCTCGCATAACGAGGCCTTTTTTTCGTTAGGCTGTTGAACTCAAAGGAAAAGGCTTGTAAAGTGCGCCCCGCAGTCAGTCACCCACCAGGGTTTCCGCTCCCCAAGCTGGAATCCAAAATAAGTTGCAAATCATTAACTTGAAAGCAATTTAGGGGGTTGACAGAGGTGCTGAAGATTGTAGAATAGCGCGCCTCAGACACACGAACGCAGCGATGCGAACGGGTCGAAGAGAACGCAGTAAAGCTTCAAAGTTGTAAATTGAAATGTGTAGTTCCGTGATAGCTCAGTCGGTAGAGCAAATGACTGTTAATCATTGGGTCCCAGGTTCGAGTCCTGGTCACGGAGCCAATTTCAAACCGGGGTATAGCGCAGTCCGGTAGCGCGCCTGCTTTGGGAGCAGGATGTCAGGAGTTCGAATCCCCTTACCCCGACCATATTTGGGTCGTTAGCTCAGTTGGTAGAGCAGTTGGCTTTTAACCAATTGGTCGTAGGTTCGAATCCCACACGACCCACCATTTTTGAAACCAGCTAGCGCTGGAATCGAATCTTAAGATCAGACGCCAAAAGCTCTGTTCGCAGAAGGCGCCTTTCGAAGGTGCCTTTTTTTTACCGGGGTATAGCGCAGTCCGGTAGCGCGCCTGCTTTGGGAGCAGGATGTCAGGAGTTCGAATCCCCTTACCCCGACCATATTAAAAATCCTCGTATCGAAAGATACGGGGATTTTTTTTGGCTTTTTTTCTGGTGTGAGCACTGCGGCCGCAATGGTTCCGCCCAGTCGGTGTACACGTACCTCTGTAGGAGCTGCCGCAGGCTGTGATCTTTTGATCTTGCCCTTCAAAAAGCAAAGTCAAAAGATCGCAGCCTGCGGCAGCTCCTACAGTGGGCAGTTATCAGTGCAGCTTCAGGCGAGGCTCTGTGCCGCGCCCGATCTTGCTGCCCAACATCAGCATCGCCGTGCGGAACGGGCCGTACAGCGCCATCTGGTGCATGCGGTACAGCGACACGTAGAACATCCGCGCTTAAAAATCCTCGTATCGAAAGATACGGGGATTTTTTTGGGCTTTTTTTCTGGTGTGAGCACTGCGGCCGCAATGGTTCCGCCCGGTCGGTGTACACGTACCTCTGTAGGAGCTGCCGAAGGCTGCGATCTTTTGATCTTGCCCTTCAAAAAGCAAAGTCAAAAGATCGCAGTCTGCGGCAGCTCCTACAGTGGGCAGTTATCAGTGCAGCTTCAGGCGAGGCTCTGTGCCGCGTCCGATCTTGCTGCCCAACATCAGCATCGCCGTGCGGAACGGGCCGTACAGTGCCATCTGGTGCATGCGGTATAGCGACACGTAGAACATCCGCGCTTAAAAATCCTCGTATCGAAAGATACGGGGATTTTTTTTGGCTTTTTTTCTGGTGTGAGCACTGCGGCCGCAATGGTTCCGCCCGGTCGGTGTGCACGTACCTCTGTAGGAGCTGCCGAAGGCTGCGATCTTTTGATCTTGCCCTTCAAAAAGCAAAGTCAAAAGATCGCAGCCTGCGGCAGCTCCTACAGTGGGCAGTTATCAGTGCAGCTTCAGCCGTGGCTCGGTACCGCGTCCGATCTTGCTGCCCAACATCAGCATCGCCGTGCGGAACGGGCCATACAGCGCCATCTGGTGCATGCGGTACAGCGACACGTAGAACATCCGCGCCAGCCAGCCCTCGAGCATCACGCTGCCGGTGAGGTTGCCCATCAGGTTACCCACAGCGGAAAAACGCGACAGTGAGATCAGCGAGCCGTAGTCGGTGTACTTGTACTCCGGCAGGGGCTTGCCTTCGATGCGCAGTTTCAGCGATTTGGCCAGCAACGAAGCCTGTTGGTGAGCGGCCTGGGCGCGTGGTGGCACATTGCGGTCGCTGCCTGGTTGCGGGCAGGCGGCGCAGTCGCCGAAGGCAAAGATGTTCTCGTCGCGGGTGGTTTGCAGGGTCGGCAGCACCTGCAGCTGATTGATGCGGTTGGTTTCCAGGCCATCGATGTCCTTGAGGAAACCCGGCGCGCGAATCCCCGCGGCCCAGACTTTCAGGCTGGCCTTGATTTCGTTGCCGTCTGCGGTGATCAGGCTGTCGGCCGTTACTTCGCTCACCGCGGCATTGGTCATGACGTTGACCCCGAGTTTCTCCAGGGTTTTATGCACAGGTCCGCCAATCCGCTCCGGCAGCGCCGGCAGCACCCGTGGACCGGCTTCGATCAGGGTGATGTGCATGTTTTCCGGTTTGATCCGGTCCAGGCCATAGGCCGCCAGTTCATGGGCGGCGTTGTGCAGCTCGGCGGCCAGTTCGACCCCGGTGGCACCGGCACCGACGATGGCCACGCTGATTTGTTCGACTGCGTCGGTCTGGCCGGCGTGTGCGCGCAAATAGTGATTGAGCAGTTGCTGGTGGAAACGCTCGGCCTGTTTGCGGGTGTCGAGGAACAGGCAGTGTTGCGCTGCGCCCTGGGTGCCGAAATCGTTGGTGGTGCTGCCGACGGAGATCACCAGCGAGTCGTAAGGCACTTCGCGGGCCGGGACCAGTTCCAGACCGGCCTCGTCGTAGGTGGCGGCCAGCTGGATTTTCTTATTCGCGCGATCGAGCCCACTCATGCGCCCCAGCTGGAACTCGAAGTGGTTCCATTTGGCCTGGGCGACATAGTTGAGTTCGTCTTCGGAAGAGTTCAGGGAACCGGCTGCCACTTCGTGCAACAACGGTTTCCAGATGTGGGTCAGGTTGGCGTCGACCAGCATCACGCTGGCCGTACCGCGCTTGCCCAGAGTCTTACCCAGACGGGTAGCCAACTCCAGACCGCCGGCGCCGCCGCCGACAATGACAATACGATGGGACATGGGGATAACTCGCAAGGCTAAAAGAAATCGGTGCAATTACCCAAGCGAGCGCAAGGCAGCTCATAGCGTCAGGTAACTGATAAGTCGGCTCAACAGGCCCAGGCCAATGGTCACTGCCAATACCAGAACAAGGAGCATCCACGGCCGGAAAGGCCGGCGCTCGACTTGGTGCTGGGACAACTGCAGGTACTCTTCGACATGCTTTTGGTCGTCGGGGTTCAGGCGGCTGGTCATATCGGGCCTCGTCAAAGGTAGACGTTGCTGAATGTGTAGAAGCTACAGTGTTTTTACCCAGGGTTGAACGCAGCATAGCCGCTGTCTGGAACGGGTTCGACGCTGACGATATCGTCCAGGCGAATGATTCCACTTTGTAACACCCGGGCAGTGATTCCGCCATGTCCTCGAACGACCTGAAAGGTGCCGATGCCCAGGTTGCTTTCAAGGCGCGCGCAGGGTTGGCACCAGCCGGTGGTTTCGAACGTTGCCTGGCCAATCCGGAAGCGGCGGCCCTTGAGGCTGAACAGATTGATGCCGCTGATAACGAGATTGCGCCGCAGATCTTCAGGCCGGACCGGATGATCCTGTGCACGCCCCATCAGCGAACTGATCACCGCCAGGTGCTCCCACTGAATCAGTGTGACCTGCCGCGCATTGCGCACGCCGGGGCGGGCGTGGTCACCGGTCAGGCCGGCCTCCAGGCGCGCTTCCACGGCATCGAGTTCAAGCATTGCCGAACGTGATTGCGGGCGCACGCCGATCCAGCGTACACGGCCTTGTTGCGGCACCTCGGCGATCAGCGCCTGCAGCGGGCTCACAGGCTGATCCCGACGTCAAAGACAATGCTGCGCCCCAGGTTGCTGCGCAAGAAGTCCGGCGCATCCGGGTGGGCGAACAGCACGCGGGCGAATGTCGGCCCAACCAGGGACAGCGAACGCCAGCCCTGGCGCAGGTACTCGGTCGGCGGTGGGAAATGGCTGTTGAGGTCCAGTACTTCGCGTTTGAGGCTGGCGAAGGCAATGATGTCCAGTTCACCCAGATCCATGCCGCGCTCTTTGTAGTTGTGCGCTTTTTTGCGCAAGGTCGGCGCCAATCGCAGCAAGAACTCGTTGGCGGGGATGCGTCGTGGCTTGGCCTCGCGGCGCACCAGTTGGCTCAGGGAAAACGCGCTGCGTCGGCGCTGCAGTTCGTCGCGCCATTCATCGTTGAGGCGTCGGCCCTCGTCGAGCACGAAGAACACCTCGAAACTGGCATCGCGAAACAAAACGTCCGGCGGCTCCCCGGCGGGGGCGAATTCGTCGGCGCGATAGGGAATGTTCAATCCTTGCAACAGGCGCTGGCACACCCAACGCTCACGCTCCCATTTGCGGGCATTGGACAAAAACGCGTTGGCTTGCTCGGCCGCGATGGTCAGCAGGCGTAAATAATCTGAGTCATCCATAGGCCCAAGCTTAGCGTTCAATTGCGACAAGCAGAAAGCGTTAAGCATCAATCAGCATCGCTGGGCACATGGAACAGGCGGTGTAGACTGATGGCCATTACGCGCCTGCGAAAGAACGAGGGGGTCAAGGTGAAATATTGGTCGCTATTAATACTCAGTTTGCTGCCGCTGTGGGCCAATGCGCTGGAGGTTGGCGAGCGGCTGGCGCCATGGACATTGCTTGACCAGTTCGATCAGGCCTTCACCCTCGACAGTCGCACTCAGACGCTGCTGGTGGCGCGCAGCATGGAGGCGGCGAAACTGGTCGATGCGGCGCTGCAAGGTCAGCCCAAAGGCTATCTGGAGGCCCGGCACGCGGTCTTTCTCGCGGACATCCAGCGAATGCCACGCTTGATCGCGAAAATGTTCGCAGTACCGGCCATGCGCGATTACTCCTATCGGGTGATGCTGGATCGTGAAGGTCGTGTCGCACCGCGTTACCCCGGCGCTGTGGATAAAGTGTTGTGGTTGCAGCTCAAGGATGGTCGATTGATGGACCAGCACGAATACGCCACGGCTGCGCAATTGCGTGAAGCGCTGGAGACGTCTGGTCCATGATAGGCGCTGAGCTGCTGTCACCGCAGAGCCTGACAGTCGGCTGGATGATCTATGTGCTGGTGCTGCTTTGGGCGATGTGGCGTGCGCCCTGGGTTGAACTGTTCACCGACAGCCGTCGCCAGCATTTATTGTTCGGCACGGTGTTCGCGTTGTTCATGCTGTGGCTGGTGCGGCGGGATTTCGATACCGGCGTGTCGTACCACTTCATTGGAATGACGGCGGTGACATTGCTGCTGGACTGGCCGCTGGCGATCGTTGGCGGGCTGGTCGCGCAGTTGGGGCTGGTGTTGCTCGGGCGTCAGGATCTGGTTGCGGTCGGGGTCAACGGTGCGTTGTTGATTGCACTGCCGGTGCTGGTCACCGAGTGCTGCGCGATCCTGGTGGAGCGGGCGCAGCCACGAAATCCCTTCGTGTATATCTTCGTTTCCGGATTTTTCGCCGCCGCGCTGTCGGCGCTGCTGTGCCTGCTGCTGGCGCTTTGGTTGTTATGGTTCGACGAGCGTTTTGCCATGCCGTACTGGCTGGAAGATTTTGTCGGATATCTATGGCTGATCATTTTTCCCGAAGCCTTTATCAACGGCATGATCGTCAGTGCGCTGGTCGTGTTTTGTCCGGAGTGGCTTGAGACGTTCAACCGCACCCGCTACCTCTCGGCCCCCTGGAAGGACGACGATCCCAAGCCCTGAAATCGTCGACCCGGTGGATCAGTGGCGCGGGTCGAAGTCACCGCTGAACATCTCGTCCTCGGCATCGGGAGCCACTGGAATCTTGTGTTCTTCGGACGCCCAGGCGCCCAGGTCGATCAGTTTGCAGCGATCGGAGCAGAATGGCCGGAATTTGCTTTCGGCGGTCCATTCCACGGGGGCGCCACAGGTTGGGCATTCGACGGTTGTTGGTTGGCTCATGACTGGCCTCCACGCAAAGTAAGATAAAAGTGATGCAGGCGTTCGACCTCGCTATGTAGCCAGGCAAGGTCGCGGTCGTTGACCACGACGTCGTCGGCATGGCTCACGCGATCCTGGCGGCTGGATTGGGCCTTGAGGATCGCCTGGACTTGCTGCTCGCTGGTCTGGTCACGTTGCAGGGTGCGTTCGATCTGCAATTGTTCCGGGGCATCGATCACCAGCACCCGTTGGGTCATGGCGTACTGGCCGGACTCGATCAGCAGCGGCGATACCAGAATCGCATAAGGTGATTTTGCCAGCGCCAGGTGATGAGCGATTTCCTCGCCGATCAGTGGATGCAGGAGGGCCTCCAGCCAGCGGCGCTCTTCAGGCACTTCGAAGATCAGTTTGCGTAGCGCAGCGCGGTCCAGTTGTCCGTCGGCCTGCAACACGCCGGGGCCGAAGTGCTCGGCGATTTGTGCCAGTGCCGGACGGCCGGGTTCAACGACCCAGCGAGCGGCATGATCGGCGTCGACCACATGCACGCCCAGATCGATGAAGTGTTGGGCGGCCGCGCTTTTACCGCTGCCGATGCCGCCGGTCAGGCCGAGAATCCAGGGTTTTTCCACAGGGGTATTCATTTCAAACCGACATACTGCCAATAGAGGTCGGTTATTTGACCACCCCAGAGCAAGGCAATCCAGCCAGCAATGGCCAGATAGGGACCGAAAGGGATAGGCGTCGAGGTTTTTGCATGGCGCAAGCGCAGGGTGATCAGCCCGATGATTGCTCCCACCAGCGAGGACAGGAGGATGGTGAGCGGCAAAATCTGCCAGCCACCCCAGGCGCCCAGCATCGCCAGCAGTTTGAAATCACCGTGACCCATGCCGTCCTTGCCGGTGATCAGTTTGAACAGCCAGAAAACCGACCACAGCAGGCCGTAGCCGGCTATTGCCCCCCACAGTGCCTCGTGCAGCGACACGAACAGGCCGAAACTGTTGACGACCAACCCCAGCCACATCAATGGCAGCACCAGCACATCCGGCAATATCTGATGTTCGGCGTCGATCAGGCTCATCGCCAGCAATCCCCAGCTCATGACCAGCACCAGGCAGGCCGGCCAGCCGAAGCCGAAGTGCCAGGCAACAAACGCCGACAACAGGCCGCAGGCCAGTTCGGTCAACGGATAGCGCGGGCTGATCGCCGCGGCGCAGGCTGAACAACGGCCGCGCAAAAACACATAACTGAGCAGCGGGATGTTTTCCCAGGCGCGGATTCGGTGATCGCAGTGCGGGCACTGGGAGTGGGGCAGCAACAGGTTGTAGGTCGGCAGCGGCGTTTCGCCAGGCAGCCCGAGAATGTCATGGGCCTGCTCACGCCAGTCGCGTTCGAGCATTTTCGGCAGGCGCCAGATCACGACATTGAGGAAGCTGCCGACCAACAGGCCGGTGATGCCTGCGAGAAGGACAAAGGCCAGCGGAGAGTGAATCAGGATTTCATTCAAGGGCATGTCAGATCGCTGAGCCAAGTTGGAAGATGGGCAGGTACATGGCAACTACCAGTCCACCGACGATAACACCCAGCACCACCATGATGAACGGCTCCATCAGGCTTGTGAGGTTATCGACCATGTTATCGACGCTGTCTTCGTAGAATCCCGCGACTTTGTCGAGCATGGCATCCAGGGTGCCTGACTCTTCACCGATGGCCGTCATCTGTATCGCCATGTTCGGAAAGACGCCGGAGGTACGCATGGCGAAATTCAATTGCATGCCGGTCGAAATGTCTTGCCGGATGCGCAACACAGCGCGCTTGAACACGCTATTGCCGGTCGCGCCGGCCACTGATTGCAGGGCCTCCATCAGCGGCACGCCGGCAGCGAAAGTGGTCGACAGTGTGCGGGCGAACCGGGCCACGGCGGACTTGTGCATCAGGGTGCCCACCAGCGGCAGTTTCAGCAGCCCGGTGTCCATCCGGTCACGCAAGGCCGGGGACTTCTCGAGGGCGTGGCGCACGCCGAAGGCCATCGTGAGCAGCGCGCCAAGGACCACCCACCACCAGGCCTGCATGAATTGCGACAGGCCAATGACCATCACGGTAAAGGCCGGCAGTTCCGCGCCGAAGCCTTTGAACACCGACTCGAACTGCGGCACGACATTGACCAGCAGAATCCCGGTGACAATCGCCGCGACGAATACCACCACCAGCGGGTAGGTCATGGCTTTTCGGATCCTGGCCTTGAGGGATTCGCTTTTTTCCTTGTAGGTCGCGACCCGCTCCAAAAGGGTGTCGAGGGCACCGGCCTGTTCGCCGGCATCCACCAGGTTGCAATACAGTTCATCGAAATACCGGGGCTTCTTGCGCAGGGCGGCGGCGAAGCTGCTGCCTGCCGCAACTTCCTGTTTCAATTCGTCCACCAGCGTGCGCATGGCCGGATTGTCGAAGCCCTCGCCTATGATGTCGAAGGACTGCAACAACGGCACACCGGCCTTCATCATCGTCGCCATTTGCCGGGTGAACAGGGCAATGTCCTGGGCCTTGATACGTTTGCCCATGCTGAAAATTGATGGGTTTTTTTTACGAACCTTGCCCGGACTGATGCCTTGTTTGCGCAGTTTCGCCTTGATCAGCGCCGGGTTTTGAGCGCTGAGTTCGCCGGTCACTTTTGTGCCTTTGCGGTCGATGCCTTCCCATGCATACACGCTGATTTTCGCTGCCTTGACCGCCATGTTCAGTCCTGGGGATTCCGATTGAATTGCTCTTATAGCCTAGTCAAAGGATGAGGCCAAACCCGCCAGGGTGAGGTGACAAAAAACGTCAGATAGTGCTGGTCCTGGTAGGAGGAAAAGGCCTGACGGCTACCAGATCCCTTGCCAACAGGGGCTTCCGGCCTTGGCACAGGCTGTGCTGCCGTGGGGCAGGTCATGAGCCTTCGACTCATGCATGGAGCTTGTACATGAACAATCAGAAAGGTTTTACCCTGATCGAGTTGCTCGTCGTGGTGGCGATCATCGGGATCCTGGCAACGCTGGGCCTGCCGATGTATTCCAAGTACCAGGCCCGGGCCAAGGTCACGGCGGCGCTGGCCGAGCTGACTGCGATGAAAGTACCGTTCGAGGATGTGCTCAATCAGGGGGAAACGCCGACAATTGCCAACGTGGCGCCCGCCGGTACGGCAACGACCACCCATTGCGCCCTGTCTGTGACGGCTACAACGCCGGAAGGAGCGGGATCAATCGTCTGTACGTTGCACAATGCCCCGGGGGTGGTCCAGGGCAAAACCGTCACCCTGACACGGGACGAAACCAAAGGCTGGTCATGCAAGAGCAGTGTTTCCCCGGATTACTTGCCTAAAGGGTGTTCCGGTTCTGCGGCATGAGTTGTTGAATCAATTCCCCGCTTTTGCGTAATGCTGTTCATCTGTGGCGAGGGAGCTTGCTCCCGCTGGACTGCGCCAGCAGTCCCATTTTCAGGGCCGCTTCGCGCCCCAGCGGGAGCAAGCTCCCTCGCCACAGATAGTGAGCATTACCGCTTTTGCGGGGTTTTTCCTGTTTGTCGAGTGGTCGTCAAAAGCCGCTCATAAAGCTCAGAAATTTCAGCATCTTAGGAACTTTCCACAAACCCGCAACTTGCATGCAGTGTTTGTGCATCTCGTGCATTTTGCATGATTCCGAAAATTGTCTTATTTTATAACTTGTTGATTTATAAGGCTTTATCCTTGTTTTCAAAGTTGGCACAGCGTTCGCAATATCCTTGGTAACCCTGCCGACAAGACACCCGGCAGACTTTCCGAAAAACAGGAGTTACTCGTATGAAGAAGTTCGCTATCACTGCCGCTGCTGCTACCGCGCTGACCCTGACCATGGCAAACGCGGCATTCGCCCAGACCACTCAAGCCACCCAGGCTCCAATGACCCTGGCGGCGGGTGAAATGACCAAGGCTACAGAAGCTACTTCCGATACCTGGATCACCACCAAAGTCAAAGCTGACCTGATGACCGAAAAAGGCATTCCAGGTAGCGACATCAAAGTTGAAACCAACAAAGGCGTGGTATCGCTGTCGTCGACCACCGCCGTGACCGATTCGCAAAAGGAAATGGCTGTGGCCATCACCAAGAAAATCAAAGGCGTCAAGGCGGTCTCCGCTGACGGCCTGAAAGCCGAGTAAGGCAAGACTTCTCGCCTGGACCGGGAGAAGGCGCGACAGACGGGCCGAGTCATACGTCTGTTGCAACCTGAGTGTTCATGCGAAGGGCCAAACGGATGTTGGCCGCCACAGGCCCCGTGCATTTTTGCCGGGGCCTGTTTTATGTGTAGCGCTGAAAATCCAATGTGGGAGCGGGCTTGCTCGCGAAGGCTGACTGACATTCAACACATGCGTTGAATGAAAAACTGCCTTCGCGAGCAAGCCCGCTCCCACTTTGAATCGTGGTTAATCAGTTGCCACGTTTGCTGGTGATCTGCTTCAGCCGATTACCTTCGAACCGCAAGTATTGATACATGCCGCCATTCGGTCCGTAGGTCCATTCCTCGACCTGAAACTCCTCGCGCCGGTCTGCACTGCGCTTGTAGCCCAGCAGGTCGCGACTCACCGGTTCACCGCATTTCTGCACCACCTCACTCGAACGATCACCGACGCTGATCAATTGGCTGCCGCAGCGCAGGGTATCGGCCGCCCAGGCCTGGCTGGCAGATAGCGCCAGGACCAGGCCTGCCAGCCGCCGCATCATCACTCGGCATCCAGATGCATCGGTGTCACCACGCGGCCGTCACTTTCCGCTTCGCCCAGGTTGGCGTCGATGAAGTACACCCGCTCATCTTCCAGTTTGGCCTTGTCGACCAGGTAATCCTTGATGCTGCTGGCGCGCTCCTGGCCCAGTTGACGCAACAGTACGTCACTGGAGCTCCAGAACTTGATCACCTCGGCGCGCATTTTCGCGGTGCGCTCTTCCTTGCCCAGGTCCTTCCATTCGGCAGGGGGCTGGGTTTTCAGGCGGGTGCGGTAGATACCTTCGAGCAAGGGGCCTTTTTCCCCGTCCGGCACTTCCAGCAACGAAGCCTGGGCCGGGACCTTGTCACCGCGGCGCTGGAGCATTTTGTAGTAGTTGTACTGGTATTCCCGTTCCAGGCGTTGCTCGGCGATCAGCGGGCCATCGCTGCTCTGGGCGGCGGTGCCTTCGATTTCCAGGCGCAGGGCCGGGCGTTCCTTGAGCGCATTGGAGAGCTTGTCCAGGGCGCTTTCGGCGTCCTTGCCCAATTCGCTGGAACCCGCCGCGAACGAAACGCTGCCCAGGTCCTCCGAGCCGCCACCGCTGACCAGCCCGCCAATGAGCTTGAACGGTGCCGCCGCGGCTTTGACGATCAGGTTGCGCAGGGTCTGCCAGATAATCGGCATGACGCTGAACTGAGGGTTGTTCAGATCGCCGGTGACCGGCAGCTCGATGGAGATCTTGCCGTCGACGTCCTTGAGCAAGGCAATCGCCAGTTTCAGCGGCAGGCTCACGGCATCCGGGCTGTCGACTTTTTCCCCCAGCTGCAGTTGCTCGACCACCACTTTGTTTTCGGCTTTGAGTTGCCCCTTGGTGATCTGGTAATGCAGGTCGAGATTGAGCCGGCCCTTGCGGATACGGTAGCCGGCGAACTTGCCGGAGTAGGGGGTCAGCGTGGTCAGTTCCACGCGTTTGAAGCTGGTGGCGATGTCGAGGCTGGCCATCGGGTCGAACGGATTGACCGAGCCCTTGATGGTCACCGGCGCGTAGCGGTCGACCTTGCCCTTGACGTCGACACTGGCCGGTTTCGGCTGGCGGCTGTCGATGGTGCCGATCTGCCCGTTGAGTTGCTGGATGGCGGTGGCGAAGTTCGGGGTGAGGCTGAAGTCGGCGAAGTTGGCCGAACCGTCATTGATGAAGATGCCGCCGATGTGGATGCCCAGCGGTTTTTCGTTGCTGGCCGGTTTGCTCGCTGCCGGTTTTGCCCCGGAGTCCGCCGGTTGCGGGATCAGCAGATCGTCGATGTTGGTGGTGCGATCATCGTTGATCATGAAACGCGCATAGGGCTGGAACAGATTGACCTTATCGATCGACAGGCTGTCCCCATGCTGATAGTTCAGGCCTTCGACCACGACCTGTTGCCACTTGAGGAAGTCGCGGGTTTTCAGGGTGTCGAGGGTATGCAACTGATCGACCTGGGCGCGGCCGGTGACGTTGAAGGCCAGGGGCTCGGTGCTTTTGAGGTTGACCGCCAGATCGCTGCCGAGCATGCCGCTGCGCAGTTCCAGGCGAATGAATGGCGTGATGTAGGACTGGGCAACCCGCAGGTCGATGTCCCTGGTCTGGACCTTCAGCCTGGCGCTGATCGGGGCCAGGTTGACCTCGCCGTCGGCCATGATCTTGCCTTGCTTGCCCACGCCGGTATCGAGCTTGAGGGTAAAGGGCGAGCCGTTGAGGCTGTCGAAGTTTTGCAGGTCGAGGTTCAGCGGAGCCAGGTCCAGGGCGACGGCAGGCTGTGCCTTGCGGTCAGCCAGATGCACCTTGTAGTCGCGCAGCTGCACATCCTTGATCAACACCTGCCAGGGTTTGTCGGGGGCGGCCGGTTCGGGTTTCGGTGAGTCTGCCGCCGCCGGAGTGCTGGCCGGTTCGGCATCCGCCTTGGCTTTGGCGGTGGCTTTTGACGGCTGGCTGGCGAACAGTTTCTGCCAGTCGAGTTGGCCGTCCGGTTCCAGCGCGGCCCAGGTTTCCAGTTTGTGGCTGCGGATCTTGCCGACCACCACCTGCTGTTTGGCCAGGTCCACCGTGGTTTCGCTGACGTCCAGTCGCTCAAGCTTTACCAGCGGCCGGCCATCCGGCGCCTTGATCGCGAAGGGGGCGACAGTGACCGCGACATTGCTCAACAGCAGCTCGGTTTCCTTGGACAGACTGAGTTTGTAGTCGGTGCTGATGCTCATGACGCCGTTTTCGAGATCCAGTGGAACGGAATCGCGCACATAGGGCCAAAAGGCTTTCATCTTGCCATCAGTGATTTTCAGCTTACCTTCGGAGGCGATCGGGATCAGGCTGAAATTGCCTGTCCAGTCGATCTGTCCGCCATTGGGGCCGACGGCCACCAGGGTCATGTCGGCACTGTCATCGGGCAGGGTGCTGAGGTTCTTCAGCTCGAAATCGAGGGAGTCGTAGAGAAACTCGATGGGCTCGCTGGGCCGGGCGTCTTCAAAGTGCACGGCGCCGCCGGCCAGCTTGATGCGCTCGATGCGCAGCGGAAACGGCTGGGCGTTCGGATCGGCAGGCGTGGGTTCGCTTTCTGGCAGTTTGAACAGACCAAGCAGATTGAGTTTGCCGTCCTTGCCGAAGAGGATTTCGGTCTTGGGCTTGTCCAGTTCGACATCGGACAGGTGCACTGCCTTGGTCCACAGGCTGTCGAGTTGCAGATTGGCGTACAAGCGTTCGAAAGCGACCTGCTCCTTGCCGGGCTCGCCGATGTTCAAGCCCCAGAGGGTCAGTTCAAGGCTGAACGGATTGAACTCGATCCGCTGGATCGTGGCGGGCGTGGTGGCGTAGTTGGCCAGTTGCTGGTTGGCAACGCGCAACGCCACACCCGGTAAAATCAGAAAACCCAGCAAGCTGTAGAGGGCCAGAGCAGTCAACAAGGCGCCGATGGCGCGAATCAATCCTTTGTACATGTGCGGCTTCATCTGTCTGAATCGGAGTGCCTTGGAGTATGGCACGCGTTTCCGGTTCCGAAGTGATTGACCTGTCTAGGAAGTTTCAGATTTCTCCCACAGCTGTCAGAGCTGCAGAATCAGGGTTTTCAGCGGTGGTTGCTGATCCATCGACGGAAAGTCGGCGCCTGGTTTCATCACGCTCCACTCACGCACTGGCCGCCCGGCCTTCTCCGCACAACGCAAAACCTGCTCGCGCCAGTCGTCCATGCTGACTTTCGCCAGGTTGTTGCAGCAGATCAGCACACCGTTGTCGGCGGTGGTCAGCAGGGCCGGTTTGAGCAGACTCTGATAGTCGCGCAGCAGATCGACTGTGCCGAATGCGCTCTTGGCCCAGGCCGGAGGGTCGAGCAGCACCAGGTCGTACTGGCGCTGTTCCAGGCGCTGATAGCTCGGCAGTTTTTGCCCGCGACGCTGGCTGATCGGCAGGCCAGCCAGTTGGCGAATGGCCGGGAAGTAGTCGGACTGGATAAATTCCATGGGCGGCAACTTCGGGTTGAGTTGGCCGTTCTCGCGACCGACCGCCAGGTTGCCTTCGGCGAAGTCCAGGTTGCACACCTCGCGCGCGCCGCCGGCGGCGGCACTGAGGCCGACGCCACAGGTGTAGGCGAACAGGTTCAGCACGCTTTTGTTTTTGCTGTGATCCTTGACCCAGCCACGGGTGTTGCGCAGGTCGAGGAACAGCAGCGGGTCTTGTCCGGCATGGCGGCCGCGCACCCGATAGTTCAGGCCCCATTCGTGGCCGACCAGGTCTTGCAGGGCGGCTTCGTCGGCGCGGTAGACGATGTCTTCGCGATCGATGCGCGAGTTGCCGCGGGAGCGGTCGTTGTAGACCAGCAGGGTTTCAAAGCCCAGGTATTGGTTGATCGCGTCGTGCAGTTGCAGCAGCGCCTCGCGCTCCAGCGGCTGGTGGAAGCTCTGTACCAGCAATTGCGGGCCGTAGCGGTCGATGGTCAGGCCACCGGCACCTTCCTGGCTGCCGTGGAACAGGCGATAGCAGTCGGTACCCTGCTGGTGCAGTTCGGCGAGCAGGTCCTGGCGTTGATCGAGGGCGGCGCGCAGCGCCTGATTCAAGGAAGACATGCTGGGCGCCTTGCAGGAGAGAATTGGGCGCGGGAGTTTAACAGTTACTGAGCTTCAAGCTTCAAGCTTCAAGCTTCAAGCTTCAAGCTTCAAGCTTTGAACTTGGAGCTTGCGGCTCTGAGCGTCAGCTCAGCAACCCCATCCGTCGCTTGGCCCGATGCACCGATCCATTACGCACCGCCCAGCGCAGCATTGGCGCGCTGCGATTGACGCTGGCGCGGATCAGCTTGCGTTGCAGCGAGTTCTGGCTGACGCCGAGCATGTCACTGGCCCAGTCCGGCAACAGATCGATCCCCGCCTGCATCATCAACCCGCCGAACGGCTTGGCCAAACGACTGGGAGAGGGTGCGCTCAACAACAGGCGCAGCACCTCGCGGCTGCGCTCGTCGCACAGCAGTTGCGGGCGCATGCGCTCAAGGTAGTCGGCAATTGCCTGCCGCGAACGGGGCACATCGCGGGCCCCGAGACGCTCGGCGACCAAGGCGATCTCTGCGTAATAGCGATCCTGATCGACTGGAGACAGATGCGGGTTGCGATAGCGCAAATGCGCAGCGAGGAAGTTGCTGACCTCGGCGACGTGCACCCAGGTCAGCAGATCGGGATCGCTGGCGGCATAGGGGCGTCCATCCGGCGCCGTGCCGGTCACCTGCAAGTGAATGGTGCGAACCTTCTCGATCAACCAGTCGGCGTCTTGCCGCGAACCGAAGGTGGTGCCGGAGATGAACTGCCCGGTGCGGCGCAAGCGACCGAGCATGTCCTCACGAAAGTTCGAATGGTCCCAGACCCCGGCCAATGCCAGCGGGTGCAGGGCCTGCAGCATCAGGGCGCTGATGCCACCGATCAGCATGCTGCTGAAATCGCCATGGACTTGCCAGCTCACCGAGTCCGGTCCGAACAGCCCGGGGTCGCCCTTGGGGTTTTCCAGGTCGAGCTTGCCCAGGGACAAACCGGTCAGGCTCATGATCTGGGTTTCGATGCGGGTGCGGATGAATTCCATGGTGTCCCGGTAATTTCCTGTAGGAGCTGCCGCAGGCTGCGATCTTTTGATCCTGCAGAGCAAAGTCAAAAGATCGCAGCCTGCGGCAGCTCCTACAAAGAGCGAGCATTATTGATTCAGGCGTTTATCGATCAGCCCTTGCACCACGCTCGGGTCGGCCAGGGTCGACGTATCACCCAGGCTGTCCAGTTCGTTGCAGGCGATCTTGCGCAGAATGCGCCGCATGATCTTGCCTGAGCGGGTTTTCGGCAAGGCCGGTGCCCACTGGATCAAGTCCGGTTTGGCGAAACTGCCGATTTCCTTGCCGACCAGGGCCAACAATTCCTTCTTCAGTTCATCGTTGGTTTCGACGCCGTTCATGGGCGTGACGAAAACATAGATGCCCTGGCCCTTGATGTCGTGGGGGTAACCGACCGCAGCGGCCTCGGCGATGCTGTCGTGCAGCACCAGGGCGCTTTCCACTTCGGCGGTGCCAATACGGTGGCCGGACACGTTGATCACATCGTCGATGCGCCCGGTGATCCAGTAATCGCCATCTTCATCGCGCCGCGCGCCATCGCCAGTGAAGTAGTAGCCGGGATACGGCTTGAAATAGGTGTCGACCATGCGCTGCGGGTCGCCATAGACGCTGCGGATCTGCGCCGGCCAGCTGGATTTTATGGCCAGTACGCCGCTGCCGGCGCCTTGGATTTCCTTGCCTTGCTCGTCGAGCAGCACCGGCTGCACGCCGAACATTGGTTGTGTGGCACAACCGGGCTTGATTCGCTGGGCGCTGACCAAAGGGCTGAGCATGATGCCGCCGGTTTCGGTCTGCCACCAGGTATCGACGATCGGGCAACGCTCTTCGCCCACTTCATGGAAGTACCACTCCCACGCTTCCGGATTGATCGGTTCGCCGACCGTACCGAGCAGCCTGACGCTGGCGCGGTAGGTTCCCTTCAACGCGGCGGGCCCTTCGCGCATCAACGAACGCAGAGCCGTCGGGGCGGTGTAGAAAATATTCACCTTGTGTTTGTCGATCACCTGCCAGAAGCGCGAGGTCGTCGGGTAGCTCGGCACGCCCTCGAAGATCAGCGTGGTTGCGCCGTTGGCCAGCGGACCGTAGACGATGTAGCTGTGGCCAGTGACCCAACCGACGTCGGCGGTGCACCAGAAGACCTCGCCATCGCGGTAATCCAGCACGTACCTGAAGGTCATCGCCGCTTGCAGCAGGTAGCCGCCGGTGGTGTGCAGCACGCCTTTGGGTTTACCGGTACTACCGGAGGTGTAGAGGATGAACAGCGGGTCTTCGGCGTCCATCGGCTCGGGCGGGCAATCGGGGCTGGCTTCGCGCAGGGCCTGCTGGTACTTGATGTCCCGTCCTTCGACCCAGTTCACTTGTACATTTCTGCGCTCGACCACCAGCACGGTGCTCACGTTCGGGCAGCTTTGCAGCGCCTTGTCGACGTTCTGCTTGAGTGGTACGGGCCGGCCGCCGCGCACGCCTTCGTCGGCGGTGATCACGGTGCGACAGTCGGCGTCGAGAATGCGGTCGCGCAAGGAGTCCGGGGAGAAGCCGCCGAACACCACCGAGTGCACCGCGCCGATGCGGGTACAGGCGAGCATGGCGTAGGCCGCCTCGGGAATCATCGGCATGTAGATGCACACGCGGTCGCCTTTTTTCACGCCACGGCTTTTCAGCACGTTGGCCAGGCGGCAGACGTTTTCATGCAGTTGTCTGTAGGTGATCGATGTCGAGTCGGCAGGATCGTCACCTTCCCAGATGATGGCGACCTGATCGCCACGTTTCTCCAGGTGCCGGTCGATGCAGTTGTAACTGACATTCAATTGCGCACCGGCAAACCAGCTCGCCTCACCGGTCTTCAGGTTGTAGCGCTGGACGGTTTCCCAGGGCGCACTCCAGTCGAGAAAACGCGTGGCCTGTTCGGCCCAGAAGGTGCTGGGGTGTTCAATGGATTCGCGGTACAGGCGCTGATAGTCGTCTTGACTCAGTTGTGCAGCCCGGCGGACGGCATCGGCTTTGGGGAACTTGCTGATATCGAACATGACGGTTCCTTATTCTTGTTTTGCGACAAGAGGGGAGCTGCGCGACCCTCGTAGGAGCTGCCGCAGGCTGCGATCTTTTGATCCTGTTTTTATGAAGGTCAAAAGATCGCAGCCTGCGGCAGCTCCTACACAGTGATAGCGCACGCCACCGATTTTGCGATCAACCCGGTGCCGTAGTAACTGTCGGAATCTGCAATCTGAAGGGGCGGGAAAACCGCCCCTTCAGCCTATCACCCGCGGTGACGACCGCGGAAGTAGTTGATCAGCCCTTGAGTCGAGGCGTCCTCGGCCGGGGTTTCTTCGCTGCCGACCAGGCGGTTGTAGACGCCTTTGCCCAGCTCCTTGCCCAGCTCCACGCCCCACTGATCGAAGGCGTTGATGCCCCAGATCACGCTTTGCACGAAGACTTTGTGTTCGTACATCGCCACCAGTGCGCCGAGGCGACGCGGGCTGATGCGCTCGACCACCAGGGTGTTGCTCGGACGATTGCCCGGGATCACCTTGTGCGGCGCGAGTTTGTGTACGTCGGCTTCGCTCATGCCTTTGTCGCGCAGCTCGGTTTCGGCCTCGGCCAAGGTCTTGCCGAGCATCAGCGCCTGGCTTTGCGACAGGCAGTTGGCGTACAGCCACTGGTGGTGGTCGGACACCGGGTTGAAGCTGACGATCGGCACGATGAAGTCGGCCGGAATCAGTTGGGTGCCCTGGTGCAGCAACTGGTGGTAGGCGTGTTGACCGTTGCAGCCGACGCCGCCCCAGATCACCGGCCCGGTGTCGGTGGACACGGGTTTGCCGTCCTGGCGCACGCTCTTGCCGTTGGATTCCATGTCCAGCTGTTGCAGGTGCTTGGTGATGTTACGCAGGTAGTGATCGTACGGCAGGATCGCGTGGCTTTGCGCACCCCAGAAGTTGCCGTACCACACGCCGAGCAAGGCCAGCAGCACCGGCATGTTCTGTTCGAACGGTGCGCTCTGGAAGTGCTGGTCCATGGTGTAGGCACCGGACAGCAGTTCCTTGAAGTTGGACATGCCGATGGCCAGGGCAATCGGCAAACCGATGGCCGACCACAGCGAGTAACGGCCGCCGACCCAGTCCCACATCGGGAAGATGTTTTCTTCGCGAATGCCGAACGCCACTGCGGCGGCGTTGTTGCTCGATACCGCGATGAAATGGCGATACAGCTCTGCTTCCGAACCACCCTGGGCCAGGTACCAGGCACGGGCGGCCTGGGCATTTTTCAGGGTTTCGAGGGTGTTGAAGGATTTCGACGAGACGATGAACAGCGTGGTTTCGGCACGCAGCTTCATGGTCAGTTCGTGGAATTCGCTGCCGTCGATGTTCGCCAGGTAATGGCAACGTACGCCTTTCTGGGCGTAGGACAGCAAGGCTTCGGACACCAGTTCCGGGCCGAGGAAGGAGCCACCGATGCCGATGTTCACCACGTCGGTGATCGGCTTCTCGGTGTAACCGCGCCACAGACCATCGTGGATGCGGCCGACGAGGTCGGTGATCTGGTTCAGCACCTTGTGCACTTCGGGCATCACGTTGACGCCATTGACCGACAGCTTGTCGCCGACCGGGCGGCGAAGCGCGGTGTGCAGGGCTGGACGGCCTTCGGAAGCATTGACGATTTCGCCATCGAACAGCGATTTGATCGCGCCCTTGAGGTCGACTTCGTTGGCCAGGCCCACCAGCAGATTGCGGGTCTCGGCGTTGATCAGGTTTTTCGAATAGTCGAGAAACAGGCCGCAGCTGCTGAGGGTGAATTGAGTAAAGCGCTGCGGATCGGCATTGAAGGCTTCGCGCATGCTGAAATCCTGCATGGCTTGGCGGTGGTCATTCAACGCTTGCCAGGCGGGCAGAGCGGTAACGTCGTGAGGAGTGCGGTAATACGCCATCGCTGCGGGTTTCCTTATTACTTGAACGGCCTTTAGAACACTAAAAATCCCGGAGCGCTGTGGGTGGGCGTTCCGGTCAACTGCGTCGACACGATTTCATGGCGCAGGGCGAATACAGTAAACCCCGCGCAATGATCTGTCTTGACTTTGTCTGACCTGTTTCCGGTACTTTTTTAACATCGAAGTTAGGAATGGTCCGACAAACGGAAGAGACAGGGCTCGGATCAGGCGACCTGGACCGGAATGGCGTTGCTGGTGTGGCTCAGTTCATTGCCCGGTGCCATGTAGAGCATGCGCGGCTTGAAGTTGAGCAGTTCGGCTTCGCTGTAATGAGCGTAAGCGCAGATGATTACGCGATCACCGACCTTGGCCTTGTGCGCCGCGGCGCCGTTGACCGAGATCATGCGCGAACCTTCTTCGCCACGGATGGCATAGGTGGTGAAGCGCTCGCCGTTGTCGACGTTGTAGATCTGGATCTGTTCGTACTCGCGGATGCCGGACAGGTCCAGCCATTCACCGTCGATGGCGCAGGAGCCTTCGTAATCGAGTACAGCGTGGGTGACTTCGGCGCGATGCAGCTTGGCTTTGAGCATGATGGCGTGCATGAATTTTCCCCAGGTCGGAATCAAACGGCGGGCAGCCCCCACAGGCGCGTAGGAGCTGCCGCAGGCTGCGATCTTTTGATCTCGCCGTTGATTTTGGTTTTGTTGTTTGATTTTTGATCGTGCTGTTTAAACCGCAGCGTCGAGGTTCAGGTGCAGGTTGTCGATCAACCGCGTCGTACCGAGGAACGCCGCCACCAGAATCACCAGGTCACGATCCTGAGCCGTCGCCGGGCGCAGGGTCAGGGCATGGCGAATTTCCAGATAGTCAGGGCGCAGGCCAGCCGTTTCGAGCTGCTTGATCTGCGTTTCGATCAGCGTCGGGTAATCGCGTTCGCCCTGTTTGATCGCCTCGCTGATCGCATTCAGCGTGCGGTAGACCACTGGTGCCACAGCGCGTTGCTCTTCGTTGAGGAACCCGTTGCGCGACGAGAGCGCCAGGCCATCGGCCGCCCGTACGGTCGGCTCACCGATTATCTGGATCGGCATGTTCAGGTCATGTACCAGCGCGCGAATCACCGCCAGTTGCTGGAAGTCCTTCTCGCCAAAGATTGCCAGGTCCGGCTGGACCATGTTGAACAGCTTGCTGACCACCGTCGCCACGCCTTCGAAATGCCCCGGCCGGCTTGCGCCGCACAGGCCTTCGGACAATTGCGGGACACTGACGCGGGTCTGGCCGGCCATGCCGTCGGGATACATCTCCTCGACGGTCGGCGCGAACAGCAGATGGCAACCGGCCTGGAGCAGTTTTTCCTGGTCGGCGGCGAGGGTGCGCGGGTACTTGTCGAGGTCTTCGCCGGCACCGAATTGCAGCGGGTTGACGAAAACGCTCGCCACCACGAAGTCCGCCCGTTGGGAGGCCTTGGTCACCAGTGCAACGTGGCCGCTGTGCAGGTTGCCCATGGTCGGCACAAAGGCAATGCGCTTGCCTTCGCTACGGGCACGGGCCACGGCGGCCCGCAGTTCGCGTACGGTTTTTACGGTGTTCATGCAGAGAATCCGTGTTCGATACCAGGGAAAGTCGCTGCCTTGACTTCAGTCACGTAGGCATTCAACGCAGCTTCAATGCTGGTCTGGCCAGTCATGAAGTTTTTCACGAATTTTGGCACGCGGCCGGTAATGGACAGCCCCAGCATGTCGTGCAGAACCAGCACCTGGCCATCGGTGCGATTGCCGGCGCCAATCCCGATCACCGGAATCTTCACCGCCTGGGTGATTTCTTCAGCCAGCTCGCTCGGGACGCACTCGAGCAGCAGCATGGCCGCGCCAGCCTGTTCCAGAGCGATCGCGTCGGCACGCATCTGCCGCGCCTGGTTTTCATTGCGACCCTGGACCTTGTAGCCGCCAAGGATGTTCACCGACTGCGGGGTCAGGCCCATGTGCGCGCAGACAGGGATGCCGCGCTCGGCCAGCAGGCGGATCGAATCGGCCAGCCACAACGCTCCTTCGACCTTGACCATGTGCGCGCCGGCCTGCATCAACAGGGCGCTGTTGGTCATGGCTTGTTCGGTGGTGGCATAGGCCATGAAAGGCAGGTCGGCGAGGATCAGGGCATCGCTGTTACCGCGCTTGACGGCAGCCACGTGGTAAGCCATTTCTGCGCTGGTGACAGGCAAGGTGCTGTCGTGGCCCTGTAAAACCATGCCGAGGGAGTCGCCCACCAGCAGCACTTCGACGCCGGCCTGGTTGCAGGCGTGGGCGAAGGTTGCGTCGTAGCAGGTCAGCATGGTGATCTTTTCACCTTTTTGCTTCAGACCTTGCAGGGTGGTCAGGGTGATGGCTGGCATGAAAAGTTCCTCATTCAGGCGCTGTGGAAACTACTGCGAGTAACGCGCGTGATTCTTCGTTGAACAAAGGCGCACGCTCTTTCGTCGTGCTTTTAAGGCCTGGATTGCGCCCTTGAACGCCGTGTTGGCGGCAGCGGGACGCCTATAGTCGTGAGGAGAACGAGGGAAGTCAATTGCGTGTGTTACCGCATTGTTACGGGTGGGGTGTTACCGGCGTAACTGATGCGATTCAGCAGCAGATCTTGTGCCCGACACAAAACCAATGTGGGAGCGGGCTTGCTCGCGAAGGCGGAGTTTCAGTCAACATTGATTCTGGATGACACACCGCTTTCGCGAGCAAGCCCGCTCCCACAGGTGATTTGTGTCACGTCGGGAGCAGGCGTTCCAGGCCGACGAACGGGCATGCCTTGAGCAGTTCGGCCAAGGTCCGGCCATCGGCCAGCTGCAGATCGGCAGGTGCCAGTTCGGCCAATGGATATAGCACAAAGGCCCGTTCCTGCATGTGGTAGTGGGGAACCTTGAGGCGCGGTTCGTCGATCAGGCGATCACCGAACAGCAAGATGTCGAGGTCCAGCGTACGCGGTCCCCAGCGTTCAAGGCGCTTGCGACCCTGGCCGTTTTCGATGGCCTGCAAGGCATCCAGCAATTGCAGTGGCGCCAGCGTGCTGTCCAGAGCGGCCACTGCATTGGTGTAGCGCGGTTGTCCGGGAAGCAGCGAGTCGCTTTGATAAAACGCCGAAACCCCAACCAGTCGGGATTGCGGCAAGGACGCCAGCGCCTCGACGGCGCTTCGCAATTGTTCGGCGGGGTCAGCCAGATTGCTGCCCATGCCGATGTAGATGCGTTCCATGGATTACTCGCCCGTGGTGCTCGAAGCGCCGGCGGCGCGCTTGCGCTTGGAACCACCGCTGCGGCGACGCTTGCGCGGGGCGCCGGTGCCTTCTTCCTTGCCGCTGAGGTCGCGGATCATGTCGCGGCGCTCGCTTTCATTGGCGTCCTGATAGTCGGTCCACCATTCGCCGAGGCCGTCAGTCTGCTCGCCCGCACTCTCGCGCAACAGCAGGAAGTCATAGCCGGCGCGGAAGCGCGGGTTGTCCAGCAACAGATCGGCACGCTTGCCGCTGCGACGCGGCAGGCGTTCCTGCATGTCCCAGATCTCGCGGATCGGCATGGTGAAGCGTTTCGGAATCGCGATTCGCTGGCACTGTTCGGCAATCAGCTCATGCGCCGCTTCCTGCATCGCCGGAATCGGCGGCATGCCACGTTCCTGCAGGCGCAGGACGCGCGCCGGCAGGGCAGGCCAGAGCAGGGCCGCAAACAGGAACGCCGGGGTGACCGGTTTGTTCTGCTTGATCCGCAGGTCGGTATTGATCAGGGCTTCGCTGATCAGGGTGTGGGTGTAGGTCGGGTTGTATTCCAGTGCTTCGGCGCTGGCCGGGAACAGTGGATCGAACAACTGCAAGTCGACCAGCATTTCAAACGTATCGGCGGCGTGGCCGGAGAGGAACAGCTTGAGCACTTCTTCGAACAGGCGAGCCGACGGGATCTCGCGCAGCATCGGCGCCAGGTCGCGAATGGGCAGGGCGCTGTGTTTTTCGATACCGAAATTCAGCTTGGCGGCGAAGCGCACGGCCCGCAGCATGCGTACCGGGTCTTCCTGGTAGCGTTGCTTCGGATCGCCGATCAGGCGGATCAGGTGATTGCGGATGTCGTGTACGCCGTTGGCGTAGTCGAGGATGCGCTCGCTGACCGGATCGTAATACAGGGCATTGATGGTGAAGTCGCGACGTTGCGCGTCTTCTTCCAGGGTGCCATAGACGTTATCGCGCAGGATGCGCCCGCTTTCGTTGCGCGAAGACTGGTTGCTGTCTTCCTCGTCTTCGTTTTGCGGGTGATTGGCGCGGAAGGTCGCGACTTCGATGATTTCGCGCCCAAAGTGGATGTGCACCAGTTTGAACCGACGCCCGATGATTCGCGCGTTACGGAATTCGGCCCGTACCTGCTCGGGGGTGGCGCTGGTGGCAACGTCGAAATCTTTCGGTGTAATGCCCAGCAACATGTCGCGCACGCAGCCGCCCACCAGGTAAGCCTGATAACCGGCGCTCTGCAGGCGTTCAACGATATTCACCGCGTAGCGGCTGAATTGCGCCTTTTGCAGCGAGTGTTGGCCGCTGTTGAGCACTTCAGGCGTGCTGCGAATGTGTTGCGTAGGACGCTTGGGAGAACGGAATGACTGGAACAGCTTCTTCAGCATGGGATGCACTGTTTGAAGGAATATTCGGCCATAACAGAAGAATGACCGCATGATGGGCGGGGATTCTAGCATTTAGTCGGGGGATGGTGTAGGACACAGCAGATATGAGCTGTAAGGCGCAGGATGTAGGAGCGAGCTTGCTCGCGATGGGCGTGAACGATTACGCGTAAAATCAGATGCCCCGATGTGCCTGTGGGATTTTCGCGAGCAGGCTCGCTCCTGCAGTGATACGCGGGTTTTTCTGAATCGCAGAAACTACAAGGGGAGCCGAAGCTCCCCAAGAAGTAGTTGCATGCTCTATTTTTATTTTTGGTTTCGGGCTTTTTGTTTTTGTTAAGTGCCCTTGCCATGAAGCTTTCCTTCATGACCCTCCCAATCGGGAGCCAAGAGCAAACGGATTGCTTTGGTCGCTGAATTGCAGTGATCTTTCGATCCAACCAGTACAGGCTCTGTCTTAGGACAGTTTTTGTTGTTCTCGGCCTGGTCGTGGGGCAAGCCCCAAATACAACGCCTCTCCAAAAGAATCAGTTAGCTGCGCCTCTCGCCGTCTTGTTTTTATTGTGCGTGAGTCGATTCGTCTTATTTTTATTGTCTTGTGCATTGCTTGTTATTGTTCTTGTACCAAACATATAGCAGGGTGCGTGCCAACTTTTGCGAAACCCAATAAAACAAGGGGTTAGGTCGGCTGTCGGGCATTTCGAAGGCGAAAAAAAGCCGGGGCTTCGTTACCGTAAGCCCCGGCTTCTGTTACGTGAAAAAGCTGAGGTAACAGTTTTTTCACAATGTCACGTGTTACCCGCACATGAGACAGGTGGGGTTCAGCTTTCGCTGGCCACCCCGGTCTTGCGCCGCGGGATGCCCAGGCGCTGACGGCGTTCCCACAGGCATTTGCGGCTGACCCCGAGTTTGCGGGCCAGTTCGGTTTCAGTCATGTGGTCCTGATGCTCGAGGACGAAATGCTGGAAGTAGTCTTCCAGGGAGAGGTCTTCGGTTGGCTCGTGGTTGCTGTTACCGGCGTTGCCGTTGCCCTGTTGGGGCGGCAGGCCGATGAATTCGTCATCTTCCAGGTCGCCCAGTTCGATGTCGATGCCCAGCAGCTCGGCGGAGATTTCCGGGCTTTCGCACAGGATAACCGCGCGCTCGACGGCGTTTTCCAGTTCACGAACGTTGCCCGGCCAGGAGTAATGACGAATGGCTTGCTCGGCATCCGCGGCGAACTTCAGGTCGGTGCGGTTGATTCGCGCACTTTGCCGCGCCAGGAAGGCGTTGGCGATTTCGTTGACGTCCGCACCGCGTTCGCGCAGGGCTGGCAGCTTCAGCGCAATAACGTGGAGGCGGTAATACAAGTCTTCGCGGAACTGGCCGATCTTCGCCAGGCTCTTGAGGTCGCGGTGGGTCGCGGCGATCAGGCGCACATCGACTTTTTGCGACTGCACCGAACCTACGCGACGAATTTCGCCTTCCTGCAATACGCGCAGCAGGCGAGCCTGGGCTTCCAGTGGCAGTTCGCCAATTTCGTCGAGGAACAAGGTACCGCCGTCCGCCGCTTCCACCAGGCCGGCACGCCCGGCGCTGGCGCCGGTGAATGCGCCTTTTTCGTGGCCGAACAGTTCGGACTCGATCAGGCTTTCCGGAATGGCAGCGCAGTTCACCGAAATCATCGGTGCCTTGGCGCGTCTGGACAGGTTGTGCAGGGCGCGGGCCACCAGCTCTTTACCGGTGCCCGACTCGCCCTGGATCAGCACGTTGGAATCGGTCGGCGCGACTTTGCGGATCTTGCCATACAGGTCCTGCATCGGCGGGCATGAGCCGATAATACCGATTTCGCCATTGCTGTTGTCGGCACCGGATTTCGCCGCACCATTGGCGGCTTTGCCGGGAACCGCTTCACCACCGGCCTGTGCCGTTTGTCGGTCACGCAGGATGCGTGCGGCGGCTTGCAGCATTTCGTCGTGGTCGAATGGCTTGGCAATGTAATCCACCGCACCCATTTTCATCGAGTCGACGGCCGAGCGCAGGCTCGCGTAGCTGGTCATGATCAGCACCGGCGTACCTTGGGCGAGCTTGATCAACTCTGTGCCAGGCGCGCCCGGCAAGCGCAGGTCGCTGACGATCAGATCGAACGAGGGAATGGTGAAGCGTTCTTGTGCTTCCTGCACTGAACCGGCTTCGCTGACCTGGTACTGGTTGCGTTCCAGCAGGCGGCGCAAGGCGGAGCGGATAATGGTTTCGTCTTCGACGATCAAAATGTGCGGCATTGATTCGATACTCTCGACGGTCTCAGTTCACAGCGGACGTCGCTTCGACATGACGCGGCAAGGTAACCCTGATTCGGGTGCCGCGTTGGCTTTGAACATCAGCCGGGCTGTCGATGGTGATTTGTCCATAATGCTCTTCAACGATGGAATAGACCAGTGCAAGGCCCAGACCGGTGCCTTCGCCAGGGTCCTTGGTGGTGAAGAAAGGTTCGAACAATCGGTCCATGATGCTCGACGGAATACCGCTGCCTTCGTCCTCGACGATCAGGTCGACCGTGTGTTCGCCGGCTTCGCTCTTGACCCGCACCGCACTGCCGGGAGGCGATGCGTCACGGGCGTTTGAGAGCAGGTTGATCAACACCTGGGCCAGCCGTTGCGGGTCGCCTTCGACCCAGTGCTCGGGGTCGCACAGGTTGTAGAACTGCACTTCGAAATTGCGTCGGTTCAGCGCCAGCAGGCCGATGGCATCCTGAGCCACTTCGGCCAGACAGACGGGCTCGTCGCTGTGCTGATGACTGCCGGCATGGGCAAAGCTCATCAGCGACTGGACAATGCGCGACACGCGCTTGGTCTGCTCGAGGATCTGGCCACTGATCTCCTTCAACTCGCCGTCTTCCTCGCGTTCTTCGCGCAGGTTCTGCGCCAGGCACGCGATACCGGTGATCGGGTTACCGATTTCATGGGCCACGCCGGCCGCCAGGCGACCGATGCTCGCCAGGCGCTCGGAGTGCACCAGTTTGTCCTCGAGCATCTGGGTTTCAGTCAGGTCTTCCACCAGCAACACCAGGCCGCTGTTGCCTGGCGCCAGGGGTTCGTCGATTGCCGCTTTGTGCAGGTTCAGCCAGCGTGTCTGGCCGTCGAGGGCCAGGTGCTGCTTGTGCAAGTGCTCGTCGGGCAGATTGATGAAGCCTTGCAGCAGTTCTTTCCACGGATCGGCAATGGTGCTCAGGCGCGAACCGACCACGCGCTGCGCAGCGATGCCGGTCAGTTCCTCCATGGCCTTGTTCCACATGAGGATTTCCTGATCTTTCGCCAGCGAGCACACGCCCATCGGCAATTCCTGCAGGGTCTGGCGGTGATAGCGACGCAGGGCATCGAGTTCGGCGGCCAGACCGGTCAGGCGCGAGTGGTAGTCTTCGAGTCTGCTTTCGATGAAGTGAATGTCTTCGGTCACGTAGTTTTCGCCACCTGCCTTGTAAGGCAGGAACGTCTCGACCATGTCCTGGGCTACGCTCGGCCCCATTAGGCCGGAGAGGTTGGCTTCGATGCGGTCACGCAAGCGACGCAGGGCATAGGGTCGGCGTTCGTCGAATGGCAGATAAAGGTCGCGCAGCGCCTGTTCCACTTCTTTCTGTGCCGCTTTTGCACCCAATGGTTTTGCAAGCTGCGTGGCGAACTCCTGGGGTGAGGCCGCGTGCAGTTCGCGGCGTTGCGGGCGGCGCACGTTATCCACGGCACAGGCTTCGGCAGCGCTGGCCTCTTCGGTGCTGGCGTTGGTGAACAGCGAGATCAGGGTGAACATCAGTACGTTGGCCGCCAGCGAGGCAATCGCCGCCATGTGCCAACTGGTGTCGTCCAGCACGTAGATCATGTTCAGCAGCGGAATGTAGAAGCCCTGCAGGTTGCCGACCAGCGGTAACAACATGGTCACCAGCCACACCAGTATCCCCGCCAGCAAGCCGGCGATGAAGCCGCGACGGTTGGCGGTCGGCCAGTACAGGACCGAGAGTACGCCCGGCAGGAACTGCAACGTGGCGACGAACGCGACGATGCCGAGGTTGGCCAGGTCCTGTTCGGCGCCGAGCATCAGGTAGAAGCCGTAGCCAGCCATGATGATCGCGACAATCAGCGCCCGGCGGGTCCACTTCAGCCAGCGGTAGATGTTGCCTTCGGCCGGTGGCTGATAAAGCGGCAGCACCAGGTGGTTCAAGGCCATCCCGGACAGCGCCAGGGTGGTGACGATGATCAGGCCGCTGGCGGCGGACAGCCCGCCGACATAGGCCAGCAGCGCCAGCGCCTTGCTGTTGGCGGCGATGCCGATGCCCAGGGTGAAGTATTCCGGGTTGGTGGTGGCGCCCAGTTTCAGTCCGGCCCAGAGAATCAGCGGCACCGCCAGGCTCATCAGCAGCAGGAACAGCGGCAGGCCCCAGCTCGCGCTGACCAGCGAACGCGGGTTGAGGTTCTCGGTGAAGGTCATGTGATACATGTGCGGCATCACGATCGCCGAGGCGAAGAACACCAGCAACAGGGTACGCCACGGGCCTTCCTGCAAAGGCGTGTGCAGGGCCGCGAGCGCGGTCTGGTTTTGCAGCAGCCACAATTCAAGCTGTTGCGGGCCGTCGAACACGCCGTAAAGCGCATACAACCCGACACCGCCGAGGGCGATCAGCTTGATCACCGACTCGAAGGCAATCGCGAACACCAGGCCTTCATGCTTTTCCCGGGTGGCGATGTGGCGGGAGCCGAAGAAAATCGTGAACAGCGTAATCAGTGCGCAGAAGCTCAGGGCCACGCGATTCTGTACGGGTTCGCGGGTAAGGATGCCGATGGAGTCGGCGACCGCCTGAATCTGCAGGGCCAGCAACGGCAATACGCCGACCAGCATGAAAATCGTGGTCAGCGCTCCGGCCCAGGTGCTGCGGAAGCGGAAGGCAAACAGGTCCGCCAGGGACGACAGTTGATAAGTGCGGGTGATCTTCAGGATCGGATAAAGCAACACCGGCGCCAGCAGAAAGGCCCCGGAAACGCCCAGGTAGCTGGACAGAAAGCCGTAGCCGTACTGATAGGCCAGGCCCACGGTGCCGTAAAACGCCCAGGCACTGGCATAGACGCCCAGCGACAGGGTGTAGGTCAGCGGGTGGCGAATGATCGCCCGGGGAATCATGCCCCGTTCACTGATCCAGGCCACACCGAACAGCACCGCCAGGTACGCGGCGCTGATCAGGATCATCTGGGTCAGGCTAAAGCTCATCGGCATCTTTTTGGCTCTGCAGGATGAAGGTCACGACGATCAGAATCAGCCAGAGCAGATAAGGGCGATACCAGGCGCCAGTGGCGTCGATCCACCAATCCATGATGGCCGGGGAAAACAGGTAAATGCCCACTACCAAAAGCAGGACCAAGCGATAGATGTACATCCCGGCCTCTCTTTTTTATGTGCGTGCCCGAAAACGTGCGGCGATGGTAACGGATGGGCGCGCCACTGCAAGCGCGATCACAGCAGCTGTGCCTCGGGCAGGCTCAGTGTGCGCGGGATCAGCGAGGCATCCCAGTGGGCAATGCCCCAGTTCAGCACTTCCCTTGGCGTGGCGTAAACCAGTTCGGTTCCCGGGTTCTGTCCCAGCGCGCGCAGCGCCCGCAATAACAGGGGCATTGCCTGATCCTCGGTCAACGGCGGCGAACGGTAGGATTTACCGAGTTTATGGCCATCGGGCTGAGTAATCAGCGGGATATGCAGATAACGCGGTTGCGGCAGGCCGAGCAGTTCTTGCAGGTACAACTGACGGGGCGTGGAGTCCAGCAGGTCGGCACCCCGAACGATATCGGTGATGCCCTGCCAGGCATCGTCCAGGACCACGGCCAGTTGATAGGCGTAGAGCCCGTCGCGGCGGCGGATCACGAAATCGCCGACTTCCCGGCCCAGGTGCTGGCGGTACTCGCCCTGCACCCGGTCGAGGAAGTGGTACTCCAACTCCGGTACGCGCAGGCGGATGGCGGCCTCATCGGCGCCATGGCCGGCATTGCGGCACAGCCCCGGATAAATCCCGTGATACGGCTCAAGTTGTTTGCGCGAACAGGTGCAGGCGTAGGCCAGGCCGTGATTGAACAGGCGATTGAGCACCTCGGCGTAGGCATCGTGCCGCTCGCTTTGGCGAACCAGATCGCCATCCCACTCGAAGCCATAGCTTTCCAGGGCCTTGAGAATGGCCGCCTGGGCGCCGGGTTCCTCGCGGGGCGGATCAAGGTCTTCCATGCGCATCAGCCAGCGTCCGCCCACCGAGCGCGCATCGAGGTAAGAGGCCAGCGCTGCGACCAGAGAACCGAAATGCAGATGGCCACTGGGCGTGGGGGCGAAGCGCCCGATGTAGGTGGATGAGGCGATGGCAGTCATAAGGGCAGTGTTACTTTTTCCAGGCTTGCGCTAACCACCTTGTGGGAGCGGACTTGCTCGCGAAGAGGCCATCAGCCTCAACATCAATATAGGCTGGTGCACCGCTTTCGCGAGCAAGCCCGCTCCCACAGGTTTGCTGCTGAGGCGAATTTTAGAAACAAAAACGGAGCGTTCGCACGCTCCGTTTTTCGTTCAAGTCGCAATTATTTGCCGACTTGCTTTTCCTTGATTTCCGCCAGGGTCTTGCAGTCGATGCACAGGTCGGCGGTAGGGCGCGCTTCGAGGCGCTTGACGCCGATCTCGATGCCGCAGGATTCACACCAGCCGTACTCTTCGTCTTCGATCAGCTGAAGTGTCTTGTCGATCTTCTTGATCAACTTGCGTTCACGATCGCGGGCACGCAGTTCGAGGGCGAATTCCTCTTCCTGGCTGGCACGGTCGGCCGGGTCAGGAAAGTTGGCCGCTTCGTCCTTCATGTGGTCCACGGTCTTGTCGACACCTTCCATCAGCTCTTTTTTCCACTGATTCAGAACCTTGGTGAAGTGCTTGCGCATGGGCTCGCCCATGTACTCTTCGCCAGCTTTCTGAACATAGGGCTCGAAACCGCTGATTGCCTGGTTTTGCTGCTTTGCTTGGGTGGACATGAAATAGACCGCCTCTACTCTTGTAATCCATCTGCGCAGGATTGCTCCATCACCGACACCTGCCGGCCCTGCGGCTGCAAGCGGGCGAACTTACCAGATCAACTCGGGCCGCGCTACTCCCGGATGTCGAGCTTGCGGCTGATGGTGCTTGCCAATGATGACAAACCGTTGTCTGGCGGCTCCGGAACCCTGCTCAACTATTGATTTTAGTCAAACCTTGCGCACTCGCTTGAATCGTTTGTGGTCAAGGTTATAAGCCCTCTGACCGCTTTAGGTTCTCGCTCGTTCCTGCGCTTGGGTAGAATCGGTTTTTTTTCCCCGTTGAAGGAAGGCCAATGGCTCAGCCCTACAGTGCCCGCAGTCGCGCGATCGAACCCTTTCATGTCATGGCGCTGTTGGCGCGGGCCAATGAATTGCAGGCGGCCGGCCACGATGTGATCCACCTGGAAATCGGTGAGCCGGACTTCACCACCGCCGAACCGATCATCCAGGCCGGCCAGGCTGCGCTGACAGCGGGGAAGACCCGTTACACCGCCGCGCGCGGCATTCCGGAGCTGCGTGAGGCCATTTCGGGCTTTTATCAGCAGCGTTATGGCTTGAACATCGACCCTCGGCGCATCCTCATCACCCCCGGCGGCTCCGGTGCGTTGCTGCTGGCCAGTGCTTTGCTGGTAGACCCCGGCAAGCACTGGCTGCTGGCGGACCCGGGCTACCCCTGTAACCGGCACTTCCTGCGACTGGTCGAAGGCGCGGCGCAATTGGTCCCGGTCGGTCCGGAGGTGCGTTATCAATTGACGCCCGGCCTGATCGAGCGTCATTGGGATCACGACAGTGTAGGCGCATTGGTGGCGTCGCCGGCCAATCCGACCGGCACGATCCTGACCCGCGACGAGTTGGCGAAGCTGTCTGTCGCGATCAAGGAGCGCCACGGTCATCTGGTGGTCGACGAGATCTATCATGGCCTGACCTACGGCACCGATGCGGCCAGCGTGCTGGAAGTCGACGACAGTGCCTTCGTGCTGAACAGTTTTTCGAAGTATTTCGGGATGACCGGTTGGCGGTTGGGGTGGCTGGTGGCCCCGGACGCTGCCGTCGGTGAGCTGGAAAAGCTCGCCCAGAATCTCTACATCAGTGCTCCAAGCATGGCGCAGCACGCCGCGCTGGCCTGCTTCGAGCCGGCAACCATCAGTATTCTCGAAGAGCGTCGCGCCGAATTTGGCCGGCGTCGGGATTACCTGCTGCCGGCCCTGCGTGAATTGGGCTTCGGCATTGCCGTGGAGCCGGAAGGGGCATTCTACTTGTACGCCGATATCAGCAAGTTCGGCGGCGATGCCTTCGCGTTCTGTAAACATTTTCTCGAGACCGAACATGTGGCCTTCACCCCGGGGCTGGATTTCGGGCGTTATCAGGCCGGACATCATGTACGGTTCGCCTATACGCAAAATCTCGAGCGTTTGCAGGAAGCGGTCGAGCGCATTGCCCGTGGGTTGCGGAGCTGGCAAGGCTGATGCGATTTCATCCCCCCCTCGAAGAAGGTCGCCTGATTCGACGCTACAAGCGTTTTCTCGCCGATATCGAAACCGTTGACGGCGAGTTGCTGACCATTCACTGCCCGAATACGGGTTCGATGCTCAATTGTCAGGTCGAGGGCGGACAGGTCTGGTTCAGCCGCTCCAACGACCCGAAACGCAAGTTGCCCGGCACCTGGGAGATCGGCGAAACCCCGCAAGGGCGGTTGTTTTGTGTGAACACCGCCCGCGCCAATGGTTTGGTCGAAGAGGCGCTGCGAGCGGGCGTCATCACGGAATTGAACGGCTTTACCGGGCTCAAGCGCGAAGTGGCTTATGGTCAGGAAAACAGTCGTATCGATTTCCGGCTCGATTACCCCGAAGGGCCTGCCTACGTCGAGGTCAAAAGCGTGACCCTGGGTTTCGACGGTACGGCGGTGGCGGCGTTTCCCGATGCGGTCACCCAGCGTGGCGCCAAGCATCTGCGGGAGCTGGCCCACTTGGCCAGGGACGGTATTCGCGCGGTGCAGTTGTACTGTGTTTGCCTGACCGGCATCGAGGCCGTGCGTCCGGCGCAGGAAATCGATGCGGCTTATGCGCAGGCCTTGCGTGAGGCTATTGAATGTGGGGTCGAGGTGTTGGCTTACGGTGTGCGGTTGAGCCATGAAGAAATGCTGGTCGACCGGCGTCTGGACGTGTTGCCGGGCGGCTAAAGGCTGATCCAGATCCCTTGTTCATCCTCGCGGCAGGCCACACTGGTCAAGGCTTGCCCCGCGCAGGGGCCGGCGACGCATTCACCGTCTTCGATCAGGAACAGTGCGCCATGGGTGGCGCACTGGATCAGGCTGTTGCTGGGGTCGAGAAACTGGTCGGGATGCCACTCCAAAGCGACGCCCCGGTGCGGGCAGCGATTGATGTAGACATGGACCTGGCCGCTGCGGCGCACCGCAAAAAGCTTTTGGCCGTCAATGTCGAAACCGCGACTGCTGTCATTGACCAGTTCGGCACCTGCGCAAAGCAACTTCATCTCTATCCTCAGTCCCGCAGCTCGTGACCGGATAGGTCCGGGCTTGACGGTTAAATGCGATCAATTGGCCGTCTTGCCCGCCGGGGACAAGTGCCTATCGTCGAGGATACTTGGCCTGACCATTCGATGCCCGGGAAACTCTCATGCGTCTGACCACCCGCGTTGTGGTGATCGGCATGACGCATCCATCGGCGGATCCCGTCAGTACTTTTCCACAGGCAAAAAAGACCCGGCAAGAGCCGGGTCAAATAACCGTGATTAGCCTGATGAGGAGATAATCTGAGAGTCCGAACCAAGGGCTTTTCAGAATATCGACCAGTCTCGCGACCAGTTGTGATAATCATATCGATTCTCATTACCAAGTCAACCGCTGTTTTTTGATTTCATTGCGATTCGCCGAATTTACCTCTGCAGACCCCGTAATCATTGGGTTTCAGGTTGCAAAGCTTCTGAAATATTTGTCGGATCAGTTCTTGTGGCGTGAAGAAATGGCTTCCAGTTGTTTGTTCAACGCTTCCTTGCGCTCGGCAGGGATGTCATTCCAGTGAACGTCCATCAGGGCGCCTTCAATTGCGTACAACAACACCTTGGACGCCCGAAAACCGCGCGTACGCACGGCCCGATAAGCATCCACCGCCCCGAGGCGACGCAAGTCCGATGCGCTATGGATGCCCACGGCATGCAGCCATTGCGCTGACGTCTTGCCAAGATTCTTCAGGTGTTGCAGTTCATCATTCATCAAGCCTCCTTGCGATGGCCGAATGGAGAGCGTGGGCAATCTTCTGAGGAGTGTAGCCATCAGTAGGAAAAGCGTGATTGTTTGCTCGTTTTCGACGCAAAAGCTTCTAAGAGACAAGCGTTGGCAGGGTGTAGAAGGTCGGCGAACGTGCAAGGAAGAGTCAGGGGGGAGCAATCAGCGATGGCAAGTGAATATCCCTGCAGTCCAGCGCAATGGGGCGCTGGACGTGTCAGCCGGCAACGGTGATCAGCGGGTGCGGTAGCGCAAACGCGTGCCGAAGTTCATCGACATGAGGATTTCGTCGGCACTCAGTTCCACTGGAAAGTAGGTGCCGGAGATTTGTGCGTGGGCCAGGCTCGCGCCTTCCAGGTTCGCTTTGCGAAAATCGATGCCGCGCAAGTCGGCGGAGCGGAAGTAGGCGTCGCTGAAGTCCACACCGTCGGCATTCAGTTCGCGCAGGTCCAGCCCCCGGAAGTCGCCACCCACCATGTCGATAGGGCCATCCTTGGGGCGCTCACTGTTGAAGCCTCTGATGTCGTCTTTGTGCAGCAGGGCATAAAGCGGAGTGTCGAGAAGTTTTGGCTGGCTCATGTCGCATCACCTGATGGTTTTATGACGCCAGTATAGTGCCACTGTTTAACAGCCGTGAGGCCGGCGAGGGCCTCACGACTGAAATAGTTTTTACAGGCCCGGCAGACGCTGGCGAATCTGTTCCACAACGGTATCCAGGGTCCCGCTTTCATTGGTCTGTACGCGCTTGCTGCAGAGGATTTCTGCGGGAGTCAGCGCCTCACGGCTGGCTTGTTGGGCTTCGATCACCGCCAGAGTGGCGTCGGACGGGTCCTTCTTGTCGGCCTGGCGTACGGCCAGCCAGCTTTCGATCACGGCCTGTGGTGCATTGCAGTCGAGGATCAGGAAGGGGGCACCCGTGGCCTCGGCCACCTTCGCCGCACTGTCACGCTGCTCACGCTTGAGGTAAGTGGCGTCGACCACCACCGGGAAGCCCGCCCGCAGAATGACGTCGGCGATTTCGTGCAGGCGGGCATAGGTCGCCGCGCTGGCGTCGGCACTATAGATGCCGGCCTGTACATCATTCTCGACGGTCTGCTCGCCGAACAGGCGCTTGCGCTCGACATCGGAGCGCAGGCGAATCGCGCCCAGTGCTTCGACCAGGCGCATGGCGACATGGCTCTTGCCGACAGCGGAAACGCCGTGGGTAATGGCCATGAAGCGCGAAGGAATGGTGCTGTAGCTTTCCGCGAGGTTGGCGTAGTTGCGGTACTGGCGCAGGGTCGTGGCGCGCTGCACCGCAGTGGCGTCGGCCGGCATGCTGAACAGGGCGACCTTGGCGCGAACCAGGGCGCGGTAGGCTTTATAGAAGTTCAGCAGCTCGAGGCCGCGATAGTCGCCGGTCAACTCCAGGTACTGGCTGACGAAACGGCGCGCCAGGCACTTCAGGCCGCGATCTTCCAGGTCCATCGCCAGGAAGCCGGTGTCGGCATAAACGTCGGTAAAACGGAACGGCTCGTTGAATTCGATGCAGTCGAAGATCACGACCTTGCCGTCGATCACGGTGGCGTTACCCAAGTGGATGTCACCGTGGCATTCACGAATGAAGCCTTCGGCCTTGCGCTGGGCGAGCAGTGGTTTGAGGCGCTCGAAGCTGCTTTCGGCCCAGGCTTGCAGGGCGTCGAGTTGCAACAGGTCGGCTTTGTCGCTGAGGAACGGGCGGATCTGTTCGAAGTTCTGCCGTACCGGCGCCATGACGCTGTCCGGGGTGCCCGCTTCATGCCCGGCCGGCACTTTGGGGGCGCTTAAGTGGAAGCGGGCGATTTGCTCGGCCATCTCGTCGATGTGCGCGGTGGTCAATTCGCCATTGGCTTGCAGGGTGCTCAACAGTCCGCTTTGCGGGAACTGGCGCATCTTCAGCAGATACTCGATGGCTGGCCCTTCGCCGCCCAATTGCGGAGCCTCGGCGCTGCCGGTGACGGGCAACACTTCCAGGTACAAATCGTCGGTCAGGCGCTGGTTTAGGCGCAGCTCTTCAGTACAAAAATGTTCGCGAGCCTCAAGGCCGGTAAAGTCGAGAAAACCGAAGTTGACCGGTTTCTTCACTTTATAAGCGAAGGGGCCGGTGAGAATGACCCAGGAGATATGGGTTTCGATGACCTGGAATCCTTCTACCGGGTGCGGGTAGAGGGCAGGGTTTTGCAGGGCAGCGATCAAGGTCTGGCTCACAGGCGATCCTTCAGAGTCTGGAAAATCAAGGCCGTCATTATGGCTGCAAGTCCGCTTGACGCAAACCTCGGAGCGCTCCTGTTGAGTATGAATAAAGTGCGTATAATCCGCCGCCATGACTCGTACTCGAACTCCCCGTACCCCCAAAAAACCACCCTCCAGGGGCCTGCGCCCGTGGCTGGGCTGGGCCATTAAACTCAGTCTGGTCGGCCTGGTAGTGCTGGCTGGATTCGCCGTTTACCTTGATGCGATCGTTCAGGAGAAGTTCTCCGGCAAGCGCTGGACCATTCCGGCCAAGGTTTACGCACGTCCGCTCGAGCTGTTCGTCGGACAAAAGCTGAGCCGGGATGATTTCCTGACCGAGCTCGATGCCCTGGGTTATCGCCGTGAAAGCGTGGCCAACGGTCCGGGCGCGGCGTCGGTCAACGGCAATACCGTTGACCTGAACACCCGTGGCTTCCAGTTCTATGAAGGCATGGAGCAGGCGCAACCGGTGCGGGTGCGTTTCTCTGGCGATTACGTGGCCGAGTTGGCGGGGGCAAAAGGCTCGAAACTGTCGGTGGTGCGCCTGGAGCCGCTGTTGATCGGTGGCCTGTACCCGAAAAACCTCGAAGACCGGATTCTGATCAAGATCGATCAGGTGCCGCCGTATCTGCTGGAAACGCTGGTGGCTGTCGAGGACCGCGATTTTTATCATCACTTCGGTGTTTCGCCGAAGTCGATCGCCCGAGCGGTCTGGGTCAACGGTTCATCCGGCCGCATGCGTCAGGGCGGCAGTACCCTGACTCAGCAGTTGGTCAAGAACTTCTATCTGACCAACGAGCGCAGCCTGAGCCGCAAGCTCACCGAAGCGATGATGGCGCTGCTGCTTGAACTGCATTACGACAAACGCGAAATCCTTGAGGCTTACCTCAACGAAGTATTTATCGGGCAGGACGGTCAGCGCGCGGTGCATGGTTTCGGGCTGGCCAGCCAGTTCTTCTTCAGTCAGCCGCTGGCCGAGCTCAAGCTGCATCAGGTCGCGCTGCTGGTGGGCATGGTCAAGGGACCTTCTTCCTATAACCCCCGTCGTTATCCGGAGCGTGCCCTTGAGCGGCGCAACCTGGTACTCGATGTGCTGCAAGAGCAGGGCGTTGCGACTGCCGAGCAGGTTGAGGCGGCGAAGAAAATGCCGCTGGGCGTGACCAAGCGCGGCAGTCTGGCGGACAGCTCGTTCCCCGGCTTCCTCGATCTGGTCAAGCGTCAGTTGCGCGAAGACTATCGCGACGAAGACTTGACCGAGGAAGGCCTGCGCATCTTCACCAGTTTCGACCCGATCCTGCAGATGAAGGCTGAGGCCTCGGTCAACGACACCTTCAAGCGCCTGGCCGGGCGTAAGGGTTCCGATGACGTCGAGGCGGCCATGGTCGTGACCAACCCGGAGACCGGCGAAGTACAGGCCATGATCGGCAGTCGCCAGGCCAGTTTTGCCGGGTTCAACCGGGCGCTGGATGCTGTGCGGCCGATCGGCTCGTTGATCAAGCCGGCGGTGTACCTGACCGCGCTGGAGAAGCCGAGCCAGTACACGTTGACCAGCTGGCTGTCGGACGAGTCCTTCTCGGTCAAGGGCGCCGACGGCCAGGTCTGGAAGCCGCAAAACTATGATCGTCGTTCTCACGGTACCGTCTTCCTCTATCAGGGGTTGGCGCATTCCTACAACCTGTCCACCGCGCGCCTCGGCCTGGCGGTCGGTGTGCCGAACGTCCTGAAGACGGTGGAACGCCTGGGGGTGTCTCGTGAATTCCCGGCCTTCCCGTCGATGTTGCTCGGCGCTGGCGGGATGACGCCCATCGAAGTGGCGACCATGTACCAGACCCTCGCCAACGGTGGCTTCAATACGCCGATGCGCGGGATTCGCAGCGTGCTGACTGCCGAAGGCGAGCCGCTCAAGCGTTATCCGTTCCAGATTCAGCAGCGTTTCGATCCGGCCTCCATTTACCTGATTCAGAGCGCCATGCAGCGCGTGATGCGAGAAGGTACCGGCAGCTCGGTTTACAACGTGTTGCCAAGAACGCTGAACCTCGCGGGTAAAACCGGCACCAGTAACGACTCGCGAGACAGTTGGTTTGCCGGTTTCAGCCAGGACTTGCTGGCGGTGGTCTGGCTGGGGCGCGATGACAACGGCAAGACGCCATTCACGGGTGCCACCGGTGCCTTGCAGGTCTGGACCAGCTTCATGCGCAAGGCCGACCCGTTGCCGCTGGACATGCCGCAGCCGGATAATATCGTCCAGGCCTGGGTGGATTCGCGAACCGGACAAGGTTCCGACGCCGGTTGCCCCGGTGCCGTGCAGATGCCGTATATTCGCGGCAGCGAACCGCCTCCCGGTGCCGCTTGCGGTGGTGAAACCCCTGTCGAGTCGGTGATGGATTGGGTCAAGGGCTGGATGAATTAAGCAAAGAGGGTTTCAAGTGAACAAGTGGTTGATTCCAGCGGTTGCCGCCGTAGCTTTGCTCAGCGGTTGTTCTACCGTCCAACGTGGTTCGATTCCGGTTGTGGATTCTGGTACCGCGGTGTCCAACAGTGAGCGGATCTCGGCCAATGGCGGCTTCCGCCAGACGACCGTCAAGCGCCCTGTACAAGGTCAGTCGCAGACCCAGGCGATTCCTCAAGGTGACAGCGGCGTCGTGGTGATGGTGCCAGGCGCTGCAACGACTTCCACGCCAATCAGCACTACGCCTATTACCCCGGGGCCGATCACGCCGGGGCCGATTGACACGTCGCCGGTACAGTCGGCGCCGATCAATCAGGGCAGCTACAGCATGCCGTCGTCGCCAAGCGGAATTCCGTCGGCCAGTTCGGGCGGGCTCTCTGCCGACGAGCAACTGGACGGCCCGGTACTGGCTTTGCTGACCACCGCTCAGCAGCAACAGGCGAGCGGTGATCTCAACGGTGCCTCTTCCAGCCTTGAGCGCGCCCAGCGCGTTGCTCCGCGTGAACCGCAGGTGCTGTACCGTCTGGCGCAGGTGCGGATGGCTCAAGGCGATGCAGCCCAGGCCGAGCAGTTCGCTCGCCGTGGGCTGACGTTGGCCAATGGGCGTCCGGCCCTTCAGGCCAACTTGTGGGAGCTGATCGCCCAGGCACGTGAAAAGCAGGGTGACTCCCAGGGCGCGGCACTGGCGCGCCAGAAGGCCAAGGTAACGCTGTGATGGATGCGCGCTTTCTGAAAATCGCCGATCAACTGCTGTTGATCGAGCGCGAGTTGCGGGTGCAAGGCTGGTGGGACGAGGTCTCGCCATCGGCCGAAGCGCTTTCCAGTGTCGAGCCGTTTTCGGTCGATACACTGGATTTCGAGCAATGGCTGCAATGGATCTTCCTGCCGCGCATGAAGATGATCCTCGAGCAGGATTTGCCGTTACCCAATGCTTCGGGCATTCAGGAGATGGCTGAAATGGTCTTTTCCGGACGCAATGTCCAGGGCAAGGATCGGCAGTTGCAGGTATTGCTCAAGCAGTTTGATCAGTTGATCACCGCCTCTCGCTGAGCCAGAAGCTGCCAGCGTCTGCTGGCAGTTGTTCACAATCCCTCTCTATTTTGTCGGCCGTTGCAGGGTAAGTGCATGCGCGTGCCAATTTTTTGCCAAAAGTTGCGCAATCGAAGCTAACACAGGGCGGATTTACGGGTTTTTTCTTGCGTTCTCATGTGCTTAGTAGAATAAAGCTCATAGACGACTTGACTTGCGAAGGGCGAAACAGAAGAATCCAAAGTCCGCTGTACAGGGACTGCCAGAAGCAGACCCTCTCAGCAGATCATGAGGCGCATATCCGCGTCGACCTGTTACACCCGCAACGCGTTACCTCGCGCTGGGTGGGAAAGCCCCGCAACACTTGGGACGATCCCAATACTTGCTCAGTCAGTGCTGACGTAGTCGGCGACCACCGTCGCTCATGCTCTGCTGAGAAGTAAACCTATTAAGACCCGTCCCATTTTTCGTGGGCGGTATTCTGGCGTTTTAGAGGTGAGCAACGTGGAGCTTTTATCTGGCGGTGAGATGCTCGTCCGCTTTTTGCGCGACGAAGGCGTCAAATATATCTACGGGTACCCGGGTGGTGCTCTTCTTCATGTCTACGATGCCCTGTTCAAAGAACCGGAAGTGACCCACATCCTGGTTCGTCACGAGCAAGCGGCTACCCATATGGCTGACGGCTACGCCCGTGCCACCGGTAAAGCCGGTGTGGTACTGGTGACTTCCGGGCCGGGCGCGACAAACGCCATCACCGGTATTGCCACGGCCTATATGGACTCCATTCCGATGGTGGTCATTTCCGGCCAGGTGCCGAGCACCATGGTTGGCACCGACGCATTCCAGGAAACCGACATGATCGGTATCTCCCGGCCGATCGTGAAACACAGCTTCATGATCAAGCACGCGTCGGAAATCCCGGAAGTCATGAAGAAAGCCTTCTACCTGGCGCAATCCGGTCGCCCTGGTCCGGTCGTTGTCGATATTCCGAAAGACATGACCAACCCGGCCGAGAAGTTCGAATACGTCTTCCCGAAAAAAGCCAAGCTGCGTTCCTACAGCCCGGCTGTTCGCGGTCACTCCGGTCAAATCCGCAAGGCGGCAGAAATGCTCCTGGCGGCCAAGCGTCCTGTGTTGTATTCGGGCGGCGGCGTGATCCTCGGCGGTGGTTCCGCACCACTGACCGAACTGGCCAAGATGCTCAACCTGCCAGTGACCAATACTCTGATGGGCCTCGGTGGCTTCCCTGGCACCGACCGTCAGTTCATCGGCATGCTTGGCATGCACGGCAGCTACACCGCCAACCTGGCGATGCACCATGCTGACGTGATCCTCGCTGTCGGCGCGCGTTTCGACGACCGTGTCATCAACGGCGCGTCGAAGTTCTGCCCGAACGCCAAGATCATTCACATCGACATCGACCCGGCTTCGATCTCCAAGACCATCAAGGCCGACGTGCCGATCGTGGGTCCGGTCGAGAGTGTCCTGACCGAAATGGTCGCGATCCTCAAGGAAATCGGCGAGACCCCGAACAAGGAGTCCGTTGCCAGCTGGTGGAAGCAAGTCGATGAGTGGCGCGGTGATCGTGGCCTGTTCCCTTATGACAAGGGCGACGGCAGCGTCATCAAGCCGCAGGCCGTGATCGAAACCCTGTGCGAAGTGACCAAGGGCGATGCCTTTGTAGCCTCCGACGTGGGTCAGCACCAGATGTTCGCGGCGCAGTACTACACGTTCAACAAGCCGAACCGCTGGATCAACTCCGGTGGTCTGGGCACCATGGGCTTCGGTTTTCCGGCGGCCATGGGCATCAAGTTGAGCTTCCCGGATGACGACGTCGTTTGCGTCACTGGGGAGGGCAGTATCCAGATGAACATTCAGGAGCTGTCGACCTGCCTGCAATACGGTTTGCCGGTCAAGATCGTCATCCTGAACAATGGTGTGCTGGGCATGGTTCGCCAGTGGCAGGACATGAGCTACGGCAGCCGCCACTCTCATTCCTATATGGAATCGTTGCCTGACTTCGTCAAACTGGCAGAGGCCTACGGTCACGTTGGCGTGCGTATCACCGATTCGAAGGACTTGAAGTCGAAGATGGAAGAGGCGTTCGCCATGAAAGATCGCCTGGTGGTGATCGACATTTCGGTCGACACCAGCGAGCACGTCTATCCGATGCAGATCAAAGACGGCTCCATGCGCGATATGTGGCTGAGCAAGACGGAGCGTACTTAATCATGCGGCACATTATTTCCTTGCTTCTGGAAAACGAACCCGGCGCTCTGTCTCGTGTGGTTGGCCTGTTCTCGCAGCGCAACTACAACATCGAAAGCCTGACCGTGGCCCCAACCGAAGACCCGACCCTGTCGCGTCTGACGCTGACCACTGTCGGTCACGATGAAGTCATTGAGCAGATCACCAAGAACCTGAACAAACTGATCGAAGTGGTAAAACTGGTCGACCTGTCGGAAAGTGCTCACATCGAGCGCGAACTGATGTTGGTCAAGGTCAAGGCCACCGGCGCCCAGCGCGCCGAGATCAAGCGCACCACCGATATTTACCGTGGGCAGATCGTCGATGTCAGCGCCAGCGTGTATACCGTTCAACTGACCGGTACCAGCGACAAGCTCGACAGCTTCATTCAGTCCATCGGCACCGCCTCGATTCTGGAAACCGTCCGTAGTGGCGTGACCGGCATTGCCCGCGGCGACAAAGTACTCAGCATCTAAACCAAATTAGCGAACGGCCTGAACGGCCTGATATAGGGGAAATTCATGAAAGTTTTCTACGATAAAGACTGCGACCTGTCGATCATCCAGGGCAAGAAAGTTGCCATCATCGGTTACGGTTCCCAGGGCCACGCTCAGGCGTGCAACCTGAAAGATTCCGGTGTTGACGTGACTGTTGGCCTGCGTAAAGGTTCGGCTACCGTTGCCAAGGCAGAAGCCCACGGCCTGAAAGTGACCGACGTTGCTTCCGCTGTTGCAGCGGCCGACCTGGTCATGATCCTGACCCCGGACGAGTTCCAGTCCTCCCTGTACAAGAACGAAATCGAGCCGAACATCAAGAAAGGCGCCACCCTGGCCTTCTCCCACGGTTTCGCGATCCACTACAACCAGGTTGTGCCGCGCGCTGACCTCGACGTGATCATGATCGCGCCGAAGGCTCCAGGCCACACCGTACGTTCCGAATTCGTGAAAGGCGGCGGTATCCCTGACCTGATCGCTATCTACCAGGACGCCTCGGGCAACGCCAAGAACGTTGCACTGTCCTACGCTGCCGGCGTTGGCGGCGGTCGTACCGGCATCATCGAAACCACTTTCAAGGACGAGACCGAAACCGACCTGTTCGGCGAGCAAGCCGTTCTGTGTGGCGGTACCGTTGAGCTGGTAAAAGCCGGTTTCGAAACCCTGGTTGAAGCTGGCTACGCGCCGGAAATGGCCTACTTCGAGTGCCTGCACGAACTGAAGCTGATCGTTGACCTCATGTACGAAGGCGGTATCGCCAACATGAACTACTCGATCTCCAACAACGCCGAATACGGCGAGTACGTGACCGGCCCGGAAGTCATCAACGCCGAGTCCCGTCAGGCCATGCGCAACGCCCTGAAACGTATTCAGGACGGCGAATACGCCAAGATGTTCATCAGCGAAGGCGCTACCGGCTATCCTTCGATGACCGCCAAGCGTCGTAACAACGCCGCTCACGGTATCGAAATCATCGGCGAGCAACTGCGCTCCATGATGCCGTGGATCGGTGCCAACAAGATCGTCGACAAAGCCAAAAACTAAGTCACGCCCTTGTACGAAAAACGCGGCTTAGGCCGCGTTTTTTCGTTTGGGAGAGCGGTTCTGGTATAAAGCTGCATCGTTTGCGGCCGAACCGTCGTCCCAGACACCTGTCCAAACTTTCCACCCCGTTGCAAGGTAATGTCCATGAGCGAACGCCCCGAAGAGCCAAACCAGGCTTCTGACGCCGAAAGCCTGCTGCCCATCGATGAACATGTCGAGGAGGGCCATGACGCTGAAGGTCGTAAAGTCCGGCATCGTGGTATCTATCTTCTGCCGAACCTGTTTACCACTGCGAACCTGTTCGCAGGGTTTTACTCCATCATCAACTCGATGAGCGCCCAGGCGGCCCTGAGTGCGGGTGACTCGGCCAATGCGAGCAAGTATTTCGCGTTTGCGGCCATCGCGATCTTCGTTGCGATGGTGCTCGATGGCCTTGATGGCCGCGTGGCCCGTATGACCAATACCCAGAGCGCCTTTGGTGCCGAGTACGACTCGCTGTCGGACATGGTTGCCTTTGGTGTCGCACCGGCATTGCTGGCCTTTGGTTGGGCGCTGGGTGACATGGGCAAGGTTGGCTGGATGGTCGCCTTCATTTATGTCGCGGGTGCGGCGCTGCGTCTCGCACGTTTCAACACTCAGGTCGGTACGGCGGACAAGCGCTACTTTATCGGGCTGGCCAGCCCGGCGGCGGCGGGTGTTGTTGCAGGCATCGTCTGGGCATTCAGCGATTACGGCATTCAGGGCTCGAAGATGTCCTTCCTGGTTGCGCTGATGGTGGCGGCGGCCGGCATGCTGATGGTCAGCAACATCAAGTACAACAGCTTCAAGGAGCTGGACTTGAAAGGGCGCGTGCCGTTCGTGGCGATTCTCGCTGTGGTACTGGTGTTTGCGGTGGTGTTCAGTGATCCGCCGCGTATCCTGTTGCTGGTGTTTCTCGCCTATGCAGCCTCCGGCCCGGTTCAATACCTGTTACGTCTTCGCCGTAACAAGAGCGCGTAATTTCCCTCATACTCCGCAGTCTATGGGTGCATCTGTCCTCCAGAGCTGCGGAGTAACCATGCTGATCAAAGTCACCAGAACGTCCGACTGCCATGAGTCGGACGTCACGCCTGAATCCCTCTATCTGTCTCGACGCAAAGTGCTCGGTGCCACGGTTGCCGGCTTCGCTTTGGGCAGCCTGCCGCAATGGGCCAGCGCTGGCGATGCTGCGCGTTACCCGGATGTCGAACCCGGCAAGGCGCCTTCCTGGTTCAGCGAAAAACTTCCTGCTACCCAGTGGGGTGCGGTCAACGTCAAGGATGAGGCGATCACGCCGTTCAAGGATGCGACCCACTACAACAACTTCTACGAGTTCGGCACCGACAAGGGGGATCCGGCCGCCAATGCCGGCGCGCTGAAGACTGAGCCGTGGTCGGTGGTCGTGGACGGGGAGGTGGGCAAGCCAGGGCGGTATGCGCTGGAGGACTTCATGAAACCGTACCGGCTTGAGGAGCGAATCTACCGACTGCGTTGCGTGGAAGCCTGGTCGATGGTCATTCCCTGGATCGGCTTTCCCCTCTCGGCGTTACTCAAGGAAGTAGAGCCGAACTCGAAAGCCAGATTCATCCGCTTCGAAACCCTGCAGGATTCCAAAAGCATGCCGGGGCAACGCTCCGGTTTTGCCTTGATCGACTGGCCCTATATAGAAGGGCTGCGTCTGGATGAGGCGATGAACCCGTTGGCGATTCTTGCGGTAGGCATGTACGGGCGTGAGTTGCCTAATCAAAACGGCGCGCCGTTGCGTTTGGTGGTGCCCTGGAAATATGGCTTCAAGAGCATCAAGTCCATTGTGCGCATCAGTCTGGTCAGCGAGCAGCCGAAAACCACCTGGCAAAGTATTGCTCCGGATGAGTATGGCTTTTATGCGAACGTGAATCCCACGGTTGATCATCCTCGCTGGACTCAGGCTCGTGAACGCCGCCTGCCGAGCGGTTTGTTCAAGCCCAATGTGCGCGATACGCAAATGTTCAACGGCTATTCAGAGGAAGTTGCCTCTCTATATACGGGGCTCGACCTGAGGAAGAACTACTGATGCGCTATCCGTTGTGGCGTATCGGTGTCTTTGTCGTGGTACTGGTGTGGCCGCTGCTGTGGTTGTATCAGGCCTGGGAGGATGTCCTCGGGCCGGATCCGGGCAAGGTGCTGGTCGATCGATTGGGGTTGGGGGCGCTTGTTCTGCTGCTCGTGACTTTGGGTATGACGCCTTTGCACAAGCTCACCGGTTGGTCGGGGTGGATTGTTGTGCGGCGCCAGTTGGGGTTGTGGTGTTTTACCTATGTAGTGCTCCACCTCAGTAGCTATGCCGCATTCATTCTTGGTTTTGACTGGTCGCAGCTGGGTGTCGAGTTGCGCAAGCGGCCTTACATTATTGTCGGGGCGCTGGGCTTTCTTGGTTTGCTGGCATTGGCGGTGACGTCCAATCGATACAGTCAGCGGCGATTGCGGGCGAGTTGGAAGAAGTTGCATCGCCTGGCTTATGTCATTCTCGGGCTTGGATTGCTGCATATGCTCTGGATTGTGCGTGCCGACCTCAAGGAGTGGGCGATCTATGCTTCTATAGGTGCGTTGTTATTAGTATTGCGGCTACCGCCCGTAGCTCGTCGAATCCCGCGTTTAACGGCTAAAAAGGCCTCTTCTGCCAAATAGGCGTAAAAAGGTGTTGACGGCAGATTTCAGATGTCTATAATTCGCCCCACTTCCGGCGCAGTTGAAACGGAAAACTCCTTGATAAACAAAGAGTTACGCAGTTTTCGGCAGCAAGTTGCTTCAGTTCATCGAAGTCGAAAGGAAGTTGAAAAAGAGGTGTTGACAGCAGCGGGTAACGCTGTAGAATTCGCCTCCCGCTGACGAGAGATCGAAAGCGCAAGTGGTTGAAGTTGTTAAGGATTCCTTGAAAACTTCTGAAAAAAATCACTTGACAGCAAATGAGGCTGCTGTAGAATGCGCGCCTCGGTTGAGATGAAAGATCTTAACCAACCGCTCTTTAACAACTGAATCAAGCAATTCGTGTGGGTGCTTGTGGAGTCAGACTGCTAGTCAACAGATTATCAGCATCACAAGTTACTCCGCGAGAAATCAAAGATGTAACCAACGATTGCTGAGCCAAGTTTAGGGTTTTCTCAAAACCCAAAGATGTTTGAACTGAAGAGTTTGATCATGGCTCAGATTGAACGCTGGCGGCAGGCCTAACACATGCAAGTCGAGCGGATGACAGGAGCTTGCTCCTGAATTCAGCGGCGGACGGGTGAGTAATGCCTAGGAATCTGCCTGGTAGTGGGGGACAACGTTTCGAAAGGAACGCTAATACCGCATACGTCCTACGGGAGAAAGCAGGGGACCTTCGGGCCTTGCGCTATCAGATGAGCCTAGGTCGGATTAGCTAGTTGGTGAGGTAATGGCTCACCAAGGCGACGATCCGTAACTGGTCTGAGAGGATGATCAGTCACACTGGAACTGAGACACGGTCCAGACTCCTACGGGAGGCAGCAGTGGGGAATATTGGACAATGGGCGAAAGCCTGATCCAGCCATGCCGCGTGTGTGAAGAAGGTCTTCGGATTGTAAAGCACTTTAAGTTGGGAGGAAGGGTTGTAGATTAATACTCTGCAATTTTGACGTTACCGACAGAATAAGCACCGGCTAACTCTGTGCCAGCAGCCGCGGTAATACAGAGGGTGCAAGCGTTAATCGGAATTACTGGGCGTAAAGCGCGCGTAGGTGGTTCGTTAAGTTGGATGTGAAAGCCCCGGGCTCAACCTGGGAACTGCATTCAAAACTGACGAGCTAGAGTATGGTAGAGGGTGGTGGAATTTCCTGTGTAGCGGTGAAATGCGTAGATATAGGAAGGAACACCAGTGGCGAAGGCGACCACCTGGACTGATACTGACACTGAGGTGCGAAAGCGTGGGGAGCAAACAGGATTAGATACCCTGGTAGTCCACGCCGTAAACGATGTCAACTAGCCGTTGGGAGCCTTGAGCTCTTAGTGGCGCAGCTAACGCATTAAGTTGACCGCCTGGGGAGTACGGCCGCAAGGTTAAAACTCAAATGAATTGACGGGGGCCCGCACAAGCGGTGGAGCATGTGGTTTAATTCGAAGCAACGCGAAGAACCTTACCAGGCCTTGACATCCAATGAACTTTCCAGAGATGGATTGGTGCCTTCGGGAACATTGAGACAGGTGCTGCATGGCTGTCGTCAGCTCGTGTCGTGAGATGTTGGGTTAAGTCCCGTAACGAGCGCAACCCTTGTCCTTAGTTACCAGCACGTTATGGTGGGCACTCTAAGGAGACTGCCGGTGACAAACCGGAGGAAGGTGGGGATGACGTCAAGTCATCATGGCCCTTACGGCCTGGGCTACACACGTGCTACAATGGTCGGTACAGAGGGTTGCCAAGCCGCGAGGTGGAGCTAATCCCACAAAACCGATCGTAGTCCGGATCGCAGTCTGCAACTCGACTGCGTGAAGTCGGAATCGCTAGTAATCGCGAATCAGAATGTCGCGGTGAATACGTTCCCGGGCCTTGTACACACCGCCCGTCACACCATGGGAGTGGGTTGCACCAGAAGTAGCTAGTCTAACCTTCGGGAGGACGGTTACCACGGTGTGATTCATGACTGGGGTGAAGTCGTAACAAGGTAGCCGTAGGGGAACCTGCGGCTGGATCACCTCCTTAATCGACGACTCAGCTGCTCCATAAGTTCCCACACGAATTGCTTGATTCATTGAAGAAGACGATAGAAGCAGCTTTAAGCTCCAAGCTGATAGCTCAACGCTAACAGTTACGCGCTCGAAATTGGGTCTGTAGCTCAGTTGGTTAGAGCGCACCCCTGATAAGGGTGAGGTCGGCAGTTCGAATCTGCCCAGACCCACCAATTTTGTATGGGGCCATAGCTCAGCTGGGAGAGCGCCTGCCTTGCACGCAGGAGGTCAACGGTTCGATCCCGTTTGGCTCCACCATTAACTGCTTCGAAAGTTTGAGAGTTTAGAAATGAATATTCTGCAATGAATATTGATTTCTAGTCTTTTGATTAGATCGTTCTTTAAAAATTTGGGTATGTGATAGAAAGATAGACTGGATAGCACTTTCACTGGTGTTTATTCAGGCTAAGGTAAAATTTGTGAGTTTAATCGCGAATTTTCGGCGAATGTCGTCTTCATAGTATAACCAGATTGCTTGGGGTTATATGGTCAAGTGAAGAAGCGCATACGGTGGATGCCTTGGCAGTCAGAGGCGATGAAAGACGTGGTAGCCTGCGAAAAGCTTCGGGGAGTCGGCAAACAGACTTTGATCCGGAGATGTCTGAATGGGGGAACCCAGCCATCATAAGATGGTTATCTTGTACTGAATACATAGGTGCAAGAGGCGAACCAGGGGAACTGAAACATCTAAGTACCCTGAGGAAAAGAAATCAACCGAGATTCCCTTAGTAGTGGCGAGCGAACGGGGACTAGCCCTTAAGTGGCTTTGAGATTAGCGGAACGCTCTGGAAAGTGCGGCCATAGTGGGTGATAGCCCTGTACGCGAAAATCTCTTAGTCATGAAATCGAGTAGGACGGAGCACGAGAAACTTTGTCTGAATATGGGGGGACCATCCTCCAAGGCTAAATACTACTGACTGACCGATAGTGAACTAGTACCGTGAGGGAAAGGCGAAAAGAACCCCGGAGAGGGAGTGAAATAGATCCTGAAACCGTATGCGTACAAGCAGTGGGAGCCCACTTTGTTGGGTGACTGCGTACCTTTTGTATAATGGGTCAGCGACTTATTTTCAGTGGCGAGCTTAACCGAATAGGGGAGGCGTAGCGAAAGCGAGTCTTAATAGGGCGTCTAGTCGCTGGGAATAGACCCGAAACCGGGCGATCTATCCATGGGCAGGTTGAAGGTTAGGTAACACTGACTGGAGGACCGAACCGACTACCGTTGAAAAGTTAGCGGATGACCTGTGGATCGGAGTGAAAGGCTAATCAAGCTCGGAGATAGCTGGTTCTCCTCGAAAGCTATTTAGGTAGCGCCTCATGTATCACTGTAGGGGGTAGAGCACTGTTTCGGCTAGGGGGTCATCCCGACTTACCAAACCGATGCAAACTCCGAATACCTACAAGTGCCGAGCATGGGAGACACACGGCGGGTGCTAACGTCCGTCGTGAAAAGGGAAACAACCCAGACCGTCAGCTAAGGTCCCAAAGTTATGGTTAAGTGGGAAACGATGTGGGAAGGCTTAGACAGCTAGGAGGTTGGCTTAGAAGCAGCCACCCTTTAAAGAAAGCGTAATAGCTCACTAGTCGAGTCGGCCTGCGCGGAAGATGTAACGGGGCTCAAACCATACACCGAAGCTACGGGTATCACCTTCGGGTGATGCGGTAGAGGAGCGTTCTGTAAGCCTGTGAAGGTGAGTTGAGAAGCTTGCTGGAGGTATCAGAAGTGCGAATGCTGACATGAGTAACGACAATGGGTGTGAAAAACACCCACGCCGAAAGACCAAGGTTTCCTGCGCAACGTTAATCGACGCAGGGTTAGTCGGTCCCTAAGGCGAGGCTGAAAAGCGTAGTCGATGGAAAACAGGTTAATATTCCTGTACTTCTGGTTATTGCGATGGAGGGACGGAGAAGGCTAGGCCAGCTTGGCGTTGGTTGTCCAAGTTTAAGGTGGTAGGCTGGAATCTTAGGTAAATCCGGGATTCTAAGGCCGAGAGCTGATGACGAGTTACCCTTTGGGTGACGAAGTGGTTGATGCCATGCTTCCAAGAAAAGCTTCTAAGCTTCAGATAACCAGGAACCGTACCCCAAACCGACACAGGTGGTTGGGTAGAGAATACCAAGGCGCTTGAGAGAACTCGGGTGAAGGAACTAGGCAAAATGGCACCGTAACTTCGGGAGAAGGTGCGCCGGTGAGGGTGAAGGACTTGCTCCGTAAGCCCACGCCGGTCGAAGATACCAGGCCGCTGCGACTGTTTATTAAAAACACAGCACTCTGCAAACACGAAAGTGGACGTATAGGGTGTGACGCCTGCCCGGTGCCGGAAGGTTAATTGATGGGGTTAGCTAACGCGAAGCTCTTGATCGAAGCCCCGGTAAACGGCGGCCGTAACTATAACGGTCCTAAGGTAGCGAAATTCCTTGTCGGGTAAGTTCCGACCTGCACGAATGGCGTAACGATGGCGGCGCTGTCTCCACCCGAGACTCAGTGAAATTGAAATCGCTGTGAAGATGCAGTGTATCCGCGGCTAGACGGAAAGACCCCGTGAACCTTTACTATAGCTTTGCACTGGACTTTGAATTTGCTTGTGTAGGATAGGTGGGAGGCTTTGAAGCGTGGACGCCAGTTCGCGTGGAGCCATCCTTGAAATACCACCCTGGCAACTTTGAGGTTCTAACTCAGGTCCGTTATCCGGATCGAGGACAGTGTATGGTGGGTAGTTTGACTGGGGCGGTCTCCTCCTAAAGAGTAACGGAGGAGTACGAAGGTGCGCTCAGACCGGTCGGAAATCGGTCGTAGAGTATAAAGGCAAAAGCGCGCTTGACTGCGAGACAGACACGTCGAGCAGGTACGAAAGTAGGTCTTAGTGATCCGGTGGTTCTGTATGGAAGGGCCATCGCTCAACGGATAAAAGGTACTCCGGGGATAACAGGCTGATACCGCCCAAGAGTTCATATCGACGGCGGTGTTTGGCACCTCGATGTCGGCTCATCACATCCTGGGGCTGAAGCCGGTCCCAAGGGTATGGCTGTTCGCCATTTAAAGTGGTACGCGAGCTGGGTTTAGAACGTCGTGAGACAGTTCGGTCCCTATCTGCCGTGGACGTTTGAGATTTGAGAGGGGCTGCTCCTAGTACGAGAGGACCGGAGTGGACGAACCTCTGGTGTTCCGGTTGTCACGCCAGTGGCATTGCCGGGTAGCTATGTTCGGAAAAGATAACCGCTGAAAGCATCTAAGCGGGAAACTTGCCTCAAGATGAGATCTCACTGGAACCTTGAGTTCCCTGAAGGGCCGTCGAAGACTACGACGTTGATAGGTTGGGTGTGTAAGCGCTGTGAGGCGTTGAGCTAACCAATACTAATTGCCCGTGAGGCTTGACCATATAACACCCAAGCAATTTGACTACTCGAAAGAGCATCAGATTGCGGTGTGTGAAGACGAAACGAACCGAAAGTTCGAGAGACTCACAAAACACCAGCTGTCACATACCCAATTTGCTGAAGCGAGGCCGACTGGCCACGACTCAGTACCCGAATTTCTTGACGACCATAGAGCGTTGGAACCACCTGATCCCATCCCGAACTCAGAAGTGAAACGATGCATCGCCGATGGTAGTGTGGGGTTTCCCCATGTGAGAGTAGGTCATCGTCAAGATTAAATTCCGAAACCCCAATTGCGAAAGCAGTTGGGGTTTTGTTTTTTGGCTTAGAAAAAGCACGCTCAATCGAGCACAAATTGGCGCAGTTATTTTTGTCCCAGGACACTAGAATAGGTCCAACTTTTTCAGAGTCAGAGCGCTTATGCCGGATTCGGTTGACGCCAACGAGCTGTCAGAATTACCACTGGAAGATCTGGTTGCCTGCCATGAGTGCGACTTGCTCATGCGCAAACCAGAGCTCGCCCATGGCGAAAAGGCCCTGTGCCCGCGCTGTGGCTACGAGCTTTATGCCAATCGGTACAACGTCGTACAGCGCAGTCTCGCCCTGGTCATAGCCGCCTTGTTGTTGTTTATTCCGGCGAACTTTTTACCCATCATGCAGCTCAATCTACTCGGGCAGTCTTCGCAAGACACTGTCTGGAGCGGCGTTGTCGCCCTTTTTGATACGGGCATGCAAAGCGTTTCAGTGATTGTATTCCTGTGCAGCATGGGGATCCCGCTGCTCAAGCTGCTGTGCCAACTGGCCGTATTGTTGAGTATTCGTTTTGATGTCGGGCGCAGCTACGGTTTGTTGCTCTATCGCATTTATCACCATATTCGCGAATGGGGGATGCTCGAGGTTTACTTCATGGGCGTGCTGGTGGCGATCGTCAAACTGGCAGATATGGCAGCCATCACCGTCGGCCTCGGCCTAGCGTGCTTCATTGGTTTATTGCTGATTCAAGTCTGGTTGGAGGTCGTAATGTCGCCTCACCAGATCTGGCAAGCGTTATCAGGAGAGGATGCCCATGCGGGCGATTGATGCAGGCATTCTGATTTGCAAGGAATGTCATGAATTGAACAGGCAGGAAGCTGATACCGACGAGCAGGTCTGTACACGCTGCGGAGCGTTGGTGCATGCACGCAGCCCGAATAGCCTGGTGCGCACCTGGGCATTGCTGATTACCGCCGCCATTCTTTACATACCGGCCAATTTGTTGCCGATCATGACCGTGAACTCCCTCGGCAAAGGATCGCCCAGCACGATCATGGCGGGTGTGGTCGAGTTGGTGCACTACGGCATGTTCCCCATTGCGGCCGTGGTGTTTATCGCCAGTATCGTGGTGCCCACGTTCAAGCTGGTGGGCATTGCTCTGCTGCTGTTTTCCGTGCAGCGCCGTCAGCCCCTTTCGGCTCGCCAGCGTATCTGGATGTACCGTTTCATTGAATTCATCGGCCGCTGGTCGATGCTCGATATCTTTGTGATTGCCATCCTCGTGGCGGTCGTGAATTTTGGGCGGCTTGCCAGCATCGAAGCCAATCTTGGCGCCATCGCCTTCGCCTCGGTGGTGATCCTGACGATGCTTGCCGCAGTAACTTTTGATCCCCGACTGATTTGGGACAACACGGAGTCGGACGACGACCATGACTGATTTGCCTGTAGCGAAAACCCGACCGGCTTCGAACTGGTCTGCCATTTGGGTGTTGCCCCTGATCGCCCTGATCATCGGCGGCTGGCTCGGCTGGCGTGCCTATAACGAGACCGGTATCGAGATTCAGGTACGCTTTGAAAGCGGCGAAGGCATTCAGGCCAACAAGACCGAAGTTGTCTATAAAGGCATGCCGGTCGGCAAGGTAAAAAGCCTCAAGCTCGATGACGAAGGCAGTTCCAAAGGCGTAATCGCCAGCATCGAAATGAACAAGGACGTGGAGCAATACCTGCGCACCAGCACGCGTTTCTGGCTGGTCAAGCCGAGCGTGACGTTGGCTGGTATTACCGGTCTTGAGACGCTGGTTTCGGGCAACTACGTTGCGATCAGTCCGGGCGAGGGTGAACCGGTTCGCAAGTTCAAGGCCCTGGCCCAGGAACCGCCGCTATCCGATGCCCAGCCCGGTCTGCACCTGACCATCAAGGCTGACCGCCTGGGCTCGCTGAACCGTGGCAGTCCGGTGTTTTACAAACAGATCAAAGTGGGCCAGATCAAAAGCTATGTGTTGTCCGAGGACCAGAGCACCGTCGAGCTCAAGGTCTTCATCGAGCCGACCTATGCCAAACTGGTGCGCAAACACACCCGTTTCTGGAATGCCAGCGGCATCAGCATCGACGCCAATCTGTCGGGGGTGAAGATTCGCAGTGAATCCCTGGCCAGCATTGTCGCCGGTGGTATTGCGTTCGCTACACCCGAAAACCGTAAGGAAAGCCCGCCTACCGACCCAAGCCTGCCGTTCAGACTCTATGAAGACTTCGATGCGGCGGCGGCCGGTATCCGGATCAAGGTCAAGCTCAGCGACTTCGAAGGCTTGCAGGCCGGTCGTACGCCGGTGATGTACAAAGGCATTCAGGTCGGCAATCTCAAGGCGCTGAAGGTCGATCCTGACCTGTCTGGAGCCACCGCCGAGTTGACGATGGACCCGTTGGCCGAAGATTACCTGGTCGACGGTACGCAGTTCTGGGTGGTCAAACCGTCGATTTCTCTCGCCGGGATTACCGGTCTCGAGGCGCTGGTCAAAGGTAACTACATCGCTGTGCGTCCTGGCGACAAGGGGGCCGCGCCGCAACGCGAATTCGTCGCGCGGCCCAAGGCGCCACCCCTGGATCTGCGTGCGCCGGGCCTGCACCTGGTGTTGTTCACCGAAAACCTTGGCTCGCTGGAAGTCGGCAGCCCGGTTCTCTACAAGCAGGTCAAGGTCGGTTCGGTACAGAGCTATCAGTTCTCGCGCAAAAAAAAGCAATTGATTATCGGCGTGCATATCGAGAAGGAATACGAGGATCTGGTCAACGCCTCGACACGCTTCTGGAATGCCAGCGGTATCACGCTCTCGGGTGGCCTGACCGGTGGCATTCAAGTCAAGAGTGAATCGCTGCAAAGCCTGATGGCCGGCGGTATCGCGTTTGAAACCCCGGAAGCCAAGGCGCCGCTACAAAAGCGCATTCCACGTTTCCGCTTGTTCGCCAGCCATGACGACGCCACGCAAAAGGGCGAGGTGATTACCATCAAGGTCGATCGCGCCGATGGATTGCGTACGGGCACGCCGATTCGCTTCAAGGGCCTGGATGTCGGCAAGATCGAGGACGTTGACCTGAGTGACGACCTGCAATCGGTGCTGCTGACCGCGCGGATTACCGAAGTGCCGGAGCGCATCGCCCGGGTCGGCAGTCAGTTCTGGGTGGTCAAGCCTGAACTGGGGCTGATCAAGACATCAAACCTTGAAACCCTGGTGACCGGGCAATACATCGAAGTGCTGCCGGCTGCCAAGAATCTGGGGCCGCAGAAAAGCTTCATGGCCCTGGCCAGCCCGCCTGAAGCTGTAAAGCGTGAAGACGGTTTGAGTCTGGTGTTGAGCGCCGCTCGTCGCGGTTCGCTGAAGGCCGGTGTGCCGGTGACGTATCGCGAAATCACGGTGGGCAAGGTAACGGGTTATGAACTGGGGCAGACCGCTGATCGTGTGCTGATCCATATCCTGATCGAGCCGAAGTACGCGCCACTGGTGCGTAGCGGCACGCGGTTCTGGAACACCAGCGGTTTCGACTTCGATGTCGGACTGTTCAGGGGGGCAACGGTGCGCACTGAATCCCTGGAGACGATGATTCAGGGCGGTGTTGCCTTCGCCACGCCGGACGGCGAGCGCATGGGCAGCCCGGCGCGACCGGAGCAGACGTTTGCGTTGTTCGACAAGTTCGAAGAGGAATGGCTGACTTGGGCGCCGAAGATTAGCCTTGGTAAATAACAGGGATTTGATTGGGCGCCAGTGATGACGCCTTCGCGGGCAAGCCCGCTCCCACAGGGGACTGGGTTGTTCCTGAAGAAATGCAATCAAATGTGGGAGCGGGCTTGCCCGCGAAGAGGCCCTGAAGTTCACTGCAAAGCTAATTGACACACCTATGAAAAAGGCCGCGATCCATTGGACCGCGGCCTTTTTTATTGCCTTCGATTCAAGCCTCAGACCGCATCCAGCTCCGGTTCATCCGCTTGTTCGTTGACCGTCGCCTTCACCTGATCGTGACGACGGATGTACTTCCAGTCCGCCTCGTCGATGTAGATGCCGGCCGGGCCGCTGCCGCCTTCCAGGTCGATGGCGACACTGGCGCAGACCTGCGGCTTCACGCTCGCCAGGATCGGCACGAAGCCCAGTTGCAGGCTGGTTTCCAGCAACGCGGCCTGGTTCTTCTCATCGATGTCCGCCGCTTCATCGAGGTAGTACGGCAGGCGTACACGACCGGCCTGGTCACGGTCCATCAAGTGCAGCAACAAGTACATGTTGGTCAGCGCCTTGATGGTCATGGTGGTGCCGTTGGACGCGGCGCCGTCGATGTCGGTGTGGATCACCGGTTGGCCGTTGACCTTGGTGATCTCGAACGCCAACTCGAACAAATCCTTGAGGCCGAGCTGGTTGTGGTTCGCCGCCACCAGTCGCGCCAGGTATTCCTTGGCCTCTTCGTTCTTGTTGTCCTGCTCGGCACTTTGGCTGAGGTCGAAGACCGACAGGGTTTCGCCTTCCTCATACTGACCGGCGCTGTGGATGATCTGGTCGATGTGCTTGAGCGCTTCCTTGTTCGGCGCGAGCACGATGCGGAAGCTTTGCAGGTTGGAGACCTGGCGTTTGTTGATTTCGCGGTTGAACAGAGCCAACTGGTGTTCGAGGCTGTCGTAGTCGCTGCGGATGTTGCGCAGGGTCCGGGCGATGTCCGTCACGGCGGCACGGCGAGCCTTGCCCAGGGTCAGGGCTTCGTCGGTGCGGTGCGCATAGGCGTTGATCAACAGTTGCAGGCGACGTTCCATATCGTCTTCGCTGTCGAACTTGGCCACGCCCTTGAGGCGCACCTGAGCGTACAGCGCCTCGATCTGGCCGTCGGCGCGCAGCAGGCCTTGCCAGCTGTCCTGGTAGTCGTTGAGCAGTGGCAGCAGGTTGTCCATGGAGTCGTCGATCGGGTCCATGAACGGCGTGCCGAACGGCAGGTCCGCCGGCAGCAACTGACGGCGGCGCAGGGCGTCGTCGAGGGTGCGTTGCTTGGCTTCCATGTCGCCGATTTGCCGGCCGACCAATTGCAGCTTGGCCGACAGTTGCTGGACGCGCTCGGTAAAGGCATCGCTGGAACGCTTCAATTCGTCCTGTGCGGCTTCCATCTGAGCCATCTGTTCCAGCTTGTCGCCTTCCTCGGCGCTCAGGGTTTGCGCGCGACGGAAATCTTCCAGGGCTTTCTGCGCATCCAGCACTTGCTGGTACAGCACTTCGGTCTGGGTCTTGCTCGCGGCACGGTCGGCAGCCACGGCTTGCTGGGTTTTCAGTTGCTTGAGTTCTTTTTCCAGGCGTTCTTTCTGGTCGCGCAGGGCCGCACGGTCAGCCAGGGCCTGCAAGGCCGGTGGTTCGATGTGCGAGATGTCGATGGACAGGCCCGGCACTTCGAAGCGTTCACCTTTGAAGCCGTCGAGGATCAGCTCCACGGATTTCACCCAGTCGCCGTTTTCGTCGAGGGTGATGCCATGTTCGCCCAGCGGCAGGCTGAACAGCGCGCTGTTGAACAGGCGCATCAGGCGCTCGACGTCTTGCTGCGAGAACTCTTCGCGCAGTCGGGCGTAGCTGTTGTTGTCGGCGTGATCGAGCTGCTGCTTGACCGACTTCAGGCGTTTTTCCAGGTCGCGCAAACGCTCATCGAGGTCTTCGGCGCTGAACTGACGAGACTGCGCCAAGGCGCCGGCCAGTTCATCGTGGGCGTCCTTGGCGGCCAGCAGTTGCTGCTCCAGCACCTTGACGTCATCGACCAGGGCAAAGCGATGCTTGAGCACCGACAATTCGCCGAGCCAGCGCTGGATGCCGGTGATTTCCCGCTCCAGGCGCATCAGTTCCTGAGTGCCACCGCGCTGGTCGTTTTGCAGGGCGTCCTGCTCGTTGCGGTAGTGCTCGGCCTGAATGGTCAGCTCTTCCTTGCGCGCACTGGCGTAGTCCGACCAGGTGCCCAGCAGTGAATCGAGCAGAGGCGAGATGCGGTGCAGCTTGCCGCGCAGAATGTCGCGTTGCTTCACGCCGTTGGCCAGCGCTTCGACCAATGGGCCGGCGGCGACCAGCGAGTTGTAGTCCTGCTCCATGCGTCGTACATCACGGAAGGCTTCTTCGCACGCGGCAATGTAATCGACGCTGCCGGAACGCAGGCTGTGTTCGAAGGCATCGAGGAACAGTTGCTTGAGTTTGGCCGCAGTGATTTCGCGCATGTGCAGCAGGTTGATGAACAGTGCGCGGAAGGTCTTCAGGCTCTGCTCGCTGGTGGAGCGCAGCGGGATCAGCGTCAGGTCCAGCGGGATCGAGGTGTGACCACCGACCAGCAAGCGGCGCAGTTCGTCCGGCTTGAGTTCGTAGGCTTTCAGGCCTTCGCGCTCAAGGTTGGTGAACAGCTCTTTCTGACGCAGGCAGGTGTCGTTTTTCTGGTAGTGGGCCAGGTCCAGCTTGCCCGCGTAGGCAAAGAACTGGTGACCGAAACCGCCACCGGGGCCGCGACCGACCACGCCGATCACATGCGGACCGTGGGGCAGGTTGACTTCGACCAGGATGTAGCTGGTGTCCGAGGCAAAGTAAAAGCGCCGGGATTGTTCCAGGCTGTACTTGCCGAAGCTCATGTCCGACATGCGCGCCAGGATCGGGAACTGCAAGGCGTTGATCGAGGCGGATTTACCGAGGTTGTTCGCGCCGTAGACCGACAGCGGCTCTTCCAGCGGGAACAGGCCTAGGCTGTAGCCGGCGGTGTTCAAAAGGGCAAAGCGGCGGATGCCGTAACGTTCCTTGCTCATGCGTCGAGCTCCTGTTCTTCGGCAATGGCCCGGGCCAGGGCGTCTTCTTCGCTTTCACTTTCGAACTCGCTCAAGTCGAGCGGGTCGTCGGTCTGCAGCAGTTTTTCGTCGCTGTCTTCGTCGATCAGCACCGGCACCGGCAACGGCAGGACGCTGTGCAGGCTGGCGGCCAGATCGCGGTCCTGCTGTACCGACAGGCACACATCGAGGAAACGGTGCATCGGCGGCAGGAAACGGTAGACGCCGTTTTCTTCACTGGCGAAACCGAGCTGGGTCATGCGGCGCATGATCTTTTCTTCCAGCTCGTCCTGGGTCTGCACTTCGGCCTGGATGAACAGGTCGCGGTACTTTTCCAGCAGCGACGGCAGCTCATCGCGGCCTAGGCTGCCACCGTCGAGCACGGAGATCGGGTCGCGGCCCTGGTCGGCCAGGTGCTCGACGAGGATGAAGGTGAACAGCGCCAGGCGCTGGGCGGTCTTGTTCACCGCCGCTGCCGCGAGGTCCGGCACGAAGTAGTAGAAGCCGCGGGTGTCGCAGACCAGTTCAAAACCCAGTGCCTTGAACAGCGTGCGGTATTGGTCCTGAAAGTTCGACAACTGTGCGTACAGCTCCGGATCGCGGCGGCTGACGTGGTAACCCTTGAACAGCTCGCGAAAGATCGGCGCCAGATGGGACAGTTCGGATAGATCAAGATGCATAAGGAGTGCTCGCAGAATTCTCGGCGGCGTCATCGCTGACCGAGAGCAGGGCGAAGGAGCGCAGGCTGACCTGGTGCTCGTGAGTATGGTATTCGCGACGATCCAGACGCTCGCGCTTGAAGCGTTTTTCCCGCGACAGGCGCGAGAACCAGTACAGCAATTCGTCGGTGGCGCCGTCCGGTTCCTGCTCCAGCAGCCAGGTCATCAGGTCCGGCATCGGCAGGGCGTCTTCGCAGCGCTCGAGCATTTCCCGAACCGTACGAGGCGCGCGTGGTGCATCGCCGCCCTTGTGGGTCTTGTGCGCCTTGGGGAAACGCGCCGGTTTCGGTTCGAAACGCGCCAGCGCGTAGACGTAGGCTTCAACCTGACTGGCGCTGCCGAGGAACGTGCTTTGCGGCCGTGTGAACAGCGGCATCGCCGCTTGTGGTACGGCGTCGATGCCCTTGCGCCGGATGGCGGCCAGGGCCAGCGCGGCGCCACGAGTCACGGCGTTGTGCCGGCGGGCCTCTTCACGTAACGGCAAGAGCAGCTCGCGGGCATGACGCAGGGTCAGCTGGGCGCTGGTCTGCATTTCGAGGATGCGCGCGTGGGTGCGCAGCAGCATGTCGTCGTCGACCAGGTGGCCGAGGCGTTGCTGTTCACTGAGCATCTTCAGCAGCACGGTTTCGACCTTGCGCACGCCCTGTTCGAAGGCGCCGTCGGCGTTCACCAGATCAATCATCGGCTCGACGTATTCGTCCCAGGTCGCCAGTACTTCCGCGTAACGCTGGCGCAGCGGAATCTGTCGGTCGCTGGTTTTCGCCCGTTCGGCGACGGCCACCAGTGCCTGTTCGTCGTTATCGAGTTTTTTCAGCACGTCACGCACGCGCATGTCGAGCAGGCGCAACTGGCGGGCCAGGTCATTACCGTCGCGGATGTCGAACGCGTCCTGGATATAGCCGGCCAGACGCTCAAGGTGGCGCAGGTAGGCCTCGATCTCCAGGCACAGGCCCAGGCGGTGTTCACGGCGCAGATAGGCGAGGAAGTCGTGAATCTGCGCATTGAGCTCGAAACGGTTCGGGCTTTTGGCCACGGGAACCAGGATGTCGAGGCGAATCCACACGTCGAGCAGGCTGGTAATGTCCTGCGGCGTGCTGTCGAGTTGCTGGGCGGCCAGTTGCGTGCGCAGTTCGTTGAGGCTCAGTGTGCCTTGGTCGAAGTGCTCGCACAGTGGCTCCAGTAGTGCCCAGTGTTCAGCGAGGGCGCGCAAGACGCGCTTGGGTTCGATCATCGGAATGGCCGGCTGGTTGGCGATTAAAAGCAGCGATTGTACTGCATCGGGGGCAATGCGATTCACTCTCGGGACGGGCTGTTGTTTTTTCTGTCCGTGAAGTCTATCGATCAACAGCGCGCGATCTTGTGCGAACGGCGGTAGAATCAGCGCACTTTAGTTATCCACAAGTGGCCGACCTTTGCTTATCGAGTCCCGTCGTCGCGCTTATTTGAACGCCATGCAGGTGGTCAACTGGCTGCCGCGCACCGAATTGCCCTTTGCTGCGCCGTCGCGGCCCGAACTGCTGGAGATGCCCGAGCCGGCTGTGGTGGCGCCTGTCGTGCCGGCTGTCGTGGCTGAGACGCCCGTGGCGCCTGTGGTCAAACCGGCCGAGCGGGTGAAGATCGAGGTGCCGCGACCATCGCTGGCGAGCACCCGCACCGGTGCCAAACCGGTGGAGGAGGCCGAAGAGGCCCCCGTCGTGGTCAAGGCACCGGTCGTGCCTCCGCCGCGTTTCGCCCTGCAGTTGCTGCGGGCCGGGCGTTGCTTGCTGCTGGTGGAGTTACCCACAGGCGAATCTTTCCAGACCCGCGACCCTGCTTATCTGCTGCTCAAGGACATGCTGCGCGCCGCCGGTCTGCCGGACAGCCCGCAGATCGTCGGCGAGCCGGTGCGCTGGCCGCTGCTGGTGCGTGGCACGATGGACCAGGGCCCGGAAGCGGCCCGCGACTTCGTGCAAGGTTTTCTCTCGGTGCGCATGGAAGAAACACCCTGCGCCTGCCTGTGGCTGATCGGCCTGCCCGCCGTGCGTTTTGCCGGCGAAGCGGATGCCGAGGCGTTCAATCGCGAGTTGCAGATCGAAGGCCTGGGTTCGGCCTGGGCGGTACCGGGCCTGGAATTATTAATGGAAGAGCCACAGCGTAAGGCTGATGTCTGGCAAGCCATGCGTCGGCTGATGGCGCGCTGGAAAGAATCGAATGAGTGACGCTGTATCGTTTCGCCCGATGACCGAGGCGGACCTGGAAACCGTGCTGAAAATCGAGTACGCGGCCTATAGCCATCCCTGGACCCGCGGGATTTTCCTCGACGGCCTGGGCAAGTACCAGATCTGGCTGATGTTCGAAGGCCAGCAACAGGTGGGCCACGGTGTGGTGCAGATCATCCTCGACGAAGCTCACCTGCTGAACATCACGGTCAAGCCGGAAAACCAGGGCCGCGGCCTGGGGCTGACATTGCTGGAGCATTTGATGTCGATTGCCTACAAGGCCGACGCCCGGGAGTGTTTCCTGGAAGTGCGCGACAGCAATACCGCGGCGTTCAAACTGTATGAGCGTTATGGTTTCAACGAAATTGGCCGGCGCCGGGATTACTACCCGGCGGTGGGCGGTCGCGAAGATGCGGTGGTCATGGCCTGCACATTGGTCGATTGAACCCTTCATGGCCTGCACGTTGGTCGATTGAACCCTGTAGGAGCTGCCGAAGGCTGCGATCTTTTGATCTTTCTTTTGATCTTTTAGTCGTATTACACAAGGATCAAAAGATCGCAGCCTTCGGCAGCTCCTACAGGTGTCCGTAAGGCTCAGCGTTTTTGGTCGAGAGGATCGCGCCGTGCCAGTTCCGCTTCATCCAGGCCAGTGCCACCGCCAATATCGTCCTCATCGACGATGCTCAGGTCCCAATCCGCGCGATTATCATTGCCCGCCTCCTGGGCATCCCGGGCGCCGTCTTCACGGATCAGGGTTTCCGGGCTCAGGTCGTCGTCGGTAGGTTGATGGTCGCCGGTGGAGGCGCCCGTCAGGCCAGCTTCACGTCCGCGGCGGGGTGGCATCAGTTGTTCGCGCTCGTTTTCCGGCAGTTCGTCACCGATCCTGGCGCTGGGTTCTTCGGTGTCGAAATCCAGCTCACGCACCGAACCCATGCGGTCTTCGTTATCATCGACGGGTTCCGGTTGCACCGCATCGTACGGACGTCGTGAATCATTCATGGCAATTCCTCATACTGTAGGCCTTACTACGGGTTGACCCACGTGGCTACCGAGAATTCCACCGGCATGGAACCCCGAGTACCGGATCAGGAGAGCATCCGCATTTCGCGCGTGACCCCGACGGACGGTTGTCAGTCAAAGCTGCGCATCATTCTTGAGGCTTCAAAGCATGAACGAATTACAAGATCTGATTGATAACAACGAGCGTTGGGCCGCTGCGATCAAGGAGGAAGATCCTGACTTCTTCGCCAAGCTGGCCCGTCAACAGACCCCGGAGTTCCTGTGGATCGGTTGTTCCGATGCCCGGGTGCCGGCCAACGAGATCGTTGGCATGCTGCCGGGCGATCTGTTCGTACACCGTAATGTGGCCAACGTCGTGCTGCACACCGACCTCAACTGCCTGTCGGTGATTCAGTACGCGGTCGACGTACTCAAGGTCAAGCATATCCTCGTCACCGGCCACTATGGCTGCGGCGGCGTGCGCGCCTCGATGCAGGATCGCCAGTTCGGCCTGATCGACGGCTGGCTGCGCTCGATTCGCGACCTGTATTACGAAAAGCGCGAAGAACTTGCCAAACTGGCCACCGAAGAAGAGCGGGTCGACCGTCTCTGCGAACTCAACGTGATCCAGCAAGTGGCCAACGTCGGGCACACCAGCATTGTGCAAAACGCCTGGCACCGTGGGCAGAGCCTGTCGATCCATGGCTGCATCTACGGTATCAAGGACGGTCGCTGGAAGAGCCTGAACGCTACCATCAGCGGCTTCGAGCAATTGCCGCCGCAGTACCGCCTGCGTCCGTTCGAACCCCTGTAAAACCCTTCAACGCGGACTTTGCCGACGCCACTGTTGCAAAAACAGCTGGCCGTCGGCGTTCGGCGCTTCATCGAAGCCGGTAATCCAGCCCCGGCAGTTGTACGAACCGCAGAGGCAGGCGAACTGGTGCAGCAGTTGGTCTTCCGTGGCAGCGTAATCCATCGACAGCCAGTCACCTTTCTGAATGTCTTTGAGCGCCCACAACCACAGCTCACTCATGTCGAGAAATACGTTCGGGTCGCAAGAGTGGCGCAGCAGCCCACAGAAATGCGGGTCATGGACATGAATATCTCGGGCCAGTTGTCGGGTATGCCGGCCACGACAGGGCAGCAAATGCCCCGATACCCGGCAGATCCGGCTTATGCGGGGAAACTCGCGCAACGCTGCCGCGGCCATGGGCGTGCCCTGGTCGTTCGAAAGAATCTCGAAATCGGCCTGGGATGGATATCCGAGGTGCAGGGGTAGCTCCACAAATGGGTAAATACCCTGCGGCGGTGACGCGAGAGACTTGCGCAGTGCATCGGCTTTCATAACGATCCCTGTCGGCTGGGTGCTGCGACATCCATCGGCTGACGGTCCAGTCAGCGCTGCAGCACATGGGTACAGCCCAAGCCTCTCGCAGATATCGCGGGCGGTCTACTGTCATAACTGACAGGTTGACTGCCGATAGTCGGTTTACAGCGGTGGCGCGGGCAGGGCGGTGGCCGGTGCGGGTGCCTTGAGCTGTTTGAGCTGCAACTGGATCGCTGCTGTCGAGCATTTGGCCGCCGCCTGTCCCGGTGTCAGGTTGCGAATCGAGGTGTAGAACAGCGCGCAGGTTTTATCCTTCTCGGCCACTTGCCAGGTTTGAGTGCAGGTTTTCAGCTCGATATCGGCATTGCTGTCCGGTTGGCGGCCCATGACGGCCTGCCAGCAGGCGGCACTCAAATCCTGGCCCATGACTTTCAGCCCCGCCGCATCGGCCTTGGCCTTGGCGTCGTTGCCGGTATAGCTTGCCGGATCGGCGGCATACCAGATGTAGCTTGGGTGGTTGGAACCCAGCACCCGCACTTTCACCCCGTCACTCGGGCTGATCGTGGCCAGCCCCAGCACATTCACGGTCGGCCCGTATTGTTGCTTGATCCAGTCACGCACCGGTGCGCCGAAGGCGACCATCGGCAATGTTTCACCGCTGGCGTGCAGGCTGACGTTCCTGACCATGGTGGTCTGGTAGTCGTTGAAGTAGCTGTAGACGCCCTCCAGGTCCTTGCCGGCGTTGGAGGGGGCGGCGATAGGGGCGATGTCGATGATGGTTTGAAAGGCCGGCGTCTGCTCGGTCGGGATGCCATTGACGGTGAGCAGCGAGGCCCAGCGATCCGTGGTTGCGGACTTCAGGTAATCCTGGGCCTGGGTCAACGAATAGTCGGGCGGGAAGTGCAGCAGCTCGACACTTTTGCGGTTCTCCAGGGCCATGCCCAGCGGCAGGAACAAGTACCAGCTGTACGCCCACTTGCCGTCGGCATTCAGTTTGCTGGCGCCGTTATAGGCCAGGTCACCGGCATCGAGCAGTGCTGCCAAAGGTTTTTCATAGCTATTGGGCACGCCGATGATTTGCGCGTGGAGCTGACCGTTATCGGTTTTGACCAGAACCTTCGCGTCGCCGTAGCCATCGCGCTGCACGCTCTGGGTCAGGTAATGCTCGACGGTTTGCTCGAGCGTCCAGTTGCGAAAGCAGATCACGTTGCAATTGTTGGGGTAGGCGAAGAGGCGGGTAACGCGTTCGGTCGTGCCCAGCTTCAAATTGACATCGGCATGGGCGGTGGTGCTCAGGGTGAGGGCTGCGAGGGTGAGTGCCGCAAGTTTGAACATGCTCAGATCCTTTTCAGCGTATTAGACCAGCAGATACTGAAACCGACGGGCGGAATAACAAGGGGCCGATCAATACCGGCCCCTTTCTTTCAGGTTACGGCATGACTGGCGGCAAATACGCCAGCGTCGTCCCCAGTGCCCATAACAACACTAGCACCAGTGGCGTGTGTACCAGCAACTGCACGAACGAGAAACCGATCAGGTCCCGCGCCTTCAGCCCCAGCACGCCCAGCAATGGCAGCATGTAGAAGGGGTTGATCAGGTTCGGCAAGGCTTCGGCGGCGTTGTAGATCTGTACCGCCCATCCCAGGTGATAGTTCAGGTCATTGGCCACCTGCATCACGTACGGCGCTTCGATGATCCACTTGCCGCCACCGGACGGAATGAAGAAACCGAGGATCGCCGAGTACACGCCCATCAGCAGGGCATAGGTGTCGTGGGAGGCAATGCTGACGAAGAAGGTCGAGATGTGATGCGCCAGGGTCTGCGCATCGGCGCCCTTGACCGTGGTCATCAGTGCCGCGATCGAGCCATACAGCGGGAACTGGATCAACACCCCGGTGGTGGTCGGCACCGCACGGGACACGGCATCCAGAAAGCTGCGAGGGCGCCAGTGCAGCAGGGCACCGAGCATGATGAACAGGAAGTTGTAGGTGTTCAGCCCGGAAATCGCACTGATGGCCGGTTTGGTCGAAAACTCATGGAACAACCACCCGGCAGCCAGCAACACCAGCAGAATTGTCAGCAGCGGGCTGTGCTCCAGCCATTCGCCTGGGCGGGTGCGCGGTTGCAGCGGTGGCAGGTTGAAACTCGGGTCGACACCACAGGCCTTGGCGTCCCGCGCCGAATTCGGGCCGGGGGCGGTGGCGTAGGCGATGATCAGCGAAATCACGATCAGGGCCAGCAACATCACGCCGGACTGCCAGAGAAAGATCGTCTGGGTGAATGGAATCACCCCGGTGATCGACAGAATCGAGGGTGGCAGGCTGGCCGGGTTGGCCTGCAATTGAGCGGCCGATGACGACAGGCCCAAGGCCCACACGGCACCGAGGCCCAGGTAGGCGGCGGCACCGGCGGCACGGTAATCCATTTTCAGATCGGTGCGGCGGGCGAGGGCGCGCACCAGCAGTCCGCCGAACACCAGGGACAAGCCCCAGTTGAGCAGCGAGGCGACCATCGAGATCAGCGCGACCCAGGCCACGGCAGAGCGGCCGTTTTTCGGGATTTTCGCCAGGCGGTCGATCAGTTTCACCGCCGGCGGTGAACTGGCGACCACATAACCGCCGATCACCACGAAGGCCATCTGCATGGTGAAGGGGATCAGGCTCCAGAAGCCATCACCGAAGGCCATGGCGGCGTCGGTGGGCTTGGCGCCCATGGCCATGGTGGCCACCGCCACGATAATCACCGCCAGGGCAGCAAACACCCAGGAGTCGGGGAACCAGCGTTCGGCAAAACTTGAACAGCGCAGGGCAAAGCGGGCGGAGCGGCTATCTTCGATATCAGCGGCCACGGGAGTACCTCGGATTTTTATGTTTGTTGTGGTCTTCGGGGCAGTAACCGCCCGTCTGGACAGACGCCAACATTAATTCAAGCCGTGGATTTTTGCGGGGCTGATTTGTGGCTATGGGACTTTGGTCTAACGGGTTGTCCGCCAGCGCGTTTGCGTAGACCATGGGCGCCTTGGTTTTTGCCTGTGCCAGAGTTCTTTACATGACTGCCAACACCGATTCGCGCCCGGCGCGGTTCAGCCGCTCGGACTACAAGACCCTGGGGCTCGCCGCCCTCGGCGGGGCGCTGGAAATCTACGACTTCATCATTTTCGTGTTTTTCGCCCTGACCCTCAGCCAGTTGTTCTTCCCGCCGGAAATGCCCGAGTGGCTGCGCCTGCTGCAAAGCTTCGGGATTTTCGTCACCGGTTACCTGGCGCGACCGTTGGGCGGCATCCTGATGGCGCACTTCGCCGATCGCCTGGGGCGCAAGAAAGTCTTCAGCCTGAGCATCCTGATGATGGCGTTGCCCTGCCTGCTGATCGGGATCATGCCGACCTACGCGCAAATCGGTTATTTCGCCCCCTTGTTGCTACTGGTCCTGCGCGTTCTCCAGGGCGCGGCGGTGGGCGGCGAAGTGCCGAGTGCCTGGGTTTTCGTCGCCGAGCATGCGCCGATCGGTCACCGGGGGTATGCCCTGGGTTTCCTGCAGGCGGGGCTGACGTTCGGCTATCTGATCGGCGCCTTGACCGCGACCTTCCTGGCGCAGGCCTTCACCCCGACGGAAATCCTCGATTTTGCCTGGCGTTACCCCTTCCTGCTCGGCGGCGTGTTTGGTGTGATCGGCGTATGGCTGCGTCGCTGGCTCAGCGAAACCCCGGTGTTCATGGCCATGCAGGCGCAGCGCGAGGCGGCCGGCGAACTGCCGCTGCGTACGGTCCTGCGCGAGCATCGACTGGCCATTTTGCCGGCGATGATTCTCACCTGTGTACTGACCTCGGCCGTGGTGGTTTTCGTGGTCATTACCCCGACCATGATGCAGAAAACCTTTGGCATGACCGCCAGCCATACCTTCGCCTTGAGCGCACTGGGCATCGTGTTCCTGAACATCGGCTGCGTGCTCGCCGGGCTGCTGGTCGACCGCATTGGCGCCTGGCGCACGGTGATGCTCTATAGCCTGCTGCTGCCGCTGGGCATCGGTGTGCTTTACAGCTGCCTGATCATGGGCGGCGACTGGATCGGCCTGGCCTACGCCGTGGCAGGGCTGGCCTGCGGGGTGGTCGGTGCGGTGCCATCGGTGATGGTCGGCCTGTTCCCGGCGCGGATTCGCGTCTCGGGTATCTCGTTCACCTACAACATTGCCTACGCCGCCTGGGCGAGCATCACACCGTTGTTGCTGATCGGCCTGATGCCGTGGAGTCCGTGGATCTGCGTGATGTTCAGTGCGGTAATGGGCGCGGTGGGCGTGGGCAGTGCGGCGTACTTCGGTGTGCGGATGCCAAGAATTGCTGGCTGTTCTGCCGCTGGCGCGCACTGATCGGGCGCGTCATCACTATTTTTGTAGGACAAACCTGAAACACGCTTAAGAAAATGTTTCCAAGGCCGATGGTTAGGCTGCATATCGCTTTCCATCCCTGTCCATCGGTGCTTTCCCATGTTCAATAAACGCTTGAAGCAGGAGCTGTTGGCTCTTCGTGAAGAACTCTCCAGCCTCCAGCAAGTGAAGGAAAGTCTGGAAAGCGAGATGCTGGTGCTGACCCTCGACAGTGATGGACGTGTTCAGTCGGTCAATCAGAACTTCCTTGCTGAAATGCATTACAAGAGCGCCGACCTGATCGGCCGGCACATAGACGACCTCGTCCCGGAACACGTGAAATTCGACGAATTCCAGCAGCGCTTCAAGAACGCGCTGACCCGTGGCGAGCACTTCGCCGGTGCGGTACGCCTGTTGCGCGGCACGGGGCAGGAAGCCTGGTTGCGTTCGATCCTGCAGCCAGTGCGCTCGGCGGACGGTCGGATCAAGTGTTTCTCGATCTTCTCCAGCGACCTGACCCGCACCATCGAGGCCTCCCGCGAACACGAGAACCTGATCGGTGCGCTGGTGCGCTCCACGGCGGTGATCGAATTCGACCTCAACGGCAACGTGCTGACCGCCAACGACCGCTTCCTCAGTGGCATGGGTTACAGCCTGGCGCAGATCAAAGGTAAACATCACCGCACCTTCTGCCAGCCGGAGGATTACAACAGTGCCGAGTACCAGAACTTCTGGCGTCGGCTGAACGCGGGTGAGTACGTGGCCGGCCGTTTCAAGCGTGTCGACAGCCATGGTCGTACCGTCTGGCTTGAGGCGTCCTACAACCCGGTGACCGATGCCAACAATAATCTCTACAAAGTGGTGAAGTTCGCCACGGTGATTACCGATCAGGTCAATCAGGAGCACGCCGTCGCCGAAGCCGCCAACATTGCCTACAGCACCTCGCAGCAAACCGACCAAAGTGCCCAGCGCGGCAACGCCGTGGTGACCCAGGCCGTGGACGTGATGCGTGACCTGGCCAAACACATGCAAACCGCCGGCGACGGCATCGAAGCCTTGAACGAGCAGTCGCTGGTGATCGGTACCATCGTCAAAACCATCAGCGGCATTGCCGAACAGACCAACCTGCTGGCGCTCAACGCGGCCATCGAAGCGGCGCGTGCGGGCGAGCAGGGTCGCGGCTTCGCCGTGGTGGCGGATGAAGTCCGGCAACTGGCGTCGCGCACCAGTCAGGCCACCGACGAAATCGTCCTCGTGGTGCGGCAGAACCAGGACATGGCGCGCAACGCCGTGGCCTTGATGACCGATGGCAAACTCCAGGCCGAACAGGGCCTGGCACTGGCGGCGGAAGCGGGCACGGTGATTGTCGAGATTCAGGACGGCGCCCAGAAAGTGGTCAATGCGGTGGGGCAGTTTGCCAATCAACTCACTTACTGACCTGCGATCAGCTTTTGGTGGGAGCGGGCTTGCTCGCGAAGGCGGTGTGTCATTTAACGCAACTGTGACTGAACTGACGCCTTCGCGAGCAAGCCCGCTCCCACCGGGTTAAGTGGGCGCTACAATCGGCTCTTTCCCCCTGGAGCAGACTTCCATGAGCGCTTCCCACCGCCGTCCGGTTCCCTTGTCCAAGGCTTATCGTCTGCTCAATCATGGCCCGACCGTGCTGGTCAGCGCCGCCCACGATGGTCGGCGCAATATCATGGCGGCAGCCTGGGCCATGCCGCTGGATTTCGAACCGCCGAAAATTGCCGTGGTGCTGGACAAGTCCACCTGGACTCGCCAATTGCTGGAAGCCTCGGGCACGTTTGTGTTGAACGTTCCTTGCGCTGCCCAGGCCGACATTGTGCAGACCGTCGGTTCGACCTCTGGCCTGGAATTGACCCGGGGTCAGGGCCGCGACAAGTTCGAGACCTACGACTTGCAGACCTTCACCGGTGAATCGCTCGAAGCGCCGATGCTCGAGGGCTGCGTGGCCTGGCTGGAATGTCGCCTGTTGCCAGAACCGAACAACCACCAGCAATACGATCTGTTCCTGGCCGAAGTGATTGCCGCCCAGGCCGACGAGCGCGTGTTCAGTGAAGGGCGTTGGCACTTCGAAGGGCAAGACGCCTTGCGCACCTTGCACCACGTGGCGGGCGGGCACTTCCTGACCATTGGTGAGCCGGTGGACGGCAAGACCTTGCAGCCGTAAGGTTTCGACTATTCAGGTTGTAAGCACATTCACCAGGAGGCCAGGCGATGAGAAAGCTGCGTGTAGGGATAATCTTTGGCGGGCGCTCGGCAGAGCACGAAGTGTCGTTGCAATCGGCGAAGAATATCGTCGACGCCCTCGATCGCTCTCGCTTCGAACCGGTACTGATCGGCATCGACAAACAAGGTCATTGGCATCTCAACGACCCATCCAACTTTTTGCTGAATCAGGAAAACCCAGCGCTGATCGCCCTCAATCAGTCCAATCGCGAGCTGGCCGTGGTGCCTGGAAAAGCCAGCCAGCAACTGGTGGAAACCAGCAGTCAGGAAATGCTCGGTCATGTCGATGTGATCTTCCCGATCGTCCACGGCACCCTGGGTGAAGACGGCTGCCTGCAAGGTTTGCTGCGCATGGCCGATCTACCGTTTGTCGGCTCCGATGTGCTCGGCTCGGCCGTGTGCATGGACAAGGACATCAGCAAGCGCCTGCTGCGTGATGCCGGCCTGGCCGTGACGCCGTTCGTGACATTGACCCGCGCCTCGGCGGCGCGCACCGGGTTTGCCGAGGTTCAGTCCCGGCTCGGTTTGCCGCTATTCGTCAAGCCAGCGAACCAGGGCTCTTCCGTGGGCGTGAGCAAGGTCACCGACGAGGCCGAATACAGTGCAGCGGTGGAGCTGGCGTTGAGTTTCGATACCAAGGTGTTGATCGAATCCGCCGTCAGTGGCCGCGAGATTGAATGCGCAGTGCTCGGCAATGAAGAGGCGATCGCCAGTGGTTGCGGTGAGATAGTGGTGCGCAGCGGGTTCTATTCCTACGACAGCAAATACATCGACGACACGGCCGCAGAAGTCGTGGTGCCGGCCAATATCAGCGTCGAGGCCAGCGAGCGTATTCGTGCCCTGGCCGTCGAGGCGTTCCAGGTGCTGGGCTGCTCCGGCCTGGCCCGTGTCGATGTGTTCCTGACCGACAGTGGCGAAGTGCTGATCAACGAAATCAACTCGCTGCCCGGTTTCACCCGCATCAGCATGTACCCGAAGTTGTGGCAGGCCACCGGCATGACCTACAGCGAGCTGGTGACGCGGTTGATTGAACTGGCGCTGGAAAAACATCAGGTTCGGCAGGGGTTGAAGATCAGTCGTTGAGTGCGCTGCTGAAGGGCGCTGCGTTTATCCGGTTTACACGCGTTATCGTTAACCACCATCGCTGGCAAGCCAGCTCCTACAAGGGACCGTGCCCACGCGGGGAAACTGTAGGAGCCAGCTTGCTGGCGATGGACTCAAGTGCGCCGCGTTTATCCGGTTTACACGCGTTATCGTTAACCACCATCGCTGGCAAGCCAGCTCCCACAGGGACCGTGCCCACGTGGGGAAACTGTAGGAGCCAGCTTGCTGGCGATGGACTCCAGTGCGCCGCGTTTATCCGATTCACACGCGTTATCGTTAACGACCATCGCTGGCAGGCCTTTCATCATTCCAGCGGGTGACTCAATCCCCCAGCGCTTGCCCCTCACGCCGTGGATCTGCACCTCCCGTCAGCGACGCTTTGCCTTGGGCGTCCTTGATCCGAACAATCGCCTGGGTGCCGCTGGTCATGTCGATTTCGCTCACGTTGTGCCCTTGGTCTTTCAGCGCTTGAATCAGCGCTGGGCTGAACTGGCCCTGTTCCAGTTCTGTCGGGCCGTTGCGGCTGCCGAAGTTGGGCAGGTTGATGGCCGCTTGCGCATCGAGATTCCAGTCGAGCAGGCCGATGGTGGATTTGGCCACGTATTCGATGATTTGCGAGCCGCCGGGGGAGCCGACAGTGGCGAGGAATTCGCCGCTCTGGCGGTCGAAGATCAGGGTCGGCGCCATGGATGAGCGCGGGCGTTTGCCGGGTTCGACGCGGTTGGCGACTTTCTGCCCGTTTTCCTCGGGGATGAACGAGAAGTCGGTCATCTCGTTATTGAGCATGAAACCCTGAACCATGATGTGCGAGCCAAACGCCGATTCGATGGTGGTGGTCATCGACACGGCGCCGCCTGCGTCATCGACGGCCACCACTTGCGAGGTGGAAATCCGCAGCGGCGAACGGTCCGGCGCATAGGCCACCCGGATGCCCGGCGGCGTGCCGGGTTTGGCTGTGCCCATGCTGCGTTCGCCGATCAGGGCGGCACGGCTGGCAAGGTAGGCCGGGTCGACCAGGCCCTTGACCGGCACGGGCACGAAGTCGGTATCGGCCAGGTACTGCGCGCGGTCAGCATAGGCCAGGCGTTCGGCTTCCGAGATCAGGTGCACGGCTTGCGGGTCGGGTTCGCTGCCGGCCGGGGCTGTGGTCTTGACCGGCGTCAGCGGTGCCAGCGCCAGGCGCTTGTCGCGAGCCTCCAGGGCTTGCAGCGTGCCGAGGATCTGCGCCACGGCGATCCCGCCCGAGGACGGCGGTGGCATGCCGCAGACCTGCCAGCGCTTGTAGTCGGTACACAGCGGTGCGCGTTCCTTGGCCTGATAGTTGGCGAGATCGGCCAGGGACAGGCTGCCGGGGTTGGCGTGACCCTGGACCTTGGCAGCGATTTCCTCGGCGACCGGGCCTTTGTACAGGGCGTCCGGGCCTTCGTGGGCGATGCGTTTGAACACGGCCGCCAGTGCCGGGTTCTTCAGGTTGGTGCCAACGGCTTTCGGGCTGCCATCGGCATTGCGGAAATAAGCCATCATTTCCGGGGAGCGCTGCATGGATGAATCTGCAGCGATCAACTGGTGCAGGCGCGGTGAAATGGCAAAGCCTTGCTCGGCGAGCCGGATGGCCGGTTCGAACAATTGCGCCCAGGGCAGGCGTCCGTGTTTTCCATGGGCCAGTTCCAGGGCGCGCAGTACGCCGGGCGTGCCTACCGAGCGGCCGCCTATCTGCGCCTGGGTAAAGCCCATTGGTTGTCCGTCGGCCTGCAGGAAAAGCTTCTCGGTGGCACCGGCCGGGGCGGTTTCACGGCCGTCGTAGGTGCGCACGGCCTTGCCATCCCAGAGTACGATCAATGCACCGCCACCGATGCCCGACGACTGTGGCTCGACCAGCGTCAACACCGCTTGCATCGCAATCGCGGCATCGATGGCCGAACCGCCCCGGCGCAGCATCTCTCGACCGGCTTCGGCCGCCAGCGGGTTGGCCGCCGCAGCCATGTATTTCTCGGCGTGTTGAGTTTTCAGGTCGGTGCGGAAACCGGAAGCGCTTTCCGGGGCGAGCGGCAGCGTCGGCACCGAGGCGTTATTGCACGCAGCCAGGGTCAAGGCACTGACGATCAGCGCCAGGCCAGGCAAGCGATAGCGGCGCAAAGCGAAGGTTGAAAACACGTGGGGTACTCCGTCCGTTGGATCTACGATCAGTGGACTTTATCGGCCGACCGGGAGGGACGCAAACCGGGTCCCACGGCACTGACGTTTTTGTCCTTCATCAATGGCAGGAATTTCTGTAGGGTCGTTGCCAACAGACAGGCCAGAAAATCAACAAGAGGCAGACATGCACACCGAGTTCCCAACCCAGCCCGGCTATCGCACCCAGCGAGAACAGTTCCTGGCCGCAGCGGCTGCCGCAGGCGCAACCTTGACTGAGTATCCACACCCGCTCAAAGGTCCGTTCGGTGAGTCACTGATTACCGATGTGGCGGTGTTGGGTGATCCGGGCGCCAAGCGTCTGTTGGTTGCGCTGAGCGGCACTCACGGAGTTGAAGGCTTCTATGGCTCGGGCTGCCAGATCAAATGGCTGCAGGAGTTGGGCAAGCGCTCCCTGCCAACGGATGTGGCCGTGGTCATGATCCATGCCATCAACCCCTGGGGCATGGCGTGGTTGCGTCGGGTCAACGAAGACAACATCGACCTGAACCGCAATCACCTGGATTTCCAGCGCCCGCTGCCGGACAACCAGGCCTACAACGCCCTGCATGAAATCTATGCCTGCCCGCAGTTGCACGGCCCCGAGCGTGAGCGTGCCGATGCCTTGCTCGACGAGCAGATCCGCCTGCATGGCTGGCCGGCGGTGATGTCGATTGTCGAGGGCGGTCAGCATGCTCACCCCGATGGCCTGTTCTACGGCGGGCTGGCACCGAGCTGGTCGAACCGCACGCTGCACCGGATCGTGCAACAACACGTGGCCCATGCCGAAGTGGCCATGTGTTTCGACTTGCACACCGGTGCGGGTGAATACGGTCATCCGATGTTGCTGACCATCACCGAGTCCGCCTATCCGGCGCTGCCGGATGCGCAGGCGATCTACGGGCCGTGGCTCTACAGCCTGCAAACCGGCGCCGACACTGTCAGCGAAACCGGTGTGGCGGCAACGGCCACTGGCTACACCTCGCAGGCATTGATCGATGCACTGCCGCAGGTGCGCTTGATGCCTTTTGTCATCGAGTGCGGGACGTATCCGGGGCCGGACGTTCACCGCCATTTGCGCGATGACCACTGGTTGCATCTGTATGGCAATCCGGGTGACGCAACAGGGCGCGGGATCAAGTTGAATCTGCTGGAGCAGTTCTATCCGGCCGATAGCGATTGGCAGTCGATGGTCTGGTTGCGCACGTGGCAGATCTGGGAGCGGGCGTTGTCGGTATTGCCGACCGTGTAGGAGCGAGCTTGCTCCGGGCGGCGTTCCGACGATGGACACAAGCGCGCCGCGTTTAACCAATAAGCACGCGTTATCGTTAACGACCATCGCGAGCAAGCTCGCTCCTACATACAGGCATAAAAAACGCAGGCATAAAAAAACGGCCTACCTTTCGGTAAGCCGTTTTTAGTACTTGGTGGCTACACAGGGACTTGAACCCCGGACCCCAGCATTATGAATGCTATGCTCTAACCAACTGAGCTATGTAGCCAAGTGGCGCGCATTATTCACCGGTAACGGGGATGCGTCAAGCATAAATCTAAAATATTTCTCTGCGCTTTCAACCGTTTATCAAAATCTACCTTCCAAGCAGGGGTGAAGGGCAGCGCTGGAACCAGCGACTGGCCTGTTCGTACGCGTGCGCCAATTGCAGCACAGCGAAGTCGGCCTGGTGTCTGCCGATGATTTGCAGGCCCATGGGCAGGCCGCTGGCGTTGAAGCCGACCTGTACGTTGGCCACGGGGCAGCCGGACAAGGTGCCGGGAATCACCACCTCCATCCAGCGGTGATAGGTGTCCATGCTCACGCCTTCAATGGAAGCGGGCCACGCTTGGTTCTTGTCGAACGGGAAGACCTGGGCGCTGGGCAACAGCAGGTAGTCATATTTTTCGAACAGCCTGGAGATCGCCCGATACCAGTCACTGCGCGTCACTGAAGCGGCAAACACGTCGCTGGCCGAGAGTTTCAGGCCGTTTTCCACTTCCCAGCAGGCTTCCGGTTTCAACAACGCACGCTTTTGCGGGTCGGCATAGGTAGCACCCAACGAACCGGCGACCATCCAGTGGCGCAAGGTTCGCCAACTGCTCCACAGCTTCTCTGGCGCGAATTCGGATTGAACCGGTTCAATGTGGCAACCCAGGCTTTCGAAGTCGCCAAAGGCTTTTTCGCACAGCGAGAGGACGCCTTTCTCCATCGGCAGGTAGCCGTTGAAGTCGCCGAGCCAGCCCAGGCGAGTGCCTTTGAAATCGCGATCCAGCGGCGCCGCAAAGGCACTGCCGGATTCGGCAATCGACAGTGGCGCCCGCGCATCGGCCCCGGCCTGCACCGACAACAGCAACGCGGCATCGCGCACGCTGCGCGCCATGGGGCCTTCGTAACCGAGTTGGTCGATAAACAGGTCGGCACTGTCATCGAAGGGCACGCGGCCCTGGGACGGACGGAAACCGAAGATGTTGTTGAACGCGGCCGGATTGCGCAGCGAACCCATCATGTCGCTGCCATCGGCCACCGGCACCAGGTGCATGGCCAGTGCCGCCGCCGCACCGCCGCTGCTGCCGCCAGCGGTCTTGCTCGGGTCGTAGGCGCAACCGGTCGCACCGAACAGCGGGTTATAGCTTTGCGAGCCAAGGCCGAATTCCGGGGTGTTGCTCTTGCCAATGATGATCGCGCCGGCGCCCTTGATCCGCTCGACCATGATGCCGTCGCGTTCGGGGATGAAGTCCTTGTACAGCGGCGACCCCAGGGTGGTGCGGATGCCGCGCGTCAGGGACAGATCCTTGATGGCATGGGGCAGGCCGTGCATCCAGCCACGGTATTGACCGCGGGCCAGCTCGGCATCACGGACATCCGCCTGGGCCAGCAGGTCCTCAGGCGCTTGCAGGCTCACCAGCGCATTGACCTGCGGATTGAAGCGTTCGATATGGGCAAGATAAGTCTGCATCACTTCCCGGCAGGAAACCTGGCGCAGGCGGATGCGTTCGGCGAGCTCATGGGCCTGCAACAGGACCAGTTCGCTGATGTTATTGGAGTTCATTGCAAGCGGCCTTTCAGACGGCTGGAAAAACGCCCCGCCTTTGCGTCGGGGCGGTGGAGATCAACGCATCAGGTTGGTCCAGAGACGGTCGGCCAGGCGGATCGCGCCTTCGCCGCAGGTCTTGCTGAACACCACCTGGGTGCCTTCGGGAATGTGCAGTTCCGGCGCGTCCTTGAGGCCAGTGTCGAGGAACGGCTCCACACCCTTGATCGGGCTCTGGTGCTTGAGGAAGTTCTGGGTCATCGCCGCGTTTTCAGGCTGGCTGAGGAATGCGATGAACGCCTTGGCATTCGCCGGGTTCTTGCTGCCGGTCGGGATGACCATGTTGTCGACCCAGGCCAGTACGCCTTCTTTCGGGTACAGGTATTTCAAGCTCGGTTTCATTTCCCGGGCGCGCATCGACGAACCGCCCCAGAAGGTCGACATGTCGATTTCACCGGATGCCAGGTTTTCGCGAATCGAGCCCGCCTTGGAACTGTAGGTTTTGACGAAGGGTTTCTGCGCCTTGAGCAGGGTCAGGATCTGCTGCATCTGCTTCGGATCTTCACTGCACAGCGGAATGTTCAGGTACAGGCTGGCCATGTCCACCACGTCACTGACCGAGTCGAACATGTTGATTCGCCCTTGCAACTCGGCCGGTGGCTCGTAAAGCACCTTGAGGCTGTCGGCAGGGCCTTTGTAGCGCTCGGTATTGATCACCACGCTGGTGGTGCCCCAGATGAACGGTACGGAATAGGCGCCTTCCGGGTCCCAGGTCGGCTTTTTCAGATTGTCGACGACGCCGGCGTAGTAAGGCTCGTTGACCGGATCGAAACGCTCCAGCAGTTTTTCCTTGATCAGGATCGGAATGAACTGGTGGGAAGGGATCGCCACGTCATAACCGGCGCCGCCCTGTTTCAATTTGGCCAGCAGGGTTTCGTTGGAGTCGTAGGAGTCGACGGTGACTTCAATGCCGGTCTGCTTCTGGAATTTGGCGAGAATTTCCGGCGAAAAGTAACCGCTCCAGCTCACCACGTTGAGTTTTTCCGCGGCCTGAACACTGCCGGCCATGGTCAGCGGCAAGGTCAGGAACAACGAAGTGCCGATGCTTTTAATCCACTTGCTCATGCTATTTCCCCACAGTACGTAGAAGGTTCAGGATTTCTTTTTGCCCAGCAGATAGGAAAGGGTCACGAACAGCACCGAGACGCCCAGGATCAGGGTCGACACGGCGTTGACGTCGGGTGTCACGCCCATGCGCAACAGGCCGAAGATGAAGATCGGCAAGGTCGTGGTGCCAGCCTGGGAGACCATCATCGAGATCACGAAGTTATCCAGCGAGACGATGAAGGCCAGCATCAGCCCGGAGAAAATCCCCGGCATCAGCAGCGGCAACGTGACCTTGCGAAAGGTCCGCCACGGGCCGGCGTAGAGGTCGGCCGAGGCCTGTTCCAGGGACAGGTCCATGTCGTTCAGGCGGGCGCGGATCGGCAGAAAGGCAAACGGAATACAGAACACCGTGTGCGCAATGATCAGGTTGCCGTAGCCCAGGGACAGGCCGATGGTGGAAAACAGCGCCAGGGTGGCGACGCCGACCACGATTTCCGGCAGTACCAGAGGCAACATGATTGCGCCCATGGACAATTGCAGGCCTTTGAACTTGGCACCCCGAGATGTGCCTAGGGCGGCGAGGGTGGCGATGGCCGTGGCGACCATGCTGGCGCAGACCGCGATCAACAGGCTGTTGCCGGCCGCCTGGCGCAGGGCCTGGTTGGCGAAGGCCGCGCGATACCAATCGAGGCTGAAGCCGGTCCACACCGTGGCCGATTGGTTGGCGTTGAACGAGAACACCACCAGCACCACGATCGGCGCGTAGAGGTACAGGTAGAACAGGAAACTGAATCCGCCGAAGCCGGGGAAGTCCTGCACACCCAGCGTATTGCGTTTGAACAGGCCGATCATCACGCACCTCCCTTGGCGATGCGCTGGCGTTCGGCACGCAAGGCATAAACCGTCAGTACCAACATCACTGCGGCCATCAGCACCAGCGAAAGCGCCGCGCCGAACGGCCAGTTACGGGCATCGCTGAACTGCCGGAAGATCAGGTTGCCGAGCATCATCCGCGTGCCGCCGCCGAGCAGTTCCGGGGCGATCATCGCGCCCAGGCAAGGCACGAAGGTGAGGATGGCGCCGGCGATGATGCCCGGCTTGGCGATCGGCAACACCACTTTGCGCAAGGTCCGGACGCGTCCTGCATAGAGGTCCTGAGCGGCCTCGAGCAGGCGGATATCCATCTTCTCCAGCGTGGCGTAGATCGGCAGCACGACGAAGGGCGCATAGGTGTAGACCAGCCCCAGCAGCACCGCGCCGTCGGTGTAGAGCAGTTGCAACGGCTGGTCGATGACCCCGAGGCCCATCAGGCTGTTGTTGATCACCCCGGTGTTGCGCAGCAGCAGAATCCAGGCGTAGGTGCGGATCAACAGGTTGGCCCAGAACGGCACGGTGATCAGGAAGATCAGCAAGCCACGGCGATGGGCTGGTTGCATGGCCAGCCACACGGCCACCGGAAAACCGATCAGCAGGGTGATGACGGTGGTCAGTCCGGCGATGCCGATGGAGCGTAGGGCGATGATCAGATAGGAGTCGGCAAACGCCAGGCTGTCATCCAGTTGTCGCTCGAACAGCAGCGAGGTGTAGGCGTCGCTGCTGAACACTTTGTTCACCCCGCCGTAGGGGTTGGCTTCCATCAGCGAGTATCCGATGACGATCAGGATCGGCACGATCAGAAACAGGCCGATGGCAATCAGCGCGGGGCTGACACCGAGAAAACTCTGGAAGGCCCGCCGACGTTCCAGCGTGTTGGCAATCGGTAATGCGTGCATGGCAATTCCTCGTGCTCAATCGTGCAGGACGCTGGCGCTGCCCTGGTCGAACAACAGTCCGGCCTGGCTGCCGACGGCGAAGCGTTTGCTCTGGTCGACGCAGTTGGGGGTGCGCACGGTGAGGCGCGAACCGTCGCTCAGGCTCACTTGATATTGCAGGTCGGTGCCGAGGTAGATCTGCGCTTCGATCCGACATGGCAGAGCGTTTTCAGTGGTGGCTGGCACCAGATGCAAACGCTCGGGGCGCACGGACAGTGCGACGTTGGTGCCGACTCGCACATCGCTGCACGGCTGTGCAGGCAGCGGATGACCGGCCGGGCCGGCGAACCAGGCCAGTCCGTCTTCGACGCGGGTGACCGTGCCTTCGATGAAGTTGGTTTCACCGATGAAGTCGGCGACAAAGCGGTTGCGCGGGCGTTCGTAGATGTCTTCCGGACGACCGACCTGCTGCACTTCGCCTTCGGACAACACGGCGATGCGGTCGGACATGGTCAGCGCTTCTTCCTGGTCGTGGGTGACGAAGATGAAGGTGATGCCGGTGCGCGCTTGAATGGTTTTCAGCTCTTCGCGCATGGCCTGGCGCAGCTTGAGATCGAGGGCCGAGAGCGGTTCGTCGAGCAGCAAGACTTTGGGATGCGGCGCCAAGGCACGAGCGAGGGCGACGCGCTGCTGCTGACCACCGGACAGTTGCGCCGGCTTGCGGTTGGCAAAGCGCTCCATCTGCACCAGGGCGAGCATTTCGCGCACCCGTTCGGCCATCTGCGTTTTGTTCAGGATCTTGCCCATCGGGTGGGATTCAAGACCGAAGGCCAGGTTCTCGGCGATGGTCATGTGCGGGAACAGCGCGTAATGCTGGAACACCGTGTTGACCGGGCGCTGGAACGGCGGGCGGTCGGCGATGTTTTCGCCGTAGAGCAGAATCTCGCCTTCGGTAGGGAATTCGAACCCGGCGATCATCCGCAGGAGCGTGGTCTTGCCGCAGCCCGAAGGGCCGAGGAGGGTGAAGAACTCGTTGTCGCGAATGTCCAGGTCGATGCTTTTGAGTGCCACCGGGCCACTCTTTGGATCGCCGTAGACCTTACGCACTGAGCGGATGGACACCGCCAGCGTTTGCAGCGAATGCAGGGCATTCATGCGTTACCTCCGATTCCCCCATCGTCCGCGAGTGCTGTAGTCAGCCGGGCCGTCGGACCATGGATATTATTTTTCTGGGCAGGATCGAGATTGCGTTCGAGTGTTGTAACCAGCTGTTTTTTTGTTTTGCTGTGGCTGGATTATCAGTGAGGGGTTGCGGGGGCGAAACTTCAATTTTAACATAGGGGCTGTTAAAAAATTTAACAGCAGAAGGCGTTCAGAACCATGCCTGACCAGCGTTTGCCACCCCTCAACGCGGTGCGTGCCTTTGATGCAGCGGCGCGCTTGGGCAGCTATGTCGAAGCCTCCAAAGCCCTGCACGTGACCCAGCCGGCCATCGGCCGCCACGTGAAGTTGCTGGAAGACTGGCTGGGCATCCAACTGTTCGAGCGCACCTCTCGCGGGGTCAATCTGACGGCGGCGGGGCAGAAGTACCACCGCAAGATCACCGCCGCCTTGCAGTTGATCATCGAAGCCGGAAAAGAGGTGCAGCCCAAACACGCCGAGCGCTGGCTGCGCATCATGGTGGTGCCGGGGTTCGCCAAGCGCTGGCTGATGCCGCGCATCGAGGCCATGCGTCACCTGCGCCCAGGTTTGAAGTTCGCCATCGAACCCAATTCGACCTTCACCGAAGTGGATGGCAAAAGCGCTGACCTGGGCATCGTCTACGGGGTGGACGGCCAATATGCCCACTCCCGCACCAGCCTGATTTGTCCTCGGGTGTTTCCGATCTGTTCCCCCGAATATCTGGCCAGCGTCGAGCCCATCGGCAGCCCCGCGGACCTGGTGAAACACAACCTGATCCACGTCGATGACGGCGAGTGGTGGAACCTGTGGTTCGCCGCCAACGACCTCGACATCCACCTCAATTCGGACATGCTCTACGTCAACAACGACCACGCGCTGTCGGTGGCCGAGAGCGGGCAGGGCATTGCGCTGGCCAACGAAGTGCTGGTGCGTGAAGAACTCCGTACCGGCAAGCTGGTGCGGGTGGTGGACGCGCAAGTGAAGCTGGAAAGCTATCGGGTACTCACGCCGTCCGCCGAGCTCTCGGCGGATGTGGCGTGGTTTATCGACTGGCTCAAGACCGAACTTGAACAGGACTTCCCGCAAGCGGTGATCCGTGCCTGAGCAGGGCTGCCGGATTCAACTCAAGCGGAAACGCCCCGTGTTGTCGCTTAACGCTTTGCTGCCCTGACTCAGGGTGTCCGCTGCCTGGTTCACCGCACGGGCACCTTCGAGCAAACGTAGCGCCGCCTGATCGACCTGCTGGATATTGCCGCTGACCTCGTCGGCGGTACTGGCCTGCTCTTCCACCGCCGTGGCGATGTGCGCCAGGGTATCGGTGACACTCTGCACCGCACTGGCGATTTCCCCGAGCCGTTCGCCAAGGCCGGTGACCGCTTGTGCATCACTCTCTGCCTGAGTGCACGCGGCCTCCATCAGGTTGACGGCCTCGTTCACGGTGTGACGCAGGCTGTCGACCGTGCCGGCAATCTGTGCGGTCGACGATTGAGTGCGCTGCGACAGGCTGCGTACTTCATCGGCCACCACCGCAAAGCCACGCCCTTGTTCGCCCGCCCGCGCCGCCTCGATGGCGGCGTTGAGTGCCAACAGGTTGGTCTGCTCGGCGACGCCGCGAATGGTGTCGACCACCAGTTGAATCTGCTGTCCTTGCTCGCTGACCCGGCCCAGTGCCGCAGCGGTTTCGTTCAGGCGTTGGTTGAGCTGCTGGATGCTCGCGGTGGTGCGCTGGCTGTCGCGGCTGCTGTCGGCGGCAATGCGCCGGGTGTGCTGGGCGCTGCCGGACGCCTGTTCGCAACTGTGGGCGACCCCTTGTGAGGTGGCGGCCAGTTGCGTCGCCGCCGCAGCAATCTGGCTGATCTGCAACTGCTGGGCTTCGACTTCGCCCAAGGCGTCACTGGAATGATGGTTGAGGGATTGCACCGCGTGGCTCAGTTGCAGGGTTTCGTGATCCACGCCTTGCAGGCTGGTGCGCAGTTGCACCACGGCGACGTTCAGCGCGGTGCTGATGACCGCCAGTTCGTCCCGTCCCTGAACCGGTACTTGCAGGCTCAGATTGCCATCGCGCAGGGCCTCGGCCAGTACCGTGATGCCGCTGGCGCTGCGGCGGATCGAAGCCTGCAAGCAGATGAACAGATACAGCGCAGCCAACAGCAGGCAGCCGAACACGGCGGCCACCACGATGAACTGGCGGATCGCCGAGCCGTGGTAGTAATCCAGGCGTTGATCCAGTGACACCAGCGACTGCTGGCGCAACGAGGCGAGGTCGGAGAGCAGGGCGTCGAGACTGCGTTCGAAGTCCTCTGGCTTTAGATTGATGCTGCCGCCGAACACGCCGTCGTCCAGCACCTTAAGGCCTGAGTCCAGGCGCTTGAGGCTGTCATGGTATTGCCCGGCCCAGGTTTGCAGGGCGCTGGGCAAGCGCGCTTCGAGCAGACCAGCGGTTTTAACAAGCTGCTCTCGTGCATCGCCGATGCGGCTGCGCAGGTCGCGCAGTTGCAGGCGGCTTTGCAGGGTGAACTGCCCGGACACGACCGACGCCTGGCCCACCGCCGCCAGGCGACCGACTCGTTCGATCAGGTCGGGTGCGTGTTGGGTGGAGATCTGCGTCAGCAGATAAGTCTCCAGCCACGGTGCCAGTGTCAGGCGATTGTCCATGGCGATCTGCTCGCGCAAGGCTTGCAGGGCGCTCAGGGCGTTGGTGAAGCGATCGTAACCATCCGGCCACCAGCCGACGCTGCTCAGGCTTTTCGAGTCGAGGCCATCGAGGGCGGCTTGCAGGGCTTGATAACGGCTCAGTGTCTCGCTCTCGGCAGCTTCTTTTTGCAGGGCATTGCCCAGTTCGGCAGTGGCCTGGCTGACGGCGGGTTGGACCGCGTCGAAGGCGGCCATCGCAGCGAGGGTGGCCGGTGTCGGCTGGCGATTGGTTTCCGTGGCGCGCCAGCGGGCGGCGCGATCGCGCTGGGCGGCGAGCAGGTCATCCAGTGCATCAAGGGCCAGCAGTTGCCGCACCCCGGCACGTTCGCCGGAAATCAGGCTGAGTTTGTCGCGATAGTCCTGGCCGATCATCCACAGGCTGCCGGCCAGCGGCAGGATAAACAGTAGAAACAACAGCTGGAATTTGCGCGCAAAGCCAAAACGCCCCAGCAACCCGATCCCGGGTGATAAAAAAGCCTGCATGCCCCAAGACTCCTCTGGACACCACGCACCATTGGCGTGCGTCGGAGGTTGTTGCACCGCCGACTCGTGCCCTCTAAAAAGGCCTCGAAAGTTCACCCTTGTCCGCTCTGTAGGCCGACTCTGTGGCGAAACTTCCCATTGTCGGTCTCCTTTGTAAGGAAGCCGCGTTCAAGCCGACAAAGAAGGCAAGATTCAGACCATGGCGTTGCGCCATCAATGTTGTGGCGATGAAAAACGAGGTCGTTAGCAGGCTAAGGGGATGGCGTTGCCGCACTGAAAAATGGCACATTGGCGCATCTGCCCGTTTGTACCTCCTGTTGTCTGGAAATTCCCATGGCTATCAGCAACGCCCAGACCGGCTCAGTGCCGGCGTCCGCTACGCCCCAAAGCAGTCCCCTGGTGATGCGCATCATCGGCGCGGTGGCGCTGGCGCATTTGATCAACGACTTGATCCAGTCGGTGCTGCCGTCGATCTACCCGATGCTCAAGGCCAGCTATGGCCTGAGCTTCACTCAGGTCGGCCTGATCACCCTGACATTCCAGTTGACGGCCTCGCTGTTGCAGCCGTGGGTGGGTTACTACACCGATCGCCACCCCAAGCCGTGGCTGCTGCCGGCGGGTACGGTCTGCACCCTGGTCGGCATTCTGATGATGTCGGTGGTCGGCAGCTTCCCGCTGATTTTGCTGGCGGCGGGCTTGATCGGCATCGGTTCTTCGACCTTCCACCCCGAAGCGTCCCGGGTGGCGCGACTGGCTTCGGGCGGGCGCTTCGGGCTGGCGCAATCGACCTTCCAGGTCGGCGGTAACGCAGGCTCGGCGTTCGGCCCCTTGCTGGCGGCGGCGATCATCATTCCCTATGGTCAAGGGCACGTGGCCTGGTTCGGCCTGTTCGCGGTGTTTGCGTTGTTCGTGCTGTACCGGATCAGCCGCTGGTACGCCAACCACTTGAACCTGTTCAAGCTCAAGCAGGGTCAGGCAGCGACTCACGGCCTGTCCAAGGGGCGAGTGACCAGCGCGCTGGTGGTGCTCGGGTTGCTGGTGTTCTCCAAGTATTTCTACATGGCCAGCCTCACCAGCTATTTCACCTTCTACCTGATCGAGAAGTTCGACCTGTCGGTCGCCAGTTCGCAGTTACACCTGTTCCTGTTCCTTGGTGCGGTAGCGGCGGGGACGTTCTTTGGCGGGCCGATCGGCGACAGGATCGGGCGTAAGGCCGTGATCTGGTTCTCGATCCTCGGCGTTGCACCGTTCACCTTGTTGCTGCCCCATGTCGACCTGTTCTGGACCAGCATCCTGAGCGTGGTCATCGGCTTCATCCTCGCCTCGGCATTCTCGGCCATCGTCGTGTACGCCCAGGAACTGGTGCCGGGCAATGTCGGGATGATCGCCGGGGTGTTCTTCGGTTTGATGTTCGGTTTCGGCGGGATTGGCGCGGCGTTGCTGGGGCACCTGGCGGATATTCACGGCATCGAGTACGTGTATTACCTGTGTTCATTCCTGCCGTTGTTCGGGGTGTTGGCGATCTTCCTGCCACGGACCAAAAAGGCCTGACTCGACACAAATCCCCCTGTGGGAGCGGGCTTGCTCGCGAATGCGGTTCGTCAGCCACATGTACTTCGACTGACACACCCTCTTCGCGAGCAAGCCCGCTCCCACAATGGGGCGCAGGTGTGGCGGATGATTATTTCAGGCACAAAAAAGCCGCGTATCAAACGCGGCTTTTTCTTGGGCGTGTGGCTTACACGTTGAAGCGGAAGTGCATCACGTCGCCGTCCTTGACGATGTAATCCTTGCCTTCCAGACGCCATTTACCGGCTTCCTTGGTACCGGCTTCGCCCTTGTACTGGATGAAGTCGTTGTAGGCGATCACTTCGGCGCGGATGAAGCCTTTCTCGAAGTCGGTGTGGATCACACCAGCGGCTTGTGGTGCGGTGGCACCGACGCGCACGGTCCAGGCGCGGACTTCTTCGACACCGGCGGTGAAGTAGGTCTGCAGGTGCAGCATTTCGTAGCCGGCGCGGATCACGCGGTTCAGGCCAGGCTCTTCGAGGCCCAGGGCTTCGAGGAACATGTCTTTCTCTTCACCGTCATCGAGCTCGGCGATTTCCGCTTCGATCTTGTTGCACACCGGTACAACCACGGCGCCTTCTTCTTCGGCGATGGCCTTGACCACGTCCAGGTGCGGGTTGTTCTCGAAACCGTCTTCAGCGACGTTGGCGATGTACATCACAGGCTTGGTGGTCAGCAGGTGGAAGCCCTTGATCACCGCTTTTTCGTCGGTGCCCATGTTCTTCATCAGGCTGCGCGCCGGCTTGCCTTCGGTGAAGTGAGCGATCAATTGCTCCAGCAGGCCTTTCTGGACCACGGCGTCCTTGTCACCACCCTTGGCATTGCGCGCGACTTTCTGCAGTTGCTTCTCGCAACTGTCGAGGTCGGCGAAGATCAGTTCCAGGTCGATGATTTCGATGTCGCGTTTCGGGTCGACGCTGTTGGAGACGTGAATCACGTTCTCGTCTTCGAAGCAGCGGACCACGTGGGCGATGGCATCGGTTTCACGGATGTTGGCCAAAAACTTGTTGCCCAGGCCTTCACCTTTCGACGCGCCGGCAACCAGGCCCGCGATGTCGACGAATTCCATGGTGGTCGGCAGGATGCGCTTTGGATTGACGATGGCCGCCAGGGCTTCCAGACGCGGATCCGGCATCGGCACGATACCGCTGTTCGGTTCGATGGTGCAGAAGGGGAAGTTCTCGGCCGCGATCCCGGATTTGGTCAGGGCGTTGAACAGGGTGGACTTGCCGACGTTAGGCAGACCGACGATGCCGCAATTGAATCCCATGGTGTTTTCCCCGAGGAGTGAGTCAGGCCTTCTGGCTGTGCAGGTTTTTCATCGCGCGGTTCCATTCCCCGGCGAGGATATCCGGCAGCACGCCGAGGGCAAAGTCGATGCTGGCATCGAGTTTTTCCTGTTCGGCGCGTGGCGCACGACCCAGGACGAAATTTGAAACCATACTGGCAACGCCCGGGTGGCCAATGCCAAGCCGCAAGCGGTGAAAGGTATTCTGATTGCCCAGTTGCGCAATGATGTCGCGCAACCCGTTGTGACCGCCGTGGCCGCCGCCTACTTTGAGCTTGGCAACGCCCGGAGGCAGGTCGAGTTCGTCGTGCGCCACGAGGATTTCTTCGGGCTTGATGCGGAAGAAACCGGCGAGTGCCGCCACGGCCTGGCCGCTGCGGTTCATGTACGTGGTGGGAATCAGCAGACGAACATCCTGACCCTGGTGCGAATAGCGCCCGGTCAGGCCGAAATATTTGCGGTCCGCCACAAGGTTCACGCCTTGTGCGTTCGCGATGCGCTCAACAAAAAGGGCCCCTGCGTTATGCCGGGTCTGTTCGTATTCAGCGCCTGGATTTCCCAGGCCAACGATCAGTTTGATGGCAGTCACGATAGGGGCCCTTCATTGGAGTGGTGGATAACATCGCCGCAATCAGGGAAAGCGGCGAAAGTGGACGAAAATTGCTCATTTACCATGATGTAAACTCCGCGTTCTCGCCCGCTTTCTCGCTATGCTCTAGTCCGCGATGTTTCCGGTCACTCCGGCGTACAGAGTAAAATTACTCTGCAGCGCCTTCTGCAGCTTCTGGAGCAACACGTGGAGCGTGGACGTTGGCAACAGCCTTGTCATCGCCGTGTGCCAGGGCCACGAACTCAACGCCTTTAGGCGCCTTGAGGTCCGACAGGTGAATGATCGAACCGATTTCAGCGTTAGCCAGGTCGACTTCGATGAACTCAGGCAGATCTTTCGGCAGGCAGGAAACTTCGATCTCGGCAACAACGTGCGAGATTTCGCCGCCTTTCTTGGTCGGTGCTTCTTCGTTGATGAAGTGCACTGGAACGATCGCGGTCAGTTTCTGGCCAGCGACTACGCGTACGAAGTCAGCGTGCATCACGTGGCCTTTGGCCGGGTGACGCTGCAGGGCTTTGATCACGACGTTCTGCTTGGTGCCACCAACGTTCAGCTCGATGATGTGGCTGTAAGCCGCTTCGTTTTCGAGCAGTTTGGCAACTTCTTTGGCCAGCATGCTGATGGATTCAGGGGCTTTGTCGCCACCGTAAACTACAGCTGGAACCAGGCTTGCGAGACGACGCAGGCGGCGGCTCGCACCTTTCCCCAGGTCGGAACGCACTTCAGCATTCAGAGTAAAATCGTTCATGTTGTATCTCCAAAATAACCACACTCGCCCCAGCGTTTGCGACCAGCGCTAAAGGCGATATGGGCAAAAAAGCCCCGCCCCGACAGGAATGCCGGGGCGGGGCGCTTTTCGTCAACGAGACATTTCGAGAAGGGCAGGGCCCTTAGCGGAACATCGCGCTGATCGATTCTTCATTGCTGATGCGGCGGACCGCCTCGGCAACTACCGGTGCGATATCCAGTTGGCGGATACGCGCACAGGCTTGTGCTGCAGCGGACAGCGGAATGGTGTTGGTCACCACCAGCTCGTCCAGCACGGAATTTTCAATGTTCTCGATTGCCCGACCCGACAGCACAGGGTGCGTGCAGTAGGCGAAAACCTTGGCAGCGCCATGCTCTTTCAGGGCCTTGGCCGCGTGGCACAGGGTGCCGGCGGTATCGACCATGTCATCGACCAGAATACAGGTACGCCCTTCGACATCACCGATGATATGCATCACTTCGGAGTGATTGGCTTTCTCACGGCGTTTGTCGATGATCCCGAGATCCACGCCCAGGGATTTGGCAACGGCACGTGCACGCACGACGCCGCCAATGTCCGGGGACACGATCATCAGGTTTTCGAAGCGCTGATCTTCGATGTCATCCACCAGAACCGGGGAGCCGTAGATGTTATCTACCGGAATATCGAAGAAACCCTGGATTTGGTCAGCATGCAGATCAACCGTGAGAACACGGTCGATGCCGACTACGGTAAGCATGTCAGCCACGACTTTCGCGCTGATAGCCACACGTGCGGAACGCGGACGGCGATCCTGACGGGCATAACCAAAGTAAGGAATAACAGCAGTGATACGAGTAGCCGAGGAGCGGCGGAAGGCATCAGCCATCACTACCAGTTCCATCAGGTTATCGTTGGTCGGAGCGCAAGTCGGCTGAATAATGAAGACGTCTTTACCGCGGACGTTTTCATTGATCTCGGCTGTAATTTCGCCGTCGGAGAATTTACCGACAGAGATGTCACCGAGAGGGATATGCAGCTGACGTACGACACGCCGAGCCAGATCGGGGTTAGCGTTCCCCGTAAAGACCATCATCTTGGACACGCGCAGTACCTGAAGGCTGAGGGTAACCTGGATGAGTATAGGAAAATGGCAGGGGCGGCTGGATTCGAACCAACGCATGGCAGGATCAAAACCTGCTGCCTTACCGCTTGGCGACGCCCCTGTATCTGTTGCAACGATTACCCGGTAATCGGTTCCTTTAGAGCAGACTTTGAAGCTTGCGATGCAACATCGAAACGTTGCTTCCTTTTGCTACAAAACCTGTAAGGGTCTCTGTAAGAAGGGCCGAGACTTTATCAGCTTCAGCTTTGCTTGGGAAGCCCCCAAACACACAACTTCCAGTTCCGGTGAGTTTTGCTTCGGTAAATTTACCTAACAAATTCAAAGCGTTACGTACCTCTGGATAACGCCTTGTTACCACCGGCAAGCAGTCATTTCGACTGTTTCCCTTGGGAACGGGGCGCACTTTAATGGGAGGAGTGTTACGTGTCAACAACGGATCTGAAAAAATTTCTGCCGTACTTACAGAGACTTGCGGCACCAGCACCAGATACCACGGTTCTTCGGGGTCGACAGGGGTCAGTTTCTCCCCCACGCCCTCGGCGAAAGCCGCATGGCCACGAACGAAAACCGGGACGTCGGCGCCCAGCGTCAATCCCAGGCCAGCCAGGCGATCTTCATCCCAGCCCAATTGCCACAGGTGATTGAGGCCGAGCAAAGTCGTGGCGGCATTCGAACTGCCGCCGCCAATGCCGCCGCCCATGGGCAGGATCTTTTCGATCCAGATATCGACACCCAGCGAACAACCGGATTGCTCCTGGAGTTTTTTCGCGGCCTTGACGATCAGGTTGCTGTCGTGGGGTACGCCGGCGAATTCGGTGTGCAGTTGAATGACACCGTCATCGCGCAGGGCGTAGGTGATTTCGTCGCCGTAATCGAGAAACTGAAACATCGTTTGCAGTTCGTGGTAGCCGTCTTCGCGGCGACCGAGAATGTGCAGCATCAAATTGAGTTTGGCCGGAGACGGCAGAGTCAGGCGATTGACTGGCATGTCATGACCCCAGTTTGCGTGGTTGCCAGGCCTTGATCACCAGGGTGACGTCAAGGTCGGTGCCATGCAGCTTGATGCGCTCGGGCAGCCAGTAACCGTTTTGCTGGGTGTAGTCGGTGTATTCGACCTGCCAGCCATCCTGCTCGAGGTTGGCCAGGCGACTGTCGGCATCCAGGGTCAGGTGACTTTTGCTGTCCGGAGACGGGAGCCCGCGTACCCACCAGGCCAGATTGGACACCGGCAGCTTCCAGCCCAACTGTTCTTCGAGCAGTACTTCCGGATTCGGCGCGTCGTAGCGTCCCTGGTTGGCGACTTCCAGCGACACCTTGCCCGGACGTCCGGTCAGGCGAGCCGCACCGCGGCCCAGTGGCCCGGACAGGCGAATGTCGTAGTAATCCTGGCGCTGCAGCCAGAACAGCGTGCCGCTGCCCGAATCTTTCGGCGCACGGATGCCGATCTTGCCGTCGATCTGCCAGCCGTCGAGGCCGGTCAGTTGCTGTTTGTGCTCACGCCATTGGGCGGCGTTGCCATGACCCTCGACCGATTCGCGGGGACCAAGGCCTGCGCAACCGGCGAGCAGGGCGATAAAGCTGAAAACGATGAAATGGCGCAAAAACATAATCTTAAAGAGTCTCTGATCCGGTCAGGCGTTTGATGGTGCCACGCAGAGTCGGGCTGTCAGGCTGTTCCTTGAGGAATTTGCCCCAGACTTGTCTGGCCTCGCGCTGTTTGCCGTTGGCCCACAGGACTTCGCCCAGGTGTGCGGCGACTTCCTGGTCGGGGAAGCGTTCCAGGGCCTGGCGCAGCAGGCGCTCGGCTTCGTCGAGATTGCCCAGGCGGTAATTCACCCAGCCAAGGCTGTCGAGTACCGCCGGGTCTTCCGGACTGATCTGGTGCGCCTGTTCGATCAGGGCCTTGGCTTCGGCGTAGCGCGTGGTGCGGTCGGACAGGGTGTAACCGAGGGCGTTCAATGCCATGGCATTGTCCGGGTCACGCTTGATGATCGTGCGCAGGTCTTTTTCCATCTGCGCCAGGTCATTGCGTTTTTCCGCCTGCATGGCACGGGTGTAGAGCAGGTTCAAATCGTCCGGGTATTGCTGCAAGGCTTGATGCAGAACGCTCCAGGCCTTGTCGCCCTGATTGTTGGCGGACAGGGTTTCGGCTTCGATGAGGTACAGCTGGATCGCGTAATCCGGCTGCTCGTCGCGCTCTGCCGCCAGCTTTCTCTGCGCTTCGGCGGTCCTGCCGTTGTCTATCAGGATGTCGGCCTGACGCAACTGCGCCGGCAGGAAATCGTTGCCCGGGCCAACCTTGGCGTACTCGATCAATGCGCCTTGCGGGTCGTTTTGTTCTTCGGCGATGCGGCCGAGGTTCAGGTGCGCCGAGTCGACGTGGCTGTCCCGGGCGATCAGGTCTTCAAGATAACCCTTGGCCTCGTTCCAGGCCTTGGCTTCCAGGCAGACCAGTGCCAGGGAGTATCGCAGTTCGTCGTCTTCCGGGTATTGCTGGACCAGGCTGGAGAATTCGGCCTTGGCGTCGTCCATGCGGTCCTGTTCAACCAGCATCCGCGCATAAGTCAGGCGCAGGCGCTTGTCGTCCGGGTATTTCTTGATGCTTTTCTGCAGCAGCGGCAAGGCCTCGTCACCGCGATCGAGGGTTTGCAGCAGGCGTGCGCGCAGCAGGATCGGAGCAATTTCGCCGTCGTCCGGCGGATTGTCTTCCAGCAGTTTCAGTGCGCCTTTGGCGTCGCCATCCTGTTGCATCAGCAGTGCCTTGCCGAAAATCAGCTGGCTGTTGTTCGGATGGCGTTGCAGCAAGCGGTCGAAGCTTTTCATCAGGCCGTTGCGTGTGTCCTGGTCGGTGTCGGCCGCCGACAGTGCCAGGAAGTCGAAATGAGTGTCGCCCTTGCCTTGCAGGACTTTCTCCATATAGACCATGGAGTCGTCATAACGCCCGGCGCGGGCCAGTTGCACGGCGGCGGCGCGTTGCGCTTCGAGGTCGTCGGGGGCGTTTTTCGCCCAGATCAGCGCAGTGTCCAGGGCAGCCTGATCGGCGCCCAGGTATTCGGCGATACGGAATGCCCGCTCCGAGATGCCCGGATCCTGGGTGTTGATGGCCTGGGTCACATAGTTGTCCAGGGCAATGTCGAAACGATTGCGCTGGCCAGCCAGTTCGGCGCTCAACAAGCTGAAGACGGTTTCCTCGCTGAAGGAGCTGTAGACCTTCGGCTTTTCAGGGGCCGGGGTGCTGTCTTCAACCGGCGGCGTACCGTCCGACGAAACGGGTGCCAAGGCCTGGCAGCCGCTGAGGAAGACAAAAGCGAGGAGCAACGCGGAAGATCTATTCATATAGGAAGAGGACGACTAACCTGCGGTCGGATCATCATGACACAAGCTTTAGGCCAAACATAACCGGCCCGCCAATTTACCCAATCCCGGGACTTGCGCGATGCCCCTGTAGGAGCTGCCGCAGGCTGCGATCTTTTGACTTTGCTTTTCAAGATCAAAAGATCGCAGCCTGCGGCAGCTCCTACAAAGAGCCGAAACGAGAATTGCTCGCAACGTTGGCGTCGTCTACCGGCGCGATAGATATCGAGTGGTTGTTCTGATTCCGTCGAAGTAGGACAATTGCCGGCTTCACGTCACCATCAGCGACTTTGAATGGCCTTCCTTGCACTCGGTATTAACCACAAGACTGCTTCAGTAGACGTCCGCGAGCGCGTGGCTTTTACCCCTGAGCAGCTGGTTGAGGCCTTGCAGCAGCTCTGCCGACTCACCGACAGCCGCGAAGCTGCGATCCTCTCCACCTGCAATCGCAGTGAACTCTATATAGAACAGGATCACCTGTCGGCGGACGTCGTGCTGCGCTGGCTGGCCGAATATCATCATTTGAGCTACGACGAGCTGCGCGAAAGCGCCTATGTGCATGAAGATGATGCGGCAGTTCGTCACATGATGCGGGTGGCCTCCGGGCTCGACTCGTTGGTGTTGGGCGAGCCGCAGATTCTCGGCCAGATGAAGTCGGCCTATGCCGTAGCTCGCGAGGCGGGCACGATCGGGCCATTGCTGGGGCGGCTGTTCCAGGCCACGTTCAACGCGGCCAAGCAGGTGCGCACCGACACGGCCATCGGCGAGAACCCGGTGTCGGTGGCATTTGCCGCGGTGAGCCTGGCCAAGCAGATTTTCAGCGACCTGCAGCGCAGCCAGGCCTTGTTGATCGGCGCCGGCGAGACCATCACCCTGGTCGCCCGCCATCTGCATGACCTGGGGGTAAAGCGCATCGTGGTCGCCAACCGTACCCTGGAGCGCGCGAGCATCCTGGCCGAGCAGTTCGGCGCCCATGCGGTGTTGCTGTCGGATATTCCGGCAGAGCTGGTGCGCAGCGATATCGTCATCAGTTCCACCGCCAGCCAGTTGCCGATCCTGGGCAAGGGTGCAGTGGAAAGCGCCTTGAAACTGCGCAAGCACAAACCCATTTTCATGGTGGATATCGCCGTTCCCCGCGATATCGAACCCGAAGTCGGCGAGTTGGACGACGTTTACCTCTACAGCGTCGACGATCTTCACGAAGTGGTCGCCGAGAACCTCAAGAGCCGCCAGGGCGCTGCCCAGGCCGCCGAAGAGATGGTCTCGGTCGGCGCCGAAGACTTCATGGTCCGCCTGCGTGAATTGGCGGCGGTGGACGTGCTCAAGGCCTATCGTCAACAGAGCGAACGCCTGCGCGACGAAGAATTGCAAAAGGCCCAGCGCATGCTGGCCAACGGCAGCAGCGCCGAAGAGGTGCTGGTGCAACTGGCTCGCGGGCTGACCAACAAACTCTTGCACGCACCGAGCGTGCAGTTGAAAAAGCTCTCTGCCGAAGGTCGCCTGGACGCGCTGGCGATGGCCCAGGAACTCTTTGCCCTCGGTGAGGGCTCATCGGATAGCTTTTCGGATAAAAAACCGCAATGAAAGCGTCACTGCTCAATAAGCTGGATATTCTCCAGGACCGTTTCGAGGAATTGACTGCCCTGCTGGGCGACGGCGAGGTCATTTCCGATCAGAACAAGTTCCGTACCTATTCCAAGGAGTACGCGGAAGTTGAACCGATCGTGGGCACCTATAAAGAACTGCTGAAAGTGCAGGATGACCTCGAGGGCGCCCAGGCTCTGCTCAAGGACAGCGACCCGGACATGCGTGAAATGGCCGTGGAAGAAGTCCGCGAGGCCAAGGAGCGCCTGGTCACGCTCGAAGCCGACCTGCAGCGCATGCTGCTGCCCAAGGACCCGAACGACGGGCGCAACGTGTTCCTCGAAATCCGTGCCGGCACCGGCGGCGACGAGGCGGCGATTTTCTCCGGCGACCTGTTTCGCATGTATTCGCGTTACGCCGAGCGTCGTGGCTGGCGGGTGGAGATCCTCTCGGAAAACGAGGGTGAACACGGCGGCTATAAAGAGGTGATTGCCCGGGTCGAGGGCGACAACGTCTACGGCAAACTCAAGTTCGAATCCGGTGCGCACCGTGTGCAGCGGGTTCCGGCGACCGAATCCCAGGGCCGCATCCACACGTCGGCCTGCACCGTGGCGGTATTGCCCGAGCCGGACGAACAGGAAGCCATCGAGATCAACCCGGCCGACCTGCGCATCGATACCTATCGCTCCTCCGGCGCCGGTGGCCAGCACGTCAACAAGACCGATTCGGCGATCCGCATTACGCACTTGCCGTCCGGCATCGTGGTCGAATGCCAGGAAGAGCGTTCGCAGCACAAGAACCGTGCCCGGGCGATGTCCTGGTTGTCGGCCAAGCTGAACGATCAGCAGACTTCCGCCGCGGCCAACGCCATCGCCAGCGAGCGCAAGCTGCTGGTGGGTTCCGGTGATCGCTCCGAGCGAATCCGCACCTACAATTTTGCCCAGGGCCGGGTCACCGACCACCGGGTCAACCTGACCTTGTACTCCCTCGACGAGATCCTCGCCGGCGGCGTCGAGGCGGTGATCGAGCCGTTGCTGGCCGAGTACCAGGCCGATCAACTGGCGGCGATAGGTGAGTAAATGACGATCATCGCCAGTTTGTTGCGTGCCGCCGATCTGCCCGACTCGCCGACGGCGCGTCTGGATGCCGAATTGCTGCTGGCGGCGGCGTTGGGCAAGTCCCGCAGTTTCCTGCACACCTGGCCGGAACGTATCGTGCCGAGCGAAGCGGCGCTGACGTTCGCCGAGTATTTGCAGCGCCGCCGCAGCGGCGAGCCGGTGGCCTACATCCTCGGCCAGCAAGGTTTCTGGAAGCTGGACCTGGAAGTGGCGCCGCATACGCTGATCCCGCGCCCGGACACCGAACTGCTGGTGGAAGCTGCGCTGGAATTGTTGCCGGCCGCACCGGCCAAGGTGCTCGACCTCGGTACCGGCAGCGGCGCGATTGCCCTGGCGTTGGCCAGCGAGCGTCCGGCCTGGAGCGTCACGGCCGTGGATCGCGTGCTGGAAGCCGTCGCCCTGGCCGAACGCAATCGCCAGCGTTTGCACCTGAACAACGCCAAGGTGCTGAGCAGCCATTGGTTCAGCGCTCTGGAAGGTCAGCGTTTTCAGCTGATCATCAGCAATCCGCCCTACATTGCAGCGGCCGATCCGCATCTGGTCGAGGGCGATGTGCGCTTTGAACCGGCCAGTGCCCTGGTGGCCGGTGTCGACGGGCTCGACGATCTGCGTCTGATCGTCGCCCAGGCGCCGGATCATCTCGACGCTGGCGGCTGGCTGATGCTCGAACACGGTTACGATCAGGCCGAGGCGGTCCGCGACCTGCTGCTGACTCGCGGTTTTGAAGAAGTCCACAGCCGCACCGATCTGGGCGGTCATCAACGCATCAGTCTGGGGCGCCTGCCGTGCTGAATGATCAGGAGTTGCTGCGTTACAGTCGGCAGATTCTGCTGCAACACATCGATATCGACGGTCAGTTGCGGCTCAAGGACAGCCGCGTATTGATCGTCGGACTCGGCGGCCTTGGCGCGCCAGTGGCGCTGTATCTGGCGGCCGCCGGCATTGGCGAGATGCACCTGGCGGACTTCGACACGGTCGACCTGACCAACCTGCAACGCCAGATCATTCACGACACTGACAGCGTCGGTATGACCAAGGTCGATTCGGCGCTCAAGCGCCTGACGGCGATCAATCCCGAGATCCGCTTGATCGCCCATCGCGCGGCGCTGGACGAAGATTCCCTGGCCGCCGTGGTGGCCGGGGTGGATCTGGTCCTCGATTGCTCGGACAATTTCTCTACCCGTGAAGCGGTCAATGCCGCGTGCGTGGCCGCCGGCAAACCGCTGGTCAGTGGTGCGGCGATTCGCCTCGAAGGCCAGCTGTCGGTGTTCGATCCGCGTCGGCCAGAGAGTCCGTGCTACCACTGTTTGTACGGGCACGGCAGCGAAGCCGAACTGACCTGCAGCGAAGCCGGCGTGGTCGGTCCACTGGTGGGACTGGTCGGCAGCCTGCAAGCGCTTGAAGCGCTGAAGTTACTGGCCGGATTCGGTGAGCCACTGGTGGGGCGCCTGTTGCTGATCGATGCCTTGGGCACGCGCTTTCGCGAATTGCGGGTCAAGCGTGATCCGGGCTGCAGCGTCTGTGGGTCGAAACATGCGTGAAGCGCCGATTGGCGTGTTCGACTCCGGTGTCGGTGGACTCTCGGTGCTGGCCGAGATCCAGCGCTTGCTGCCCAACGAGACGCTGATGTACGTCGCCGATTGCGGCAATGTTCCCTATGGCGAGAAAACTCCGGCATTTATCCAGCAGCGTTGCAGCGTGATGGCCGATTTCTTTCAGCAGCAGGGTGCCAAGGCCCTGGTGCTGGCCTGCAACACGGCAACGGTGGCCGGCGTCGCCGACTTGCGTCGCGACTATCCCGAATGGCCCATCGTCGGCATGGAGCCGGCCGTCAAGCCGGCGGCCGCCGCGACCCGCTCCGGCGTGGTCGGGGTGCTGGCCACCACCGGCACCTTGCAGAGCGCCAAGTTCGCCGCGTTGCTCGACCGCTTCGCCACGGACGTGAAAGTGATCACCCAGCCCTGTCCCGGGCTGGTGGAACTGATTGAAAACGGCGACCTGCATAGCGCCGAGCTGCGTGAGCTGTTGGCCGGGTATGTCGAGCCACTGCTGGCGGCTGGCGCGGACACCCTGATTCTTGGCTGCACCCATTACCCCTTTCTCAAGCCGATGCTCCGGCAGATGATCCCCGCGGACATCAGCCTGATCGATACCGGTGCCGCCGTCGCGCGGCAACTCCAGCGGCTTTTGGCCGAACGCGAACTGCTCGCCGCCGGGCCTGCCCGTGAAGCGCAGTTCTGGACCAGCGCCGATCCGCTTCATTTCAGAAATATCTTGCCGATACTGTGGAATACCACTGGCGTTGTGCGAAGCTTCAACCGGTAGAAGGCTGTCTGGGGGGACGAAAAATCGGGGTGAACTTCTGATAAATCGCTGACTTCTATAGTTTTGCTGGGCCAGGCAACAAAAAATCATACGAAATCGTTCGGAAAAGGAAGTTTCTAGTGAAGCGACTATTCTGCTTGGCCGCGATTGCGGCCGCATTTATGGGGCACACCTTTACTGCGCAGGCGGCAGGTGTGGAGTTCGCGGTTGGTCAGACCAGCGATTCGACCATGACATATCGACTGGGCATGCAATTCGATTGGGACCAGAGTTGGTGGCAGAGCGACGTGGGTCGCCTGACCGGTTACTGGAGCGGCGCGTATACCTATTGGGAAGGTGACGAGAAATCCAGTAACCACAGCCTGTCGTTCTCGCCTGTGCTGGTTTATGAATTTTCCGGCCAGAACGTCAAACCCTACGTCGAGTTCGGGGTAGGCGTGGCGGCGTTTGCCAGTACCGAAGTCGAAAGCAACGATCTGGGCAGCGCCTTCCAGTTTGAAGACCGCTTTGGATTCGGTTTGCGCTTTGCCGGCGGACATGAAGTCGGGGTTCGTGCGACGCACTATTCCAACGCCGGGATTACCACTCCGAACGATGGTGTAGAAAGTTACGCATTGCATTACACGATGCCGTTGTAACTGCTTAATACACACCCATGTGGGAGCGGGCTTGCTCGCGAAAGCAGTGGAACAGTCGACACTTTGATCGACTGACCTGACGCTTTCGCGAGCAAGCCCGCTCCCACATTGGTATTGGGACAACTTCAAATTAGCGATACGCCGTCGAAATCCCCAGGCGTTCGTCAATGCACTCTGGTGCGCCCATCTCGAACTCCCGGCAGATCAGCGGACGTTTTTCGTAGATGGTGCACATCATCGTGTTGCGATCCAGGGCGGCACACCAGCCGTCGTCCAGACGCAGCATGACTTCCCCGCCCCAGTCATCGGTATCGATGAACCGTTCAGGCACACCCGTATCGGTGATCAGCATGACTTCGAGCTGGCAGCAACAGGCTGCGCAGGTCGAGCACGTGACCGCGGGTTCCGCGATTTGCGTATGGGGGATGGTTTTCATGGCGCGCAGTGTAAGGCAGTCACCCGGTGCTGTGTGAAAGGTCTGACGGACGCCCGGGTATCGGCGCGTCCGGGATGCCGCTGTCGATGATGGCGATTTTCAGGGTTGGTCAATGATCGGTGGCTGGCTGCGTACCATGCGTTTGCCGATCTCCAGTTTCACTTGGTCCGGCCGTTTGGACAGCGGCCAGAGGGCGGCCATGAACGCAGCCGGGAAAGCGATTTCCAGCGGGCGGTCCTTGAGCTTTTCGAAGATGTGTCGCGCAGCTTTCTCCACCGGCCAGCTCAAGGGCATGGGAAAGTCGTTTTTCGCCCTCAGCGGCGTTTCGACAGGCCCAGGGTTGATCACCGTGAGTTCTATGCCTTCAGGGGCCAGGTCGATGCGCAGGGATTCGAACAGGTAACGCAGCCCGGCCTTTGAGGTGCCATACGCTTCTGCCTTGGGCAGCGGCAGGTAAGTGACCGTACTGGCCATGGCCACCAAATGGGGTGCGGTACCGGCACGCAGCAAAGGCAGGGCGGCATCGATGCAATAACTACTGGCCAACAGGTTGGTACGCAACACATGCTCGACAATCGACGCATCGAACTGCCTGGCATCCACGTACTCGCTGGTGCCGGCATTGAGTATCACGGTGTCCAGCGAGCCCCAGTCCTCGGCAATCTGCTCACCGATCTCGCGCACGGTCTGGCTGTTGGTCAGGTCACCGGCCACCACCAGCACTTGCCCCGGATAGCGTTGCGACAAGACTTTCAACTGCGCTACCGAGCGCGAACTGACGGCCAGGTGCGCACCGCTTTTCAGGATTTCTTCGGCCAGGGCCGCACCAATGCCACTGCTGGCACCGGTCAGCCAGTATCGTCGTGAGAGCGTACGACTCATCCCAATCTCCTTTTCAGCCAGGCCATTGGCCGGCCCAATACGGGTAAACATTTATGAAGCGGAGCCCCGGCATCGAGGTAGTTCCGGTGGCGGTCATTCATGATCCAGCGCCGGCGTATTGGCGTGACGGCAGGTTTTTGAACGCCGTCAACGCTCGCGTACGGGATGTGCTCAAGTCGACGATCGGTGAAGGGTAATCCACCCCACCAAAAAGGCCGCCGAGATTGGCGGGGTTGTGCACGTCTTTTTTATTCAGCCCTGCCAGCTCCGGCAGCCATTGCTTGATGAACACACCTTCGGGATCGAATTTTTCCGACTGGCTCAGCGGGTTGAAAATCCGGAAGTAAGGCGCCGAGTCGGTGCCGGTGGAAGAGCTCCATTGCCAGCCACCATTGTTCGCCGCCAGGTCGCCATCGATCAGGTGACGCATGAAAAAGCGTTCGCCTTCGCGCCAGTCGATCAGCAGGTTCTTGGTCAGGAACATCGCCACCACCATGCGCAGGCGGTTGTGCATCCAGCCGGTGGCCAGCAGTTGGCGCATGGCGGCGTCGATGATCGGCAAACCGGTGCGCGCCTGTTGCCAGGCGGCCAGTTCATCGGGAGCGTTGCGCCAGGCCAGCGCTTCGGTTTCCGGGCGAAACGCGCGATGCCGGGACACTCGCGGGTAGCCCACCAGGATGTGTTTGTAGAATTCGCGCCACAGCAGTTCGTTGATCCAGGTGACGGCGCCTGTGTTGCCGCTTTCGAACTCGCCCTGATTGCTGTTCAACGCGGCGTGCAGGCATTGGCGTGGAGAAATCACCCCGGCGGCAAGATAGGCCGAGAGCTGACTGGTGCCGGGTTTTGCCGGGAAGTCGCGTTCGTTCCGGTAGTGGTCGATCTGCGCTTCGCTAAAGCTGTCGAGGCGGCGCCGGGCTTCGGTTTCGCCGGCCGGCCACAGGCTGCGCAAGTGATCACCGGGCGTTGCGAAACCCTCGACGCTCAAGGGGATCGCATCGCTGGCAATGTTCAGCGGTGCTTGTTTGTGCGGCGCGCGGACCAGATTGGGCAGCGCGTGGTGCAGTCGTTCGTAGCAGACTTTGCGGAACTGGCTGAAGACCTGAAAGTAAGTGCCGGTCCGGGTCAGCACGCTCCCGGGCTTGAACAGCAATTGATCGAGGTAGCGGTGAACTTCGATGCCTTCGGCCTGTAGCGCCCGGGCGACCGCAGCATCGCGACGGGACTCGTGAATGCCGTACTCATCGTTGAGGTGCAACGCGTCGACCTGCCACTGCCGGCACAGGTTGAGCAATACGCTGGGCGCGTCATCCCAGCGGGGTGCCTGGCGGATCAGCAGGGGAATGTTCAGTTGAGCCAGTTCGCGGCTCAGCTCGTGCAGGTTGCGCAGCCAGAAGTCCACTTTGCAGGGCGCATCGTCATGTTCCAGCCATTGCTCCGGACTCAGCAGGTACACCGCCACGCACGGGCCACGAGCCGCGGCGGCCGAGAGGGCGGTGTTGTCATGTAGGCGCAAGTCGCTGCGCAGCCAGATCAATTGCATAGGGGGATCCACGCGATTCATTTAAATCAGCCCGCACTGAACGAGTGCCTGATGTGCCGACAATGGATCTTCGGCCAGGTACAAGTCAGTGATCTCGTTGGTACTGGCGGACAACTCGGCGTGGTGGATGCACACCGTTGGTCCGGCAATCATTTTTGGGCAACTGACACCTTTGAAAAGTTTCGGCAGTTGCGCCAGGTTCATGGCCTTGCTGGAGTACAGCAAAACCCCGCGGGGTTGCAGCAGTTCGACCGCCAATGCCAGTTCGCTGACTGGCAGCGGCCCGTCGAAGACCTCCACCGGGCAATCCGCGCTGCTGATCAGCCAGGCCGTGAGCCACAGCTGAGGTTCCATGGGCAGGTCCGAGTGGTTGATCAACAGCAGTGGCGCGGTGCGCAACTGACGATTGTTATGGTAGATGCGCGCGCCGAATTTGCTGCGCAGCCAGGCAGAAAAAAACACACGCTCCATCTGCGCACCGAACTGGCCTTGCCAGCGTTGCTCCAGAGCGGCCAGCAAAGGCATCAACAATTGCTCGCACAGGGTTCGCGGCGGATACAGCGCCATCGCCTGATTGACGTTGTCATCCAGGGCGCGTTCCTGCAATTCGCTGACTGCCTGCAGCAGCGTTAGCAGCAAGGTGTGCCAGTCGTTGTCCACGGACTCGCTGAATACTTGCGGCGTGTCGAGCAATTCCTTGACCTGGCTGACGGCGACGCCACGGTTGAGCCAGGTGAGGATGGCCTGGACACGTTGTACATGATCGGGCGAGAACAGCCGATGCCCCTTGGGGGTGCGTTGCGGCACGATCAGACCGTAGCGCCGCTCCCAGGCGCGCAGGGTCACGGCATTGACGCCGGTCAGGCGCGCCACCTCGCGGATCGGCAGCCAGCCCTCGTCCAGTGCCTTTTTAAAGTCATCGCCGAGGTCTTCGCGGGCGCTGGTGTCGAGTGTCTTTTTCATCAGATGGCGTTTCGCAGGCTGAGGTTTTCCGGGTGCGGTTGCAGATAGACCTGCTGTGCGATGTACGGATCGGGGTGTTGGCGAAAGTGATGTTTGAGCAGCGTCAGCGGCACCACCAACGGCACGATGCCTTGGTGGTACTGGCTGATCAGCTGTTGCACTTCCTGCTTGTCTTCGCGGCTGATGGCCTGTTTCAGGTAACCGCTGATGTGTTGCAGGACGTTGGTATGGGTGCGGCGGGTGGCGCACTTTTTCAGCGCTGCCATCAATTCGCTGAAATATCGGGGGCCCAGTTCCTGCGGATCGTTTTTGCCCATGCTGCCCAGCAGGTGGCCCAGGGCTTTGTATTGCACCGGATTGTGGGCCATCAACAGGTATTTGTAGCGTGAGTGAAAGTCCGTGAGGCCGCGCCGGGTCAAGCCTGCCTGGCGTAGCTGCTGCCAGGCACTGTAGGCGAATACGCGGGTGAGGAAGTTTTCCCGAAGCACCGGATCGTTGAGCCGGCCGTCTTCCTCCACCGGCAAGTCCGGGTGCAGCAGGCAGAAGGCCTGGGCGTAGATCCCGCGACCGCCACTGTCCGCTCGTGTGCCGTTGGCGTGGTAGACCTTGACCCGCTCCAGGCCACAGGACGGGGAATTTTGCATGAAGATATAGCCGCAAATATCCCCCAACTGCCCTGCCATGTCCCGGCCGTAGTTGGCCAGCGGTTGTGTCACGTTCAGGTTGTGATCCAGGGTTCCCACGGCTTCGGGTTGATCGGCACCACTCACCAGTCGAATCGGTTGGCGGGGTACGCCGAGGCCGATGGCCACTTCCGGGCAGACCGGGATGAAATCGAAATAATCAGTGAGGGTACGGCTGCACAGCCGCGATTCCTTGTGCCCGCCGTTGAAGCGCACATCGAGTCCCATCAGGCAGGCGCTGATGGCTATTTTCGGTTTGACAGGGGCGTGGGACATCGGAACACCTCGAATCTAAACCTGTACAAACATTTGTGTCTGTACAAGATAACCTCATCATAGATTCGAAGTTATACAAGTCAAATTTTTTGTATAGGTTTTTGCGACGTAATGCCCCTGTAGGAGCTGCCGAAGGCTGCGATCTTTTGATCTTGAAAAGCAAAATCAAAAGATCGCAGCCTTCGGCAGCTCCTACGCATCATTGCAGGTGTTCATGCAAGCGGCGGGCAGCTTCCTGACCGCTCAGCCAGGCGCCTTCGACGCGTCCGGACAGGCACCAGTCGCCACAGGCGTACAGCCCCAGGTCGGCATCGGCCAGGGTGCCCCATTCGTGATTGCTGGCGGGGCGGGCGTAGAGCCAGCGGTGGGCGAGGCTGAAGCTCGGCGCTGGCATGGAGTCGTGCAGCAGTTCGGCAAACGCGCCGTGCAACTGCTCGATCACCGCTTCCTTGGGCAGGTCGATGTGTTGCCGGCTCCAGGCACTCGTGGCGTGCAGCACCCAGGTATCGAGGGTGTTGTCGCGCCCGGGCTTGCTGCGGTTGCGGGCCAGCCAGTCGAGTGGGCTGTCCTGTACGAAGCAGCCTTCCATGGGCGTTTCCAGGGGCGTTTCGAAGGCGAGGGCGATGGCCCAGGTCGGGTCCATTTTCACCCCGGCGGCGGCCCCTGCGAGTTTCGGCGCCGATGCCAGCAAAGCCGTGGCCTGGGGCGCCGGCGTGGCGATGACGACGTGGCTGAACGGTCCATGGGTGAAGCCCTCGGCGTCCTGCAGATGCCAGTGCTCTTCCCCGCGATAGACCTCGGTGATCCGGCAGGCGAAATGCACTTCAAGATCACCGAGCAGGGCGCGGGTGATGGCACTCATGCGGGGTGTGCCGACCCAGCGGGTCTGCTCGTCCGGCGACAGATTGAGCTGACCGCCATGGTAGGTGTACAGCTGCGGCGTCCACTCGGCGACCCAGCCTCTGGCCTGCCAGCGCTGGACTTCCGTGACAAAGCGGCGGTCGCGGGCGGTGAAATACTGCGCGCCCATGTCCAGAGCACCCGCATCGCTGCGCTTGCTCGACATGCGCCCGCCACTCCCGCGGCTTTTATCGAAAAGTTGAACCACATACCCGAGGTCCGTAAGGGCCTGGGCGGCGGAGAGTCCGGCAATGCCGGTGCCAATGATTGCGATAGGTACAGTCATAGGGGCCTCGTTTACCTTTCTGTACAGACTACGCCGGGGTTCAAACCTGTACAATATTGTTTTTTGGTATAACTTTTAGCGTTCTCGTTCTGACAGCTTGGCCTATTGTTAACCATAGAGCCTGCTCGATACCAAAGATCCCTGCTTATAAAAATAGACTAGTGGACAGGGTAAAACGCCACGCGAGGAAGAAGTCATGCACATATTGCTGACCGGCGGTACTGGTTTGATAGGACGTCAGCTCTGCCGGCACTGGTCGGGACAGGGCCATCGCCTGACAGTCTGGAGTCGCAAGCCTGAAAAAGTCGCGAAAACATGTGGTGCCCAGGTGCGTGGAATTGCCCGGTTGGAGGATCTGGGGCAGGAGCCGGTAGATGCTATCGTCAATCTGGCCGGTGCGCCGATTGCCGACCGGCCCTGGACGCACAAGCGTAAAGCCTTGTTGTGGAGTAGCCGGATCACACTGACTGAAACCCTGCTGGCGTGGCTGGAAAGTCGCGAGCAGAAACCCCGGGTGTTGATTTCCGGTTCGGCCGTCGGCTGGTATGGCGACGGTGGCGAGCGCGAACTGACCGAGGACTCGGGGCCGGTCAGCGAAGACTTCGCCAGCCAGTTATGCATCGCCTGGGAAGAAACCGCGCAACGGGCTGAAGCGCTGGGCATTCGCGTCATCCTCATTCGAACCGGGTTGGTGCTGTCGGCCGAGGGCGGCTTTTTGTCGCGGCTGTTACTGCCCTTCAAGCTGGGGCTGGGAGGGCCGATCGGCAACGGCCGGCAATGGATGCCATGGATTCATATCGACGATCAAATCGCTCTGATTGATTTTCTTCTGCATCGTAACGAGGCCAGCGGTCCCTATAATGCGTGCGCACCCAAACCGGTGCGCAACCGCGAGTTTGCCAAGACGTTGGGCAGCGTGCTGCATCGCCCGGCATTCATGCCGATGCCGGCCTTCGCCTTGAAGGTCGGGCTGGGCGAGTTGTCCTTGCTGTTGCTGGGCGGCCAACGGGCCACGCCGGTTCGCTTGTTACAGGCGGGTTTCACTTTTCAGTTCACGGATTTGCGTGCGGCACTGGATGATCTGTCCGCTCGCCTTTGAAATAGGATGTTGCATGACCGATCACGCGTTGCTTCTGGTCAACCTGGGTTCACCTGCCTCCACCTCGGTGGCGGATGTGCGCAGCTACCTCAATCAATTTCTGATGGACCCGTACGTGATCGACCTGCCATGGCCGGTGCGGCGCCTGCTGGTGTCGCTGATCTTGATCAAGCGTCCCGAGCAGTCGGCCCATGCCTATGCCTCGATCTGGTGGGACGAGGGCTCGCCGCTGGTGGTGCTCAGCCGTCGCCTGCAACAGGCCATGACTGCCCAGTGGCAACACGGCCCGGTCGAGCTGGCGATGCGCTACGGTGAGCCGTCGATCGAGTCGACGCTGGTGCGCATGGCTGCGGCGGGGCACAAGCGAATAACCCTGGCGCCGCTTTATCCACAGTTCGCCGACAGCACCACCACCACGGTGATTGCAGAAGCCAAGCGTGTGCTGCGCGAAAAAGGACTCGATCTGCAATTGTCGATTCTTCAGCCGTTTTATGACCAACCGGAATACATCGACGCATTGGTCGCCAGCGCGAGGCCACATTTGCAGCAGGATTACGATCACTTGCTGCTGAGCTTTCACGGATTGCCGGAGCGGCACCTGACCAAGCTCGATCCGACGGGGAAGCATTGCTTCAAGAATGAGGATTGCTGCAAGAACGCGTCGCCAGCGGTATTGGCCACCTGCTATCGCGCGCAATGCCTGCGGACAGCATCGGAGTTTGCCAAGCGCATGGGTTTGCCGGACGGCAAGTGGTCGGTGTCATTCCAGTCGCGCCTGGGACGCGCCAAATGGATCGAACCCTACACCGAGGCGCGCCTCGATGAGTTGGCCAAAAGCGGCGTGAAAAAGATTCTGGTGATGTGCCCGGCGTTCGTTGCCGATTGCATCGAGACCCTGGAAGAGATTGGTGATCGCGGCAAGGAGCAATTCCGCGCGGCGGGGGGGGAGGATTTGGTGCTGGTGCCGTGCCTCAACGACGACCCGCATTGGGCGCGGGCGTTGAGTGCGTTGTGCGAGCGCGCGCCGTTGGCGCTTTAAAAGCTTCGTCGGAACGCCGCCCGGAGCAAGCCCGCTCCCACAGGGAAATGCATTCCAAAATTGTGGGAGCGGGCTTGCTCGCGAAGAGGCTCTTACAGTCAGCGAAAAATCCGAACCTGCTTAGATCAGCGGCTCATTCGCCTTCTTGTGCTTCCAGCTGTCATTGCCCGGCAGGATCAGGTTCAAGCCAATCGCCACCACCGCGCACAGCGCGATGCCTTTGAGGCCGAAGTCGTCCGGCCCGGTGCCGGTGCCGATCAGCACGCCGCCGATCCCGAACACCAGGGTCACCGAGACAATCACCAGGTTGCGCGCCTCGCCCAGATCGATCTTGTGGCGGATCAGTGTGTTCATCCCCACCGCCGCAATCGAACCGAACAACAGGCACAGAATTCCGCCCATCACCGGCACCGGAATGCTTTGCAGCAGTGCGCCGAACTTGCCGATGAACGCCAGGCTGATGGCGAAGATCGCCGCCCAGGTCATGATTTTCGGGTTGTAGTTCTTGGTCAGCATGACCGCGCCGGTCACTTCGGCGTAGGTGGTGTTGGGCGGGCCGCCAAACAGACCGGCCGCCGTGGTGGCAATGCCGTCGCCGAGCAGGGTGCGGTGCAGGCCGGGCTTCTTCAGGTAATCGCGACCGGTCACGCTACCCACGGCAATCACGCCGCCGATGTGTTCGATGGCCGGGGCCAAAGCTACCGGAACGATGAACAGGATCGCCTGCCAGTTGAATTCCGGCGCCGTGAAGTGAGGAATGGCGAACCAGGGGGCCGCAGCGATCTTCGCGGTATCGACCACGCCGAAGTAGAACGACATGCCGAAACCGACCAGTACGCCGGAAATGATCGGCACCAGGCGGAAGATGCCCTTGCCGAAAACCGCAACGATCAGCGTGGTCAGCAGCGCAGGCATCGAGATCATCATCGCCGTCTGGTAATGAATCAATTCACTGCCGTCACCGGCCTTGCCCATGGCCATGTTGGCGGCAATCGGTGCCATCGCCAGGCCAATCGAAATGATCACCGGCCCGATCACCACCGGCGGCAGCAGGCGGTCGATGAAACCGGTGCCTTTGATTTTCACCGCGAGGCCGAGGAAGGTATAGACGAAACCTGCCGCCATCACGCCGCCCATGGTCGCGGCCAGGCCGAACTGGCCCTTGGCGAGAATGATCGGGGTAATGAAGGCAAAGCTCGATGCCAGGAACACCGGCACCTGACGCCCGGTGACGATCTGGAACAGGATCGTCCCCAGGCCGGCCGTGAACAGCGCCACGTTCGGGTCGAGACCGGTGATCAGCGGCATCAATACCAGGGCGCCGAAGGCCACGAACAGCATCTGTGCACCCGACAGGGCCGTGCGCCAGAGCGGATCGTTGAACTCTTGCTGCATGGTCACGCGTCCTTCTGCTTGGTGCCGAAGATCTTGTCACCGGCATCGCCCAGCCCCGGGATGATGTAGCCATGTTCGTTCAGTTTTTGATCAATGGACGCGGTATAGATGATCACGTCCGGGTGAGCCTTCTCGACCACGGCAATACCTTCTGGCGCAGCGACCAGCACCATGGCGCGGATGTCCTTGCAGCCGGCTTTTTTCAGCAGGTCGATGGTTGCAACCATCGAGCCGCCGGTGGCGAGCATCGGGTCGATGATCATGGCCAGGCGTTCGTCGATTTCCGGCACCAGCTTCTCGAGGTAGGTGTGGGCCTCGAGGGTTTCCTCGTTGCGGGCCACGCCCACGGCGCTGACTTTGGCGCCCGGGATCAGGCTGAGCACGCCTTCGAGCATGCCGATGCCGGCACGCAGGATCGGCACCACGGTAATTTTCTTGCCGGCGATTTTCTCGACCGACACAGTGCCGCACCAGCCATCGATATCGTAGGATTCCAGCGGCAGGTCTTTGGTGGCTTCATAGGTCAACAGGGCGCCGACTTCCTGAGCGAGCTCACGGAAATTCTTGGTGCTGATGTCTGCGCGGCGCATAAGGCCAAGTTTATGACGGATCAGCGGGTGGCGGATCTCATGGATGGGCATGGGGAAAGGCTCCGGCGGCGGGCAAAAAAACCGGCCTAGATTAATCTATCCGAGGGTGTTGTCCTATAGACATACAGTACGTTAGTCCACAAACGCTTGATCTGGCCTCGCTTGATGCGTACCTTTGCCCGCTTTTCCCGAATCCGCCATCCCCTGGAGAGCACCATGTCCGCTGATCTCGAGCATATCCGTCAAATCATGCGAGAGGCTGACTGCCTGTACACCGAAGCTGAAGTCGAGGCGGCTATCGCCCGCGTCGGTGCACAAATCAACGATCAACTGGCGGATTCCAACCCGGTGGTGTTCTGCGTGATGAACGGCGGGCTGATTTTCTCCGGCAAGCTGCTGACCTATCTGCACTTCCCGCTGGAAGCGTCCTACCTGCACGCTACCCGCTATCGCAACGAAACCAGCGGCGGCGACCTGTTCTGGAAGGCCAAGCCGGAAGTTTCCTTCATCGACCGTGATGTCTTGATCATCGACGACATCCTCGACGAAGGGCACACCCTGGGTGCGATCATCGACTTCTGCAAACACGCTGGCGCACGTAAAGTGCACACCGCCGTGCTGATCGATAAAGACCACGACCGCAAGGCCCGTCCGGACCTCAAGGCCGATTTCGTCGGTCTGCCGTGCGTCGACCGCTACATCTTCGGTTACGGTATGGACTACAAAGGCTACTGGCGTAACGCCAACGGGATTTTCGCCGTTAAAGGAATGTAAGACATGGATACGCCGCGTTTTCTCGATCAGACCTTGTTCGCCGAGCTGGCCGGGAAAGCCGCGGCCAATCCTCGCGGGCGCCAGCATCACAATTTCCATCAGATGGAAGACGCTTGCCATCGCATGGCGGTGGGGCTGCAGCCATCCACGTATATCCCGCCTCACCGGCACTTGGGCGACAACAAGGCCGAAACCTTGCTGGTCCTCAAAGGCCGCCTCGGCGTGTTGATTTTCGACGAAGCCGGCGCTGTGCTGAGCAAGACAGTTCTGCAGGCCGGTGGCGACTGTGTGGGCGTGGATCTGCCAACTGGCGTATTCCACGGCTTGGTGGTGCTGGAAGCCGATAGCCTGATGTTCGAATGCAAGGCCGGTCCTTACCGTCCGGTCGGCGAGGGTGAGCTGGCGCATTGGGCGCCGCGCGAAGGCGAGCCTGGTGTTGCCGAGTATCAGGCCTGGATGCACGCGCAGTTCGATTAGGATCAAAAGATCGCAGCCTGCGGCAGCTCCTACAGGGGCTGCGATCTTTTGCTTTTACACCCGTGGTAAAGTGCCCGGCCCCGCCCTCCGGAGCCCGTCATGAGTGTTTTGATCCGCTGTTGCGCCGCTCTGGCGCTGACCCTCAGCCTGCCCTTGGCCGCCGCCCCGGCGCCCATGCACAGTCAATTCCTGCCGCCGGACGATCTCACTTTACGCGCTGCTGATCCCGAGCAGCAGCAACTGATGCAGGTCACTGATTATTCGGTGGTGGTCGGCGCTCAGCGTCAATCCACTCAACAGCCGATTCCGGTCACTTCGCCGTTGCTGATTCGTCTCAAGGGCAAATCCCTGAACAAGGGCGCTAACATCAGTCAGGTGCTGGTCAACTTCGATGGTGAAAGCAAGAGCCTGAAGAAGCCGGTTTACGATGAGTCGAGCAAGACCCTGACCCTTTATTACCCGCTGGCGCAATACCGGGTGGTGATCGACTTGCTGCGCAATGAGACTGTGTATTGCCAGTTTCTCAGCTACGCCAACGGCCATGTCTGGGCCGATCTGCATACCGGCAGCACTCGTGCGCGTTGAGCCCTGTGCCTGCGCGGGGGTAAACTGCCCGCCCCGTGAAATGTCTGCGAGCTGGAGTCGGCAATGCGTAAAGATAAAAAACAAGTGATTGGTGACGAGATCGGCGATGAGCAGATCAAGTTGTTCCTCGATTTCGAACCGGTCGACGCGACTTCTCCGTCCCTGCACAAACTGGTCAAGGCCTACCGTGGCCTGCGCATCGACGATTTCGAGCGTTTCCTGACGTTCTTCGTCGAAGCCGGTTACGACGTGAATGGCAAGGATGAGCACGGCAATGACTTTGTTGCCCTGATCAAGGATCAGCGCAACGCGCCGGACTACATCGAGCTGATCGAGAAGGTTCGCGGCTGACTCTCACCTGTAGGAGCCGGCTTGCCGGCGATGGCGTCCCTGTGAACGCGATCGCCGGCAAGCCGGCTCCTACAAAAGGCATAAAAAAACGCCCCGCTCTCAATGAGAACGGGGCGTTTTTCATGGGGGCCGAATCAAGCGTAGCTTTCGGTCTCGCTGCTGGCTTCAACCAGTTCCAGGGCAACGTTGTTCTGCGTGTTGATCTTGCGATACAGCGCAGCGTCGGTTTCCAGAACCTTCTCCCGGGCCGGGAAGATTTCTGCCAGTTTGCCAGCCCATTCGCCCTTGGCTTTGCCCGGGAAGCATTTCTCGATCAGTTCCAGCATGATCGAAACGGTCACCGAAGCACCTGGCGAAGCGCCGAGCAGTGCCGCCAGGGAACCGTCCTTGGCCGCGACCAGTTCGGTACCGAATTGCAGGATGCCGCCTTTTTTCGGGTCTTTCTTGATGATCTGCACCCGTTGGCCGGCCACTTCCAGGCGCCAGTCTTCGGCTTTCGCTTCAGGGTAGAAGCGACGCAGGGAATCCAGGCGCTGCTCCATCGACTGCATCACTTCGCTGACCAGGTACTTGGTCAGGTCCATGTTGTTTTTCGCCACGGCGAGCATCGGGCCGATGTTGCCGGCGCGAACCGACAGCGGCAGGTCCATGAAGGAGCCGTGCTTGAGGAACTTGGTGGTGAAACCGGCGTACGGTCCGAACAGCAGGGACTTCTTGCCATCGACCACGCGGGTGTCCAGGTGCGGCACGGACATTGGCGGTGAGCCTACGGCGGCCTGGCTGTAGACCTTGGCCTGGTGGTGCTTGACCACTTCCGGGTTGTCACAGCGCAGCCACTGGCCGCTGATCGGGAAGCCGCCGAAGCCTTTGCTCTCTTCGATGCCCGAGGCTTGCAGCAGCGGCAGTGCCGCGCCACCAGCGCCGAGGAAGACGAATTTGGCGTCGACTTCACGGGTGTTGCCGCTGTTGACGTCCTTGATGCTGACGGTCCAGCCGCCGTTGCTGCGCTTGAGGCCGGTCACGCGCTTGCAGTACTTGACCTGGGCATCGGGTGCGCTGGTCAGGTGCTTGAGCAACTGGTTGGTCAAAGCGCCGAAGTTGACGTCGGTACCATTGATCACGCGGGTGGCGGCAAGGGTTTCGCCGGGGTCGCGCCCAGGCATCATCAATGGCATCCACTCTGCCATTGTCGCCTTGTCTTCGGTGTATTCCATGTCGGCGAAGGCGTGGTGCTTGCTCAGCACCTTGAAGCGTTCCTTGAGGAAGGACACGCCGCTGTCGCCCTGCACGAAACTCAGGTGTGGCACCGGGCTGATAAACGATTTGCACGAGCCGAACGTGCCTTTTTTGGTCAGGTACGACCAGAACTGCTTCGACACCTCGAACTGGGTGTTGATGTGCACGGCTTTCTTGATGTCGACGGCGCCATCGGCTGCCTGCGGCGTGTAGTTGAGCTCACACAGCCCGGCGTGACCGGTACCGGCGTTGTTCCACGGGTTGGAACTCTCCGCGGCACCGGAATCCATCAGCTCGACGACTTCCAGCTTGATCGCGGGGTCGAGCTCTTTGAGCAGGACTGCAAGGGTGGCACTCATGATGCCGGCCCCAACCAGTACTACGTCGACTGCTTCGTTATGCGCCATTTAACGCGTCTCCAAAATCTGCAGCACCAAATTGTCGGCATGGCTGCCAGGTGTTCCGGGGCGTGTCAGTGTGGCCCCAAGGTATCCATGGCAGTATCGCCATGTCCGAATCTTCGCAATTTATCGCAACTTCGACGGACGCTACCTGCCGGGTCTAATAGGAGCCCTATGGACTCATTTCAACGTGCGACTGGCAATTCGACTTATGGTCGATACATCCGTTTGTGCAACCAAATCCGTAGCGGACAGGCTTCAGGCTCCGGTGTTCGAGGAATACTCGGTCCTGTGTCGTTGGGCTGTTGTAGACGCTAATGGTGCATGTTCAGACGCAAAACTATTCATTTGCTCGCCACACTCTTGTGAAGTTGTGAAAACCCGTTTTTTTCACGCTCTTTTGAAGACGTGAACCTCAAAAAGGGCTGTCCCAGCCTGGCACCGTGCCCGGGTGGATTGCCGCCATGGGATACAGGGCAGGCAAAAACGGGCAAACAGCTCAGTGACCGAGCGTAATGACAGCTCTGCAGATTCGCGAAAAGTGGAGGTTTTGCTCAACAAAACAGCAAGCGCGCCAGCTTCACTCGATCTGTGTGGGCGGCTCTCTGTGGGCGGAGCGGGGTGTCAACACAAGCGCATTGACGATGCTGCGAGGCCCGATCAGGAGACGTCCTTATAATCGGGGGGAGATTGTATCTAAGAAACGCAGGGAAATGGTCGTGTTTTATGACTTTTATTAGGTGTTTGGTCAGGTCGTCAGCAGTTGCTGTGCACGCGAGCGTGGCTGGTGCGGTTGCGAAACGACGCGAGCGCCGGCCGGCAGCGGCTGATTCAACCAGTTCAGGCGGATTTCCTCGATTTCAACCCAGCCATCTCCCATGGGCTGCAAGCTGCACTGCTTGAAGGCCTGGCAGTGGCCGTTGCGGTCGAGCAGGGCGAAGCAACGGTGCAACGGGCGTGGCGCGAACAGAGAGATCAGATGGCGCATGGTGAAGTACCGTGTGGGTGATTGCCGGGAAGATTGCCTGTAGGCCATTACATGCAAGTGTAGGAGTGGTGACATCTGTGTGACATGAACTGCAATCCCCAGGGTTTGTCAGAGATTTCATCAAACACTGTGAGGTGCTGGTTCCCCGCAGTGGCGCACCGCTATACTGCCGGCCTGTTTGTGCCTGATTCTGGAGAGAAGAGCATGTTGCAACGCCTGTTGTTCGGTTTGATCACTGTGACCAGTTTGACCCTGGTTGGATGCGCCCACAGCCCGCAACAACTGAGCCCGGAACCCAAGCTGACCGCGCAGTTGGCCCCGGTCGGCCATGGCCAGCCCGTCGTCGTGCGTGTCGTGGACGGTCGCCCGTCGCCGACGCTGGGCACCCGTGGTGGCCTGTACCCGGAAACCAGCGCGATCACCGTGCAGGGCGCGCAGATCCTGCCGAAGCTGCAGGCCCAGGCTGAAGCCGCCGTGCGTCTGTTGGGCTTTACCCCGACGAACAACGCCATGAATGCGCCGCAACTGACCGTGACCCTGGCGGAACTGAAGTACCAGTCGCCCAAGGAAGGCATGTACGTGACCGAAGCCACCATCGGCGCGACGTTCCGCTCGGATGTGCAGAACGCCAACCGTCGCTACAGCGGCCGTTATGGTTCGTCCCTAGACCAGCGCTTCGGCATGGCGCCGAACCAGGAAACCAACACCAAGCTGGTCAGCGATGTGTTGAGCGATGCGTTGACCCGCCTGTTCAAGGACCCGACCGTGGGGCAGATTCTGGGCGAGTAATGCGAGCCCCGTAGGAGCTGCCGAAGGCTGCGATCTTTTGATCTTGATCTTGATCTTCGGCGGTTCAACCCTCAAAAAACAAATCAAAAGATCGCAGCCTGCGGCAGCTCCTACAGGACGGTTTCGTCAGAAGGATGTCGTCAGGAATACGGTGTCGTCAGAAGGGCTTCATCAAGCAGCCTGCGAGTAAAAATCCAGCACACTCACGCCCGTCAGCAAGTCCGCCTCCGGCAAATCCGCATGTTGATGCCCACCCAAGGCGCAATACACCAGCCAATGGCGATCCTGAACGTTGAAGGCGAGGCTGCCGACGAGGGTTTGTTGTTCTTCGCTGGGGGTGATGAGGTAGAGACGATCCTGGTTTTCGGCGTGGAGCATGACGTGATCCGTGTCGGTTTCGGGATGCGCATGTTCGCCGATACAGATGACGAAGCCGTGACTCAGGACAGTCATTGATCAAAAGCTTCGTTATTTGTCGGAAACAGAGGGCAGGGGCGCAGGCTTTCGGTAGAATCCGCGCCGCGGTCGCCCGTCCGGCACCTGCTACCTGATTGACCTGAGGTTCGTAATGTCGCTGCACTTGATGACGCTGTTTACCGCCCATCCCGCCAAACTGATCAATCTGCTGGCCTTGCTCTTCGCCTTCCCGGGCGGCTGGTTGCTGCACGCCACCCGTCGCCGCGAACTGCGTGCGATGGCCAGTTTGCAGGCGCAGCGCCAGAGCAGCCCGAACGTAGAGCCCACGCTGGATTGGGCGACCCTGCGCATGAACCGGTTTTTCTATATCTTCGGTTTTGCCTGCATGGGGATGGCGTTGCTGGTGTCGTGGATCAGCACTCAGGTCTGAATCTTTTCAAAGCAAAAGATCGCAGGCTTCGCCAGCTCCTACAGGTGTACATCAATCCCGTGTAGGAGCTGGCGAAGGCTGCGATCTTTTGATCTTGACCGCTTACAGCGGCAATCCAGCCTTCACCCGGTACTGATTGCGCACCGGCGTCGCATATTGCAGCACCAGGTATGGACGATGCTCTGGCGGGCAAGCGTCCAGGCGGCGTTGCCATTCTTCCTGGGCCTTGGCCAGTTCTTCGGCCGGGAACACCTCGGCGGCCTTCGGCACCTGCAACTGCGGATCAGCGTCTTTCCACTGCGCGTAAGCCAGGTAGTGCACCGGGAACAAGCGATAGCCGCTGAGGATTTGCTTGTCCATCTCGACTGCCAATTGCTTGGTGTCTTCGAACAGTTCGGTGATCGGCGCGGCAAAGTTCACATGCACCCGGCCCTTGTAGCCAGTGATGCCCTTGGCGATGCTCACGTCATCCTCGCCCGGCACCTTGGTGTAGCTGCCGGTGGTGGCGCGGATGTAAAGCTCGCGGGCCTTGGCCTGATCGCAGGGGTCGTATTCGTAGCTGATCGACACCGGGGTCAGGTTCAGCGACTGAATGACTTCGCCGAACGGCTCGTCCTTGCGGCTCATGTGGAACATCTTGAGGATCGCCGATTCGGTACGGTCGTCACCGTCCTTGGCGCGGCCCTCGGCCTGGGCGATCCAGATCGAGGCGCAATCGTTGCGGATCGAATGGTTGATATACGCCGACAGCAATTGATAGGCCGCCATTTTCTCCCGGCGACCGCTGATCGAGCGGTGCACGATGAAGCTCTTGTTCAGGCGCATCAGGTCGCTGACGAAAGGCTTTTGCAGCAGGTTGTCGCCAATGGCGATGCGCGGGGTCGGCAGGCCGGCGTGGTACACGGCGTAGTTGACGAAGGCCGGGTCCATCACGATATCGCGGTGGTTGGCGATAAACAGGTAGGCGCTGCCGGACTTGAATTGCTCCACCCCGGTATAAGTGACACCGTCGGTGGCGCGCTCGATGGTGTGGTCGACGTAAACCTCGACTTTGTCCTGTAACGTGGCCACGCAGGTCACGCCGGCAAACTCACGGCGCAGCCGATGGGCTATAAGAGGTTTGAGCGCCCAGCCTAAAGCGCCGGCAAAACGCGGGAAGCGGAAGTGGGTGAGGATATCTAGAAACGCCTTGTCGCCGAGCAGCCGGTCCAGCACCGCTGGGACTTCGCTGTCGTCGTAAGGTCGGATGGCATCGAATTCGCCCATCATGCTCTCTTGTTAGAAACGGCTAGGGTAAGTAAAGGTTTTGTTCGAAAACCGGCGGGGCACGGTCTGAAAAAGTAGCCAGACAAAAATAGCCCTGCAAATAGACCGGCGATTATACGCACAAGTCACCTGGGAGGCCGCGATGCTGGAAAACGCAGTGTATGAATGTCCGTATTGTGGTGAGGAGGTAGAGACTACTCTGGATTTGTCCGGTGGCGATCAGACCTACATCGAGGACTGTCAGGTGTGCTGCCGGCCGATAACCTTCGTGTTGCAGGTTCATGAGGATGAATGGCATCTCGAAGTGTTCAGTGAAAACGAATGAGGGGCGTGTATGCAGCGCATCTACGATCCGGAAAACCTGATGGAAGGCGAGTTGCTGCAAGGCATGCTCGCCAGCGAGGGTATCGAGGCGCATCTGGTGGGCCGTGATTTGCTCGGGGGCAGTGGCGAGTTGCCGATCTATGGCCTGCTCGGGCTGTCGGTCGAGAACGACCAGGCCGAATACGCCCGCGAGCTGATCACCGCGTACAATGCAGCGCTGCCGCTGTCCGGCGATGAACCGGACAGCTTTCCCGGCACGCTGGTCTGTTAGGCTGGCGTTCGTTTGATCAAGAGCCGTGTTGCCCCATGTGTGGACGTTATGCCCTGTTTCGCTGGAACCCTGCCTTCGCGGCCCTGCCCGGTTTTCCCGCCGACCAGAAGGCGCAGTGGAACATTTCCCCGAATGATTCGGTGTTGATGCTGCGGGCCGAGCCTGACGGTCAGCGCTCGCTTGCCCGCGCCCGCTGGGGCCTGACGCCACCCTGGCTGACCGATCTGTCCCGCACCCCGGCCCACGCCCGCGCCGAAACCGTTGCCGAGCAGCCAATGTTTCGCCAGGCCTTGCGCGAGCGCCGCTGCCTGTTGCCGGCCAATGGTTTCTACGAGTGGCGCGGCACGACGCGCAAGCGCCCGTACTGGCTGACACCGGGGGAGGGTTCGTCATTGTTTTTTGCGGCGATCTGGGAGGCGTATCCGGTACAGGAGCAGGTGTGGCTGAGTATCGCCGTGATTACCCAGCCGGCGGCGAGCCAGCGACGGCCGTTGATTCTGGATGAGGCGGGGCAGGCCGCGTGGCTCGATCCCGAGACGCCGTTGCATGCTTTGCAAGCCTTGCTGGCCAGTGAACCTGCCGCGTTGCGCGAACGGGTGCTGGCCAATATGGTGAATGATCCGAAGCTCAATGGGCCGGAGTGTTTGACGCCGGGTTGAGTTTTTTTGGTGGCAGTGCTGGCCCCTTCGCGAGCAAGCCCGCTCCCACACTGGATCTGTGGCGTACACAAATCCCCTGTGGGAGCGGGCTTGCTCGCGAAGAGGGCCTGAAGGTCAAACCCTGAACTGATTGATCAACCGCCGCTGCTGTTCCGCCAGCTTGGTCAAATCCGCACTGGCCGCACTCGACTCATCCGCACCGCCGGCCACTTCATTGGCCACCTGCCCAATGTTGATCACGTTACGGTTGATGTCGTCCGCCACCGCACTTTGTTCCTCGGCCGCGCTGGCGATCTGGGTGTTCATGTCGTTGATCACCGACACCGCCTGAGTGATGGTCTCCAGTGCTTCGGCAGCCTTCGATGCGTGCAGTACGCTTTCGTCCGTGCGGTTCTGGCTGTCTTCCATGACTCGCACCACATCCCGCGTGCCTTGCTGCAGTTGCTGGATCATGGCCTGGATTTCTTCGGTGGCCTTTTGCGTCTTCTGCGCCAGGTTGCGCACCTCGTCGGCCACCACGGCAAAACCCCGGCCCTGTTCACCGGCGCGGGCCGCTTCGATGGCTGCGTTCAGGGCCAGCAGGTTGGTCTGCTCGGCGATCCCGCGAATGGCGGTGAGGATGGCGTTGATGTTTTCGCTGTCCTTGGCCAGGGTCTGCACCACGCCGACGGCCCGACCGATCTCCACGGCGAGGGCGCCAATCGAGTTCGAGGTGTCGCGCACGATCTGCATGCCTTGGCTGGCAGCCTGATCGGCATGGCTGGCGGCCTGTGCGGCCTGGGTCGCGTTGCGTGCCACGTCCTGGGCGGTGGCGGTCATTTCCTGCACGGCGGTGGCCACCTGATCGATCTCGGCCATTTGCTTGTGTACGCCGGTGTTGGTGCGGATGGCGATGTCGGCGGTGTGTTCCGATGAATCGCTGACGCTCTGCACCGATGTCACCACCTGGGTGATCATCGCCTGCAACTTGGCCAGGAAGGTGTTGAAGCCTTTGGCGATCGAACCCAGCTCATCGGCGCGATCGCTGGTCAGGCGCCGGGTCAGGTCGCCTTCGCCTTGGGCGATATCGTCGAGCATGGCCACCATCTGCTTGAGCGGACGGGCGATGCCGTGGCCCACCAGCCAGATCACCAGCAAACCGATACCGGCAATCACCAGGCCGACCATCGCCATGCCGAAGGTGTCGGATTTACGCTGCGCATCCAGGTCTGCCTGGAGTTTTAGCAGGTCGGCCATGACCGCGTTCAGCGGCAATTGCAGCATCAGGGTCCAGCGGGCGTCGGTCTGGCCGATGCCGAACGGCAGGTACAACTCGATCCGGCCCTGGGCTTTGTCGACGGTGTAGGTGACTTCGCCGCGCTTGAGATTGGCCATGTTGGCAATCTGTTTGCTGTCGAGGATATCGCTGACTTTTTCGCCGAACTTGCTCGGATCCTTGGTGTAGGCAACGATGCGGCCATTGCCGCCGATCAGGGCCATTTCCCCGGCGCCGCTGTAGAGTTTCTGGTTGGCGCCCAGGAGCATTTCCTGAATGAAGTTCACCGACAGGTCGGCGCCAACGATGCCCTGGAAAGCACCATTGAGCATGATCGGTTCAATAAAGGAGGCGAGCATGACGATTTTGTCGCCCACCTTGTAAGGGGCCGGATCGATCACGCAGGATTTTCTGGTTTCTTTCGAGCACAGGTAGTACTCGCTGGCGCGCACGCCGGTGGACAGGGTTTTCTGGTCGTCAACGTCCACCAGTTTGTCCAGGCCCAGAGTGCCGTCGTCGTTGCGGAACCACCAGGGCAGGAAGCGCCCGTTGCTGGCGTCGATACCGACCACCTGGGTGCCGACGTAGGCCGCATCGTTGTGGTCCAGTGCGTCTTTTTCCCAACCGATGTAGGTGCCGAGGATCTTCGGGTTCTTGACCACGTTTTCCTTGATCAGGCCGATCAGTTGCTCACGGCTGAGGCTCAGGGCGGGCTGGCCATCGGCACCGGGTGTGCCGATCAGGGCATTGACCCGCACCAGTCCGCCGGCGATCAGCAGCGGTGCTTCGAGTTCACGCTGGATCTGGCTGACCTGGGTCTGCGCCAGGGACGTCAGGCGTTGTTCGATGACTTGCTCGAACTGGGCCTGGGTCCGTTCCTGGACCATGTCCTGCGTCCGGGCACCGGAAAACAGCGCGTACACCACCAGCGCTGCCACGACACTAAGGACAATGGCGCCGGCAAGGGCCGCCACGGAAAACTGGATCGACTTGAATTTCATGGAGGCTCCGCACGCGAAAGGACGTCTGCCCAGGTGTATCGGCAAGGTGTCGGGCGGGCATGAGCGCGGGTCGTTGAAATGGCTGTTTTTGCGTGGCGGATGTCGCAAATGAATCAATGCGCGGCGTGACGGGCTGCGGCTCGCCCCGGAATGTGAATTTTTTCCTGCATCGATGAGAGCTTTGCCTGAATTGCGCGTCTTATGTCTATTGTCTCTGGCGTCGATACCATTCCACGCCTAGGATACCCGGCATGTTTTCAGGGAGTTTTTCGATGAACAAGACATTGGCTCTATGTGCGCTGAGCGCCAGTCTGCTGCTCGCTGGCTGCCAGTCGGTCAATACCACCAGTGGTGGCGCTGTCGGCGTTGAGCGCAAGCAGTACATGTTCAGCATGTTGTCCTCGCAAGAGGTCGACCAGATGTACGCCCAGTCCTATACACAGACTGTGAATGAGGCGAGCAGCAAAGGCGTGCTGGACAAGACCAGCAGCGATGCCAAGCGTGTTCGGGTCATTGCTGACCGGCTGATTGCCCAGGCGCCGAACTTTCGTCCGGATGCGGCCCAATGGAAATGGGAAGTGAACCTGATCAAGAGCGACGAGCTCAATGCCAACTGTGGTCCTGGCGGCAAGATCTTTGTCTACACCGGGCTGATCGACAGTCTTCAACTCACTGACGATGAACTCGCCGCGGTCATGGGCCATGAAATCGCCCACGCCCTGCGTGAGCACGGTCGTGAGGCGATGTCCAAGGCATATGGTATTGAAATGGCCAAGCAGGGCGCCGGTGCATTGCTCGGGTTGGGCCAGGACAGCCTGGCCCTGGCGGATGCGGTAGCCAACTACGGCATGACCTTGCCCAACAGCCGTGCCAATGAAAACGAGGCGGACCTGATCGGCCTGGAGCTGGCTGCCCGCGCCGGGTACAACCCGAACGCAGCGATCACCCTGTGGAACAAGATGAGCAAGGCCAGTGAAGGTGCTCCACCGGAGTTCCTCAGCACGCACCCGTCTTCGAGCAGTCGGACTGCGGCGTTGCAGGCGGCGATTCCGAAGGTTATGCCGTTGTACGAGCAGGCCAAGAAGTCCTGATAGTCATGCGGTAAGGCTGTTGGCCTCTTCGCGAGCAAGCCCGCTCCCACACTGGATATCGGTCGTACACAAAATTTGTGTTCACCGAAGATCAATTGTGGGAGCGGGCTTGCTCGCGAAGAACGATAACGCGGTCTAACGACCTATCGGGTCAAACCCACCCGCTGCTCTGCATCGCCTTGTACACCGCGACAATCGCCAGGATGAAGAACGCCGACGCCGCCAGTCGACGGATCAGAGTCAATGGCAGCTTGTCTGCGGCAAAGTTACCCGCCAGAACCACCGGTACGTTGGCAATCAGCATGCCGGCGGTGGTGCCGATGATCACCAGCCACAACTCCGGATATTGCGCAGCCAGCATCACGGTTGCGATCTGGGTCTTGTCGCCGATTTCCGCCAGGAAGAACGCGATCAGTGTGGTCAGGAACGGACCGAACTTGCGGGCGGTGCTGGCCTCGTCATCATCCATCTTGTCCGGCACCAGGGTCCACAGGGCGGTCGCGGCGAAGCTCGCGGCGAGGATCCAGTGCAGCATCGTATCCGAGAAGAAGCTGCCGACCCAGGCACCGACTGCACCGGCGGCCGCGTGGTTGGCCAGGGTCGCGGCAACGATACCGGCGATGATCGGCCAGGGCTTGCGGAAGCGAGCGGCGAGAATGAGCGCGAGCAGTTGCGTCTTGTCGCCGATTTCGGCCAAGGCAACGATTGCGGTGGGAACGAGTAGTGAATCCAGCATCAGGGGTTTTCCTAAGGGGCGGGTCGACACGGCTATGACACGTACAGCCTTCCCGCCCCGGGTAAGGTGTGCGTGTCATAGGTCTTGTCAAACCCTGCGATCCATCTGGTGTGGATGCTTGGGTCGCATGCGCCATGGTCTGAGGACCAAGTATGTTGACGCATGCCGGACGAGCGTGGCGCTCGTGGGAGACTACTCCCCTAGGACGGAGCGGATTCTGCCTTCGCAAAACCCATTCGGCAAGCCCTCTTTTTCAAAAAGGTTTCAGCCGCGTTTTGCCCGGTAAATTCGAAAGCCCTGTCCTTCGGCCTTGATCGCGCACACGCCAAGGTGCTCTTCAATCAACGGTTGATACTTCAGGAAGCTGTTCGCTACCAAGCGAAGTTCTCCGCCGTTTTTCAGATGTTTGGCTGCTTTTCGCAGCAAGTTCTCCGTTGCGAAATAGTCGGTGTGCACGCCGACATGGAACGGAGGATTGCTCAGGATCGCACTCAAACCCATCGGCGCTGCGTCGATTCCGTCACCGGTAATCACCTCGGCTTCCAGACCATTGGCAGCCAGGGTCAGGCGACTGCTGGCAGCGGCAAAGGCGTCCACATCCAGCATCGTGACCTGGTTGTGCGGGTAACGACGTTTCACCGCAGCGCCCAGAACCCCGGCGCCGCAACCGAAATCAAGCAAGTGTCCGCTGGGCAGTTTGTCCAGATGCTCCAGCAGCAGCGCGCTGCCACGATCGAGGCGACCATGGCTGAATACCCCCGGCAGGCTGATGACCTTCAGCGGGCCTTCGGCAAGGGGCAGTTCGTAGGTCTGCGCCAGGCTTTCCAGCGGCTTGGCTTCAGGTGCGTTGGCCACGGTCACCTGCCAGAGCTGGCAGTGGCGCGCGCTGTCGAGTTTGCGTGGCTTGCCGAACGGGTTGAGTTGTTTGGCGGCGCCTTCGATGCCGCTTTTTTTCTCGCCGACCAGATACAGTTCGCGGCCGGCCAGCCGCGAGGCAAGGGCGTTGAGGATGTAGTCGGTCAGGTCCTTGGCCTTGGGCAGAAACACCACGGCGCTATCGAACCCGCGCTCCGGTGCGTTCACGCCAAAGTGGCTGCGCTCGGGGAAGCGGGCGTCCAGCGCGGCCTGATCGCCGGCATGCCAGCACCAGCCATGGGCATCGGGCAGGCGGCCCAGCAGGTCGTCGGCGGGCAAACCGGCCAACAGCACCGAACCCTGGAATAACTCGGCCTGGCGAAGCAGTACTTCACTGCGCGGATCCATAACTGCTCCCGTGAAAAAAAGTGCCGCAGTTTATCAACTGACGACCCGCAGCGCCTTACCGCTGAAGTATCCCAATGCATTTTCGGTCACTTGGCCAACGATTCGCTGGCGCGCTTCGCGGCTGCCCCAGGCGTTGTGCGGGGTGACGATCAGGCGCGGGATATCTTGGGCCAGCAGAGGATTGCCGTTGACGGGAGGCTCGACGCTCAGCACGTCAGTGGCTGCGCCTCCCAGATGACCGTTGCGCAAGGCATCGGCCAGCGCCTGTTCGTCGATCAGTCCGCCGCGGGCGGTGTTGACCAGGAACGCTTCGGGTTTCATCGAGGCCAGTTCGCGGGCACCGATGAAGTGACGGGTGTGTTCGTTGAGCGGGCAGTGCAGGGTCAGGGCATCGACTTGCGGCAGCAGTTCATCGAGTGGCAGGCGGTCCGGACGGGCAGGGCGTCCGGGAATCTGCCCCAGCAGCACGCGCATGCCGAAGGCTTCAGCCAGCCGTGCGACCGCGCCGCCCAGTTCGCCGTGACCCAGCAGGCCAAGGGTTTTGCCTTCGAGTTCGACAATCGGGTAGTCGAGCAAGCAGAACTGTTTGGCCTGTTGCCAGCGGCCTGCACCGACGGCCTTCTGATAGTCGGCCAGGCGCGTGGCCAGGTTGAGCAGCAGCATGATCGTGTGCTGCGCCACCGACGGCGTGCCGTAACCCTGGCAGTTGCACACGGTGATCCCGTGGGCGCGGGCGGCAGCGAGGTCGACGTTGTTGGTGCCGGTGGCGGTGATCAGGATCAGCTTGAGGTCAGGGCTGGCGGCCATGGCGGCGGCGTCGATCAGGATCTTGTTGCTGATGGCGACGGTGGCGCCCTTGAGGTGTTCGATGACTTGATCGGGCAAGGTCTGGGGGAACAGCTGCAATTCGCTGAAACAACTGCGCAGCGGGCTGAGGTCAAGGTCGCCGAGGTCCAGGGACGGGTGGTCGAGGAAAACGGCGCGGCGAGTGTTCGTCATCAACTGTACCTTTTGTGCATTGAACTGAAGGCGTAATCTGCCGAGCCTACCAGATGAAATAACTGTGGCGAGGGGGCTTGTCGGATCGCCGCACCGCCCCGTTGGGGCGCGAAGCGGCCCCGGTTTTGCGACTGCTGCGCAGTCGAACGGGAGCGAGCCCCCTCGCCACAGGTGTGATGGATGTCTCGGACTTTTTATTGATTGGACTACCCCTAAAGGAGCCCCACATGTACTGGACAGAGTTCTTGACCGTTGCCCTGATTCACTTGCTGGCCGTGGCCAGCCCCGGCCCGGACTTTGCCGTGGTGGTACGTGAAAGCGTTACCCACGGTCGCCGCGCGGGCACCTGGACCGCGCTGGGTGTGGGGACGGCGATTTTCCTGCATGTGGGTTATTCATTGTTGGGTATCGGCCTGATCGTGTCCCAGTCGATCGTGCTGTTCAATGCCTTGAAATGGGCCGCCGCCGCTTACCTGCTGTACATCGGTTACAAGGCGCTGCGCGCGCAACCGGCCAAGCCTGTGGCGGACGATCTGCACAAGGAAGCGGGGGAGCGCACGGCCCGTGGCGCCTTCACCTCGGGTTTCGTCACCAACGGTCTCAACCCGAAAGCCACGCTGTTCTTCCTCTCGTTGTTCACCGTGGTAATCAACCCGCACACGCCGCTGGCCGTGCAGGCCGGTTACGGGGTTTACCTGGCAGCCGCCACAGCGACCTGGTTTTGCCTGGTGGCGATGTTGTTCAGCCAGCAGCGCGTACGCGCCGGTTTCGCGCGCATGGGGCACTGGTTCGACCGGACCATGGGTGCGGTGCTGATTGCGATTGGCGTGAAGCTCGCTTTTACCGAGATGCATTAATCAAAGGTGATTCCCTGTAGGAGCTGCCGCAGGCTGCGATCTTTTGATCTTTGACAATTCTGGAGTTGCCGAAGACAAGATCAAAAGATCGCAGCGTGCGGCAGCTCCTACAGTGCGTAATAAATGACCGTAGATGGCGTAGTGCCAGTATTTGCGGGGCTCTGCAAATCATTCCTTTGGCTGATTTGGCTGACGATCAGGGGCACTACAGTGTGTACTTTCAGTCACGTCCGTGCAGTCAGAAAAAGGGATTCTTATGTTGCAGACTCGCGTTATCCCCCCGGCCGAAGGCGCTTACCAATACCCGCTGCTGATCAAGCGGCTGCTGATGTCCGGTGCCCGTTATGAGAAAACCCGCGAGATCATCTACCGCGACAAGTTGCGCTACAGCTACCCGACCCTGATCGAACGGGTGGCCCGCCTGGCCAACGTGCTGACAGCGGCCGGGGTCAAGCCCGGGGATGCCGTGGGTGTGATGGACTGGGACAGCCATCGTTACCTGGAATGCATGTTCGCCATCCCGATGATCGGCGCGGTGATCCACACCATCAACGTGCGCCTGTCGCCGGAACAGATCCTCTACACCATGAACCACGCCGAGGACCGCTTTGTGTTGGTCAACAGCGAGTTCGTCGGCCTCTACAAGGCCATCGAAGGGCATCTGACCACGGTCGATAAAACCCTGTTGCTGACTGACCTGCCGGAAAAAAACGCGGACCTGCCGAACCTTGTCGGCGAATACGAACAACTGCTGGCCGCGGCGAGCCCGCAGTACGATTTCCAGGATTTCGACGAAAACTCGGTCGCGACCACGTTCTATACCACCGGTACCACCGGCAATCCCAAGGGCGTGTACTTCACCCATCGGCAACTGGTGCTGCACACCATGGGCGTGTCGACCATCATGGGCGCGATCGACAGCGTGCGCCTGCTGGGTACCAGCGACGTGTACATGCCGATCACCCCGATGTTCCACGTCCACGCCTGGGGCCTGCCGTATGTGGCGACCATGCTCGGACTCAAGCAGGTGTACCCCGGTCGTTATGACCCGGAGTACCTGGTGGAGTTGTGGCGCAAGGAGAAGGTCACGTTCTCCCATTGCGTACCGACCATTTTGCAGATGGTCCTCAATGCCAAGGCCGCGCAGAACGTCGACTTCGGCGGCTGGAAAATCGTCATCGGCGGCAGCGCCCTGAACCGCACGCTTTACGAAGCGGCCAAGGCCAAGGGCATTCAGTTGACCGCCGCCTACGGTATGTCGGAAACCGGGCCGCTGGTCTCGTGCGCGCACTTGAACGATGAGTTGATGGCCGGCACCGAAGATGAGCGCACCACCTACCGGATCAAGGCCGGCGTGCCTGGGCCGCTGGTGGAGGCGGCGATCGTCGATACCGAGGGCAACTTCCTGCCCGCCGACGGCGAGACCCAGGGCGAACTGGTGCTGCGTGCACCCTGGCTGACCGAGGGTTATTTCAACGAGCCGCAGAAGGGCGCCGAACTCTGGGCCGGAGGCTGGCTGCACACCGGCGACGTGGCGACCCTGGACAGCATGGGGGTGATCGACATTCGTGACCGCATCAAGGACGTGATCAAGACCGGTGGCGAGTGGATCTCCTCCCTGGACCTGGAAGACCTGATCAGTCGTCATGTGGCGGTACGTGAAGTAGCAGTGGTGGGGATCCCTGATCCGCAGTGGGGAGAGCGGCCGTTTGCCCTGCTCGTACTGCGTGAAGGTCATGTCATCGGGGCGCGGGAACTCAAGGAGCACCTCAAGCCTTTTGTGGAGTTGGGGCACCTGAGCAAGTGGGCGATTCCGAGTCAGATCGCCCTTGTTACTGAAATTCCCAAGACCAGCGTCGGCAAACTCGACAAGAAGCGCATTCGTGTCGACATCAGCGAATGGCAGGCCACCAACAGCACCTTCCTCTCGACGCTTTAAGCACCTCCCGGCGTGCCCGAAAGGGCACGCCAGCCCCACCAAGCAAGCGCTTGGCTTGTCAAATCGAAATTTTCAGCCATCCTTGCCGTGCCGACGGGTGTCGGCCTGGCGAAAGGACTGTTCCAGAGTGGCTGGCAACTGCAAATCACACTTTAGAGGGATCAAGCACTACTACCTGCTGGCTATAGTCCGCTCAAGGATTTTTAGAAACGGAGCACACGCACAAACTGAGGCGATGCAACTTTGGAATGACTTTGGGATGCCATGGCTCCCGGTTATCCACAGCGTTTTTAGAAGTGCTCAATGCCATAAAAATAAAATGCACATGGAGTAGCGTCGATGACATCAGTAAACCAGTTCTGGCGCCGGGCGAAGCTGCCCCTGGCTGTCAGTCTTGCCTCTACGCTCGCCGGGCCAGCATTCGGCGTCAGTTTCAACGTCGGTGAAATCGAAGGTCAGTTCGACTCATCCCTGTCGATTGGTGCCAGTTGGTCTACCGAGCAGCCGAACAAGAACCTCATCGGTGTCAACAACGGCGGCAAGGGTCTGTCCCAGACTTCTGATGACGGTCACCTGAACTTCAAGAGCGGGGAAACCTTCTCGAAGATCTTCAAGGGCATCCATGACCTTGAACTCAAGTACGGCGATACCGGTGTTTTCGTCCGTGGCAAATACTGGTACGACTTTGAACTGAAGGACGAAAGCCGTCCGTTCAAGGACATCAGCGACGATGGCCGCAAGGAAGGCGCCAAGTCCGCCGGCGGCCAGATCCTCGACGCCTTCGTCTACCACAACTACTCCATTGCCGAGCAACCAGGCTCCGTGCGCCTGGGCAAGCAGGTGGTGAGCTGGGGTGAAAGTACCTTCATCGGTGGTGGCATCAACTCGATCAACCCGATCGACGTGTCCGCGTTCCGTCGTCCGGGTGCCGAGATCAAGGAAGGCCTGATCCCGGTCAACATGTTCTATGTGTCCCAGAGCCTGACCGAAAACCTCTCGGCCGAAGCGTTCTATCAAATCGAATGGGACCAGACCGTCGTCGATAACTGCGGCACGTTCTTCTCCCAGCCGGACATCGTTGCCGACGGCTGTAACGATAACCTGCGCGTGCTGGCCAAGCGCTCGCAGATTCCGGCCATTGCCCTGGGGCCTTTGGCCGCCAACGGCGTCGACGTCAACAATGAGGGTGTTCTGGTACGTCGAGGCGGCGATCGAGATGCCCGAGACAGCGGCCAGTGGGGCGCGTCCTTCAAGTACATGTTCGATCCGCTGGACACCGAGTTCGGCGCCTACTTCATGAACTACCACAGCCGTGCGCCAATCTTCAGTGCCACCGGTGCGCCGCAGTCGGTCTACAACACAGCGGCGGGACTCCCGGGGCCGTTCGCCGCGCTGGCGCCATTGCTGGTGGCGGGTAATTCGCAGTACTTCATCGAATACCCGGAGGACATTCGCCTGTATGGCTTGAGCTTCTCCACCACCCTGCCTACCGGTACCGCGTGGAGCGGTGAGATCAGCTACCGTCCGAACGCTCCGGTGCAGCTCAACTCCACCGACATCCTGTTCGCCGGTGTACGTCCTTTGGGCAACAACAACCCGAACAACCCGTTGACCAACGCATCGCTGCTGACCGGCGTGCCGGGTCAGGACCTGCACGGGTATCGTCGCAAGGAAATCACCCAGTTCCAGACCACCCTGACGCACTTCTTCGATCAGGTCATGGGCGCCAGCCGTCTGACCCTGGTGGGTGAAGTGGGCGTGACCCACGTCGGCGGCCTGGAAAGCACTTCCGATGTTCGTTATGGCCGCGATCCGGTCTACGGCCCGGGTGAGTTGCCTGCCTCTGGCGCGCTCGATACCTGCGTGGCGCTCAACACCAGCACCATCAACGGTGCCGGTCCGGGTACGCCGACCAACAACCGCAGCCGCAACTGCACCGACGAAGGCTTCACCACTGCGACTTCGTGGGGCTACCGCGGTCGTGCCATCTGGGAATACAACGACGTGTTTGCCGGTGTGAACCTCAAGCCGAACGTTGCCTGGTCCCATGACGTGAGCGGTTACTCCCCTGGCCCTGGCGGCAACTTCGAGGAAGGCCGCAAGGCGGTGAGCCTGGGTGTCGACGCCGAGTACCAGAACACCTACACCGCAAGCCTGGCCTACACCAACTTCTTCGACGGCAAGTACACCACCGTGGATGATCGCGACTTCGTTGCGCTCAGTGTCGGCGTGAACTTCTAAGCACAGTATTTTCAGGACGAACGCATATATGAAAATAACAAAGAGTCTGTTCCACGCCGGTGTTCTGGGTCTTTCGCTGCTGGCGACCAGCGTCATCGCAGCGGTTCCCCAGGCTGAGGCCGATAAACTGGGCAAGAGCCTGACCCCGATGGGCGCCGAAATGGCGGGTAACGCCGACGGTTCGATCCCGGCCTGGAAACCGATGGCGAAGAACGCCGGTACGGTCGACAGCAAAGGTTTCCTGTCCAATCCGTTCGCCAGCGAAAAACCGCTGTTCACCATCACGGCGCAGAACGTCGACCAGTACAAGGACAAGCTCGCACCGGGCCAGTACGCGATGTTCAAGCGCTACCCGGAAACCTTCAAGATGCCGGTCTATCCATCCCATCGCGGTGCTACCGTGCCGGATGATGTATTCGCCGCCATCAAGCGCAACGCCACCAACACCAACCTGGTGTCCGGCGGCAACGGCCTGGAAAACTTTGAAACCGCCATTCCGTTCCCGATTCCGAAAAGCGGCGTTGAAGTCATCTGGAACCACATCACCCGTTATCGCGGTGGTAGCGTGACCCGCCTGGTAACCCAGGCTACGCCACAGCCGAACGGCTCGTTCAGTCTGGTGTACTTCCAGGACCAGTTCGTGTTCCGCGACAAGATGAAGGATTACGATCCGAAAAACCCGGGCAACATCCTGTTCTACTTCAAGCAGAAAGTGACCGCGCCGGCGCGTCTGGCCGGTGGTGTGCTGCTGGTTCACGAAACCCTCGACCAGGTCAAGGAACCGCGCTCGGCGTGGGTCTACAACGCCGGCCAGCGTCGCGTGCGCCGTGCACCGCAAGTGTCCTATGACGGCCCGGGTACCGCGGCTGACGGCCTGCGTACTTCCGACAACCTGGACATGTACAACGGTGCGCCGGATCGTTACGACTGGAAGCTCGAAGGCAAGAAAGAGATGTACATCGCCTCCGACAGCTACAAACTCGACGACCCGAGCCTCAAGTACACCGACATCATCAAGGCCGGTCACATCAATCAGGATCTGGCGCGTTACGAGCTGCGCCGAGTGTGGCATGTGGTTGCCACCTTGAAGGAAGGCCAGCGTCACATCTACGCCAAGCGTGACTTCTACATCGACGAAGATACCTGGCAGGCAGCCGTCATCGACCATTACGACGGTCGCGGCCAACTGTGGCGAGTAGGTGAGGCACATGCCGAGAACTACTACGACAAGCAAGTGCCGTGGTATGCCCTCGAAGCCCTGTATGACCTGCAGTCGGGTCGTTACCTGGCGCTGGGCATGAAGAACGAAGAGAAGTCGGCTTATGACTTCGGTTTCCAGGCCACCACCAGCGACTTCACCCCGGCCGCCTTGCGTCAGGATGGTGTTCGCTAAGGTGAACTGAGTAGAGACCGCGCCCTCTGAAACGCCCCGACTGGTTCGGGGCGTTTTTTTTGCTTGTAGACTTTTTGTAGCCATTTGTAGCAATTACCTTCATTCCCTATCCGTTTACGGCTAGTCTGCGGACATCTGCAACGCCGCCACCCGCAATTCAAACAAGAGCCGGCTATGACTGATTTGTCCACACCCCAAGGTTCTGCACCGGTTGCTGTCGCGACACTCGACGGGCGGTTTTTCCGTCCGCCGTTGCCCGACGGCCATGTGCTGCGCCCACGTTTGTGCGAGCGTCTGAGTGCCGGGCTCGCAGGCAGGTTACTGCTGGTCAGTGCCCCGGCAGGGTTTGGCAAGAGTTCGCTGGCGGTGGAGTTTTGTCAGGGGTTGCCGGCGCACTGGCAAAGTCTCTGGCTGGGGTTGAGCCCGCGAGACAGTGACCCGGGGCGCTTTCTCGAGCGGCTGCTGGAAGGCCTTCAGGACTATTTCCCGCACTTGGGCAGGCAATCCCTCGGGCTGTTGAAGATGCGTCAGCGCCATCAACCGTTCGCATTCGAAGAATGGCTCGACGGCTTGCTCGACGAACTGGCCGTACACCTGTCCACGGCTAAGCCCTTGCTGCTGGTGCTGGATGATTACCACCTGGCTCAGGGTCCGGTGCTGGACCGTTGCCTGCAGTTTTTCCTCAATCATCTTCCCGATGGTTTGCTGGTGATGGTTACCAGTCGCCAACGTCCCGACTGGCACCTGGCGCGGCTACGGCTGTCGCGGCAATTGCTGGAATTACATGAACAGGATCTGCGCCTGACTCACGACGAGGCCTTGAGCCTGCTCGACCGGCACAGCAGCTCCTTGCGCGGCGCGGCACTGGAAAACCTGATCCAGCGCAGCGAAGGCTGGGTTGCGGGGTTGCGCTTCTGGCTGCTGGCGGCTTCGGAGGCGGGCACCGATGGCACGCTGCCGCAATCGTTGCATGGCGGGGAGGGGTTGATCCGCGATTATCTGCTCGAAGAAGTCATCGATTGCCTGCCCGCCGAGGTCCAGTCGTTCCTCTATGACACGGCGCCCCAGGAGCGTTTCTGCAGCGAGCTGTGCGATGCCGTTCGCGACGCCCATGACAGTGGAGAGATCCTGCGCTTCCTGCTGGCCCATCAAGTGTTCCTGGTACCGCTGGACGAACATGGTCATTGGTATCGTTATCACCATCTGTTTTCCGATCTGTTGCGCACGCGGCCGACGTCCCAGTCGATGGTGCCGGCCGCGAGCCTGCACCTGCGTGCCTGCCGCTGGTTCAATGCCCAGGGACTGCTCGATGAGGCGGTGGAGCAAGCCTTGCGTGCCGGTCACTTGGACGTCGCGGCGAACCTGGTTCAGAACCTCTCCGAAGAGCAACTGCTGGCCGAGCAGAATGTCGGCATGTTGCTGCGCTGGAAAATGGACTTGCCTGACAGCTTGTTGATCAGCACGCCGCGACTGATTGTGCTGTATAGCTGGGCACTGGGCATGGCGTGCCAGCTGGATGCTGCCGAAGAGCTGGCCAGCCATTTGAGCCGCTTCCTGCCCGCGCCGTCGGCCACCGCCCAGAAGTCCATGCTGGCTCAATGGCTGGCGTTGAGTGGCATCATTGCCCGTGGGCGCGGCAACCGCGAACTGACGCTGCAGTACTGCCGCGAGGCATTGGAAAGTCTTCCGGCCAAGCGTTACGGCCAGCGCCTGATGTGCCTCTCGACCCTGTCCAACCTGGCCATTGCCGACGGTGATTTGTGGCGGGCACGGGGACTGAACCGCGAATCGCTGGAACTGGCGCAGCGTGTCGGCAACCCGCTGTTCGAAGCGCTCGCGCACTACGACCGTGCACGGGTGCTGCAAGCGCGCGGGGAAATCTGTCGGGCACTGGAAGAAGTCCGTCAGGGCCTGCAACGCCTGCAGAGCTTGTCTGCGCAACGGCTGTATGCGGTTCGCGCCCGGCTGACCCTGTACGAAGGGTTTTTGCTGGCCCTGCGCATGCAGCCGCAATTGGCGCGGGTGCGCTTGCAGGCCGGTCTGAGCGAGGCGCGCGCCTGCCGTGACATCAGCGTGCTGATCGGCCACTGCGTGATTGCCAGGCTGGAAGGCAGCAGCGGCGAGTTCGCCAAGGCCTTTGCCGAACTGGCCGAAGCCGAACGGCTCATGCACATCTGGGACGTGCCACCGATCTACTACCTGGCCATGATCACCCTGGTCAAATGTGAACTCTGGCTGGCCCAGGGGCGCACCGATCTGGCCGAAGCCTGGCTGGCGCGCCTGGGGCAGACCTATAACGGCGAAAATGCGGCGGCACCGCCGGAGTTCCATCCGCAACTGCCGCTGCATATCGAGTTGCAACAAGCCTTGCTGGACGTCATCCAGGGCCAGCCGATGCTGGCCGAAGGGCGATTGAATGCGCTGCTCGAACATGGCCAGCAAAGTGGTCGGCAGATGCTCAGTGCCATGGCGCTGACCCAGAAAGTGGCGTTGTTGCTGGGCACCGGACGGGAGCCGGAAGCACGCAAGGCACTGGTCCAGGCCTTGGACGCTGCTGGCGGAGGCGTGTTGCAACCCTTCGAGGGCTTGCTGGCCGAGCACCCGGACTGGCTGCGTGGGCAGCTTCAACAGTGTTCGCCAACCCCTGTTTCCCTGAGTCTCAGTGAAAAGCTGCCGGCGCTGACAGCCCGCCCCGGAGCGGAATCCGGCGCGGCTGCGGAGCAACTCAGCACGCGGGAACTGGCGGTTCTGCGATTGATTGCCCAGGGCTGTTCGAATCAGGAAATCAGCGATCAGCTGTTTATTTCCTTACACACGGTCAAGACCCACGCCAGCCACATCAACAGCAAGCTCGGGGTCGAGCGGCGTACGCAGGCCGTGGCGCGGGCGAAGGAGCTTGGGGTGCTGGGTTAAGGATTTTTCACGTTACACATCGCGGCGATTGGCTGGATACTCAATTGTGCGAAAATCGCTCGTCCCCGTTTATCGAGCAGGCCCCCGATGTCCCAGCATCCCACCCTCATCCGCGAAACCTTCCCCGTCGGCCCTTTGCAGTGCAACTGCACGATCATCGGCGATCCGGTGACGAAAAAGGCCATCGTCGTCGATCCAGGTGGCAATCATGAGCTGATCCTGGCGCGTCTCGATGCCCTGGGGCTGAAAGTGGTCAGCATCATTCACACCCACGCGCACCTCGATCATTTCCTGGCGTCTGGTCAACTCAAGGAGAAAACCGGCGCAACCTTGCACCTGCACAAGGAAGACCAGTTTCTGTGGGACAACCTTGAAATGCAGTGCCAGATGTTCGGTGTGCCCTACACCCCGGTGCCGTCCCCGGACCGCTGGCTGGCCGATGATGAAGAGCTGGCCTGCGGCTGTGGCGTGGCGCTTCACACGCCTGGGCACACACCGGGATCGATGAGTTTCTGGTTTGCCGATGCCAGGCTGCTGATTGCCGGTGACACGTTGTTCAAGCGTGGGGTAGGGCGCACGGATTTGTGGGGTGGCGACCAGGCCACCATCGTGCGTTCGATCAAGCAGCGTTTGTACACCCTCGACGAAGAGGCGACGGTGGTCGCCGGGCATGGTCCGGACACCCGTCTGGGCGATGAAATGCGCGAAAACCCCTTTGTACGGGCCTGATTTGTAACGAGTGGAATTTTTGTTCCCGGAAGTGATCCAACACCCGCAATGGCTATGCCTTGGTCCGTTGCACCACAGAATGCAAAAAAGTAGGAGCTATACATGTTCACCACGCGTCGTTTGATTATTGTCGCTACGGCTGTGGCCGTTTTGTCCGGTTGTGCCTCGCCCAATCCTTACGGCGGTCAAGGCCAGGCTCAGGGGCAGGCGGACAGCGGCTCCGAAGGCATGAGCAAGACCGCGAAGTATGGTGGTCTCGGCGCTCTGGCCGGTGCGCTGGCGGGTGCTGCGATCAACCACGATAACCGTGGCAAGGGCGCGCTGATCGGTGCGGCAGTGGTCGGTGCTTCGGCCGCCGGTTACGGCTACTACGCCGACCAGCAAGAGAAAAAGCTGCGTGCCAGCATGGCCAATACCGGTGTTGAAGTGCAGCGCCAGGGCGACCAGATCAAGCTGATCATGCCGGGCAACATCACGTTCGCTACCGATTCGGCAAACATTGCCCCAAGTTTCTATCAGCCGCTGAACAACCTGGCGGGCTCGCTGAAAGAGTTCAACCAGAACCAGATCGAAATCGTCGGCTATACCGACAGTACCGGCAGCCGCCAACACAACATGGACCTGTCCCAGCGTCGTGCACAAAGCGTGGCCACCTACCTGACCTCGCAAGGGGTTAGCGGTACCAACCTGAGTGCCCGTGGCGCGGGTCCGGATAGCCCGGTTGCCAGCAACGGCGATGCCAACGGCCGGGCGCAGAACCGCCGTGTAGAGGTCAACCTCAAGGCGATTCCGGGCCAGCAGTATGGTGGTCAGCAGCAAGGTCAGGTTCAGCAGTACCCTTGATCGTCTGATTGAACCCCAGGTGTAAAAAAACCGCCCGATCCTCATTAGATCGGGCGGTTTTTTTGTGCTGTAGGAGCTGCCGCAGGCTGCGATCTTTTGATCTTGCTTCTGAAAATCAAAAGATCGCAGCCTGCGGCAGCTCCTACAGGAGACCATTCACATCAATGACGAACCCGGAAACGAAAAAGCCCCCGGACAATCAATCGTCCGGGGGCTTTTTCACACCTGCAGCCTGATTATTTCTTCAGGCCGTAATGCTCATCGAGCATGCCGGGCGCGTTCGGGGCTTTTGGCGCGTAGTCGCGAGGCGGCTCCTGATCGCGCGGTGGCGTCAGGCGTTCACGGGGGGCCTGCGCCGCATCGGCGTGCAGGGAGGCCAGCAGGCGTTGGCGAGTCTGTTCATCCAGGGCCAGACGGTTGGCGCCTTCGGCGAGATGGTCCTGCACTTCCTGATAGCTCGCAGTCAGTTTCTTGACCAATGTTGCAGTGCTGTTGAAGTGGGTCACCACTTCGTTCTGATAACTGTCGAAACGTTCCTGAATATCGTCCAGCTGACGTTGCGTGCTGCTAGGCGCGGCATTCGGCGCAAGGCGAGCGATCAGGAACCCAATGGCGACACCCACAACCAGGGCAAGAGTCGGTAGCAACCAAACTAAGAGCGAGTGTTCCACGAGTCCTTCCTCTATAAACGGCTTTGCTTTACGTTAACGGCTCGAACCTGCGCTGTATACCGCGATTCACTCGCAATAGACAGCCACAGACAATTTGCTAGACGAGTCGACCCGATTCGAGGTCACGGAGTTCCTTCCTTGCTTATGCGCGAAACCCCTGTAGTGATTGATGGCCCGGTAGGTCAACTGGAAGCCCTTTACCTGGACAACGAGCAGCCTCGCGGCCTGGCGCTGATCTGCCATCCGAACCCGGTACAGGGCGGCACCATGCTCAACAAAGTGGTTTCGACCCTGCAGCGCACCGCGCGCGACGCCGGACTGGTGACCCTGCGCTTCAACTATCGTGGCGTCGGTGCCAGCGAGGGTTCCCACGACATGGGCACTGGTGAAGTTGATGATGCCCAGGCTGTCGCCGAATGGTTTCGCAGCAAACACCCGGAGTTGCCGCTGACCCTGTTCGGTTTCTCCTTCGGCGGTTTTGTTGCAGCAAGTCTCGGCGGACGCCTTGAGGCCGAGGGCGAGCAGCTCAAGCACCTGTTCATGGTCGCGCCGGCGGTCATGCGCCTGGGGGACCAGGATCAGCTGCCGCAGCACGGCGAGCTGACCTTGATCCAGCCAGAAACCGACGAAGTGATCGATCCACAACTCGTTTACCAATGGTCCGACAAGCTCGAACGTCCCCATGAGCTGCTGAAAGTGGCAGAATGCGGACACTTTTTTCATGGCAAGCTGACCGATCTCAAGGATCTGATCCTGCCGCGTCTCTCGAATTGATTGCAGTCTGACAAGCGATTACCCATGACGACCCGTACCCGTATCCTCACCGGCATCACCACCACCGGCACGCCGCACCTGGGCAACTACGCTGGCGCCATCCGCCCGGCGATCGTCGCCAGCCGTGACAGCAATGCCGATTCGTTCTACTTCCTGGCCGACTACCATGCCCTGATCAAGTGCGATGACCCGCTGCGCATCCAGCGCTCGCGTCTGGAAATCGCCGCGACCTGGCTGGCCGGTGGCCTGGATGTCGACCGCGTGACCTTCTATCGCCAGTCCGACATCCCGGAAATCCCCGAGCTGACCTGGCTGCTGACCTGCGTCGCCGCCAAGGGCCTGCTCAATCGCGCCCACGCCTACAAGGCTTCCGTGGACAAGAACGTCGAGACCGGCGAAGACCCGGACGCCGGCATCACCATGGGCCTGTACAGCTACCCGGTGCTGATGGCGGCGGACATCCTGATGTTCAACGCGCACAAGGTGCCGGTCGGTCGCGACCAGATCCAGCACGTGGAAATGGCGCGGGACATCGGCCAGCGCTTCAACCACCTGTTTGGCCAGGGCAAAGAGTTCTTCACCATGCCCGAGGCGTTGATCGAAGAGAGCGTCGCCACGTTGCCGGGCCTGGATGGCCGCAAGATGTCGAAGAGCTACGACAACACCATTCCGCTGTTCTCAAGCGCCAAGGAAATGAAGGACGCGATTTCGCGGATCGTCACCGACTCCCGCGCGCCGGGTGAAGCCAAGGATCCTGATAACTCGCACCTGTTCACCCTGTTCCAGGCATTCGCTACCCCGACGCAGGCCGACGAGTTCCGCAGCGAACTGTTGCAGGGCCTGGGTTGGGGCGAGGCGAAGAATCGTCTGTTCCAACTGCTGGACAGTGAATTGGGCGAATCCCGCGAGCGCTACAACCAACTGATCGAGCGTCCGGCGGATCTGGAAGACATCCTGCAACATGGTGCGAAAAAGGCCCGTGCGGTCGCGACCCCCTTCCTCAATGAACTGCGTGAAGCGGTGGGCCTGCGTTCCTTCGTTGCCCAGACCCAAGTCGCGGCGACCACCAAGAAGAAGGCTGCGAAAGCCGCACGTTTTGTCAGCTTCCGCGAAGATGACGGCAGCTTCCGTTTCCGTCTGCTGGCCGCCGATGGCGAGCAACTGCTGCTGTCGCGCAACTTCGCCGACGGCAAGACCGCCGGTCAGGTGACCAAGCAACTGCAATCAGGTCAGCCACTGGACGTGCGCAGTGAAGAGCTGAACTTCAGCGTCTGGCTTGAAGGCGAGTGCGTTGCCGACAGCCCGGCCTTTGCCGACAGTGCTGCGCGTGACGCTGCTATCGAAGCATTGCGCATCGCCCTGACGCCTGTTCAGGACTAAACAACGGTCCGGCCCGACCAAGGGCCGATTGCCATTCCTCCGGGCCGTCGCTACAGTGTCGGCCCGTTTTTGTTGCCTTGCTAACGAATTATGACGCCCCTAGAACGATATCAAGCTGATCTGAAACGCCCGGAATTCTTCCATGACGCCGCGCAGGAAACTGCCGTGCGTCATTTGCAGCGCCTGTATGACGATCTGGTCGCGGCCGAGCAAAACAAGCCGGGCCTGCTGGGCAAGTTGTTTGGCAAGAAGGATCAGACCCCGGTCAAGGGCCTGTATTTCTGGGGCGGCGTAGGTCGCGGCAAGACTTACCTGGTGGACACCTTCTTCGAAGCGCTGCCTTTCAAGGAAAAGTCCCGTACGCACTTCCACCGCTTCATGAAGCGCGTGCACGAAGAGATGAAAACCCTGGGCGGCGAGAAAAACCCGCTGACCATCATCGCCAAGCGCTTCGCCACCGAAGCCCGGGTCATCTGCTTCGATGAATTCTTCGTTTCCGACATCACCGACGCCATGATCCTCGGCACCCTGATGGAAGAACTGTTCAAGAACGGCGTGACCCTGGTCGCGACGTCGAACATCGTGCCGGACGGCCTGTACAAGGACGGCCTGCAACGCGCGCGCTTCCTGCCGGCCATTGCGCTGATCAAGCAGAATACCGAGATCGTCAACGTCGACAGCGGCGTCGACTATCGTCTGCGTCACCTCGAACAAGCCGAGCTGTTCCACTATCCGCTCGACGAAGCCGCCAACGAAAGCCTGCGCAAGAGCTTCCGTGCGCTGACACCGGAATGCACGGCAGCGGTCGAAAATGACGTGCTGATGATCGAAAATCGTGAGATTCGTGCTCTGCGCACCTGTGATGACGTGGCCTGGTTCAACTTCCGTGAACTGTGCGACGGCCCGCGCAGCCAGAACGACTACATCGAACTGGGCAAGATCTTCCACGCCGTGTTGCTCAGCGATGTCGAGCAGATGAGCGTCACCACCGACGACATCGCCCGGCGCTTCATCAACATGGTCGACGAGTTCTACGACCGTAACGTGAAGCTGATCATTTCTGCCGAAGTCGAACTCAAGGATCTGTACACCGGCGGGCGCTTGAACTTCGAGTTCCAGCGTACCCTGAGTCGTCTGCTGGAAATGCAATCCCACGAATTCCTGTCCCGGGCACACAAGCCGTAAGAGGATTCGTAAAATAAAAGGGCCTGCATTTGCAGGCCCTTTTTTATGCGCTGAAGATCCACCCTGTAGGAGCTGCCGCAGGCTGCGATCTTTTGATTTTGATTTTTCAAGATCAAAAGATCGCAGCCTGCGGCAGCTCCTACAGTGTTTTGCGAATGCCTTGAGGCTCAGGCAGCTTGCTGGAACTGCTGCCGATACTGGTTCGGCGACAGCTCCGTGTGCTGGCGGAACAGCCGCGCAAAGAAGCTCGCATCGTCATAGCCCACCTCATAACTGATGGTCTTGATGCTCTTGCGGCTGCCGGACAACAAGCCCTTGGCGGTTTCGATGCGCAGGCGTTGCAGGTAATGCAGTGGCTTGTCGCCGGTGGCGGTCTGGAAGCGGCGCATGAAGTTGCGGATGCTCATGCCGTGTTCGCGGGCGACGTCTTCGAAGCGGAACTTGTCGGCGAAGTGCTCTTCGAGCCAGTGCTGGATCTGCAGGATGATCACGTCCTGGTGCAGCTTCTGGCCTCCAAAACCGATGCGTCCCGGCGAGTAGCTGCGCTGCACCTCATACAGAATGTCCCGCGCTACGGCCTGGGACACATTGGCGCCACAGAAGCGCTCGATCAGGTAAATGTACAGGTCGCACGCCGAGGTGGTGCCGCCGGCGCAGTACAGGTTATCGGCGTCGGTCAGGTGTTTGTCCTGATTGAGCTGGACCTGTGGGAAGCGTTCAGCGAAGGCATTGAAGAAGCGCCAGTAGGTGGTCGCTTCCTTGCCGTTGAGCAGCCCGGCTTCGGCCAGCCAGAATACACCGGTGGCCTCGCCGCACAGCACGGCGCCGCGCGCATGCTGTTGGCGCAACCAGGGCAGGACTTGCGGGTAGCGTTTGCAGAGGCTTTCAAAATCGTCCCAGAACGCGGGGAGAATGATGATGTCGGCGTTTTCCAGCCCGCCGTCCACCGGAATCATCACATCGCTGAAGGTGCTGACCGGTTTGCCATCGGGGCTGACCAGGCGGGTTTCGAACGCCGGTGTCAGGCCCTGGCCCAGCTGTTTGCCGTAGCGCAGGCTGGCGAGGTGGAAGAAATCCTTGGCTTGCATGAGGGTGGAAGCGAAAACCCGGTCGATGGCCAGGATGCTGACGCGCCGCAGGGGCGTGGAGGCTTGGTTAGACATAATTCAACTTTATTTTTATAGGGGGAAGTGGTCACCAGACGGCTGGATCGTCTTATTTTTTGTCGGATGTGTCCAGTGTCCTGTATCGGAAGCGAGGCATAGTCTCTGAAGGTCAACTCCTTCTAAAAACAAAGAAAAGGTGCCGCATGATCCCCAGAACCTTGTTCAGTTCCGAGCACGAGCTTTTCCGCGACAGCGTGCGGACGTTTCTCGAAAAGGAGGCGGTGCCCTTCCATGGGCAATGGGAAAAACAAGGCTATATCGACCGCAAGCTGTGGAACAAGGCAGGGGAGGCGGGGATGCTCTGCTCCCACCTGCCGGAAGAGTACGGCGGCCTGGGGGCGGACTTTCTCTACAGCGCGGTGGTGATCGAAGAAGTGGGGCGGCTTGGCCTGACCGGCATCGGTTTCTCCCTGCACTCGGACATCGTGGCGCCGTACATCCTGCATTACGGCAGTGAGGCGCTGAAGCAGAAGTACCTGCCGAAACTGGTGTCCGGCGAGATGGTGACCGCGATCGCCATGACCGAACCGGGCGCCGGTTCCGATCTGCAGGGCGTGAAAACCACGGCCGTGCTCGATGGCGACGAGTATGTGATCAACGGCTCCAAGACCTTCATCACCAACGGCTACCTGGCCGATCTGGTGATCGTCGTGGCCAAGACCGATCCGAAGGCCGGCGCGAAAGGCACCAGCCTGTTTCTGGTGGAAGCCGATACGCCGGGCTTCGACAAGGGCAAGCGCCTGGAGAAGGTCGGGATGAAAGCCCAGGACACCTCGGAGCTGTTCTTCCAGGACGTGCGTGTGCCCAAGGAAAACCTGCTGGGCCAGGCCGGGATGGGCTTTGCCTACCTGATGCAGGAGTTGCCTCAGGAGCGCCTCACGGTGGCCATTGGCGGGCTGGCTTCGGCCGAAGCGGCGCTGCAATGGACGCTGGACTACACCCGCGAGCGCAAGGCGTTCGGCAAGTCGATCGCAGACTTCCAGAATACCCGGTTCAAACTGGCGGAGATGGCCACGGAAATCCAGATCGGCCGTGTCTTCGTCGACCGCTGTCTGGAACTGCACCTGCAAGGCAAGCTCGACGTGCCGACGGCGGCGATGGCCAAGTACTGGGGCACCGACCTGCAGTGCAAGGTGCTGGATGAGTGTGTGCAGTTGCACGGTGGCTACGGGTTCATGTGGGAATACCCGATCGCGCGGGCATGGGCGGATGCGCGCGTGCAGCGGATCTATGCCGGGACGAACGAGATCATGAAGGAGATCATTGCGCGGTCGCTTTGATTAATTTTTGATGGCTGAAAAGATCGCAGCCTGCGGCAGCTCCTACATGGGATTGGCGTAAACCCTGTAGGAGCTGCCGCAGGCTGCGATCTTTTTAAATTATGGCGCAGGATTCGGATGATCCTTGTGAATCGCCTCGATCCCTTCCAGCACTTCCTCCGACAGCTTCAAGTCAAAACTGGCGATGTTGCTCTCCAGTTGCTCCATGGTGGTCGCGCCAATGATGTTGCTGGTCACGAACGGCTGCTGCGTCACGAACGCCAGGGCCATTTGCGCCGGGTCCAGGCCGTGTTCGCGAGCCAGGGCCACGTACCGGCTGCAGGCTGCTTCCGACTGTGGGTTGAAATAGCGGCTGAAGCGGCTGTAGAGGCTCAGGCGAGCTTTTGGCGGACGGGCGCCACCTTCGTACTTGCCTGACAGGAAACCGAACGCCAGCGGCGAATAGGCGAGCAGGCCGCACTGCTCGCGGATGGCGATTTCCGCCAGGCCGACTTCGAAGCTGCGATTGAGCAGGTTGTACGGGTTCTGGATCGATACGGCGCGCGGCCAGCCCCGGGCTTCGGCCAGGGCCAGGAAGCGCATGGTGCCCCACGGCGTCTCGTTGGACAGGCCGATGTGGCGGATCTTGCCGGCGCGGACCTGTTCGTCCAGCGCTTCAAGGGTGTCCTCCAGCGGGGTCAGGTTGGCTTCGGTCTGGTGCTTGTAGCCCAGTTGCCCGAAGAAGTTGGTGCTGCGCTCCGGCCAGTGCAGCTGGTACAGGTCGATGTAGTCGGTTTGCAGGCGCTTGAGGCTGGCGTCCACGGCTTCGGTGATGTGCTGCCGATTGTGCCGAAGGTTCTTGTCGCGGATGTAATCGATGGTATTGCCGGGGCCGGCGATCTTGCTGGCCAGGATCCAGTCGGTGCGATCGCCGCGGCTCTTGAAGTAATTGCCGATGTAGCGTTCGGTGGTGGCGTAGGTTTCGGCCTTGGGCGGCACCGGGTACATCTCGGCGGTGTCGATGAAGTTGATCCCGGCGCTCTTGGCTCGTTCAATCTGGGCGAAGGCGTCTGCCTCGCTGTTTTGCTCGCCCCAGGTCATGGTTCCGAGGCAGAGGGCACTCACGTTCAGATTGGTTCGGCCTAGCTGGCGATAGTCCATCGGGGTGCTCCTTGGGCAAAACAATCATAAAAGCAGGTTGAATTATTTTTCGCAATCTGCATAATTGCGCACCTCTTTCTGCAGTGGAAGTGATGCGCCGCCGCCGAAGAATCTTGCCGTTGAACGGACGCGCCGACCCGAGCCCCCGAAAGCGTCTGTATCCGGCTGCCTTTGACTTGTCAAAGTACGCACTATTCAGTAAGATCCGCCGTCTAATTTACAGGGCGGCCCCTGAGGCTATAAAGAATGAAAACTTTTACTGCTAAACCGGAAACAGTAAAGCGCGACTGGTTTGTCGTCGACGCTGCTGGTCAGACCCTGGGTCGTCTGGCCACCGAAATCGCGAGCCGTCTGCGTGGCAAGCACAAGCCTGAGTACACTCCTCACGTTGACACCGGCGACTACATCGTCGTAATCAACGCTGAGCAGATCCGTGTTACCGGTGCTAAAACCACTGACAAAATGTACTACTCCCACTCCGGTTTCCCGGGCGGCATCAAGTCGATCAACTTTGAAAAGCTGATCGCCAAGGCCCCTGAGCGCGTGATCGAGACCGCGGTCAAAGGCATGCTGCCTAAGAACCCGCTGGGTCGCGACATGTACCGTAAGCTGAAAGTCTATGCGGGCGCTGCACACCCTCATACTGCTCAGCAGCCCCAAGAACTGAAGATTTAACGGAATAGTTCATTATGTCGGCGACTCAAAATTACGGCACTGGCCGTCGCAAGACCGCAACCGCACGCGTTTTCCTGCGTCCGGGTACTGGTAACATCTCCATCAACAACCGTTCGCTGGATAATTTCTTCGGCCGCGAAACTGCCCGCATGGTAGTTCGTCAGCCGCTGGAATTGACTGAGACTGTCGAGAAGTTCGACATCTACGTCACCGTGATCGGCGGTGGTGTGAGTGGTCAAGCTGGCGCAATCCGCCACGGCATCACCCGCGCTCTGATGGACTACGACGAGACTCTGCGCAGCGCCCTGCGTAAAGCCGGCTTCGTAACCCGCGATGCTCGTGAAGTTGAACGTAAGAAAGTCGGTCTGCGTAAAGCGCGTAAGCGTCCGCAGTACTCGAAGCGTTAATTCGCTTTCACGTTCAAAAAAGAACGCCCAGTTTCCTCACGGAGCTGGGCGTTTTTTTATGCCTGCGATTTATCAAAGAATTGCGCTGTGACAACTTGCCACATCCGTAGACGCCCTATACTACAAGGCTTGAGGGTGGTGGGCTCCGGTAATTACCTTGTCAGAATTGGGGCTTTTCATTACCATTCGGCAAAATTTTTATAAGTACATAGTTTTACTTAGTAGATGCCTGATTTAACAGGCCACAAAGCTGATGGGAGAGGACTGAATGAGCAATGACGGCGTGAATACAGGCCGGCGTCGCTTCTTGGTAGCAGCCACATCCGTGGTGGGTGCTGCAGGAGCGGTGGGGGCTGCGGTCCCGTTCGTGGGGTCATGGTTTCCCAGTGCCAAGGCGAAAGCCGCTGGTGCACCGGTGAAAGTGAATGTCAGCAAAATCGAGCCAGGTCAGCAGATGATTGCTGAGTGGCGCGGTCAGCCGGTGTTCATCGTCCGCCGTACGCCGGAAATCCTGGGGAATCTGAAAAAGATCGAAGGCGATCTCGCCGATCCTGATTCCAAGCAATCGACGCAACCGGCCTATGTCAACCCGGAAACACGTTCGATCAAGCCAGAGGTTCTGCTGCTGATCGGCATTTGCACGCACTTGGGTTGTTCGCCTACTTTCCGTCCGGAAGTGGCACCTGCGGATCTTGGTCCGAAATGGGTAGGTGGATATTTCTGCCCGTGCCACGGCTCCCATTACGATCTGGCTGGCCGCGTCTACAAGTCGCAACCTGCGCCTTTGAACCTGCCAGTTCCCCCGCATTCCTATGAGACCGATGAGATCATTGTCATTGGCGTCGATACGGAGAAAGCGTGATGAGCAAGTTCATGGATTGGGTTGATGCGCGCTTTCCTGCGACCAAGATGTGGGAAGACCATCTCAGCAAGTATTACGCTCCGAAAAACTTCAACTTCTTCTACTTCTTTGGCTCCCTGGCATTGCTCGTTCTGGTCAACCAGATCGTTACCGGTGTCTGGCTGACCATGAGCTACACCCCGTCGGCGGAAGAAGCGTTCGCTTCCGTCGAGTACATCATGCGCGACGTCGAGTACGGCTCGATCCTGCGTCTGCTGCACTCCACCGGCGCTTCGGCGTTCTTCATCGTGGTCTATCTGCATATGTTCCGTGGCCTGCTCTACGGTTCGTACCAGAAGCCGCGCGAACTGGTGTGGGTCTTCGGCATGCTGATCTACCTGGCGCTGATGGCCGAAGCCTTCATGGGTTACCTGCTGCCGTGGGGCCAGATGTCCTACTGGGGTGCCCAGGTGATCATCTCGCTGTTCGGTGCGATCCCGGTCATCGGCAACGACCTGACCCAGTGGATTCGTGGTGACTACCTGATTTCCGGCATTACCCTGAACCGCTTCTTCGCCTTGCACGTGGTTGCCCTGCCGATCGTCATCCTCGGTCTGGTGGTGTTGCACATCCTGGCGTTGCACGAAGTCGGTTCGAACAACCCGGACGGCGTGGACATCAAGAAGCACAAGGACGAAAACGGCATACCGCTGGATGGCATCGCCTTCCATCCGTACTACACCGTGAAAGATATCGTCGGCGTGGTGGTGTTCCTGTTCATCTTCTGCTCGATCGTGTTCTTCTTCCCGGAAATGGGTGGCTACTTCCTCGAGAAGCCGAACTTCGAAGTGGCGAACGCCTTCAAGACCCCAGAGCACATCGCTCCGGTCTGGTACTTCACCCCGTTCTACGCCATTTTGCGTGCGGTTCCGGACAAGCTCTTTGGTGTCATCGCCATGGGCGCGGCCATTGCCGTGCTGTTCGTCCTGCCGTGGCTGGACCGCAGCCCGGTCAAGTCGATGCGCTACAAAGGCTGGCTGAGCAAGATCTGGCTCTGGGTGTTCTGCATCTCGTTCGTGATCCTGGGCGTGCTGGGTGTTCTGGCCCCAACCCCTGAGCGTACGTTGCTGTCGCAGGTATGTACCTTCCTGTACTTCGCCTACTTCATTCTGATGCCGTTCTACACCAGGCTCGAGAAGACCAAACCGGTTCCGGAAAGGGTGACTGGCTGATGAAAAAACTATTTGCTGTATTGATGCTTGCTGCGCTGCCGGTTTTTGCTTTCGCAGCCGAACACGGTGGTCCTGAGCTGGAAAAAGTCGACATTGACGTTTCCGACAAGGCAGCCATGCAGGACGGCGCGCGTACGTTCGCCAACTACTGCATGGGTTGCCACAGTGCCAAGTTCCAGCGCTATGAGCGTGTTGCCGACGACCTGGGCATTCCCCATGAGTTGATGCTGGAGAAGCTGGTCTTCACGGGTGCCAAGATCGGCGACCATATGAGCATCGGCATGCAGCCTGCGGATGCCAAGGCCTGGTTTGGTGCCGCACCTCCGGACCTGACCCTGGTTGCCCGTGTTCGCGGCACCGACTGGCTCTACAGTTACCTGAAGTCGTTCTACGAAGATCCTGCGCGCCCATGGGGTGTGAACAACAAGGTCTTCCCGAACGTGGGCATGCCTAACGTCCTGGCCGGCCTGCAAGGTCGCCAGGTCGTGGGATGCAAACAGGTTCCGACCGTCGAAGGCGGCAAGAAGCAATATGATCCGCTGACCACCAACCCGTTGACTCATGAAGCGTGCGATCAGTTGACCATTGTGCCGAAAAGCGGTGCTCTGACTGAAGAGCAGTTCGATGAGAAGGTCAAGAATCTGGTAACCTTCCTGGCTTACTCGGCTAACCCGGTTAAGCTGCAACATCAGCGCATCGGTACGTACGTATTGTTGTACCTGGCGTTCTTCTTCGTATTCGCTTACCTGCTCAAGCGCGAATACTGGAAAGACGTGCACTGATAAAGCTTCAAGCTATTGCTGTTAATCGCGCGCGCCCAAGGGCGCCTCTGAATAGGTAGCGAACTGGTGATCCAGTCGTTACGGGAGGCGCCCTCTGGGCGCGCTCGTTTTTCCGCTTTCGATAATTTCTACAAGCGAGGAGGATCGCCATGGGCGTGACCAATCGGTTGGCCTGTTACTCCGACCCCGCCGACCACTATTCCCACCGAGTGCGCATCGTACTGGCAGAGAAGGGTGTCAGCGCCGAGATCATTTACGTGGAAGCTGGACGCCAGCCACCTAAACTGATTGAAGTGAACCCTTATGGCAGCTTGCCCACCCTGGTCGATCGCGACCTGGCGTTGTGGGAGTCGACTGTGGTGATGGAATATCTGGATGAGCGTTACCCGCACCCGCCGCTACTGCCGGTTTATCCCGTGGCGCGTGCCAACAGTCGCCTGCTGATACACCGCATTCAGCGAGACTGGTGTGGTCTGGTGGACCTGATTCTGGATTCGCGGACCAAGGAGGCGGCCCGTGCCGTGGCTCGCAAAGAGTTGCGCGAAAGCCTGACGGGTGTGTCGCCACTGTTTGCCGACAAGCCGTTTTTCCTCAGTGAGGAACAAAGCCTGGTCGACTGCTGCCTATTGCCAATACTCTGGCGATTGCCGATTCTGGGTATAGAACTGCCGCGGCCGGCCAAGCCGCTGCTTGATTATATGGAGCGCCAGTTTGCGCGTGAGGCTTTCCAGGCGAGTCTGTCTGGTGTCGAACGCGACATGCGCTAAGGCTTAAGGAGCCGCTATGAACTCCAGTCGACCTTATCTGGTCCGCGCGCTCTATGAGTGGATTGTGGACAACGATTGCACCCCGCATATGCTGGTCAATTCCGAGTATCCGTCGGTGCAGGTGCCTCAAGGCTTTGCCAGTGACGGGCAGATCGTCCTGAACGTATCGCCACAAGCCGTGCGCCACTTGCACATGGACAACGAGGCGGTCAGTTTCGAGGGGCGCTTCGGTGGCGTGCCGCACACCTTGTACGTGCCTATCGCATCGATCCTGGGTATCTACGCCCGGGAGAACGGCCAGGGCATGGTGTTTGATCTGGAATCGCCGATGGGCGAGGACGACGACATCGAACCGGATGACGACCTTCCGCCACCAGACAGTGAGCCACCGCGTCCAAGCGGTCGCCCCAGTTTGAAGGTGGTGAAGTAATAAAAAAGGCGATCCATCCGGATCGCCTTTTTTATTACTTCACCACCTTCAAACGTAGGAGCTGCCGAAGGCTGCGATCTTTTGATCTTGTTTTTTGGAAGATCAAGATCAAAAGATCGCAGCCTTCGGCAGCTCCTACGCCGCGTGCAGGTCAGTCGATGTACTCGAACAGCTTCACAATCTTCTGCACGCCGGAAACGCCTTGCACCAGGTTGGTCGCCTGCGCAGCTTCCTGTTTGGTCAGCAGGCCCAGCAAGTAGACGATGCCGTTTTCAGTGACGACCTTGATGCGCGAGCCAGGGATGTTCGCGTCAGCGAGCATCTGGGTCTTGATCTTGGTGGTCAGCCAGGTGTCATTCTGGCGCGCCAGCAGCGAGGAGGGGGCCATGACTTGCAGCTCGTTGTGCACCTGCTTCACGCGCTGGACCGCGGCGGCGGCCTGTTCGGCCTTGGCCTTGAGGTCTGCGCGTGGCGTTTGCCCGGCGAGCAGCACGACACCGTTGTAGCTGGTGACGACGATGTGCGAGTCCTTGTCCAGGGCCGGATCGGCCTTGGCGATGTTCACGCCAACCTTGGTGTCGATCAGGGAGTCGTCGATCTTGCTGCCCAGTGTGCGAGTGCCGCGGTCATCTTCAATGGGGGCTTCACGGCTGGCGGTCACCACCGAGGTGCAACCGCTGATGCCGAGGCACAGAGTCAAGGCCAGTAGGCCAAGGCGATTAGGGGTCATTCTTCACTCCCGAACAATTGGCTGTCGATCAAGTCGCAAAGGCAATGGATCGCCAGCAGGTGGACTTCTTGAATACGAGCGGTGACGTTGGCCGGTACGCGAATCTCCACGTCCTCGGGCAACAGCAGCGACGCCATGCCGCCGCCGTCACGTCCCGTCAATGCTACGACAATCATTTCGCGATCATGTGCGGCCTGGATCGCTTGAATTATGTTGGCCGAGTTGCCGCTGGTGGAGATAGCCAGCAACACATCGCCCGGTTGGCCCAGTGCGCGGATCTGTTTGGAGAAGATTTCGTTGTAGCTGTAGTCGTTGGCGATCGAGGTGATCGTCGAGCTGTCGGTCGTCAAGGCAATGGCCGGCAGGCTCGGGCGCTCGCGCTCAAAGCGATTGAGCAGCTCGGACGAAAAGTGCTGGGCGTCGCCGGCTGAGCCGCCGTTGCCACAGGAAAGCATTTTGCCTTCGTTGAGCAGGGCGTTGACCATGACCTGGCTGGCTTGCTCGATGTGCGGTGCAAGAACTTCCATCGCCTGTTGCTTGGTGTCGATACTGGCCTGAAAAAGCTGGCGAATTCGGGATTGCATGTCCATCTGTGTGACCTTAATTAGCGCGGCTGTTCGGCACGTGAATGTGCAGCCCGCAAAGCAAAGAGCAAAAGTGTTGGGTGATAGTGTCCGGTTCGTGATGCCGGTGATCAGCCGTCGAAGGCATTCTGTAGCCAGTTCAGCTGATCGAGGTGGCTGTCGATGGCAATCACGTCGAAGCGGCAAGGGGAATTGGCCCAGCGCGACTCGCGCTGAAGAAAATATTGCGCGGCGAAAATCAGCTTTTGCCGTTTGCGCTCATCGATGCTATCGAGCGCGCCACCCCATTGAGTGTCTTTTCGGTAGCGGACTTCAACGAATACTACTGTATCGCCATCTAGCATGACCAGATCAAGCTCGCCGCGTTTGCACAACCAGTTCTGCGCCAGCAGGCGCAGACCCTGTTGTTGAAGATGCTCGAGCGCGTGGCGCTCGGCATCCATACCGCTTTGCCGGCGTGACCTGTCAGGCATCAGCGGGCGGTGTCCGGCAGGCGCTGGATCTGGCCATTGGCGAACTGGGCCCATGGCAACTGGCGCACGACCCGCTGGCTCTGAGTCATGCCGAGGCTGCCCGACTCACCGTCGATGCGGCTGTCCGGCAGGGACTTCAGCTGACCCAGGCGCGGCGCCAGTCGATAGGCGTCCACGCCCATGGCGTACAGACGTCCCAGGCTACCGGCGGCTTGTGGCCACTGGGCGGTGACCTGGCGGCGCAGTGGATCGTTGGCATCCAGCAGCCAGGGTGTTTCACAGAAACGAATGCCGTTCATGTCGTTGTACTGGTTGACGTCGCCGCTGGCGCTGAACACGTGAGAGGTGGCGTAGACCGGTACATCGCCTGCGTACTGGAAGTTCAGGGTCGGTTTGATCTGTTGGGCCTGTTGCGGTGTTGCGGCGAGGAAGATGAACTCGATGTCCTGGCGACGCGACGGCTGGGCTGCTACTTGCGAGCCAACAGTGCTTTGCAGGCTCTTGGCGCGACCTTCGCTCTGGCGCAGCTGGAACATGTCGGCAATCTGCTGGGCCAACTGGACTGGTTGGTCGACGCGCTCGGTGGCGACGATGGTGCCGCCATTGGCTTGCCAATCCTGGCTGAACGCCTTGAGCACGCGATCGCCCCATTCGCCTTTCGGCACCATGATGGCTGCGCGATGCAGGCCGTCGGCGCGAGCGCGGCGCGACACTTCACGGGCTTCGTCTTCTGCGGCAAGGCCGAACTGGAACAACTGCGCCGGGCCTTGATCGCCTTCGCTGTAGTTCAGCGCCAGGGTGGTGATCGGGAGTTGCGGGCGAGTGCTCAGCTGTTTGACCAGCGGCTTCTCCAGCGGGCCGACGACCAGTTGCACGCCATCGGCCTGGGCCTTGCGGTAGAACTCGTCCATGGATGTCAGGCGCGAGCTGTCATAAAACTCGATGGCGGGTGGTTTCTGTCCGGCCTGTTGTGCCTGGTAGTGGGCAGCCATGAAACCGTCGCGCAATGCTTTGCCAACCGAGGCCAACTGGCCATCCTGAGGCAGCAGCAGGGCGATCTTGCTCAAGGGTTGGCTGGCCAGCTCCTTGAGTTGGGTCAGTGGCTGCGGCAATTGAAGGGCGGCCGGGTGTTTCGGGTTCTGCGTGCGCCAGTTGTCGATAGCGGCCTGTTGCTGCTCCAGGGTGCCGGCAGATTTCACGGCCAGGGCCAGGGCCATCCAGCCGCCGAGATCGTCGTTGGAGCTCGGCTGCAACTGCTCGGTCGGCAGCGAGGCGATCAGGGTCCAGATCGCTTCGTGGTTTTTGCTCGCGGCTTCACCTTTAAGCATCGGGGCAATGAAGATGCGCTCGCGAGCGGCGGCGAGGGTCTGGCCATCGGCTTCCAGGGCTCGGGCGTGAACAGTGCCGGTGCGGACCTGTTGCTCGACGGGCAGTTCGCTCAAGTATTGCATGCTTGGGTGGCTCAGGGCGGTCAGTGCCGCCTTGGGCTGATTGCGGGTCATGGCCAGTTCAGCCGCCAGGGTGTTGGCGAAAATCTGCGGGCCCGGCTTGAGCTGCTCGACCGGGACCTGTTGCAGGATTTGCGCGGACTGGCCGGCATTGCCCTGGCGATAGGCCAGGTCGGCAGCGCTCAAACGCAGAAGGGCGGCATCTTCCGCAGATTTGCTTTGGGCGGCCTTCTCAAGCAGTTGCTCGATACTGGCGTCCGGTGTCCGTGGAAGTTCGCCAAGGCTGGACGAGGGCGAGCTGGCGCAAGCCGCCAGCAAGGCAGCGAGGCAGAGGGCAGATAACAGCCGCAGGCAAGCGATCATGTAAGCGTTCCTGATACTCGATCAAATTAGCGTGGAATTGTACCCAAGCACTGGCCGGGGCGCGATGTTACTGGCGTGAATCGATCAATTTAGCTGGTGTAAATGTTGCGCCAGCGCACAAACGGTTGCCGATGACGCGATTGCATGCGCGTAGCGTGAGTCTCGCTACGCGCTACAATGGCGACTTTTACCGATCATGAGGTGTGCGCTTTGACTGCTCCAGGTGCTTTGAATTCCGCTGCTGGCTCGCTTTATGTGGTGGCGACGCCCATCGGCAACCTGGATGACATCAGTGCGCGGGCGCTGAAGATTCTTCGTGAGGTGGCCTTGATCGCCGCGGAAGACACCCGTCATTCCCAGCGCTTGATGCAACACTTCGGCATTTCGACGCCATTGGCCGCCTGTCATGAACACAACGAGCGGGATGAAGGTAGTCGCTTTATCACGCGTCTGCTCGCCGGTGACAACGTGGCATTGATCTCTGACGCCGGGACGCCACTGATTTCCGATCCGGGTTATCACCTGGTGCGACAGGCTCGCGCGGCAGGCATCAATGTGGTGCCGGTTCCGGGTGCCTGCGCCTTGATTGCGGCGTTGTCGGCGGCGGGGTTGCCATCCGATCGTTTCATTTTCGAGGGGTTTTTGCCGGCCAAGGCAGTGGGGCGGCGAGCGCGCCTCGAGCAGGTAAAGGAAGAGCCTCGAACATTGATCTTCTATGAGGCCCCGCATCGCATCCTCGAATGCCTGCAAGACATGGAGCTGGTGTTCGGCCCCGAGCGCCTGGCACTGCTTGCCCGTGAGCTGACCAAGACCTTTGAAACCCTCAAGGGGCTGCCTCTGGCCGAGCTGCGCGAGTTCGTCGAGTCGGACAGCAATCAACAGCGCGGCGAGTGCGTCGTGCTGGTGGCGGGCTGGTCTGCCCCCGAGGAGGAGGGCGCTGTCAGCAGCGAGGCGATGCGCATCCTCAATCTGTTGCTCGAAGAAATGCCGCTCAAGCGTGCGGCGGCGTTGGCAGCGCAAATCACTGGCGAACGAAAGAATGTGCTGTATCAGATCGCGCTGGATAAGCAGAAGGGCGAGTAAAACCCGACGCGCAGAAGTGCGCACCGGCGCTTAACGCTTGTTCTTCGGGCGCTCTGCCGGTAACCTTCGCGGCGGAGAGTCGATCGGACAGTCGCTGCCCTCTATGAAAATTAGGGGGGGGAGGAAAGTCCGGGCTCCATAGGGCGAAGTGCCAGGTAATGCCTGGGAGGCGTGAGCCTACGGAAAGTGCCACAGAAAATAACCGCCTAAGCGCTTCGGCGCCGGTAAGGGTGAAAAGGTGCGGTAAGAGCGCACCGCACGTCTGGCAACAGTTCGTGGCTAGGTAAACCCCACTTGGAGCAAGACCAAATAGGGTCCCAAGGCGTGGCCCGCGCTGGGACCGGGTAGGTTGCTAAAGATGTCCAGTGATGGCCATCGTAGACGAATGACTGTTCAAGACAGAACCCGGCTTACAGATCGACTCTCCACCTTTTTCTCCCCTCTGCTTAAATCATTGAGCAAGGGGTACGGTGATAGCAGTTTCCCTCCTTACACATTCATCCGCAGAACCTCTTTTGTAATACCAAAAAAATCTTACTCTTAATAAATTACATTAACTTCCGAACGCAGCCTCCTGTGCTGATTCAAGTTATCGGGCAGTTTCATGTGCCGGATTCTCGTTGCCCCTCCGTTAATGCTCCTAAATCTCAGTTCTGTAAGGGTTTTCCTTTAATCCGCGCCTTGACGGTGTGGTGGGCGCATTCCTATAGTGTGCGCAAGTGGCGGAAAGTGGCATGAAGTGGGTTTTTTGAGCTCAAAACGCTAGAATTTGGAGAAACGCTGACGTGTTTCGCGGAGCCAACGCTATCAGTCTCGATGCAAAGGGCCGTCTCGCCATGCCGAGCCGGTACCGTGACGAGCTCGATTCGCGTAGTTCCGGTCAATTGATCGTAACAATTGATGCCGTTGATCCTTGTTTGTGTGTTTACCCCCTCGATGAGTGGGAAATTATTGAAACCAAACTGCGCGCACTGCCTTCGCTTCGCGAAGAGAACCGCCGCCTGCAACGTTTACTGATTGGTAATGCCGTCGATCTCGAGCTCGATGGCAGTGGTCGTTTTCTGGTTCCGCCTCGTCTTCGTGAATATGCCAAGTTGGATAAGCGCGCGATGTTGGTAGGCCAACTGAACAAGTTCCAATTGTGGGACGAGGATGCCTGGAACGCGGTTTCTGCCGCTGACCTGGCTGCTATTCAACAACCGGGCGCGATGCCTGATGAACTGCGTGATTTGATCCTGTGACTATTGATAGCGGCTTTAACCACATCACCGTACTGCTTGACGAAGCCGTCGAGGCTCTCGCCGTACGTCCTGATGGCTGCTATCTGGACGGTACGTTCGGGCGCGGCGGGCACAGCCGGTTGATCCTCAGCCAGCTCGGTCCCGATGGTCGCCTGCTCGGATTCGACAAGGATCCACAAGCGATTGCCACCGGGCAGACGCTAGCGGCCGAAGACGGCCGCTTTGTCGTTGTGCAGCGCAGCTTTGCCGAGCTCGGTTCGGAAGTCGCCGAGCGCGGTCTGGCCGGCAAGGTCAGCGGCGTTCTGCTGGATCTGGGCGTGTCTTCGCCACAGCTCGACGACCCTGAGCGCGGTTTCAGCTTCCTCAACGACGGCCCGCTGGACATGCGCATGGATCCGTCCCGTGGCATCAGCGCCGCCGAATTCGTCAATACCGCGCCCGTGGAAGAAATCGCCCGGGTGTTCAAGGAATACGGTGAAGAGCGTTTCTCCGGCCGCATGGCCCGTGCCGTGGCCGAGCGCCGCGACATCAAGCCATTCGAGCGCACCGGTGACCTGGCAGAAGTCCTGAAGGTCGCCAACCCGGCATGGGAAAAGGGCAAGAACCCCGCAACCCGCGCGTTCCAGGGCCTGCGCATTCACGTCAACAACGAACTGGGTGATCTGGAAACCGGCCTCGAAGCCGCGCTGGAGTGCCTGGAAGTGGGCGGTCGCCTGGTGGTGATCAGCTTCCACTCGCTGGAAGACCGTATCGTCAAACTGTTCATGCGCAAACTGGTGAAAGGCGAAGCCGACAACCTGCCGCGCAACCTGCCGGTTCGGCATGTCGCCTTCGAACCGAAAATCAAAGTCCATGGCAAAGCGCAGACGGCCTCCGACGCCGAACTCAAGGCCAACCCACGTTCGCGAAGCGCCGTCATGCGTGTGGCGGAGAAGCTGCGGTGAGCAAGCTTTTCGCCAAGCCATTGCCCGGCGGAAGCTTTTTCATGCTGCTGCTGTTTGTCGGCGTGCTCGTTTCGGCCATCGGCGTGTCCTACAGCGCGCACTGGAACCGTCAGCTATTGAATTCGCTGTACAACGAATTGAGCGTGCGCGACAAGGCGCAGGCGGAGTGGGGGCGGTTGATTCTGGAGCAGAGCACCTGGACCGCCCACAGCCGCATCGAAGTGCTGGCCACCGAACAATTGAAAATGCACATCCCCGGTGCCGCTGACGTGAAGATGGTGGCGCCATGATGAAACTCGAAGGTGCACTCTTTCCTTGGCGGTTCCGCGTGGTGCTGGGTTTGCTCGGCATCATGGTGGCTGCGATTGCCTGGCGCATCATCGATTTGCAAGTGGTCGACCGTGCCTTCCTTAAAGGTCAGGGCGATGCCCGCAGTGTTCGTCATATTCCGATTCCGGCTCACCGTGGCCTGATCACCGACCGTAACGGCGAGCCTTTGGCCGTGAGTACTCCGGTCACCACCCTTTGGGCCAATGCCAAGGAAATGCAAACGGCCAAAGAAAAGTGGCCGGCGCTGGCGGCTGCCTTGGGGCAGGACCCGAAAGCCCTGGCCGAGCGACTCGAAGCCCAGGCCAACAAAGAATTCATTTATCTGGTGCGCGGGCTGACCCCGGAGCAGGGCCAGGCTGTGCTCGATCTGAAAGTGCCGGGTGTTTATGGCATCGAAGAGTTCCGGCGCTTTTATCCTGCCGGCGAAGTCACCGCCCATATGGTCGGGTTTACCGATATCGACGATCACGGTCGTGAAGGCGTCGAACTGGCCTACGACGAATGGCTGGCCGGGGTTCCCGGCAAGCGTCAGGTGATCAAGGACCGGCGCGGCCGGCTGATCAAGGATGTCCAGGTCACCAAAAACGCCAAGGCCGGCAAGCCCTTGGCGTTGTCCATTGACCTGCGCCTGCAATACCTGGCCAACCGCGAATTGCGCAACGCGATCATCGAGAACGGCGCCAAGGCCGGCAGCCTGGTGATCATGGATGTGAAGACCGGCGAGATTCTCGCGATGGTCAACCAGCCAACTTACAACCCGAACAACCGTCGCAACCTGCAACCGGCGATGATGCGTAACCGCGCGATGATCGACGTGTTCGAGCCGGGTTCGACCATGAAAGCGATCTCGATGAGCGCCGCCATCGAAACCGGTCGCTGGAAACCGAGCGACACCGTCGAGGTGTATCCGGGCTCCTTGCAGATTGGCAAGTACACCATCAAGGACGTCTCCAAGACCGAAGGCCCGGTGCTCGACCTGACCGGCATCCTGATCAACTCCAGTAACGTCGGCATGAGCAAGGTCGCGTTCGATATCGGCGGCGAAACCATTTTCCGTCTGGCGCAGAAAGTCGGCCTCGGCCAGGACACCGGCCTGGGCTTCCCGGGTGAGCGCGTCGGCAACCTGCCGAACTACCGCGAGTGGCGCAAGGCGGAAACCGCCACGCTGTCCTATGGCTACGGTATTTCCGTGACCGCGATCCAGTTGGTTCACGCCTTTTCGGCCCTGGCCAACAACGGCCGCCTCGCGCCGCTGACCCTGATCAAGACCGACAAGGCACCGCAAACCACCCAGGTGCTGCCGGAGGCCGTGGCGAAAACCATGCAAGGCATGCTGCAGCAAGTGATCGAGGCCCCGCGCGGTGTGTTCCGCGCGCAGGTGCCGGCGTATCACGTGGGCGGCAAGTCGGGTACTGCGCGTAAAACCTCGGTCGGCACCAAGGGTTACGCCGAGAATTCCTACCGTTCGCTGTTCGCCGGTTTCGGCCCGATGAGCGATCCACGCTACGCCATAGTGGTCGTCATCGATGAACCGACCAAGGCCGGTTACTTCGGCGGCCTGGTATCCGCGCCGGTGTTCAGCCGCGTGATGTCGGGCACCCTGCGCCTGATGAACATCACCCCGGACAACCTGCCACCTACTCAACAAGCGAACGCAACACCGGTCGTTCCGCTGAAAGCCAATGGAGGGCGCGGCTGATGTCTCTGAGCCTGAACAAGATTTTCCCTCACGCCGGCCACGATCTACTGATTCGCGAGCTCGCCCTGGACAGCCGCAACGTGCGCGCGGGTGATCTGTTCCTCGCCGTGCCGGGCGGGAGGTTCGATGGGCGTGCGCACATTGCCGACGCCTTGCAACGCGGCGCGGCGGCAGTGGCCTATGAAGTGGAAGGCGCCACTGTGCTGCCCATCACCGAGGTTCCATTGATTCCGGTCAAAGGGCTGGCCGCTCAGCTGTCGGACATTGCCGGACGTTTTTATGGCGAGCCAAGCCATCATCTGAACCTGATCGGCGTGACCGGCACCAACGGCAAGACCAGTGTCACTCAACTGGTTGCCCAGGCGCTGGATCTGCTTGGCCAGCACTGCGGCATCGTCGGCACCCTCGGTTGCGGTTTCTACGGTGCATTGGAAAGCGGCCTGCACACCACGCCGAACCCGATTGCCATGCAGGCAACGCTGGGCGACCTGAAAAAGGCCGGTGCCAAAGCCGTGGCGATGGAGGTTTCTTCCCATGGTCTGGACCAGGGCCGCGTGACGGCACTGGCCTTCGACGTGGCGGTGATGACCAACCTGTCTCGCGATCACCTGGATTACCACGGCACCATGCAGGCCTACGGCGAAGCCAAGGCCAGGCTGTTCGCCTGGAACGATCTGAAATGCCGGGTGGTTAACCTCGACGACGACTTCGGGCGGCAACTGGCTGCTGAAAAACGTGAATCGCGGTTGATCACCTACAGCCTGCTCGACAGCAGTGCCTACCTCTATTGCCGTGAAGCGCAGTTCGACGACGAAGGCGTGCGCGCCACGCTGGTCACGCCGCAGGGTGAACACCATCTGCGCAGTACCTTGCTCGGCCGTTTCAACCTGAGCAACGTGCTCGCCGCGGTTGGCGCCTTGCTTGGCCTGGATTACGCACTGGACGAAATTCTCAAGGTGCTGCCGAAACTCGAAGGCCCGGCCGGTCGCATGCAGCGCCTCGGTGGCGGCACTCAACCGTTGGTGGTGGTCGATTACGCCCACACCCCGGATGCCCTGGAAAAAGTCCTGACGGCCCTGCGTCCACACGCCAGGGGCCGATTGCTCTGCCTGTTCGGCTGTGGCGGTGACCGCGACCGCGGCAAGCGTCCGTTGATGGCCGAAGTGGTCGAGCGCCTGGCCGATGGCGTACTGGTGACCGACGACAACCCGCGCACTGAAGATCCATCGGTGATTTTCGATGATATCCGCGCCGGTTTCACGGCTGTGGATAAAGTGGAGTTCGTTGCCGGTCGCGGTCAGGCGATTGCCCGTCTGATCGCCAGTGCTTCGGTGGATGACGTGATTGTCCTGGCCGGTAAAGGTCACGAGGACTATCAGGAAATCAATGGCGAGCGTCATGCCTTTTCCGATCTGGTCGAGGCCGATCATGCCCTGACCGCATGGGAGGTGGCCCATGCTTAAGGCCTTGCAACTGAGCGAACTGACCGGTGCGCTGAATGCTCGCCTGGTGTCGACCGATGCCGGTTTCGACGGCGTCAGCATCGACAGCCGCGCCATCAAGCCGGGTCAGCTGTTTATTGCCCTGACCGGTCCGCGCTTCGATGGTCATGATTATCTGAATGAAGTCGCTGCCAAGGGTGCCGTGGCCGCGTTGGTCGAGCGCGAAGTCGCCGACAGCACGCTCCCGCAGTTACTGGTCAGCGATACTCGCCAGGCCCTCGGGCAGTTGGGTGCGCTCAATCGCGCCGCCTACACCCATCCGGTCGCGGCTGTCACCGGCTCGAGCGGCAAGACCACGGTCAAGGAAATGCTGGCGAGCATCCTGCGCACCCGTGGCCCGGTACTGGCGACCCGTGGCAACCTGAACAACGATCTCGGTGTGCCGCTGACCTTGCTCGAACTGGCGCCGGAGCATACGGCGGCAGTGATCGAGCTCGGTGCATCGCGCCTCGGTGAAATTGCCTACACCGTTGGCCTGACCAAGCCGCACGTGGCCATTCTCAACAATGCCGGGACCGCCCATGTAGGCGAGTTCGGTGGCCCGGAAAAAATCGTCGAAGCCAAAGGCGAGATCATCGAAGGGCTGGAGGCCGATGGCGTCGCAGTGCTCAATCTCGACGACAAGGCATTCGGTATCTGGAAGACGCGTGCCGGTGCTCGCAAAGTGCTGACGTTTGCATTGAGCAACACCAGTGCCGATTTCTACGCCAGTGACCTGACCACCGATGCCCGTGGCTGTCCGGCGTTCAATCTGCACAGCCCTGAAGGTGTAGAGCGCGTTCAACTGAACCTGCTCGGCACCCATAACGTCGCCAATGCCATGGCCGCCGCCGCTGCCGCCCATGCCCTGGGTGTGTCGCTGTTCGGTATTGCCACCGGCCTTGGCGCGGTGCAACCGGTCAAGGGTCGCACCGTCGCGCAATTGGCCAGCAATGGCATGCGCGTGATCGATGACACTTACAACGCCAACCCCACCTCCATGTGCGCTGCCGTTGATATACTGGCCGGCTTTTCCGGTCGCACCGTCCTGGTGCTCGGGGATATCGGCGAGTTGGGCGAATGGGCGGAGCAGGGGCACCGCGACGTGGGCGAGTACGCCCGTGGCAAGGTTTCTGCGCTGTACGCCGTCGGGCCAATGATGGCTCACGCCGTGAACGCATTCGGTCCAGAGGCTTTTCACTTCAGCACGCAGGCTGAACTGATCAACGCCCTGCGCGCCGAGCAAGACACAAACACCACCATTTTGATCAAGGGGTCGCGCAGCGCTGCGATGGAAAACGTCGTCGCCGCCTTGTGCGGGTCCAGTCTGGAGAAACATTAATGCTGCTGCTGCTAGCGGAGTATCTGCAACAGTTCTACAAAGGCTTCGCGGTCTTCCAGTACCTGACCCTGCGCGGGATTCTCGGTGTACTGACCGCGCTGGTCTTGTCGCTGTGCTATGGCCCGTGGATGATCCGCACTTTGCAGAACCGTCAGATCGGTCAATCCGTTCGCAATGACGGCCCGCAGTCGCACCTGTCCAAGTCGGGTACACCGACCATGGGCGGCGCGCTGATCCTGTCGTCCATCGGTGTCAGTACCCTGCTTTGGGCTGACCTGACCAACCGTTACGTCTGGGTCGTACTGCTGGTGACCTTGCTGTTCGGCGCCATCGGCTGGGTCGACGACTACCGCAAGGTGATCGAGAAAAACTCCCGTGGCTTGCCGAGCCGCTGGAAATACTTCTGGCAGTCGGTGTTCGGCCTGGGCGCGGCGATCTTCCTTTATATGACTGCCGCCACGCCGGTGGAAACCACGCTGATCCTGCCGATGCTCAAGGACTACAGCATTCCGCTGGGCGCAGGCTTCATCGTCCTGACCTATTTCGTGATCGTCGGTTCGAGCAACGCGGTCAACCTGACAGACGGCCTCGACGGCCTGGCGATCATGCCGACGGTGATGGTGGGCGGTGGCCTGGGCATTTTCTGCTACCTGTCGGGTAACGTGAAATTCGCCGAATACTTGCTGATTCCTTATGTACCGGGCGCGGGCGAACTGATCGTGTTCTGTGGCGCACTGATCGGAGCCGGCCTGGGCTTCCTCTGGTTCAACACTTATCCGGCACAAGTCTTCATGGGCGACGTCGGCGCACTGGCGCTGGGCGCGGCCCTGGGCACCATCGCGGTGATCGTCCGTCAGGAAATCGTCCTGTTCATCATGGGCGGCGTGTTCGTGATGGAAACCCTGTCAGTGGTCATTCAGGTCGCCTCTTTTAAACTGACCGGTCGCCGCGTATTCCGCATGGCGCCGATTCACCACCACTTTGAACTCAAGGGTTGGCCCGAGCCACGTGTGATTGTCCGTTTCTGGATCATCACCGTGATTCTCGTGCTGATCGGCCTTGCCACCCTGAAGCTGAGGTAGAAACTCGTGTCTCTGATCGCTTCTGACCACTTCCGCATCGTTGTCGGCCTCGGCAAGAGCGGCATGTCCCTGGTTCGCTTCCTGGCGAACCGGGGCGTGGCGTTTGCCGTGGCCGATACGCGGGAAAACCCACCGGAACTGGCCACGCTCAAGCGTGACTATCCGCACGTGGAAGTGCGTTGTGGCGAGCTGGACGTCGATTTCCTGTGCCGCGCCGACGAACTCTACGTGAGCCCCGGCCTGGCGCTGGCGACCCCGGCCCTGCAGGCCGCCGCCGCACGTGGCGTGAAATTGTCCGGTGACATCGAGCTGTTCGCGCGTAACGCGAAGGCGCCGATCGTGGCCATCAGCGGTTCCAACGCGAAAAGCACCGTCACCACCCTGGTCGGCGAAATGGCGGCGGCGGCGGGCAAGCGTGTGGCCGTCGGCGGCAATCTCGGTACACCGGCGTTGGACCTGTTGCGCGACGACGTCGAGCTGTACGTGATGGAATTGTCGAGTTTCCAGCTGGAAACCACCGATCAACTCAACGCCGAAGTGGCGACCGTGCTCAACGTCAGCGAAGACCACATGGACCGTTACAGCGGTCTGCCGGCCTATCACCTGGCCAAGCACCGTATCTTCCGTGGTGCCCGGCAGTTCGTGGTCAATCGCCAGGATGCCCTGAGCCGTCCGTTGATCGGCGAGGGCCAGCCGTGCTGGACCTTCGGCCTGAGCAAACCGGATTTCAAAGCCTTCGGCATCCGTGAAGAAGACGGTGAGAAATACCTGGCCTTCGAATTCCAGAACCTGATGCCGGTGCGCGAATTGAAGATTCGTGGTGCCCACAACCAGTCCAACGCCTTGGCGGCCCTGGCCCTGGGTCATGCGGTCGGCTTGCCGTTCGATGCGATGTTGTCGAGCCTGCGCACCTTCGCCGGTCTCGAGCATCGCTGCCAATGGGTCCGCGACCTCGACGGCGTGGGCTACTACAACGATTCCAAGGCCACCAACGTCGGTGCTGCACTGGCGGCCATCGAAGGCCTGGGCGCGGACATCGACGGCAAGGTCGTGCTGATCGCCGGCGGTGACGGCAAGGGGGCCGAGTTCAAGGACCTGCGCGATCCGGTGGCGGCCAACTGCCGCGCCGTGGTGCTGATGGGCCGAGACTCCGACAAGATCGGCGAGGCCATTGGCGACGCCGTTCCGCTGATCCGCGTCGCTTCCCTGGTCGAAGCCGTCGAACAATGCCGCGCCGCCGCCCAGCCGGGCGACGTGGTGCTGCTATCGCCAGCCTGCGCCAGCTTCGACATGTTCAAGAACTACGAAGACCGTGGTCACCAGTTCGTCCAAGCCGTGGAGGATCTGGCATGAGCCTCAAAGGCATCATCAAGCCTTATCCGTCGCCGCTCATCACCGGGCGCGGTATCGACCTCGACTTCCCGATGCTCGCCGGTTGCCTGACGCTGCTCGGCCTGGGACTGATCATGATTGCCTCGGCATCGACCGAAGTGGCGGCCGTGCAGTCGGGCAGCGCCCTGTATTACATGATCCGCCACCTTGTTTACGTGGTGCTCGGCCTGGGTGCCTGCATCGTTACCATGATGATCCCGATCGCCACCTGGCAACGCCTGGGCTGGCTGATGCTGCTGGGGGCGTTCGGCTTGCTGGTGATGGTGATCATTCCAGGGATCGGCCGTGAAGTTAACGGCTCGATGCGCTGGATCGGCTTCAGTTTCTTCAACGTCCAGCCTTCCGAGATCGCCAAGGTGTTCGTGGTGATCTACCTCGCCGGTTACCTGGTGCGCCGCCAGAAAGAAGTGCGCGAAAGCTGGATGGGCTTCTTCAAGCCATTCATCGTACTGCTGCCGATGGCGGGCCTGCTGCTGATGGAGCCGGACTTCGGAGCCACCGTCGTGATGATGGGGGCCGCGGCGGCGATGCTGTTCCTTGGCGGCGTCGGATTGTTCCGTTTTTCCCTGATGGTGGTGCTGGCTGTCGGCGCAGTGGTGCTGTTGATTCAAATGCAGCCGTATCGGATGGCGCGCCTGACGAACTTCGCCGATCCGTGGGCCGACCAGTTCGGTGCCGGTTATCAGTTGTCCCAGGCATTGATCGCTTTCGGACGCGGTGAATGGCTCGGTGTCGGCCTGGGCAACAGCGTGCAGAAACAGTTCTACCTGCCGGAAGCCCACACTGACTTCGTGTTCTCGGTCTTGGCCGAAGAGCTGGGGGCGGTGGGTTCGCTGTGCACCGTGGCACTGTTCGTCTTCGTGTGTATTCGCGGTATGTACATCGGATTGTGGGCCGAGAAGGCCAAGCAGTTCTTCGCCGCCTATGTTGCCTACGGTCTGTCGTTCCTGTGGATCGGCCAGTTTCTGATCAACATCGGCGTGAACGTCGGCCTGTTGCCGACCAAGGGCCTGACCCTGCCGTTCCTCAGTTACGGCGGCAGTTCATTGGTGATCTGCTGCGCCTGTCTAGGCTTGTTGCTGCGCATCGAGTGGGAGAGTCGTACCCACCTGGGCAGCGAGGAGATGGAGTTCCATGAGAGCGACTTCGCCGAGGAGCCGCACCATGGGCGCTAACGTGATGATCATGGCCGGCGGCACCGGTGGCCACGTGTTCCCGGCGCTGGCCTGTGCCCGCGAATTCCAGGCGCGCGGCTATACCGTGCACTGGCTTGGCACCCCGCGTGGCATCGAGAACGATCTGGTGCCAGCCGCCGGTATCGAGCTGCACCGGATCAACGCCAGCGGTCTGCGGGGCAAGGGCAAGCTGTCGCTGCTCAAGGCACCGTTCATGTTGTTCAAGTCGGTCTGGCAGGCACGGGCGATCATTCGCCGTCTGCAACCGGTCTGCGTCGTGGGCTTTGGTGGCTTTGTGACCGGCCCTGGCGGTGTCGCAGCCAAACTGGCCGGCGTGCCGGTGATCGTTCACGAGCAGAACGCCGTGGCCGGTACCGCCAATCGGTTGCTGGTGCCGTTGGCCGCCCGAGTCTGTGAAGCGTTCCCCGACACCTTTACCCTGTCGGACAGCCGCCGGACCACCGGTAATCCGGTGCGCACCGAGCTGTTCCTCGAGACATCGCGACCTGCCCTGGCCGGTCGCAAGGCGCGTTTGCTGATCCTGGGCGGAAGCCTGGGCGCAGAACCGTTGAACAAGTTGCTGCCTGAAGCCCTGTCGCAAGTCGCTGCCGATTTGCGCCCGGAAGTGTTCCATCAGGCCGGCAAAAACCACGATGAAGTGACTGCAGAGCGCTATCGCGCGGCTGGCGTCGAGGCGCAGGTGCAGCCCTTCATCAAAGACATGGCCCAAGCCTACAGCTGGGCCGACCTGGTGGTCTGTCGCGCAGGCGCGCTGACCATCAGTGAACTGGCCGCCGCCGGTCTGCCCTCGATGCTGGTGCCTTTGCCCCACGCCATCGACGATCACCAGACCCGCAACGCCGAATATTTGGCCCGTGAAGGCGCAGCCTTCCTGATGCCGCAAAGAACGACTGGCGCAGCGGATCTTGCCGCACGCCTGACAGAGGTCCTGATGCAACCACAACGACTCAACGAAATGGCTACCGCGGCACGCCGCCTCGCCAAACCCGATGCCACCCGTAACGTCGTCGATAGCTGCCTGGAGGTGGCCCATGGTTGAGAGTCAGAAAGCCATGCCACAACCGGAAATGCGCCGCATCCGTCGCATCCACTTCGTCGGTATCGGCGGTGTGGGCATGTGCGGGATCGCCGAAGTGTTGCTGAACCTGGGATATGCCGTATCCGGTTCAGACCTGAAGGCTTCGCCGGTCACCGAACGCCTGGAGTCCTTCGGCGCGCAGATCTTCATCGGCCACCGTGCCGAGAACGCCGCTGCCGCCGACGTGCTGGTGGTGTCCAGTGCCGTGAACACCTCCAACCCGGAAGTCGCAACCGCGCTGGAACGCCGAATTCCGGTGGTGCCGCGTGCCGAGATGCTGGCTGAGCTGATGCGTTATCGCCACGGTATCGCCGTTGCCGGTACCCACGGCAAAACCACTACCACCAGCCTGATCGCCTCGGTGTTCGCGGCCGGTGGCCTGGACCCGACGTTCGTCATCGGTGGCCGCCTGAATGCCGCGGGCACCAATGCCCAGCTTGGCACCAGCCGCTACCTGATCGCCGAGGCCGACGAAAGCGACGCCAGCTTCCTGCACCTGCAGCCGCTGGTGGCCGTGGTCACCAATATCGACGCCGACCACATGGCGACCTACGACGGTGACTTCAACAAGCTGAAGAAAACCTTCGTCGAGTTCCTGCACAACCTGCCGTTCTACGGTCTGGCGGTGGTGTGCCTGGACGATCCGGTGGTGCGTGAAATCCTCCCGCAGGTCAAACGTCCGACCGTGACCTACGGCTTCGGCGAAGACTGCGACGTGCGCGCCATCAACGTGCGCCAGCAAGGCATGCAGACTTTCTTCACCGTGCTGCGCCCTGACCGCGAGCCGCTGGATGTGTCGGTGAACATGCCGGGCAACCACAACGTATTGAACTCGCTGGCAACCATTTGCATCGCCACCGACGAAGGCGTCAGCGATGAAGCCATCGTCCAGGGCCTGTCCGGCTTCCAGGGTGTCGGCCGACGCTTCCAGGTCTACGGCGAACTGCCGGTGGACGGCGGCAATGTGATGCTGGTCGACGACTACGGTCACCACCCGACCGAAGTCGCGGCCGTGATCAAGGCCGTACGCGGTGGCTGGCCGGAGCGCCGCCTGGTGATGGTCTACCAGCCGCACCGCTACAGCCGCACCCGTGACCTGTACGACGATTTCGTCAATGTACTGGCCGACGCCAACGTGCTGCTGCTGATGGAAGTCTATCCGGCCGGCGAAGAGCCGATTCCGGGAGCCGACAGCCGCAAACTGTGCAACAGCATCCGTCAGCGTGGCCAGCTCGACCCGATCTACATCGAGCGTGGTGTCGACCTCGCACCAGTGGTCAAGCCGCTGCTGCGTGCCGGCGACATCCTGCTGTGCCAGGGCGCCGGTGATATTGGCGGTCTCGCACCAAAACTGTTGAAAAGCGAGTTGTTCGCCGGTGCCGTTGCCGCACCGGAGAAGGGGAAGTTGAAATGACTGCTGCCTACGCCAACCTGTTCTCCACGATCGCGCCGAAAGACTTCGGCCGCGTCGCCGTGCTGTTCGGCGGCAAGAGTGCCGAGCGCGAGGTGTCCCTGAAGTCGGGCAACGCGGTTCTCGACGCGTTGCTAAGCGCCGGTGTCGACGCGTTCGGTCTCGACGTGGGCGATGACCTGCTGCAGCGTCTGCAGAGCGAAAAGATCGACCGCGCCTTCATCATCCTTCACGGTCGTGGCGGTGAAGACGGCAGCATGCAGGGCTTGCTCGAATGCCTGGGCATTCCGTACACCGGCAGCGGCATCCTGGCGTCGGCCCTGGCGATGGACAAACTGCGCACCAAGCAGGTCTGGCACAGCCTGGGCATTCCGACGCCACGTCACGCAGTCCTTTGCAGCGAGGCCGATTGTATTTCGGCAGCGACGGAACTGGGCTTCCCTTTGATCGTCAAACCGGCCCATGAAGGTTCAAGTATCGGTATGGCCAAAGTGAGTTCCGCGTCCGAATTGATCGACGCATGGAAAGCGGCCAGTACCTACGATTCGCAAGTGTTGGTCGAGCAATGGATTCACGGTCCGGAGTTCACCATCGCCACCCTGCGTGACCAGGTGTTGCCTCCGATTGCCCTGGGCACGACGCACAGCTTCTACGACTACGACGCCAAGTACATCGCCAACGATACCCAGTACCGCATTCCGTGCGGTCTGGACAGCGTCAAGGAACAGGAACTCATGGAACTCACGGCGAAAGCCTGTGAAGCGCTGGGTATCGCCGGTTGGGGCAGGGCAGACGTGATGCAGGACGCCGAAGGGCAGTTCTGGTTCCTGGAAGTCAACACCGCACCGGGCATGACCGATCACAGCCTGGTGCCGATGGCGGCCCGTGCCGCCGGTCTGGATTTCCAGCAACTGGTCCTGGCCATTCTGGCCGAGAGCGTTGCCGGCAATGCTGCCGGTCATCAAGAGTCGACGAGAGGTTAAGGCCATGCAAGGCGCTCAGCTCAGACATCAGCCTCCCGCACCCGGCCGCAAGCCGGTGCCACGGGGTGCCAGCCGAATGGTGGCCAAAGAGCCGATGTCCGCGCGCCTGCCGAAAGCCAACTTCGGTTTTCTCAAAGCGTTGTTCTGGCCGGTGCTGCTGGTGGCCTTGGGGTTCGGTACTTACGAAGGCGCGACACGCTTGTTGCCGTATGCCGACCGGCCGATCACCAAGATCAACGTGCAGGGCGACCTGAGTTACATCAGCCAGCAAGCGGTGCAGCAGCGGATCGCCCCGTACGTGGCGTCGAGCTTCTTCACCATCGACCTGGAGAGCATGCGCACCGAGCTTGAAACGATGCCATGGATTGCCCACGCCGAAGTGCGCAGGGTGTGGCCGGATCAAGTGGTTATCCGCCTGGAAGAACAACTGCCGGTGGCCCGTTGGGGCGACGAGTCGCTGTTGAACAACCAGGGCCAGGCCTTCACCCCGCGCGAACTGGCGAACTACGAACACTTGCCTCAACTGTTCGGCCCACAGCGGGCCCAGCAGCAGGTGATGCAGCAGTACCAGGTGTTGAGTCAGATGCTCCGGCCTCTGGGCTTCTCGATTGCGCGCCTGGAGTTGCGTGAACGCGGCAGCTGGTTCCTGACCACCGGACCCGGCAGTGCCGGCCCGGGGATCGAACTGCTGCTCGGACGCGGCAACCTGGTGGAAAAGATGCGCCGCTTCATCGCCATCTATGACAAGACGCTCAAAGAACAGATTACGAACATTGCGCGCATCGATCTGCGCTACGCCAACGGCCTCGCTGTTGGCTGGCGGGAACCTGTAGCGCCCACGGCAGCCCAACCCGCTGTCGCGAAGAATTAAGAAGAGGCAGGACCCATGGCAAACGTGCAAAGCGGCAAAATGATCGTCGGTCTCGATATCGGCACCTCCAAGGTGGTGGCGCTGGTAGGCGAGGTCGCGGACGACGGCACGCTGGAAATCGTCGGGATCGGTACCCATCCGTCCCGTGGCCTGAAAAAAGGCGTGGTGGTGAATATCGAATCCACCGTGCAATCGATCCAGCGCGCCATCGAAGAAGCGCAGCTGATGGCCGGTTGCCGCATTCATTCGGCATTCGTCGGCGTGGCCGGCAATCACATCCGCAGCCTGAACTCCCACGGCATCGTGGCGATTCGTGATCGCGAAGTCAGCTCGGCCGACCTCGAGCGCGTGCTCGACGCTGCCCAGGCCGTGGCGATCCCGGCTGACCAGCGTGTGCTGCACACCTTGCCGCAAGACTACGTGATCGATAACCAGGAAGGCGTCCGCGAGCCGCTGGGCATGTCCGGCGTGCGTCTGGAAGCCAAGGTCCACGTGGTCACCTGCGCCGTCAATGCCGCACAGAACATTGAAAAATGCGTGCGTCGCTGCGGCCTGGAAATCGACGACATCATTCTCGAGCAACTGGCTTCCGCGTATTCGGTACTGACCGATGACGAGAAAGAGCTGGGCGTGTGCCTGGTGGACATCGGTGGCGGTACCACCGACATCGCGATCTTCACCGAAGGTGCGATCCGTCACACCGCCGTCATCCCGATTGCCGGCGACCAGGTGACCAACGACATCGCCATGGCGTTGCGCACTCCGACCCAGTACGCCGAAGAAATCAAGATTCGCTACGCCTGCGCCCTGGCCAAGCTGGCCGGTGCCGGTGAAACCATCAAGGTGCCAAGCGTTGGCGACCGTCCGCCACGCGAACTGTCCCGCCAGGCCCTGGCCGAAGTGGTTGAACCGCGCTACGACGAACTGTTCACGCTGATCCAGGCCGAACTGCGCCGCAGCGGCTACGAAGACCTGATCCCGGCCGGCATCGTGCTGACCGGCGGTACCGCGAAGATGGAAGGTGCCACTGAACTGGCCGAGGAGATCTTCCACATGCCGGTGCGCCTGGGCGTGCCGCATGGCGTGAAAGGTCTGGATGACGTGGTCCGCAACCCGATCTATTCCACCGGCGTCGGCCTGTTGATGTACGGCCTGCAGAAGCAGTCCGACGGCATCTCGTTCTCGGGCATCGGCAGCCGCGACAGCTACAGCAACGAAGAGCCACAGGCTCCGCTGCTGGACCGCCTGAAAAAGTGGGTCCAGGGCAATTTCTGACGATTTACCGCAACACCGTTACACCGAAGCACGCAGTAGGCGAAAAAACTAGAGAATGTAAAGGAGAGGGAAAATGTTCGAACTCGTAGACAACATCCCCGCAAGCCCGGTAATCAAAGTTATCGGTGTCGGCGGTGGCGGCGGCAACGCTGTCAACCACATGGTCAAGAGCAACATCGAAGGCGTCGAGTTCATCTGCGCCAACACCGATGCTCAAGCGCTGAAAAACATCGGCGCGCGTACCATCCTGCAACTGGGCACCGGTGTGACCAAGGGCCTGGGCGCTGGCGCCAACCCTGAAGTCGGCCGTCAAGCCGCTCTGGAAGACCGTGAGCGCATTGCCGAAGTCCTGCAGGGCACCAACATGGTGTTCATCACCACTGGCATGGGCGGCGGTACCGGTACCGGTGCTGCGCCGATCATCGCCGAAGTGGCCAAGGAAATGGGCATCCTCACCGTTGCGGTGGTGACCCGTCCGTTCCCGTTCGAAGGCCGCAAGCGTATGCAGATCGCCGACGAAGGCATCCGCATGCTCTCCGAAAGCGTCGACTCGTTGATCACCATTCCCAACGAGAAGCTGCTGACCATCCTCGGTAAAGACGCCAGCCTGCTGTCGGCTTTCGCCAAGGCTGACGATGTACTGGCCGGTGCCGTTCGCGGTATCTCCGACATCATCAAGCGTCCGGGCATGATCAACGTCGACTTCGCCGACGTGCGTACCGTGATGAGCGAAATGGGCATGGCGATGATGGGCACTGGCTGCGCCAGCGGTCCGAACCGTGCACGCGAGGCCACCGAAGCGGCCATTCGCAACCCGCTGCTGGAAGACGTGAACCTGCAAGGCGCTCGCGGCATCCTGGTAAACATCACCGCCGGTCCGGATCTGTCCCTGGGCGAATACTCCGACGTGGGTAGCATCATCGAGGCGTTTGCTTCCGAGCACGCGATGGTCAAGGTCGGTACCGTTATCGATCCGGACATGCGCGACGAGCTGCACGTGACTGTCGTTGCAACCGGCCTGGGCGCTAAAATCGAGAAGCCTGTGAAGGTCATCGACAATACCGTTCACACTTCGATGGCTGCACAGCCACAACAACAGGCCCCTGTTCGTCAGGAAGCTCCAGCGGTGAACTACCGTGACCTGGACCGTCCGACCGTCATGCGCAACCAGGCCCAGGCCGGTGCTGCGACTGCCGCGAAGATGAATCCGCAAGATGACCTGGACTACCTGGACATCCCGGCTTTCCTGCGTCGTCAGGCCGATTGATGAAATGTATCAGGGCTATGAAGGTGATTGGTGTTCAGCAAAGGCGTGGTCTGCTATCATCGCCAGCCTTTGTTGATACCAGTTCGCAATTTGCGCTGAAGCGGCCCATGCCATGATTAAACAACGCACCCTGAAGAATATTATCCGTGCCACAGGTGTCGGCCTGCACTCCGGGGAGAAGGTCTATCTGACCCTCAAGCCAGCGCCTGTCGACACCGGCATTGTGTTTTGTCGCGCCGACCTCGATCCCGTGGTGCAGATTCCTGCCCGCGCGGAAAACGTCGGTGAAACCACTATGTCGACCACGCTCGTTAACGGTGACGTCAAAGTGGACACGGTAGAGCACTTGCTCTCGGCCATGGCAGGCCTGGGCATCGATAACGCCTACGTCGAGCTCTCCGCGTCCGAAGTCCCGATCATGGATGGTAGCGCCGGACCTTTCGTATTCCTGATTCAATCGGCTGGCCTGGAAGAACAGGACGCCGCCAAGAAGTTCATCCGCATCCTGCGTGAAGTGACAGTGGAAGATGGCGACAAGCGCGCTACTTTCGTCCCTTTCGAAGGGTTCAAAGTGAGCTTCGAGATCGATTTCGATCACCCGGTTTTCCGTGACCGCACCCAAAGTGCAAGCGTGGATTTTTCCAGCACTTCGTTCGTAAAAGAAGTCAGCCGCGCCCGTACCTTTGGTTTCATGAGTGACATCGAGTACCTGCGCAAGCACAACCTCGCACTCGGCGGCAGTGTGGAAAACGCTATTGTGGTCGACGCCGATGGCGTACTGAACGAAGACGGTCTTCGTTATGAAGACGAATTCGTGAAGCACAAGATCCTCGATGCAATTGGTGACCTCTACCTGCTGGGCAATAGCCTGATTGGTGAGTTCAAGGGCTTCAAGTCTGGCCACGCACTGAACAACCAGCTGCTGCGCAAGTTGATTGAGCAGACAGATGCCTGGGAAGTCGTGACGTTCGAAGACGCCAGCACTGCACCGATCTCTTACATGCGCCCGGTTGCGGCCGTGTAAGCAAAAAACCTCTCTAGTTTTTTAAAGGCTACCTTCGGGTGGCCTTTTTTTATGCCGGCCGAAAAGTGCAAAGATCGCAGCCTGCGGCAGCTCCTACAGGGAAATGCATTGCAAATGTAGGAGCTGCCGCAGGCTGCGATCTGTTTTCAGGCCGCACATACGACCCGGTTACGCCCCCTCTCCTTGGCCTGATACAGCGCCTTGTCCGCGCTGAACAGCAACTGTTCCAGGGTGATTTCGCTGGCCGCCGTCCAGGTGGCGATGCCGATACTCACGCTCATCGGTTGCTCACCGGCGTCGACCAGTGGCAGTTTTTGCACCGCCTCACGAATATGTTCGGCAATCTGCCGTGCACCGTCACTGCCTGTTTCGGCCAGGATCACCGAAAACTCTTCGCCCCCGTAGCGCGCCACCAGGTCGGTGGGGCGGTGGACATTGGCGCTGATGACTTCGGCCAATGCCCGTAACGCTTCGTCGCCGGCCTGATGTCCGTGCCGGTCATTGAAGGCCTTGAAGTGATCGGCATCGATCATCAGCAACGACAATGGCTTGCCACTGCGCTGCGCGCGAAACCATTCATGGCGCAGGGTCTGATCAAGGGATCGGCGGTTGGCCACGCCGGTCAAGGCATCGGTGGCTGCCAGTTGCGACAATTCCTGCTCGGCACTCTGGCGCAGGCGCAACTCGCGGCAGAGCAGCCAGGTCAACCACAGCAAACCGATGCACAGAACCCCGGTAGCACCGCTGATCACATAGGCCGTACGGTTCCAGGTGGCGAACACCTCATCCACCGAAAGCGCCACGATGACAGTCAGCGGCAGGTTGCCGACCCGGGTAAAGGTGTACAAGCGCCGTTGATGGTCGACACTCGACACACTTTCAAAGGTGCCATTGCGCTCCTGCAGCATGCGTACGACGTTGGGGCGGCTGGAGAAGCTTTTGCCGATGGAGTTGGGTTCCCGGTACGGCTTCTGCGCCAGGAGGATCCCGTCATTGTCGATGATGCCCAGGGTGCTGCCGGTGCCGATGTCGAGGCTGTTGAACAACTGATCGAAGTAGCTCATGCGCATCGAGGCGACCGCGACCCCCAGAAACTCACCCGTGGGCGAGGAAATGCGCCGGCTGAAACTGATGCGCCATTGGTCGCTGTCATCGCAGTCGCAGCGCGGCTTGAACGGTCGGCTGATAAACATGCCGGTGTCACGATTGAAGACATGGGCCAGGAAATAATCGCGGTCAGCGAAGTTACCCGGTTTCGGTTCGATCAACGATGAGTCGGCCAGCACGTCGCCGTGCTTGTCCAGCAGCAGGATGTCGCCCTTGTAGCGCGCGGTGGTGGAGCGGTCGAACAGCGCCAGATGACGAATCTGCGGCGAAACCTGTTTCAGGTCGTCCCGTTGGGCGGCGGCGATCAGGCCCTGCAAGGTCAGGTCATAAAGCTCGACCGTACGCAGGACATCGGCATCGATCAGTTGCGCAATGGTGGTCGCGCTGCGTGTGGCGGTCTGCTGGGCGTTGGCGTGTTCGCGGATCAGCAGAAAAGTGACGATGCACAGGATCGAGATGACCGTCAGGGTGCTGCCAAAGATCACCATGATCTCGGGTCGCCCGGACGGGCCTTGAAAATGTGGGGTTCGGCTTGCGGTCATAGGGCTGACGTCTGCTAAAGGGACGCTGTAAGCGTAGTTGCATTAGCGTCGCAGCCGGGGGAATCGTGCTTGTTGCTATAACGATTGATCAATGATGTGGGCGTCAGCGTTTGTCATTGCGAAAATTGCAATGAAAGTTGACTCGCCGCGATAAAAAAAGCCGCTGAAAGCAGCGGCTTTGCAGACAACCTTTCAAAGGGAAGAGCCGATGAAAAGTGTCGTGGGAAGCAGGAGCAAGCGGTGCAGATCAGCTGTCCTTTTCGACCTGTGGCAGCGCCTGTGTGGTCGAGGCTTGCGGGGCTTGGGTGTCTTGCGCAGCCTTGGCCGTCATCTCGATCTGATGCTCTTGGAACGCTGCAGCGCGTGCGGCGTTATGTGCGACGAAAGTCTGCGATTCTTCCGCCATCGCTAATGGCGACAGGAACAAAGAGGACAAAACGAAAGCGCTGGCAATACCCATACTGTTGGACATCTTTAAAACCTTCTTGCTTGGCAAGTGCTGTTTGGTGCGGGCAAAGATAAGGATCTTGGGCGAAGGGAAAAAGAGCGGATTCATGAAAGGACTGTTACAGCAAGAGCAAAGATCGCAGCCTGCGGCAGCTCCTGCAGGGGGAATGCATTCCAATGTAGGAGCTGCCGCAGGCTGCGATCTTTTGACTTTTGTGGCCCATCAGACAGGAAGATGAATCCCGAACGTATTCATCCCATGGTCACTGCGCACGAACACATTGCCGCCATGCATCAACGCAATCGCCTTGACGATGGCCAGCCCAAGGCCATGGTTGTGGCCGCTGTTGCTGCGCGAGGCATCGACCCGGTAGAAACGCTCGAACAGTCGTGGCAGGTGTTCACGGGCAATCGGTGAGCCGGGGTTGGCGACGCCGATGCTGACCTGATGTTCGGCGGTTTCAATGTGCACTTCAATCACCTGACCGGGCGCGGTGTGCTGCACCGCGTTGTTCAGCAGATTGATCAACGCCCGGCGCAGATGGGCGATCTCGATGCTCACTTGCGCGTCACCACTGACCTCTACCTGGACCTGGGCGTCCTCGAGAATGAAGTCCAGGTATTCCAGGGTCGTGGCCACCTCATCGGCCAGCGACGTGGACGTCAGTCTGGTTGCCTTGCTGCCCTGATCGGCACTGGCCAGGAACAGCATGTCGTTGATGATCGAACGCAGTCGCTCTAGCTCTTCGAGATTCGATTGCAGCACTTCGAAGTAATGCTCGGCGGAGCGTCCGCGGGTCAAGGCGACCTGGGTCTGGCCGATCAGGTTGGTCAGTGGCGAGCGCAGTTCATGGGCGACGTCGGCATTGAACGATTCAAGGCGCGAGTAAGCCTGCTCGACCCGTTCCAGAGTCGAGTTGAACGAGCTGACGAACTGATCGAGTTCCGGCGGCAACGGTGACATTCGCAAGCGCCCCGAGCGCAACGGCGGGGCCAGCCGCTGGGCTTCCTGGGACAGTTTGATCAGCGGCTTGAGGCCGATCCGCGCCACCCAGTAACCGAGTGCCGAGGCCAGCAGCACGCCGACAATCGCCAGGCTGATCAGGGCAATCAACAGTTGATGCTGGGTCTGGAAAAACGTCTCGGTGTCGATGGCGATCATGAAGCGCAGTGGTGGGCGCTGGTCCTTGGCCGGGAACTCGCTGACCAGCACTTTCAGCGGATAGGGGTGATCCGGCAGATGCATGTCGCGCATGCCCAGTGGCCCTTGGGCAAAGGTGCGGATCTGCGGGGTCAGGTTGCCGTATTCGTAATGGGGATCGCCGCTGATGATCCAGAAGTTGATGCGCTTGTCTTCTTCGCTCAGCAGGTTGAGCTTGTTGTTGATCTTTACCCAATGCTCAGGCGTGCCGTAACGGCCGACCGTGGATTCGAGCACGCTGTAGCGCGCGTCCAGCTCGGCTTCGGGCAACAGGCCCAGGCCTTTGTCGACCTGCTGGTACAAGGCCCAGCCGATCAACAGGAACACCAGCAGCGCCACCAGCGTGAACATCCCGCTCAGGCGCAAGGCGATGCTGTTACTGGACACCGCGGCTCTCCAGCACATAACCCATGCCGCGAATGGTGTGCAGCAGTTTCTCTTCGAACGGGCCGTCGAGCTTGGCCCGCAGGCGTTTGATCGCGACTTCGACGACGTTGGCGTCGCTGTCGAAATTGATGTCCCAGACCATCTCGGCAATGGCGGTTTTCGAGAGGATTTCACCCTGGCGCCGGGCCAATACGCTGAGCAGCGCGAACTCCTTGGCGGTCAGGTCCAGCCGTGTGCCGGCGCGGGTCGCCTTGCGGCTGATCAAATCTATCCACAGGTCGGCAATGCTCACTTGCACCGGTTCGTGACCGCCGCTGCGTCGGGTCAGCGCTTGCAGGCGCGCCACCAGCTCAAGGAAGGAAAAGGGTTTACCCAGGTAATCATCGGCGCCGTCGCGCAGGCCCCTGATGCGATCTTCCACACGCTCGCGGGCGGTGAGCATGATCACCGGGGTCTGCTTGCGTGCACGCAACGCGCGCAACACGCCAAAGCCGTCGAGGCCCGGCAACATCACGTCGAGGACGATCACCGCGTAGTCGCTCTCCAGCGCCAGATGCAGGCCTTCGACCCCATCCCGTGCCAGGTCCACGGTGTAACCCTGTTCCGTCAGGCCGCGGTGCAGATAGTCCGCGGTTTTTTCTTCGTCTTCGATAATCAGGACGCGCATGACCCCGCCTCAGTCTATGGTCGCCAGCGCCGGTACTGGCGGAGGTGCTGGTGAGAGAGAGTGTCTATGAAATAACCGCTCCAGCCACAAGTATATGACCGGCGTGGTGAACAGCGTCAGCGCCTGGCTCACCAGCAAGCCGCCGACTACCGCGATCCCCAGGGGTTGGCGCAACTCGGCGCCGGTGCCATAGCCGAGCATCAGCGGCAGCGCGCCAAGCAGGGCGGCGAGGGTGGTCATGATGATCGGACGGAACCGCGTGATGCAGGCCTTGAAGATCGCTTCCTCAGGCGACAGTCCGCCATTGCGCTGCGCTTCGAGGGCGAAGTCGATCATCAGGATGCCGTTTTTCTTGACGATACCGATCAGCAGCACCAGGCCGATCAAGGCCATGATCGAAAAGTCCTGACCGCAGATCCACAGCATGATCACTGCGCCGAGGCCCGCCGAAGGCAAGGTCGAAATGATCGTCAGCGGGTGCACGAAGCTCTCGTAGAGCACGCCGAGAATGATGTACACCGCTACCAGCGCCGCCAGGATCAGCCACGGCTGGCTGGCCAGCGAACTCTGGAACGCCTGGGCCGCGCCCTGGAAATTACCGCTGATGGCGGTTGGCATGCCGATGTCGGCCTTGGCCTGGTCGAGCATGATCACCGCATCGCCCAACGCCACGCCGGGCGCCAGGTTGAACGACAGGTTGGCGGCCGGGAACATGCCGTCATGGGCGATGGACAGTGGGCCGATGGTGGGCGCATCGAACCTGGCCAGGGCCGACAGCGGTACCATTTCCCCGCTCAGGGGCGAGCGCAGGTAGAAATAGTTGAGGCTTTCAGCCTTGCCGCGTTGCTGGGTGTCCAGCTCCAGGATCACGTTGTACTGGTTGACCTGGGTCTGGAATTCATTGATCTGGCGCTGGCCGAAGGCATCGTACAGGGCTTCGTCGACGTCGCTGGCGGTCAGGCCGAAACGCGCCGCGGCGCTGCGATCGATACTGATGTGGGTGATGCTGCCGCCCAGTTGCAAATCGTTGGAAATATCGCGGAAGGCCGGGTTGGCGCGCAGTTTTTCCGTCAGGCGCTGGGTCCAGGTGCTCAGGGTCGGTCCATCGTTGCTCTTGAGCACATATTGATATTGGGCGCGGCTCGGGCCTGAACTGAGGTTGATGTCCTGGCCGGCGCGCAGGTAGAGGACGATGCCCGGCACTTTCATCAGTTGCGGACGAATCCGGTCGATGAACTGACTGGCCGAAACATCGCGGTCGCTGCGTTTTTTCAGGGTGATCCAGAAGCGGCCGTTGGCGATGGTCTGGTTGCTGCCAGAGACACCGACCGAGTGCGAGAACGTTTCCACGGCAGGGTCGGCGGCGACGATTTCCGCCATGGCGAGGTGTTTTTTCACCATGTCGCCGTAGGAAATGTCAGCAGCGGCTTCGGTGGTGCCGAGGACGAAGCCGGTGTCCTGGATCGGGAAGAAACCTTTCGGGATCAGAATGTACCCGGCCACGGCCAGGCCCAGTGACAGGCAGAATACGCCGATCATCAAGCGCTGATGGGCGAGGGCGCGGCGCAGGCCTTTTTCGTACCAGGCCAATAGACGCTCACCAAAGCCCGGTTTGTCGTGGGCATGATGCACCGGCGCGCGCATGAACAGCGCGGCCAGGGTAGGCGCCAGGGTCAGCGACACCACCACCGAAATCAAGATGGTCGAGGTGGCGGTCAGGGCGAATTCCTTGAACAGTCGCCCGACCACGCCCCCCATGAACAGCAACGGAATGAACGCTGCTACCAGCGAAAAGCTGATCGACACCACGGTGAAACCAATCTCGCCCGCGCCCTTGATCGCCGCTTCGCGCATGCCGTCGCCGGCCTCCAGGTGTCGGTGAATGTTTTCCACCACCACGATCGCGTCGTCGACCACAAAGCCCACGGCCACCACGATTGCCACCAGCGTCAGGTTGTTCAGGCTGAAGCCCATGACGTACATCAGCGCAAAACTGGCGACTAGCGAAACCCCCAGCACCGCCGACACAATCAGGGTCGCCGACAACTGGCGCAGGAACAGCGCCATCACCGCCACCACCAGCATGATCGCGATCAGCAGGGTGATTTCCACTTCATGCAGGGACGCGCGAATGGTCTGGGTCCGGTCGATCAGCACCTTGACCTGCACCGAGGCCGGGAGCATCGCTTCCAGCGCCGGCAAGGCGGCCTGGATGCGGTCCACGGTTTCGACGATGTTGGCCCCCGGCTGGCGGAAGATCACCAGGTTCACCCCCGGTTGCGAGCCCGCCCAGGCCTGGACGTAGGCATCTTCCGAACCGTTGACGACTTTGGCGACATCGCGCAGATGAACCGGCGCGCCGTCCTTGTAGGAAACAATCAGCTGGCTGTAGTCCTCCGGGTGAAACAACTGGTCGTTGGTGGACAGGGTCGAGATGTTCGACTCCCCGTACAGCGCACCCTTGGCCAGGTTGAGGCTGGTCTGCTGGATCGCCAGGCGGATGTCGGCGAGGGTCAGGCCGATGGCGGCGAGTTTGTCCGCCGAAACCTGGACGCGGATCGCCGGACGCTGCTGACCGGTGATGGCGACCTGGCCTACACCGTCGACCTGACTGAGCTGACGCGATAGCAGGGTTTCCGTCAGGTCGCTGAGCTCCGGACCGGGCATCAGCGAGGAGTTGACGCTGAGGATCAGCACCGGGCTGTCGGCCGGGTTGACCTTGCGCCAGGTCGGCAGGTTCGGCATGTCCTTGGGCAGCTTGCCCGCGGCCGTATTGATCGCCGCCTGCACTTCCTGGGCGGCGGTGTCGATGCTCTTGTCGAGGGTGAATTGCAGGGTCAGGTTGGTCGAGCCCAGTGCACTGCTCGAGGTCATCTGGGTCACGCCGGGAATGGCACTGAATTGCACCTCAAGGGGGGTGGCCACCGAGGACGCCATGGTTTCCGGGCTGGCACCGGGCAATTGCGCGGCCACCTGGATGGTCGGGAATTCTGCCTCCGGCAACGGCGCTACCGGCAGGCGCGGAAACGCGATGACGCCCAGCAGCACCAGGGCGAACGTCAGCAGGACCGTGGCCACCGGGTGGTCGATGCACCAGGCGGATACCGAACCGTGACCCTTCATTGTGCCGCCTCCGATTGCACCACTTGCGGCGGCTCGGTCATCACCTGCACCGTCGACCCCGGTTTGAGCCGCGACTGACCATCGCTGACCAGTACATCCCCCGGTTTCACACCCTTGATGATGTCCTGGCCGCTCCCTTGATAGACCATTTGCACCTGCACGGCTTCGACCTTGTCGCCATTGACCCGGTACACGAAGTGTTGGTCCAGACCGCGTTGTACGACTGTCGGCGGCACCACCAGTGCATCTTTATCCAGGGCTGTCTGAATCTTTACTGTCACCAGCAGACCCGGCCACAGCTTCTGCCCCGGATTGTCGAACTCGGCCTTGGCGCGGATGGTGCCAGTATTGGCATTGATCTGGTTGTCGATCAGGGTCAGGTGACCTTCGCCGAGCAGGTTGCCGGTTTCGCCGTCGGTGTCAGCTCCGATGTAGGCCTTGACCCGGGCGTGCTGTGGGTCGTTGATCAGGCCCTGTAAGGTCGGCAGCATTTGCTGCGGCAGGGAGAACTCCACGGCGATCGGGTCGATCTGGGTCACGGTGAACAGGCCTTGGGTGTCGGTCATGCGCAGGAAGTTGCCTTCATCCACGGTGCGAATGCCGACGCGACCGGTCACTGGGGAGCGAATCTGTGTGTAGGAAAGTTGTACCTGAGCGGCGTCGATTGATGCCTGATTGCCTTGGGCGGTGGCTTTGAGTTGGTTCACCAGCGCCTGTTGCTGATCGTAGGTCTGCTTGGAAACGCCATCGTCAACGCTCAGCAGTTTGTAGCGTTTAAGGTTGACCAGTGCCACTTGCAGCTGCGCCTGGCTTTCGCCCAGCTGTGCCCGGGCCTGGTCGAGGCTGGCGCGGATCGAGCGGTCGTCGATGGTGGCCAGCAGGTCGTCTTTTTTCACCAGTTGGCCTTCCTTGACCATGATTTTGGTGAGGATGCCGTCGATTTGGGGGCGGACCACGACGCTGTGCAGGGACAGCACCGAACCGATGCCGCTGACGTAGCGTGGCACGTCTTTTTCGACGACGGCGACCACGCGCACCGGGATGGCGGTGGGGGTGGCGAGTTTGGTCTTGACCGGTTGGGTGGCGTACCACAGGCCCAGCGCTGCCAGGACGATCAGAAGGGCGACGAGCAGGGCGGGTTTTTTCTGGGTTCGCATGCGAGTGGGGCGCCGGGGCTGGTTTTTTGGTCGAAGGGTAGTTTCCTTTATAAACCTGTTTGGCGGTCAGGAGGGTGACGGCTAACTGACGGCGCTGTCAGTTTTTGTGTCTTGGCGGCCTTTGGGCCGACCATGTTCGTTGGTGATCGAGTACATATCCGTTGCTTCGGTAACGGCGGCTTATGGTTTCGCCCTTACGGCGAGTCCCTTTTGTCAAACGACACAAAAGGAACCAAAAAGTCTCGCCCCTTGCGTACGGCCCCTCGCTTAGGCTCGGGGTTCCTTCGCTCCGGCATTCATCCGGGGGCATTGCCCTCCGGTCGGCTTCGCTTCGACCTACATGCAATGAGTTCGACTGCGTCGAACGGCGCTGCGCGCCAATCCCCGGATGAACGCCTGCGCTCAGCCTTCCGAGGGGGCGGGTGGATCAAGATCAAGAGCGGCAGGCGAGCTAACGCTCGGCCTGTTGAGTGGTGAGAAGCGTGGATGTACGCCGACCCCCTGTAGGAGCTGCCGCAGGCTGTGATCTTTTGATCTTGATCTTCCGCCCTTTCGACATGGTCAAAAATCAAAATCAAAAGATCGCAGCCTGCGGCAGCTCCTACAGGGTAGGGATTTGGTTTAATTCGCCAGCCGAACTCCGCCCAGACTCCCGCTCAATTCATAAGCCGCCAGTTCCGCCTGATGCGCTGCCAGCAACTCCGGCAACGATCCGCGCAAATACTCGACCCAGGTCTTGATCTTCGCATCCAGGTACTGGCGCGAAGGGTAGATCGCATACAGGTTCAGCTCCTGCGAGCGGTATTTGGGCATCACCCTCACCAGCGTGCCGTTGCGCAGGCCTTCAATGGCGGCGTACAGCGGCAGGACGCCAACGCCCATGCCGCTGATGATCGCGGATTTCATCGCGTCGGCGGAGTTCACCAGAAACGGTGAGCTGTTGATGGTGACCATTTCCTGGCCGTCAGGACCGTCGAAGGCCCATTTTTCCAGCGGGATCACCGGGCTGACCAGGCGCAGGCAGGCGTGGTTGAGCAGGTCGCTGGGTTTTTGTGCGCAGCCGTTGGCTTTGACATAGGCCGGCGAGGCGCAAACGATGCTGTAGGTGATGCCCAGGCGCTGGGACACGAAACCCGAATCCGGCAGTTCGCGGGCGAGGACGATGGACACGTCGTAACCCTCGTCGAGCAGGTCCGGCACGCGGTTGGCCATGGTCAGGTCGAAGGTTACGTCCGGGTGGGTCTTGCGGTAGCGGGCAATGGCGTCGATCACGAAGTGCTGGCCGATGCCGGTCATGGTGTGCACTTTCAGTTGCCCGGCCGGGCGGGCGTGGGCGTCGCTGGCCTCGGCTTCGGCTTCTTCGACGTAGGCCAGGATCTGTTCGCAGCGCAACAGGTAACGCTTGCCGGCTTCGGTCAGGGCGATGCGGCGGGTCGTTCGATTGAGCAGGCGGGTTTGCAGGTGGGCTTCCAGGTTGGAGACCGCGCGCGAGACGTTGGCCGTGGTGGTGTCCAGTTGCACGGCGGCGGCGGTGAAGCTGCCGGCTTCGGCCACGTAACTGAAGGCGCGCATGTTTTGCAAAGTGTCCATGGGGTGCTCTCTCGTCGAATGACAAATTGTGACACGAAGTTTCTGTTTATTTACAGGCGACTAAAGATCGACTTACGGATTATCTCGTTAACGGTAACAAAGATTCACAAGAAACCCAGCTTATCGCCATTCAGGCCGCCCCATAGAATTGCGCCCACCTCTGTAGGAGCTGCCGAAGGCTGCGATCTTTTGATGTTTTTTTTTAAGAGCAAGATCAAAAGATCGCAGCCTTCGGCAGCTCCTACGCACAGAACATCTCTCCATCTCAGGAAATCGCAGCAGTGCCGCGTCGCATCAGCAGAGCGCTTAAGCCGCTCAGTGTTTTGGCTTTAACCCTGGCAATCAGCGGCTGCATCGGAACCGGAGGTATTGCCCCGCAGGGCAAGGCGCTGGAGGCCAATTCATTGGCCACCGACGCAGCAATCCAGAGCGCCGCACAAGATGCGAATTGGCCCACTGCGCAATGGTGGCAAGCCTATGGCGACCCCCAACTGAACCGCTGGATCGACCTCGCCCTGCAAGGCAGCCCGAGCCTGGCCATGGCCGCCGCGCGGGTGCGTCAGGCCAAGTCCATGGCTGGTGTGGCCGAAGCAGCCGAGTCGCTGCAGATCAATGGCGAGTCCACCCTCAAGCGCCACAACTGGCCTACCGACCAGTTCTATGGCCCCGGCGAGCTGGCCAACAGCACCACCTGGGACAACAACGCCGCGCTGGGTTTCAGTTATGCCCTCGACCTCTGGGGCCGTGAAAGCAATGCCACCGAGCGCGCCGTGGACATGGCGCACATGACCGTCGCCGAAGCGCGACAGGCCCAGCTCGAGTTGCAGGACAACATCGTGCGCGTCTACATCGAACTCTCGCTGCATTACGCGCAACGGGACATCGTTGATGCGACCTTGAAGCAGCAACAGCAGATCCTTGAGCTGGCGCAGAAGCGTTTGAAGGGCGGCATCGGCACCCATTTTGAAGTCAGCCAGGCCGAGACGCCGCTGCCGGAAACCCATCGCCAGCTCGATGCCCTCGACGAAGAAATCGCCTTGAGCCGCAACCAGCTCGCCGCCCTCGCCGGCAAGGGGCCGGGTGACGGCGCGCAGCTGCAGCGGCCAACGCTGTCGCTGGGGGCGCCACTGAAATTGCCGTCGTCGCTGCCGGCGCAATTGCTCGGCCAGCGCCCGGACGTGGTCGCCAGTCGCTGGCAAGTGGCAGCGCAGGCACGGGGTATCGATGTCGCCCATGCCGGGTTTTATCCCAACGTCGACCTGGTCGGCAGCCTCGGCTATATGGCCACCGGCGGCGGGGCCCTGGAGTTCCTGACCGGCAAGAAGCTCAACTACAGCGTGGGTCCGGCGATTTCGTTGCCGATTTTCGATGGCGGGCGTTTGCGTGCCGAGTTGGGCGAAGCCTCGGCCGGGTATGACATCGCCGTGGCCAAGTACAACCAGACCCTGGTCAATGCCCTGAAAAACATCTCCGACCAGTTGATCCGCCGCGAGTCCATGGACAAGCAGCAGGCGTTCGCCGCCGAGTCGGTGGCCACCGCGCAGAAGACCTACGACATCGCGATGATCGCCTACCAGCGTGGCCTGACCGACTACCTCAACGTGCTCAACGCCCAGACTCTGTTGTTCAAGCAGCAGCAAGTGCAGCAGCAGGTCCAGGCGGCGCGATTGAGTGCCCATGCCGAATTGGTGACGGCGTTGGGCGGTGGTTTGGGTGCCGGCAACGACGTGCCGAATGCCGAACAGACTCAAGTGCCGAAAACCCCGAGTCTTTTGCGTTGAACACAAAACCTGTGGGAGCGGGCTTGCTCCGGGCGGCGTTCCGACGAAGGCGGTGTGTCTGATGACACTTTTGTTGCCTGACACTCCCTCTTCGCGAGCAAGCCCGCTCCCACAGGTTCCGAGTTTTGGCTGATTTTTCACTGAGCAGGATTTGATGACTCCCTTGCCCGCCCCCTTGCGCTGGCTGTACTCCCTTGAATGGCGCCGGGGTTTCTTCGACTGGGCACGCAGCGACGGCGTGACCTGGGTCTACATCTTCAAGGTGCTGTTCGCGGCATTCCTGACGCTTTGGCTGGCCATGCGCCTGGAACTGCCGCAACCGCGCACGGCGATGATCACCGTGTTCATCGTCATGCAGCCGCAGAGCGGCCAGGTGTTCGCCAAGAGTTTCTATCGGTTTCTCGGCACCCTGGCCGGGTCGGCGGTGATGGTGGCCCTGATCGCCCTGTTTGCGCAGAACACTGAGCTGTTCCTCGGTTCGCTGGCGATCTGGGTCGGTATCTGCACGGCCGGTGCCGCGCGCTGCCGCAACTTCCGCGCCTATGGATTTGTCCTCGCCGGATACACCGCCGCGATGGTCGGCTTGCCCGCGCTGGCCCATCCGGATGGCGCGTTCATGGCGGCGGTCTGGCGAGTGCTGGAGATCTCGTTGGGCATTCTCTGTTCGACCCTGGTCAGTGCGGCGATCCTGCCGCAATCGGCCAGCGCGGCGATGCGCAATGCCTTGTACCAGCGCTTCGGCGTGTTCGCCCTGTTCGTCACCGACGGCTTGCGCGGTCGCAGTCAGCGCGAGGCGTTCGAAGCCGGCAACGTGCGTTTCATCGCCGAAGCCGTGGGTCTGGAAGGCTTGCGCAGCGTCACTGTTTTCGAAGACCCGCACATGCGTCGGCGCAATGGCCGGCTCAGTCGCCTGAACAGCGAATTCATGGGCATCACCACGCGCTTCAACGCCTTGCACCAGTTACTCGAACGCCTGCGCAGCAGCGCGGCAGACCAGGTGGTGGAGGCGATCAAACCCGGCTTGCAGGACCTCGCCGAGTTGCTCGACGGCTTCAGCGGTCGTGCCCTGACCAGCGCCGATGCGGCGCGTCTGGTCGCGGTGCTTACCGCCTACAAGGAAGGTCTGCCGGCGCGGGTGCGCTGTCTGCGGGCGACGTTCCAGCAGAGCAATCCGAGCGAGGCCGGGCAACTGGATTTCCACACCGCCTACGAACTGCTCTATCGCTTTGTCGACGACTTGCACAGTTATGCACAGACCCACGCGTCGCTGGCCGATCACAGTCACGAACGAGAGAGTTGGGACGAGCCGTTCACCCCGCAAACCAACTGGATGGCAGCGGCAGCATCGGGGATACGCGCGGCGTTCATTCTGGTGGTATTGGGCAGCTACTGGGTGGCAACCGCCTGGCCGAGCGGCGCGACCATGACCCTGATTGCCGCCGCGACCGTGGGCCTGTCCGCCGCTACTCCGAACCCCAAGCGCATGGCCTTTCAGATGGCGTGCGGGACATTGCTCGGGGCGCTGATCGGCTTCGTCGAGATGTTTTTCATTTTCCCGTGGATCGATGGGTTTCCGTTGCTGTGCGTGATGCTCGCACCGGTGATCGTACTCGGCTCGTTCCTGACCTCGCGGCCGCAATACGTCGGTGTCGGCCTGGGCTTGCTGATCTTCTTCAGCACCGGTTCAGTGCCGGACAACCTCACGGTCTACAACCCCTACACCTTCATCAACGACTACATCGCCATGGTGATGGGCATGCTGGTGTGCGCAGCGGCCGGAGCGATCATTCTGCCGCCCAACAGCCGCTGGTTGTGGCGTCGCCTGGAGCAGGACCTGCGTGGTCAGGTGGTGTACGCCATAAGCGGCAAGCTCAAGGGCCTGGCGTCGAGTTTCGAAAGCCGCACTCGCGACCTGGTGCATCAGGCCTACGGCTTCGCGGCGGGCCAACCGCAGGTGCAGCGGGACTTGTTGCGCTGGATGTTCGTGGTGCTGGAAGTCGGCCACGCGATCATCGAATTGCGCAAGGAGCAGGCGATTCTGCCGGTGCATCCGGCCTATGCCGAATCCCAGCCGTGGCGCCAGGCGATCCGGGTGATGGGGCGTGCGCTGGTGCGGCTGTTTTTGCAACCGAACAGCAGCAACCTTGAACGCGCGCTGATCGCGGTCGATCACGCGATCAGCCGGGTGCAATCCACCGACGAACCTTTCGCCCCGCACTTCGATACCTCGGCGTTGCGCCGGGTGAAGAGCTACCTGCACTTCATCCGCACCTCGCTGCTCGATCCGCAATCACCGCTCGCGGCCTTCACAAGCAGCCAGCCAAAAGGATTAGAACATGCCTCGTGAAATCGCCTTCCACGGCGTGTACATGCCGACCATGACCCTGATGTTTTTCATCGCGGCGGCCCTGGCCTGGGCGCTGGACCGGTTCCTGTCCGGGTTCGACCTGTACCGCTTCTTCTGGCACCCGGCGCTGCTGCGCCTGAGTCTGTTTACCTGTCTGTTCGGCGCCATGGCGCTGACTGTCTACCGTTGACTCTCTATTACTGAGAATGCCCCGATGAAAAAGTTTTTCAGCCTGCTCGCGACCCTGCTGGTGCTGGCCCTCGCGCTGTGGATCGGCCGCTCCCTGTGGGAGCACTACATGAACACGCCGTGGACCCGCGACGGCCGCGTGCGCGCCGACATCATCAACGTTGCCGCCGACGTCACCGGCGAAGTGGTGGACGTGCCGGTGCGCGACAACCAGCTGGTGAAAAAAGGCGATTTGCTGATGCAGATCGACCCTGAGCACTACCGTCTGGCGGTCAAGCAAGCGCAGAGTCTGGTGGCATCGCGCAAGGCGACCTGGGAGATGCGCAAGGTTAACGCCCATCGTCGCGCCGATATGGACAACCTGGTGATCTCCCGGGAAAACCGCGACGACGCCAGTAACCTCGCCGACTCGGCCCTGGCTGATTACCAACAGGCCCAGGCGCAACTGGAAGCCGCCGAACTCAACCTCAAACGCACTGAAGTGCGCGCCGCGGTAGACGGCTACGTGACCAACCTCAACGTGCATCGCGGCGACTACGCGCGCATCGGCGAGGCGAAAATGGCCGTGGTCGACATGAACTCGTTCTGGGTCTACGGCTTCTTCGAAGAAACCAAGCTGCCCCGCGTGCGCGTCGGAGATAAGGCCGACATGCAGCTGATGAGCGGCGAAGTGCTCAAGGGCCATGTGGAAAGCATCTCGCGCGGCATCTACGACCGCGACAACCCGGAGAGCCGCGAACTGATCGCCGACGTCAACCCGACCTTCAATTGGGTACGCCTGGCGCAACGGGTACCGGTGCGCATTCACATCGATGAAGTGCCGGAGGGTGTGGTGTTGGCGGCGGGGATTACCTGTACGGTGGTGGTGAAGCCTGCGGCGGCTGAGTAAACCTGTGGCGAGGGGGCTTGTCGGATCGCCGCACCGCCCCGTTGGGTCGCGAAGCGGCCCTGAATCCCGGCGCCAGATTCTGACTGACACTCCTTGCGCCGTGGTTCTACGACTGCTTCGCAGCCGAACGGGGGCAAGCCCCCTCGCCACAAAAGCATCTGTGTCAGCCCTGGCAAAACGTCTCATGCAGATGCCGCCAGATCACCCGGCCATCGGCGTGTTTCTCGAAGACCACGGTGGAACGACGATCCGAGTGCAGCCCGGTCGCATCGGTCTGTTGCTCGCGGTAGCTCACGGTGGCGCCACCCTCGTATAACGCAATGCCACGCAACTCGCTGAGCTCGATCCTGAACCCGAGTTTTTTGCCACCCGCCAGCGTGAACAGGTCATTCAGCGCGTCAAAATCCAGCACCCGACCGAGCGGCGAGACCATGGAGAACTGCGGCGAAAAACGCGTCAGCAGTTTTTCGAGATCGGACGTGTCGCGCTCCTCGGCCAGCCATTGTTCGATGGCCACGTGGGCCTGGATCACTTCGTCGAAGTATTCGGTGTAGTCGGTCATGGTGTTTCCTGAAATTCTGTGGTGTCTGTTCTGACGCCTTCGCGGGCTTGCCCGCGAAGAACGATGACGCGGTCTCAGAGCTGCCCACGCAACCCGAACCGCTTCATCAGCCCGGATTCGAGCAAACCCTTGGGCAACAAACTGGCCATCAGCGGCAACGCGCGGCTGCCATTGCCCAGGCGGATCAGCCGTGGCGGTTTGGCTTGCTGCACGGCCTTGAGCAATCCGGCGGCAAACTCACTGGCCGGGGTCGGCCTGTCCTGGGAAGCCCTGGCCCGGGCGCGTATGCCTTCACGCAGCGGAAACCATGGCGATTGTTCACTGATCAGTTGCTCGGCTTCGTGCCCGGCATTCTTGGCGAAGCTGGAAGCGATGGCCCCCGGCTGGACCTCCATGACCCGCACGCCGAACGGCGCCAGTTCCATGCGCAAGGCATCACTCAAGGCATGCACGGCAGCTTTCGAAGCGCAGTAGGCGCCGGCGAATGGCGTGACCAGTACACCGGACACGCTACCGATATTCACCACAAGTCCTTTCGCCCGGCGCAGCACCGGGAACAAGGCGCGGGTAACGCCGACGATGGCGAACACATTGGTCTCGAACTGGCGCTGCATGGCCGGTACGCCGCCATCGAGCAACGGCCCCATGGCGCCATAACCCGCATTGTTGATCAGCACATCGAGGCCGCCGGTTTGCTGGTTGATTCGCTCGCTCAAGGTTTCGAGTGCCACGGCATCGTTGACATCCAGTTGCACGGCGGTGAAACCCGCAGCGGTGAGTGCCGCGACATCTTCGGCCCTGCGGGCACTGGCCCAGACTTCATAGCCGGCGACCTTGAACGCATCGGCAAGGGCACGGCCAATGCCGCTGGAGCAACCGGTAATCAACGCAACGGGCATGGCGCATTCCTTGTGCAAAAAATGGGGGAGGGATCAGTCGGAAAAACTACCCTGCAATCGTTCGGCGCGAAACTCCAGGGTTTCCGGCCGGTAGCCAGGGCGCAACGGCGGCAGCGGCAAGCAATCTTCCCAGTTGCCACCAGCCTGCAATTCGCCGGGGCCGCGATAACGCGGGGCGGTGTATTGGTTGTCGGCCAGGTTCACCGTATCGCCCGGAGCATAGGCCGCAACCCGCCAGCGCAGTTCCGTCAGCGGCACGTCATTGCCATTGTTCATCGTCAATTGCAGTGGCCGGTCGGCGGGACACTGCTGCGGCGCGTAACTGATGCGCAACTCCAGGCGTTGCAATTGCTTGAGTTCGCGGTGGTCCATCCAGATGACCCAGGTCGCGACGATCCCCAGCCCCACGGCGGCTGCCACGGATACGGGCAAGGCCTTGGCCGGATAGCGCAGCAACAGGATCAGCCAGGTGATGACCAGCAGGACGCCGATGAACATGACGTAAATCTCGGGAATAGAGAGGGTCATCCTACCTAAGCGCAGGTGGGGTTGGCGATGGGCAGGGCGTGGCGAAGGTGTTTGAGGCCGTCGGTCTGAACTGTAATTTCTGACAGTAGGCAGGTGTCTGAGCGGCGGGCTTCCATGAGGGAGTGATTCCGGAGCGGCTACTGTGCCAGCAACCCCTTCAATCCACCGTCACACCCCGAGCCTGACCGCGATTGACCCTCGTGGGCTGGCGGTGCGTGCCGTGGGTTACTGGCGTGACATCGACGACGTACCTTCTCAGGCACGGGTCAACCGCACGGCCCATGATGGGGCGGGGCGAGCGATTGCGCAGTGGGACCCGCGATTGTTTCTGGACGCTTCAGCGTCGCCTAATTTGCAAACGATTCACGCGCTGTCCGGTGCCGTGTTGTGTACGAACAGCGTTGATGCCGGGTGGCGTGTGGCGCTGTTGGGTGAGGCGGGGCAGCAGGTTCATGCTTGGGATGGCCGTGGCTCTCAGCGCTGGATGCGCTACGACACTCAGCTGCGCCCGGAATCGGTGTTCGAGCAAGCCGTGGACGGCGAAGCGCTTTGCACGGAGCGCTTGAGTTACGGCGCGAGCGATCAGGCTGCTGCCGAGCGCAACCAATGCGGCCAACTGATCCGCCACGATGACCCGGCGGGCTCGCAGCGATTTACCGAGTTCGGACTGCACGGCACAGCGCTGGAGCAGACGCGGCATTTTCTGGACGACCTGACGCTGCCGGACTGGCCCGAGTCGATAGCGGATCGTGAGTTGCTGTTGGAACCGGGCGAGGGCGCCACCACCCGTTCACAGGTCAATGCATTGGGTGAGGTCTCCCGTCAAACCGATGCCAAGGATCACCGCCAGTTGTTCAGCCAGACCCTCGACGGGCAGTTGCGTGAGGCTCGTCTGCAACTCAAGGGCACACCCACCCCGAAAACGCTGGTCAGCGCCATCACCTACAACGCCCAAGGCCAGACCGAACAGGAGGTTGCCGGCAACGGCGTAATCACCACGCTGGAATACGACGCACAGAATGGCCGACTGACTGGCCTCCTGGCGCAACGCGGCAACGAAGTGCTGCAAGACCTGCGCTATGCCTACGACCCGGTGGGCAATGTGCTGAGCATCGAGGATGCCGCGCTGCCGATTCGCTACTTTGCCAACCAACGGATCGAACCAGTCAATTGCTACTTCTACGACAGCCTGTCGCAACTGATCGAAGCTCTCGGCTGGGAAGCGGGCGGCGCCAATAAAGGCCCACAGTTTTCGACGTTCGATGATCCGGCGCCCCGTGCGAACTATCGCCAGACCTATCACTACAACCTGGGTGGCAGTCTGCTGGAACTGACCCACAAAGGTCCGCAAAACCATGCTCATCGGCTGATGTCGGCGGCGCACAGCAACCGCTGTTTGCCGGTGCTGGAGGGCATGGAACCGGGTGAGGACGACTTCCGCCGAGGCTTCGACGGCAACGGCAACTTGCTCAAGTTACAACCGGGGCAAGCCTTGGCCTGGGACCTGTGCAACCAGTTGGTCGAAGTACGTCCCGTGGTGCGCGATTCGGGTCTCGATGATCGCGAGCGCTACGTCTACGGCGCCGACGGCATGCGCCAGCGCAAAGTCCGCGAGACGCTGGCCCATGGCTGGACATTGGTCGCTGAAACCCGTTATCTGCCGAACCTGGAGCTGCGCAACTACAGCGGTACGGGCGAAGTGTTGCAGGTGATCAACGTCCAGGCCGGGCGCAGCAGTGTGCGGGTGTTGCATTGGGAGTCCGAGACACCGACCGGCATGGGCAATGATCAGTATCGCTACCACCTCAACGACCATTTGGGCTCCTGCACCCTGGAGCTGGACAAGGACGGCGAAGTGATCAGCCAGGAGTGTTATCACCCGTATGGCACCACCGCGTGGTTCGCCGGGCGGGGGGAGGTGGAGGCGAGTTACAGAACGGTGCGTTATTCGGGGAAGGAGCGCGATACGACGGGGCTTTATTACTATGGGTTCAGGTATTACGTGGCAGATTGGCAGCGATGGTTGAATCCAGATCCATTGGGGGCGGTTGATGGATTGAATGTCTATGGGATGACTCTGAACAATCCCATCAGATTCATAGATAGAGTCGGCACAATCAGCGAAGTCCCCCGGGAAATCAATTGGATATGGTTGGGCGGACCTTTGCCCGTAGAGGCTGCAATGAACATCAATAATGTTGTGGACGCGGTTCCCGACTATAGCGCCACGCTCTGGGTCGATAGCAAAGCTTGGTCGAGTGGACACGGACAAGCGCTGGAGAATTTGAGCAGACGGGTTCGTATTGCTGATGTTTCAGATGCTTTTCAGGGACTTAGTCAACAAGTACATGCGGCCTTTGAGCGGGAGCGTTCCGGGCCATTGAAAAATTATCCGGCGGCTAGCGATATCGCCCGAATGGCAGTGCTTTCAAAAGCTGGAGTTTATTTCGATGTTGACGTGGAACTAGCACGGGCTTTCCCCGCGTCATTGAGTGCTCCAGATGGGATGCTTCTATATTTGAATGAGGATGGCCGCTTTGGAGGCGCTATCTTGGCTGCAGGCTCGGATTCTCCCGTCGTTTCCCGCGCCCTTGCCAAGATTGCGAATGAATACTCAAATCCAACCTCTGTCACATGGATGGAAAAAAGGGCTTATCCCGGGGCTGCTGAAATAGCTGTTCAGGAGGAAACCAAGGCGGCCTATTTACAAGGCATGAAAAGTGAAATGCTGGCAATGTGGCCAGCAATCCAATCCGCCTCACCTTCTGAGCGAAAGTCTTTAGTAGAGCTTCTCAGTAAACGACGTGACGATTACGAAGATGCTAAACTTGCGGGATCAGAGGAGTTCTCTCGTTCCACTCGTGTTGACGAAACGGTGAGAATCACTGGACCCGGTTTGTTGTATTTTTCCTTGGATAATCCAAATTCGGGCACCTTTGCCTTTGAGCCTGGACAGTTTAAGCCAATGGGCGTGCGCGGTGAAGCCATGTTCCGCAGACCAGCAGTAATGCGTAGGGCATCTTTTTAGTTAATCAAAGAACCACTCAACCCACTGCGGATAGGGAGCGCAGTGGACTGAATGGGGGCTATTTTTTACCAATCGCTTATTGCGAGATCGTCTTCACCGCAATTCCCCGCTCAACCGGCGTCGATCGCCCGTAGATATCCTCAAACTGCTCGATATCGTCTTCAGTCAGATAACTACCCGACTGCACCTCAATGATCTCCAACGGAATCTTCTCCGGGTTACGCAGGCGCGCACCGAAGCAATCGGTAGTTTTGGAGTTTGTAAGCAAAAACTCGTTTTTTCGCCGATACACCAATAACCATGTGTTGCATTCGCAACCTCGTGACCGTTTGTCCTGTAATTTCTGACAGTAGCCGGACCCTTGATCGACAGGCTTAGATGAGGGGGATTATTTCGGAGCGAATACTGTGCAAGTCACCCTTTCAGTACACCACCATACCCCGAGCCTGACTGTAAATGACCCTCGTGGATTACCTGTACGCGCTGTGGGTTATTGGCGTGACATCGACGACGTACCTCCTCAGGCACGGGTCAACCGCACGGTCCATGATGGGGCGGGGCGAGCGATTGCGCAGTGGGATCCGCGATTGTTTCCGGACGCTTCGGCTCCAGCCAATCTGCAAACGACTCATGCCCTGTCCGGTGCCGTGTTGTGTACGAACAGCGTTGATGCCGGGTGGCGTGTCGCGCTGTTGGGTGAGGCGGGGCAACCGATCCAGCACTGGGATGGCCGTGGCTCGCAGCGCTGGATGCAATACGACGCTCAGTTGCGCCCGGAATCGGTGTTCGAGCAGCCGCTGGACGGCGACGCACTCTGCACGGAACGCTTGAGTTACGGCGCGAGCGATCAGGCTGCTGCCGAGCGCAACCAATGCGGCCAACTGATCCGCCATGATGACCCGGCGGGCTCGCAGCGATTTACCGAGTTCGGACTGCACGGCACAGCGCTGGAGCAGACGCGGCATTTTCTGGACGACCTGACGCTGCCGGACTGGCCCGGGTTGATAGCGGATCGCGAGTGGCTGCTGGAACCGGGCGAGGGCGCCACCACCCGTTCACAGGTCAATGCGTTGGGCGAGGTCTCCCGTCAAACCGATGCCAAGGATCACCGCCAGTTGTTCAGCCAGACCCTCGACGGGCAGTTGCGTGAAGTCCGCCTGCAACTCAACGGCAAACCCACCCCGAAAACGCTGGTCAGCGCCATCACCTACAACGCCCACGGCCAGACCGAACGGGAAGTGGCCGGCAACCGCGTAATCACCACGCTGGAATACGACGCGCAAAATGGCCGCCTGACCCGCCTCAGTGCCCAACGCGGCAACGACCCCCTGCAAGATCTGCGTTATGACTACGACCCGGTGGGCAATGTGCTGAGCATCAAGGATGCCGCGCTGCCGATTCGCTACTTCGCCAACCAACGGATCGAACCGCTCAGTTGCTACTTCTACGACAGCCTGTCGCAACTGATCGAAGCCCTCGGCTGGGAAGCGGGCGGCGCCAATAAAGGCCCACAGTTTTCGACGTTCGATGATCCCGTGCCCCGCGCGAATTACCGTCAGACCTATCACTACGACGCGGGTGGCAATCTACTGGAACTGACCCACAAAGGTCCGCAAAACCATGCTCATCGGCTGATGTCGGCGGCGCACAGCAACCGCTGTTTGCCGGTGCTGGAGGGCATGGAACCGGGTGAGGACGACTTCCGCCGAGGCTTCGACGGCAACGGCAACTTGCTCAAGTTACAACTGGGGCAAGCCTTGGCCTGGGACCTGCGCAACCAATTGGGCGAAGTGCGCCCGGTGGTGCGCGACTCGGGCCTCGATGACCGCGAACGTTATGTTTACGGCGCCGACGGGATGCGCCTGCGCAAAGTCCGCGAGACGCTGGCCCATGCCCGGACGTTGGTCGCTGAAACCCGCTATCTGCCAAACCTGGAACTGCGCAATTACAGCGGTACGGGCGAAGTGTTGCAGGTGATCAACGTGCAGGCCGGGCGCAGCAGTGTGCGGGTGTTGCATTGGGAGTCCGAGCCGCCGAAAGACATGGACAATGACCAATACCGCTACCACCTGAACGACAACCTGGGCTCCTGCACCCTGGAACTCGACGAGGACGGTGAAGTGATCAGCCAGGAACGTTATCACCCGTATGGCACCACCGCGTGGTTCGCTGGACGCGGGGAGGTGGAGGCGAGTTACAGAACGGTGCGTTATTCGGGGAAAGAGCGGGATGCGACTGGGCTTTATTATTATGGCTTCAGGTATTACGTGGCGGGGTGGCAGAGATGGTTGAACCCGGATCCGGCGGGGGGCGTTGATGGGATAAATGGCTATGTAATGGTAGGCAATAACCCTGTCACCTACCATGATTGGCTGGGTTTGCTGAAGGTTAAGGATCTGTTCGAAAGTTATATTGATATACCGCAAGTGGTCAGTATGGCTGCTAAACTTGACCGTTACGTCAGCCTTCAGGCAGATGTCAATTATTCTGAGTCGTACCGTCGGGATGGCGATAAACATACGATCAGTTTGAGTTGGACAGAACTGTATCCGCACTATACTCCCGGTTCTGAAGCAGCCAGCGATATGAGCCCTTCGGCCGACGGTTCGCCGAGGAAATACTCGACGGGATTTATCAAGGATTTGTCGAGATCAGATTATTCCGTTTCCGGTGGTTCTAAACACGGCGGTTCAGCCGGCTTTGAGGCTTCTTTGAACGTGCTTGAAACTATTACTGAAAAATTGAATTTTCTAAAAGATAAAATTCCGGACCCGGATAATCGTGCCCGTGTATCTGAAGTTGCCTTTCAAGTCAGTCTCAGTGATACCTTTCAGGTGGCCATGAAACATTCAGAGGGGACGAACTATATGTTTTCAGATGCCTCAAGGCCAAGCTACAACATTCATCTAAATGAAGACGAAAGCGTGACTGTTACATCGAGTGTGACCTACAACATGAAGGAGCTCGAAAATACAACAGTAATACCCGGGCTGCGTTTGGCAGCCTCGATTGAAACGAGGATTGGAGCTATCAATGGACGCTTGACGCATGAAGCGTTGGCGGATGAAAAGATGAAAGGCCACTACACAGTGAGCTTTGAAATGACCCCAACTTCTCACTCACCTTCTCCCGTGAATAAAAAAGGATTTTTCAAACAATTTTTTAAAGGTGCAGGCAGAGCTTTCAATCCAGCGGGGCGTCAATCCGGTGCCTGAAGAAAAACACCGAGTCGACTGCGGATAGCCAACGCAGTCGGTTCGGTGCCTTGTACGGATCAATCACTGCGCAATGGTCCGCATCGAAACTGCGCCAACTACGCACGCGGAGTAATCGGAATGCAAGTCGACGGGCTCTTGCTCAACAGAAACACGTTTTTCATTTCAGGTAATTGGGCCATGCCGCTGATCGCGATTCAGCGTCCAGTGCCGTGGCGCCATCGTCTATTCGAGCCTATCTTGGTCCGGACTGTAACTTCTGACAGTAGCCACCGATAAGCTTTCGGTATTAGCTGGTTTGAATTAATCAGGCGGTTACCCATGCGGCCACGTACTCCGTCAATTCAACGCAATACTCCAACGCTGAGCGTCGCTGATCCGCGCAGCCTGGCTGTGCGTTCGGTGGCTTATTGGCGGGGAACAGAAACCGCGGCGGCTGAAGTGCGGATCAATCGTTCGGTCTATGGCCCGGCCGGGTATGTTGTCGCCGCGTGGGATCCGCGGCTGTTTCAGGAGGAGTCGGCGCTGGCTAATCTGCGCGAGGTTCGTGCCCTGTCTGGCAGCGTGTTGGCTTCGAGCAGTGTCGATGCCGGTTTGCGCGTCAGTCTGTTTGGTGAGGCCGGTCAAGCGCTGCACAGTTGGGATGGCCGGGGTTCCCGGCGCTGGATGCAGTATGACGAGCAGTTGCGCCCGCTGGCGGTGTTCGAGCAAGCCGTGGGCGGCGAAGCGCTTTGCACGGAGCGCTTGAGTTACGGCGCGAGCGATCAGGCTGCTGCCGAGCGCAACCAATGCGGCCAACTGATCCGCCACGATGACCCGGCGGGCTCGCAGCGATTTACCGAGTTCGGACTGCACGGCACAGCGCTGGAGCAGACGCGGCATTTTCTGGACGACCTGACGCTGCCGGACTGGCCCGGGTTGATAGCGGATCGCGAGTGGCTGCTGGAACCGGGCGAGGGCGCCACCACCCGCTCACAGGTCAATGCATTGGGCGAGGCCTCCCGTCAAACCGATGCCAAGGGGCACCGCCAGTTGTTCAGCCAGACCCTCGATGGCCAGTTGCGCGAGGTTCGCCTGCAACTCAACGGCACACCCACCCCGAAAACGCTGGTCAGCGCCATCACCTACAACGCCCACGGCCAGACCGAACGGGAAGTGGCCGGCAATGGCGTAATCACCACGCTGGAATACGACGCGCAAAATGGCCGATTGACTCGCCTCAGTGCCCAGCGCGGCAACGAAGCCCTGCAAGACCTGAACTACGCCTACGACCCGGTGGGCAATGTGCTGAGCATCAAGGATGCCGCGCTGCCGATACGCTACTTCGCCAACCAGCGGATCGAACCGGTCAATCGCTACGCCTACGACAGCCTGTCGCAACTGATGGAAGCCACCGGCTGGGAAGCGGGCGGCGCCAATAAAGGCCCACGGTTTTCGACGTTCGATGATCCCGCGCCCCGAGCGAACTATCGCCAGACCTATCACTACGATAGGGGTGGCAATCTGCTGGAGCTGATCCACGAGGGGCCGCAAAGTCATGGACATCGAATGGTTGCGGCGGCGCAAAGCAACCGTTGCCTGCCGGTGCTCAATGGTTTGGAACCGGGCGACGACGACTTCCTCCGGGGCTTCGACGGCAACGGCAATCTGCTCAATCTGCAACCGGGGCAGGCCTTGGGTTGGGACCTGCGCAACCAGTTGGGTGAAGTACGGCCGGTGACGCGAGAGTCAGGTCTCAATGACCGCGAGCGTTATGTCTACGGCGCCGATGGCATGCGCCTGCGCAAAGTCCGCGAAGCCCAATCCCATACACGGACGCTGATCGCTGAAACCCGTTATCTGCCGAACCTGGAATTGCGCTACCACAGCGGCACCGGCGAAATGCTGCAGGTGATCAGTGTGCAGACCGGGCGCAGCAGTGTGCGGGTGTTGCGTTGGGAATCGGCGCCGCCGAAAGGCAGCGCCAATGATCAATACCGCTACCACCTGAATGATCATCTGGGCTCCTGCACCCTGGAACTTGACGGTGAAGGCGAAGTGATCAGCCAGGAGCGTTATCACCCGTATGGCACCACCGCGTGGTTCGCCGGACGTGGGGAGGTGGAGGCGAGTTACAGAACAGTGCGTTATTCGGGGAAGGAGCGGGATGCGACGGGGCTTTATTATTATGGGTTCAGGTATTACATGGCGAGGTGGCAGAGATGGTTGAATCCGGATCCAGCAGGATATGTTGATGGTAATAATCTGTTCGCTTTTGTCAGTGATAATCCACTGAGATACAAAGATATACATGGAGAGACGGGAATTGATCTAAATGCGCTGACATCAGAGCAGACTCATGCTGTACGTCTTGATGGTCCGCAGAATTCAATTGCTGACGCGCTCAACTCATACGATTTTGTGAGCGAGCCGAAATATGATGTTTGGATAGTTAAACGTGAAACTTATAAGGGTCTTAAGCTGGCGCATGTTTCAAACTTAATAACAAAAACACTGCTGGTAGAGGGGGCGCCTAATCAAATTGTTGACCTGTGGAGGGCGCGTCGAGAACCTCAAGTCATGCAAGATACGCTTAGTGAAATTCGCTCGGAAAGTCGTGAAAATAGAGTGACGGCAGCGATTGGAGCTGGATTAGGTAACTGCGGTGAGCATGCAAAGGTAAGCTTTCACCTTCTGGCCAGTACCAAAACGAAACGGCCGGTTTTCCGGGTTTCCGCTGCAAATGAAATTGATCACTCATTTGTAGTTATAGGAGATCCGCGAGTGCTATCACTCGATGAAATTGTGATCGCTGATGCATGGCCAAATTTTCCTAGGGCTCATACTGCAGATGTTGGACTTTTTGAAATTGGTAGAATCATAGAAAGTGCTTCTGCTGAGGCCGATCCGAAGTACCAGATTGATGATGGAGAATTAATAAAAAATGGCCAGATTGAGTTTCCAGATGCAGGGTCATCTCGACGTTTAGAATCAATTGAAGGTATGTCCAAAAAATATATTCAGTTGTTTTCAATACAAGATGAGTTTCTCGGGGTGGATTATAAAGTGAGCGGCTCGCGTCGCGGGCGATTTTATAAACTTCCAGGAGAGTATGTTTATGATCGCGTGAAGCATCTTCGAAGCTATGACAATGCTCGCAGCGCTATGTGAATGTACACACTGGGTGCTTCTGGGGGCGGATAGTTAAACGCAACTCAGTAATAAGTTTTTAAACGAAATGCGCATAAACATGAGTGCATAAAAGCCCCCACCCACCCCACTGCGGATAGGGACGCAGTGGACTGACTGGAGGCTATTTTCACCAACCGCTTACTGCGCGATCGTCTTCACCGCAACCCCACGATCAACTGGTGTAGACCGCCCATAGATATCCTCAAACCGCTCGATATCGTCTTCACCCAGATAGCTGCCGGATTGAACCTCAATGATCTCCAACGGAATCTTCCCCGGATTACGCAGGCGATGCACCGAAGCAATCGGAATGTAGGTCGACTGGTTCTCGGTCAGCAGGAACACATTCTCATCACAGGTCACTTCGGCGGTGCCACTGACCACGATCCAGTGTTCGGCACGGTGGTGGTGCATCTGCAGCGACAGGCAGGCGCCCGGTTTGACCGAGATGTGCTTGACCTGGAAGCGGCCGCCCATGTCCACCGAGTCGTAGGAGCCCCACGGACGGTAGACTTCGCAGTGGTTCTGGGTTTCGCTGCGGCCCTGTTCGTTGAGGGTGTTGACCATCTGTTTCACGCCTTGGACCTTGTCCTTGTGGGCGATCATCATGGCGTCCTTGGTTTCGACCACGACGATGTTTTCCAGGCCGATCACCGACACCAGTTTGCCGTTGCCGTGGATCATGCAGTTTTTGCTGTCCTGGATCACCACGTCGCCTTTGGTGACGTTGCCGTTGGCGTCTTTCGCATTCACTTCCCACAGCGACGACCAGCAACCGACATCGCTCCAGCCGGCGGTCAGCGGCACGACGCAGGCGCGTTGGGTTTTTTCCATCACCGAGTAGTCGATGGAATTGTCCGGGCAGCAGGCGAAGGTGGCTTCGTCGAAGGTGATGGTGTCGGCGTCCTGGTGGCTGCGTTCCAGGGTCAGCAGGCAGGTGTCGTAGATGTCCGGATCGTGCTTTTTCAGCTCTTCGAGGAAGCGGCTGGCGCGGAACAGGAACATGCCGCTGTTCCAGAAGTAACCGCCGGACTGGACGAACTCGGTGGCGCGCTTCACGTCGGGTTTTTCCACGAAGTGCGAGACGCGGCTGACGCCTTCGGGCAGCAGCGAGTCGTTGGTCGACTTGATGTAGCCATAACCGGTTTCCGGCTTGGTGGCCGGCACGCCGAACAGCACCATTTCACCGTTTTCGGCGGCGACTGTGGCCAGGGCCAGGGCGCGTTGCAGGGCTTTCTGGTCTTCCAGGACGTGGTCGGCCGGCAATACCAGCATCAGTTCGTCGCGACCTTCATTGACCAGCATCATCGCGGTCAGGGCCACGGCCGGCGCAGTGTTGCGACCGAACGGCTCCATCAGGATGCGCTGGGACTCCAGTTTGCGTGCCGCTAATTGCTCGTTGACGATGAAGCGGTGGTCCTTGTTGCAGACCACGATGGGCGTGTCCATGCCTTCGAACACCAGGCGTTCCAGGGTTTGCTGGAACAGGGTGTGTTCGCCGGTCAGGGCCAGGAACTGTTTAGGGAATTGTTTGCGGGAAAGCGGCCAAAGACGTGAGCCACTACCACCTGACAAGATCACCGGAATCATGTTGTTACTCCTTGAATATCGATTGGTTAGAGCTACTGCGTTCTGTCGTTTCACTCTTGTTTTTGTTCCGTGCCCGGAGGTGACGCTGCCTGTGTAGGAGCTGCCGCAGGCTGCGATCTTTTGATCTTGATCTTTAAAGCAAATCAAAAGATCGCAGCCTGCGGCAGCTCCTACAGAGGTTGGCGTTACCTCTGTGGCGAATTCATTAGCGCGTCGATACCGGGCGTTTTACCCAGACCGGCGACAGGCTGCTGCCGCTGCCGGTGACGTACAGCACCGCGGCTTCACCGCGTTCCAGGGCGACCGGTTTCACGTCGCCGACTTTGGTGCTGCCGTCATAGAGCGCCAGGCTGACTTTCACCGGGTTGATTTCACGTTCGCCGCGACCCTTGGGTGCAACGTTCGGGACCACGTCGGTCTTGCCGTCGGCGGTCTTCAGGGTCAGCGCCTTGTCGCTGAGGTTTTGCACGCGGACCAGGGACTTCTGTTTGTTTTTGAACGGCGGCTCTTCGATCAGTTGCGGTGCGCCGCTGGCGTTGTTGACCAGGGTGTAATAGTGGTCGCCGGCCAGCTTCACCGGCAAGGACTGGCTACCGACCTTGGCGCTGTAGTCGCCGCCCGGCATGAAGCTGAAGTCACTGCTCGACAGAGGCGCGACATCGCTCAGGTTGGTGCTGCCGACGGTGGCGCTGACTTCGGCGTTGCTGGCGTTGTAGATACGCACGAAGGTCGAGCCTTTCGGCGCGGTCGGGCCGTACAGGGCGGCGTCGCCAGCGGCGAAAGCCTGTACCGACAGCACGCTGAGGCCGGCAACCAGGGCAAGGCGTTTGGCGAGACGACGAGGAGTTGTAGTGAAAGTCATGGTGTACCTCTCTTTCAGTTTTGCGCCCGGTCGGGCGTCTCGGATTTAGTGTTTGCAGCTACGTTTTGTTGGCGGGCGCCGGCTTGTTTAAGCTCTGCGACCCACTGCGGGTCGGCGTCGCCGATTTCGTTGTTCACAGGCAGATATCGTTCAGGGAACTCCCAGATCAGCACCTGTGGCGGGCTGTTCTTGAAGGCATCGCTTTTCAGGTAGCTGAGCATCGGCAGAATCGGGCCGTGACCGTCTTCGGCGTAATTGACCACATCGCTGTGCAACGCCTGCTTGAGCGCTCCCACAAAATTCCAGTTGGGGTTGGCGCTGTAGCTGGTGCCGATCAGGGCCACCGGTACTTCGGTGTTGGCGAACAGTGCGTCGTCGCCGGCGGGCTGATCTTCAGCGGCAACCGTATTGCGCTTGTGCAAGGTTTCTTGCTTGGGCATCAGGTTTTCGAACAGCGGGTCCAGTGGCAGGAACAGGCGCAGGTCGCCCTTGTGGGTGACGGTTTCGGCCGGTTCGGTGACGAAGCGCTGCGGTTCGCCGCTCAGCGGGTACTTGTCGGCAATGGTCCTGGCCAAACGATTGGCCGCGATCTCGGCCCCTTCCGGGGTCCAGTGGGTGTCGGTGCGCAGGAACACTTGCTGACCGTTCTGCTTGGCCTGTTGCAGCGGGCCGAGCAGGTCGGGGGCCGGAATCCGGTCGGCGGCCAGGCGCTGGTGGAAGTCCTTGTAGAGGTTGGCGTGGATGCTCGCCGGTTTCACCTCACCGAGGTGTTCCGGGTACAGACGTACCTTGGCCGGCACTACCGCCATCACCAGTTGCACGCCTTTCTCTTTCAGGGTCTGGCGCACGCCTTCGACCAGCGCGTAGTTGCCTTGCAGGTTCAGCTCTTCGTTGACCACCGGATGGAATTCTTCATCGCTGTACAACCACTGGTCACGGCCGAGCACCACGCCCGGACGACCTTCGTTGAACAGTTTGAAATCCAGCGCGGCCCAGAGATTGGTGCCCAGGCGCTTGATCGGGAACTCGTCGTCGTAGTGGGTTTCCACGGCCTTGGTCCAGCGACCGTTGAGCACCGTCGCATCGGCGTTGGTACTGAAGCCGAAGAAGCTGCGCACCGACCACAGACCGAGCACCAGCAGGGTCACCAGGAACAGCGCGATGTAGAAGATGCGTAATGAGCGGGTCATGGTCAGATCCCTCAGAACTGGAAGTAGAGGAACGGCGAGAAGCTTTGCGCCGAGAGTTTGAGAATCGAGGCGATGAACAGCAGCAGCACCAGCGCACGCATCACGTAGCGCGACCAGTCAGCGGTCCAGTAGGCCGGTTGCACCTGGGCTTCGACGCCGACGGTGTAGCCAGGCTGGTGGATGCTCGCCGGGTTATCCCCAGGCACGGCCTTGATCGTTCCCGGTGTCGCAGCGGCCGGGCCGTCGGCGTCGACGTTCACAGCGGGCTTGGTCTTGACCGGAGGCTGATTGGTGTAGAAGTCGCGCAGGCCGAAAAACGCCAGGGTCACGTAGGCCACGATCAGCGTTGCCACTTGCAGGCCGGTGAGGCTGGCCTGGTTGAGTTCCGACAGCGACCAGTCGCTGAAGCTGAACATTGCGCCGTACATGCGCCCGGCGACGTGCAGGTTTTCCGCGCGGAAGATCACCCAGCCCATCACCACCAGCAGGAAGGTCAGCACCCAGCGGATCGGGTTGAAGCTGCGTGGCGAAGTATTCAGGCCGATGGCTTTTTCAATCGCCAGCCACATGCCGTGCCATGCACCCCAGACGATGTAGGTGATGTTCGCGCCGTGCCACAGACCACCGAGCAGCATGGTCAGGAACAGGTTGCGATAGGTCATCAGCGTGCCTTTGCGGTTGCCGCCCAGGGTGATGTACAGATAGTCACGCAGCCAGGTCGACAGGCTGATGTGCCAGCGCCGCCAGAACTCGGTGATCGACTGGCTGACATACGGCTGCTTGAAGTTTTCCATGAAGCGGAAACCCATCATCAAGCCCAGGCCGATGGCCATGTCGCTGTAGCCGGAGAAGTCGAAATACAGCTGAGCGGTGTACGCCAGGGCACCGAGCCAGGCATCGCCCGTGGTCGGGTTTTGCAGGGCGAAGCAATGGTCAGCCACCACCGCGAGGGTGTCGGCGATGAAGACTTTCTTGATGAAACCCTGCATGAACCGCGTGCAGCCCTCGGAGAACTTGTCGAGGGTGTGGGTGCGGTTGTTGAACTGGTCGGCCAGGTCGCGAAAACGCAACACGGGACCGGCGATCAAGTGCGGGAAGATCGCCACGAACGCCGCGAAGTCGATCAGGTTGCGGGTTGCCGGAGTGTCGCCACGGTAGACGTCGATGATGTAGCTGATGGACTCGAAGACGTAGAACGAGATCCCGATCGGCAGCAGCACGTGGGTCAGGATGAAAGGCTCCAGGCCCACCGACGTCATCATCGCGTTGATGCTGTCGACGCCGAAGTTGGCGTACTTGAAGTAGCCGAGGATGCACAGGTCGACGGCCACACCGAGCAGCAGCCAGCGCTGCGCCGGTTTGGTCTTGACCCCGGCGGCACCGACTTTCAGGCCGATCCAGTAGTTCCACAGCGTGACGCCGACGAACAGTGCGAGGAAGTCCACACGCCACCAGGCGTAGAACACGTAACTGGCAATCAGCAGCAGCAGATTGCGATAGCGTTGCCCGCTCAGGTAGTACAAGCCGAGGAAGATCGGCAAGAACAAAAACAGGAACACGTTGGACGAAAAAACCATCCCGATCTCTCCTTGTTTGAACCAACAGTCAAGGGCCAACGGCCCCCCCAAACCCCCCAAGAAAACCTGGAGGGCAACACACAAAAAACTCACACCAGACGCTGACTCTGTAGGAGCTGCCGCAGGCTGCGATCTTTTGATCTTGATCTTTAAAAGCAAGATCAAAAGATCGCAGCCTGCGGCAGCTCCTACAGGGGGTTGTGTCTGGTCTAGGATCCCTTATTGCCCTTTTCATTGGCCGGGTCGTAGACCTTGGTCAGGTCGCCGCCGAGGCGGAAGGTCTTGAACGGTTGCATCTTGTGTTTCTTCGCCAGCACCTCGGGCGAGCAGGTGTAGAGCGAGCAGTACGGTTCGAGCCAGGCGAATTTCATGTCCTCTTTGAGGTCGGTCATGTCCTGTTCCTTGCCGTTCTTTTTCTCGAACTCATCCGGGTCTTTCACCCCGGACAGCACGCGGTCGCCCAGGCGTTTGAGTGCGCCGTTGTTTTCCTGACGCAAGTCCACTCCGTTGACCTGGGCGAAACTGGCGATCATCGCCAGCGGCGGCAGGGCGTAGTTGTGGTAGGCCAGGGCCCGTTGCTGACGCTTGAGTTCATTGGGCAGGTAGCCGTCGGCGTCGACCTGATTGGCGCCGACCTTGTATTCCTTCACCGCCCAGTCGAACAGGTCGCGGCGGTTGGTGGCGACGGAAGTGGCCATCACCGACCAGGCGGCCCAGTACGAGTGGTTGTTGGTCTGTTCGAGCGGCAGGTTGTCCCAGTCGCTGACCACCTGGTCGGCCATCTTGCTGAACCAGGCTTCGATCAACTGCGCTTGCTGTTGATGGGTGGCCAGCGGGTGGGAGTCGGAAAACTTCAGGCGGATATACGCCGAAGCCATGCTGCCCAGCGCCCATTTGCGCATCGACTTGCCGGTGTGGTTGAAGTCCTTGGACATCAGCGCGTCGGCCTGGGCCCAGGCGGTCAACCAGTTGAGCGTGCATTCCAGCTGCTCCGGACGACCGTCACGCATGAACTGCATCACGCGCTTGCTGGTGCCGCGCTCGATCTTGGTGATGTCGGCAGTACTTTCGCGGAAGGCTTTTTCCGACTGCACGTTGAGGGTCGCGCGGGCCTTGTCCGAACCTTCGTACTTGCTGCGAAATTGCAAAGAGCCGGTGTAAGGCGTCGGCATTGCATCGCAGCCTTCGCTCTTGTCGCCCGTCTTGAATTTATCCACAGGCGCAAAATAGCCCTGGGGTGGACGCAGTGGCGCCGCCGCTTGCGTGGCCCCGGCGAACATCGCCAGGCTCAGGAGCGTCGGTGCCAACAGTGTTGATAATTTCGGATTGCGCATGGCAGACCTCATTGCCCGACCGAAGCAGTACGCTGCTCGGTGCCCGGGAATACGTTGCGTTTGCAAATTTTCGCTTCGACTTTCTGAGGCGCGGCACCGGCTTCGGGGCCCTGGACTTCAACGGCCAGCAGGTTCTGCGAGGCCCAGTCTTCGTCCGTGCGCAACTCGAAAGCGAAACGCCCGTCAGTCTCGGAGGTTTCCGGTTTTTCGATCTTGATGTCCTCGTGGCGACCGTTCATGTACCAGAGGGTGGCTTGCAGGGTTTTCACCGAGGTGTCGGCGAAGCGGATGTCGACCTGGTGGCTGCTGTTGCGCAGGTCCATGTTCTTGCTGTTGACCATCAACTCGTTTTTGCCCGGCTTGAGCGTGGCGCTGCCGGACATCTGTGCATCCTTGCCTTCGCAACCGTTGTCCAGCAGCGCCATCATCTGGCGGTAGATGGTTTCCTGGTCGAGGCGGTACAGCGGCGAGAATTCCCAGATGAGAATCTTCGGCGGGTTCTTCTGGAACTCGTCGCTGCCCAGGTACTGCAACATCGAACCTTCCAGGCCGCCGCCGGGGAACGCCACGTTGAGGATGTCGGCGCCGATGGCCTCTTCGAGGAAACCGGCGAAGTTGTAGTTCTTGCCACTGTGGGAGGTACCCACGAGGGTGATTTGCGGGTTGCCGGAATCACCGAACAGATCGCCATCGCCCGCTTCGCCCTTCGGCTCGGTGGTGAACTGATCCATGTACTGGATCGCGTAGCTGGTGCCACAGAGTTGACCGGCCATGTTGTGCAACGTTCCGGTCTTGCCCATGCGCCCCGACTTTTTGGTCTCGAATTCGCGCTTGGGAATGTCGGCGAATTCAGGCAATTGCTTGACCTTCTCGGCGACGATTTTCGCCGTGCGCTGGGCACCGTACGGCGTCCAGTGCTGGTCGCCACGGAAGTAGAAATCGTGGGCGGGCAGGGTGTCCGGCAAAGACTCGTTGGTCAGCGGCGACAGGTCCGGAACGACGTAGCCCATCTGCGCGAAACGGCCGAGCATGGACTTGTAGTTCCGCAGCGCCTTGTCGAAGTCGAAGCTGGCCTTCTCCGCCGGGTTGAGCTTGTTGCGGTTCACCAGGCCACGGGTCGGCTGGTACACGACAACCAGTTCCACGCCTTTGCTCTTGAACGCATCGTGCAGTTGCTTCATGCGTTTGTAGCCGGCGGGCGTGGTGTCGAATTCGGTGCGCAAGTCTTCCTGCGTACGGAACAGCCAGTCGCCCTGGGCCTGCACCAGCGTGGTGAAGTTCTGCTGATAACGGGTGGTGTAGTTCTTCGCGTCATGGGCGGCCGGGCACAGGCTGCAGCACGGTTCAGCGCTGAACTTGGGCGCTTGAACTTCATCGGCACGCGCGCCAGTGCTGGCCGCGAGAATGCCGGCGGTCAGGGCCGACAGGCTGAGTAATTTGATCAAGTGTGGGTGCATAAGATTATCCTCAGTCCCGCATTTCGGTCTGGCGTTCGACGGGGTCGATCAGCACGGCTTTCTGCTGGCGCACCAGCAGGTCGAGAATTTCATCCTGGCGCTCGCCAAGGATGCCGGTGAAGCTGATGCCGCTGGACTTGGTCGGTGCGAGCATGGACACGCGATACAACTCGACACTCAGCGGCGAGTCGATGGACAGTGGGCCGCTGCCGTTGGCCGCCAGCTCACCGCCGACCACGATCAGCGACACCTGGGCGTCGAACGGGTCGAGCTTGATGTCACGGTCGGTGTTGCTCAGGTCCTTGATGTGGCCGTAGACGCCGGTGAGGCCGTTGGCCATGGCGACGTTTTCGTACAGGCGAATGTTCACGCTGTTACGAATGCGGATGCCGTGGCGCCGGTTGCTCAACACACGATTGCCCCACAGCAGGTTGTCGGCACTCTCGTAGAGGGTGATGCCGTCGGTATGGTTCTGGTAGATCTCGTTGTGGGCAATCAGGTTGTTCACGCTGTTACGGTCGATCACCAGGCCCGACAACTTGTTGTCGTAGCTGCGGTTGTTGAAGATGAAGCTGTCGTTGACCTCACGGGAAATAATGATCCCGTGCTTCTTCTTGGTCCCGTACACCGTGTTGTCGGCAATGATCAGACCGTGGGAACGGTCGTGCGGGTCGATGCCGTAGACGATGTTGTCTTTGTAGGTGTTGCCCTTGACCACGAAGTCGCGGGTTTCGTAGCAGTAGAAGCCGTACCACATGTCCGAGAACTCGGAACCGACGATCCAGCCGGTCGGCTCAGGACGCTTGAGCACCTTGGCCATGTTCGGCGTGTACTGGGAAATACTCACGCCGTAGGACTTACTGTTGGCGTAGCCGAAGCTGGCAATCTTGCTGTTGGCGATGTAGGTCTCGGTACCACCCCAGGCCAGCAGGAACGGACGGAATTCCTTCGGCGAATTGAACGTCGCCGGACCGTTGTCCTTCTCCCGCCAGCCAGTGATTTTGGTGTCACGCACGAACAACTGGCCGTCGTTGACCAGGAACGCACCAGCCTCCTGGGACAAGCGCAGTTCCTGGGTCTGCTTGTCGATTTCGAGGATGCCGTGACGACCGACCACGATCGGCAGCCTGGCGAGGTACACGCCCGGTGACGTTTCGATGACGTACTTCGGCAGTTTCTTCGCCACGTCCTTGAGGTTCATGTAGCCGTCGTCGACGAAGATCGCCTGCGGGATGCCGTGCTGACGCACCACCCATTCGGCCATCTTGTTGTCCCCGCCGATGAAGTCCTTCAGTGCGTCTTCCTGCATCATCCGGCGCACGCTGACTTTGCCGACCTTGCTGCGCACGATTTTTGCCGCGATGGCTTCGGCTGTGTAGCCGGAAACGTCCGGCAGTTTCGGCTTGGCCAGTTCCAGCGGCGCGGTCGGCGCGCTGCTGACGGTGTAGGTCTTGGCTTGTTGCAGTTCCTTGGCAACAGTGGCCGGCTTGGCGGGCGCAGCGGGCTCCACAGTCGCGAAGGCAGCCGCACTTGCCAGTAGCATCGCGCCGGCCAGCAAGGTCAAGGAACCTTTCTTGGCACTGTTCATGTCGGGGACTCCCTTCGCGCTCTGCATCAGAATTTCCAGACCACGTCGATGAACGCGCGATGCATGTACGAATCGACTTCTTTGCCATAGGCGTCGCCGGGCTTGAACACACCGCCACGGAACCGCACCAGGGCCGAAGGTTCATCGATTTTCTGGCTCAACGCCGCTGGCAACAGGCCTTGCTTGAAGTACTTGGTGACCACCAGGTCCATTTCCTGGCCGAGGTCTTTTTCGCCATCGTTCAGCGGCAGGGAGGTGCTGGACAACACGGCGCCGGTCACGTCGTCGGTGTTGTTCTGCACAGCGTCGATGCCGTCGCTGGTGATCGGCTTGTTGCCGTCGACGCGCCAGAATTTGTGGTAGATCAGGCTGGCGTCGTATTCGTCGTTGAGCATCCACGAACCGAACAGCGTGGCCGATTGCATGTTGTTCATTTCACCACGGAAGGCTTCGCCGAAACGGTGCACGCGCGAGCGGGTGCCGGTGTAGTTCGAGCGGTTGCTTTCCAGGCCGTTCTGTTCGTAATCGGCGCTGGCCCGGGCGTAGGCCGCACCGACTTGCCATTGCGGATCGAGGCGCAGGCGCACGCCCAGGTCGGTGGCCCAGCCATCGACATTGCCGCTGCTCTTGGGTTGTGCGGGAGCGGTGCCATCAGCGTTCAGCGGGTTGACCGTGTCGCGGTCGCCACTCATGCCGGTGATGCTGCCCCAGTAGTTGAAGGTATTGGTGTTGCGCCAGTTGTAGGCATCGCTGTTGGCCTGCAAGCCCAGCCAGCTGATGTCGCCATTCTGTTTTTTGTCCAGCGAATCGGAAGGTACGCCCGGTTCCGGATAGTCGAGCTTGCCGTCATCGTGAGTGTGGTGACCGCGAATGCCGGCCCAGTGACCCGGTGTCCATTGGTATTCGGCATCGGCGTAGGCGTGCAGGCGATCCTTGTCCTTGGGGGACAGTTCTTTCAGGTCAGTGCGGTACTCGCTGAAGCGCTCGGCGACACCCGCGTTGGCGCGCAACAAGGTGGTGTCGAAGGTCCAGTTCAGGGCTTCGATGTTGGTATCGCGCCATTGACCGTCGTCGTTGTGCAGACGCTGACGACCGAGTTTCAGGATCTCGCCGGGGTAGGGCGTGAAACCGCTGTAGCCGACCCAGAATTCGCGCATCGCCAGGTAGTTCTTCTTGGTCTGGCGATCATTGTTGCTGGTGTTCTCGGTGCCTTCGGACTCTTGCAGTGTGTCGGTCTCGATGATGTCGGTGGACGTCACCGCCTGACCCATGGCGTAAGCGCTCCACGCGCCGCTTTCGCCATACACCCACGGGCGCAGGTCAAGGCCGAGGCCGTTGACGTCGCCGCCGCGCTGGGTGCCGAGGTCACGGTCGTCCTCGGACTGGCCGGTGATTTTCACGTCCAGGCCGAAGTTCTTGGTTTCTTCCGTCATCGCAGCAAGCGTCGGGCAAGACCAGATCAGCGCGAATGTCAGGCCGATGCCGGCCTTCATGAATGGATTCAACTTCATTGGGTTTCCTCGCTGACTTCTTCTTGCAGGGTGTGCAGTTCCGGCGTGTTCGGGCTCAGGGCACCGCGCACGGCCTGTTCTTGTTTCAACAGGCGTTGGGCTTCGGCCAACCTGTCGGGCGGCAATTGCGTTTGGATTGTTTGCGCAAGCTCGGTGGCTTGCGGCGTGTTCTGGGCCAGGGCCAGTTGGCTGAAGACGTAGGCGTTCAGCGGATCAGGCTTGGTGCCCTTGCCTTGGGAAAACAGTTGGGCGATGGCGAAGTCGGCGCTGTTCTGGCCGTTGCGCGCAGCGGTCAACAGATGGTCGAGGGCCTTCTGCGGATAGACCTTGCCCAGGTAGCCACGGCGATAGATCTGGCCGAGGTAGTAATCGGCGGCGACTTCACGGCCGACGGCTTTCTGGAAATGCTCCTCGGCGACCTTGGCGTCGGCCGGCACCAGTTTGCCTTCGAAGTAGAGCTTGCCCAGCAACAGCTCGGCGCGGGGCTGGTCGGCGGCGCGGCCGTTGTCCAGGTACTTCATCATCTGGTCTACGTCGCCGAGTTCCGGGAAGTCGTAGATCAACTGCGCGAGGGTGACCCACGACGCCGGGTAGCCCGGGGCGATCGGTTCGAGCAGCGACTGCGCGGTCTTCTCGTCGGTCTTGCCCAGGGTCGCATCGGCGAGCACACGGGCGACGCTGTCGACGCGCTGCGCCGAAACGCTGCCGCGAGCATGAGCCGCTTGCATCTGCTTGATTAGCTCGGCCTGTTGTTCTGGCTTGGCCTGTTTCTGGTAGACCGTGGCCAGTTCGACGTAGCAGATGTCGCTGGTGTTGAGCGCGGCCTTGCAGATCTTTTCCACGTCATCCAGATGCTGGTCGTAGGTGCCTTGGGTGCGATAGAGCAGCACTTGCGCCAAGCCGGCTTCCGGCTTGTTCTCGGCACGCCATTGGCTGATCTGCTGCTGGGCATTCACGTTGGGAAAGCTGTGCGGGTATTGCAGGTACAGCATCGCCAGCGGAATCAGCGTGTTGCCTTCGCCTGCGGCGGCGGCTTTTTTCAGCAGGGTTTCGGCTTCGTGCTGCTCGGCTTCGGTGGAACCGGGCTTGGCCACCAGCAGGCGACCGAGGCGAGCCTGGGCGCGCGGCGAAACGCTGGCCGCGGCGCGGTAAGTCGCCTCGGCCTGTTTCATCTGCGCCGGGTCATGGCTGTCGACCTGGATATCGGCCAGGCCGACTTGTGCTTCGCTGTAGCCCAGGTCTGCCAGTTGTCGGTAGTTCGCCGCAGCGGTGGCGGTATCGCCGCGCTTGAGCGCTTCATTGGCCAGGCGCTGGTCGGGGAGGCCGGCGCAACCGGCGAGGCTCACCGCCAATGCCACTGCACACAGCGAGCCCATGTGGGAGCGGGCTTGCTCGCGAAAGCGGTGTGTCATCCCGCATTGATGTTGAATGTTAAACCGCATTCGCGAGCAAGCCCGCTCCCACAGGGGCTGCGGCGTGTTTTGAGTTTTTGTGATGGTCACAGGCATGTCCTCGACTTAAAGACCGACAGCCATGGCTTTGTCGATCAGCCAGTTCAGGTTCGGGCCACGATCGCTGCTCACTTCCACCGGGCGGCCGGCGAGGGAGCTGTCCAGGGTTTCGTCCGGCTGGATCAGCACGCGGATGTCCGACGACAGGTCGGCGCTTTTCAGGCTGGTGCTGCTGACGATCTTGCCGGTGCGGCTCATGTCCTCGCCGGCGATCTGGAAGCGCACCGAAGTACCCGGGCGTACGTCGCCGAACTGGCGATAGGAGAAGCGCGCCTCTACATTGGCTTCGCTGTTGCGCGGGACCAGTTGGAAGATCACGTCGCCCTTGCTGGCGTACTGACCGTTGGCGACCATTTGCTGGGCCACGGTGCAATCGCAAGGCGAGGTCAGGGTGCCGGTCATCTGCTTGCCGAACAGTTCTTCAACCTTGGCCGGCTGCAGTTGGTCTTCGTCCAGATGGCCCTTGAGCACGTCGAGCATGCTGGTGCTGAAGGTCGCCAGCGGTGCGCCTTTGGCGGCCACGCCGTCGGCTTTCACCAGGCTCTGTACGGTACCGTCGCGGGGCATGGTGATGTTCACGCCCGGCACGCTGACCAGACCGGCCTGGGCGTGACTGACGAAGTACATGCCATACACCGATTTGAAAACGAAGCCGAAGGCGGCAACACCCACCACAAAGACCCCCAGGCTGAAGGTCACGGCTTTCAGGCGTCCGAACGCGGTCATGCCGTGGCCGCCATCCTTCATCTTGCGCGCCTTGGTGAAGTTGTCGCGCTGCAGGGTCGCCAGCATTTCACCGACGCTGACGATGTCGCCAGCCAGGTGCGAAGTGATCAGGTGGCGCAGGGTCGAGATGTCCCGTGGTTCCAGGTTCTGGAACTGGCAGCCGGCGCGTCCCGTCTCGCGGTCGAAGGAGCGGACCTGCAACTCGACGTCCATGGCCAGGCCGAGGTTGTCGATGACGAACTGCAGGCGGGCCTTGTACACATCGCCAGTTTTCAGCGGCAACTGACCGGCGTTGAACGCCAGGCCACCGGCGGACAGGTCGATCACCCGGGCTTCGACCGGCGTCCGGTCAGGGCCGAAGAAACGCAACTTGGCCGGGATTTTCACGCGGGCGTGTTGGCGCTGGGCTTCGGATTCGTGCACTACGTTGGCGTTGACGGCGGTATTCATAAGGGCGATTTCCTGGTTAATTCAATAAGGGGGCGGTCAGACCATCAACAGCAGCACGGCGACAAAAATGCTGCCGGCAGAGAAGGTCATGGTCCGAGACGACCAGGTGTTGAACCAACGTTGAAAGCTGGCGAGATCACGGGTCAGAGAAGTGGGTTGGCGAGTCCAGGACTGTTGGTCGAGGCGGAAGAACACGTAGATCTTCACCAGCGCGCCGACGATCTGGTTGTAATAGAGAATTGCCGGGTAGGCCGGGCCGATCCGGTGTCCGGAGCACGACAGCAACAAGGTCAGGATGAACCGGGTGATGCCGATCCAAAGCAGGTACACCAGGATGAACGCGGTGCCGTACTTGAAGCTGGCGATCAGCGCCACGGTCAGTCCCAGCAGCGAGGTCCACATCGACACGCGCTGGTCGAACAGCACCACTGAGGTGAACATGCCGAGGCGTTTGATCCCCAGGCCCAGGGCACGGGAGTTCTGCCGCAGGTTGTTGCCGTACCAGCGGAACATCAGTTTGCGGCTGGCCTTGATGAAGCTCTTTTCCGGCGGGTGTTCAACGGTGTTGATCGCCGCGTCGGGCACGTAGAAGGTGTCGTAGCCCAGGCGCATCAGGCTGAACCAGCTCGACTTGTCGTCGCCGGTAAGGAACTTGAAGCGGCCCAGGCGCCAGTGTTGCAGCGAGTCGCTTTCCACATCGGCGATGAATTCCGGGTTGGTAACCACGGTGGCACGGAACACCGACATGCGCCCGGTCATGGTCAGCACGCGCTTGGACAGGGCCATCGAGCACATGTTGATGTGACGCTGGGCGAAACGCAGCTTGTGCCATTCGCTCATGATGTAGCCGCCGCGCACTTCGCAGAATTCGTTGGTGGTCAGGCCGCCGACGTTGCCGAACAACTGGAACCACGGCACGGTCTTGCGCACCACGCCTTCGCCGAGCACGGTGTCGCCATCGATCACCGCGACCACCGCGCGATCGTCCGGCAGGTGTCGGGAGATGGCGCGGAAGCCGTAGGCCAGGCCATCGCGCTTGCCGGTGCCGGGAATGCGCACGAAGTCGAGCTTGACCCGGGCCGGTGGGTTCATCCGGTTCCACAGGCTTTTGACCAGCAGCTCATCGGACATTTCCACGATGGAGCAGACCACGGTGGTCGGCAGGTCGCAGTCGATGGCTTCGCGGATCACCGAGCTGTAGACCTGCGCAGTGGTCAGCGCGTCGATACGAAAGCTGGTGACCATCAGGAATACGTGGGACGGGTCAGCCGCTTTGCCCAGCTTGCGCACTTTGCGCCGCAGGTACGGGTAGACGACGTACAGAAAAATCATGCCGCGCACAAAATGCGTGGCACCCATCGAGTAGCGCCAGATACCCACGGCGCCAATCAGGAAAATGAAGTCCTTCGACTCGGAGTCGAACGTGGACACGGGCAACGCCATGGCGAGGCCCATCAGTAAACTCAGGTAGAACAGCCAACCGGCGGCCTGGAGTAGGCCGTGCTTTAGCCTGTGCATAATCGGAATCCTAAAGTCAGTTGCAAGCCCCAAGCTTCAAGCCCCAAGCGAGGAGCTTTGAACTTGCGGCTTGGAGCTTGAAGCTTGCGGCTGCTTTACCAGCAGATACCTTCGGTGCGACCTTTGACGCTGGTGGCCTTGGACATGAAGCCCACCAGGTCGATCACCTGCTTGCCGTGTGGAACGTCCTGTACCAGGGCACGGAATTTCTCGTCACGGTTGCCGAGGATGATCACGTCGGAGTTGTTGATCACCGCGTCGAAGTCGGCGTTGAGCAAGGACGAGACGTGCGGGATCTTCGACTCGATGTAGTCCTTGTTCGCGCCGTGAACACGGGCGTACTCGACGTTGCTGTCGTAGATGCTCAGGTCGTAGCCCTTGCCGATCAGCATTTCCGCCAGGTCAACCAGCGGACTTTCGCGCAGGTCGTCGGTACCTGCCTTGAAGCTCAGGCCCAGCAGGGCGACTTTGCGTTTGTCGTGGCTGGAGACGATGTCGAAAGCGTTCTGCACCTGGGATTCGTTGCTGCGCATCAGCGAGTTGAGCAACGGTGCTTCCACGTCCAGGGAGCCGGCGCGGTAGGTCAGTGCGCGCACGTCCTTTGGCAGGCACGAGCCGCCGAAGGCGAAGCCCGGGCGCATGTAGTACTGGGACAGGTTGAGGGTCTTGTCCTGGCAGACCACGTCCATCACTTCGCGACCGTCGACGCCGACCGCCTTGGCGATGTTGCCGATTTCGTTGGCGAAGGTGACCTTGGTGGCGTGCCACACGTTGCAGGTGTACTTGATCATCTCGGCGACCGCGATGTCCTTGCGGATGATCGGCGCGTCGAGCTCTTCGTACAGCGATTGCAGAACGTCACCGGACGCTTTGTCGAACTCGCCGATGACGGTCATTGGCGGCTGGTCGTAGTCGGCGATCGCGGTGCTTTCGCGCAGGAACTCAGGGTTCACGGCCACGCCGAAATCAACACCGGCCTTCTTGCCGGAGCAGTCTTCGAGAATCGGGATGACCACGTTGGCCACGGTGCCCGGCAACACGGTGCTGCGCACGACGATGGTGTGGCGGGTGGTCTTGTCACGCAGGACAAAACCGATTTCGCGGCACACTGCCTCGATGTAGTTCAGTTCCAGGTCGCCGTTCTTTTTGCTCGGCGTACCCACGCAGATCATCGACAAGTCGGTGTCGCGAATCGCCTCGGCGAAGTTGGTGGTGCCACGCAGGCGGCCGGTCTGGATGCCCTGGGCCAGAAGTTCGCCCAGGCCTGGTTCAACAATCGGCGATTTGCCGGCATTGATCATATCGATCTTGTCTTTGGCCACATCGACGCCAACGACGTCATGACCCCGTGCAGACAGGCAACCGGCACATACTGCGCCAACGTAACCCAAACCAAATATGCTGATGCGCATCGCAATTACCTCTGTATTGATCAAGCCATTAGAAGGCCGGAGTTAATGGTGTTCAGCGTGTTTTAGTGCACTCGCAAGTGCGCCTTACAGGCGCGGCAATGCCCTGTGCTGGCATATAAGTTACGAGTGTCTAAATAAATGCACTCAAGGGGTGCGCAACTAGGCCTTGTTGTTATGTTTTGCCCTGTTATGCAGCCGATCCTCCTTCCGAAGGATGCAGGTGCAACGGCCTTGCACGCTTGATGTCAGGCCGAAAGCCCGTAGATCAAGCGGTTGGGTGCTCGGGGGAGCACGTTTATAGGGGCGCTGCCGTGGCCTTGTAGGGGATAGTCATACCGCGTTATCTCCTGTCCGCTCGCTGTTGTTCAAATCAGTGATTAGTCAGCGCAAGTTAGTATTGCAACTTCGCTACAAGAATCGCTTATCTGCGTAAGTTATCTCGTACAGGCTCGGCGAGAATCGTTACCGGTGGTATGAGCGGCGCGTTTGGACATAGTTCCAGTCCGCTCATCGTGAAATCTGAAATTTCTTGAAATATTGATAAAGATGGCACTGCTCTCAAATTGATAGCACTTGCCGTTTGGCCCTTTATATATAGGCGGATAATTGGGGCGGATAGTTTTTTGCCACTACTGTTAAAAAAAGTCAGTGCCACTACGCAAAAAAATGATTGAAGTCGAGTGAAACTAAAGTTAGGAAAATGATCGATGGTTTTTTGACGCCAATAGACTGGCGATCAGGAGGGGGAATTGTCGGACGATCAATGGGCAGCGCATGAGGGGGTGTTCGCTCATGCGCCGACCGGCTGCATCACTCTGGTGCGTGATCGCGCAGAAACACCAGGTTGTCCGGTTTGGACTGTTCAGCGCTGTAGCGATAGCCTTGAACGTCGAACTGCTTGAGGGTGGCCGGGTCGTTGATGCGCTCTTCGATGACGAAGCGGCTCATCAAGCCCCGGGCCTTTTTCGCGTAGAAGCTGATGATCTTGTACTGGCCGTTCTTCAGGTCCTTGAATTCGGTATTGATGATGCGTGCGTTCAAGGCGTTGCGCTTGACCGCCGAGAAGTACTCGTTGGACGCCAGGTTGAGCAGCACGTCATCGCCTTGATCGGCCAGGGCTTCGTTCAGCCATTCGCTGATGCGTGTACCCCAGAAGGCATACAGGTCCTTGCCCCGGGCGTTGGCCAGCCGGGTGCCCATTTCCAGGCGATAGGGTTGCATCAGGTCCAGTGGCCGCAGCAGGCCGTACAGGCCGGACAACATGCGCAAATGCTGCTGGGCATAGTCGAAATCGGCTTCGCTGAAGGTTTGTGCATTCAGGCCGGTGTACACATCGCCCTTGAAGGCCAGTAGCGCCTGCTTGGCGTTTTCCGGGGTGAACGCGGGCGTCCAGCTGCCGAAACGCGCGGCGTTGAGCCCGCCGATCTTGTCGGAAACGTGCATCAATTCGCTGATCTGTGCCGGGGACAACTCGCGCAACTGCAGGATCAGCTCCTGGGAGTGGTCGAGGTACTGCGGCTGAGTGAAACGCTGGGTCGCCGGCGGTGTTTCATAGTCGAGGGTCTTGGCGGGTGAAATCACCATCAGCATGAAGTCGTCTCCTTTAATCGTGGCCGCGATTCTAGGGGGTTGTCGGCGTTGACTCCAGCTATCGGGGCAATAGGTGATCGGTGGTGTCATGGGACAGGATCGCAGCCTCGCTTCGCTCGACAGCTCCTACAGAGGTTGGCATACAGGGGGTGGCGTACACCTGTAGGAGCTGTCGAGCGAAGCGAGGCTGCGATCTTTTGATCTGCCCGCGATATAGTGCCGCGCGGGTTTTGTTATGGAGACATCCCATTGCGCATCGCTTTTCTCATCTCGATCTGGCTACTGAGCCTCGGCGCCATCGCGGCACCGGGCGATGTGGCGACGCTTGATCGCAGCACCTGGCCAGAAAAAATCGTCAGTCCAACGCTGTTCGACGTGGCGTCGAGGGCCGAGATCCTGATGTTTTCCAGTGTCCTGTTGGCCAGCGAATCGCTGGACGAACCCGCCCTGGCCCAGCGCCTGGGCTTGCGCACCATCAACCTGGAGTCGGTCAACCGGGTTCGCCAGCATCTGTGGCAACGGCTGCTGGCCAACTACAACTACGCCCAACAGAGTTGCGACCAGGATGCCTCCTTCTGTTTTCTGGTCGAAGACATGCCCACCCTGCGCGAACAAGCCGCCAAGTTCCAGGTCAGTGCAGACAGCTACTACATCAAGTGGGCCGAACCGAGTCGTGCGTTCCACACCCAGTACCTGGACGAACAATTGCGCAAGGCCGCGCTGTTCCCGCAAACCAGCAGTGAAGTCGATCATTTTGGCGACTATGAGCGCTCCGGCGACGGGATGCACGACCGGCTGTTTCTGCTGACCTTCGACAGTGCTGCCAACGCCGCGCCGGACAACACCGCCTGGGTCACCGATTACCTGCGCAAGTCGAACATGAGCGGGACGTTCTTCGTCCTCGGCAAGGACATCCAGGCCCGTTTGGCCGAGCAATCGGTGAGTCACCTGCAAGGCACCTACTCGACCCAGTGCATCGGCGTGCAAGGCTGGGAGTTTCGCTCCCACAGTCACTGGCAGGACTGGCAGGACTCGGTGCGCCGCAGCGCCGAACTGGTCAAAAGCAAGCTGCCGGAGAACTTCGTGCCTCTGTTCCGTCCGCCCGATGGCCAGCGCCGTTCCGATGCCGAAGGTTTCTTCAAGGCTCAGGGTTTGCAGGTTGCGCTGTGGGACATCGACGCCCAGGACGGCGCCGGCAAACTCAAGGGCAACCCGAGTGCGCAACGGGTGCTGACCCTGATGCTGCTGTGGCGGCACGGGGTGATCAATTTCAATGTGAAGCAGGATGGGGTGAAAACGGCGTTGCCGTGGCTGGTCACGCAAACGGCGCCGGTCGGGATCGGTTGGGAGGATTGCCAGGATGCGTTTCGCTGAAACGGCCAGACCCAGTAAACATTGGGTTTTTGCCGATTTTGGAAGAGGATTCGTTGCAGGTGGACTTCCGACTTTAAACGGGTGATGGCAGTCCGCCAAGTGCTATTGGTCAATCTGCAAAATAAACTTCAAAAAAGCGTCAAAGTACTTTTTTCTGTCACACGTTTTGGAGTATTACGAAGACAGACCGCCGAAACCTGCAACACAGGTGGCGTCTTCCAAGACCCCGCATGTATGCAGAACACTTGAGTCCCCGCAGGTGTATTCGGCAGTCACTTCGAGGCGCAGCACCGTCAAGGTATTGCGTCGAATGGCTCCCACAAAGGTGACCGAGTATGGATGATCACGGACGTAGCTCTTCTTCCAACCAGCCAATCCTTTATGTACTCGATACCAACGTATTGATTCACGATCCAAACGCGCTGCTCAACTTCGAAGAACACCACGTCGCGATCCCGATGACCGTGCTTGAAGAGCTCGACAAGCTCAAGAGCGGGCATCACAGCGTAGCCGCCGAATGCCGCCAGGCCATCCGCCTGATCGACAAGACTCTGGGCGATGCCTCACCCGAGGATGTCGAGCAGGGTGTGCCGATCCAGCGTGGCAAAAGCGGACCCAAGGGTTTGCTGTCAATTCTGATGAGCAAGCATGCCGAGCCGAACCTGATTCTGCCCGAGCACCTGAATGACAACAAAATCATCAATCAACTGATCGATCTGCACACACGCGACCCGAAAAAGCCCGTGGTGCTGGTCACCAAAGACATCAACATGCGCCTCAAGGCGCGCGCCTGCGGGATCGCGGCCGAGGATTACAGCACCGACCAACTGGTCGATGACGTGTCCTTGCTGCCCAATGGCTACCACAACATGACCGGCTCTTTCTGGGACCGTGTGAGCAAGGTCGAAACCCGTCAGGACCACGGCCGCACCTGGCATCAGGTGCAGTTGATCGACAACCTGCCGGCGGTGCACATCAACGAATTCATCATTGATGAACAGGGCTTTGTCGGCTGGATCAAGGAGATCGAAGAGGACCGCTTGCTGATCCTCGACCTGCACCAGGAACCGTTGCTGCACCAGGAGGCCTGGGGCCTGAAACCGCGTGATATCTATCAGAGCCTGGCGTTGTACGCCTTGCTCGATCCGGACATCCACCTGGTCAACCTGTCGGGTGCCGCGGGTTCGGGTAAAACCATCCTGGCGCTGGCTGCTGCGATCGAGCAGACCATGGTCAGCAAACGTTATCGCCGCATCATCGCCACCCGCAGCGTGCAGGGCCTGGACCAGGAAATCGGCTTCCTGCCCGGCACCGAGGCGGAAAAAATGGAACCATGGCTGGGCGCCATTACCGACAACCTCGAAGCCTTGCACATGGATGACGAAAGCACCCATGGCAGCGTCGACTACATCCTCAGCAAAGTGCCGTTGCAGTTCAAATCCCTCAACTACATCCGGGGCCGCAGCTTCCAGCAGAGCCTGATCCTGATCGACGAATGCCAGAACCTCACGCCGCACCAGATGAAAACCATCATCACCCGTGCCGGCGCCGGTTCCAAAGTGGTGTGCCTGGGCAACCTGGCACAGATCGACACCCCTTACCTGTCCGCGACCAGCTCCGGGCTGACCTACCTCACTGAACGTTTCAAGGACTTCCCGAACGGGGTGCACATCACCCTGCAAGGGGTGCCACGTTCGATCCTGGCCGAATACGCCGAATCGCACTTGTAATCAACCGGGCGGCCTCAAAAGCCGCCCGGTTTTTTATGGCGAACAACAATCCCTGTAGGAGCTGTCGAAGGCTGCGATCTTTTGATTTTGCTTTTTAGGGCAAGATCAAAAGATCGCAGCCTTCGGCAGCTCCTACAGGGGGGCACGTCCGATAATCGTGCGTGCGAAAAATTGACCCACAGGTTTACAATCGACGCTCCTGATCAGGAGTAATCCCGTGCTGACTCATCTCGATTCCCAAGGCCGCGCCAACATGGTCGACGTCACTGAAAAAGCCGTGACGTTCCGTGAGGCGACGGCCCAAGCGCTGGTGCGCATGCTGCCCGAGACCCTGCAGATGATCGTCAGCGGCGGCCACCCCAAGGGTGATGTGTTTGCCGTGGCGCGCATTGCCGGCATCCAGGCGGCGAAGAAAACCAGCGATCTGATTCCCCTGTGCCATCCGCTGATGCTGACTGGCGTCAAGGTCGAGCTCAGTGCCGAAGGCGACGATTCGGTGCGCATCGTGGCGCGCTGCAAGCTGTCCGGGCAGACCGGCGTCGAGATGGAGGCCCTGACCGCCGCCAGTGTCGCCGCGCTGACCATCTACGACATGTGCAAGGCCGTGGACCGTGGCATGACCATCGAAAGTGTGCGTCTGCTGGAGAAGGTCGGCGGCAAGAGCGGACATTTCCAGGCGGAGCAGCCATGAACGTGACCGTGAAATTTTTTGCCCGTTATCGTGAGGCGCTGGGGCTGGACTCGGTGAAGGTTGAAGGCAACTTCGCCACCGTCGACGATGTCCGCGCGCTGCTGGCCCAGCGTGACGGTGCCGAGGTATTGAGCGAGCAGAACCTGATGTGCGCCCGCAACGAAGACCTCTGCCAGCTCGACGAGCCGGTCAGCGAGGGTGATGAAGTGGCGTTCTTTCCGACTGTGACCGGAGGCTGAACCATGGCCATTCGCGTGCAGTCCACGCCGTTCGATCCGGGCGCCGAGGTCAACGCCATGCACGACGCCAATGTCGGTGTGGGGGCGGTGGTGAGCTTTGTCGGCTATGTGCGCGACTTCAATGACGGCCTGGACGTCGCCGGGATGTTCCTCGAACACTATCCCGGTATGACTGAAAAGGCCCTGGGCAAGATCGCCGTCGAGGCCGAGCAGCGCTGGCCGTTGCTCAAGCTGGAAGTGCTGCACCGCATCGGCGCCCTGGAACCGGGCGAGCCGATTGTCTTCGTCGGCGCGGCCAGCGCTCATCGCCAGGCGGCATTCGACGCCTGCGCCTTTGTCATGGATTACCTGAAAACCCGCGCGCCGTTCTGGAAGAAAGAAAACACCAGCGACGGGCCGCGTTGGGTGGAAGGGCGTGACAGTGATCATGCGGCGGCGGATCGCTGGAAATAACGGTTTACCTGAAAAGATCGCAGCCTTCGGCAGCTCCTACATGAATGACCTGTAGGAGCTGCCGAAGGCTGCGATCTTTTGACTTTCAATTCTCAACTTTTCGATCTGCGATAAGCGGCAGCGAACAACCCCGTTTGCCTCATTGACGGCCAATACATAAAAGTCCAAGATGGAATTATAAGTACAAAAAAGGTTTCCATCCCGTTCCAGCTTTTTCTTCTGTCTTGCCAAACCAACAACAACCGCGAGAAAACGAACATGAAGAAGTTCCCCCTCATCACCGGTCTGGCCCTGAGCCTGTTGGCGTGCAGTTCTGTGTTCGCCGCCGAGAAAACCCTGCGCATCGGCATCGAAGCCGCGTATCCACCGTTCGCTTCGAAAACCGATAAAGGCGAGATCGTCGGTTTCGACTATGACATCGGCAATGCCCTGTGCGCCCAGATGAAGGTCAAGTGTGTGTGGGTCGAAGGCGAGTTCGACGGTCTGATTCCTTCCCTGAAGGTGAAGAAAATCGACATGGCGCTGTCGTCCATGACCATCAATGAAGACCGCAAGAAGTCGGTGGACTTCACCCACAAGTACTATTTCACTTCGTCGCGCCTGGTGATGAAGGACGGCGCGGTGGTGGATGACCAGTACGCCAGCCTCAAGGGCAAGACCATCGGCGTGCAGCGCGCCACCACCACGGACCGTTACGCCACCGAAGTGTTCGAGCCCAAGGGCATCAACGTCAAGCGCTACAGCAATAACGAAGAAATCTACATGGACCTGGCGGCCGGTCGCCTCGACGCGATTTTTGCCGACACCATTCCACTCAATGACTTCCTGTCGATGCCGCGTGGCAAGGGTTACGCCTTTGTCGGGCCTGAGCTGAAAGATCCGAAGTATGTGGGCGAGGGGGCGGGGATTGCCGTGCGCAAGGGCAACACCGAGTTGGTCAGCGAGCTGAACACGGCCATTGATGGCATTCGTGCCAGTGGTGAGTACCAGAAGATTTCCGAGAAGTATTTCAAGTCGGATATCTATGGCGACTGATTAAAAGATCGCAGCCTGCGGCAGCTCCTACAGGGGAATGCGTTCCTGTAGGAGCTGGCGAAGCCTGCGATCTTTTGATGTTAGCCCTTCAATTCCTTCAAATGCTTGTACACCGTCGCCCGGCCCATGTTCAGCACATTGGCCACGTAGTTCGATGCGCTTTTGCCCTTGAACGCGCCTTCGGCGTGCAACGCCAGCACCAGCTCACGCTTGTGGTCACGGGTCAGCAGGTTCAGGCTCAACTGACGTTCGCGCAGCCAGGCGTGGAGGAAGGTGTTGATCCGTTCCTGCCAGTCATCGCGGAACAGTGCATCCGGTTGCGGGATCAGTTTGGTCGGCGACAGGAACAGGTCCAAAGCGGCCTTGGCATTCTCGAACAGCGAAATATTCAAGTTGATGCACAACACCGCCAGCGGATGGCCTTCGCTGTCGCGCAGTACCGTGCTGAGGCTGCGAATCTTCTGGCCATCCCAATTGAGTTTTTCGTACGGCCCGATGTTTCGTTCGCTGACATCGTCGCTGAGCATGTCCTCCAGCGCCGAGTCGTCGCCGATTTCACGCTTGGACAGGTTGTTGGCGATGTAGTCGACCTTTTGCGTGCGCAGGTCATGCAGCACCACTTCGGCGTGGGGGAAAAACAACGTGGCGATGGCATCGGCGATCGCGTGGAAGTTATCCAGGGACGTGTCGTCCAGGGCCGAGTCTTTTTCGGGGGCGTTCATACAGTGGAACTCCAGGCAGCGTCAGCGCCCCATCAAAGGGGCGCTGAAAGTGTGCCGTAATCGTGGGGGCACGTCACCTGAGGATCAGGCTCAGCCGAGGCGGGCAGGGGAGAGCATGTCGGCATTCAGGCCGAAACAGCCGAGCGACTCGGGCAGTGCGGCGCCGCGCACCAGTGCCGCGCTGGCCTGGCCCATGGCCGGCGAAGTCTGGATGCCATACCCGCCTTGCGCCGCGACCCAGAACAACCCTGGTACCTGTGGATCGAAGCCGGACAGCAAATCGCCGTCGCTGACGAAGCTGCGCAGGCCGGCCCAGGTGCGGGTCGGGCGGCGAATGGTCAGGGTCGTGGCTTCTTCGATCTGGTAGATGCCCATGGCGATGTCCAGCTCTTCAGGCTGTACGTCATGGGGTTCCACCGGGTCGGCGTTGGCCGGCGAACCGAGGAACATCCCGGCGTCGGGTTTCATGTAGAAGGATTCGTCGAGGCTGACCAGCATTGGCCAATGATGGATGTCCACGCCCTCCGGGCCGGCGAAGATGAACGCGGCGCGACGTTTCGGTTGCAGGCCCAGGGGCCTGGCGCCGGCCAGTTCGCCGATCCTGTCGGCCCAGGCGCCGGCGGCGTTGATGATGACCGGGGCGCTGAACGACTGAGTGCCGGTCTGGACGTGCCATGTACCCTGGTCATCGCGGCTCAGGCTGACGACTTCGGCATCGGTGTGGACTTCACCCCGGTTGCGGCGGATGCCGCGCAGGTATCCCTGATGCAGGGCATCGGTGTCGATGTCGGTAGCGGTCGGATCGTAGATCGCACCGTGGACTTTTTCCCGGCGCAGGATCGGTACCAGCGCGCAGGCCTCGTCGGTGCTGAGCAATTGCATCTCCGGCACCGTGGCCTTCGCGCTCAGGTATTGCCTGTTCAGTTCGTCCGGGTCACCGGTGAAATCCACGGTCATTTCGCCGCGTGGCGTCAGCAGCGGGTGTTCGCAGAAACCGCTGGGCGGATTGTCGAAAAAGTCCCGGCTGGCCAGGGTCAATGCGCGAACCTGCGGGGTGCCGTAGGCGGCGGTGTAGAGCGCCGCCGAACGTCCGGTGGAATGGTAGGCCGGATGGGATTCGCGTTCGAGTACGATCACACGGCCATGCTGCGACAGCCAGAAACCGGTGGAAGCGCCGGCGATACCGCCGCCGATGATGATGAAATCTGCCTGGCTCATGAACGTCTCCCAAGAGCACAAATATTGTCGAATTCCTTTGTAGGAGCTGACGAGTGAAACGAGGCTGCGATCTTTTGACTTTGCCTTTTCAAAGATCGCAGCCTCGTTTCACTCGTCAGCTCCTACAGGTTGGGTGTGGGTCAGGGCTGAAGGCGGTAGATCGCGTTGGCCAGCGCAATGTCTTCCAGGCCCAGGCCGATGGAGCGGAAAAACACATGTCGATCGTAACCGGGGCGCTGGACTTTATCGCTGAGCAGGTCGGGCAGGTCGCCGACAATCGCGCCCTTGTCCCAGCCGTGTTGTTCGCCGGCGATCAGCATTTCACCGGCCGCGCCCGGAGTGGTCAGGCGATAGTCGCAGAACACCTGCATGGCATTGAGGCTTTGCGGCGGCACTTCGTGGGCACGCGGGGCGTTGGTGCTGATGGAGGTGATCAGCGCCGGTTTGCGCAAGCTCGACGGATCGATCACCGGACCTGCGGATGAGGTGCAGAGCATGATCACGTCGGCGTCCTGCACGGCAGCCTCGCGACTCTCGACGATGTTCAGGCGTGGCTCGATGTTTTTCAGTAGGCTCACGGTTTGAGCGTCATCGCTCAGGTTCGGCGCGTACAGGCTGATGCTCTGCCAGTCGCGCAGGTCTTTGACGTAATGCAGGTGCGCCTGGGCCACTTTGCCGCTGCCGATGATGGCCAGGCGATTGGCAGTCAGCGGCGCGAGGGCATCGACCGCCACGGCGGTGGTCGCGGCGGTGCGTGCGGTGGTCAGTTCGCCCGCGTCGCACAGCAACAGCGGCTGGCCGGTCTGCATCGACATCAGCACAGTCCACGCGGTCACCAAGGGTCCCTGCTCGCGGACGATGTACGGCGAAGTCTTGATGCCGTACACGCCGTCTTCGGCCAACACCCCCAGGTAGTTGATGAAGTCGCCGGCGCCCTGGGGAAACTCCACCAGTTGCTGTGCCGGTTGCACGGCTTGCCCGGCCGCCAGGTCACGGAACATTTTGCGCAGGATCTGCGGCACGTCGACCTGTGCCAGCAACTCGCGAGCCTGGTTCTGGTTGATCACTTGGGGCGTATTGGACATGGTCGGCTCCGGGACTGAAAGTAAACTAATTTGTCTATTATGGACTTTTAGTTGTATCTCACAATATCCGGGCGAAAAAAAAGCGCAGTCCGTTTCCGGCTGCGCTTGTCTTTTCAGCGTCGTTTAGTGCGGACGCTTGCGCTCAACCGCCCGCAACAGATGCGTCGGTGGTGTTTCACAGCTGATCTTGCGCCCCAGTTTTTCCTCGATGGACGGTAACTGGTAGGAGTCGTCTTCACCGGCAAAGCTGATGGACACACCGTCGGCGCCAGCACGACCGGTCCGTCCGATGCGGTGCACGTAGTCGTCCGGTACTTCCGGCAGGGTGAAGTTGATCACGTGGCTGATGCCGTCGATGTGGATACCGCGACCGGCCACGTCGGTGGCGACCAGGACGCGGATCTTGCCTTCGCGGAAGCCTTCGAGGGTCTTGATGCGCTTGTGCTGCGGCACGTCACCGGACAGTTGCGCGGCGTTGATGCCGTCGCGCACCAGGCGTTCTTCGATGCGCCGCACTTCATCCTTGCGGTTGGCGAACACGATCACCCGCTCCCAGCCATTGTCGTTGACCAGGTTGTAGAGCAGTTTGTACTTGTCGGCAGCGGCCACGGTGTAGATGTGCTGCTCGACGTTTTCGTTGGCCACGTTGGTGACTTCGATTTCGACGATGGCAGGGTCAGTGGTCCATTGCTTGGCCAGGTTCATCACGTCTTCGGTGAAGGTCGCGGAGAACAGCAGCGTCTGGCGCTCGGCCTTGGGCGGCGTCTGGCGAATGATCTGGCGCACTTGCGGGATGAAGCCCATGTCGAGCATGCGGTCGGCTTCGTCCAGCACCATCACTTCGACCATGTCCAGATGCACGTCGCCGCGCTGGTTGAAGTCCAGCAGGCGGCCCGGTGTGGCCACCAGGATGTCGCAGTGGCGGGCTTCGAGGTGCTTGAGCTGCTTGTCGAAGTCCATGCCGCCGACGAAGGTCATGACGTTGAGGCCGGTGTACTTGGTCAGGTCGGCGGCGTCCTTGGCGATCTGCACCACCAGTTCGCGGGTCGGCGCGATGATCAGCGCCCGTGGCTCACCCATGTAGCGCTCTTTCGGCGGCGGGGTTTGCAGCAACTGGGTGATGATCGAGATCAGGAACGCAGCGGTTTTGCCGGTGCCGGTCTGGGCGCGACCGATGGCGTCTTTGCCGGCGAGGGTGAAGCCCAGCACCTGTGCCTGGATCGGCGTGCAATACGGGAAGCCCAGGTCCTGGATGGCGTGCATCAGTTCAGGGGCCAGCTTGAAGTCGTGGAAGCGGGTTTTGCCTTCCTGGGGCTCGACAACGAAATCTTCGAGTTTCCATGGGATGACCGGCGCCTTTGGCTTGGGTTCGCGGCGCGGTTTGGCGGGTTTCGGCGTTTCGCTGAGCGGCTGTTCCGGGGCTGCTATCGCCACAGGCTGGGCAGCGGGCTTCGGCTCATGCTTGGGTGCCGTGGTGGTGGCGGCCCGTTCAGACTGATTACCGTCGGTGCGGTGGCTGGGAGCGTGAGACGGAGCGCTGGGGACTGGCGCGAGTTGCTCAGTCTCGCTTTTACCGAACATTTTCTTGAGTGCTTTGAGCACGGTCATCTCATCAATTGGTTAAGGAATGTACGCCGGCCAGTGTAATGCAAGAATCGGGCGCGGCGTAGTGGGATGGATCAAAGGGGCCTTTTAAACAAAGAAAGGAACCTCAAGGGTTAACGCAAGCGCTCGGTGAGCCAGGTGCCGATGTCGCGAATTTCCTCGGGTAACACTTCGTGGCCCATTGGGTATTCCTGCCATGTCACGGTGACACCACGATGCTTCAAGTGCTCGTAGGCGCTGCGTCCCATCGAGTTCTGCACCACATCGTCGTATTGGCCGTGCATCGACAGTACCGGAATGCGCTGCTGGCTGGCGGACAGTTCCAGATCGTCACTGAAGGTCGGTGCATAAGTAGAAAGGGCAACGACGCCTCCCAGCGGTCCCTGCCACTTCAGAAACGCGGTGTGGAACACCACGGCACCGCCCTGGGAGAAACCGGCCAGGAAAATCCGCGAGGCGTCTATTCCGATGGCTCGCTGGGTGTCGATCAATTTAATGACCCGCTCCGACGACTCTTCCAGTTGCTCGCGGTTGATTGCGCGCGCGGGGCTCATGGCCAAGATGTCGTACCAGCTCGGCATCTCGTATCCGCCATTGATGGTGACGGCGCAGGTGGGGGCCTGAGGGAGAACGAAGCGGGTGGTCAGCAATGTTTCCTGCAGCGCTTCGGCCACGGGCAAGAAGTCGTAGCGATCGGCGCCCAGGCCGTGGAGCCAGATGACGCAGGCGTCTGCGGGCTTGACGGGTTCAAGAATCAGGGGGGCGGTCATGTCTGCTCCAATGTTGTGCGTGCGCGCCTATTAGGTGCGTGACCCAAATGCGCGTCAGGTTGATCTGTTAAGAAGATGTCGCAAGCGTACAAGTTTTGCTATTGACGCGCAGCTGAACCGCTTTGGCGGGCTGTGTGGTACGGCCTTTGCTATGTCGAAGGCTGTATGAAAAATCCTACGACCAGCGGTAACACTATCAGTGTACTGCCGACTGTGGGATAGCAATGAATCCGGTGATGGATGTTCGCCAATGGCCGCTACGGGGCTTCGCGAACGTGAAAGGGCTACCGCCCGTTCGGCCGACTGGTGAGGGTGAGTTTTCCATGATGTGGATTTTCTCCTACTAGACTCATAGCTAACGTCTTACGTCGGTTGACCCTAAAACAAGCCAACACGGGTCGACTACGCCTCAAAAGGGTGCGACAGGACTCACGCTCCGACACAACAAGAGCAAAACTGGAGGTTTGAATGAAGATGTTGAAATCCACCCTGGCGATCGTGACTGCAGCCGCAGTACTCGGTGTCAGCGGGTTTGCCCAGGCAGGTGCAACCCTGGATGCAGTGATGAAGAAAGGTTTCGTGCAGTGTGGCGTCAGCGATGGCCTGCCAGGCTTCTCGGTTCCGGATTCCACCGGCAAGATCGTCGGTATCGATGCTGACTACTGCCGTGCAGTGGCGGCGGCTGTCTTCGGCGACGCGACCAAGGTCAAGTTCAGCCAGTTGAACGCCAAGGAGCGCTTCACCGCGCTGCAGTCCGGCGAAATCGACATTCTGTCGCGCAACACCACCATGACCAGCTCCCGTGACGCGGGCATGGGCCTGAAATTCCCAGGCTTCATCACCTACTACGACGGCATCGGCTTCCTGGTAAACAACAAGCTGGGCGTGAAAAGCGCTAAAGAGCTGGACGGCGCAACCATCTGCATCCAGGCCGGTACTACCACCGAGCTGAACGTTTCCGACTACTTCCGCGGCAACGGCCTGAAATACACCCCGATCACCTTCGACACCTCCGACGAAAGCGCCAAGTCGCTGGAATCCGGTCGTTGCGACGTACTGACCTCCGACAAATCCCAGCTGTTCGCCCAGCGCAGCAAGCTGGCTTCGCCGAAGGACTACGTGGTTCTGCCGGAAACCATTTCCAAGGAACCTCTGGGCCCGGTCGTGCGTAATGGCGACGACGAGTGGCTGGCCATCGTGCGCTGGACTGGCTACGCCATGCTCAACGCTGAAGAAGCCGGCATCACTTCGAAGAACGTCGAAGCCGAAGCCAAGGGCACCAAGAACCCTGATGTTGCCCGTCTGCTGGGTACCGACGGTGAATACGGCAAAGACCTGAAAGTGAAGAAAGACTGGGTCGTGCAGATCGTCAAGCAAGTGGGTAACTACGGCGAAGTGTTCGAGAAAAACCTCGGCAAGAGCACTCCGCTGGAAATCGACCGCGGGCTGAACGCTCTGTGGAACGCTGGCGGCATTCAATACGCACCACCAGTGCGCTGATGGTTCTATCACCCGGTGGGCCAACCACCGGGTGATGTTCTGTTCCATTATTTCCGGGGCACTTCATGCAAAATTCAATCGGCGCACCAAAGCAGAGGCTCAGCCTCAGCGATCCACGAGTGCGCGCGTGGGTATTCCAGATCATCACGATTATCGGGGTGGTCTCGCTGGGCTGGTATCTGTTCGATAACACCCAGACCAACCTGCAGCACCGGGGCATTACCTCCGGTTTCGACTTTCTGGAGCGCAGTGCCGGTTTCGGCATCGCTCAACACCTGATCGACTACACCGAAGCGGACACATATGCCCGGGTGTTTGTCATCGGCCTGCTCAACACCCTGCTGGTGACCTTCATCGGCGTGATCCTGGCGACGATCCTGGGTTTCATCGTGGGTGTGGCGCGGCTGTCGAAGAACTGGATCATTGCCAAGCTGGCGACGGTGTATGTGGAAGTTTTCCGCAACATTCCGCCGCTGCTGCAGATCCTGTTCTGGTACTTCGCGGTGTTCCTGACCATGCCGGGGCCGCGCAACAGTCACAATTTCGGCGACACCTTCTTTGTCAGCAGTCGTGGCCTGAACATGCCGGCAGCGTTGATGGCGGACGGTTTCTGGCCGTTTGTGGTCAGCGTTGTAGTCGCCATCGTCGCCATCGTGCTGATGAGTCGTTGGGCCACCAAGCGCTTCGAAGAAACCGGCGTGCCGTTCCACAAGTTCTGGACCGGCCTGGCACTGTTCCTGGTGATCCCGGCCTTGTGCGCACTGATCTTCGGCGCGCCGCTGCACTGGGAAATGCCGAAGCTGCAAGGCTTCAACTTCGTCGGTGGCTGGGTGCTGATCCCGGAACTGCTGGCGCTGACACTGGCCCTGACTGTGTACACCGCGGCGTTCATCGCCGAGATCGTGCGCTCGGGCATCAAGTCGGTCAGCCACGGCCAGACCGAAGCGGCGCATTCCCTCGGCCTGCGCAACGGCCCGACACTGCGCAAGGTGATCATCCCGCAAGCCCTGCGCGTGATCATTCCACCGCTGACCAGCCAATACCTGAACCTGGCGAAGAACTCCTCGCTGGCGGCCGGTATCGGTTATCCGGAAATGGTCTCGCTGTTCGCCGGGACCGTGCTCAACCAGACCGGCCAGGCGATCGAGGTGATTGCGATCACCATGAGCGTGTACCTGGCGATCAGTATCAGCATTTCCCTGCTGATGAACTGGTACAACAAGCGCATTGCGCTGATCGAGCGGTAAGGAAAAGCGCATGAGCACTCATACTTTCAAACCCGACATGCCACCACCGAGCAGCAGCATCGGTGTGGTGGCGTGGATGCGCGCGAACATGTTCTCCAGCTGGCTCAATACCCTGCTGACCCTGTTTGCGTTCTACCTCATCTACCTGGTGGTGCCGCCGATCCTGCAGTGGGCCATCCTCGACGCCAACTGGGTGGGCACGACCCGCGCCGACTGCACCAAGGACGGCGCCTGCTGGGTGTTCATCCAGCAGCGCTTCGGCCAATTCATGTACGGCTACTACCCGCCGGAACTGCGCTGGCGCGTAGACCTGACGGTGTGGCTGGCGATTGTTGGCGTGGCACCCTTGTTCATCTCGCGCTTTCATCGTAAAGCGGTGTATGGCCTGAGCTTCCTGGTGTTGTACCCGATCATTGCCTACTTCCTGTTGCACGGCGGCATCTTCGGCCTGACCCAGGTAGCGACCAGCCAATGGGGCGGCCTGATGCTGACCCTGGTGATCGCCACTGTCGGCATCGCCGGCGCGCTGCCGCTGGGGATTGTCCTGGCGCTGGGCCGTCGTTCCAACATGCCGGCGATTCGGGTGGTCTGCGTGACCTTCATCGAGTTCTGGCGCGGCGTGCCGTTGATCACGGTGCTGTTCATGTCCTCGGTGATGTTGCCGCTGTTCCTGCCTGAAGGCATGAACTTCGACAAGCTGCTGCGGGCCCTGATCGGCGTGATCCTGTTCCAGTCGGCCTATGTGGCCGAAGTGGTGCGCGGTGGCCTGCAAGCGATTCCCAAGGGGCAGTACGAAGCGGCTGCAGCGATGGGGCTGGGCTACTGGCGCAGCATGGGCCTGGTGATTCTGCCGCAAGCCCTGAAGCTGGTGATCCCCGGCATCGTCAACACCTTCATCGCGCTGTTCAAGGACACCAGCCTTGTGATCATCATCGGCCTGTTCGACCTGCTCAACAGCGTCAAGCAAGCCGCCGCCGATCCAAAGTGGCTGGGCATGGCCACCGAAGGTTATGTGTTCGCTGCCCTGGTGTTCTGGATTTTCTGTTTTGGTATGTCGCGCTATTCCATGCATCTGGAACGCAAGCTCGACACAGGCCACAAGCGTTAGGAGTTCTTTTATGAGCGAAGCAAATAAAAAGCCTGTGAGCCCTGAAGGCATTATTCAGATGCAGGGCGTGAACAAGTGGTACGGCCAGTTCCACGTGCTGAAAGACATCAACCTCAACGTCAAGCAGGGCGAGCGTATCGTGTTGTGCGGCCCGTCGGGTTCCGGCAAGTCCACCACTATCCGCTGCCTCAACCGTCTGGAAGAACACCAGCAGGGCCGCATCGTGGTCGATGGCGTGGAACTGACCAACGACCTCAAGCAGATCGAAGCGATCCGTCGTGAAGTCGGCATGGTGTTCCAGCATTTCAACCTGTTCCCGCACCTGACCATCCTGCAGAACTGCACGTTGGCGCCGATGTGGGTGCGCAAGATGCCCAAGCGCAAGGCCGAGGAAATCGCCATGCACTACCTGGAACGTGTACGCATTCCGGAGCAGGCGCATAAATACCCGGGGCAGTTGTCCGGCGGTCAGCAACAGCGTGTGGCGATCGCCCGCGCGCTGTGCATGAAGCCGAAAATCATGCTGTTCGACGAGCCGACGTCGGCCCTCGACCCGGAGATGGTGAAAGAGGTACTGGACACCATGATCGGCCTGGCCGAAGACGGCATGACCATGCTCTGCGTGACCCACGAAATGGGCTTCGCCCGCACCGTGGCCAACCGCGTGATCTTCATGGACAAGGGTGAAATCGTCGAACAGGCCGCGCCGAACGACTTCTTCGATCACCCACAGAATGATCGCACCAAGCTGTTCCTGAGCCAGATCCTGCATTGATCGAACCCAGGCACTGAAATAAACCCGGACTGAGTTCCGGGTTTATTTTTGCCCGCGATTTTGTGCACATCCCTGTAGGAGCTGCCGAAGGCTGCGATCTTTTGATTTTGCTTTTTCAAAAGCGCAGATCAAAAGATCGTCCGAACGCGGCCCGAGCCTTCGGCAGCTCCTACAGGGGTTGTGTCGATGGATTAAGCTGACTAACATGTCAGAAAATTCATCCTATGATTGGATGATAGGGTGAATTCCATGTCAGAAATAGCTCCCCTGGTAAAACGATCCCTGGTCGATCAGGCCCTGGACCAACTGCGCCAGCGTATCAACCAGGGCATTTGGGTCGTTGGTCAGCGTTTGCCCACCGAGCCCGAGTTGTCGGCGGAACTGGGCATCAGCCGCAACACCGTGCGTGAAGCCATGCGCGTGTTGGCGTTTTCCGGGTTGATCGAAATCCGCCAGGGCGACGGCAGTTATGTGCGGGCGGTGGTCGATCCGCTCGATACCCTGAAGGCGCTGTCCCGTTGCTCCCTTGAGCAGGCCCGGGAAACCCGGCACATCCTTGAAGTCGAGGCCATCGGCCTGGCAGCCATGCGCCGCACCGATGAAGACCTGGTGGCATTGCGCGAGGCGCTGGGTGTCAGCGGCAGTCACTACCATGGCGATCTCGACACCTACATCGCCTGCGATCTGGTGTTCCACCGCCGTCTGGTGGACGCCGCGCACAACCCGACACTCAGCGAGTTGTACCGCTACTTCTCCAGCATCGTCGGCGCGCAGTTGCGCCAGACCCTGAGCATCGTCCCGCGCCGCCAGGAAGTGTTCGACCTGCATATCGAATTGCTCGATGCCGTCGAACAACGGGACCCGGAGCGGGCCAAATCCTTGTCGAGGCAGTTGATCAATGAACCTTGAAACCGAGAAGTCGTTACCGCGCGGTGATTTATCCACAGCCGCAAAACGTTCGGCAGAGCTGGAAGAGTTGCTGATCGACGCCGAGGCCGATGATGAACAGGTTCAGCAAACCCACCCGGTTCTGCGCCGTCCGTGGCTGTTGCTGCTGGGCCTGATTCTGGTGGCGCTGAACCTGCGCCCGGCGCTGTCGAGCATGGCGCCGATGCTCAGCGAGGTCTCGAAGTCCCTCGGCTTGTCGGCGTCCGCGGCAGGATTACTGACCACGTTGCCGGTGCTTTGCCTTGGCCTGTTTGCGCCCTTGGCACCACTGCTGGCCAGACGCTTTGGGGCTGAGCGGGTGGTGCTGGGCATTCTTCTGACCCTGGCTGGCGGGATCATCCTGCGCAGTTCATTCGGTGGGATCGGCCTGTTTGCCGGCAGTGTACTGGCCGGTGCCAGCATCGGCGTGATCGGTGTGTTGCTGCCAGGCATCGTCAAGCGCGATTTCCCGAAACAGGCCGGGACCATGACCGGCGTCTACACCATGGCCCTGTGCCTGGGCGCGGCGATGGCGGCGGGCGCGACCGTGCCCCTGAGCGAGCACTTCGACAACAGCTGGGCGCTGGGCCTCGGCTTCTGGGTTATTCCGGCATTGGCGGCGGCGCTGTTCTGGCTGCCGCAAGTCAGCCAGAAACACGGCGCGCACAACGTTGCCTACCGCGTTCGAGGCTTGCTGCGCGATCCGCTGGCCTGGCAGGTGACCTTGTACATGGGCCTGCAATCGTCCCTGGCCTACATCGTGTTCGGCTGGTTGCCGTCGATCCTGATCGGTCGCGGCCTGACCCCGACCCAGGCCGGGCTGGTGCTGTCGGGTTCGGTGATCGTGCAACTGGTCAGCTCACTCGCCGCGCCATGGCTGGCTACACGTGGCAAGGACCAGCGCCTGGCGATCGTGATCGTGATGGTCCTGACCCTCGGCGGTCTGTTCGGTTGCCTGTATGCGCCGATCGAAGGCTTGTGGGGCTGGGCAATCGTGCTGGGGCTGGGGCAGGGCGCCACGTTCAGCCTGGCATTGACCCTGATCGTGCTGCGCTCGCGGGACTCCCACGTCGCGGCGAACCTGTCGAGCATGGCCCAGGGCTTCGGTTATACCCTGGCGTCCATGGGGCCGTTCGCGGTCGGTCTCGTACATGACTGGACCGGTGGCTGGACGGCGGTAGGCTGGATCTTCGGCGTCATCGGCCTGGCTGCGATCATCGCCGGTCTCGGTGCCGGGAGGGCGCTGTACGTGCAAGTCAGCAGCGAGAAAATTCAACCGTGACGGATGCCTATAAATAGACAACCTCCAGGGTCGCGGAACCGTCGAGTATTGCATCGTCACTCAGGTCCAGCGTTGAGGTGGGAGCAATGATGGCGACGAGCGTGACCCGGCTGCTCAGGTTCTTGATCTTGACAGGTCCTGCGGTGCTGCCCGCCACGTCGGTGAAGCCCAGCCAGCTGTTGGCGGCAATCGGTATGGGACTGGACCTTGATGTACTCCACGCCCGCCCTTCAGTGGTGGAGTCGGTTCGATACACTTGCGGCAGAGCGTCCGCTACAGTGCGGGCAGGATCGAAGTGCAGTGAGTACAGACCGATCCGGTTGCCGCTGCGGTCGAGGTTCAGGCCGTAATAGATCTCACTGTTGACGATGGCCGAGCCTTCGCGGTTATCGCGCATGATCAATGCGAAATGCGCCGCTGTGTTGCAGTTGATGTCGAGGTCGAGGAATTCGTCACGCAGTCGCGTCCTTTGGTCGATGTTCAGGTCCTGTCGGGAGATTTTTCCGTAGTCGACAAGACCGTTGTTGGAGAACGTCGGGGTGCAGGCGACCGGGGTGATGGTGCCTTTGACCAAGAGTGCATTGGGGGACACCGCAATGGCAGCAGTCGTCATGCCCATCAGCAGTCCGGTGGTCAGCGCCATGGGAATACGCTTCATCGATAAATTCCTTTTTTTCGTAGAGGTATAGGTGCTGAACCGTTCATTCAGACAACGAACGGTTCAGTGCCTTGACGCTTAGTAGTAAACCACGTCGAACGTCGCGGAGCCTTCAAAGGCGATTTCGTCAGTCAGGTCCAGCGAGTCGGCGCGAGCGATAAAGGTGTCGACCGTAAAATCATAGGTGACATCTGTAGCTTTAATCGGTTGGGAGCCGCCAGTAGAGGTAAAGGACAAGAAATATCCCGGTTTGGCCACGGTGGCTTTCACCCAGGATAATTCGTCGGTTGATTCGATTGCCTCCGCTTCAGCTGCATCCGCTGTAACTTTCGTGACGTTGGGGACAAAGAAGCCCAACTTTTCGTTCTTAGGGGTCAGACCGAGGCCAAACGCAACCGGACCAACCGGTGATGAGTTGCCGGTATTGTCAGTTGGCTTCAGTGCGAAACTGATTTCACCATCACAGGCTATGGTCAAGCGCATCGGATGTGCATCCCCAACCTTCGTATTCTCATCTTCCTTAAGCTGTGATGTCGAGATCTTGCCGATATCAATGAGACCGCTATTGGAGAATGTCGGTGTGCAAGCGACTGGCGTGATAGTGCCTTTGACCTCCAGGGTATTGCCCACGGCGAAGGCCTGAGGGGCGGTGCCGATCACGGCTGTTGTAGCGAGTGCTGCAAGGTACTTTTTCATATAAAACTTCCTTTCTTTCATTGTTGGCCTTGAATGTTCCGAGGGGCGAAAGTGCTCCGCGGCTTCAACGAGGCAGGGTGGGTGTTACGGGTAAAGAATTTCGATCGTCCCCGAGCCGTCGAGGTGAACGGCGGTGCTCAGGTCCAGGCTCGCGGTGGGGGCAATGACGGCCTCGACCGTCACCGTGGTTGTGAGGTTCTGGATAAAGGCCGGGCCTGCGGTGCTACCGGCGCTGTCGGAAAAGCCCAGATAGCTTCTCTGGGCGAAGGGTATGGGGGTCGAACTGGAGGTGCTCCAGGCCGCGCCCTGGGTGGTGGAGTCGGTTCGATACACGCGGGCGAAGCTGTCGGCGCTGGCGTTAGCGGGATCGACATTCAGTGAGTACAGGCCGATCTTGTTGTTGCGGTGATCCAGACCCAGCCCGTAGTAAATCTCGCTGTTGACGGTTGCCGTGCCTGGGCGGTTGTCATGCATGACCAGGGCAAATTCCATCGGGGCGTCGCAGTCGACCCGCAGGGTCAAATCCTTGGGTGGCAGTCGGGTGCTTTTGTCTGCGTTCAGGTCGTTTTTCGATAGCCGACCGAAATCCACCAGGCCGCCATTGGACAGCTCCACTTTGCACGCGGTGGGCGCGAAACTGGCGCGCAGGGTTATCTCCCTTGAAAGACCCGTCGCGACTGCGTCGAACAGGCCGGTGGTTTCCCAGACGACAGCGTCACGTACCTGCAAGGCTTTTTCCGACGCCCAGGCTGTCAGCTCCAGTTGCGCCGAAAGACTTTGCCCTTGCGCCGCCACACCGCTCCGGACCGGAACGATGGCCTGCTGCGGTTGCCAAAGCAGACTCGAAGCGGATGCTTCCGGTACTTGGCCGATGGCAGAAATAAAGCCCAGGTCCACCGGTTGCCCATCGAGCACGGCGTCACTCATGCGCACGGCATAGCTGCCGTGTTCGGCAAAGCGAAAGCGCTCGGCGGTCGCGGCCATGGCACGGTAGAACAGGGTCATGTCAGTGGGTTGGGGACAGCTCAGGTTCAGGCTCAGGTGGCGCTCGCCCAGGGTTTGCTCTGCGGAGCCATTGGCGCGTATGGCCCGATTCGTCAAACCGTAATCGACTACCGGCTGACTCAGGGTGAGCTTGCATTCATCGGCGAGGGCCCAGGCGTGCGGCGCAAGTCCGCTCAACATCAACGTGCCGAGTGTCAGCAACAAAGGGTGGGACAGCTTCATGGGGATATCCTCAAAGTGTGCGGCACCGGGCGGCAGCGGTCTCGTAATACACCTGGGTATTGGCCTTGGCCGGCAGTTCGAAACGCAGTTCGCAGCGCTCCAGCCCTGGTGCGGTTATCCACAGGTCGCGGGTGTTCAGGACGTTGGGCAGAAACACCAATCCACCTTCTTGAGCGAGCGTGATGAACTCACCGTCTGCGCTGCTTACCGTTGCGCCACGGGGCAGTGGGGCACCGTCGTCCGTGGTGACTTTGAGCAGGGCACGACGGGTCAAGGTGACACCGAACTCGACCTTGTCGACGGCACCGCGTCCGGCGGAAACCACGGCCAGTCCGTTGTTGATATCGAGGTTGCGTGGCAGCGAGCGGGTGTCGACTTCTACCGGGCTGCGCCCATAGGCGCTCACCTGAGGCACCACGGCCTGACCTTTCCAGTCGGTCCAGACCGGACCGCTTGGGGTCGAGACTTTGATGGCGCTTTCATCGCCAACCGAAAGCAGCGCGAAGGTGTCCCTTACGGCGTATGGCGATAACGTCAGGCCGTCGCCGTGCAGAACGGCCCCGCCACGCGCGCCAACCTGATAGCTGGAACGTTCGGCGTCGGAGCGGGTGTAGTTCAAGTCCAGTTGGCTGTAGCGCGGCAGCAGGGAAACCCCCGCCGAGGACTGCACTTGTTTGTCTCGTGTGTCGTGCTCGACACCGACCCGGTAGCTCAACTGGTCGTTGATCTGCTCGTTCAAGCCGATACCACTGCGATATTCGCCAGCGGAACTGCGTACCCAGGTGCGCGCCCGACGACGTTCACCCAGTGGAATGCTGAGGCTCAGGTAGACACTGTCGTCGCTACGTTGGGTGCCGCTGACTTGCCATTGCGCGGTGGCCGACACCGACACGTCGCCAATCCGGGTGCCCCAGGACGCCAGGGCGCGGCTGCTGTTTTGCCCGTCGAATGTCGTTGAACGATTGAAGCCGCTGCTGAACGCGCCAAGCCCGGGGTGTGACCAGGCCAGCGAAAGGCTCTGCTGATCGCGGTAGCGCGACTGGCTACGCTCGGACTGAGTATCGAACACCGCTTCGGACAAGTCGCGATAGCCGAAGGTCCGGTACGAAGTTCCAGCATTGATCGACCACCGTTCACCCAAGCGTTGCGAAACATTCAGGTCGGCCTGAAGCCCCCTGTCGGCCTGGCGGGTGCTGGTGTCGGCCGCTTGCAGGGTGGTCTGGATCTGTGTGGCGGGCCCTGGCAGCAGGCTCAGGTCAGCACCCGCAGCACGGTAATCGGCGGAACCGGTGGCACCGGTGCTGAGCAAGACATTCGGGTTGAGTGCTCCACTCCAGCCGCCGCTGATCACCCAGGGTTCGCCGCTCCGGGCGTCGCCGAGACTGCGTACCTGGCCGGCGGCCAACGAAAAGCCGGGAGCCGGCAGGCCAACGCCGAGCATGGCGACGGGGACCGTGAAGCGTTGCTCGCTGCCATCCGCTTCCTTGACGGTGACTTCAACATCGGAGCGACTGTCGAGCCGACGTACGTTACTCAGGGAAAACGGTCCGGCCGGTACTACTGTCGAGTGGATCAGCGAACCGTTCTGGCGTATTTCGACCTGGGCCTGGCTGCGGGCAATCCCTTCGATGGGATTGCCTTGGCCTTCGACCTGGAGCGCTTGCTCCGTCATGACCTGAACGCCGGTGATCTGTGCGCCGGCCAGTACCGGGTTGTAGAGATTGACCTGACCCGCTTGAAGCACTGTTTCGTGGCGGGCAAAGGTGCGCTGGGCGTAAGCCGCCAGGTGAGTGGTGTGCGACATATCGTTCTGCCAGGTCTGCACCTGACGGCTGCGCACAATCCAGTCGCCGGCATTGAAACCGGCCTCGGTGTTGGCTGAGAGGTAGCGGCTCGATCGATTGCCGTACTGGCTGTGGAGGCTGTTGATGTCGTAGTTGAGTAACCCGGCGATACCGCCGGTTTGATAACCGGAGATATCCCGGACCACCGGGCGTATCGCCTGGGTGGGCACTATCAAGGAAAGGCCGAGATTGGCCGGATCCTGTTCGATTCGGGCCTGCGGCCAGGTGGCGAGTACATCGAAACAGCCTTTGTCGTTGGCCGGAATCGATGGCTCGCTCAGGTTTGCCGCATCCAGCAGGGAACGGTCAAAGCACAAGTCGCCCTCCCGGTTGAACGTGACGTCGACCCGGCCGCGACGTTGGCCATTGACCGTGAGGGTGATCGGATGTCGGCCGGCGGTGAAGCTCGGGGCGGCCAATAGTTGGGTTGCGAGACTGGGGTCGATACCCCTCTGAATCAGCGTTTTCCGGTCGAACGAAGTCAGCAACAGATCGGCATTGAGGTCTTCGGCATTGGCTTCGAGTCCTGTCAGCACGTTGCCAAGCAGCAACACCATGCCGGTCCGGACTCGCGACAGATGAGGGGACGTGCTGGCCGGCCGAATCGCAGGCAAGGCTTCGCCATCACGGTATTTCAATACGGTGTTCATGGGGTTCACTTGGGTTCTGCCAGGGTGCCGGATTGATCCGCTTCGGCTTCCGTCACGCTGAATTGTCGACGCCTGCTTTTCCCTGCATGGCGCTATCGATGATGTCTGCTCTTAGAGGGCGATCGGCGCGTCATAGGGAGGCACGGCAAAGCCATAGACGGTCGCTGGATTGATTCGAACCTGGGTGGCAGCCTTTGCAGGGACCGTAATGCTGATCTTGTCACCGGGCAGTACGTAGGTTCGCGGTAGCGTCGCGGCGCTTCCGGAAGGCAGCAGTTGTATTTCCTGAGCCAGGCGTACGACATAAGGTGTTTCGTTGCGTACGGTCAGTTGACCCTCCTGCAGCGACCATTTCAGGTCGGTCCATGGCGTGCGGTTGGGCGCCAGGCCAGCGGGATGAAGGATGATCGGCAGGTTCTGGCGCACTGTCACACCCACACGCGCATGCCCGGCTTCGGCAGCAGGTTTGCCTTGGGGGATGCCTTCAAAAATCGCCCGCTTCAAACGCTGGGTGAGCAGGGGCTTTTCCGATTGCAGGATGAAGCGCACCAACTGCGTCTTGGCGGCTTCAACGCGTGCCAAGGGTGGCGTCACGAATACCAATGGTTCGGTGTCTTCGGGAATGTCTTCTATGGTGACGTGTAGCAGTGCCAGGCTGGCGTCGGTATTGGTCACGGATACGGCAGTTTCCCCGTTGGCTTCATTGACGATGATCACGGAGGTATCGGGCACCATGCCGTCGGCGTGGGCCTGTACGGTCCAAATCAGAGCGCACGCGCCGATACCCGTGCGGGTCAGGCGGCGCAACTGCTTCAGAAATATTGTCTTGATGTCGCTCATTGGGTTTCCTGGATAAAAGACTGTTGGCATGGCTCGCAATACAGGTAGCGCAGGGAATCCGTGAGCAGGCAGGCAGTGCTCAGGGGCGTAGGCGTCTTCTTCATGTAATGGGTAGTCAGGCAAAGAGTGAGCGCAGTTCTAGGCAGGGGTGGCCGGACTGCTTGGAAGGCGACAAGTTAGTGCGCAAGGGGCGCTGGAGGAATGCAACTAATACGAAAAGAGAGTGGGCGTGTATGAAAGAGTGTTACGGACTACGCAGCGGTTTCTAAGGAGGGTTCTTTTAGTTGTAGTCCTCCTGCGTAGTCTTCAGCGCGCTGCAATGTAGGAACCATCTGTTTGTTGGATGGGCAAAGAGTTAGTCCATTGAATACATTGGGGATGCGACGTCAGAGGAAGTTTCGAGGCGTTGTGGAAGGGGCAGGAACGGCGCTACTTTCCGCGCTTTTGCGCCACCAGCAGGAGGTATCCCACAATGCGAGTCGTTATTGCTGACGACCATTCCGTCGTTCGTGTCGGGCTGCGCATACTCATCAACGCCAGTCGACGATGCGTGATCGTCGGCGAGGCCGACAGTGTCGACAACTTGATGGATCTGCTTTCAAGTACGCCCTGCGAACTGCTGATCACCGACTTCTCCATGCCGGGAGGGCAGCAGGCTGATGGCTTGAAAATGTTGAGTACGATTCAGCGTCATTACCCGACCTTGCCGATCATTCTGGTGACCATGTTTACCAGTGTGGTGACGGCAAGGGCTGCACTGGCGCAAGGGGTGATGGCCATCGTCGCCAAAACCGCATCGGCGACGGAGTTGCCCCTGGCAATCAATGCGGTGCAGGAAGGGCGCCATTACCTCAGCAAGTCCCTGCGCACACTGTTGGCCAATACCCGCGATCAGTTTCACGAATCACCTTTGTCAGCCAAGGAGCACGAAGTGGTCCGAATGCTCGCCAGTGGCATGACCGTCAGCGAAATCGCCGTTCACTTCAATCGCAGCGTGTCGACCATCAGTAAACAAAAGAAAATGGCCATGCACCGGTTAGGCATTTCCACGGACGTTGATCTTTTTTCCTACGCCCGGGACTGCGGAATGACCTGAATAGTCATCGCGTTATTTTCGTCGTGAATGCCGATAGTGTTCGATGCATTTGCAGACTATCGTGCGGGTGCTCTTTCGAAATCATTATGCAAACCCAGGGGAACCCGCAGATGAGTGAAGCCCATAGCGCCTTGATCACCCGTTTCTACCAGGCTTTCCAGCGCCTGGATGCCGAAGCCATGGCGGCTTGCTACACCGACGACGTGGTGTTCAGTGACCCGGCGTTCGGTGAGCTTCGCGGTCGCGATGCCGGTGACATGTGGCGCATGTTGACTACGCGGGCCAAGGATTTTTCCCTGACCTTCGATCATGTTCACGCCGACGGGCGCACCGGTGGTGCTCATTGGGTGGCAACCTACCTGTTCAGCCAGACCGGCAACACCGTGGTCAACGACATCCAGGCGCGTTTTATCTTCCGTGACGGCAGGATCTGCGAACATCACGACAGCTTCGATCTCTGGACCTGGTCACGTCAGGCCTTGGGTTTCAAAGGTCTGCTGCTGGGCTGGACGCCACTGGTGCGCAACGCCGTTCGCGCCCAGGCATTGAAGGGGCTGAAGGCATTTCAGGCCGGTCGCTGATAAGATCGCGGCTCGTTTCCTTTCAAGCCTTGATCGTGCCGTGACCACCCCAAGCGAGTCTCCCGTCAGCAAGCCCTGGTTCGTCTACCTCGTTCGCGCGGCCAATGGCTCGCTGTATTGCGGGGTCAGCGATGATCCCGTGCGCCGCTTCGCCAAGCATCAAAGTGGCAAGGGTGCACGGTTCTTTCTGTCCAGCCCGGCCATGGCGCTGGTCTACACCGAACGTTGTCGCGACAAAAGCGAAGCGCTGCGCCAGGAACGGTTGATCAAGAAACTGCGCAAAAGCGCCAAGGAGTGTCTGGTCGCGTCTTATCAATCTGGTTGATCGGCTCCCATCAGGCACATCTGTAGGCTGCCAACCGATTGCGCGCTAAGCTGCGGATTCCTAATTTGTGCGGCGGAGCCGAGCATGTCCGAGTTGATTCTTCATCATTACCCGACGTCCCCCTTTGCCGAAAAGGCCCGGCTGCTGCTGGGTTTCAAAGGGTTGTCCTGGCGCTCGGTGAAGATCTCGCCGGTGATGCCCAAACCGGACCTTACGGCATTGACCGGTGGCTATCGCAAGACACCGGTGTTGCAGGTCGGTGCAGATATTTATTGCGATACGGCATTGATTGCCCGGCGACTGGAACAGGAAAAAGCCTTGCCGGCGTTCTTTCCGGAAGGTCAGGAAATGATCACCACGTCTTTTGCAGCCTGGGCTGACTCTGTTGTGTTCCAGCACGCGGTCAGCCTGGTGTTCCAGCCGGAATCGATAGCGGTGCGTTTTGGCAATTTATCGCCGGAAGCGATCAAGGCATTTCTGGCCGACCGTGCCGGTTTGTTCAGTGGTGGTAGCGCGACAAAATTGTCTACCGAACAGGCCAAGCATCAGTGGCCAACGATCATGTCGCGGCTGGAGCTGCAGTTGCAGCGTGAAGAGGGTGATTTCCTGTTCGGTGAACCGTCGATTGCCGACTTTGCCCTGGCCCATTGCCTCTGGTTCCTCAAGGCCACAGCGGTGACGGCTCCGCTGGTTGAGGCTTACCCGGCAGTCAATGCATGGCTCTCTCGGGTATTGGGCTTTGGTCATGGTGCCTCCAGCGAGATGACGTCCGAAGAGGCACTGGAGGTGGCGCGCAGGTCCACGCCAGCGGCATTGCCGGATGAGCAGTTCGTCGATCCCAACGGATTCACGGCGGGTCAGCAGGTGGTGATCGCCGCCACGGACTACGGCGTTGATCCGGTCGTGGGAGAGCTGCTGTTTGCCGGCAGTGAAGAATTGATCATACGACGCAAGGACGAGCGTGGCGGGGTGGTGCATGTGCACTTCCCGCGGTTTGGTTTCCGGATCGAAGCTTGCTGACATTTCTGTTGATAGCAAAAACGAAAAGATCGCAGCCTTCGGCAGCTCCTGCACCCATCTCATGTAGGAGCTGCCGAAGGCTGCGATCTTTTGATCTTTGGGTTACTTCAGTGCAGCCAGAATCGCATCCGGGTCATACCCGCGAATCAGGGTTCCGTTCACATCGATGATCGGAATCCCTCCGCCACCCAAGGCCTCATAGTCCCCGCGCGCGACGGCATCCTTCTCGATATCGAATTCCTTGTACGGAATGCCTTTCTGATCGAGAAAGCGCCGGGTCAGCTTGCAGTAACCACACCATTCGGTGGCGTAGAGCACGACGTTGGCCCGGGCCTGCGTCTGTGCAGGCACCACTTGCGAAGGGTTGAACACCCGCTCGATCTTGCCCCAGTTCTGGTAAGCCACGACCACCAGCAGGATCAGCAGGAATTTTTTCAGTACGCCGCCGAGCATCAGTTGCGACGCTTCAGCTGATCGGTGAGCGAAGTGGGCAGGCCCTTGATGATCAGGGTGCCGGCTTCTTCGTCATACTCGATCTTCGAACCCAGCAGGTGCGCTTCGAAACTGATCGACAGGCCTTCGGCACGGCCGGTGAATCGGCGGAACTGGTTCAGGGTGCGCTTATCGGCCGGGATTTCCGGCGACAGGCCGTAGTCCTTGTTGCGAATGTGATCGTAGAAGGCCTTCGGGCGTTCTTCGTCGATCAGCCCCGACAATTCTTCCAGGCCCATCGGCTCACCGAGCTTGGCCTGGCTGCTGGCGTAATCCACCAGGGTCTTGGTCTTCTCGCGGGCGTCGTCTTCCGGCAGGTCTTCGCTTTCAACGAAATCACTGAAGGCCTTGAGCAGGGTGCGGGTTTCACCCGGACCGTCGACGCCTTCCTGGCAGCCGATGAAGTCGCGGAAATACTCCGAAACCTTTTTGCCGTTCTTGCCTTTGATGAACGAAATGTACTGCTTGGATTGTTTATTGTTCTGCCACTCGGAAACGTTGATCCGCGCCGCCAGGTGCAATTGGCCCAGGTCCAGGTGACGGGACGGGGTCACGTCCAGCTCATCTGTCACGGCCACGCCTTCGCTGTGGTGCAGCAGGGCGATGGCCAGGTAGTCGGTCATGCCTTGCTGGTAGTGTGCGAACAACACATGGCCGCCGACGGACAGGTTCGATTCTTCCATCAGCTTTTGCAGGTGCTCGACCGCCACGCGGCTGAACGCTGTGAAATCCTGGCTGCCCTCGAGGTACTCCTTCAGCCAGCCGCTGAACGGAAATGCACCGGATTCCGGATGGAACAGGCCCCAGGCTTTACCCTGTTTGGCGTTATAGCTTTCGTTGAGGTCGGCGAGCATGTTCTCGATGGCTGCGGACTCGGCCAGTTCGGAGTCTCGGGCGTGGAGAACTGCAGGTGTGCCGTCGGGTTTTTTGTCGATCAGGTGGACGATGCAATGACGGATCGGCATGGGCTTCTCGGCTGAATGAGGAGAGGAGGGCGTGCTCCCCCGAAAAAGCGCTCAGTGTACCCGCATCCCTCTGTGGGAGCTGCCGAAGGCTGCGATCTTTTGATCTTGTTTTTTAAAATACAAAGGCAAAAGATCGCAGCCTTCGGCAGCTCCTACAGGAGGGATAGAGGGCAATTGGCAGGCGACCGACGGCGCTTATGCGTTTTTTTCCTGTTTTAGCGCAATAAAGCTGACCAAATGGGTAGCTAGAGGCGGATATTTCCACGTCTGTGTGCTAGCTTTGCCCGGTCTTGCGCGAAGTCACTGCGTTAAGCGTGCAGTCAGCATTTGTCAGGTCGAACCAAACCCTGATTTCGGTATCTATAACCCCGATCCCGAGGTTATTTGGCCGAGGGTGCCAGATCCAGAAGATCGGGCTCGATGGCTGACATTGCACTCTGCAATCCATATGAATTTGATAGGGAAGGAACACTAAATGGCTCTTACTAAAGACCAACTGATCGCCGACATCGCTGAAGCTATCGACGCGCCGAAAACCACCGCGCGTAACGCTCTGGACCAACTGGGCCAAATCGTTGCCGATCAGCTGGAAAACGGCGGCGAAATCACTCTGCCAGGTATCGGCAAGCTGAAAGTGACTGAGCGTCCTGCCCGCACTGGCCGTAATCCTTCGACTGGCGCTGCCATCGAAATCGCTGCCAAGAAAGTGATCAAGCTGGTTGTGGCCAAAGGCCTGACCGACGCTGTTAACAAGTAAGACTTGTTAAGAAAAAACCGTGCGCCGGAGCGATCCGGGCACGGTTTTTTTATGGGCGTTGAAAAAGTTTACGCAAGGTAAACTTTGGCAATGATTTTTTTGTGGAATCGGTTGTTTTCGCGCGTTTCATCGAGATAGCTCGGTTGTTCTGAAATAACACTTTTCTCCCTGTATAAAACGAACGCTCCTACAGAACTGACAGTTGAGTGCGCGCCTTGGGTCGGTAGTATCGATAAGGCGTAGCGCACGGCTTTGCGTAAAAGCCAAAACCAAATTTCAGTTGTTCGTTACAGGGACGTTTTTTATGAAAGTTAAACAGTTGTTGATGTGCGTATCGTTTCTGGTGTCCGGTCAGGCGTTGGCCAATGTGACCGAGTACTGCCCAAGCCCTGCTGACATCAAGGAGTTGGCAGCCGGTGCCTATAAAGCCCCGACAGCCAGTGGTGACGGGGAATGGTACGGCGTTTCGCAAACCGGGCGCGGGCCGGTAGGTGAGTTCGAACTGGCGATATTCGCTCCTCGCATAGCGGCCGAGATCAGCACTGTAGCCGGCGAAATTCTGCGTTGCGGTTACATGCTGAAAAATGGAGGCGAACTGGATATGAGATACAAGCGAGAGGGAACTGTCGTGAGCATTGATACTAACGGGCCATGGGAGGAATGGTTTGGTCAGTATTACTGCGATAGCAAGGAGGCGCGGGCCTGTGCGTTCAAAGAGAATGTTCGTGTAACAAAGCGCTGAGTTGCCAGGAAAGTTATCAGGTAGTTTAGGGTGTGGGACTAAGCTTCACCGTTAACCGCCAAGGCTCGTAAAAAAAAGCCGTGTACAGGAGCCATCCCGACACGGCTTTTTTGTGCGTCCGGTTTTTTACTCTGCAGTAGCTTTGGACCATCGCGTCTGACGCCAGGCCTGTTGCTGCGCCTGGGTCTGGAAGGTCCAGGCGACGAAGCGGCTCTGTTTCTGTCCCTGACCCATTTCCACGACTCGACTGTCCAGCGCGCCGGCCTTGCTTAGGGCCGTCTGGATCGCCGGCAGGTTCGATGCTTTCGACACCAGCGTGCTGAACCACAGCACTTGTTGCGCCACCTGCACGCTCTCGCTGACCAGTTGCGTGACGAAACGCACTTCCCCGCCCTCACACCACAGTTCCGCCGCCTGCCCGCCAAAGTTCAGCACCGGCAGCTTGCGTTTCGGATCGGCCTTGCCCAGGGCTCGCCATTTGCGCGTACTGCCCCGCGTGGCCTCGTCCAGCGAGGCATGGAATGGCGGGTTGCACATGGTCAGGTCGAACCGCTCTGCGCTCTCCAGCAGGCCTGTGAGGATCTGCTTGGGGTTGCTCTGCTGGCGTACCTGGATCGCCTTGTTCAGGCCATTGGATTGAATGATGGCCTTCGCCGCGGCGATGGCGGTCGCATCGATGTCGGAGCCAAGGAATTGCCAGTGATAATCGCTGTAACCGATCAGCGGATACACGCAGTTGGCGCCCATGCCGATGTCCAGCACCTTCACGGCAGCACCACGGGGGATCGCTCCGTCATTCCCGCTGGCCAGCAGGTCGGCGAGGAAGTGCACGTAATCGGCACGGCCTGGCACTGGCGGACACAGGTAGTCGGCCGGAATGTCCCAATGAGCGATGCCATAGAACGACTTGAGCAGCGCCCGGTTGAACACCCGCACGGCCTCCGGGCTGGCGAAGTCGATGCTTTCCTTGCCGTACGGATTGATGATCACGAATTTTTTCAGTTCCGGCGTGCTTTTGATCAGCGCCGGAAAGTCGTAGCGACCCTGATGGCGATTGCGCGGGTGCAGGCTGGCCTTCTCACGCGGCGCAGCGGCTTTGGCCGCAGGCGCGGATTCAGGCTTTTTGCGCGCAGGTTTTGGTGTGCGGGGGGCGGTCATGGCGGTGGTCGATTCGGGTATGGCTAAAAGTGGCGGGCATTGTCCCACATCCAGGTGTTCCCTGTAGGAGCTGCCGCAGGCTGCGATCTTTTGATCTTGTTTTTTAAAAAGCAAGATCAAAAGATCGCAGCCTGCGGCAGCTCCTACAGGGGGGGATGCGGCATAAAAAAGGGAGGCCGCTTGGACCTCCCTTTCTCATTGCGATCTGCCGTTACAGGCTGGCAATTCGCGCGTGCTGCTCGGCCAGCTTGCCCAAGGCCTGTTCGGCCTCGGCCAGTTTGGCGCGTTCTTTCTCGATGACTTCGGCGGGCGCCTTGTCTACGAAGCCGGCGTTGGACAGCTTGCCGCCGACACGTTGCACTTCACCCTGCAGACGCTGGATTTCCTTGTCCAGACGCGCCAGTTCCGCACCTTTGTCGATCAGGCCGGCCATTGGCACCAGCACTTCCATCTCGCCGACCAGTGCGGTGGCGGACAGTGGTGCTTCTTCGCCGGCAGCCAGCACGGTGATCGATTCGAGGCGCGCCAGCTTCTTCAGCAGGGCTTCGTTTTCGGTCAGGCGACGCTGATCTTCGGCGCTGACGTTCTTCAGGAACAGCGGCAGCGGTTTGCCCGGGCCGATGTTCATTTCGCCACGGATGTTACGGGTGCCGAGCATCAGGCCCTTGAGCCATTCGATGTCGTCTTCGGCCGCCTGATCGATGCGTGTTTCGTTGGCCACTGGCCAAGGTTGCAGCATGATCGTCTTGCCTTCGATACCTGCCAGCGGCGCGATGCGCTGCCAGATTTCTTCGGTGATGAACGGCATGAACGGATGCGCCAGGCGCAGGGCGACTTCCAGTACGCGCACCAGGGTGCGACGGGTGCCGCGCTGGCGTTCAACCGGAGCGTTTTCGTCCCACAGCACAGGCTTGGACAGTTCCAGGTACCAGTCGCAGTACTGGTTCCAGATGAACTCATACAGCGCTTGTGCCGCCAGGTCGAAACGGAACTGGTCGAGTTGGCGGGTCACTTCGGCTTCGGTGCGTTGCAGCTGCGAAATGATCCAGCGATCCGCCAGCGACAGCTCATAGGCTTCGCCGTTCTGGCCGCAGTCTTCGCCCTTGTCCAGCACGTAGCGCGCCGCGTTCCAGATCTTGTTGCAGAAGTTGCGATAGCCCTCGACGCGGCCCATGTCGAACTTGATGTCACGACCGGTGGACGCCAGCGAGCAGAAGGTGAAGCGCAGGGCGTCGGTGCCGTAGCTGGCGATGCCTTCGGCAAACTCGTCGCGGGTCTGCTTCTCGATCTTCTTCGCCAGTTTCGGCTGCATCATGCCGGAGGTGCGCTTCTGCACCAGGGCTTCGAGCTCGATACCGTCGATGATGTCCAGCGGGTCCAGGACGTTGCCCTTGGACTTGGACATCTTCTGGCCCTGGCCGTCACGTACCAGGCCGTGAACATACACGGTCTTGAACGGAACCTGCGGCGTGCCGTCTTCGTTTTTCACCAGATGCATGGTGAGCATGATCATCCGGGCAACCCAGAAGAAAATGATGTCGAAGCCGGTTACCAGGACGTCGGTGGAGTGGAATTTTTTCAGGAATTCGGTTTTTTCCGGCCAGCCGAGGGTGGAGAAGGTCCACAGGCCCGAGCTGAACCAGGTGTCGAGAACGTCGTTGTCCTGTTGCAGGGCAACGTCCGGGCCGAGGTTGTGCTTGGCACGCACTTCGGCTTCGTCGCGACCGACGTAGACCTTGCCCGACTCGTCGTACCAGGCCGGAATGCGGTGGCCCCACCAGAGTTGACGGCTGATGCACCAGTCCTGGATGTCGCGCATCCACGAGAAGTACATGTTTTCGTACTGTTTCGGTACGAACTGGATGCGGCCGTCTTCAACGGCGGCGATCGCAGGTTCAGCCAAAGGCTTGGTGGACACGTACCACTGGTCGGTCAGCCACGGTTCGATGACGGTGCCGGAACGGTCGCCTTTCGGCACTTTCAGGGCGTGATCATCAACGCTGACCAACAGGCCGGCAGCGTCGAACGCGGCCACGATCTGCTTGCGCGCTTCGAAGCGGTCGAGACCGGCGTATTCGGCCGGGATCTTGCCGTCGATGGTTTCGTTCAGCGTGCCGTCGAGGTTGAACACCTGGCAAGCCGGCAGAACCGCTGCGTTCTTGTCGAAGATGTTCAGCAGCGGCAGGTTGTGACGCTTGCCGACTTCGTAGTCGTTGAAATCGTGGGCCGGGGTGATTTTCACGCAGCCGGTGCCGAATTCAGGGTCGCAGTAATCGTCGGCGATGATCGGGATGCGGCGGCCAACCAGTGGCAGCTCGACAAATTTGCCGATCAGGGCTTTGTAGCGTTCATCGTTCGGGTTCACGGCCACGGCGGAGTCGCCGAGCATGGTTTCCGGGCGAGTGGTCGCGACGATCAGGAAATCGTTGCCTTCAGCCGTCTTGGCGCCGTCGGCCAGCGGGTATTTCAGGTTCCACAGGAAACCTTTCTCGTCGTGGTTTTCCACTTCGAGGTCGGAAATCGCCGTGTGCAGCTTGGTGTCCCAGTTGACCAGGCGCTTGCCGCGGTAGATCAGGCCGTCTTCGTGCAGGCGTACGAACGCTTCTTTAACGGCTTCCGAGAGGCCGTCGTCCATGGTGAAGCGCTCGCGGCTCCAGTCGACGGACGAGCCGAGGCGACGGATCTGACGGCTGATGTTGCCACCGGACTCATCCTTCCATTCCCAGACTTTCTCGAGGAACTTTTCGCGGCCCAGGTCATGGCGGCTCTGGCCCTTGGCTTCGAGCTGACGCTCGACCAGCATCTGCGTGGCGATACCGGCGTGGTCGGTGCCCGGCTGCCACAGGGTGTTGCGACCCTGCATGCGGCGGAAACGGATCAGGGCGTCCATGATCGCGTTGTTGAAGCCGTGACCCATGTGCAGGCTGCCGGTGACGTTCGGCGGCGGGATCATGATGGTGTAGGACTCGCCCGCGCCTTGCGGGGCGAAGTAATTCTCTGACTCCCAGGTGTTGTACCAGGAAGTTTCAATGGCGTGCGGCTGGTAGGTCTTATCCATGCGCGGCGGGACCCTATTGGCATTTATTCAGGAAAAGCCGGGAAGTATAGCGGGGATGAGCCGATGCGCGTAGAGCGAGGTGACAATGGGCGGGGGAAAAGTTGTGGTGGGTGTTTTGTCTGGGAGGGCCCCTTCGCGGGCAAGCCCGCTCCCACAGGTCTTATGTCGAACCACTATTTTGTGATCGACACCAACCCTGTGGGAGCGGGCTTGCCCGCGAAAGCGATCTGTCAGGCGACCTGATTCAAATCGTTATGCCGCGTTTCCTTCAGGCACAGCACCGCAATCAAACTCAGCACCGCCGCCCCGGACACATAGCCGCCGACGTAGCTCAGTCCGCCCATGGCCACCAGTTTCTGGGCGAAGAAAGGCGCTGCGGAGGCGCCCACGATACCGCCCAGGTTGTAGGCCGCCGAGGCACCGGTGTAGCGCACGTGGGTGGGGAACAGCTCTGGCAGCAGCGCGCCCATGGGCGCAAATGTCACGCCCATCAGAAACAGTTCGATGCACAGGAACAACGCCACACCCCAGGTCGAACCTTGGGTCAGCAGCGGTTCCATGAGGAAACCCGACAGGATCGCCAGCACGCCGCCGACGATCAGCACCGGCTTGCGCCCGTAACGGTCGCTGGCCCAGGCCGACAGCGGCGTGGCAGCCGCCATGAACAGCACCGCAAAGCACAGCAGGCCGAGGAAGGTTTCGCGGCTGTAGCCGAGTGTGGCTACGCCGTAGCTCAGGGAAAACACCGTAGAGATGTAAAACAGCGCATAGCACACTACCATCGCGCCGGCGCCCAGCAAGACGGGCGCCCAGTATTGGCCGAACAGCTCGAACAGCGGGATCTTCACCCGTTCCTGGCGCGCCATGGCGTTGGCGAATACCGGGGTCTCATGCAGCTTGAGGCGCACGTACAGGCCTACCATCACCAGCGCGGCGCTGAGCAGGAACGGAATACGCCAGCCCCATGAGCGGAACTGTTCATCGTTCAGCACCACGGCCAAAGTCAGGAACAGGCCGTTGGCCGCCAGGAAACCAATGGATGGGCCCAACTGCGGGAACATGCCGAACCACGCGCGTTTGCCTTTCGGCGCGTTCTCCGTGGCCAGCAATGCCGCGCCACCCCATTCGCCGCCCAGCCCCAGGCCCTGGCCGAAGCGCAGCGCGCACAACAGGATCGGTGCCCAGGCGCCAATGCTGTCGTATCCCGGCAGCACGCCGATCAGCGTGGTGCACACGCCCATCAGCAGCAGCGAGGCGACCAGGGTCGACTTGCGGCCGATACGGTCGCCGAAGTGGCCGAAAAGGGCCGAACCCAAGGGGCGTGCGAGGAAGGCGATGCCGAACGTGAGAAACGCCGACAGCATCTGGGCGGTGCCGGATGTCTGCGGAAAGAACACCGGGCCAATCACCAGCGCTGCAGCGGTGGCATAGACATAGAAATCGTAGAACTCGATGGCGGTACCGATGAAGCTCGCAGTGGCCACGCGGGTAGCGGAGTTCGTCGGTTGTGCAGGAGTGGAGTCGCTGTAAGTCGTGCTGGTCGTCATGCGGTGATCCCTGACAGTCATGTGCCCCAGTGGAGCGAATTATTATGGTCGAGAACCCAGGGATGTGGGCTTAACGCAGAGTGCGGGTGGCACAGGGTGTGGCGGGGCTTGGGTAAGCGGTTCGATTATAGGAAGGTGGCTAACGATTCAACAAGCGCAAAAGATCGCAGCCTTCGGCAGCTCCTACAGGGGAAACGCGTTCCAATGTAGGAGCTGCCGCAGGCTGCGATCTTTGAACAATCTAACGGGCGGGTAAAGCAGCGAGAGCCGGGTTGGTCTGCCAAATCAACACCCGCGTGACACGGTTTTCCTCAGTCGCGAGAATTTCCAGGCGATAGCGGCCGATTTTAAGGCAGACAGGGCAGTCCGGGATGGTTTCCAGCGCTTCGGTGACCAAGCCGTTCAGGGTTTTCGGGCCATCGCTGGGCAGGTGCCAGCCGAGGCTCTTGTTCAGTTCGCGGATGGACGCGGCTCCGTCGATCACCAGGCGTCCGTCGGCTTGCGGATGAATGTGCGGGTTGTCCAGGCTGTGCTGGCTTTCGAACTCGCCGACGATTTCTTCGAGAATGTCTTCCAGGGTGACGATGCCCAGCACTTCGCCGTATTCATCGACCACCATGCCCAGGCGTCGCTGCTGTTTGTGGAAGTTGAGCAGTTGCAGCTGCAGCGGGGTGCTTTCCGGCACGAAGTACGGCTCGTGGCTGGCCGCCAGCAAGGCTTCCCTGGTCAGGCTCGCATCGGGCAGCAAGTGCAGGATGTGCCGGGTGTTGAGGACGGCTTCGACCTGGTTGATATCACTGTGGAACACCGGCAGGCGCGTGCGCTTGTTGTGGCGCAACTGTTCGATGATTTCTTCGATGGAGTCATCGAGATTGATGCCGTCCACGTCGCTGCGCGGTACCAGGATGTCATTGACGGTGATGTTGTCCAGCGCGTGGATGCCGGGCAGCGGGTGAGGGCGGCTTACGGTTTCGGAGGGCGCATGCCGCTCCGTCTGCGTTTCGTCCTCACTTTGTTGCACCACTTTGGCTTTACGGACAAATGGGCGCGTCAGCAAGCGGCTGATGCTGGTGAGCAGCCATGCCGCGGGATAGATGACTTTTAGCGGCAACCGCAGCAGGTTGTTGCCCTGGGCCAGGATCGCATCCGGATAGCGAGCGGCGAGGGTGCGTGGCAAGTAGTCGGAAAACACCAGCAAGATGGCGCCCGCCCCGAGGCAGGCGACCCACGGGCCGTTCTCGGCCCAGGTGAAAATGGCCAGCAAGGTGCTGATGACCACCACGAGTGCACGGCACAGTGTGTTGCAAAAAATCAGGCTGGCCAGGGGGAAGCTGAGTTTCGCCACCGGCTTGTCGCTGGAACGCGTTGCGGTGCGCTGGGCCAGCAAATGCTGGTGCGCCGCTTCGATGGCGGTAAACAGCCCCGACCATAAAACCAGCAGGGTCACTACCGCGAGCATCGGCCCTATGGGCAAGTCGTCCATTAATGCCGCCCGTCAGATATGCAGGATGTATTCACGAACCAGCTTGCTGCCGAAATACGCCAGCATCAGCAGGCAAAAGCCGGCCAGGGTCCAGCGAATGGCTTTGTGCCCGCGCCAGCCGAGGCGATTGCGCCCCCACAGCAGCACGCTGAAAACGACCCAGGCCAGGCAGGCCAGCAGGGTTTTGTGCACCAGATGCTGGGCGAACAGGTTCTCGACGAACAGCCAGCCGGAAATCAGCGACATTGACAACAGCGTCCAGCCGGCCCAGAGAAAACCGAACAGCAGGCTTTCCATGGTTTGCAGCGGCGGGAAGTTCTTGATCAGTCCGGAGGGATGCTTGTGCTTGAGCTGGTGGTCCTGGACCAGCAGCAGCAAGGACTGGAACACCGCGATGGTGAACATGCCATAGGCCAGGATCGAAAGCAGGATGTGGGCGAGGATGCCCGGCTCCTCATCGATGACCTGTACCGTGCCGGCGGGGGCAAAATGCGCCAGCATCACGGTCAAGGCCCCAAGCGGGAACAGCAGGACCAGCAGGTTTTCCACCGGAATCCGCGAGCAGGCCAGCAGGGTCAATGCGATGACTGCCACGGCAATCAGGCTGGCGGCACTGAAGAAGTCCAGGGCCAGGCCGGTCGGGGTCAGCAGGTGGGTGAGCAGGCTGACGCTGTGGGCCAATACGGCGAGCACGCCGAGCATGACCAGCAGGCGTTTGTTGACCTTGGCGCCGGACGCCAGGCGAGTGCCCTGGTAAATGGTCGCAGCGGCATACAAGCAGGCGGCGGCGAGGGTAGTTAGCAAGCTGGGTGACAAGGGGAGCATAAATCCTGTTAGGCAAGCCCGAAAGTCGCTGAGTTTGGCATAGAACCCCTGCCACACGAAAGACCGCGCAACCCGACGGCGAGGTGTCCGCCAGCCCCAGTCTTCGCTATAATCCGCGACCTGCCCACGCCGCAGGCTCGCCGAGCACACATTTAGTCCGGTCCGGGCCGCCATTATCCCGGTCTACACAGGGCCTGAAAGGATCGCGCAATGTTTGAAAACTTAACCGAACGTCTCTCGCAGACGCTGCGCCATGTCACCGGCAAGGCCAAGCTGACTGAAGACAACATCAAAGACACCCTGCGTGAAGTGCGCATGGCGTTGCTCGAAGCCGACGTCGCCCTGCCGGTGGTCAAGGATTTCGTCAATTCGGTCAAGGAGCGTGCCGTCGGTACCGAGGTGTCGCGCAGCCTGACGCCGGGCCAGGCCTTCGTGAAAATCGTCCAGGCCGAACTCGAAAGCCTGATGGGCGCGGCCAACGAAGACCTGAACCTGAGCGCAGTGCCGCCAGCGGTCATCCTCATGGCCGGTTTGCAGGGCGCTGGTAAAACCACCACCGCCGGCAAGCTCGCGCGCTTCCTTAAAGAGCGCAAGAAGAAGTCGGTCATGGTCGTGTCCGCCGACGTTTACCGTCCGGCGGCGATCAAGCAGCTGGAAACCCTGGCCAACGACATCGGCGTGACCTTCTTCCCGTCGGACCTGAGCCAGAAGCCGGTCGACATCGCCAATGCGGCTATTAAGGAAGCAAAACTCAAATTCATCGACGTGGTCATCGTCGACACCGCCGGTCGCCTGCACATCGATGAAGAGATGATGGGCGAGATCAAGGCCCTGCACGCCGCGATCAACCCGGTCGAAACCCTGTTCGTTGTCGACGCCATGACCGGCCAGGACGCCGCCAATACGGCCAAGGCCTTCGGCGATGCATTGCCGCTGACCGGCGTGATCCTGACCAAGGTCGACGGCGACGCCCGTGGCGGTGCCGCGCTGTCGGTGCGCGCCATCACCGGCAAGCCGATCAAGTTCATCGGTATGGGCGAGAAGAGCGAAGCGCTCGATCCGTTCCACCCTGAGCGTATCGCCTCGCGCATCCTCGGCATGGGCGACGTGCTCAGCCTGATCGAGCAGGCGGAAGCGACCCTCGACAAGGACAAGGCCGACAAGCTGGCCAAGAAGCTGAAGAAGGGCAAGGGCTTCGACCTCGAAGACTTCCGCGATCAGCTGCAACAGATGAAGAACATGGGCGGCCTTGGCGGGCTCATGGACAAGCTGCCGAACATGGGTGGCGTGAACCTGGCGCAAATGGGCAACGCCCAGGGTGCGGCAGAGAAACAATTCAAGCAGATGGAAGCCATCATCAACTCGATGACCCCGGCCGAGCGCCGCGATCCCGAGATGATCAGCGGTTCGCGCAAGCGCCGGATCGCCATGGGTTCCGGCACCCAGGTGCAGGACATCGGCCGCTTGATCAAGCAGCACAAGCAGATGCAGAAGATGATGAAGAAATTCTCTGCAAAAGGCGGAATGGCCAAGATGATGCGCGGCATGGGTGGAATGTTACCCGGCGGCGGCATGCCCAAGATGTAAAGAATTCGCGCCGACCATCAGGTCGGCGCAGCCCCACACGGACGTGGGATACACAGCAAACCCGCACTTGGCGGGAGCTGACCGGCCGTTTTCAACGACGGCTCTATAGCAAATCTGCATGGCGGCCGATAGACCGCCGGAAAAAGTCATTTGCAAAAGTCCGGATATTCCTTAGAATATGCGGCCTTTCGGGCACCCATGCCCGCTGTGCCTTTAGATTTGCAGCACCGACTACAGGAACGATGTTCACATGCTAACAATCCGTCTTGCCCTTGGCGGCTCCAAAAAGCGCCCGTTTTACCACTTGACCGTAACCGACAGCCGCAACCCGCGCGACGGTTCGCACAAGGAACAGGTTGGCTACTTCAACCCTGTTGCCCGTGGTCAGGAAGTTCGTCTGTCCGTGAACCAAGAGCGCGTAGCCTACTGGCTGAGCGTTGGTGCACAACCTTCTGAGCGCGTTGCTCAGTTGTTGAAGGAATCTGCTAAGGCTGCGGCCTGAGCAATATGAACGCGACGCCAGCTGTTGCTGATGATTTGATCGTTATCGGCAAGATTTATTCTGTTCACGGCGTTCGCGGCGAAGTGAAGGTGTACTCCTTTACTGATCCGATTAAGAACCTGCTGGATTACAAAACCTGGACGCTCAAGCGTGACGGCAATGTAAAGCAGGTAGAGCTGGTCAGCGGACGCGGGAATGACAAGTTCCTGGTCGCAAAGCTCAAGGGTCTCGATGATCGTGAAGAAGCTCGTCTTCTGGCCGGTTATGAGATCTGCGTGCCGCGCAACCTGTTCCCTGAACTCACCGACGGCGAGTACTACTGGTACCAGCTGGAAGGTCTCAAGGTCATCGACACCCTCGGACAACTGTTCGGGAAGATCGATCACCTGCTGGAGACCGGCTCGAACGATGTCATGGTGGTCAAGCCTTGCGCTGGCAGCCTGGATGATCGCGAACGCCTGTTGCCCTATACCGAGCAATGCGTGTTGGCTGTCGACCTGGCGGCAGGCGAGATGAAGGTGGATTGGGACGCGGATTTCTAAGCGTGGCTAACTTGCGCGTAGAAGTGATCAGTCTGTTTCCCGAGATGTTCTCTGCCATCAGCGAGTACGGCATCACCAGTCGTGCGGTGAAACAGGGGCTCTTGCAGCTCACCTGTTGGAATCCGCGAGACTACACGACGGATCGACATCACACTGTGGACGATCGCCCGTTTGGCGGTGGTCCGGGCATGGTGATGAAGATCAAGCCCCTGGAAGATGCTCTGGTTCAGGCCAAGGCAGCAGCCGGGGAGGCGGCGAAGGTAATTTACCTGTCGCCCCAAGGCCGCCAACTGACTCAGTCGGCGGTACGCGAGTTGGCGAATCTGGATGCATTGATCCTGATTGCCGGCCGCTATGAAGGCATTGACGAGCGTTTTATTGATGCTCATGTCGATGAAGAGTGGTCGATTGGCGACTATGTACTGTCTGGCGGCGAGCTGCCGGCGATGGTCCTGATCGATGCGGTTACACGACTGCTGCCTGGAGCTTTAGGGCATGCGGACTCCGCCGAGGAAGATTCCTTTACGGATGGTTTGCTGGATTGCCCGCACTACACCCGACCGGAGGTGTATGCGGATCAGCGTGTTCCCGACGTATTGCTAAGTGGCAATCACGCGCACATCCGGCGTTGGCGTTTACAGCAGTCCCTTGGTCGGACCTTTGAACGACGCGCCGATCTTCTGGAAAGCCGCTCGCTTTCTGGAGAAGAGAAGAAGCTGCTCGAGGAATACATCCGCGAGCGGGACGATAGTTAACAACGTATCGATGGTAGATCCGACGATTTACCTTAGGAGCACAGCATGACTAACAAAATCATCCTTGCACTCGAAGCAGAGCAGATGACCAAAGAGATCCCTACCTTTGCCCCGGGCGACACCATTGTCGTTCAGGTGAAAGTGAAGGAAGGCGACCGTTCGCGTCTGCAAGCGTTCGAAGGTGTTGTTATCGCCAAGCGTAACCGCGGCGTAAACAGTGCATTCACCGTTCGTAAAATCTCCAACGGTGTTGGCGTAGAGCGTACTTTCCAGACCTACTCCCCGCAAATCGACAGCATGGCTGTCAAGCGTCGCGGTGACGTACGTAAAGCCAAGCTGTACTACCTGCGCGACCTGTCGGGTAAAGCAGCTCGCATCAAGGAAAAACTGGCTTAAGTCCAGCTTCCGATGCAAAAAAAGCAGCCTGCGGGCTGCTTTTTTGTTGTCTGCGATTTAATGAGTTCTCCGGTTCATGGCCTGACGCAAGACCGAGTCGCGGCCATCGCGAGCAAGCTCCCACAGTGGATCTTCAGTGAGCGCAATATCTGTGAGCACTAAAGATCATTGTGGGAGTGAGCTTGCTCGCGATGGGATTTAGCCGGCGCCAACAGTCTCCGGCTGAATCAACGCCAACAACGTCCAGCCCGCCGCGGGCTTGATCGTGCTCTCCGGCGTCACCACATGCACCCAACCGCTGTCATCGCGCACGAACAGCAACGTCGCTCGCTCACCATGCAGTGCCTGGTAATCATCCCAGCCGAAGCCATCCGTCAATGTTGTGCTGTACAGTTCGGCCCCCTGGCTCAACTGGCTGGCGAGTTTGGCGTAGGTCAGCGCTTCGCTGCCCAGTTGATTGCCGCGATGTTCCAGGCTGGTGCGATGCTTGTCGGTGCGACGGCTTTCCTGGCCGCTACCCAGGCCGAACATGCGCTGATGGCCCAGTTCATGACGAAAGCGCATCAGCGCCAGGGTGTTCATTTCACCGGAGGGTGACAGCGCCAGCAAGTGCCCGAGGCCGACCAGGTCCAGGTGCGCATCGGCATGTTGCGACGCCGGATTGCCAAAATAGGTCGGCAAGCCTTCCATCCGGGCTGCGCGAATGTTTTCCCAGCTCGAATCTGTCAACAGTACGCGACTGCCCAGTTGCTGCAGGGCCTTGCCCAGTGTGCGAGCGGGTCCGTTGGCGCCGATGATCAGGAAGCCGCTCGGTGCCGGTTCCGCCACCTTCAGCAGGCGTGCCAGCGGTCGTGCCGTCGCGCTTTGCAACACCACCGTGCCGATGATCACCGCAAAGGTGAGCGGCACCAGCAGCAGTGCCCCCTGATGACCGGCCTCATGCAGGCGGATGGCGAAGATTGCCGACACCGCCGCTGCCACAATGCCCCGCGGGGCGATCCACGCCAGCAGCGCCCGTTCGCGCCAACCCAGGCTGGAGCCCGCCGTGCTCAGCAACACATTCAATGGGCGGGCGATGAACTGAATGACCAGCAACAAAATCAGCACCAGTGGCCCGAGGCCGATCATGGCGTTCAGGTCCAGTCGTGCCGCCAGCAGAATGAACAGGCCGGAGATTAGCAATACGCTGAGGTTTTCCTTGAAGTGCAGGATGTGCCGCACGTCGACGCCTTTCATGTTCGCCAGCCACATGCCCATCAGTGTCACGGCGAGCAGTCCGGATTCGTGGGTGACTTCGTTGGACGCAATGAAAATGCCCAGCACTGCCGCAAGCGCTGCCAGGTTGTGCAGGTATTCCGGCAACCACTGACGACGAATCAGGGTGCCCAGCAACCAGCCGCCAAAAATGCCGAAGAGGCTGCCACACAAGATTACGCCGCCGAAGGTCAGCAGACTTTCCTTGAGCCCGTTACCTTCGGCGCTGGCGATGATGAAGCTATAGACGACCACCGCCAGCAGTGCGCCGATGGGATCGATGACAATGCCTTCCCAGCGCAGGATGTTGGCAATCGAGGCTTTCGGTCGCACGACACGCAGCATCGGTACGATCACGGTCGGCCCGGTCACCAGGGTCAGGCTGCCGAACAGGATGGCGAGCATCCAGTCGAAACCCAGTAGCCAGTGAGTGGCGAGCGCAATGACCGCCCATGTGGAGAGCGCGCCAATCGTGACCAGGCGGTGGACGACGCTGCCGATCTCGCGCCATTCGGACAAGTGCAGGGTCAGGCTGCCTTCGAAGAGGATCAGCGCCACTGCCAGGGACACCAGCGGCATCAGCAATGGCCCGAACATTTCCTGAGGGTCGAGCAAGTGCAGCACGGGGCCGACCAGAATGCCGGTCAACAGCAGGAAAAGGATCGCCGGCAGTTTCAGGCGCCAGGCCAGCCATTGACAGAGCAGCGCCGCCGCACCGATTCCACCCAATGCCAGTAAGATCTGCTGTTCGCTCATTGCTGCTCCCTGTTCCTTGATTTGGCGGCCTATGAAAGACTAGCGGCCGTTTCCATGTCTGTTTCTAATTTTGTGCGCAGTCTCAAGGCTGCGTGATTTGAGTGCCCATGCCTGCCATCGATCACCCGCTGATAGACCAATTTCTCGATGCCTTGTGGCTGGAGAAGGGCCTTTCCGATAACACCCGCAATGCCTATCGCAGTGACCTGGCGCTGTTCAACGGCTGGTTACAGGACAAAGGACTGGAGCTGGTCAATGCCGGGCGCGAGTTGATACTCGACCACCTGGCGTGGCGCCTGGAGCAAAACTACAAGCCTCGGTCCACTGCGCGATTTCTCTCGGGGGTGCGTGGCTTCTATCGCTATCTGTTGCGGGAAAAGATGATCGCCGTCGATCCAACGTTACGGGTTGATATGCCGCAGCTCGGCAGGCCATTGCCGAAATCCTTGTCAGAGGCCGACGTCGAAGCGCTGCTGGCGGCGCCGGACTTGAGCGAAGCCATCGGTCAGCGTGATCGGGCCATGCTTGAAGTGCTGTATGCCTGCGGCTTGCGGGTGACCGAGCTGATCAGTCTGACGCTGGAGCAGGTCAATTTGCGTCAAGGCGTGTTGCGGGTGATGGGCAAGGGCAGCAAGGAGCGGTTGGTGCCGATGGGCGAGGAGGCGATTGTCTGGGTCGAGCGCTATATGCGCGATGCCCGCAGCGAACTGCTTGGCGGGCGTCCCAGCGATGTGTTGTTCCCTAGTCAGCGTGGCGAGCAAATGACCCGCCAGACCTTCTGGCACCGGATCAAGCATCAGGCCAAGGTCGCCGGGATTGGCAAGTCGCTGTCGCCGCACACGTTGCGCCATGCCTTCGCCACGCATCTGCTCAACCATGGCGCCGATTTACGGGTGGTGCAGATGCTCCTTGGCCACAGCGATCTGTCGACTACCCAGATTTACACGCACGTCGCCCGCGCCCGCTTGCAAGACCTTCACGCCAAACATCATCCGCGCGGATGACGGTGTTCCCCTGTAGGAGCTGCCGAAGGCTGCGATCTTTTGATCTTGAAAAAAACAAATCAAAAGATCGCAGCCTTCGGCAGCTCCTACAGAGAGCCTCATGTGTCGAGGTCAAAATGTCTTGCGTCAGGCGCATTCGGTCATGCGAACCTTATGTGATAGGCTTGGCCGGTTTGCACGATGGGCGGTTATGACCCGGTGTTTCGGCACGGGCGTTCTGATCGTCCCATATGTTCGCCTTCAGGAGTTCTCATGCGTCTGACCCAGATTTTCGCCGCTGCAGCCATTGCGTTGGTCAGCACCTTTGCCGTCGCCGATGACGCGGCCGACAAAGCCATTCGTAAAAGCCTGGAAAACCTCCAGCTCGAAGTGCCGGTAGAGACCATCACCGCCAGTCCGTTGCCGGGCCTGTACGAAGTCAAGCTCAAGGGCAGCCGTGTGCTGTACGCCAGCGCCGACGGCCAGTACGTGGTGCAGGGCTACCTGTTCGATCTCAAGGACGGCAAGCCGGTCAACCTGACCGAGAAGACCGAGCGCCTGGGCATCTCCAAGCTGATCAACGATATTCCTGTTGCGGAAACCGTGGTGTACCCGGCCATTGGCGAAACCAAGTCGCACATCACCGTATTCACCGATACCACCTGCCCGTACTGCCACAAGCTCCACGCCGAAGTGCCGGAGCTGAACAAGCGCGGCATCGAAGTGCGTTACGTCGCGTTCCCGCGCCAGGGCCTGGGCTCGCCGGGTGATGAGCAGCTGCAAGCCGTGTGGTGCTCGAAAGACAAGAAAGCGGCCATGGACAAAATGGTCGACGGCAAGGAAATCAAGGCCGCCAAGTGCGATAACCCGGTTTCCAAGCAGTTCGCTCTTGGCCAGTCGATTGGCGTGAACGGCACACCGGCCATCGTTTTGGCCGACGGACAGGTCATTCCGGGCTACCAGCCTGCGCCACAAGTCGCCAAACTGGCGCTGGGCGCGAAGTAAATTCGCATCGTCACGGGCAGCCATTGACGATCATGGTCCGGCAGCGACATCGCCGGGCCATTAATAGAGAGCCGCGAGCATGCGGCTGTTTTCACGGCCGGCCTTGAGTCGGCCGTTTTATGGGGAGTTCACAGTGAAACCGGTCAAAGTAGGCATCTGTGGGTTAGGGACCGTCGGTGGCGGTACCTTCAACGTACTTCAGCGCAACGCCGAGGAAATTGCTCGTCGTGCCGGGCGTGGGATCGAAGTGGCACAAATTGCCATTCGCACGCCAAAGCCTCAGTTCCAAACGACCGGTATTGCGATTACCAACGATGTCTTCGAAGTGGCCACGAACCCTGAGATCGACATCGTTATAGAGCTGATGGGCGGCTACACCGTTGCCCGCGAGCTGGTACTCAAGGCCATCGAGAATGGCAAGCATGTGGTCACCGCGAACAAGGCGCTTATTGCTGTTCACGGTAATGAAATTTTCGCCAAGGCACGCGAGAAAGGCGTGATCGTTGCGTTCGAAGCGGCGGTGGCTGGTGGCATTCCGGTGATCAAGGCGATCCGCGAAGGCCTGTCCGCCAACCGTATCAACTGGGTGGCCGGCATCATCAACGGCACCGGCAACTTCATCCTGACGGAAATGCGCGAGAAGGGTCGCACCTTCGAGGACGTATTGGCCGAAGCCCAGGCTCTGGGGTACGCCGAAGCCGATCCGACCTTCGACGTTGAGGGAGTCGACGCTGCTCACAAGCTGACGATCCTGGCGTCCATCGCATTCGGTATCCCGCTGCAATTCGACAAGGCTTACACCGAAGGGATCACCAAGCTGACCACCGCTGACGTGAACTACGCCGAAGCGCTGGGTTACCGCATCAAGCACCTGGGCGTGGCGCGCAGCACCGCGGCCGGTATCGAGCTGCGCGTGCACCCAACGCTGATCCCGGCCGATCGCCTGATCGCCAACGTCAACGGCGTGATGAACGCAGTGATGGTCAATGGCGACGCCGCCGGTTCGACCCTGTTCTATGGTGCCGGTGCCGGCATGGAGCCGACCGCTTCGTCGGTGATCGCCGACCTGGTGGACGTGGTCCGTGCCATGACGTCCGATCCGGAGAACCGCGTGCCGCACCTGGCGTTCCAGCCGGATTCGCTGTCGGCTCACCCGATCCTGCCGATCGAAGCCTGTGAAAGCGCCTATTACCTGCGCATTCAGGCCAAGGACCATCCGGGCGTATTGGCTCAGGTCGCGAGCATCCTCTCGGAGCGCGGCATCAACATCGAGTCGATCATGCAGAAGGAAGCCGAGGAGCACGACGGCCTGGTGCCGATGATCCTGCTGACCCACCGCGTGCTGGAGCAGCACATCAACGATGCCATTCAGGCACTGGAGGCTCTCCAGGGTGTGGTTGGACCGGTAGTCCGGATTCGCGTCGAACATTTGAATTAACACAGCGGCAAGCGGCAAGCTTCAAGCGGCAAGTTGAAAGCAGTTCGGCTTTTACTTGCAGCTTGAAACTTGAAGCTTGAAGCTCAAACCGAAGGTTTGCCCCTATGCGCTACATCAGTACCCGCGGCCAGGCACCGGCCCTGAATTTCGAAGACGTCCTGCTGGCAGGCCTTGCCACCGACGGCGGTCTGTACGTCCCGGAAAACCTGCCACGTTTCACCCAGGAGGAAATCGCTTCCTGGGCCGGCCTGCCGTATCACGAACTGGCCTTCCGAGTCATGCGCCCGTTTGTCACCGGCAGCATTCCAGACGCTGATTTCAAGAAAATCCTTGAAGAAACCTACGGTGTGTTCGCCCACAGCGCCGTCGCGCCGCTGCGTCAGCTGAACGGCAACGAATGGGTGCTGGAGCTGTTCCACGGCCCGACCCTGGCGTTCAAGGACTTCGCCCTGCAACTGCTTGGTCGCCTGCTCGACTACGTGCTGGAAAAGCGCGGCGAGCGCGTGGTGATCGTCGGTGCCACCTCCGGTGACACCGGTTCGGCTGCCATCGAAGGCTGCAAGCACTGCGAAAACGTCGACATCTTCATCCTGCACCCGCACAACCGCGTGTCCGAGGTGCAACGTCGGCAGATGACCACCATCTTCGGTGAGAACATCCACAACATCGCCATCGAAGGCAACTTCGATGACTGTCAGGAAATGGTCAAGGCCAGCTTTGCCGACCAGGGCTTCCTCAAGGGCACTCGCCTGGTCGCCGTGAACTCGATCAACTGGGCGCGGATCATGGCCCAGATCGTTTACTACTTCCACGCAGCCCTGCAGTTGGGCGGCCCGGCGCGCTCGGTGGCGTTCTCGGTTCCGACCGGCAACTTCGGCGACATCTTCGCCGGTTACCTGGCACGCAACATGGGCCTGCCGATCAACCAGTTGATCGTCGCCACCAACCGCAACGACATCCTGCACCGCTTCATGAGCGGCAATCAGTACGTCAAGGAAACCCTGCACGCCACGCTGTCGCCGTCCATGGACATCATGGTGTCGTCGAACTTCGAACGCCTGCTGTTCGACCTGCATGGCCGCAACGGCGCGGCAATCGCCGGCCTGATGGATTCGTTCAAGCAGGGCGGAGGTTTCAGCGTCGAGCAAGAGCGCTGGACCGAAGCCCGCAAGTTGTTTGACTCGTTGGCTGTGGATGATGCGCAAACCTGCGAAACCATCGCCGAAGTCTACGAGCAGACCGGTGAAGTGCTCGACCCGCACACGGCCATCGGGGTGAAAGCTGCACGCGAATGCCGCCGTAGTCTGGACATTCCAATGGTGATCCTGGGTACCGCCCACCCGGTCAAATTCCCGGACGCCGTGGAAAAAGCCGGTGTAGGAAAAGCGCTCGAACTGCCCGTACATCTTTCTGATTTGTTTGAGCGAGACGAACGTTGCACCGTATTGCCAAATGACCTGAAGGCCGTGCAGGCCTTTGTCAGCCAGCATGGCAACCGTGGCAAGCCGTTGTAAACGGTCAGCGCTGTTACATTTTGAAGCCCGTCTCCTGACGGGCTTTTTCATTTCTGCATGCACACTTGTCGTGTTCTCGCCGCGAAGGGACAGGCGAGTGGATCACCAAGGACATGGGAATGCGGTTTACAAGTGTGTTCAAGCCAGTCGCGCGCTGGCTGGTTTTATTCTGCATCGTGGGAGTCGTCGAATGGGGAGGGGCAAGCCCTGCATCGATTCAGGAGCGTGGGAAGGCTGCTGCCAGTTCAGCGGTCGTGCTGGATGAGCAGGAGCTGCAGTGGATAGCCAGCCATCCACGGGTCGTGGTCACGGCGCTGGAATACCCGTTGTACCAGTTCAAGGATGAGCATGGGCAATGGACGGGCCTGAACAGTGACCTGCTCAAGCGCATCAGTGACATGACGGGGTTGCAGTTCGTTTACGAAGAGTCTTTTTCCGTTGATCAGATGCTGGCTCGTCTGGAAAGCGGCGCGGCGGATTTGAGCACCACGCTGTCAATGAATGACGAACGCCGGACGTTTCTCGATTTCAGCCATGCGTACGGCGGTGCAGGATGGGTCTTTGTCGGGTTGGCCGGGGCACCGCCGGTGCAGTCGCTGGAGGATCTGGCGAAGCGGGTATTGGTGCTGCCGACCCGACATGCACTGGAAGCGATGATCCGTCGCGATTTTCCGTCCATCGAATTGCGTTCGGTCAAAACCTACGCCGAAGCCCATGCCTGGGTTGAAAGCGGCGAAGCCTATGCCACCATCGAAAGCGAAATCGGCGCCCGGCTTTTTCCGTCGGGCCGACTGCAGATCGGAGCTACGGTGCCGGACAAATGGGATGCGGATTATCTGGCGGTGCGCAAAGGTCAGCCGCAGTTGTTGAGCATCCTCAACAAGGCGCTTGAGGCCTTTCCTGCTCAGGAGTTGCGCGATCTTCGCCGCAAGTGGTTCGGTGGTGCTACCACGGTACAGGCGCCTGGCCTCTGGCAGCGGCTTGACCAGTGGGTCTGCTGGGGCATGTTTGTACTCAGCCTGTTCGGCCTGTTGTCCCTGCTCTGGAACCGACGGTTGGCGGTGGTCGTCAGGCAGCGGGTCGAGGCCCAAAGGAGCCTGCGCGATCAGCTTGCATTCCAGCATGCCCTGATGGATGCCATGCCCGACCCGATGTTTGTCCGTGACCTGCAAGGGCGCTTGATCATGTGCAACAAAAGTTATGAGGACGCCTTGTCGACACGTTTTGACCGGATGCAGGGGCGGCAGTTGGTCGAGGTCGATGTCATGCCCAGACAAACCGCGGAACTGTTGCATGCCGAGTTCATGGCGCAGTTGAGTACGCGCAGGACGCGCTTCTTCGAACGTCAATTGCTGTTCAAGGAGGGTGTCCGGGATATCTACCAGTGGACCGTGCCGTTTTACACGGCGGATGGCCAGATGAAAGGCTTGTTGGGAGGCTGGGCCGACATCGCCCGGCGTACCCGACAAACGTGACGGCCGGGTTTTTTCTCTGTCATGTTCGCCGTGCATGCTCTCTTGACTGCACGGCAGGTTCGCCTGCAGTCAGTCTCCAGAACTTTCTTCTCGGGCAAGTGGTCATCTGTTACAGGCATGCCCCTGGCACGTTGTTTTCGGACTAATGAGTGGTGATCGGGATGGAAAGTATCAGTCTGTTGCTCGGTGAAGCGCTGAGCCCGTATCAGGTCACATTGACCCCGTCAGGCATTCGTGGCGAATGTCGGGTGACCCTGAAAAATGCTATCGGCGCGACCGTGGTCGAGCGCGAGTTCAATCAGGCCCAGTTGAATGACAAGCGCCTGCTGACGGATGTGGTCGATGGTTTGCATCGCGACGTGCTGATCGCTGAAGGTCGCCTTGAGCCTTGTGTCATTGCGGCATTGCGTAATGCTGCCCGGGACAAGCTTCTGGCCAGCCGCAATTGAACGGATTTTTGTGGGAACCTTCCCACGCCCAGGTCAGTCAGACTTTGTAACAGCAGGATCAAGCATTGTGCTCCGGTGCTTGTAGCTTGCTGCTACTGGTCTCCAAGCAGACCACGTTTAACCCCGAGTCGTTTCCCCACTTCTCGGGGTTTCTTTTTGCCCGGGATTGATCATGGCTGCGCCAGATTGTCGAAAAACGCCTTGGTGTCTTTCAGGTATTCACTGCGGCTTTGCGGATCCAGCCAGGCGGCATAGGCCTCGTCCAGGCGCTCGCGGGGCAGGGTACGCAGCACCTGATTGATTTCGACAATGGCCTGTCGGCCCTTTGGCGTGTCGGTGCAACCGATGTAGCCGGACAGGTATTTGCCCGTGCCCCGGATTGGATAGAACTGCAATTCATCCTCGGCGATACCTTGCAGCGAAGCCTGGTAGCGGATCTCCGGGCGATAGCCCAGCAGCAGGCGCAAACGCCCAAGGCGCTGCATTTGCAGGAGGCTGCCCAAGGCGTCGTCGCCATAATGAGGTGTCAGCACGTCGGCGGGTGCTTGCTTGAGCAACCCGTCGAGGTATTCGCCGTAATTGCGCTCGGCGACGATCCCCAGTTTTTCGTTGCCGCTGGCGAGCAACTTTGCGAGGTCCACTTCGCCATCTTTGATAAAGGGGGCCAGTACCTTCTGGTCAGCGCGCCGCACGGCCAGGCCATTGCTCATGGCACGGAAGACCGGGATGGAAAAGGCGATCCACTGTTCCCGTTCCTTGCTCCAGTTCAGCGCCGCGTCGCAGACGAGGGACGGTTCGTGAAGCATTTGCAGGCCACGCGCACGATTGACCCTCATCACGCTGTGCTGGTACTGCGGCATGCCGGCAATCAACAGGGGAAGCAGTTGATCGATGACGCCCTGGCCCTTTTTCGGTCCGTCGAAGATCGTCAACGGCGGCAGGTCGCGTTTGAGCCAGATCAGGGTTTCCCTGGATTGCGCCAGGGCTGACGGGACCGGTTCAATGAGCAGGAGCAAGGTCGCCAGCACGCAAAGCAAGCAACCGGCCCGAGACCGGCAGTACCGAATGGCCCATGCAGGCAGTCGCCTCAGCTCAGATGGCTCCGTCTTTGCGCAACTGTGCGATCTGCGTCGCGTCATAGCCAAGTTCCTGGAGTACCTGTGCGTTGTGCTCACCCAGTTGTGGCCCGACCCATTCACATTCACCGGGTGTCTCTGAGAGTTTCGGCACGATTCCCGGCATCTTGAAGTCTTTACCGTCCGGCAGTTTGGCCTGCAGGAACATTTCACGCGCCAGGTACTGAGGGTCATTGAACATATCTTCGGCGCTGAAGATCCGGCTGGCCGGCACGTCGGCCTGATTGAGCAGCGCCAGCACCCTGTCCAGCGGCAGCGAATTGACCCAGCGATCGATGACGCCATAGAGCTCGTCGCGCCGCGCATCACGACCATCGTTGCTGGCAAGCAGAGGGTCATTGGCGAGGTCTTCCCGGCCAATGATCAGCATGAAACGTTTGAAAATGGCGTCGCCATTGGCGCCGATCTGCACGTGCTTGCCGTCGGCGCTGGTGTGGATCGAGGACGGGGTGATGCCCGGCATGATATTGCCCGTGCGTTCGCGGATAAAGCCGAACACGTCGAATTCCGGGACCATGCTTTCCATCATGGCGAAGATGGCTTCGTACAGCGCCACGTCCACCACTTGCCCCTGGCCGCCGTTGACCTCGCGATGACGCAGGGCCATCAATGCGCCGATCACGCCCCAGAGCGCGGCAATCGAGTCACCGATGGAAATGCCGGTGCGCACCGGTGGCCGGTCTTCGAAGCCGGTGATGTAGCGCAGGCCGCCCATGGACTCACCGACCGCGCCAAAGCCGGGCTGGTCTTTCATCGGGCCGGTCTGGCCGAAACCCGACAGCCGTACCATGACCAGTTTCGGGTTCAAGGCGTGCAGGACGTCCCAGCCCAGGCCGAGTTTTTCCAGGACGCCGGGACGAAAGTTCTCGATCAGAATGTCGGCTTCACCGAGCAACTGTTTCAGGATCGCCTGACCGTCGGGGTGCTTGAGATTGAGGGTCAGGGACTTTTTGTTGCGCGCCTGGACAAACCACCACAACGAAGTGCCTTCATACAATTTGCGCCATTTGCGCAATGGATCACCGCCGTCCGGGGATTCGACCTTGATCACATCGGCACCGAATTCAGCGCAAATGCGCGAAGCAAACGGGCCGGCAATCAAGGTGCCCAATTCGATGACTTTCAGACCGGAAAGCGGTTTGGCGGTGAACGGCATGCGGGATCCTGCTGGACAAGGGATGGGCGAATACAGCGTTTTAACATAGCCGACTGTCAGGCGCTTCAGGTTGATCACCTTCAATTCGTTGATTGCCCGTCGCATCGGTTAGACTTGCCGCCTTTCCTCGTATCAAGAAGCCCGTTCATGGCCCAGCCGTCCACGACCTACAAGTTTGAACTGAACCTCACCGACCTCGACCGCAGCGTCTATGAGAGCGTGAAGCAGACCATCGCCCGTCACCCTTCGGAAACCGAAGAACGCATGACTGTGCGCCTGCTGGCCTACGCCCTCTGGTACAACGAACAGCTGTCGTTCGGCCGTGGCCTGTCGGAAGTGGATGAACCGGCCTTGTGGGAAAAAAGCCTGGATGACCGCGTCCTGCACTGGATCGAAGTCGGCCAGCCGGATGCCGAGCGCCTGACCTGGTGCTCGCGCCGCACCGAGCGCACCAGCCTGCTGGCCTACGGCAGCCTGCGGGTGTGGGAAGGCAAAGTGGTGCCTGCGGTGAAAAACCTGAAAAACGTCAATATCGCTGCCGTGCCTCAGGAAGTCCTGGAGACCCTGGCCAAAGACATGCCACGCGTCATCAAGTGGGACGTGATGATCAGCGAAGGGACGATCTTCGTCACCGACGACCGTGGTCAGCACGAAGTTCAGTTGCAGTGGCTGGCCGGTGAGCGCGGCTGATTTCTCGCCGCTTCAGCGCGTCACCCGGTTTTATCCTACGTATTGAAGAGAAGCATCTTTCACCCCATGCGCATCGAACCTCGCCTGCTGCCCGACACCCTGCCATTCCTCGGTGATATTCCGCCACTGCTAACCCGCCTGTATGCGGCGCGGGGCGTGCAATCCGAGGCGGAACTGGACAAGAGCCTGGCGCGGCTGATTCCGTTTCAGCAGCTCAAGGGCATTGATGCCGCCGTGGATTTATTGGTGACGGCGCTCGAACAGCGCCAGCGCATCCTGATCGTCGGCGACTTTGATGCCGACGGCGCAACGGCCAGCACCGTGGGCACGCTGGGTCTGCGTTTGCTGGGGGCGGCGCATGTCGATTATCTGGTGCCGAACCGTTTCGACTACGGCTACGGCCTCACCCCGGAAATCGTCGCGGTCGCGCTGGAGCGCCAGCCGCATTTGCTGATTACCGTGGACAACGGCATCTCCAGCGTCGAAGGCGTGGCAGCGGCGAAAAAGGCCGGGCTCAAGGTACTCGTCACCGACCACCACTTGCCCGGCGACGAACTGCCGTTGGCCGACGCCATCGTCAATCCGAACCAGCCAGGTTGCGCGTTCCCGAGCAAGGCCCTGGCCGGTGTCGGGGTGATTTTCTATGTGTTGATGGCCCTGCGTGCGCGATTGCGCGAGCTCGGCTGGTACGCCAGCAAGCCGCAGCCGAATATCGGCGAACTGCTCGATCTGGTGGCCTTGGGCAGCGTGGCCGACGTGGTGCCGCTGGATGCCAACAACCGGATTCTGGTGCATCAGGGCCTCGAGCGGATTCGCGCCGGACGTGCCCGACCGGGAGTCAAGGCGATCCTCGAGGTGGCCAAGCGTGACCATGCGCGCATCACCTCCACCGACCTGGGTTTCATCGTCGGTCCACGCCTGAACGCCGCAGGGCGCCTGGATGACATGAGCCTGGGCATCGAATGCCTGTTGACCGAAGACGCAGCCCTGGCCCGTGAGATGGCGGCTCAACTGGACGGCATGAACCAGGATCGCAAGTCCATCGAGCAGGGCATGCAGCGCGAAGCGCTGGCCCAGCTCAAGGATCTGCCGGTGGAGTCGATGCCGTTCGGCTTGTGCCTGTTCGATCCCGAGTGGCATCAGGGCGTCATCGGCATCCTCGCGTCACGGATGAAAGAGCGTTATTTCCGCCCGACCATCGCCTTTGCCGATGCCGGTGACGGCCTGCTCAAGGGGTCTGGGCGTTCGGTCCAGGGCTTTCACATCCGCGACGCCCTGAGCGTGGTGGCGGCGCAGCATCCGAATCTGATTACCAAGTATGGTGGCCACGCAATGGCGGCCGGCCTGACGCTGCCGGAAGCGAATTTTCCCTTGTTCGCCGAGGCCTTTGACGCTGAAGTGCGCCGCCAACTGCGCGAAGAAGACCTGACTGGCCGCTTGTTGTCGGACGGCACCCTGGCAGTGGAGGAGTTTCACCTGGAACTGGCCCGCGCCCTGCGGCATGCCGGCCCTTGGGGGCAGCACTTCCCGGAACCGTTGTTTCATGGGGTGTTCCAGTTGGTCGAGCAGCGCGTGGTGGGCGAACGGCACCTCAAAGTGGTGCTGAAAAGTGAATGTGGTTCGGTGAAGCTCGACGGCATTGCCTTCGGGATCGACCGCGACATCTGGCCGAATCCGACCATCAAGTGGGTGGAACTGGCCTACAAGCTCGACCTCAACGAGTTTCGTGGCAACGAGACGGTTCAACTGATGATTGCCCATATCGAACCGCGATAAGACATTTAAGATCAAAAGATCGCAGCCTTCGGCAGCTCCTACAGGGGTATGTCGATCCATGGAGGAGCTGCCGAAGGCTGCGATCTTTTCGCCATTGTCGACTAGGCTCTAATCACTGCTTGATTTTGGTCTTGTGACGTCTTGTCGAATTTTTTGCCCGCGGGGGCGGGTGTTGTACCTTTTTCCTGTCACTCGTCGACTATTCAAACAGAACCTGGAGCCTGCCCACTGATTCGAGAGGTGCCCCATGAGTCTGCTGCTTGAACCCTTTACCCTTCGCCAATTGACCCTGCCCAACCGCATCGCGGTATCGCCGATGTGCCAGTATTCCAGCGCCGACGGCCTGGCCAATGACTGGCACCTGGTCCACCTCGGCAGCCGCGCAGTCGGCGGGGCCGGGCTGGTGTTTACCGAAGCCACGGCGGTCACCGCCGACGGACGTATCACGGCTCAGGACCTCGGTCTGTGGAATGACGAGCAGATCGAACCCCTGCAACGCATCACCCGTTTCATCAACGCCCAGGGTGGCGTTGCCGGCATTCAACTGGCCCATGCCGGGCGCAAGGCCAGTACCTATCGGCCATGGCTTGGCAAGCACGGCAGCGTCAAACCCGACGAGGGCGGCTGGGTGCCGGTCGGGCCTTCACCGATTGCGTTCGACCCACAGCACACCCAACCCAGACAACTGGATGAAGGCGAGATCGCCCAAGTGATCCAGGCCTTTGTCGATGCGGCAAAGCGCTCGCTGACGGCCGGTTTCAAGGTGGTCGAAGTGCACGCCGCCCATGGCTACCTGCTGCATCAGTTCCTGTCGCCGTTGAGCAATCAGCGTCGCGATCAATATGGTGGTTCGTTCGAAAATCGCATTCGGCTGGTGCTGCAAGTCACCGAAGCGATACGTGCGGTCTGGCCTGAAGAGTTGCCGGTGTTTGTCCGGGTATCGGCCACCGACTGGGTCGAAGACGGCTGGAACCCCGATGAAACCGTGGAACTGGCGCGTCGCCTCAAAGCCTTGGGCGTGGACCTGATCGACGTCTCGTCGGGCGGAACGGCGGTGAATGCCGAAATTCCTACAGGCCCCGGTTACCAGACCCGCTTCGCCGAACGTGTGCGCAAGGAGTCGGGCATGGCCACCGGCACGGTCGGCATGATCACCGAGCCGGCCCAGGCCGAGCACATCCTGCGCACCTGCCAGGCGGATATCATCTTCCTGGCCCGTGAATTGTTGCGCGATCCCTACTGGGCGCTGCATGCCGATGATGACCTGGGCGGGCACAAGGCCGTGTGGCCGGCGCAGTATCAGCGGGCGACTCACCGTGAGCAGCCGATTCACGAATCGGATTTGCGCGACTGAAATCCATCGATACGAAAAAGCCCCTGAATCGCGAGATCCAGGGGCTTTTGTTTATGCCGGTGACCGATCAGGCCGCTTCGATCTTGCTGCGGTTCTGCTCGACCTGGTTCAGGTAGTCCTTGAGCTTGTCCTGCTCGGCTACTGTCGTGAACAAGCCGAGCTTGCTGCGACGCCAGAGGATGTCTTGGGCGCTGGTGGCCCACTCCTCGCTGCACAGGTAGTCGACTTCACGGGTGTAGAGGCCGCCGCCGATATGCTCGCCCATGTCGCTGAGGTCTTGTACACCTTCAAGCATGCGCCAGGTACGGCTGCCGTAGGTGGTGGCCCAGCGGCGCGCGATCTCGCTCGGTACCCAGTCGAACTGGTCGCGGATACGCGAGCTCAAGGCTTGCGGGGTGGTCATGTCTTCACCGCCCGGCAGCGGGGCGCTGGCGGTCCAGCTCGGCTTGATGTGCTTGAAGTACGGTGCCAGTTGCGCCAGCGCCGACTCGGCCAGTTTGCGATAGGTGGTGAGCTTGCCGCCGAACACCGACAGCAATGGGGCTTCCTCGCCACTGCCCGACAGCGCCAGGGTGTAATCGCGGGTCACGGCCGATGGGTTGTCGGATTCGTCGTTGCACAGCGGACGCACACCGGAATAGCTGTGCAGGATGTCGTCGCGGCTGATCTGCTTTTTGAAATGGGCGTTGACCACGTTCAACAAGTAGTCGGTTTCGCCGTCGGTGATTGCAACGGCAGCCGGATCGCCGGTGTACTCGCGGTCCGTAGTGCCGATCAGGGTGAAGTGGTTCAAGTACGGAATGGTGAACACGATGCGCTGATCTTCGTTTTGCAGGATGTGCGCGTGTTCGCCGTCATACAGCTTCGGCACGATCAGGTGGCTGCCCTGGATCAGGCGGATGCCGTAAGGCGATTCCATCTTCAGGTCGTCGCGAATGAACTTGGCGACCCATGGCCCGGCCGCATTGACCAATGCCTTGGCGCGAATCGAAAACAGGCTGCCATCGCTACGTTCCAGATGCAGGTGCCACAGGCCCTTGGTTCGGCGTGCGCTGACGCAGCGGGTTTGAGTGTGAACGTGGGCGCCTTGTTCCCGGGCGGCCATGGCGTTCAACACCACCAGGCGCGCATCGTCGACCCAGCAATCGGAGTATTCGAAACCTTTGGTGATCTCGCTTTTCAGCGCGCTGTCGGGGCCGAACTTCAGGCTTTTCGAGCCCTGGAGTTGCTCGCGCTTGCCCAGGTTGTCATAGAGGAACAGCCCGGCGCGGATCATCCATGCCGGACGCAGATGCGGGCGGTGTGGCAACACGAAGCGCATTTGCTTGACGATGTGCGGTGCCTTGGCCAACAGCACTTCACGCTCGGCCAGGGCTTCACGCACCAGGCGAAATTCGTAATGTTCGAGGTAGCGCAGGCCGCCGTGGATCAACTTGCTGCTGGCCGACGAAGTATGGCTGGCCAGATCATCCTTTTCGCAAAGGAACACCGAAAGACCGCGACCGGCGGCATCTGCTGCGATCCCCACGCCATTGATCCCGCCACCGATGACGGCGATATCGTAGACCTCGGCGAGAGGGGGCGTAGGCAAGGTGGAAGTGGGCATCGGCAAGGCCTCGGAATTCTTTGATGTTCTGTATTTGAATTCGAACATTAATGTTCATTTGCGAAAATACTAGCCCATAAAGAGGCGCGCAGCCAGTCGACTTCGATTGAAAATACTCATCGAAGGGCCGTTAAAGGAAAATTTACGAACATAAAAGCAAAAGATCGCAGCCTTCGGCAGCTCCTACAGAATTGAGTGCATCTGTAGGAGCTGCCGAAGGCTGCGATCTTTTAAGGCCGAAAGGGCTTAAACGACTTCCAATCGAACCTTGTGCTGGTTCAACAGTTGCGCCAGCGCCGGGGAAGGCTGCTGATCGGTGACCAGGCAATCGACCAGGCTGATCGGTCCCAGGCGAATCATGGCATTGCGCCCGAATTTGCTGGAGTCGGCCGCGAGTATCACTTGTCGGGCATTGGCGATGATCGCCTGGGATACCCGCACTTCCTGATAATCGAAGTCCAGCAGGCTGCCGTCCTCATCGATACCACTGATGCCGACCAAGGCAAAATCGACCTTGAACTGGTTGATGAAGTCGACACTGGCCTGACCGACCACGCCGCCGTCGCGCCGCACGTTGCCACCGGTCAGCAGCACGTCGAAGTCGTCCTTGGCGCTGAGCATGGAGGCCACATGCAGGTTGTTGGTGATGATCTTCAGGTGGCTGTGGTTGAGCAGCGCCCGGGCGATGGATTCGGTGGTGGTGCCGATGTTGATGAACAACGAGGCATGGTCGGGAATCTGCGCGGCGATGGCTTCGCCGATACGCTGTTTTTCATCGCGCATCTGATCGGCGCGCATGGCGTAGGCGGTGTTTTCGACACTGGAGTCATAGGCGGCGCCACCGTGGTAGCGACGCAACAGGTTGGCTTCCGCGAGCTGATTGATGTCGCGGCGGATGGTCTGCGGTGTAACGACGAACAACGTGGCCATTTCCTCGATGCTGACATAGCCGCGTTCGCGAACCAGCTCGAGGATTTGCTGCTGACGGGGAGGCAGATTCATGGGGCGTCCTTTGGGCTGCCGTGCAAAATTTGCCCATGATGCCGCAGGAATCCACTCCCTACCAGTTACATGCAGATACGAGCCCGTATCCCGGCTTATTCAGCCTCGTCTTCAACCGCCCAATCGCGGGTACGGCTGACGGCTTTTTTCCACCCGGCGTAGAGTTTTTCCTTCGCCGCTTCATCCAGCGTCGGCTCGAACCGGCGCTCGATCACGGCCTTGCCACGCAACTCTTCCAGGCTGCCCCAGAAGCCACAGGCCAGGCCTGCCAGGTAAGCGGCGCCGAGTGCTGTGGTTTCGCGCATTTGCGGGCGCTCGACCTGCGTGCCGAGGATGTCGGCCTGGAATTGCATGAGGAAGTTGTTGGCCACCGCGCCGCCGTCCACGCGCAGCGCTTTCAGACGCTCTCCGGAGTCCTGCTGCATGGCGTCCAGCACGTCGCGGGTCTGGTAGGCAATCGACTCCAGCGCGGCACGAATGATGTGGTCCACGCGAACGCCGCGGGTCAGGCCGAACAATGCGCCTCGGGCGTACGGGTCCCAGTACGGTGCGCCCAGACCGGTGAAGGCCGGCACCAGGTACACGCCGTTGCTGTCCTTGACCTTGTTGGCGAAGTATTCGGTGTCGTGGGCGTCGTTGATGATCTTCAGCTCGTCACGCAGCCACTGCACGGTGGAGCCGCCGTTGAACACTGCACCTTCCAGTGCATAAGCCACTTCGCCGCGAGGGCCGCAAGCGATGGTGGTCAGCATGCCATGCTTGGATTTCACCGCTTTGTCACCGGTGTTCATCAGCAGGAAGCAGCCGGTGCCGTAGGTGTTTTTCGCCTGGCCTGGTTCGACGCACATCTGGCCGAACAGGGCGGCCTGCTGGTCACCGGCGATACCGCCGATGGCGATGCCGCTTTTGGTGTGGCCGTAGATTTCCGAGGACGATTTAACTTCCGGGAGCATTTCGCGTGGGATATCCAGCACCTCCAGCATCTTCGCGTCCCACTCCAGGGTGTGGATGTTGAAGAGCATGGTGCGCGAGGCGTTGGTGTAGTCGGTGACGTGCACCTTGCCGCCGGTAAATTTCCAGATCAGCCAGCTGTCGACGGTGCCGAACAGCAGTTCGCCGTTGCGCGCACGTTCGCGGCTGCCTTCGACGTTATCGAGAATCCACTTGAGCTTGGTGCCGGAGAAGTAGGGGTCGGTGACCAGGCCGGTGGTGTCGCTGATGTATTGCTCGTGGCCGTCGCGCTTGAGCTGCTGGCAGATCTCGGTGCTGCGTCGGCACTGCCAGACGACGGCGTTGTAGATCGGGCGACCGGTGTTCTTGTCCCAGACCACGGTGGTTTCGCGCTGGTTGGTGATGCCGATGGCCGCTACCTGGTCGTGGTGCAGGCCGGCTTGTGCCAGGGCCTCGACCATCACGGCGCTTTGGGTGGCGAAGATCTCCATCGGGTCATGCTCGACCCAACCGGCTTGCGGGTAATGCTGGGCGAACTCCCGTTGGGCGGTGCAGACCACGTTCGCGTCGCGGTCGAAAATGATCGCGCGGGAGCTGGTCGTACCCTGATCGAGGGCAATGATGTAGTTCTTATTCTGTGTGTCGGTCATGTCGATTGCCTTGGACGAAAAAAGGGAGTGAGGTCTGGCGCGTGATCAAAGGGCAGGGGCACGCGCCAACGGTATCAGGACGTTCTGGGTTTGCCGTCAATGGCAGGTCGCTCATCCTTTGTAGCAGGTACGGCGCCGGGCAGATGGCGGGCAATCAGCCCGCGATAGGCGACGGCGCCGAGGCAGGCACCGACAATCGGCGCAAAAACAGGAATCAGGAAGTACGGAATATCGCGTCCGCCAGTGAAGGAAATTTCACCCCAGCCAGCGAAGAAAGTCATCAGTTTAGGGCCGAAGTCCCGCGCAGGGTTCATGGCAAAACCGGTCAGCGGTCCCATCGAGCTACCGATCACCGCGATCAACAGGCCGATCAGCAGCGGTGCCAACGGGCCTTTTGGCAGGCCATTGTTGTCGTCGGTCAGGGACATGATTACGCCCATCAGGATGGCCGTAATGATCACCTCCACCAGAAATGCCTGGGCGGTGGTCAGCGCAGGATTCGGGAAGGTGGAGAACACGGAGGCCAATTCAAGGCTGGCTTGCGTGCCACGAACCATGTGCTGCGTTTGTTCGAATTCGAAGAATAGATTGCTGTAGAGCGTGTAAACCAACAACGCGCCACAAAAGGCGCCTGCCACTTGGGCGAGTACGTAGAAAGGCAGTTTGCGCTTTTCGAAGTCCGCAAAAATGCTCAGGGCAATGCTGACGGCAGGGTTCAGATGAGCCCCGGAAACCCCGGCGGTGAGGTAGATCGCCATGCTGACGCCGACGCCCCAGATAATGCTGATTTCCCACAAACCAAAACTGGCACCCGCGACCTTGAGCGCGGCAACACAACCGGTACCAAAAAAGATCAGCAGCGCCGTACCCAGAAACTCGGCCATGCATTGGCTCGAGAGCGACGGTTGTTGTAAAGCAGTAGTCATTGAAACCTCATTTTTTTTGTTGTCTGGCGCGTTCTTGCCTTCATGGTCAACGCGCGTTTTTCACCGAGGCAGGATCCCCATCCTGGTCGCGGTTTACTGCCGGGTACAGCGGTAGGACGTTTCGTGCAGTTTCAGAAACGAAAAAATATAGACAAGAAACGCTGCTGTCAAAGGTCGAAAGTGAACCGTCAGTCACAAAAAAACTATTCGTTGCTTGAATGAATGAGTCATTGCGCAATGGGATGGCCAGGCAATGGCGTTATGAATGCGCCGCCGTAGAGCCTTTTGACGATCAATGTCCTAGAATCCGGCGCAGTATTTTCTTCTGCCGCCCAGTCTGGAGCTGCCATGACCCCCGCATTGGATTTATTGAAAAAGGTTCGGGCCGAACATCGCGTACACAGTTACGAACATGACCCGAAGGCCGCTTCCTATGGTCTGGAGGCCGCGGAAAAACTCGGGCTCGACCCGGCGCAGGTGTTCAAGACTTTACTGGCGGCCAGCGAGAAAGGTGAGTTGCTGGTGGCTGTGGTGCCGGTTGTCGGTAGCCTGGACTTGAAAGGGCTGGCCCAAGCCGCTGGCGTGAAGAAGGTCGAAATGGCCGATCCGGCATCAGCACAGCGCTCTACGGGTTATCTGTTGGGCGGGATCAGCCCGCTGGGGCAGAAAAAGCGTTTGCGTACCTTCATTGATAACTCGGCCCAGCCCTTCGCCAGCATTTTTGTCAGTGCTGGCCGGCGTGGACTGGAAGTCGAACTGGCGCCGGCCGTGCTGGCCGAACACACCCAGGCGAAGTTTGCCGATATCGGCCGTGCGTGAGCGCAGCGCTGTATGGTGAAAATCAGCCGGTTCTGTCACTGGTGCCGGTTAGGTCGACGCTGCATGCTCGGCGATCTGACAAAGGGAGAAGGTTATGCAGTTGGAGTTTCATCAGGTCGACGCGTTCAGCAATCAACCATTCAGCGGCAACCCGGCGATGGTCTATCGGCTCGATACCTGGCTCGCCGATGAATTGATGCAGAGGATTGCCGCCGAGCACAACCTCGCCGAAACGGCGTTTGTCGTGCGCGAAGGGCAGGGCTGGCACATCCGCTGGTTTACACCGACCACCGAGGTACCGTTGTGCGGTCACGCGACACTGGCCAGTGCCCATGTGTTGTTTGAGGTCTATAAAGAGCCGGTCGAGCGCCTGGACTTTATCTGCAAATCCGGCCCGTTGAGCGTGACCCGTGAGGATGGACGACTGTGGCTGGATTTCCCGTCGATCACTGCGTCGCCGGTGAGCGTAACCTCGGACATCGAGCGTGCACTGGGCGTGAAGGCTGTCGAGGTACTGGCTTCGAATGAGCTGTTCGTGGTGCTGGAGTCGGAACAAGCCGTGCTCGACTGCAAGCCGGACATGGTGGCCCTGGCGAAACTGCCATGGTTGGGTGCTATCGTGACGGCGCGGGGCGAGCAGCACGATTTCGTGTCCCGGTACTTCGCCCCGGCGATCGGCATCAATGAAGACCCGGTGACCGGATCGACCCATTGCCTTCTGATTCCGTATTGGTCGAAGCGATTGGACAAGTCGAACCTGACGGCCTGTCAGCGTTCGACGCGAGGCGGGGAGTTGTTCTGTCGACTGGAAGGCGAGCGGGTGAAGATCGGCGGGGATGCGACGCTGGTTGCCAGTGGTACGCTGATGCTGGGCTAACTCAAATCCAATTGTGGGAGCGGGCTTGCTCCGGGCGGCGTTCCGACGAAGGCGGACTGTCAGTTAACATCATCATCGACTGACACTCCGCCTTCGTCGGAACGCCGCCCGGAGCAAGCCCGCTCCCACATTTGATCCATGTTTGTCAGTTGGCCGTGCTGTAGCGCCGGACACCCGATTCAACGGCGGGAATCTGCGCAGCCGTGCTGCCGGACGCCTGGAACAACACCAGGTGTTCAGCCGCGACACGAATGCCCACATCCGCCCCGACCTGACGATCGACATGGCTCGGGAAGATCGATTCCAACTGCGCGCCTGTCGGCAGCTGCAAGCGATATAGGGTGGATGCACCGAGGAACGTCTTGCCGGCGATTCGCGCCTTCAGTGCGCTGTCCGGCGCATAGACGATATCGTCCGGACGCAGCAGCACGTCCACGGCGCCGCCTACCGGCCAGGTGTAGGCCCGGTTGCCGCGCAATTCACCCAGCTCGGTTTGTACCGACTCCGGGCTGCTCAACTGACCGCGAATGAAATAGCCCTGGCCGATGAAGCTGGCGACAAAGGGCGTCAGTGGTTCGTGATACAGGTTGTAGGGCGTATCCCACTGTTCCAGTCGACCTTCCTTGAACACGCCAACGTGGTCGCTGACCGCGAAGGCTTCTTCCTGGTCGTGTGTCACCAGAATCGCGCTGGTGCCACGGGCCTTGAGGATGTCACGTACTTCATGGCTGAGCTTGCGGCGCAATTCGCCATCGAGGTTGGAGAACGGCTCGTCGAGCAACAGCAGTTGCGGTTCCGGCGCCAGTGCGCGGGCCAGGGCGACACGTTGCTGCTGCCCACCGGAAAGCTCGTGGGGGAAACGCTTGCCGAGGTTCTTGAGGTTGACCAGTTCCAGCAGCTCTTCGGTCACGCGATCCTTTTGCGGATGCTTGCGAATGCCGAAGGCGATGTTGTCGGCCACGCTCAAGTGCGGGAACAGCGCGTAGTCCTGGAACACCATGCCGATGCGGCGTTTCTCCGGGGCGAGGGTGAAGCCGGCGCTGGAGATGGTCTCGCCGGCCAGCTGGATTTCGCCTTCGTGTACCGGTTCGAAACCGGCAATCGCCCGCAGAGTGGTGGTTTTGCCGCAGCCGGAAGAGCCCAGCAGGCAACCGATGTCACCGGCGTTCAAATGCAGGTTCAGGTTCTGCACCACGCGTTGGTCTTGATAGCCGCAGGCGAGGTTGCGCAGGTTAAGCAGTAATGGCTGGCTCATGCGTGGTGATACGCCGGTTCGACGAGGAATTCGAGCAGGGCTTTTTGCGCATGCAGACGGTTTTCGGCTTGATCCCAGGCCACCGAGCGTTTGTCGTCGAGCAGGTCGACGCTGATTTCCTCGCCACGGTGCGCCGGCAGGCAGTGCATGAACAGCACGTCGTCAGCGGCCAGGTCGAGCAGGGCGCGATTGACCTGGTACGGTGCGAACAGCTCCAGGCGCTTGGCGGTTTCCTCTTCCTGGCCCATGGAGGTCCAGACGTCGGTGCTCACCAGGTGTGCACCGCGCACGGCGTCTTTCGGGTCGCGAACGATGGAGACCCGATCGCCGGCCTTGGCCAGGAACACCGGGTTGGGCTCGTAGCCTTCCGGGCAGGCAACGCGCAACTGGAAGTCGAACTGGATCGCCGCTTCTATATAGCTGTTGCACATGTTGTTGCCATCGCCGATCCAGGCCACGGTCTTGCCCTGGATCGAGCCGCGGTGTTCGAGGAAGGTCTGCATGTCGGCCAGCAACTGGCACGGGTGCAGGTCATCGGACAGGCCGTTGATCACCGGTACGCGGGAGTTGGCGGCGAATTCGGTCAGGTTGCTGTGGGCAAAGGTACGGATCATCACCGCGTCGAGCATGCTCGACATGACGATGGCACAGTCGCCGATCGGTTCGCCACGGCCCAGTTGGGTATCACGTGGCGACAGGAAGATCGCCTGGCCGCCGAGCTGGATCATGCCGGCCTCGAAGGAGATCCGGGTGCGGGTCGAGGATTTCTCGAAAATCATCCCCAGGACGCGGTTTTTCAGAGGCTCGAACAGTACGCCGCGGTTACGCAGGTCCTTGAGCTCAACGCCTCGACGGATCACGCTGACCAGCTCTTCGGGCGTGCAATCCATCAGGGAGAGAAAGTGCCTTGCGCTCATCATTGACTACCTTTTTGCTACAAACCGCAGATGCTCAAAGCCTTGTTTGACGGAACAACGGGCGAGACCTGCGGCGTAAGCCGCACGGGGCGACGAAATAGGGGAAGGCGCGATCTTATAATTAAATGTCGCGTCTTACCAATAGGGCTACAGTTTTTAGGGAGTTTCAGAGGTGCTACGGATTCACCGAGGTAGCGCTTTTGAAGCCTGTTTCCTGAAAGCAGCGGTTCATTTGTACACCGGCCTCTCGGGGCTTGGCAATCAGGCGGGGCGGCAATGGTGCGCTGACAGTCGGTTTCTGACCTGTCATTCATCCCTGCCGGGCCCGACGAACATTGGTCCCTGATCGGCGAGCCGACCCTTCAGGGCATCCAGTTGCAGGGCGCCGCCCAGGCTACCTTCGAACTGGGCTCTGGCGGCCATCGGCTGGCCTGATAACCCTCGATTCACAAGACGAACGTCGCTGGCGTGGCGTCGGGTCTGGCGCCATAGTTTTGTTTCCGCGGCCATCGGTGCCCGCCCATGACAAGACAGACTGGCCATGACCAAGACTCTCCATCACCGTGCGTGCCATTTGTGCGAAGCCATCTGTGGCCTGACCATCGAAACCACCGAGGTCGAAGGCGGCAGCGTGCAGATCACGTCGATCAAGGGCGATCCCCAGGACGCGTTCAGCCGTGGCCACATTTGCCCCAAGGCCGTGGCCCTGCAAGATATCCAGAACGATCCGGACCGGCTGCATCAGCCGATGCAGCGGGTGGGCAATGAATGGCAGCCCATCGAGTGGGACGCGGCATTCAACCTGGTGGCCGAGCGCCTGGCGGCGATTCAGGAGCGCCATGGGCAAAACGCCGTGGCGGTCTATCAGGGCAACCCGAGCGTGCACAATTACGGGCTGATGACCCACAGCAATTACTTCCTCGGCCTGCTGAAAACCCGCAACCGGTTTTCCGCGACGTCGGTCGATCAATTGCCCCATCACCTGACCAGTCATTTGATGTACGGCCACGGTTTGCTGCTCCCGATCCCGGACATCGATCACACCGATTTCATGCTGATCCTGGGCGGCAACCCGCTGGCTTCGAACGGCAGCATCATGACCGTGCCCGACGTGGAAAAGCGCTTGAAGGCGATACAGGCCCGGGGTGGCAAAGTGGTGGTGGTTGACCCTCGCCGCAGTGAAACGGCGGCGATTGCCGATCAGCATCTGTTCGTGCGCCCGGGCGGTGATGCTGCGCTGTTGTTCGGGTTGCTCAACACCTTGTTCGCCGAAGGCCTGACCCGCGACGGCCATCTGCCGGTAGACGGTCTGGAGGACGTGCGGGAGGCTGTCGCGCCGTTCACCGCCGAGGCCATGAGTCCGTTGTGCGCCGTGCCGGCCGAACAGATCCGCCAATTGGCGCGAGACTTCGCCGCGGCGCCCTCGGCTGTCTGTTATGGCCGCATGGGCGTCTCGACCCAGGCCTTCGGAACACTTTGTCACTGGGCGGTGCAGTTGATCAATCTGGTCACCGGCAACCTCGATCGCGTGGGTGGTGCCTTGTGCACTGAACCGGCGGTGGATCTGGTGGCGACGACTTCGGGCGGGCATTTCAATTTGTGGCAGAGCCGGGTTTCCGGGCGTCCGGAATACGCCGGAGAGCTGCCAGTCTCGGCGCTGGCCGAAGAAATGCTCACCGAAGGACAAGGGCAAGTCCGGGCGCTGATCACCGTGGCGGGCAATCCGGTGCTGTCCACGCCCAATGGCCGACAGCTCGAGCAGGCACTGGACGGGCTGGATTTCATGGTCAGCATCGACCTGTACATCAATGAAACCACGCGCTACGCCGACCTGATCCTGCCGTCCACATCGGCGCTGGAAAACGATCATTACGACACCACATTCAACCTGTTCGCGGTGCGTAACGTCAGTCGTTTCAACCGCGCAATCCTCGCCAAGCCCGAAGGGGCATTGCACGACTGGGAGATCTTCGTCGGGCTGGCCAAGGCGTTTGCCGCCAGGACCGGCAAAGAGTTGAAACCTACCATCGCCCCGGCGCAAATGATCGATCGCGGCCTGCGCATGGGAATGTACGGCGACACCTCGGAGCACAAGCTATCGCTGGCGACTTTGTTCGATCATCCCCATGGCGTCGATCTTGGTGCGCTCAAGCCTAACCTTGCACCGCGCCTGAAGACTGCCAATCAACGCATCCAGGCCGCGCCTGCGGCGATTCTCGCTGACCTGGCGCGCTTCGCCGCCTTGAAGGCGCCGGCCGCCGACGAGTTGTTGATGATTGGCCGCCGGCATGTACGCAGCAACAACTCATGGATGCATAACTATCATCGGTTGGTGAAGGGCAAGCCACGACACCAGTTGTTGATGCATCCGGACGATCTGGCCAGTCGCGGGCTCAGTGACGGACAGCGCGTTCGGGTCAGTTCGCGGGTGGGTGTGATCGAGGTCGAAGTGCTGGGCAGTCTTGATATGATGAAAGGCGTGGTCAGCCTGCCGCACGGCTGGGGCCACGCGCGGCCGGGCGTGCAGATGTCGATTGCCAGCAGCCAGCCCGGCTCCAGCGCCAACGACCTCACCGACGAATGCCGGATTGACGAATTGTCGGGAAATGCCGCGCTCAATGGCGTGCCAGTGACCGTGGCGGCGGCTTGAATCAGTCTGACGGAGAGACCGAGCAGGGCGCTCGGCTTTCCGTTACAATGCGCCACCGTGCCGACCCATGAGTCGGAAAGTTCAGCCGAGGTGCTCCATGGATATCATCGAAACGATTAAAGAGCAGATTGCCAACAACACCATTCTGCTTTACATGAAAGGCTCGCCAAATGCCCCGCAGTGCGGCTTCTCCGCGAAAGCTGCACAGGCCGTGATGGCGTGTGGTGAAAAGTTTGCGTACGTGGACATCCTGCAGAACCCGGAAATCCGCGCCAACCTGCCAAAATACGCCAACTGGCCAACCTTCCCGCAACTGTGGGTTGCCGGTGAGCTGGTCGGCGGTAGCGATATCATGACTGAAATGGCTGCTGACGGTTCGCTGCAGAGCCTGATCAAGGACGCCGCCGCCAAGGCCGCTGCTCCAAAGACCGAAGCCTGATTCGGGCGGCTCCCCTGTAGGAGCTGCCGAAGGCTGCGATCTCTTGATCTTCAGCATTAAAAAAGCCCCGCCACTCGAAAGAGGGCGGGGCTTTTTATTGTGTCTGTTGGGGCTGTCGCCGACGGCGATCTTTTGATCCTGCAAAATCAAAAGATCGCAGCCTGCGGCAGCTCCTACTCTTCGCCCATCTGCGATTGCAGATAGTTTTCGATACCGATCTTGTCGATCAGGCCCAATTGGGTTTCCAGCCAGTCGATATGTTCTTCTTCGGACTCGAGGATATCTTCAAGCAGCTCACGACTGCCGAAGTCGCCAACTGTTTCGCAATGCGCGATGGCTACCTTCAGGTCGGCATGGCCGGTTTTCTCGATACGCAGGTCGCACTCCAGCATTTCCTTGGTGTGCTCGCCGATGTGCAGCTTGCCAAGGTCCTGGACGTTCGGCAGGCCTTCAAGGAACAGGATCCGCTTGATCAGCTTGTCCGCGTGCTTCATCTCGTCGATGGATTCGTGGTACTCGTGCTTGCCGAGCTTGTTCAGGCCCCAATCTTCGTACATGCGCGCATGCAGGAAGTATTGATTGATCGCGACCAGCTCATTGGCAAGGATCTTGTTGAGATGCTGGATGACTGTAACGTCGCCTTTCATGATGGGGTCCTGCCCTTTATTAGCTGTCAATAGAACAGAGAGTTTGAGCCGCGTATTTAATAGTGTCAAACCTAAGTTATTGAAACTTAAATGAAAATTAATCGGAATAAGAATGTTTGTGTTCCGCGTCTAGAGCATAACTAGTTGATTTTGAGACATAAAAAAACCGGACATATGTCCGGTTCTTTGAAATTCGATAGTTAAGCCGCTGTAAATTCTGCTGGATAGGGAATTGCAGCCTGGGCCGTTTGCAGTTTGGTCAGGGTCTCGCGGACCACTTCCTTGGCAAGGCAGGCACATTTTCCGCATTGACTGGCAACGCCGGTAGCCGCACGGACTTCCTTGTAGCTGCAGCATCCTTCATAGATCGCATCGCGGATTTGACCGTCGGTGACGCCAGTGCAAAGGCAGACATACATAAGGAAGGACCGTCGCTGATTGTGACTCAATTGCGATGGATCTTAATGTTAACGAGAATGATTGTCAAAGTGGTTTCAGAGTACTTTTCGTCATAAGCGAGGGTGGCTGACGAACGGTCTATACGGCAAACCGGTGATACAAAACCGTCGGGGATTTCATCGTACCGGGAAAAAACAGCTAAGCCAGCTCAAATACGCGGTGTATGATGACCGGTCTTTTGCGACCGGGGTTCGTGTCACAGGGCTGTCGCCTCAGGGTGGCAGGCTGATGCGAACCCTGTTTCTCACGCTATTACACCAGGAGATATCCAATGAGCGTACTCGTAGGCAAACAAGCCCCTGACTTCACCGTACCGGCCGTACTCGGCAATGGCGAGATCGTAGACAGCTTCACCCTGTCTTCGGCGATCAAAGGCAAATACGGCCTGGTGTTCTTCTACCCGCTGGACTTCACCTTCGTTTGCCCGTCCGAGCTGATCGCTCTGGACAACCGCATGTCTGAGTTCAAGGCGCGCAACGTTGAAGTGGTCGCCGTGTCGATCGACTCGCACTTCACCCACAACGCCTGGCGCAACACCCCGGTCAACAATGGCGGTATCGGCGAAGTCCGTTACACCATGGCTGCCGACATCAAGCAGGAAATCATGAAGGCCTACGACGTTCAGTCCGCTGACGGCGTGGCGTTCCGTGGCGCGTTCCTGATCGACGACAAAGGCGTTGTCCGTTCGCAGATCATCAACGACCTGCCGCTGGGTCGTAACATGGAAGAGCTGCTGCGTCTGGTCGACGCTCTGCAATTCCACGAAGAGCACGGCGAAGTCTGCCCTGCCAACTGGAAGAAAGGCGACAAAGGCATGAACGCTTCGCCAGAAGGCGTTGCGGCTTACCTGACCGAGCACGCTGCCGCTCTGTAAGGCGCACGCTGCAGGTAAAAAAAACCGGCCATCGAGGCCGGTTTTTTTATGTGCGGGATAAGCTTGGAACACCTGTAGGAGCGAGCTTGCTCGCGATGGACTCAAGAACACCGCGGGGAGCCAGAACGCCCGCGTCATCGTTAACGACCATCGCGAGCAGGCTCGCTCCTACAGAAAGCCATCAATCGTCGAAGTCTTCCCAGCCACCCATCTGTTTCCAGCGATTGACGATGCCGCAGAACAGCTCTGCCGTCTTCTCGGTGTCATAGCGCGCCGAGTGGGCCTCGCGACCGTCGAAGTCGATGTCCGCTGCCTGACACGCCTTGGCCAGCACGGTCTGGCCATAGGCCAGGCCAGCAAGCGTCGCGGTATCGAAACTGGAGAACGGATGGAACGGATTGCGCTTCATGTCCAGACGCGCAACCGCCGCGTTCAGGAAGCCCAGGTCGAAGCTGCTGTTATGCCCGACCAGGATCGCCCGTTTGCAACCGTTGGCCTTGAGGGCCTTGCGCACGCCGCGGAAGATATCGTTCAGGGCAGACTCTTCACTCACGGCCATGCGCAGCGGGTGATCGAGCTTGATCCCGGTGAATTCCAGGGCCGCCGCTTCAATGTTCGCGCCTTCGAATGGCTCGACACGGAAGAAGTAGGTGTGATCCGGGTAGACAAAACCCTTTTCATCCATGGCGATGGTGGTCGCGGCGATTTCCAGCAGGGCGTCGGTGGCCGAGTTGAAGCCACCGGTTTCTACGTCGACGACAACCGGCAGGTAACCACGAAACCTGGCAGCCATTGGATGACGGGAGCCGCCACCGCCGCCATTACCTTCCAGTTCGTCGTCGAAATGGTCTTCACTCACGCGTGTTCCTCCAGCAGGCGCCAGCGCAGTTTTTCACCGGCGCGCAGCGGGATAACGGTCAGCTCGCCAAACGGCAGGCTGGCAGGGGCGGTCCATTCTTCGCGGACCAGGGTGATGCGATCGGTGTTGGCCGGCAGGCCATAGAAACGCGGGCCGTTGAGGCTGGCGAAGGCTTCGAGCTTGTCCAGCGCATTGCGCTGTTCGAATGCTTCGGCGTACATCTCGATCGCCGCATAAGCGGTGTAGCAGCCGGCGCAACCGCAAGCGGCTTCCTTGGCGTGCTGGGCGTGGGGGGCCGAGTCGGTGCCGAGGAAGAATTTTTCGCTGCCGCTGGTGGCGGCGTCGAGCAGGGCTTCCTGGTGCGTATTGCGCTTGAGGATCGGCAGGCAGTAGAAATGCGGCCGAATCCCGCCCACCAGCATGTGGTTGCGGTTGTACAGCAGGTGATGCGCAGTGATGGTCGCGCCCACGTTGGCCGAAGCCGAGTTGACGAACTGCACGGCGTCAGCGGTGGTGATGTGTTCGAACACCACCTTGAGCGCCGGGAAACGCTCGACCACACGACGCATGTGCTCGTCGATGAAGATTTTCTCGCGGTCGAACACGTCGACATCGCCACGGGTGACTTCGCCGTGGATCAGCAGCGGCATCCCGACTTCGGCCATGGCCTCGAGTGCAGGAAAAATCTTGTCGATGCTGGTAACACCAGAGTCCGAGTTGGTGGTCGCGCCGGCCGGGTACAGCTTGGCGGCGTGCACGAATCCGGTGGCCTTGGCCTCACGGATCTCTTCAGGCTGGGTGCGGTCGGTCAGGTACAGGACCATCAGCGGCTCGAACGGGCTGCCGGCCGGGCGGGCAGCGAGAATCCGCTGGCGATAGCCGTCGGCTTCAGCCGCGTTGCGCACCGGTGGAACCAGGTTGGGCATGATGATGGCGCGGCCAAAGGTGCGCGCGACATCCGCGACGGTATTGGTCAACACGGCACCATCGCGAAGATGAATGTGCCAGTCGTCGGGACGCAGCAGGGTCAGGCGGTCGGACATGAGGGGATTCCAGGCGGGTCAAACTCAAGGGAATGCTACCGGAAAAGACTCTTGCAGGCACTCGCTATCAAGTTTTGCCGCCAGCTTCCGATATCCAACAGGTATGCCGTAAACATGTGTGTGTCGGTCTTTTTGTTGTAGAAGCCAGTGGAGCCTCCCGTGCGCCAGCGTTATTTAGCCTTGCTCAGTGTGTTTGCCAGCCTTCCCGCGATGGCGCTCACTTTTCAGACCCGCCTGGAGAGCATTGAGTGGACGGTCGAAGGCGACAAGTTCGAATGCCGCCTGGCGCAGCCGATTACCGACTTCGGTTCGGGTGAGTTCGTGCGCAAGGCCGGTGAGCAGGCAACATTTCGTCTGAAAGCCTATAACCCGATGATGGGCGGAGGTTCGGCGACCTTGCTGGCCGCTGCCGCACCCTGGCAACCGGGGCGTGACGATATCAACCTGGGCACGGTAAGAATCGGCAGCGGCAACGTGTTGTTCAACAGTTCACAGGTGCAGGCCGGACGCCTGATCAGCGGTCTGATGGACGGTCGCAGCCCGGTGGTTCGCCATTCATCGGGAGATGGCCGGGTGTCGGAAGTGCGCTTGCTGCCGGTCAGGTTCACCCAGGCGTTTGCCGATTATCAAGGCTGCGTGGCCAAACTGTTGCCGCAGAACTTCGAGCAGGTGAAACAATCCCAAATCGGCTTCCCTGGTGGCGGTATCGAGCTCGACAATGCCGCGAAAGCCAAGCTGCAGGTCATGCTGGAGTACATGAAGGCTGATCCGACGGTCAACCACATCGAGCTCGACGGTCACTCCGACAACAGCGGCAACCGCCTGACCAATCGCGACCTGTCGCGGCGCCGGGCCCTGGCAGTGATGGAGTTCTTCAAGGCCAACGGCATCCAGGAGTCGCAAATCACCTTGCGTTTCCATGGTGAACGTTATCCGCTGGCGCCCAATACCAACAATGCCAACCGTGCGAAGAATCGTCGGGTAGCGGTACGCCTGGAGCGGGGAGCGCCCGCGGAACAAGTCGCCCCGCAAGCAACGAAAACGGCCAATTCGGCAACTTCCTGACTCTTCGGTCATCGTCGCGCTCTCGACAGATTCTGTCGCTTGGTCGTCATAAGCTGTCGCGCCTCTGTAAATTATCCTGCATGAGCGGTAGACTTCCCGGCTTTCCGTAGAACCCCGTGGAGTGATGGCATGGCGGACGTAAACAAGGTCGTTCTGGCGTATTCCGGCGGCCTGGACACTTCGGTGATCCTCAAGTGGCTGCAGGATACTTATAACTGTGAAGTGGTGACCTTCACCGCTGACCTGGGTCAGGGCGAAGAGGTCGAACCTGCACGCGCCAAGGCTCAGGCCATGGGCGTCAAAGAGATCTACATCGACGACTTGCGCGAAGAGTTCGTGCGCGATTTCGTTTTCCCGATGTTCCGCGCCAACACCGTCTACGAAGGCGAGTACCTGCTGGGTACTTCCATCGCTCGTCCGCTGATCGCCAAGCGCCTGATCGAAATCGCCAACGAAACCGGCGCTGACGCCATTTCCCATGGCGCCACCGGCAAGGGCAACGACCAGGTTCGTTTCGAATTGGGCGCGTACGCCTTGAAACCTGGCGTGAAAGTGATTGCCCCCTGGCGTGAGTGGGACCTGCTGTCCCGTGAAAAGCTGATGGACTACGCCGCGAAGCACGCGATCCCGATCGAGCGTCACGGCAAGAAGAAGTCCCCGTACTCCATGGATGCCAACCTGCTGCACATTTCCTATGAAGGCGGCGTGCTGGAAGACACCTGGACCGAGCACGAAGAAGACATGTGGCGTTGGACCGTTTCCCCGGAAAACGCTCCAGACAAGCCGCAGTACCTGGAACTGACCTACCGCAACGGCGATATCGTCGCGCTGGATGGCGTCGAAATGACGCCGGCCACCGTGCTGGCGACCCTGAACCGTATCGGTGGCGAGCACGGTATCGGTCGTCTCGACATCGTCGAGAACCGCTATGTGGGCATGAAGTCCCGTGGCTGCTACGAAACCCCTGGCGGCACCATCATGCTGCGTGCCCACCGTGCGATCGAATCGATCACCCTGGACCGCGAAGTGGCTCACCTCAAAGACGAGTTGATGCCCAAGTACGCCAGCCTGATCTACACCGGCTACTGGTGGAGCCCTGAGCGTCTGATGCTGCAACAGATGATCGATGCGTCCCAGGTCAACGTGAACGGCGTTGTGCGCCTGAAACTGTACAAGGGCAATGTGATTGTCACTGGCCGCAAGTCCGACGACTCGCTGTTCGACGCCAACATTGCTACTTTCGAAGAAGATGGCGGCGCGTACAACCAGGCGGATGCTGCGGGCTTCATCAAGCTCAACGCCCTGCGCATGCGCATTGCGGCGAACAAAGGCCGGAAGCTGTTCTGAGACCTTTGAACTCGTGATGGAAACCTGACCTCGTCCTCGACGAGGTCAGGCACCTGAAAACGGGGTGTGTTGCCAGTTACTGCGTTGTCGGTGATATTCGTTGCCGCTGACGGTTTCCTGTCTCTTGCTCCTTCCGATGGCCTGTCCTGTTCTACGCGTTGTTGTTTGCCGGTTGTCCGGCTTGATCAATGACCGTCAACCGGTGCGAGACCGGATCGTAGGCAATGTAAAAGGCGGGGCAGTGCTTCCTGGTCTGCCTGGAATGCTTGAGCGCACTGGCCTTCAGTAAAGTCTCTGAAATGGCACAAGTGACAAACAGAATCACGTACGCCATCTTTTCCCGCGGCTTCTGGATTTTTTCCAGCAGCGTTTCAAATTCGACCTCCTGGCTCATCCAGCGTGTATCAACGATGCAAAGGTCTTTTACATATTCCGGTAACTGAAGTTGATGCTGAACGTAGACGGTGCTGTGCAGACCTATCTCCGTTGGCGGGTCCTGTGCACCGCAGGGCGACCGAGCTGACGACTGGCCATTTGTTGACGTTTCCATAGCGGGATTCGCAGGCGGCTTCCCGGATACTTTTTTTTCCGATCGCCCAGCATCTTCCATTACCTTCATGAAATGTTTTCCCTTTTCAAAGTCGGAGGGCGCATACAGTGATCGGTAGTTGAAGTTAAGTGTCGCGAAAAAAAGCAAAAGTAAATAAAACGGAAAGCTGATCAGAAACCAGACATAGAGTTCTCTTTCCTCTTGGTTAAGGAAGGGCAGAGAAACGGCGGCCGAGGTTTCAGAGAGTGCTGCGAATATCGCAATGATAGTCATTGGGTTGGTGATTAGCTTTCTGTCATGTTCTGTGCTCATGTTGAATTCTCATTTATTGAATGTTTTTGAGGTGTGGTTGATGTAGTTGCTTTAGAGTTTTTTTGAGGATTACTGGTGGTGTTTTAATGATTGCTCAAAAAATATAATTTGCTGTAAGAGTAATTGGATGTCTGGTGTGTGATATTTCTGGTGTGAATGTTGAGTGTGTAAATATCAGTTACGTTTTAGCGCGGAAGTAGATACTTGTGTTTGTCAGGGCGCAGCTTTTTACGCTGGCTTTTGGAAAATTCTGGTTGTAAATCGATAGGGCCGATTGCTGAAAACTGCGCCGCCATGACGCTGATACAGTTTTCAACTCATTCCGTTCGAGGGATTTTTGTAGGAGAAATCCGTGTTGTTTGTAGGGTATGTCTCTTGGTGTGGGTGGTTGGAAGGGGCGACATGCCATGGGTGAAACGACTAGGCTATTGTGCGGGCTCTAAAAATTCGAACAGCGAAAATTGGACTTGCCCATGAATAAAGTGCTGATCGTGGATGATCACCCCGTCATTCGTCTTGCGGTACGTATGCTAATGGAACGTCATGGCTACGAAGTTATTGCAGAAACCGATAATGGTGTGGATGCACTGCAACTAGCTCGTGAACTTACGCCGGATATTGTCATTCTGGATATCGGGATTCCGAAGCTGGACGGATTGGAAGTCATCGCGCGTTTGTCGTCGACCTCAATGCCGATGAAAGTGCTGATCCTGACTTCCCAGGCACCGGGGCATTTTTCCATGCGTTGCATGCAATCCGGTGCAGCCGGTTATGTCTGCAAACAGCAAGACCTGACGGAGTTGCTCAGTGCAATAAAGGCCGTGTTGTCAGGCTACAGTTACTTTCCCAATCAAGCCTTGCATACCGTGCGTTGCAGTTTGGGGAACGCCAGTGAGGCCGACATGGTTGATCGGTTGTCGGGGCGGGAAATGATGGTCTTGCAGCAATTGGCCAGAGGGAAGACCAATAAGGAAATTGCCGATGGAATGTTTTTGAGCAATAAAACAGTCAGTACTTACAAGACCCGCCTGTTGCTCAAGCTCAATGCACGGTCCCTGGTCGATTTGATCGAACTGGCACAACGCAATGGTCTGGTGTGATGGCGCATCTGCGCGACGAGGGGTGTTTACCGAAGTATGGCACTAAAAAAAAAGCCTCCGTTTCGGGAGGCTTTCAGGTGTCATAAGTCAAAATCGTAGTCGGCCAATTGCTTTTGCAGTCGGCGCTCCTCCAGCAGATTGTCGATGGTGCGGCGTTTGCTCAGATTAGTTTTCGCTACTTCAACCACCGGCTCGGCGTCATCGGTTTCGGCGGTGGTGAAGTCGTCTTCTACGTCCAATTGCTCTTTGCCAGTACTCATTTAGTTACTCCAGGCTAAGAAGGCCTTTGGCGCTCCTTATATCGACAATCTCCCGGCGGGTAAAAAAGATTTTTTCAATCGACAAATCAATAATCCTAATAGCGCCTCAATCATCGGAGGTTTTGTGCTTGTATTCGCACAAGTCTTCGATCCGGCAGCTTCCGCATCGGGGCTTGCGGGCGAGGCAGACATAGCGGCCGTGAAGGATCAGCCAGTGATGGGAGTCGAGCAGGTACTCCCTGGGCACGAATTTCATGAGTTTTTTCTCGACTTCCACCACATTCTTGCCAGGCGCAATGCCGGTGCGGTTGCTGACCCTGAAAATGTGTGTGTCGACAGCCATGGTCAGCTGACGGAATGCCGTATTGAGTACCACATTGGCGGTTTTGCGGCCGACGCCGGGCAGCGCTTCCAGCTCTTCGCGGGTTTGCGGCACTTCACCGGCATGACGCTCGACCAGCAAGCGGCAGGTTTCGATCACGTTTTTCGCTTTGCTGTTGTACAGGCCGATGGTCTTGATGTATTCCGACAGTCCCTCGACACCCAGGGCATGGATCGCTGCCGGGGTATTGGCGACCGGGAACAGTCTGGCGGTGGCCTTGTTGACGCCGACATCGGTCGACTGCGCCGAGAGAATCACGGCAATCAGCAATTCGAACGGTGAGGAATAGGCCAGTTCGGTCTTGGGTTCCGGGTTGTCTTCGTGCAGCCTGCGGAAAATTTCCAGACGTTTTGCGGCATTCATGGGCAGTGCGTTTCCTCGTGGGCAATCAATGGGTGGGTTTGGGGCGCCAGGCCTGCCAGGCGGCGATCAGGAGTCCGAGCAGAATGAACCCGCCAGGGACCAATGTGGCCAGGTGCAGACCGCCATCGGCCACCAGCACCCAGCCTTGCCAGTCAGCTTGCGTTGCACCGGACAGCCACGACAGTCGGTTTCCGAGGGTTGCGTTGCCGATGAGTTCGCGCAGCAGTCCCATAGCGATCATCAGCGTGACAAACAGGCCACTGAGTTCCAGGCGCTGGCGCCAGCCGTTCTGAAAGTACCCGGTGTGCTCCAGTACGACGCATTGCAAGGCGATCATGGCGCCATAAAACCCCAGATGCTGCTGCCATTGCAGCGACCAGGCTTGTGCCATGAGTTCCGCGCAACTGGTGAGCGTGGCGGCCAACAGAACGCTGGCCGTCAAGCGGGCCGCCGGGACCAGTCGGGGGCGCAGGACGCCCATGGCCAGGCTGAACAACTGGGTCACCACCATGAACATCAGGCACAGGCCAAGTGCGGCCATCAGCGAGTGGGTGGCGCCGATCAGCGGCGTCAGCATCAGGGCGTTGCGCAGCGTCGATGAGTTATCCATGGGCAGGGTCCCCGAGCAGTTGTTGCCGGTGTTCATCAAAGTAGCGCAAGGCGTCGTGCACGGCATTGATCACCGCTCTTGAGGTGATGGTTGCGCCTGCGATCTGATCGAACTGCCCCTGATCCTTTTTCAGCGCCCAGCCGCTGTCAGCGGGTTCTGTTCGGGATTTTCCGGAAAAAATCTGCAGCCAGCCATTGGGCCAGTCGGCGATCCGTGCCCCCAGCCCAGGTGTCTCCGACTGTTTGAGGGTTTTGACGCCCAGCAACCTGCCATTGGCATCGACAGCGATCAGTAGCTCGATGGCACCGGTGTAGCCGAGGGTTTGACTGCGCAGCAACAGCGCGACGGGTTGCTCGCCCCGGGTCGCCAGATAGCCACCCAACAAGGTGCTGTTTGCCAGGGTGGTTGTTTCGATCCAGATGGGGTGGTCGAGTGGTTGATTGTCGTAGCTGTCTGACGGTATCAAGTCGAGCAGATTCCGGCTGTCGAGCAGGTGCTGTTCGGCTGCAATGCGCGGCGCGCTGCCGAGTTGCACGAAGTACGTCACACCCATGCCCAGTGCGGCCAAAAAAACCAGAAGCGCGATGCTTGATGTCCGGCTCATGACGCCTCCGGCTGTTGTCTGGCCGCCACGAACCGCTCCAGCGCCGGCACGCACAGGTTCATCAACAGCACGGCAAAGGCGATGCCGTCCGGATAGCCGCCCCAGGTACGAATCAGATAAGTCAGGAGCCCGACGCCGACGCCGAACAGCAGTTTTGCCCCAGGGCTTCTGGCGCCGGACACCGGTTCGGTAATGATGAAGAACGCCCCCAGCATGGTCGCGCCGGTCAGCAGATGAAACAGCGGCGAGCCATGGGAATCGGAGCCCGAACCGTTCCAGCACAGCAGGCTGATGACGAACAGACTGGCCAGCATGCCGACCGGGGCATGCCAACTGATCACTTTTCGTTGCAGGAGAAACATTCCGCCCGCCAGAAACGCCAGGTTCACCCACTCCACACCGCGTCCGCCGTAGTGGCCGAATGCCGGATTGCCGGCAAACAGTTCATCCATGGTCAGGCTTTTGTTGATCCGCAGGCTGTCCAGTGCCGTGGCCTGCACCCACGCATCCGGTGCCTGGCCGACACCGAACACTTGCTGCAAGCCACTCAACAGGTCCATGACATGGGGCGATGGCCAATGGGTCATGGGTTGGGGGAAGGCCACCAGCACCAAAGCAAATCCGAGCATCGCCGGGTTGAAGGGATTTGAGCCGACGCCGCCATACAAGTGTTTGCCAAAAATCATCGCAAAGGCAGCGGCACTGAGGGGCAGCCACCATGGGCAGTAGGGCGGCAGCGCCAGGGCCAGCAAGGTGGCACTGACCAGCGCGCTACCGTCACTCAGGGTTGGCACCAGCGGTCGCTTGCGCCATTGCACGACGGCCGCTTCAACGGCCAGCGCAGCAGCGGCCGCCAGAACCAGGTTGATCAACACGCCCCAGCCGTATAGCCAGAACGCGGCGAGCACTCCCGGCAGCGTAGCCAGCAGTACCAGCTTCATGGCCTGCTGCAGGCGCTCATCAACGGTTTCAAGGGCTGGCATGGGCGTTCACCTGGCGTTCGGCTTCGCCGAGTGCGCGCTCCAGGGCTTCGATGTGCTCCGCCGGTGCTTCGTTGGCCTGAGCCTTCTTGAGTTCGGCACGGCGCATGGCCAACTGGATCTTGGCCCGTTTCAGATCGGCATCATTTGCCGACACCGTTGCGACCGTCGGCGCAGTGGCAGGTGGCGCGGCGCTTTCCAGTTGCGCCAGGTTTAGTTCGGCGTCTTCGAACTGCTGTTGCAGGACAATCAACTGCGATTGCTGTTCGAAGGTCGGTGGATGTCCGAAGGCTTTCAGCGACTTGTGCAGCTGCGCCCGACTCATCGCCACATCGATCTTCGCCTTTTTCAGCGCGGCATCGGCAGTGGCGGCTTTCTGTGCGCGGACGCGCTCGAGGGCGGCCTGTACCGGGTCGACTGTCGCTTCGCTAGGTTGCGTGGCACGTTGTCGGGCCTGGCGTTCGGCGATTTTCTGTTGCTCTTCGCGCTGCAAGCGGGCATTGCGCTGTTCGAAGCGGCGCCGCGCGTGATCGCGCTTGAGGGCACGGGCCTGCTGCGCTTGCGGTGTGAGGGCCAGGCCCCCGACCACCGGCAATACAGTGTCCAGCGGCAGCGGGCGCATTTCGATGCAGTCTACCGGGCAGGGTGCTACGCAGAGGTCGCAACCGGTGCACTCATCGATGATCACCGTGTGCATCAGTTTGGCCGCCCCGACGATGGCATCGATCGGGCAGGCCTGAATGCACTTGGTGCAACCGATACACTCGGCTTCGCGGATATAGGCGATCTGTGCACGTGCCGAGCCGCGGGTGATGTCCAGCTCCAGTACCGGCACCTTCAGCAACTCGGCCAGGGCCGCGATGGTTTCGTTGCCGCCGGGCGGGCACTTGTTGATCGGCTCGCCGCTGGCAATGCCTTCGGCGTAGGGCTTGCACCCGGGGTGGCCGCACTTGCCGCATTGGGTTTGCGGCAAGAGTGCGTCGATGAGTTGAATCAGACTCATGTTTTGATCAGTCCGCTGAATCCGAGAAAAACCACTGCGATCAGGCCGGCACCGATCAGGTCGATCGGCAGGCCGCGAAAGGGCAGGGGCACATCGTTGTCGGTCGTGCGTTCACGCAAATCAGTGAACAGGCTCAACACCAGCCAGAAACCCAACCCGGAACCCAGGCTCAAGGCTGTGGCGTGAAACAAGCCTTTGTCCTCCTGAACATTGAGCAAGGCCACGCCGAGTACGCCGGCATTGCCCAGCAGCAACGGCCAGAGGCCTTCGAACGACAGTGTCGAAAACACCCGCGCCAGCAGCTTCAGCAACGGGCCGATCAGCAACACGCTCAATGGCAGAAACACAAACAGACGCAGCGCCGTCAATTGCAGCGGCATCAGCAGCCAGTGATAGAGCGCGTAACCGAGCATGCCCACGATCAGCATCAGGCACGTCGTCGCAATGCCCAAGGCATGGACCTGACGGCGCTGGCCGGCCAACAGCGGATCGACGCCCAGCGGCCAGTGCAACACGAGGTTGTTGATCAAGGCTGCACTGATAAGCGTCAGAAGCGTTTCGGTCATGATCGTCCCTATCCGATGCTGGATAACTCTGCAGGAGCTGCCGCAGGCTGCGATCTTTTGATCTTGCTCTTACAAAAGCCAAGATCGCAGCCTGCGGCAGCTCCTACAGGAGTCAGTATGGGCCAGACATGAAAATCCCACAGTCGCGCCAGGCACGACTGTGGGATCGGTTTGCCGCAGATCTTACTTGATGCGCTGACCCGGCTTGGCGCCGCTGTCAGGGCTGAGCAGGTAGATCTCTTCACCGCCAGGACCGGCTGCCATCACCATGCCTTCGGAGATGCCGAACTTCATTTTCCGTGGCTTGAGGTTGGCGATCATCATGGTCAGGCGGCCATCGAGCTTGGACGGGTCCGGGTACGCGCTCTTGATCCCGGAGAACACGTTGCGTTGCTCGTCACCGATGTCCAGGGTCAGGCGCAGCAGCTTGTCGGCGCCTTCCACGTGTTCGGCCTTGACGATCAGCGCGACGCGCAAATCGACTGCCGCGAAGGTGTCGAACTCGATTTCCGGCGACAGAGGATCCTTGGCCAGTTCGCCATTGCCGGCAGGTGCGGCTGCGCCGGTGTCGGTCTGGCTGGCGGTCAGGTCTTCTTTCGAGGCGTCGGTCATGGCTTGTACCTTGATCGGGTCGATGCGGGTCATCAGCGGCTTGAACTCGTTCAACTGATGGTTGGCGAGCAAGGTCGCGTGGTCGTTCCAGGTCAGCGGTGCGACGTTGAGGAACGCCTCGGCGTCGGCGGCCAGCAGCGGCAGCACAGGCTTGAGGAAGATCACCAACTGGCGGAACAGGTTGACGCCGGTGGCGCAGATCGCCTGGACTTCATCCTGCTTGCCTTCCTGCTTGTTCAGCGACCACGGAGCCTTGTCGGCGATCCAGGCGTTGGCGCGGTCGGCCAGGCCCATGATCTCGCGCATGGCGCGGGCGAAGTCGCGGGCTTCGTAGGCGTCGGCAATGCCTGGCGCGGCGGCCAGGAATGCGTCGGTCAGTTCAGGTGCGGCGTTGGTGTCGACCATTACGCCAGCATTGCCTTTGTGAATGAAGCCGGCGCAACGGCTGGCGATGTTGACGACCTTGCCCACCAGGTCGGAGTTGACCTTCTGCACGAAGTCCTCGAGGTTCAGGTCGAGGTCGTCGACGCCACGGCCGAGCTTGGACGCGTAGTAGTAGCGCAGGTATTCCGGCGACAGGTGATCCAGGTAGGTGCGGGCCTTGATGAACGTGCCGCGGGACTTGGACATCTTCTGGCCGTTGACGGTCAGGTAGCCGTGCACGTTGATCCCGGTCGGCTTGCGGTAGCCGGCGCCTTCGAGCATGGCTGGCCAGAACAGGGCGTGGAAATTGACGATGTCCTTGCCGATGAAGTGGTACAGCTCGGCGGTGGAGTCCTTGCCCCAGAACGCGTCGAAGTCCAGTTCCGGCGTGCGGTTGCACAGGTTCTTGAAGCTGGCCATGTAGCCGATCGGCGCATCCAGCCACACGTAGAAGTATTTGCCCGGCTCGTCGGGGATCTCGAAACCGAAGTACGGCGCATCGCGGGAGATGTCCCACTGTTGCAGGCCGGCATCCAGCCATTCGGCGATCTTGTTGGCCACGGCATCCTGCAGGGTGCCGCTGCGGGTCCAGGTTTGCAGCATGGCCTGGAAGTCCGGCAGCTTGAAGAAGAAGTGCTGGGAATCCTTGAGCACCGGGGTGGCGCCGGAGATCGCCGACTTCGGATCCTTCAGGTCGGTTGGCGCGTAGGTCGCGCCACATTTTTCGCAGTTGTCGCCGTACTGGTCTTCGGTGCCGCATTTCGGGCAGGTGCCCTTGATGAAGCGGTCGGCCAGGAACATTTTCTTTTCCGGGTCGAAATACTGGGTGATCGAGCGCGTGGCGATGTGCCCGGCGTCACGCAGCTTCAGGTAGATCTGGCTCGACAGCTCACGGTTTTCTTCGGCGTGAGTGGAGTGGAAATTGTCGAAGTCGACCAGGAACTCGGCAAAGTCGGCGCTGTGTTCGGCCTGGACGTTGGCGATCAGTTGTTCCGGGGTGATGCCTTCCTTTTCCGCGCGCAGCATGATCGCCGAACCGTGGGCGTCGTCGGCGCAGACATAGATGCATTGATTGCCGCGGTGCTTCTGGAAGCGCACCCACATATCGGTCTGGATGTATTCCAGCATGTGGCCAAGATGGATCGAACCATTGGCATAGGGCAGGGCGCTGGTGACGAGGATCTTGCGTGGCTCGGACATGGGGCTCGGCTACTTGATGAAACGGAGGTCGGCCACTATAAAGCGCTGGCGCATATTTTTCATCCTGTGAGCCTGTTTCATTGGATGAGCAGCCAGAAAAGATCGCAGCCTTCGGCAGCTCCTACAGGAGCTGCCGAAGGCTGCGATCTTTTGAGGTACGATAGCCATCATCTTTTCCAGTCCCGTTTTCGGAGTTGCCCATGAGCGCCGTCAATCGCGCAGCGGTGGAAGCCGTCCTTCGCCAATACACCGACCCTTACCTGAACCAGGACCCGGTCAGCGCCGGGTGCGTGCGCAACATCGACATCCAGGGCGACCGCGTCAGCGTCCAGCTCGAATTGGGTTACGCCGCCGGTCTGTTCAAGAGCGGCTGGGCGCAGATGCTGGAAATGGCCATTCAAGGTCTGGATGGCGTGTCGAGTGCCAAAGTCGATATCACCAGCGTGATCGCCGCGCACAAGGCCCAGGCGCAGATCCCGGGGCTGGCCAACGTCAAGAACGTCGTGGCCGTGGCGTCCGGCAAGGGTGGCGTGGGCAAATCCACCACCGCGGCCAACCTGGCCCTGGCCCTGGCCCGCGAAGGCGCCAAGGTCGGGATTCTCGATGCGGACATCTACGGTCCGAGCCAGGGCATCATGTTTGGTATCCCGGAGCGCACCCGACCTGAGGTCAAGGATCAGAAATGGTTCGTTCCGCTCAAGTCCCATGGCGTCGAAGTGATGTCCATGGCCTTCCTCACCGATGACAACACACCAATGGTCTGGCGTGGTCCGATGGTCTCCGGTGCCTTGCTGCAACTGGTGACCCAGACCGCGTGGGGCGATCTGGATTACCTGGTCATCGACATGCCGCCGGGTACCGGTGACATCCAGCTGACCCTGGCGCAGAAAGTGCCGGTGGCCGGTGCGGTCATCGTGACCACCCCGCAGGACCTGGCTTTGCTGGACGCGCGCAAGGGCGTGGAAATGTTCCGCAAGGTCAACATTCCGGTGCTGGGCGTGGTGGAAAACATGGCCGTGCACATCTGCTCCAACTGCGGACATGCCGAGCATCTGTTCGGTGAGGGCGGTGGCGTGAAGCTGGCCAACCAGTATGGCGTCGAGCTGCTGGCCTCGTTGCCGCTGTCGATGGTCATCCGCGAACAGGCCGATGGCGGCAAGCCGACGGTGATCGCCGAGCCTGACAGCCAGATCTCCATGGTTTACCAGGAGCTGGCCCGTCATGTCGGTGCACGGATCGTATTGCAGGAAGCTTTGACGCCGGCGATGCCGAACATCAGCATCAGCGACGATTGATTCCTGTTAAAAGATCGCAGCCTGCGGCAGCTCCTACAGGGGATTGATGTTCACCCTGTAGGAGCTGCCGAAGGCTGCGATCTTTTGATCTTGCCTTAGATCCGCAACCCGCCATCCATCTCCAGAATCCGACCGGTGTAATAGTCGTTCTCGAAGATGTACGCCGCCGAATGGGCGATCTCTTCCGGCTTGCCCATACGCTTGAGCGGAATGCCGGCAGTCATTTTTTCCAGCGCTTCAGGCTTCATGCCCAGGGTCATCTCGGTTTCGATGAAGCCCGGTGCAATGCCGGCCACGCGAATGCCGTAGCGCGCCAGTTCCTTGGCCCAGGTCACGGTCGCCGCAGCGACACCGGCCTTGGCCGCCGAGTAGTTGGTCTGGCCGATGTTGCCGGCACGGGAAATCGACGAGATATTGATGATCGCGCCGCTGTTGTTCAGCTCGACCATTTTCGCCGCGACTTCACGGGTGCACAGGAACACGCCGGTCAGGTTGACGTCGATGACCGACTGCCACTGGGCCAGGCTCATCTTGGTCATTTCGCCATCCTTGACCTTGAGCAACAGGCCGTCACGCAGGATCCCGGCATTGTTGATCAGGCCGTGGATCGCGCCGAAATCTTCGGCGACCTGGGCGACCATGTGGGTCACTTGCTCTTCGTTGGCGACGTTGCACAGGTAAGCTCGGGCTTCGACACCCTTGGCCTTGCAGGCCGCGACAGCGGCGTCGAGTTTTTCCTGATTGAGGTCGACCAGGGCGAGCTTCGCGCCCTTGCCGGCGAAATACTCGGCCATGGAGCGACCTAAACCCTGGCAACCGCCAGTGATAATGATTACTTTGTCAGTGAGTTGCATTCGCATGTCCCCCGGTAGCAGGTCTGAGTGGTTTCCTTGTAGAGAGCCTCTCGATCTGCGCCTGATGTGGCCCGGCTGCACATGAGAACTGCCCCCGATGGCATGCTGGGACTTTCACCAGCAGCTTGTCCGTTTTTATGACGGATTCTATTTAAGGAGTCATAAATTGAGCGTTGAAGCGGCTAAGCATGCACGAGAATTGCTCCTCAAGGAATACCGTGGAGTGCTCTCGACGCACTCCAAGTCAATGCCCGGTTTTCCGTTCGGCTCCGTGGTTCCGTACTGCCTGGATGAGCAGGGCCGGCCGCTGATCCTGATCAGCCGCATCGCCCAGCACACGCATAATCTGCAGAAAGACCCGAAATGCTCGCTGTTCGTGGGTGAGCGTGGGGCTGAGGATGTGCAAGCCGTTGGTCGCCTGACCTACCTGGCTGAGGCACAGCAGCTCGAAGACGAAGCCGCCATAGAAGCCGCCTCCGAGCGTTACTACCGCTACTTCCCGGAGTCGCAGGGTTATCACAAGGCCCACGATTTCGACTTCTGGGTGCTCAAGCCGGTGCGCCACCGTTACATCGGTGGTTTTGGCGCGATTCATTGGGTCAACGACCTGACCCTGGCCAACCCGTTCGCCGGCAAGGCCGAAGTGAGCATGGTCGAGCACATGAACGCGGATCACGCCAAGGCCATCGCCCATTACGTCGAGCTGGCCGGGCTGCCGAAAAACGTGCCGGCGCAAATGGCCGGCATCGATACCGAAGGCATGCACCTGCGTATCGGCCAGAGCCTGTACTGGTTGCCGTTTCAAGCTCCTTGTAATACGCCGACACAAGTCCGCGAAGCCTTGGTTTCTCTGGCTCACGCCGAACATTGGCCGAAAAATGAAGTGGCCGACGCTTGAATTCACGAAACGGCGACGTCATCTAAGGTGAACTGGCAAGGCATTCTTGCGTTGAGGAACCATTTGATGCGCCCTTTTTTGTTGCTCTTTCTGCTGTTCCCGGTGTTGGAGCTGTTCGTATTCGTCAAGGTGGCAGGGTCCATCGGGTTTTTCCCGGCCCTGCTGCTGATCATTCTCGGCTCGATGTTCGGTGTGTTCGTGCTGCGCATCGCCGGCCTGGCCACGGCCCTGCGTGCCCGTGAAAGCCTGAACCGCGGTGAGTTGCCGGCCCAGACCATGCTCGAAGGCCTGATGCTGGCTTTGGCCGGTGGCCTGCTGATTCTTCCGGGTTTCATCAGCGATGTGATCGGCCTGATCATGCTGCTGCCGTTCAGTCGCCGTCTGCTGGCGGGCAAGATGCGCCAGCGCGCCGAAGAGCAGGCCATGCGTCAGCGCGCGTTCGCCGACGACCTCCAGGCCCGTGGCGGTCCAGCCCCCCGCGAGCCTTTGGGGCGTGAACCGAATGTGATCGAAGGCGAGTTCGAACACCGCGACACCAAGTAAAACGCCCATCGACACGGCACCTTCGGGTGCCGTGTTCGTTTGCGGGGCATCGAGCTGAAAATTTTTCGCTGCCCGCCCTTGTAATAAGCTTATGCGCCCTTATGTAACGGTCACCGCAAGGTTTCTGGCGAACACGCCAGACAGACTTCCGCGGTTCGCTTGACGAACCGCAACCGGCACCGCCGGCCTTTGTTAAACCCGCCGGGACTACACCGGCCGATGAAAACCACAATTAGGAGAGATCGACAATGAAGCTTCGTCCTCTGCATGACCGCGTCGTCATCCGTCGCAGCGAAGAAGAAAAGAAAACCGCTGGCGGTATCGTCCTGCCAGGTTCGGCTGCTGAAAAAGCCAACAGCGGCGAAATCCTCGCTGTAGGCACCGGCCGCGTACTGGAAAGCGGTGAAGTGCGTGCACTGTCCGTGAAAGTGGGCGACAAGGTTGTGTTCGGTCCTTACTCCGGCAGCAACACTGTGAAAGTCGACGGCGAAGACCTGCTGGTAATGAGCGAGAACGAAATCCTCGCTGTTATCGAAGGCTGATTACCCGCTCATTTTCCCGCTACTTCAAAGTATTTAAGGAATATCGATCATGGCTGCTAAAGAAGTTAAATTCGGCGATTCCGCCCGCAAGAAAATGCTCACCGGTGTCAACGTCCTGGCTGACGCAGTAAAAGCGACCCTGGGCCCGAAAGGCCGTAACGTGATCATCGAGAAGAGCTTCGGCGCTCCGACCATCACCAAGGACGGCGTTTCCGTAGCCAAAGAAATCGAACTGGAAGACCGTTTCGAAAACATGGGCGCGCAACTGGTCAAAGACGTTGCCTCCCGTGCCAACGATGACGCAGGCGACGGCACCACCACCGCTACCGTTCTGGCTCAGTCGATCGTCAACGAAGGCCTGAAAGCCGTCGCTGCCGGCATGAACCCGATGGACCTCAAGCGCGGTATCGACAAAGCGACCATCGCGATCGTCAAAGAGCTGAAAGCCCTGTCCAAGCCATGCGCCGACACCAAGGCTATCGCTCAGGTAGGCACCATCTCCGCCAACTCCGACAACTCCATCGGCGACATCATTGCCGAAGCCATGGAAAAAGTCGGTAAAGAAGGCGTGATCACCGTTGAAGAAGGCTCGGGCCTGGAAAACGAACTGTCGGTTGTTGAAGGCATGCAGTTCGACCGTGGCTACCTGTCCCCGTACTTCGTCAACAAGCCAGAGACCATGGTCGCTGAGCTGGACGGCCCGCTGATCCTGCTGGTCGACAAGAAGATCTCGAACATCCGCGAAATGCTGCCAGTACTGGAAGCCGTTGCCAAAGCCGGCCGTCCACTGCTGATCGTGGCCGAAGACGTTGAAGGCGAAGCCCTGGCGACTCTGGTTGTGAACAACATGCGTGGCATCGTCAAAGTCGCAGCCGTCAAGGCGCCAGGCTTCGGCGACCGTCGCAAGGCCATGCTGCAGGACATCGCCGTTCTGACCGGCGGTACCGTGATCTCCGAAGAGATCGGCCTGAGCCTGGAAAGCGCAACCCTGGAAAACCTGGGCAGCGCCAAGCGCGTGACCCTGTCCAAGGAAAACACCATCATCGTTGACGGTGCTGGCGTACACGGCGACATCGAAGCACGCATCGCTCAGATCCGTGCCCAGGTTGCCGAGACTTCCTCGGACTACGACCGTGAAAAACTGCAAGAGCGTCTGGCCAAGCTGTCCGGCGGCGTTGCAGTGATCAAGGTTGGCGCTGGTTCCGAAGTTGAAATGAAAGAGAAGAAAGCCCGCGTTGAAGACGCCCTGCACGCTACCCGTGCAGCCGTCGAAGAAGGCGTGGTACCTGGCGGTGGCGTGGCCCTGATCCGTGCTCTGGAAGCACTGACCGAACTGAAAGGCGACAACGCCGATCAGGACGTGGGTATCGCTGTTCTGCGTCGCGCTGTTGAAGCGCCACTGCGCCAGATCGTTGCCAACTCCGGCGACGAGCCAAGCGTAGTCGTCGACAAGGTCAAGAACGGCGAAGGCAGCTTCGGCTACAACGCTGCGACTGGCGAATACGGCGACATGATCGAAATGGGCATCCTGGACCCAACCAAGGTTACCCGTTCGGCTCTGCAAGCTGCAGCCTCGATCGGCGGTCTGATCCTGACCACCGAAGCTGCTGTTGCTGATGCACCGAAGAAAGACGGCGGTGCTGGCGGCGGTATGCCAGACATGGGCGGTATGGGCGGCATGGGCGGCATGATGTAAGTCAGCCTTACCCCTGTACGAAAAAACCCCGCCTGCGAAAGCAGGCGGGGTTTTTTATTGCCGGTCAAAAGATCGCAGCCTTCGGCAGCTCCTACAGGAACGCGATCCCCTGTAGGAGCTGCCGAAGGCTGCGATCTCTTGATCTACTCAGGCGGTGACCGGTGCCGCTTCGGTTATCTGCTCAGTCTTTAATCCCGGCCGATACAGAATCCAGTAATACGACCCCAGGCAAATCAGCCAGCAGAACACCGCCGTCCACACGTTATGTGAGAAAAAGTGCGCCCCCTGCATCATCCGCCCGATGGAAAACACTGAACCCAGGGCAAATGCAAAGACAAATGCCGCACGAGCCATGCGCGGGCGACGGTCACGCAGTACGAAAAACAGGGCAAACAGGGTGAAGCCGGTGGCCGCATGGCCGCCAGGCCAGCAGCGTCCCGGTTTAGCGGTATGCGGGCGAGGGCTCAACAGTTCGCTGTACGTCTCATGACCGCCGAATTGCTCAAGGCTCCATGGGCATTGCACCGCCGTCACCGCTTTCATTGGCGTGACAAAGGAGGTCGCCAGGCCCAGGGACAACACCAGGCAACCCAGTTCCCGCTTGTACGGTTTGAGCCTGGCCATGAAGAACGAGGCGATGAAGCCGAGGACGGCAAACACCGAGAAGGCGATGACGACTTGCTTGGCGCGATCGTGCAGGATGTTTTCCAGGAAGTAACTGTGCCGTCCGATGAAGTCACCCGCGACCGGGTCGTAGAACAGCTTGGCAAGGTCCATGTCCAGTGAGGTCAGTTCGAGCAACACGAGAATGATCGCCGCAACGGCGGGAACCCCCAGGCACACCCAGAAGTTGAGTGGGCGCGGGGCAGGGCGGACAGCGGTTGATGACATGGTGGATCCTGAACAAAGGAAAAAGCCCCGGGGCATCAGCCCGGGGCGATTCGGTTAACGTTCGCCGACTTGACCGGCACCCTCCTTGGGCGCCTTCCAGCCAAGTAGCTGTTGCTTGAAGCCATAACTGGCGGTTTGGTAATAAGTGATGGCGCGGGTGATCAACGGGTCATTGGCGGTCGACCGGGACTCGCGGCTTTCGGTCAGCGCGTCATCGTGGCGACGCAATCCCTGGCGAGGGCTCAAAATCGCCAGGTCCTTGCCGTCGAACAACCCCAGGTGCTGGTAGTTACCGACGACCACCCGTGGCGGCAGCGGGTTATCCTGCAACAGGTTACGTCCAAAGAATGTCGATTCATAATCCAGATTGAGCAGGCCGAGCAAGGTCGGCGCCAGATCGATCTGGCTGGCCAATTGTGCAGTTTCCCGAGCCTCGATCAACTTGGGTGCATAGATGAACAGCGGAATCTGATAGTTGGCGATGGGCAAGTCTTCCTTGCCGGCGCTGCCTGCGGTGTGGTCCGCGACAAAGACGAAGATTGTATTGTCAAACCAGGGTTTCTGACGCGCCTGATCGAGAAACCGACCGATGGCGTAGTCGGTGTATTTCACCGCGCCGTCACGGCCGTTGCCGGACTTGATGTCGATCCGGTTGTCCGGATAGGTGTAAGGGCGATGGTTGGACGTCGTCATCAACTGCAGCAGGAATGGCTGCTGTTTGGCATAGTCGGCATCGGCCAGTTTCAGTGTCTGATTGTAGAGATCTTCGTCTGCCATGCCCCAGGCATTCTTGAAGTGAATCTCCGACTCCTCGACGCTGCTCTGGTCTACGACGCGATAACCATTGCCACTGAAGAACGCATTCATGTTGTCGAAATAACCGCGGCCGCCGTAAACAAATACGCTGTCATAGCCCACGGCATTGAGTTGCTGGCCAAGGCTGGCAAAACCGCTTTCACGACCCACACGCTTGACGATCGAGCGACCGGGCGTTGGCGGAATCGCCAGAGTGATGGCTTCCAGGCCGCGATCGGTGCGGGTGCCGGTGGCGTAGAAGTTATTGAAATACAGGCTCTGTTGGCGCAAGGCATCAAGGTTGGGCGTCAGGTTGCGGGTGTCGCCGTTGCTGCCCATGTACTTGGCGCTGAAACTTTCAATGGTGACCAGCACGATGTTGGGCTTGCGCAACGTGCCCGGGTTATCGATTTGCCGACGGATGTCCTGCGGGTCCTGACCCACGAAGCGGGCATCGGGTTCTGCCAGTTCTGTACGAATCTGCTGGGCAACCACTGCCGACGGCAGCGTGCTGTAGAACTGTGGGTAGTCCAGTTCGTTGTTACGGAACGCGGCGAAAAACTGGTAGGGACCGTTGCTCGCCAGTTCGTTCTGATAGGCGTTGCCGCCCTGGGCGCGCGGGGCGTCCTGGCTGAGCAGTTGCAGGCTCAGGCCGGCGACGATCAACAAACCGAGAGCATTGAGCAGGCGGCCACGCAGCGGCGGTAACGGCGCATCGAGTGCAGCGTTGAAAGCTTTACGCAATACAAGACTCAGGACCACGGCCAGCACGGCGAGGATGCTCAGCAGCGTGCCGATCGGGTACGACTCCAGCAGGTTGTTCAGTACTTCGTCGGAATACACCAGATAGTCGACGGCGATGAAGTTGAAGCGCACGCCGAACTCATCCCAGAACAGCCACTCGGCCACCGCGGTGAACAGCATCGCGAACAGACTGACGGTCAGCAGACCTTGAAGGAACCAGCGATGGCCACGGGTGCGCCAAAGAGCCGGCGGGCACAGCAACAGGTAGAGCCCCATGGGCAGTGCCGCGTAGGCAATGAAACCAAGGTCGTAGAGCAGCCCGATACCGAACACCGACAGAAATCCGCTGCCGGCCTCATCCAGATGCGTGAGGAGCAGGACTGTTCGAGTCAGAAAAAATATCGCCAGCCAGGTGCCGCTGACCAGTAACAAAAAGCGCATGGGGGCTGTCTTCAAATAGTCCATTTTTTTTATTCCTTATTATCAATCGCGTGACAGTCTTCACCGGCCGCTGTTGTCAGCGCGTGAATCGATAGTGAAAAACTTGTCAATCATACATTTTGGTTGAGCAAATTGATTCACCCACAGCCTTCCCCTAGCCGTGAGCCACACTTGGCCTTAAGCTGCGCGGGCCACGACGGCCGTTACTGTGGACGGAGAGATACCCATGCGAATTCTATTGGTTGAAGACAACCGCGATATCCTGGCCAACCTGGCCGATTACCTGGGGCTCAAAGGCTATACCGTGGATTGCGCTCAGGATGGTCTGTCGGGCCTGCATCTGGCGGCCACCGAGCATTACGACTTGATCGTGCTCGATATCATGTTGCCCGGCATCGACGGCTACACCTTGTGCAAGCGCCTGCGCGAAGATGCCCGCCGCGAAACGCCGGTGATCATGCTCACGGCTCGCGATCAACTGGACGACCGTCTGCAAGGCTTCAAGTCCGGCGCCGATGATTACCTGATCAAGCCGTTCGCCCTGTCGGAACTGGCAGCGCGTATCGAAGCGGTCATGCGCCGGACCCAGGGCGGCGGGCGGCGGACCTTGCAGGTCGGCGACCTGAACTATGACCTCGACACCCTGGAAGTCACCCGCGAAGGCCGATTGCTGAAACTCAATCCGGTTGGCCTGAAATTGCTCGCCGTGTTGATGCAGAAAAGCCCGCATGTGTTGCGTCGTGAAATTCTTGAAGAGGCGCTGTGGGGGGACGATTGTCCGGACAGCGACAGCCTGCGCAGCCATGTCCACCAACTGCGCCAGGTGATCGACAAGCCGTTCGCCAAGCCATTGCTGCAAACCGTGCACGGTGTGGGATATCGCCTGGCCGAGGGGCGTGATGGAGTTTAAGCAGAGCCTTTCCCAACGCATCATCATTGCCTTTGCGCTGATGAGCGCACTGGTGGCGGGTGCCTTTGCCATGGGCATCGTGGCGACCGTGCACCTGGTGGAGGAAAAACTGATTTCGGCAGGCCTGGGCGGTGATTTGCAGCGCCTGTTGCTGATGGACAACGTCACGGACTGGAGCCATCGTCCCGAACCCGACCAATTGTTCTACTTCAGCAACGGGCCCGGCGATTTCAGGTTGCCCAAGGATTTGCGCCATCTGGAGCCGGGTTTTCACGAAGTCTTCCGTGAAAACCTGTCGTACCACGCCATGGTCGAGATCGTCGACGGCCGACGTTACGTGCTGTTGCAGGACCAGAGCGACTTCGAAGAGCGCGAGCGGGTGCTGTTTGCCGTGGTGCTGGTGGGTTTTGTACTGAGCCTGGCGCTGGCCGTGTTTCTCGGCTGGGTCCTGGCACGCAAGGTCATGGCACCGGTGGTGCGGCTGGCCCGCCAGGTACGCCATCGCGATCAACTGCTCGGCCTGGCCCCCCCTTTGGCCCCGGATTATGCCGCCGACGAAGTGGGCGAGTTGGCCGTGGCCTTCGACGCTACCCTCGGGCGCTTGCGTCAGGCCCTGACCCGTGAGCGCTTGTTTACCAGCGACGTCAGCCACGAATTGCGCACGCCCCTGATGATATTGGCCAGTTCCTGCGAGTTGTTGCTGGAAAACCCTGGTCTCGATCAGCGTGGCCGCGCCCAGGTCGAGCGCATTGCCCGGGCATGTGAAGAAATGCGTGAGCTGGTGCAAACCTTCCTGATGCTGGCCCGTGCCCAGCGCGAAGACGCCAGCATGTCGCCGCAGCAGTCCCTGGGACAGGTGGCCGAGGGATTGCTCGGCCTGTGGCGCGAGCCCATTGAAAGCAAAGGGTTGAAGCTGATTTTCGAACCGGGCAAGCCTGAGCCCAAGGGCTACAATGCAACACTGCTGCACGCTGTGATGGGTAACTTGCTGCGCAACGCCTTGCATTACACCGAACGGGGCTTCATTCGCCTGAGCCTGACGGGTACGGGCTTTGTGGTCGAGGACAGTGGGGTGGGGATTCCCGAGGAGAAACGCGAGGCGATGTTCGAACCTTTTGTTCGAGGCAACGAAAAGCGTGGGGAAGGTCTGGGTCTTGGGCTTTCACTGGTGCAGCGGATCTGTGAAAACCAGGGCTGGAGCGTCAGCCTGACGACGATGGAGCCCAGTGGCTGCCGTTTTCAGGTGGAGCTATCCCGAACTTGATCCGTTGAGTCGGCCGTCCAGAAAACCCCATCTATTCAGTAAAACCCTGTAATAATTGCGGGTTTCCCATAACGATATTTTCACAAATGGATGACCAGTCGCCGACACCGCAAAATCTAAGGTAGTTGCTATCAGAAGTTCAGGAGACCTGATGATGGACGGCCCGATCAAACTCGATTTTTCAGAAAAGTACGACGATCAACACGCGCAACGCTATTTGCGCAAACACCAGGAAGGTCTCGGCCGTCGATTGTCCCATTGGCGTGACGAACAACTGGCGCGCAAGGCGCTGGCCTTGGTTGGCGAGCCTGGTCTGGTCCTCGATTTGCCTTGTGGTGCAGGGCGTTTCTGGCCCTTGTTGGCGGAAAAATCCAACCGTGTGATCATCGGTGCCGATAATTCGGAATCCATGCTGAAGATCGCAACCCAGGCGCAACCGGCCGATGTGGTGAAGCGGGTACAACCCTTGCACACATCGGCATTCGACATCGCCTTGCCGGACAACGCCGTCGACAGCATTTTTTGCATGCGCTTGCTCCACCACATCGGTGAAGCCGAGCATCGCATGGCTATCCTGCGTGAATTCGAGCGGGTTTCCCGCGACAGCGTGATCATTTCGCTGTGGGTCGATGGCAACTTCAAGGCCTGGAAACGCAAGCGTTCGGAGAAAACCCGTGGGCAGGAAGGTTACCAAAACCGGTTTGTGTTACCGGCCGCTACCGTAGAGAAGGAATTTGAGCAGGCGGGTTTCCGCATCCAGGAACAACTGGACTTTTTGCCGCTCTATGCCATGTGGCGAGTTTACGTATTACGCAAGAGGTAACAGGATGGCAGTGCAGTGTGCAGCAGAAACGGAAGTCGTTCCCCAGGACCGCTTCGATTACTTCTGGAATCAGCGCGGTGAATGGGTGGAAGAACCCAACGTCCGTCGCGGCGGGGAAAGCGGTGTTCAACGCCTGATGGGCAGTGATGGTCAACTGCTCTACGTCAAGCGCCAGACCGGGCATATCCATCGTAGCTGGCAGCACCCTTTCGGGCGGCCTACGGTACTGCGCGAGCATACCGCGCTCACCGGTGTGACGGTGCTTGGCGTACGGGTTCCGGAAATCGTTTTCTGTGGGGCACAGCGCGATCCCGTGCACAAATGGCGTGCCTTGCTGGTCACCAAGTCGCTGGACGGCTTCGAGGAAATCGATCGCTGGTACGCCGCTGGTGGTCGCGAGCGTCATGGTGAGGCCATTCACGACCGAGTGCTCAAGGACCTGGCTGAAAACCTGGCTCGCATGCACAAGGGCCGCTGGCAGCACGGTTGCCTTTACGACAAGCACGTATTCGTTCGCGTGACCGGTGAGGGTGAGACGGCCAAGGTCGAAGTGGCCCTGATCGATCTGGAGAAATGCCGACAGCGTTTGACGGCCCGTCGCGCAGCTCTCCATGACATGAAACAGTTGCGTCGCCACTCGTCGTTCAGCGATGCAGACTGGAAAAAGCTCGTCTACTTTTATGAGACGGCGTTTGGCAGCGCTATCAAGGGTTTATAGCGATGAAACTCGAAATTGCACGAGGTTTGTTTCTGGTAGGAGCCTTGGCAGTTGCATCGATCGCGATGGCAACCTGGGAGCAACCACGCCCCCAGGTTCTCAGCTCGATAAGCGCAGAAGAACATTGTCCGTTGCCGCGGGTTGCGAAGGCATCCGTGGCCACTCGACCCGATCATGATTTATTGTTATTCATGTTCGGACTTTCTCAGGGATTGAGGCCGCAAAGTTGAATCGATTGAAGCCAAAATGAAAGGCCTCGCAATTGCGAGGCCTTTTTTTTGGGTTCTTCACGCAATCGCGGGAACACCAATATAGGGTTGCCGGATTGCCCACTGCGCAGAGCATGCATTCCCCTGTAGGAGCTGCCGCAGGCTGCGATCTTTTGATCTTGATCTTCAGCAATCTCCAGATCGCAAAAGCAAGATCAAAAGATCGCAGCCTGCGGCAGCTCCTACAGGTTTTTCTGAATCAGGGTTTATCCGGTTTGGCCAGCATCGTATAGATGCAAGGCAACACAAACAGGGTGAACAACGTGCCGATCGACATGCCGGTCGCGATGACCGTGCCGATGTCGAACCGGCTGACCGCGCCAGCACCGGTGGCGATGATCAAGGGCACCATGCCGAACACCATCGCCGCGGTGGTCATCAACACCGGACGCAGGCGGATGGCCGCCGCTTCCTCCACGGCTTCCCGCGCCGTCAGGCCCTTGTCCTTGCGTAGCTGGTTGGCGAACTCGACGATCAGAATGCCATGCTTGCTGATCAACCCGATCAACGTCACCAGACCGACCTGGGTGTAGATGTTCATGCTCGACCACCCCAGGAACAGCGGAATCAACGCGCCGCAGATGGACAGGGGCACGGTGACCAGGATCACCAGCGGGTCGCGGAAGCTTTCGAACTGCGCCGCCAACACCAGGAAAATGATCGCCAGTGCCAGGGCAAAGGTGACCCACAGGGCGCTGCCTTCCTGTACGTACTGCCTCGACGCGCCGGCGTAGTCGAAGGCAAAACCGACCGGTGCTTCTTCGCGGGCGATCTGGCGCACGAGGTCGATGGCTTCCCCCATGCTCACCAGCGGCACGCCGGACAGGATGGCGGAGTTGAGTTGCTGGAACTGGTTCAGCTGTCTCGGTCGAGCGCGGTCGGTGACGGTGATCAGGGTCGACAATGCCAACAGCTCGCCCTGGGTGTTTTTCACGTAGTAATTGTTCAGCCAGTCCGGATTGTCGCGGAACGTTCGCTCGACCTGGGCAATGACCTTGTAGCTGCGACCTTCGATGGTGAATCGGTTGATCTCGCCTTCACCCAACAGAGTTGCCAGGGTTCCCCCCAGATCCTGCATGGAAACCCCCATTTGCGCTGCCTTGGCGCGGTCGATGTCCACCACCACTTCCGGCTTGTCGAAGGCCAGGTCAACGTCGACAAAGGCAAACTTGCCGGATTCCATCGCCCGTTTTTTTACCCGGTCGACCACTTGCAGCAGCAGTTCGTAATCGTTGGAGGAGTTGATGACGAACTGAAACGGCAAGCCTTCGCCGGTGCCTGGCAGGGACGGCAGGTTGAAGCCGAAAATCTGCAACCCCGGGATGCTTTCCAGTTTGGCCTGAACCTCGGGCAGGATCGCCATCTGACTGCGACTACGCTCGTTCCAGGGCTTGAGCAGGAAACCGCCGATGCCCGATTGCACGCCGTTGAATCCGTTGATCTGGAATGACGAGTAGTACTCGGGAAACGACTTGAAGATCGCAACGAACTCGTCGGTGTAGGTGTTCAGGTAGTCGAGGTTGGTCGGTTGAGGGGCGTTGGCAATCATGAAAATGATGCCCTGGTCCTCATCCGGCGCCAGTTCCGATTTGGTGAACTTGAGAAGGACCGGAATCAGGCACAACACGATCACGGCGAACACCAGCACCACCGGGCGGGTGTTGAGGGTGCCGTGGAGCATGCTCTGGTAGCGTCGCTTGAGGCGTTCGAAAATCATGTCGAGGCGATGGGCCAGGCCGCTGGGGTTCTCGTCGTGACGCAGCAGAAACGCACACATCATTGGCGACAGGGTCAGGGCGACGATGCCGGAAATCACCACCGCGCCGGCCAGGGTCAGGGCGAACTCCTTGAACAGCGCCCCGGTCAGGCCGGTCAGGAAGCCGATCGGCGCGTACACCGCCGCCAGGGTGATGGTCATCGAGATCACTGGCATGGCGATTTCCCGTGCGCCTTCAATGGCGGCGTCCAGCGGTGTCTTGCCTTCCTCGATGTGGCGATGAATGTTTTCCACCACCACGATGGCGTCATCCACCACCAGGCCGATGGCCAATACCATCGCCAGCAGGGTGAGCAGGTTGATCGAGTACCCCATCATCTGCATGAAGAACATGACGCCAATCATCGACAGCGGGATGGTCACCACCGGGATCACCACCGAGCGCAGGGCACCAAGGAACAGGAACACCACCACGATCACGATCAGCACCGCTTCGAACAGCGTTTTCACCACTTCGTCGATCGAGGCCTGGATGAACAGCGTGGCGTCGTAGGCGATTTCACCCTTGAGGTTCGGCGGTAGCTGGGCCTCAAGTTCCGGCATGATCTTGCGCACTTCCTTGATCACATCCAGCGGGTTGGCGGCAGGTGTCGCCTTGATGCCGATGTACACCGAAGGGGTGCCACCGAAGGAGCTGATGGAATCGTAGTTTTCCGCACCCATTTCCACGCGCGCCACATCCCGCAGCAGCACACGGCTGTCGCCATCGACCTTGAGCGGAATCGCCCCGAAGGCCTCGGCGGACTTGAGTTCGGTATTGGCGTTGATGCTGGTGACCACGTATTCGCCTTTCACCTCGCCGGCGGCCGAGAGGAAGTTGTACTGGCGCACCGCGTTGGTCACATCGCTGGCACTGAGGCCGAAACCCGCGAGCTTCACCGGATCCAGCCACAGGCGCATGGCAAATACCTGGTTGCCGAGGATTTCGGCCTCGGCCATGCCGGGCAAGGTCGCCAGTTTGGGCTGGATCACCCGCGACAGGTAATCGGTAATCTGCGGGTTGCTCAATTCCTTGCTGAAGAAACTCATGTACATCAGCACTGACGCATTGGCAGATTCTTTGCTCAGCACCGGGTCTTCTGCGTCCTGGGGCAGCTGGTTCTTGACCTCGTTGGCCTTGGCCAGCAGTTCGGTAAACAGACGGTCGCTGTTGGAGCCGACGCGCGCGTAGATCGAGATCACCGAAAAGTTCTGGCGACTCACCGAGGTCATGTAGTCGATACCCTCGGCGCTGGCGAGGCTTTGCTGCATCGGTTGGGTAATGTAGCCCTGGATGGTCTCGGCGTTGGCCCCGGGGTAGGCGGTGGTCACCGTGATCAGGGCGTTTTCCATTTGAGGGTACTGGCGCAGCGGCAGCTTGCTCCAGGCCTGGAAGCCCAGCAGCACAATCAGCAGGCTGACAACGGTTGCGAGAACCGGGCGGCGAATGAACGGATCGGTAAAAGCCATAGGGATTCCTTGATCAGTCCGCGCGAGGCGGGCTGTTCTGCCCGGCCAGGGTCTTGTCGTCGCTGATGGCAATGTGCGCGCCGTTATCCAGTTTGAGCTGGCCGGCGGTCACCACTTTCTCGCCGTTCTGCACGCCTTTGGTGATCATCACCTGCCCATCGCGGCGTTCGCCGGTTTCGACAAATCGCCGTTCGGCGATCAGCACCGGCTGGCCCTTGTCATCCTTTACCGGGCTGCCGTCTTCGGCCTTCTTTTGCACGGCCACATACACCGAGTTGCCGTAGAGCGTGTAGGTAATCGCGCTTTCCGGCACCACGATGCGCGGTTGCGGGTCGGGCAGGAGCACCTGGAGGTTGGCGAACATGCCTGGCATCAACTTGCCATCGGGGTTGGCCAGGGTGGCGCGGACCTGCACGTTACGGGTGCTGTTCTCGACTTTCGGGTTGATAGCACTGATGGTGCCCGGGTACTCCTGGTTCGGATACGCCGCGACAATGACCTGCACTGGCTGGCCGAGTGCAATCTTCGGCACCGACTGTTCGGGCACAAAAAAGTCGACATACAGGCTGCTGAGGTCTTGCAGGGTGGCGATCATGGTGCCGCTGGCAAGATAGTCGCCAACGTCTACGTGACGAATGCCGATGGTCCCGCTGAAGGGCGCGACGATGCTTTTTTTGCCGAGCGCAGCCTTGAGTTGATTGACCGTGGCCCGGCTCTTTTTCAGCACCGCCGAAAGCCGGTCGAACTCGCCTTTGGAAATGGCCTGGCTGCCGACCAGTTGGCTACCGCGACCGTAATCGAGCTGGGCCAGCCCGAGGTCGGCCAGAGCCGTTTCCAGCAGGGCGCTTTCAACGGCGCTGTCGAGGCGCAGGAGTGGTTGACCGGCCTTGACCTTTTGCCCTGACTCGAACTGCAAATCGATGACGGTGCCATCGGTCTCCAGACTCAGGTCCACGCCCTGCAATGCCTTGAGCGTGCCAACGGTAGGCAGGCGGGCTTGCCACGGACGCTCGGTGGCGGTGGCCACGGCAACGCTGATGGCCGGTCTGGGGGCAGAGAAGCCTTGAACCATCGTGTAGATCGAGAAGGCTTTGTAGGCGGCCAGGACCAGCACAATCAGTAGTACCACACCCAACATGATCAGCATGCGGCGACGCAGCATATTCCAGTTCCTTGGAGAAAATCAGGTGAGACAGCAGGGCACATTACCGGGAGTGTAGAGGTAATCCAACTGCCGTTTTTACAGGTTGTGAGGTATTAGAGGGGGGAAAGCCTGAAAAGATTCGCCGTCTCGGGTCGCGCCTGCGGGGTGTACGAAAGGCGGCGATCTTTTCAATGATTCAGGCCATCAGATGCAGATGGTTGTCCCAGAGCCCTGCGGGTAGCTCCAGCGGTTTGGCGACCAGGTTTGTCTGGCGGCAGTCGTAGTAACGGCAGCGCCCCTGGCCCGATGTCACGACAAAACCATCGGCCACGGCGCCGACCCCGGCGCAGTCGGGCAGGGGGGCATCCAGGCGTACTTCACCGCTGTCCAGGTCCCAGATGAAGAAACGATTGCCCCGCGGCGCAGTCAACGCGACCAGGCGCAAGTCGTTGTGCACCGCGACGCTGGCGGTGTAGTGCCCCATGGCCTGCAACTGGTGCTCGGGCACCGGGAACGCCACGAAAGGCTGGCCGGGACGCTTGATCGCCAACAGCTCCGACGACTCGTGGGCCGCGCCCATGAACTGTTGGCTGGCGACGATGGTGCCGTCGCTGGCGATGGCCAGATGGCGCACGCTGTTCATCTGCTGGGCGAGGGTTTCCTTGCTCAGCAGGGTGCCGTCACGTTGCATCAGGACCAGGCTCGGTTCCATGGCGTTGAGGTTCATCTCCACCCGGCTTTCGGCCTCGGTGCGAATCCCGCCGTTGGCCACCACCAGGGTTTCGCCATCGGGCATCCACGACACCTGGTGCGGACCCAGGCCGTGGGTGGAAATCTCGCCGCTGTGCACCAGCCTTTCGCCTTCGAACTTATACACGCCGAGCAGGCCGCGCCCCGGGTCGGTGGTGTCATTTTCGGTGGCGTACAGCCAGTCGCCGCTGTGGTGAATGACCGCGTGTCCGTAGAAGTGCCGGTTGGGCTGCGACACCACGGTTTGCAGGAGCGTGCCGTCGCGCAGGTCGATCAGGTAACTCTCGGTACCCGGACGGCGGGCGACGAACAGCGCAATGGGCAGTGTCGGGTGGTTGATGATGTCGTGGCAACGCTGGTCGACCCGGGTGGCGAACGCCTGGGTGCCATCGAGCCGATAACCGACGGCGTAATGCTGGCCATCGGTATCGTCCCGTGCCGAAAGCAACAACGGACTTTTGTCCTTTTGCTTGAACAGCGTCCAGCCGCCCAGCGTCACCGCACCCAGCAGCAAACTCCCTAATGTCATAACCTGGCGTCGCAGCATGGAACTGGCCCTCATCAGTCACCGTCGTTGGCGTTGAAGCCCAGCTGGATGCCCAATGCCTTGGCCAGATCGGCCTCGTGCAGGCGATGGACGACGTTGAGGCTGTCATACAGCTCGTTGAGTTGCTGGCGGCCGGCCTCGTCATTGAGCATGTCGGTCAGCGTGCGCTGGTTGCCGGCAAACAGTTTCAGCGAGGCGGCATAGGCGGCATCGATCTTGTCGGCCAACGGCTTCTGCTCGCTCGGCAACAGACCGCGCAGGCCTTTGTTATCCACACCTTCCCAGACCGTTTTGGCAGCCGCGAGGCTGGCTTCGAGGCTGGTCAGGGACGACTGGCTGCGCCAGGCATCGGCCTGGAACGGTTGCGGCACGCCCTTGCTCTGACGACCCATCGGCGTGCCGAGTTTTTTCTTCAGGGTGTCGATGGCGGTGACTTGAACCCGCAGCAGATCGGCGATCGCTTCGTGGGAGTCGGCGTAACGCTGGTTCGGGAATTTGCTCATCTGCGCGAGCATGCCGTCAGTGTTGTTCCAGGTTTGCAGAATGTCTTCGGCCAACTGTTTCTGGCGTTCGCCGATGGCAATCAGCAGTGGGCAGTATTTGCTCTTCTGCTCAGCGTTGGCCACGTCAGGCTTGCTGTCGAACAGAATGTATTCGTAGGCCGAGAGGCCTTGCACCACGACACTGGACTTGGCCAGGGCGGCGGCATCGATCTGCGGCTGGGCGCTGACCAGTTGCTCGACCTGACGGCCGACCAGGTTTTTCTTGTCCGGCCAGAACTGCACTTGCCACGAACGGTTGCCTTCGGCCAACGGCCCGATCAGCAGCGGTTGCAGCTCGGCCCAGGCTTTTTGCGCATGCAGGAAGTCGGCACGGGCGGTTTCCAGGGTTTCCTTGCCTTCGCAGTAGGCGAGGGCGCTGACTGCCAATTGACGGTCGGCTTCAACCCAGCGGGTGTAGGTCGGCAGGATCACCGACTTGGCGATGGCCGCCGACGTGACCGCCTGCGGATCCTGGGGCGAGCAGGCGCCCAGGGCGAGGGCGGCAAGGCTGGTGAACAACAGTTTGGGACGGAACATGTCGGGCTCCCGCGAGTGGAATGCGTGTTAAAGGGAATTCAGGAACGCCAGCAGCGCGGCGCGCTGCTCGGCATTGAAAGACAAAACCTTCTGCTGCGCCGCTGTCGCCTCGCCGCCATGCCAGAGCACGGCTTCGAGCAGGTTGCGGGCGCGGCCGTCGTGCAGGAACTGGGTGTGGCCGCTGACCGCCTGTGTCAGGCCGATGCCCCACAACGGCGGGGTGCGCCATTCGCGGCCACTGGCCTGGAATTCGCTACGGTTGTCGGCCAGGCCGTCGCCCATGTCATGCAGCAGCAGGTCGCTATAGGGGCGAATCACTTGATTGGCCAGCTCAGGTTCGGCGGCGTTGGCGGCGGTGGTGTACTTCGGTGTGTGACAGGACTGGCAACCGGCCTGATAGAACAAGGTCTTGCCGGCCAGCACTTCAGGTGCGTTGACGTCACGACGGGCCGGTACGGCGAGATTACGGCTGTAGAACAGCACCAGGCGCAGGATGTTATCGCTGACTTCCGGCTCGCCATCGGGGCCGTTGCCACTGGGTGCCTGTTTGCAGGCCGTTTGCGCGTCCGTGCAGTCATCAAAGGGCCGCAGGCTGGTCGTGAGGCCCATATCGCCCGAAAACGCGTGAACATTCTGTTGATTGAGGTTCGGTTGTCCGGCTTTCCAGCCAAACCTTCCCAAAACCGTCTTTTGGCCGGCGTCATCCCAGACCCGGTTCGGTCGTCCGCTGATGCCGTTGTTCGCCTTGGCCTGTGCCTCGGCGTTGGCCAGGATCGCCTCGTCAGGGATCGCCTCGAGCAAGCCCAGGCCAATCATCGGCGGCGCTACACGCGCCGAAAAACGGGTATCGGGGTGCATCGGGCCGTAGCCCAGCTGGGTGATGTTCAGGCTCGGTTTGCGCAACTCGACTTCGGTGCCGTCCTTGAAGCGAACCGGCACGGCGGTGTAATCGACCCGCACTTTGCCTTCGGGGGCCACGCCGGGTACGGCCATGTCCTGGAACTGACCGCCGTAGACGGGCTCCGGCACCACGCCGATCTGCTCGATGACCTTGGCATACGCCGGAGCGTCGGGAATCGACAGGCGTACCAGCATCGACACGGCGTTCACATCGTCCGCAGTCGGTGGATGACCGCGGCCGTCCTTGATGTGGCAGCCCTGGCAGGCATTGGTGTTGAACAACGGGCCGAGACCATCGCGCGCGGTCGTCGTCGAAGGAGCGATCACCCAAGGGCTGCGGAAGAAACTGTTGCCGACGCTGAAATCCACACGCCGGGACGGCGGCAGGTTCGCCGAGGGCATGGAAAACGCGTTCTGATCGGTCTTGCGCACCGTGGCACTGCCGCCGGAGCGGGCTTCACCGGGTTCTGCCTGGGTGAATTTCGGGGCGTCATCGCAGGCACTCAGGCCCAGGGCCAGAAACAGTGCGGACAAGCGAAGAGGCAGCGAGGGCATCAGGGATCCTGCAAGACGAGCAAAACAAGGGCGCAAAGTCTAACAGGGGATAGGAATTTGAATAAGAGGAATTATCGTTTGCTTTGATTTGCCGCAGTTTTGCGGGGCAAACCATGCAATCGCGTTTTCCTGTAGGAGCTGTCGAGTGCAACGAGGCTGCGATCTTTTGATCTTGCTTTTAAAAATCAAAAGATCGCAGCCTCGTTGCACTCGGCAGCTCCTACAAGATGAATTGTGTTGCGGCAAAAAAAGGCGACCCGAAGGTCGCCTTTTTCATTCAGTCAGCGTTGATCAGAATTCGTGATCAGCGTTGTCCGGGTTCAGGTCGTTGATGCCCAGTTTGCCAGCGGCGGCTTCGATCGAACCGGTCTGCTTGACCAGGGCGGCGATGGCGTCACGGACGATCTGGTTGCCTGCGGTGTTGCCGGCAGCGATCAACTGGTCGTAGTGCTCACCCTTGTTGGCGTGATCAACCATGATCTGGATCTTGGCTTCGGTTGCGGCCAGGTCGTCTTTGAGCGCGGTGTCGGCAGCCGGGTCGGCCTTGGCCACCAGGGACGACAGGCTGGCGCCGGTCATTTTGGTGCCGTCGACACGGGTGTATTCACCCAGGTACACGTTACGGATGCCCTTGGCATCGTAGAAGTGCGAGTTGTGGGTGTTGTCGCTGAAGCAATCCTGCTCGTCTTCAGGGGAGTTGGCTTCCAGGGAAACCTTCATGCGCTCGCCCGCCAGTTCGCCCAGGGACAGGCTGCCCATGCCGAACAGCATTTTGCGCAGGCCGGTTTCAGCCGGTTCAGCTTCCAGGGTGGCGCGGTAGTTGTCGGCCACGTTCGGCTTCCAGTTACCGACCATTTCTTCCAGGTCGCTGACCAGCAGCTGAGTCACGGACTTCAGGTAGGCACGACGACGATCGTTGTGACCGCCGGTAGCCCCTTTGCCTTCCAGGTAGTCGGAAGCCGGACGGTTGCCGGCGCCAGGGCCGGTGCCGTTCAGGTCCTGGCCCCAGAGCAGGAATTCGATGGCGTGGTAACCGGTGGCGACGTTGGCCTCGGAACCGCCCAGCTCGTTCAGGCTGGCGAGTTTTTCCGGGGTGATGTCTTTGACGTCGACCTTGTCTTCGCCGATCTGCACTTCAGTGTTGGCGATGATGTTGGCGGTGGCGCCCGGGTTGCCCAGGGCGTGCTCGTAGGACTTGTCGACGTAGTCGATCAGGCCTTCGTCCAGTGGCCAGGAGTTCAACTGACCTTCCCAGTCGTCAACGATGGTGTTGCCGAAGCGGAACACTTCGCTCTGCAGGTAAGGCACGCGAGCGGCAACCCAGGCAGCCTTGGCGGCTTTCAGGGTGTCGTCGTTCGGCTTGGCGAGGAAGGCGTCTACGGCGGTTTGCAGGGTTTTCGCGGTGGATTCGGCATCGCTGTAAACGGCGAAAACGATGTCGGCGTAGTGAGCGACAACGGCTTTGGCGGCGGCTTCGTCGACTTTACCGGCAGCGGCAGGTGCAGCAGCCGGGGCGGCCGCAGTGCTGGCGGCTGGCGCAGGCGCGGCAGCTTTTTCTTTGTCACCTTCGCCACAACCGGCGAGGGAAATAGCGATGGCCAACAGACTGGCGGTAGCCAGAGGCATACGAATCATGGCGAACATCCTGCTTGGATAGGGGTGGAGTGGCGCTATGCGCACGCAAAACTGCGACATAATGCAAATCTTTCGCATTATGTGTAAAGGGTTGTAGGTGGAAATATTTCTTATTCACGAATCCCTGTAGGAGCGAGCCTGCTCGCGATGGACGTCAACGATAACGCTGGGAACCTGATACCCCGCGGTGTTCTCAAGTTCATCGCGAGCAGGCTCGCTCCTACAGGGGGATTACAAAATAGCCGCGTTACTGCGTTGGGCCTGCTTGAGGTAAACGCCCAGTTCCCGCGCCGGCAATGGCTTGCTGTAGTGATAACCCTGACCTTCGTGGCAGCCTTCGGAAATGATGTAGGCCTCCTGTTCGGCGGTTTCCACACCTTCGGCAATCACCTGCATGCCCAGGCTCTTGCCCAGCTGGATGATGGCGCGAACGATGGTCGCATCGTCGTCGTCATCGAGCAGGTCCTGAACGAAGCTCTTGTCGATCTTGATCTTGTCCAGCGGCAGGCTCTTGAGATAGCTCAAGGATGAATAGCCGGTTCCAAAGTCATCGATGGCGATCAGCGCACCGGAGCGGCGTAGGCTGAGCAAGTGCTGGGCTGCGGTGCTGATGTCTTCCATCAGGCCGGTCTCGGTGACTTCCAGTTCCAGGCTGCGTGGCGGCAGGCGGTACATTTGCAGCAGGTTGTTGACCACCCGTGGCAGTTCGGCGTGGTGCAATTGAACCGTGGACAGGTTGACCGCCATGCGCAGGTCACTGAAGCCCTGGTCATGCCACTCGCGTAATTGTTTGCAGGCCTGGTCCAGCACCCATTCGCCGATGGCAATGATGGTGCCGTTCTGTTCGGCCAGCGGGATGAACAAGTCTGGCGGTACCAGGCCGTGCTCGGGGTGCTGCCAGCGAATCAGGGCTTCGACGCCCACTACGCGGTTGTCCCGGTAACTGATCTGCGGCTGGTAGACGAGGTAGAACTGATTGCGGACCAGCGCATCGCGCAGGTCTTTTTCCAACTCGCGGCGGCGGCGCATTTCGGTGTCGACGCTGGCGATATAGAACTGATAGCGGTTGCGCGAGCGGGTCTTGGCCAGCGTCATGGTCTGCTCGGCCTTTTGCAGCAGCTTCTCGGTGCTGTCGCCATCCTCGGGGAACAGGGTGATGCCGATGGTGGCGCGCAGACGGATCTCCTGATGGTCGAGGGCAAACGCCGCTTCCAGATCATCGAGAATGCTTTGTGCCAGCTCGGCGGCTTCGTAGGGTTGTTCGATATCGGCCTGGACCAGGGCGAACTGGTCGCCACCGAGGCGGGCGAGGGCACCCAGGCGACCGCTATGGCCGCGCAGGCGATCGGCCAGGGCCAGCAGCAACTGGTCGCCGGTCTGGTAGCTGAACTGCTCGTTGATGCCCTTGAAATCGTCGAGGCCGACACACAACACCGCGACCCGGCGCTGCAACCTGCCGGCGTCGATGAGGATCTTGTCCAGTTGCTGCTGCAATTGCTGCCGGTTCGGCAGTCCCGTCAGGAAATCGTATTGGGACATGCGCAACAGGCTGTTTTCCGCCTCGTGGCGCAGGTGGGTATTGCGTTCGATAGACTCGAGCAACTGGTTGGCAGTGTTGATCCAGATGCCCAGTTCGTTTTTCTCGTGGCCCTTGAGCAGCGGAATCTTGTGTTCGCTGGGACGATCCGGATTGATTTCCGTGAGGTGCTCGATGATCCGCGACAGCGGCTTGGTCAGCAGCCAGTGATAGACCAGATACAACACCAGCCCCATGGCGAGCGCGCGCAGTACGCCGGAAATGAAGATGATCACCGAGCTGACAATGAACCCTTGGCCGTAGGTGGCGGTATCGAGGGTGATGCTCAGGTCGCCGTAATACTCGCTGTAAGGCCCGCGACCGACCAGTTGGGTGGTGAAGGTGCGTTCCTGGCCGAGAATCAGGTCGGTCAGCCAGCGGCTGTGGGAGTGCTGCAATTCGCGGGTTTTTTGCGCGAGCATGGCTTCGTTGGGATGGCCGATGGAGGCCTTGCGCACGGCGGCGTCCTGAAACAGGCCTTCGATCACCTGCATGCCCATTTCCCGGTCCAGGCTGTAGACGGCCTGGGTCGAGGGGTCGCGAAACATGTCGAGGATGCGTTCGGCATCGCTGGCGACGGCCTGGCGTGTTTTATAGGCATCGAACACAATCTGCGCGCAGCTCAAGACCACGCCGACGATCAATGCCGACAGGAGCACGACCCGGAGCAACTTCACCGACAAGCTGTTCTTGAGTTCCAGCTTCAAAGGGATATTCCTTGTTCCGTGCGGGTAGTATCAAGTTGCCATGAGTATTGGCAATCCCGTGATGGCAGTCAAAGGGACAATCATCCTTGGGGGATTTTGCCTGCAGCTTGGCTGATTTGCAGTTGTCTTGACGAGTTAGCCTATTAGCACTGTGTCGGTTGTCGAGTCCTTCAACTTTAGGGGTGAGGGTGGGGATATTTTCCTTTTGTTTGATGTTAGCCGTCTGTGGCGGGGGGGCAAGGGGCTCTAGGCTTGTTTCGTTGTTGGGTTTTTAACCGGGTACATATCCATTTCTTTGGTAACGGCGGCTTACGGTTCCGCTCTTACAGCGGGTCACTTTTGGCAAACGCCCCAAAAGTAACCAAAAGGTCTCGCCCCTTACGTACGGCCCCTCGCTGAGGCTCGGGGTTCCTTCGCTCCGGCATTCATCAGGGGGCATTGCCCTCCGGTCGGCTTCGCTTCGACCTACATGCAATGAGTTCGACTGCGTCGAACGGCGCTGCGCGCCCATCCCCGGATGAACACCTCCACTCAGCCTGCCGAGGGGGCGGGTGGATCAAGATCAAGAGCTGCAGGCGAGCTAACGCTCGGCCTGTAGGAGCTGCCGAAGGCTGCGATCTTTTGATCTTGATCTTCCGCCCACTCGACATTGTCAAAAATCAAAATCACCCATGTGGGAGTGCCGCCAAGGACGCTCCGCGTTCCGCTTTTGCGAGATGGCGCGGTGTAGGAAAGCGCCAGAAGTTTCCCACGCTGTTTTCAGGTTGCCCGTCGGAAGTGGACTCAATAGCCTCTGACTGTCGCTGAAAACTCAGCGATCGGGTGTGAGAACCCGGCAAGTCATAGTCATCCAGTGCCAGTATCCGCATAATTGCCGCCAGCTTTTCCGCTGTCTGTAAATGCGTTATGGCGGCTGTGTGCGGGCAGACTTTTGTCTGGCCGGGTGCCTATGACCGGTTTTCTCACCTCGCACATAGCTGCCACCTCTTTGCCGTGTGAGAACGGCTATGGGTGGCACCCACCGCATAGGAATATTTCAGTGGATAAGTTAATCCCCGATCCCCCCAGCAGCACCACCAAACCCTACAGCCCCCACACCATGTTCATGATCGTTCCCGACATGGACACTGAAACCCTTCTTGCCCACGCCTGTGAATCACTGGCTTCAGCCAATGTCCTGGCGAGTGATTTCGCCACCTACCTGAGTGGCCCGCAGCGCAACACAGCGTTGGCCATTTCGCAGATTGTCATGTTGGCGGAGCTGGCGGTGAGTCGCGCGTTGGATAACCTCGATCCGCAGTAGTTGGCAGGCTAACCGCGTCATCGTTCTTCGCGAGCAAGCCCGCTCCCACACTGGATCGGGTCGTATACAGATCAAATGTGGGAGCGGGCTTGCTCGCGAAGGGGCCCTGTCGAACGCTGAAAAATCCCGGGCAATAAAAAACCCGGCTGAAAAGCCGGGTTTTTTGACTGGCGTCGAGCTTAAGCGGTGAAGGTTTTGCCTTCGAACTGCTCAGCCACGAATTTCCAGTTGACCAGGTTCCAGAACGCTTCGACGTACTTCGGACGCAGGTTGCGGTAGTCGATGTAGTAAGCGTGTTCCCAGACGTCGCAGGTCAGCAGCGGGGTGTCGCCGTTGGTCAGCGGGTTGCCGGCGCCGATGGTGCTGGCCAGGGCCAGGGAACCGTCAGCCTTCTTCACCAGCCAGCCCCAGCCGGAACCGAAGGTGCCGATGGAAGTCTTGCTGAACTCTTCCTTGAACTTGTCGAACGAACCGAAAGCTGCATTGATGGCTTCAGCCAGTGCGCCGGTTGGTTGACCGCCGGCGTTTGGCGCCAGGCAGTTCCAGTAGAAAGTGTGGTTCCAGACCTGTGCGGCGTTGTTGAAGATACCGCCCGAGGAAGTCTTGACGATTTCTTCCAGGGTCTTGCCTTCGAACTCGGTGCCTGGCACCAGGTTGTTCAGGTTCACGACGTAGGTGTTGTGGTGCTTGTCGTGGTGGAATTCCAGAGTTTCCTTGGAAATGTGCGGCTGCAGGGCATCGTGTGCGTACGGCAGTGGCGGCAATTCGAAAGCCATGATGATTCTCCTAATCAGGTCAGTTGCGGTGAGCGCAAGGCCGATCACGGGCGGCCAGACAAGCGCCGGGGAGTTTGTACTCTTTGCGGCGCAGGGAGTCGGATCATAGCACCGGGGGGACGGCATAACCACGCAACAACTGTGTGGAATAGAGGTTCCGCGAATCAGATGGCCGCGATCAACTGCAGCGCTACGGCAAACATCATCACCGCCACCAACAGATCGAGAATTCGCCAGGTACCGGGGCGGGCGAGCCAGGGTGCCAGCCATGCCGCACCCAGCGCCAGGGTGAAGAACCACAGCAGCGAGGCACTGGCCGCGCCGACCACATAAGCGCCGGGCTCGGTTTGTTGCGCGCCCAGGGAGCCGATCAGCAAGACGGTGTCCAGGTAGACGTGCGGGTTGAGCAAGGTCACCGCCAGCGCGCTGAGCATGACCGCCCGCAGCGAGCGTACGGTCTGACCCTCGCCCTGCTCAAGGCTCTGTTTCGAAAAGGCCCGGCGCAGTGCCTGGGTGCCGTACCACAACAGAAACGCTGCACCGCCCCAGCGGGCGATGGCCAGCAAGGTCGGGTTCTGTGCCAATACCGTCGCCAGGCCGAACACCCCGGCCGCCACCAACAGGGCGTCGCAGGCCACGCAGAGTGCCGCGACCGGCAGGTGATGTTCACGCCGCAGGCTTTGCGCCAGGACAAACGCATTCTGGGTGCCGATCGCCATGATCAAGCCAAAGGCCACCAACAGGCCGTTCATATAACTTTGCCACATGATTTTTTACTCCGCGTTGGCTGCCAGATCCCGCAGCACCTGCAGGGCACGGTCGGCGTCGGCCTGGCCGACAAACAAATGGTCGTGGTAGTAGCCGGCAATCACGTTGCAACTGATGCTGGCCTTGCCCAATGCCGTGGCGAAGGCGGCGGTCAGGCCGACCGATTCGAGTGCCGAATGCACGTTCAGGGTGATCCAGGCGGCGATGTAGTCGAAGCTGAACCCGGCTTTTTCGGCTTGGGCGCGTTCGAGGATCACGGTCAGGCCTTCCTGCTCGCGGAAGCTGCCGACAATCTCCAGGCCCGCAGGCAACTGGCCGTCGCGCAGGGTGCAGAACACGTATTCGCCAGCATTGAGTTGCGGACTCATGCTGCGCAGCAGTGTCGCCAATGAAGTTTCGCCAGCCATGGGGGTGATCCTTGTTCAAGAGTTCTTGCTGGTCATTGTCCCTGTGAAGGCTGTATAAGAAAAACCAATCTTGCTGATCGCTCATTAGGAAAACTGATGTTCGACTATAAATTGCTTTCTGCCCTGGCCGCCGTGGTCGAACAGGCCGGCTTTGAACGGGCGGCCCAGGTGCTGGGCTTGTCGCAGTCGGCGATATCCCAGCGCATCAAGCTGCTGGAAGCGCGGGTTGGCCAACCGGTGCTGGTGCGGGCCACACCGCCGACGCCGACGGAAATCGGTCGGCGGTTGCTCAACCACGTGCAGCAGGTGCGCTTGCTGGAGCGGGATTTGCAAAGCCTGGTGCCGGCACTGGATGAAGAGGGCCTGCCGGAACGCCTGCGGATCGCCCTGAACGCCGACAGCCTGGCCACCTGGTGGGCGCAGGCAGTGGGAGAGTTTTGCGCGCAACAGCATCTGTTGATGGATCTGGTGGTCGAAGACCAGACCGTCGGCCTCAAGCGCATGCGCGCCGGCGAGGTGGCAGCCTGTGTCTGCGCCAGCGAACGTCCGGTGGCGGGCGCGCGTAGCGTGCTGTTGGGGGCGATGCGTTACCGTGCGCTGGCCAGCCCGGCCTTTATTGCCCGGCATTTTCCGCAAGGCGTACGCGCCGATCAGTTGGCCCGCACTCCGGCGCTGGTGTTTGGCCCGGACGATTTCCTGCAGCATCGGTACCTTGCGTCCCTCGGCGTCGAGGGTGGTTTCGAGCACCATTTATGCCCGTCTTCGGAAGGCTTCATTCGATTGACCGAAGCCGGTCTGGGCTGGGGCCTGGTTCCGGAACTGCAGGTACGCGAGCAGCTTGAAAGGGGCGTATTGCGGGAGTTATTGCCAGATAAGCCGATCGATGTGCCGCTGTACTGGCATCATTGGCGTAATGGCGGTCAGTTGCTGGGGCTACTCACCGATCAATTGGTCAGCGCATCGAAGCAATGGCTGGTGCCTTGGAAGCAGCCTTAAGCGTCAAGCTGCAAGCTGCAAGTGATGCGCTTGCGGACCGTTTTTAACTTGCAGCTTGCCGCTTGAAGCTCGTGGCTGCATTTGTTGGAGCAATTCATGAAAATTCTGGTTACCGGCGCAAGCGGCTTCATCGGCGGACGCTTTGCGCGTTTTGCCCTGGAGCAGGGCCTGGACGTGCGGGTCAACGGTCGCCGGGCCGAAAGTGTGGAGCATCTGGTTCGCCGCGGAGCCGAGTTCATCCAGGGGGATTTGAGCGACCCGGAACTGGCGCGCGAACTGTGTTCGGACGTCGAGGCCGTGGTGCATTGCGCCGGTGCCGTCGGTTTGTGGGGACGTTATCAGGACTTCCATCAAGGCAACGTCCAGGTCACCGAGAACGTGGTCGAGGCCTGCCTGAAGCAACGGGTACGGCGACTGGTGCATTTGTCGTCGCCGTCGATCTATTTCGATGGTCGAGATCACCTGGGCCTGACCGAAGAGCAGGTGCCCAAGCGCTTCAAACACCCATACGCCGCCACCAAGTACCTGGCCGAGCAAAAAGTCTTCGGCGCCCAGGAGTTCGGTCTCGAAACCCTGGCCCTGCGCCCGCGTTTCGTGACCGGGGCCGGCGACATGAGCATCTTCCCGCGCCTGTTGAACATGCAGCGCAAGGGGCGCCTGGCAATCATCGGCAACGGTCTGAACAAAGTTGACTTCACCAGCGTGCAAAACCTCAACGAGGCGTTGCTCAGCAGTTTGCTGGCCAGCGGTTCCGCGCTGGGCAAGGCTTACAACATCAGTAACGGCACGCCGATTCCGTTGTGGGACGTGGTCAATTACGTCATGCGCAAAATGGACGTCCCACAGGTCACCCGCTACCGCTCCTATGGTCTGGGCTACAGCGTGGCAGCGCTCAACGAGGGCGTGTGCAAGATGTGGCCGGGGCGTCCCGAACCGACGCTGTCGCGCCTCGGCATGCAAGTCATGAACAAAAATTTCACCCTGGACATCAGTCGCGCCCGGCATTATCTGGATTACGATCCCAAAGTCAGCCTCTGGACGGCGCTCGATGAATTCTGTGGCTGGTGGAAGGCGCAGGATATTCGCTGAGGCTCGAACAACGCGCCATTTCTGAACCGGATACGGGCTTGGGGGTCAATGGTTGCGGCTGTGGGGTTTATACTGCGCGGCATAAAGCCATTATGTGATTCACTAAGGTTGATTCAATGTCCATGCGAAACGATGCCAACGACGACTTCGACGATGTACCGAGCCTGCGTGCAGACGTTCTCGATGACGATTATCCGCCGACTGTTCGCACGGTCGTGCATTCGCGCACGGCGCCGGTGGTGAAGGTCAAGGCGGCGAGTACCGGTCCCCTGTGGGCGTTGGTCGGGGCGTTGTTCTTTGCGTTCGCGGGCCTGGCCTGGTGGAGCTTTCAGCAGATCTCCCTGATGGAACAGCAACTGGTGGCGACCCAGGAAAGTTTCGCCCGGATCAGCGAGGAAGCGGCGGGGCGCCTGCAGGATATTTCCGGAAAGGTTGTGGCCAGCCAGACCAGTGTCACCAGCGACAGCGAGGCCTTGAAGCTGCAGATCCGCCAGTTGGAAGGCAAGCTCCAGGACCAGAGCACCCAGCAGCAGGGTGTGGCCGGCCAGGCCTCGGAACTGGACAAGCGACTGGCGCAAATGACCGCGCAAACCACCGAAGTGGACAAGCGCCTTGCACTGCTGACTGCCCAGGACACTGAGCATCAGGCGGTCAATGCGCAGTTGCAGGCCGAGGTCAAAGCCTTGAGTGCTGAAGTGGCCGCCCTGAAAAGTGCTCCGTCCGAATCGGAAAAATTCGATGCACAGTTGAAAAGCCTGGGGGCCGACATCGTCGCTCTGAAGAAACAAGGCAACCCGAGCGCTGCCATCGAGCGTCTCGAGCAAGACATCGTCGTGCTCAAGAGCGTGCAGGACAACCGTCCGGCCGCCGCACCGGGCGCGACCAATACCGCCGAGTTCGATGCCTTCCGCAGCCAGGTCACCCGCAACATCAATACCCTTCAGGCGCAGATCCAGAACCTGCAACAGCAACTGCGCGCCCGGCAGTAAAACAAGCACTTGTGGCGAGGGAGCTTGCTTTGGGGAGGGAGCTTGCTGTGGCGAGGGGGCTTGCTGTGGCGAGGGGGCTTGCCCCCGCTGGGTGGCGAAGCCGCCCCAAATCCATTCGCCGCGGTTTGCCAGATAAATCCCGGCACCTGATTTACGACTGCTGCGCAGCCGAACGGGGGCAAGCCCCCTCGCCACAAAAGCCCATCGCACCACAGCACTCCGTGTTTTCCTGAATCTCCATGCCTCCCCCCATTGCCGTCTACGCTCTTGAAACACCATCAGGAACGAGGGATGCGCAATGGGGTTTCTGCATAAGTCCGCCTTGCTATGCGGCGTGTTGTTACTGTGCCTGGGCCAGGCACAAGCCGCCGGGACGGAAAAGGACGACAGCAAGGCGGCCATCGCCCTGCTGGAAAAAGCCTTGGCCTACTACCACCAGAACGGCGACAAGGCCTTGGCGGCGTTCAGTCGCCAGGGCGAGTTTGTCGACAAGGATCGTTACGTCTTTGTGCTCGACACCAAGGGCGTGATGCTTGCCAGCGGCGGACCGTCGTCGGCGTTGATTGGCCGGGACGTATCGGAAGTGCTTGGGCCGGACTTGCAGAAAACCTTCAAGGACGCCCTGAAAGTACCGGAGGGCAATGGCATTCAGCAGGCGGAGTATCGCTGGCAGAACTGGAACGACGGCAAGGTCGAGCGCAAGCATGTCTACTACCAGCGCATCGGCCAACGGATTCTGGCGGTCGGTTATTACCTGCCCCGGGCCTCTGCTGAACAGGCCATGGCCTTGCTGAACAAAGCGGCAATCGATCTGGCCAAGGACGAAAAGGGCACCCTGACGGCGATCAATTCCCTCAAGGGCGGCTACCTGCAGGATGACCTGTATGTGTTTGTCGTCGACCTGGACACCCGGCGTTATGTGGCCCACGGCACCAACCTGCGGCTGATCAATACCGATTTCAGCAAGATCGAAGACCCGGAAGGCAAGCCGGTGGGCGAGCCGATTCTGGCGTTGATGGCCAAACAGGATTACGGCGAATACGAATACCGCTGGAAAAACCCGGTGACCGGCAAGGTCGAGAACAAGCATGCCTACCTGAAGAAGGTTGGGCATTTTCTGGTGGCTGTGGGGTATTACAGCCCTTGATTTTAGGGTTTCAATGAGGACGCCTTCGCGAGCAAGCCCGCTCCCACATTAGACCGAGTTCTTCATCAGCACGCGGTCTAATGTGGGAGCGGGCTTGCTCGCGAATACAGGCAACGCGGTCTACCTATCGAACCTTGTCCTCGCGCCCGCGCAACAACATGTTCGGCATGGCAATCGCCGCCGCCAGCCCCAGCAACGACACCACCGCACTGACCGTCAGCAAGTGCCGGAACGTCAGCAGCAATTCAGCACGCAAGGCGTTCTGCGCCTCACCCGGTGCGGCGTTCAATCCGTCGAGCAACACATTCCCCGAACGGCCTTCGGCAATCAGCGACGAGCCGGCCAGGTGCGCAAAACTTGAATCCTGCAACAAGGCCAACAGCAGCGCCGACATCAACGCCACACCCACGGCACCCCCCAGCGAACGGAACAGGTTGGTGGTGCTGGTAGCGACACCTATGTCCCGCTGGTCCACCGAGTTCTGCGTGCCGACCAATGACGTAGGGAACTGCATGCCGGAGGAAATCCCGCAGAGCAGCATGAACAAGCTGCTCACGAAGAACGCCTGCGGCGGGCTGAACGCCATGCCGATAATCGCGATGGGCATCAGCGCGGCACCGGTGAGGATCATCGGTTTGTAGCGTCCGGTCACCGAGGTGCGGCGGCCGGCGAAATACGCGCCAATCGGCAAGCCCATGGCCAGCGGCAGCAGATGCAGGGCGGCGCTGTCGGCCCCGGCGCCGGTGACGCTCTGGAAGCGCAACGGCATCAACACGATCAGCGAGATGGCCTGGAAACTGGTGAAGAAAATCGTGCACCAGCACAGGATCGCATGGCGGTTGGCGAACAGATGCATGGGCAGCAATGGCTCCTGTGCCCGCCGCTCGTGAACGACGAACAGCCCCAGCACCAATACCGCACAAGCGAGCAGCGCCAGCACTTCGGCACTGCGCCAGGAATGACCCTGACCGACCTGCGTGATGCCCAGCAACAATGCCGTCAGCCCGATGATCATCAACACGGTGCCCAGGTAATCGATGACCGGTTTGCGTTGCGGAACCGGCAGGCCCACCAGCGTGCGATAAGCCACCAGCCAGGCACCCAGGCCCAGCGGCAGGTTGATCAGGAATACCCAGCGCCAGGACAGGTATTCGGTCATGTAGCCGCCGAGCACCGGGCCGGCCACGCTGGCCACGGCATACATGCTGCTGAAATAACCCTGATAACGACCGCGTTCCCGTGGCGGCACGATGTCACCGATGATCGCCTGGCTCACCGAAATCATCCCGCCGGCCCCGATGCCCTGGATGATCCGCGCCAGAACCAGTTGCTCCATGCTCTGGGCCATGCCGCAGAACACCGACGCCAGGGTGAACAGGCCCATGCCGAACAGCATCAACTTGCGCCGCCCGTACAGGTCGCCCAGTTTGCCGTAGATCGGCACCGCCACGGTCATGGCCACCATGTAGCCGGAAATCACCCAGGCCAGCAGGCTGACGTCCTTGAACTGTGCGGAGATGGCCGGCATCGACACGGCGACGATGGTCTGGTCCAGCGCCCCGAGAAATATTGCCAGCATCAGCGCGATCAGCACGCTGCGGATGGCGGGTTTGGGCGTTTCAGGCTGATGGAGATTGGTCACGGGAAAACCTGCGGGCATTGATTGACCCGCACGAGGCAAGGCGAGCGGGGATGCTCGCCAGTGTAAGTCGATAGCAGGCTATTCGATAGCCTCATAAGGAAGCCCGACGTAGTTTTCCGCAATGGTTTTTCGACCCGCCTCGGAGCCGATGAAATACTCCAGTTCCGACTCGGCAATGCGCTGGCTAAAGGCATCGTGGTCTTCGAAACGGTGCAGCATCGAGGTCATCCACCAGGAAAAACGCTCGGCTTTCCACACCCGGCGCAGGCAGATTTGCGAGTATTTCTCCAGCAGATCAACGCGGTTTTCACGGTAAACCTTGAGCAGGATATTGAACAGCGTACTCACATCGCTGGCTGCCAGGTTCAGGCCCTTGGCGCCGGTGGGCGGAACGATGTGCGCGGCATCGCCGACCAGGAACATGCGCCCGTATTGCATCGGTTCGACCACGAAGCTGCGCAGCGGTGCGATGCTTTTTTCGATGGACGGGCCGGTCACCAGTTTGTCTGCCAACGCTTGTGGCAACCGCGTCTTGAGTTCATCCCAGAAGCGTTGATCCGACCAGTTATCGACATGATCGCTGGTGGGCACTTGAAGGTAGTAACGGGTGCGTGTCGGCGAACGCATGCTGCACAGGGCAAAGCCGCGCTCATGGCGGGCGTAGACCAGTTCGTCGTGGACCGGCGGGGTATCGGCCAGGATCCCGAGCCAGCCGAAGGGGTAGATCCGTTCGAAGACTTTCAGGCTGTCGGCGGGAATCGATTGCCGCGCCACGCCATGGAAGCCGTCACAACCGGCGATGTAGTCGCAATCGAGTCGCCAGGTCTCGCCATCCTTCTCAAAAGTGACAAAGGCTTCGTCGGTTTTCATTCCGTGGGGAACGACGTTGGCTGCCTGGTAAATCGTCTGCGCGCCGGCCTCCCGACGGGCGGCCATCAGGTCGCGGGTGACCTCGGTCTGGCCGTAGATCATCACGGTTTTGCCACCCGTGAGGGCGTGCAGATCGATGTGCACCTGGCGCCCGTCGAGGGCCAGTTCGAAGCCGCCATGCACCAGTCCCTCGGCGTCCATGCGCTGACTCACGCCGGCCTGGCGCAACAGCTCTACCATGCCTTGTTCAAGCACGCCGGCGCGGATTCGGCCGAGTACATAGTCCGGGGTCTGACGTTCGAGAATGAGGGTGTCGATACCGGCGTTGTGCAGCAATTGGCCGAGCAGCAAGCCAGAGGGGCCGGCGCCAATGATGGCGACCTGGGTTTTCAGCGTTTTCATTGTTTTTATGACTCGCAAGCTTCACGCGACCAGGGGCGGTGAATGATTTTTATGGATCGAGTGCTTGCATTTTTCCCTTGCGAGTCTGTCAATTGAAGGTGAAAACTGAGCCGAAAGCTGTACATTCTGCCAATCGGTGCGATTATCGCCCGCCATCAAACTCCGAGGCCTGGATTGAAGTGATGAACAAGCCTGACCTGCCTTCGATTCCGGTGTTCAAGCTCTACGGTGAAAGCCTGGATTGGCCGACCCCGGACTTGCTGCACTGTGAGACCATTTCCAAACGCAGCCGCGAACATCATTGGGAAATCAAACCCCACCGCCACGCTGATTTGTGCCAACTGCTCTTCGTATTCAAAGGTCAGGCAGAGCTTGAAATCGAAGGCAAACGTACGCAACTGGTGGAACCGGGAATCCAGATCCTGCCACCGCTGTCGGTGCATGGCTTTCGCTTTTCCGAAGACGTGGAAGGCTTTGTCGTGACCCTGGCCGCGCCGCTGATCGCCCATCTGCAGATGCAGTTGGGCCACTCGGTCAATGCCCTGGCCCAGGCCGAAAGTTACCCGGCAGGCACGGACGCCGAGTACCTCAACAGCCTTTTCAGTGCCTTGCAGAGTGAATACAACAGCCATCAACCGGCGCGGGAAATGCTCATGCATTCGCTGGTCAGCGTGATCGTGGTGTGGGTCAGCCGCCAGGTGATCCAGCGTCGCACCGCCATGGCGCGACCGCAGCGGGCCCGGGAATACCTCAACGGCTTTATTCAACTGGTGGAAGAGACTTATCGCCAGCACGTCAAGGTCGAGGATCTGGCGCACCGGTTGGGGATTTCCGTGTCGCACCTCAACGGCACCTGCCGTGAGCTGGCGGGGCAACCGGCGTTGCAGATCATGCACGAACGGCAATTGCTGGAGGCCAAGCGCTTGCTGACCTACACCAGCATGACCATTTATGAAATGTCCGACGTGTTGGGGTTTTCCGATCCGACCAACTTCACGCGCCTGTTCCGGCGTCGTGTCGGGATTTCGCCCAAGGCCTTCCGCGACCGCTTGAAGGCCGATCAGGACAACGAAGCCTGACCCCCTTCGTTACCGGAGGGCGTTGAGGGTAGCGTTGTGGGGAATGCAGCGCTCGAAATTGCAGCTCGCGTATTCACGGGGCAGGTTGCGCAGTTGCTCGACGCGCCAGGCGGCAGCGCCATACAGCCCGAGCGTGACCGCGCAGGTGATGAAGATCGCGAGGTATCTTCTTGTTCTGATGTTCATGGCGTTGACCTCTGAACGAATACCTTTCGGTATTACATTGAGCATAGGTCAGTGTGTAGGAGCTGCCAAAGGCTGCGATCTTTTGATCTTGCTTTTAAAAGATCAAGATCAAAAGATCGCAGCCTGCGGCAGCTCCTACACGGGCAGGGTTACAGGCCGATGTCCCATTCGGGCTCCTGTGGAAATCTGAGCACCAGAAAATCCAGCAAGCTGCGCAGCGCCGCCGGCATGTGCTTGCGCGAGGCATACACCGCATACACGTTCATTTGCCGGGGTTCGGCCGCCGGCAGCAGACGAATCAATTCGCCGCTGTGAATGTGCACGCCGGCCTGGTAGGTGGGCAGCATCGCCACCCCGGCGCCGGCGATCGTGGCGCGCAACAGCGTGCTGGCCTCGTTGGCGCTGATGTTGCCCTGCACCGGTACTGAAACCTGCTCGCCGTCCTGCTCGAAATGCCAGAGGCTTTTGCCGAAGTAGGAGTGGGTCAGGCAGTTGTGCAGGCTCAGGTCCTCGACCCGTTGCGGCGCCGGATGTTCGCGCAAGTAGGCAGGGGAAGCGCAGATCACCGAACGGCAAACCGTCAGGCGGCGGGCGATGAGGTTCGGGTCCAGATCGTTGCTGGTGCGGATCGCCAGGTCGATACGCTCGTCCACCAGGTTCACGGTGCGGTCGAGCATCTGCATGTCGACGCTGACGCCGGGGTAGCGCTTGACGTACGCGGCCATGGCATCGGCCAGTTGCGCCTGGCCGAACGAGGTGCTGACGCTGATCCGCAGCAGGCCGCGCGGTGCGTCATCCGGTTCGCTGACGGCGGCTTGCATGTCGCTGGACAAGTCGAGCATCTGCCGGCAGCGGGGCAGGATTTCGTTGCCGGCGGCGGTCAGGCTCAACTTGCGTGTGGTGCGGTGCATCAGGCGCGCACCGACCCAATCTTCCAGTTCCGCCAGATACCGCGACACCACCGGCCGTGACAGCTCCAGGTGATCGGCTGCGGCCGACTGGCTGCCGAGGTCGACCACCGTGACGAACACACGCATTGCTTGAAGACGATCCATGATTTGCCCGCTTTCAGAAACAAACTATGTTCAAGCATCGCATTTTTTGTACCGAGTCAGGCAACTAAGCTCTGTTCCATCACCAAACAAGGCATGGAGCAACAAATGATCGGTTTCACCACCCTCAAGCGCGTTTTACTGGCAAGTGCCGCCTTCGGTTTCGCCGCCCATGCAGCCGCCTCGACCCTGACGCTGGATGTCTACAACCCTGGCGAAAAAGCCATTTTCCCGGTGACCTCGGTGCTGGTCAGCGGCGAAAAGGAAGCGATTCTGGTGGATGCCCAATTCGGCAAATCCCAGGCCGAGCAGGTGGTGGAAAAAATCCGCGCCAGCGGCAAGCAACTGACCACCATCTACATCAGTCACGGCGACCCGGACTACTACTTCGGCCTCGACACCCTGACAGCCGCGTTCCCCAAGGCCAGGGTCCTCGCCTCGCAGCCGACCGTTGATCACATCAAGCAAACCGTCGACGGCAAACTGGCCTTCTGGGGGCCGAAAATGGGCGCCGATGTGCCGGCCAAAACCATCGTGCCGGACGTGCTCAAGGGCGACAGCCTGATCCTCGAAGGGCAGAAGTTGCAGGTGCTTGGACTTGAGGGGCCGCAGCCGGATCGCAGCTTTGTGTGGATTCCGTCGATCAAGGCGGTCGTCGGTGGTGTTGTGGTAGCGCAAAACATCCACGTGTGGATGGCTGACACGCAAACGCCGCAGTCCCATGCCGATTGGTTGGCTACGCTGCATTCTATTGAAACCCTGAAACCGCAGGTCGTGGTGCCGGGTCATTACCTTGGCGAGAGCGGTCGCTCCCTGGCTGCCGTGCAGTTCACCGCCGCTTACATCAAGGCCTTCGACGAAGAAACCGTCAAGGCCAGGGACGCTGCTGAACTGATTGCGGCAATGAAGAAACGCTTCCCGGCACTGGGCGATGAAAGCTCCCTGGAACTGAGCGCCAAAGTCGCCAAGGGCGAGATGAAGTGGGGGGAGTGAATCTTTGAAATGAGCGGGGGCTTTTGTGGCGAGGGAGCTTGCCTGTGGCGAGGGGGCTTGCCCCCGTTGGAGTGCGAAGCGCTCCCCTGCATTTTTCAGCTACATCGCATGAAGCGGATTTACGACTGCTGCGCAGCCGAACGGGGTGGTGCGGCTTTCCGACAAGCCCCCTCGCCACAATAGGCTGGGCTGCTTTTCAAATTTGTTATCCACAGGAGAGCCTCATGAGCAACATCGCAATCATCGGTGCCACCGGTCGTGCCGGTAGCCAACTGCTGGAAGAAGCCCTGCGTCGCGGTCACAGCGTTACCGCGATCGCCCGCAACACGGCGAAAATCGGCCAGCGTGCCGGTGTGGTCACACGCAACGTCGACGCTCTGGATGCCAGTGCATTGCAAGCGGCCCTCGAAGGGCATGACGCAGTCATCAGCGCCGCACATTTCGCAACGCTACCTGCCAGCGCCGTCATCGGGCCGGTGAAGAAAGCCGGAGTCAAACGCTTGCTGGTAGTGGGTGGCGCCGGGTCGCTCTTGTTGCCCGATGGCACTCGGGTGATCGATAGCGAGGGTTTCCCTGAGGCTTACAAGGCAGAGGCCAGCGCTGGTGCCGAGTTCCTCGCAAACTTGCGTGAAGAGCGGGATCTGGACTGGACCTTCCTGTCGCCTTCGGCCGAATTTGTCGAAGGCGAGCGCACCGGGACATTCCGCCTCGGCCAGGATAATTTGTTGGTGAGCAGCGAAGGGCGTAGCTGGATAACCTTTGCCGATTATGCGATTGCGATGCTCGACGAAGTCGAAGCGCCAAAGCATTCACGACAGCGCTTTACAGTCGGCTACTGACACCGCAACCCCTGTAGGAGCTGCCGCAGGCTGCGATCTTTTGATTTTGCTTTTTTAAAAACAAGATCAAAAGATCGCAGCCTGCGGCAGCTCCTACAGGTGGCGGTTCAGCGAGACTGCGCCTGCTCCACCAGCCACCCCATCAATTCACGCAACTTCGGCGAAGGTCCGGGTTTTTCGGGGAATACCAGGTAATACGCCAGTCCTGTTGTGACCTTCAATTCGAATGGCATGACCAGTCGTCCGGCATTCAGGTCATCGCCGATCAGCGACCAGTCGCCAATCGCCACCCCCGTTCCCTGGGACGCCATCGACATCGCCAGGTCCAGTGTTTCGAAATGCTGGCCCTTGCCGACATTGGTCAAATTCACATCCGCGGCCTTCAACCAGGCCTTCCAGTCCCGTTCATCGCGGGTCGGGTGCAGCAGCAGGTGTTGTTGCAGATCGGCAGGTGTCTGCAGGGGCATGGGGCCTTCGAGCATCGGTCTGGAACACACCGGCGTGAGTTGCTCGTCGAAGAGTTTTTGCGACATCAATGAATTGTCCGGCGGTGCGCCGTACATCACCGCCGCATCGAACTGCTCGAGATGAAAATCCACGCCGTGCTTGACTGTGGTGGTCAGTTCCACCGGCACGTCCGGGCGTTCCCTTTGCCATTGCAGCAGGCGCGGCAGCAACCAGCGCATGACGCAGGTCGGTGCCTTGAGTTGCAGGGTTTCGCGCTTCTCGCCGATCTGCTCCACGGCCTCGTCGATCAGGCCGAAAATCTGCTGCACCCGTGGCAGCCACTCCCGTCCTTCGGCGGTCAGGTCCAGGCCTCGGGCCTGGCGAATGAACAGCTCATAACCCAGGTGATCTTCCAGCCCGGCGATCTGCCGGCTGACCGCGCCCTGGGTGATGTGCAGTTGTTCGGCGGCCCGGGTGAAATTGCAGCACTGCGCGGTAATCAGAAAAGTGTGCAGCGCCGGCAGGGGAGGCAGTCGTTTCATTGGGATCCAAGGTATGACGTGAGGACATGGCTAGTATGACTTTTTATCCATTGTTGCGGCTACGTGTCGCCCGTTCCAATGAGGCCATTCCCGGGCCTGCCAATCCATCATAAACACAGCGCATGCCCGGCGTCTCAAACGAACAAAAAGGGCAAAGACATGGCGACGTGCGGCGAAGTATTGGTCAAGTTACTCGAAAACTACGGAGTCGAGCAGGTGTTCGGCATTCCGGGGGTTCATACCGTGGAGCTGTATCGCGGGCTGGCCCGTTCGAGCATCAACCACGTGACGCCGCGCCATGAGCAGGGCGCCGGCTTCATGGCCGACGGCTACGCCCGCACCAGCGGCAAACCGGGCGTGTGCTTCATCATTACCGGCCCTGGCATGACCAACATCACCACCGCCATGGGCCAGGCCTACGCCGATTCGATCCCGATGCTGGTGATCTCCAGCGTGCAATCGCGCAGCCAGTTGGGCGGCGGTCGTGGCAAGCTGCATGAACTGCCGAACCAGGGCGCACTGTGCGCCGGTGTCGCGGCGTTCTCCCACACCCTGATGTCGGCTTCGGAATTACCGGTTGTGCTGGCTCGCGCCTTTGCGCTGTTCCAGGCAGGCCGTCCGCGTCCGGTGCACATTGAAATTCCATTGGACGTGTTGGTCGAAGACGCTGACGAGCTGCTCAGCAGCCTGCCGGTCAACATCGACCGCGCCGGTGCTTCGCCGAGTGCCGTGTCGCGCATGACCGAATTGCTGGCCAACGCCAAGCGTCCGCTGATTCTCGCTGGTGGCGGTGCCATCGACGCGGCGCCCGAGCTGACCGAACTGGCCGAACTGCTGGACGCACCGGTCGCACTGACCATCAATGCCAAGGGCATGCTCGCCTCCGGCCACCCGTTGCTGATCGGCTCGACCCAGAGCCTGGTCGCCACCCGTGCGCTGGTCGCCGAGGCCGACGTGGTCCTGGCCATCGGCACCGAACTGGCCGAGACCGACTACGACGTGACCTTCGCCGGTGGCTTCGAAATTCCTGGCAAGTTGCTGCGCGTGGACATCGACCCGGACCAGACCGTGCGCAACTACCCGCCGCACGTGGCACTGGTGGCCGACTCGCGCAACGCTGCCCAGGCTTTGCTCAGCGCCTTGTCGCATAAATCCCTGGCCGAGCGCCGCAACGATTGGGGCCAGGTACGGGCCGCCCGTCTGCGTGAAGACCTGGCCGCGACCTGGGACGCACCGACCCTGGCCCAGACCCGTTTCCTCGAAACTGTCCTGCACGAACTGCCGGACGCGGTGTTCGTCGGTGATTCGACCCAACCGGTCTACACCGGCAACCTGACGTTCAATCCGGAGCGCCCGCGTCGCTGGTTCAACTCGTCCACCGGTTACGGCACCCTCGGTTATGCCTTGCCGGCAGCGATTGGCGCCTGGCTCGGCGGCAGCACTGAAAGCGGCAGCCGCCCACCCGTGGTGTGCCTGATCGGTGACGGCGGCCTGCAGTTCACCCTGCCGGAACTGGCCAGCGCCGTTGAAGCGCGCACTCCGGTCATCGTGCTGCTGTGGAATAACCAGGGCTACGAAGAGATCAAGAAATACATGGTCAACCGTGCCATCGAGCCGGTCGGCGTGGACATCTACACCCCGGACTTCATCGGTGTGGCCAAGGCCTTGGGTTGCGCGGCCGAAGCCGTCAGCAGTGTCGAGCAATTGCGCGGCGCATTGCGTGTGGCCCACGATCGCCAGGGCCCGACCCTGATTGAAATCGACCAGGCCGAGTGGATGAAGGCGGTGTCGAAATGACTTTCCCGACTACCCTGGATGGCCTGTACATCAATGGCCAATGGTCGGCCGGCAATGAACACCTGCGCGTCATCAACCCGGCGACCGAGGCCCTGTTGACCACGGTCAATGGCGGCGATGAGCGTGCGGTTGATCAAGCGGTGAGCGCGGCGACCCAGGCGTTCGCCGGCTGGTCGAAAACCACCGGCGCCGAACGCGCTGCCATCCTGCGCAAAATCGCCGCGGGCGTGCAGGCCAACCGTGAAAAACTGATGCACTTGCAGTCGAGCAACAACGGCAAGCCGCAATTCGAAGCCGCGATCGACGTCGATGACGTGATCGCCACGTTCGAGTACTACGCCGGTCTGGCCGAAGGGCTGGACGCCAAGCAGGACAGCGCCATCGAACTGCCGAGCGACGACTTCAGTGCGCGCCTGCGCCGTGAGCCGTGCGGCGTAGTCGGCCTGATCGTGCCGTGGAACTTCCCGATGGTCACCACCGCCTGGAAACTCGCCCCAGCCTTGGCCGCCGGTTGCTGTGTGGTGCTCAAGCCTTCGGAAGTGACGCCGCTGCCAGAACTGGAGCTGGCAACGATCATCGCTGAGGCCGGCTTGCCGGCAGGCGTGTTCAACCTGGTGTGTGGCACCGGCCTGGCTGTTGGCGCGCCATTGTCGGCGGATCCGCGTATCGCGAAAATTTCCTTCACAGGCAGTAATGCCGTTGGTGTGCAGGTCATGCAGCGGGCGGCGGAAACCGTCAAAGGCGTGAGCCTGGAACTGGGCGGCAAATCATCGCTGCTGGTGCTGGCCGATGCCGATCTCGACCTGGCGGTGGAAGTGGCTTGCGGCGGTGGTTTCTTCAACGCCGGGCAGATGTGCTCCGCCACCAGCCGCGTGCTGGTCGCCGATGAACTGGCCGATGAATTCCTCAGCCGCGTTAAGGCCCGTGCCGAAGCGATTCGCGTGGCCGACCCGTTCGACCCGAACGTGGAAATGGGCGCGCTGGTCAATCAGGCGCAATACCAGCGTGTCCTGGGTCACATCGATCGTGGTTTGAGCGCTGGCGCCAAACTGGTTTGCGGTGGCAATCGCCCGGCGGACCTGCCGCGCGGATATTTTTTGCAGCCGACGGTTTTCACCGAAGTGCCCCTCGACAGTGCGTTGTGGTGTGAAGAGATTTTCGGCCCGGTGATCTGCGTGCGCAGTTTCGCCTCTGAAGCCGAGGCGATTGCCCTGGCCAACGACAGCCAGTTCGGCCTGGTCGCCAGTGTGGTCACGCGCAATGCCGAGGCTGCCGACCGCGTCGCCAACGCTCTGCAGGCGGGGCTTGTGTGGATCAACGCACCGCAGGTGATCTTCCCGCAGACCGCCTGGGGCGGCTACAAGCAGAGCAGCATCGGCCGCGAATTGGGGCCGTGGGGCTTGCAGGCTTTCCAGGAAATCAAACACGTGATCCGGGCTGTCTGACACCGATCACCTGTAGGAGCGAGCCTGCTCGCGATGGACGTCAACGATAACGCGGGGTACCTGAATGAGCGCGGTGCCCTTGCGTCCATCGCGAGCAGGCTCGCTCCTACAGAAAAGCCATCCGCATGCCCCGAAAGAAGGCATGCGCTGGCGTCATGGCTTCAATGAATTTTTATCGATAGTCAGGTGTTTTACACAACCTCAGGATGAACTCACTGGTTCAGCCAACCCCCCGAAAATAGAGGGGCCAACGCTAATCCAGTCGCGCGGATGCAACAGTTTCGACCTGCCTTATACCTACAAAAACAAAGGGAGTCCGTAATGGGCGAGCATGATCTGAACAGACGTCAATTTATCAAGACCGTGGGCGTAGCCTCGGTTGCAGCAGCGGCCATGAGCATGCCGTTCATCAAGGCCAATGCCAGCGACACACGTTTTGCCGGCAAGACCCTGCGTTTGCTGACCTGGTCCGATGACACCGGCCTGGCTGCACTGCGCAACATCGCCGCGACTTTCGAAGACAAGTACGGCTGCAAGGTCATCGCTGACCGCACCGGCAGTACCTCGGAAATGGTCGCCAAACTCAAGGCCGGCGGTGATCGTCCGCAGTACGACATCATCACCCTTGCAGGCGTGGGCGCCGAAGGTCTGGCCGCCGCCAACCTGCTGGAAAAACCCGACCTCAACCGTATTCCCAACCTGGTCGATGTACCGGAGAAGTACCGCACCGGCGCCAATGGCCACGGTATCGGTTACCTGCTGTGGTGCAACAGCCTGGTCTACAGCACCCGCACCCAGAAAGAAGCTCCGACCAGCTATGCGGCCCTGTGGGACCCGGAACTGGCCCCGAACATCTTCCTGCCGCCGCCGAACTGGACCGAGGCCATGGACCTGATCATCATCGCCGCCAAACTGGCCGGTGGTGACGAGCACAACATTGAACCGGGCTTCAAGAAACTCGCCGAGCTGAAAGATCGTGTGGTGACCCTGGGTGAAAACCCGAACCAGATCGCCGAACTGTTCCGCACCGGCTCCCTGGACATGGGTGGCCTGTACGCACCGGCGTTCTTCCCGAAACAGATCCGCGATCCGAACTACGGTCTGGGCGCGACCTTTGGCATGAAGGAAGGTTTCTACACCGACCTGATGCTGTCGGTGATGCCGAAGAACCGTCCGGGCGATACCGACATGGCCTATGCCTTCATCAACCACTCCCTGGACCCACTGGTGCAGGGCAAGATGGCTGAAGACATCTACAACGGCCCGGTCAACGCCAAGGCGATCATCTCCGCCGAAGCGCGCAAGAGCCCGTACATCCTCACGCCGGAGCAGATTGCCGAGAAGGCGATCATGCACGACAACGCCTTCCTGGCGACTGTGCATGACCAATGGATTCGTCGTTACACGGAAATCTTTTCTTCCTGATCTGAATAGCGGGGAGGTTCTTCGAACCTCATCGCGGCACAGGTCTGAAGGTTGACTGGATACTCCTGTAGGAGCTGCCGAAGGCTGCGATCTTTTGATCTTGATCTTTGAAAATCAAAAGATCGCAGCCTTCGGCAGCTCCTACAGGGACCGGCTACCACACCCGCATTCCTGCGCTTGATCTTCCATTGACGAGACCCTTTGCTATGGAACACCAACCTCTGACCCATCCGGTGAGTGCCGCCCCCGTGCGCGCTGCTCGGGGTGTTTCGCCAACGACGCGCGCCTGGTTTTTCCTCACGCCGTCGATGCTGTTTCTTGGCGTACTGATTGCCGCGAGCCTCTTGGTACTGCGCATGAGCGTGGGCACCAAAGGCGCGGAATGGTCCGGGTTCAGCCTGGCCAGCTACGCCCAGTTGCTGGAACCCTATTATCTCAAGTCGCTGATGCTGACCCTGCGCCTGGCGCTGATCAGCGCGGTGATCGCAGTGATTCTGGCGATCCCGGTGGCCTACACCATGTCGCGCCTGACCTCGCCGTTCGTGCGACGGATCTTCCTGGCGGCGGTATTGCTGCCGTTGCTGGTCAACCTGCTGCTGCAAAGCTACGGCTGGCTGGTGATCCTCGGCCCAGGCGGCATGCTCAACCAGACCCTGATGGGCCTGGGCCTGATCAAGCGCCCGATCATGCTGTTGTACAACCAGAACGGCGTGTTGATGGGCCTGGTGCAAACCGCCTTCCCGCTGGCTGTGTTGCCGATCGCCAGCGCCATGCGCGGCGTCGCCCGCAGCTACGAAGAAGCCGCGGCCACCCTCGGCGCCAGTCGCTTCCAGGTGTTCCGCCAGGTGGTATTGCCGATGAGTCTGCCGGGGATCATTACCGGTGCGACCCTGGTGTTCGCCTACAACGCCAGCAGTTTCGTGGTGCCCTTGCTGCTCGGTGGCCGGCGCGTGCCGATGCTGGCGGTGATGGTGCATGACCAGATCGCCCCGCTGATGAATTGGCCCGCCGCGTCCGCCGCCGGTGTGGTGCTGATCGTCACCACCCTCGCGATCATGACCTTGTCCGAATACATCACTGGCCGTCGTCGGCGCATGCTGGAGGCTTCCCAATGAGCACCCTGACCAAGAAACGTTATGGGCTGTTGCCCGGCGAGACCGGCAAGTTCGCCGGCATCCTTTCCGGCTTCATCCTGCTGCTGGCAGTGCTGCCGATCCTGACCATGATCGTCATGTCGTTCAGCGGCGCGTCGAACCTCGACTTCCCGCCGAGCAGCTACAGCCTGCAATGGTACAAGGCCGCCTGGCATACCTTCGTGTCGCCGGACGCCAGCGATGTGCTGAGCCTGGGCAAAGCCATGACCACCAGCCTGATGGTGTCCTGCCTGACCATGGTGTTCGCGACCATCATCGCCGTACCGGCGGCGTATGCCCTGACCCGTTGCGAGTTCCGTGGCAAGGCCGTGGCCCTGCAATTGATGTCGTTGCCACTGGTATTCCCGATGGTGGTATTGGGGCTGGCGTTGCTGCTGGTGTTCGACAGCCTGCCGTTCCAGATGACCACCTCGCGCCTGGTGATTGCCCACGTGATCCTGGCGCTGCCATTCGTGGTGAAGAACTGCACGGCCGCGATGCTCTCCATCGGCAGCGAAGTCGAGGAGGCCGCGCAGATGCTCGGTGCTTCACCGCTGCGGGCGATTGTCGATGTGGTGGTGCCGTTGATGAAGTCGGGGATCCTGGCGGGCATGCTGCTGGCGTTCATCGTCTCGTTCAACGAATTCACCGTGACCTATTTCCTCTACACCATTGATGTGATGACCGTGCCGATCTGGATGTACAGCCGCACCGTGTCCTCGCTCGACCCAACCGTATTTTCGTTTGCCGTGCTGATCGTGCTGATCGACTTCGTCCTGATCTGGGCGCTGGAGAAGCTGGTTGGTGAAGGTGGCGTTTCGTTCTGATTTCTTGAGGTACTTCAAATGTCTGGTCTGATTCTGGAAAACGTCGAGAAACATTACGGCTCGGCCTGCGCGGTAACCGATGTGAACCTGCACTTGCCCGAGGGCAAACTGGTGTGTTTCCTCGGCCCTTCGGGCTGTGGCAAAACCACGTTGCTGCGCATGATTGCCGGCCTTGAAACCCTGACCGGCGGCGAGATCCGCCTGGACGGTGAAGACATCGGTCACACCCCGGCGCACCTGCGCAACTTCGGCATGGTGTTCCAGTCCCTGGCGCTGTTCCCGCACATGACCGTGGGTGAGAACATCGCCTATCCGCTGAAACTGCGCGGGGTCAGCAAGGCTGACCAGCAGGCGCGGGTGGTGGAGTTGCTGGAACTGATCCAGTTGCAAGCGATGATCGATCGTCCGGTGGCCAAGCTCTCCGGTGGACAACGCCAGCGTGTGGCGATTGCCCGGGCGATTGCCAACCACCCGAAAATCCTCCTGCTCGACGAACCGTTGTCGGCGCTGGACGCCAAGCTGCGCGAGTCGATGCAGGTGGAAATCCGTCAACTGCAACAGCGCCTGAACATCACCACCATCATGGTGACCCACGACCAGCGTGAAGCCATGACCATGGCCGATATCGTGGTCGTGCTGGGTGAGCATCGGGTGCAGCAGGTCGGCACGCCGATTGAAATCTACCGGCACCCGGCCAACGAGTTCGTCGCGGACTTCATCGGTTCGGGCAACATCTTCCCGGCCACGGCGCTGGGCAACGGCAAGGTCAGCCTGCCGGGTGGCGATGCGCTGCAAGTGCCGATCTGCACGAGCGTTGCGGCAGGGGAAAAGGTGAAGATGCTGATTCGTCCCGAAGACCTGCAACTGTCGGCGCCGCAGGTGACGGCGGGCAACCGCTTGCTGGGCAAGGTGACCTTCGTGCGCGATATCGGCGCGACCATCGAGACCACGGTTGAGTGTTCCGGGGTGTCGTTTACCGCGCTGAGCACGCCGTGCCAGGGCTTTGGCCTGAGCGTCGGTCACCCGGTGTCGGTGACCTTGCCGGCGGAGGCTTGCCGGGTACTGGGGGCCTGATTTTCAGGGGCTACTGTGCAGCCCATCGCTGGCAAGCCAGCTCCTACAAGGGCCGTCGGTGTTCACACAATTGGGTGTTCACCAATATTCCCCTGTAGGAGCTGGCTTGCCAGCGATAGCGCCATCCGCAACACCACACCCTCCTGATCAGACCGTCAGCCGCAACCGCGCCAGATCCCTTAGCGGCGGCGCGCCGAACAACCGGCTGTACTCCCGGCTGAACTGCGAAGGGCTTTCATACCCGACGCGATACCCCGCCGCCGAAGCTTCCAGCCCCTCGGCCAGCATCAACCGCCGTGCTTCCTGCAGGCGCAACTGCTTCTGATACTGCAACGGACTCATCGCCGTCATCGCCTTGAAGCGGTGATGCAGGGTCGACACGCTCAGGTTCACTTCCTTCGCCAGATCATCGATGCGCAACGGCTGTTCGAAATTGCCATTGAGCCATTTGATCGCCTGGCTGACGCGATGGCTCTGACTGTTGGCGATGGCGATTTCGTACAGTCGATGCCCTTGCTTGCTGCGCAACAGTCGATAGAGGATCTCCCGGCGAATCAGCGGCGCGAGCATCGCGATGTCTTTCGGCGTGTCCAGTAGCCGTGCCAGGCGCAGCACGGCATCCAGCATGGCCGTGTCGAGCCGCTCGACATACAGCCCGCGCCCGGTCGGCCGGGAGGGCACGCCGAGGGGGCCGGCGTCGGCGATCAGCGCGGTGATTTCCGCCGGATCGATGTCCAGGCGCAGGGCCAGGATCGGTTCTTCGGCCGAGACATCCACCACCCGTCCACTGAGCGGCATCGAGACCGAGACCACCAGGTAGTTCAACGGGTCGTAGTTGAAGTACTCGTTGGCCAACTGAACTTCCTTGCGCCCCTGGGCCATGATGCACAGTGCCGGTTGCGCCAGCACCGGGGCAAACTCGTGGGACTGGCTGTGGCGGGACATGAACAGCGAGCCGATGGCCGTGGCATAACTGCCATCTTCGGCGGTGTTGCGGCGGATGATCGCCGCCAGTTCCGCGCGCTGCTTTTCCATGTCGGTGTCCAGCGGGGCTTGAAAGTGATCGAGCGACGTCATGCGCGGCATCCTCGGCAGGCATGGAGGGAATGGAGCAGAGCATAAGTTTGTGCAAGCGGCAGCGGTAGACACATCCTGCCGGATGCTTGCCTGATTCTGCCTGGGGTGACTTCCAGCCAGCGCATCACAGGCAGTCCCTGCCTCCCACCAACCCCTGTAGGCGCTGCCGAAGGCTGCGATCTTTTGATTTTGTTTTCAAGATCAAATGATCGCAGCCTTCGGCAGCTCCTACAGGAAGTTTCGCAGGATCGTGCAATGCACCGGCAGGAATCGACTAACGGCACCCGGGCCGTGGCCCTTAACCTTTGATCCTGTCGCAGCCCGTCCCACGGCTGCCACGCGACTCCCCGGGAGGGTTGAACATGTCCAAGCAGATCCCCGTCAGTCATATGGCCTTCGTTCGGGCGCGCGCCGGGCGCTCGACGGAACTCGGTGTGCGCCTCAGCGCCCTGATCGAACCGTCCCGCGCAGCGCCAGGCTGCCTGAGCTTCGCCTTGCAGCATTCGCAGTGCGATCCGGAACTGTGGCTGGTGTCCGGTTTCTGGAGCGATCAACAGGCCATGACCGCCTACTTCAGCACGCCGGCGATGGAGATTTTTGCCGAGCTGGTGCAGGAACTGGTGGTCAACAGTCTGGATTTCCACACCTTCAAGGAGGTTTCATCGGCGCAGGCCCTCGGTCAGTCCGGACTGACGGTACACAAACTGGCCGGTTGAGGGTTTAATGACGGCATTCTCAACCAGCCAGGATTCGCGACATGGCACGTAAAGCCTTTGATCACTTCGAAGCTGTTTCCGCTGTAGTACCGGGCGAGGGCGGCTACCACGCCGCTATCGCCGTCAAAGCGCTGGGTGGTGCCGGCGCCCCGCGGTTTCACAAAGTGCTGGAAGGCCAGACCTTCAAAACGGCCCACGAGGCCGATGATGCGGCCGCCAGGGAGCTGACCCGCCTCAAGGACGTCAAGGAAAACACCGACCTGCTCTGGTGATCACTTCACCGCCCCCGGGCGGTACATCTTGAACAACGCCTCAGGCCCCAGCTGGAAATAATCCGCCGGCCCGCCGCCGCGCAGAATCGGTTCTGCTGCGGCGGTGTCGTATACCCCGTCCTTCAACAGCCATTTGGCGATATGCACGGCGACCACTTCGCCGAGGATCAGCCAGCTCGGCACCACATTGCCGTCCGCCCGCTGCAACTGGATGATCTGCGTGACCTTGCACTCGAAGGACACCGGGCTTTCGGCCACCCGTGGTACCTGAATGACCTTCGAGGCAACGGTCGTCAGGCCGGCCAGTTCGAACTCGTTGACCTCAGGCCTGACCATGGCGCTGCACTGGTTCATCTGCTCGGCCAGTGGACGGGTGGCCAGGTTCCAGGCGAATTCGCCGGTCTGTTCGATGTTGTTCAGGCTGTCTTTGCGTCCGACGCTGGAAAAACCAATGATCGGCGGGATGTAGTTGAAGGCGTTGAAGAAGCTGTAGGGCGCCAGGTTCAAGCGGCCCTCGGCATCCTGTGAAGAGATCCAGCCGATGGGACGCGGGCCGACGATGGCGTTGAACGGATCGTGGGGCAGGCCGTGGCCGTTGGCGGGTTCGTAGAAGTGGATGTCGTCGGGCATTGGGCTGTGTTCCAGAACGTGCGGGAGACGCTCATGGTGCAAGCACGCGGCGCAGATTTCCAGTCGGATTCGGTACCTGGATTGATTAGATCGCTCTGTGGGAGCGGGCTTGCTCGCGAAAGCGGTGTGCCAGTCACATTGATGTTGGATCTGCCGCCGTCTTCGCGAGCAAGTCGAATCGTCGCACCGCCGCTCCCACTGGTTTTATGTGATTACCAGGCTTTGTGTTCCTCCAAAAAAGACTAAGCCCGGCCGAAGCCGGGCTGTGAATTTCCCTCCACATTCAGCCGATAGCTTCAGCGCTGCCGGTTTTGTCGAAGCCATCGGCGGCATAGGTGCCCGAATGGGCGTGTTCGATGGCCGCGCTGGTGCCGGAGCCGTAGGAGGCCGAACCGGTCTTGTCGTAGCCGTCGGCTGCAAAGGCATTGGCAGCCAGCACGGAAAGGGTCAGGGCGAGGATCAATCGGGTTTTCATGGCAGGTACTCCAGGTACGTTCGCTATGGGTACGTTCAGGCACTCCTTCGAGGCCTGTAACGGATATACGTGCGTCCTGTCGATCTGGATGCACTCAGCTGCAGGCTGCTGCCGGTGCATTAACCGATGATTATCCTGGTGGAGGGGGAGACGAATGGGGCCCTTCGCGAACCCGTTCGCGAAGGGCCTGGCGCTCACCGTTGCAGTGAGCGCCGGTCGGCGATCAGTCGGTGACAATCCGCGAATGTTTGCGGGTGTCTTTCATGGTGATGTACACCAGCAACGACACGGCAATACACGCGGTCACGTACCAGTAGTAACCCGTCTCCATGCCGATGCTCTTGAACCACAGCGCGATGTACTCAGCGGTGCCGCCGAAGATCGAGACGGTCAATGCGTACGGCAGGCCCACGCCCAGGGCGCGGATTTCGGTCGGGAACAGTTCGGCTTTCACCACGGCGTTGATCGAGGTGTAGCCGCTGACGATGATCAGCGCCGCCATGATCAGGAAGAACGCGCCCCACCAGGTGGTGATGGTGTGCAGGGTAGTCAGGATCGGTACGGTGAACAGGGTGCCCAGGATGCCGAAGGCAATCAGGATCGGCCGGCGACCGATTTTATCCGACAGCCCGCCGACGATCGGTTGCAGGCACATGAACAGGAACAGCGTGGCGGCGGAAATGGTGGTGGAGTCGGAAATGCTCATGCCGACGGTGTTCACCAGGTATTTCTGCATGTACGTGGTGTAGGTGTAGAACGCCAGGGTGCCGCCCATGGTCAGGCCGACCACGGTCATCAGTTCCTTGGGGTGACGCATCAAGGTGCGCATCGCGCTTTCCTTGGCCTTTTCTTTCTTGGTGAAGGACTCGGTCTCTTCCATGCCGCGACGCAGGTACAACGCCACCACGGCACACAGCGCGCCGATGGCGAACGGGATGCGCCAGCCCCAGGCGTAGAGCTCTTCGGTGGTCAGCAATTGTTGCAGCACGATCAGTACCGCCAGGGCGATGAGCTGGCCGGAGATCAGGGTCACGTACTGGAAGCTGGAGTAGAAGCCGCGACGTTCCTTGGTCGCCATTTCGCTGAGGTAAGTGGCGGAGGTGCCGTATTCGCCACCCACCGACAGGCCTTGCAGCAAGCGCGCGAACACCAGCAGGATCGGCGCACCGATGCCGATGACTTCATAGCTCGGGCTCAGGGCGATCAGCAGCGAACCGAAGCACATCAGGTACACCGAGGCCATCAGGGCCTTTTTGCGCCCGACCTTGTCGGCATACAGCCCCATCAGCCAGCCACCGATCGGACGCATCAGGAAGCCCACGGCGAAGATCGCGGCGGTGTTGAGCAATTGGGCGGTAGTGTCGCCCTTGGGGAAGAACGTCTTGGCGAAGTACAGGGAGAAGGCGGCGTAGACGTACCAGTCGTACCACTCGACCATGTTGCCGACGGAGCCGCTGAAGATCGATTTGATGCGGCTGGACGTGGTTCTTTCTTTGGCCGGCACGGCAGCCGACCCAAGCGGCAGGGAGTTGGAGTTATCCATTGAAGGATCCTTCATTTAATTGTTTTTGTGGAGCGCGGTTAAACGCAGCCTGCAGGGGCTATAGCAGGAGCTGTGCCAAGGGGGAGAGGGCCGGTTTAGAGGGGTGGTGGTGTTTGGGTGAGCGGAAATCCGCTTGTGTGTGGGGGTGGATGAGCGGAAATCCGCCGAAAAGATCGCAGCCTTCGGCAGCTCCTACAGGGTGGTAGGAGCTGCCGGAGGCTGCGATCTTTTGATCCTGAAAATCATTCCCCGAGAAACATCTCCCGGCTCAACCCATGCCGCTGCATCTTTTCATTGAAGGTCCGGCGCGGCAGTTGCAGTTCTTCAAGCACCGCTTTCACATCGCCCTTGTGCCGGGTCAATGCCGCACGCAGGCATTGCGCCTCGAAAGCCTCCTGCTGCGCCGCCAGTGACTGACCGGGCTCGATCCCTGCCGGTACAGGCTCACCAAGCCCCAACACCTGACGCTCGGCGACGTTCGCCAGTTCGCGCACATTACCCGGCCAGTCGTGGCTCAGCAGGTGACTCAACTGCGCACCACTCAGCGGTGGAAATTTACGTCCCAGCCGTTCAGCCGCGTTTTGCGCGAAGGATTCGAACAGCAACGGGATGTCTTCACGGCGTTCGCGCAAGGGTGGCAGGCGTAGTTCAGCGACGTTCAAGCGATAGGCCAGGTCTTCGCGAAAACGTCCGGCCCGCGCTTCGTCGAGCAGGTCCGGTTTGGTCGCGGCAATGATGCGCAAATCCACGCGAATGCTCTGGTTCGAACCCAGTCGCTCAAGCTTCTGCTCTTGCAACACCCGCAGCAATTTCACTTGTTGGGCCAGCGGCATGCTTTCGATTTCATCGAGAAACAGCGTGCCACCGTCGGCGTATTCGAGTTTGCCGATGCGCTTGCCGGACGCCCCGGTGAACGCACCGCTCTCGTGACCGAACAGTTCGGCCTCGAACAGCTGCTCGGGGATGGCCGCGCAATTGAGTGCGACAAAAGGCTTGTCGGCTCGCGGCCCGAAGTCATGCAGGCAGCGTGCGACCAGCTCCTTGCCGCTACCGGTTTCCCCGCGAATCAGCACGTTCACCGGCAGGGCTGCCAGGTCCAGCACCTGCCGGCGTAGGGTCTGCAGGCCACGGGACACTCCGAGCAGCGTGGCATCGAGTTTGGCGCGGTTGTCCGCCTGCTCGTGCAGTGCGCGGTTTTCCAGCACCAGCCGGCGCTTGTCGAGGGCGCGGCGCAGGCTGCCGAGCAGGGTTTCCGGGCTGAAGGGCTTTTCGAGGAAATCGTAGGCGCCGTCGCGCATGGCCTCGACAGCCATCGGTACGTCGCCGTGGCCGGTCAACAGGATCACCGGCAAATCGGCGTCCCGGCGTTGCACCTCGGCCAGCAGTTCCAGGCCGGTCATGCCGGGCATGCGCACATCGCTGAGAATCACCCCGGCAAAGTGCCTGGGCAATTGCGCCAGGCATTCATCGGCGCGGCTGAACAACTGCACCTCGAATCCCGACAGGCTCAACCATTGCTCGACGGCACTGCGGATGCTGCTTTCGTCGTCGACCACCATCACTGAGTTCAGCATGGTTCATGCACCTCCAGGTCGATGGGCAAGGTCACGGTAAACACGGCACCCTTGTCATGATTGTCGGCACTCAAGCGCCCGCCGGATTCGTGAACGATGGCGAACGATACGGCCAAACCGATGCCCAGGCCATCGCCCACCGGTTTGGTGGTGAAGAACGGATCGAAGACCTTGGGCAGGTTCTCTTCGGCGATACCGCCACCGTTGTCGATCACGTTCAAGCGCCACAATTGTTCGTCGGCTTCGAGGCGGATTTCCAGGCGTTTGCAGGGTTTGTCCTGCATCGCATCGAGGGCGTTGCGCAGCAGGTTGATCAGCACCTGTTCCAGGCGAATCGCATCGCCGCGCACCCAGGCCGGGCGGGTCAGGTGCAACACGGTGCTGACCTGTTCGTCGCGCAGACGGGTGTCGAGCAGTTGCAGCGACTGGTCCACCACCGCCGCCAGGTCCAGGCGTTCGCGCAAGCCGCTGGGGCTTTTGCGGGCGAAGGTTTTCAGGTGGCCGGTGAGGGCGGCCATGCGCGTGAGCATTTCATCCACCGGTTTGAGCGCCTTGTAGGCGTCGTCGACCCGGCCGTGGTCGAGCAGCAGGCGCAAGGTCGCCAGCTGCATGCGCTGGGCGGTGAGCGGCTGGTTGATCTCATGGGCCAGGGCGGCGGACATCTGCCCCAGCGCCGCGAGTTTGGCCGACTGCACCAGGCCCTCCTGGGCGGTGCGCAGGTCGCGGGTACGCTCTTCCACCAGTTGTTCGAGTTCTTCACGACTGCGCTGGCGCAGCTTGGCCAGGCGCCAGCGCTGATTGAGAAACAGCAGCAGGAACACCAGGGTCAGCCACAAGCCGGCCGCAGCGAGGGCGGCATTGCGGCTGTCTTCGAAGGCGACTTGCGGGCGACGCAGCAGATGCAGGGTCCAGCCCTCGGCAGTCAGCGGCAGGGATTCCCACAGGTAATCCGCCTTGCCGTCCGGGCCATCGACCCGCGCCAGGTCACTGTTTTCGTCGAAACGCCGCAACGATTGAAACTCCAGCGGCGTCAGCGGCTGCTTGTCGTACTGGCGGGTGGCCTTGAGTTCGGCGTGATCGCTGTCGCTCAGCGGCTTGAGCAGGCGATAGCGCCAGCCCGGCTGGTTGGCGATGAAGATGATCCCGCGCGCGTCGCTGACCAACAGCGTGTCGCTGCCCTGGCGCCACTCGCGCTCCAGCTCGGGAAATTCCAGTTTCACCACCATGGCGCCGAGGAACTGCCCGTCGTCATCGCTGACCGCGCTGGAGAGGAAGTAGCCGGGAATCCCGCTGGTCACGCCTACCGCGTAAAAACGTCCGGTGCCCTGGGTGCGGGTCTGGTTGAAATAGGGACGGAAACCGTAGTTGTGGCCGACATAACTGCTGGGCAAACGCCAGTTGCTCGCCGCCACCGCGAGGCCGGTGCGATCGAGCAATTCCAGGGTCGAGGATTCGGCGGCGCCGTTGATCTTTTCCAGTTTGCGGTTCAACGCATCCTGCTGCCCGGGACTCACCGCCCCCTTGAGCGCCGAGCGCAACTCCGGGTCCAGCGCCAGCACGGCGGGCAGGGCGCGGTAACGTTCGATCAGGGTATGCAGCGATGTGGCATAAAGCGCCAGTTGCTGATTGGCTCGGGCGGCGTCTTCGACCATTGACTGGCGCACGGCGTGGCGCATGGCCAGGGTCGCGGCGATGGCGGCGCCGGCGATGATGAGCAAGGTGTAGAGCGTCAGGCGCAGGGATCTGGAGGTCGGGAGCATCGAACGTAAATCGGACAAAAGATAGGAGGCGCAAGATAGCATGCGGACTATCTTGCGCCAGATCTCATCTCACTGCTCCCGAGTGGATACCTTGAGCTTTCAACGATTTACGTTTCGTCTCATCTGTTCCAGTTCATCTGTCAGTTTCCCCAACGAAACTACCGAGCTCCCGGAGTTACTCAGATCATCATAGTTCAGGTGTGCTTCATGCATTCTGTTGGCTAGCCCGGTCTGGTCAGACGGTTGGTCACCAGTATCCTGATTGGCTCCACGGGTTCGCTAGAGGGTGAACCGGTGAAAACGCATGAGAGTTTCACGGAGAAACATTTCACATGCTCAGGGGAAGTTCGGCGGGTAAGTGGCTGCTTATGAGTCGCCTTTTACAGCGTTATCCCGAGAACATTCCCAAGCAGTTTCACTGCGAAACGCTTCGACTGACCAGCACTCACACATGTACCGCCCTCGAGAATGGCGCGTATCAAAATAACCCCGCTTGGATTTTCTGCTGCAGCAGCGCAGCGAGTTCACGGCAGGGGTATTGGGCTTGCAGCTCCCAGGCTTTACAGCCGAGTGCATGTTGAAAGGCTCCGGCGTCCATGAGGTCCTGAACGCTCCCGCACAACCGACAGCGCACCAGCGGGCCGTCGAGCGTCCAATGCTTATTCCAGGCTTCCAGCGGCAGGTAGGTAACGGACATTCAAAACTAGGCCTTTGGCGAGGCACGATAGGGGCTTCGTGCGCTTAAAACCACTCACTGAAAGTGATGGTAGGCCAGTCCCCGGGGGTTGGTGATTAGAAGGTAAAAAAAAACCGCGCTGTCATACAAACAGCGCGGCTTTTTTTAGTCAGCGGTCAAGTGCTTACTGCACTTCCACCGCCAGGCTGTCACTGATCTTTTTCTGCCAGATGGCAGGACCTGTGATGTGTACGGACTCGCCCTTGCTGTCGACCGCTACGGTCACCGGCATGTCCTTGACCTCGAACTCGTAGATCGCTTCCATGCCCAGTTCGGCAAACGCCAGAACCTTGGACTTCTTGATCGCCTGGGCGACCAGGTAAGCGGCGCCGCCGACGGCCATCAGGTACACGGCCTTGCTGTCCTTGATCGCGTCGATCGCGGTCGGGCCGCGTTCGGACTTGCCGATCATGCCCAGCAAACCGGTCTGCTCAAGGATCTGACGGGTGAACTTGTCCATCCGCGTGGCGGTGGTAGGGCCTGCCGGGCCAACCACTTCGTCACCGACCGGATCGACCGGGCCGACGTAGTAGATGAAGCGACCCTTGAGGTCCACCGGCAGGGTTTCGCCCTTGTTCAGCATCTCGACCATGCGCTTGTGCGCAGCGTCGCGACCGGTGAGCATCTTGCCGTTGAGCAGGACGGTTTCGCCCGGCTTCCAGCTCTGCACGTCTTCCGGGGTCAGGGTGTCGAGGTTGACGCGACGGGCCGACGGCCCGGCTTCCCAGACGATTTCCGGGTAGGCGTCCAGCGGTGGCGCTTCCAGCGAGGCCGGGCCGGAACCGTCGAGCACGAAGTGCGCGTGACGGGTGGCGGCGCAGTTCGGGATCATGCACACCGGCAGCGAAGCGGCGTGGGTCGGGTAGTCCATGATCTTTACGTCGAGCACGGTGGTCAGGCCACCGAGGCCCTGGGCACCGATGCCCAACTGGTTGACCTTCTCGAACAGCTCCAGGCGCATTTCTTCGATGCGGTTCTGCGGGCCGCGAGCTTTCAGCTCGTGAATGTCGATGGATTCCATCAACACTTCCTTGGCCATGACGGCGGCTTTCTCGGCGGTGCCGCCGATACCGATGCCGAGCATGCCCGGTGGGCACCAGCCGGCGCCCATGGTCGGAACGGTCTTGAGCACCCAGTCGACGATCGAGTCGGACGGGTTGAGCATGGCCATCTTCGACTTGTTCTCGGAACCGCCGCCCTTGGCCGCCACGTCCACTTCCACGGTGTTACCCGGAACGATGGAGTAGTGGATGACGGCCGGGGTGTTGTCCTTGGTGTTCTTGCGAGCACCCGCCGGGTCGGCGAGGATCGAAGCACGCAGGACGTTTTCCGGTAGGTTGTAGGCGCGACGCACGCCTTCGTTGATCATGTCGTCCAGGCCCATGGTGGCGCCATCCCAGCGCACGTCCATGCCGACACGGACAAACACGGTGACGATGCCGGTGTCCTGGCAGATCGGGCGGTGGCCGGTGGCGCACATGCGCGAGTTGATCAGGATCTGCGCCATGGAGTCACGGGCCGCTGGCGATTCTTCGCGCAGGTAGGCTTCGTGCATCGCCTGGATGAAATCCACGGGGTGGTAGTAGGAAATGAACTGCAGGGCGTCGGCAACGCTCTGAATCAGGTCGTCTTGCTTGATCACGGTCATGAGTCGCGCTCCTCTAAAAGACGGGAACATTCTGTAGGGCAGCTACAAGCCATAAGCGGCAAGCGGCAAGCTGAAGCAATACGCGTATTGCTCTGAACTTGTCGCTTGAAGCTTGAGGCTTGAGGCTGACCCTCAAGGTCACAAGGCACGCCGGGCATGCTGGCGCGACGCTAAAAAGGCGCGGCAGTATACCGCGCCTCGGTTCCGTAAACACCCGCCGGTGGTCAAACCTTGGTCTCATTGTCGTCCCCCGTCCCTGTAGGAGCTGCCGAAGGCTGCGATCTTTGAAGATCAAGATCAAAAGATCGCAGCCTGCGGCAGCTCCTACAGGGGAATCGAGTCATCCCGAAAATTGAATGGTCATTTATCGGTCACGCCACTAAAGTGACATACGGTCTGTAGAGTAGGACGCTCTGTCAGTCTCCTTTCATTTGGTGAGTCAACGATTGACCCATAACGCCATCCAGCGCCTGTTGCTCAAACGTTTCGCCCTCGCGGCCGGCACCTATGCCCTGGCATTGCTGTTGCTGTGGCTGGCGTTTTTTACCGGTCACTACGACGCGCCGCTGGCCAGTGTCGCCATCGGCAGCGCACTGGTCGTGACCAGCCAGGCCGTCCTGTTCGCGGTGTTCTACAGCGGCTGCAACCTGCGTTTCGCCGACCCCAGCCTGACCGAGGCGCAAGTATTGCTGGGGCTGGGCTGGCAAACCTGGCTGATCGCCCATCTGGACGAAGCCCGGGGTGCGTTCCTGGTGTTTTACGTCCTTATCCTGTTGTTCGGCCTGTTCCATCTGTCGCGCCGGTCCTTTGTGCGATGCGCCTTGCTGGTGTTCTTCAGCTTTAGTGCGATCACCCTGTGGGAGGGCTACCACTTCCAGTTGCCCGACCCGGCCATGGCAGTGTTGCAGGTCTGCGTGCTGTTCATCGTGCTGGTGTGGCTGGTGTTGTATGCCCGCTACGTCCAGGCTTCGCGACAACGCATGCGTCAGCGGCGTTTTGCCTTGCAGGCGCACCAGGACACCTTGCGCGGGATGATGCGCCAGCTCGAAGACCTGGTGGCCACCGACGAGCTCACAGGCCTGTTCAATCGCCGGCATTTCCTGCGCCTGGCTTCCCGCGAGCTAAACGCCATGGAAGCCGGTGTCGTGCATGGCCTGGCGCTGATTGACCTCGACCATTTCAAACGCATCAACGATCTGCACGGGCATGCCGCCGGTGATCAGGTGCTGCAGGCCTTTGCCGGCGTTGCCACCGCATGCCTGCGTGACAGCGATGTTCTGGCTCGCTACGGCGGCGAAGAATTCGTGGTGCTGCTGCCCGATTGCGATGCCGACAGTCTGACTTCGTGCTGCGAACGGCTGCGCATCGCCTTCACCGATGTCGAGTTGATCGGTCTGAATGTGCGCAACCTCAGCCTGTCCGCCGGCATGACCCTGTTGGAGTTGGGCGACGACCTCGATGACGCGCTGCAACGGGCCGATCAGGCGCTCTATCGGGCCAAGCGTGACGGCCGTAACCGATGCGCGGCGGCGTGGGAGAACGTCGATGCCTGAGTTGCGGGTTGGCGAGCGCCACTGGTCGGTAGCGGCGGGCAGCAATCTGCTCGACGCGCTGAATCAGAACGGCGTACCGGTGCCTTACAGTTGCCGCGCCGGCAGTTGCCATGCGTGCCTGGTGCAGTGTGTGCGGGGCCTGCCGAGCGACAGCCGGCCGGATGCCCTGAGTGCGCAGCAGCGAGAACAGGGTTGGCGCCTGGCGTGCCAGTGCCAGGTGGTCGAGGACTTGCAGGTGCATGCTTTCGACCCGCAGGTCGATGGTCAACCGGCCGAGGTCGCCGCCGTCGATTGGCTGAGCACCACGGTGCTGCGCTTGCGGGTGATCGCGCAGCGACCGTTGCGCTACAGCGCCGGCCAGCACCTGGTGTTGTGGGCGGGTAATGTGGCACGGCCGTATTCCCTCGCCAGCCTGCCGCAGGAAGACCGTTTTCTCGAGTTTCATCTCGATTGCCGCCAGTCCGGGGAATTCAGCGATGCCGCCCGGCAAATGCGCATCGGCGATCCGATCCGTCTCGGTGAATTGCGCGGCGGTGCCCTGCATTATGATCCGGACTGGCACACCCGGCCGTTGTGGTTGATGGCGGCCGGCACCGGGTTGGGGCCATTGTTTGGTGTGCTGCGCGAAGCGCTGCGCCAGGATCACCAGGGCGCCATTCGTGTCATCCACCTGGCCCATGATGCCGATGAACACTACCTGGCCAAGCCTCTGCAGGCCATGGTCGCCAGCCGTCCGAACCTGAGTGTCGAACTCTGGACCCCGGCCGAGTTGCCAGCGGCTTTGGCGCAACTGCGGCTTGTTTCCCGGCAAACCCTGGCCTTACTCTGCGGAGCCCCCGACAGTGTCGATGCCTTTGCCCGGCGCCTGTACCTGGCGGGACTGCCGCGCAATCAACTGCTGGCCGATGTGTTCCTGCCCCGTGGTTGAGCGCTGAATCCGCTGTTGTGGCGAGCGAGCTTGCTCGCGTTTGAGTGCGCAGCGCTCACAGGTTTTTGGGGCTGCTGCGCAGCCCGGCGCGAGCAAGTTCGCTCGCCACAATGAAATCTTCTGACTTCGCACCGCTGAGTCCTGCCATGACCGATGCCATCCAAGTTGAACGCGAACGCGGCCTGTTGACCCTGCGCCTGAATCGCCCGGACAAGAAAAACGCCCTGACCCGCGCCATGTACAGCCAACTGGCCGAGGTGTTGAAACGGGCCGACAGCGACCCCGAGATCAATGCCGTACTGATCAGCGGTTCTGCCGAATGCTTCACCGCCGGCAACGACATCGCCGACTTCATCCAGCAACCGCCGACCAGCCTCGACAGCCCGGTGTTCCAGTTCATGCTCAACCTGCTCGAGTGCCGCAAACCAGTGGTCGCCGCCGTGGCCGGGGCGGCGGTGGGCATTGGTACGACGATGCTGCTGCACTGCGATCTGGTCTACGTCAGCCGCGATGCGCGCCTGCGCATGCCGTTCGTCAATCTCGGGTTATGCCCTGAGTTCGGTTCCAGCCTGATCCTGCCGCGCTTGCTCGGGCAGGCCAAAGCGGCGGAGTTGTTGCTGCTGGGTGAAGGTTTCAGCGGTGAACAGGCGGCTGCCTGGGGTATTGCCAATGAGGCCTTGGGCAGTGGCGAAGAGGCCTTGGCCAAGGCGCGGGAGATGGCCTTGCGCTTTGAGTCGTTGCCGCCGGAAGCGGTGCGGATCAGCAAGCAACTGATGAAAGCGCCGGATCGGGAGCAGTTGCGCAAGGTGATCGAAGAGGAGGGTGCATTGTTCACCCAGCGGTTGCGTTCGCCGGAAGCCTTGGCGGCGTTGACCGGGTTCATCAAGCGGCATTGAATTTAGCGGTGAATTCGAAAAGATCGCAGCCTGCGCATTTCAATGTAGGAGCTGCCGCAGGCTGCGATCTTTTGATTTTCAAAACATAAAAAAAGCCCCGCCATTCACATGGCGGGGCTTTTGTTTTTCAGCAACCGGTCACTCAGACCATCGGGTCGCCAACGTGCAGGATCTTCATGCCGTTGGTGCCGCCGGTGGTGTGGTAGCTGTCACCCTTGGTCAGGATGACCCAGTCGCCTTTCTGTACTACGCCGCGCTTGACCAGCTCGTCGATCGCCTTCTGGCTGACTTCGTTCGGTGCCAGCGAAGCCGGGTCGAACGGGATGGTGTACACGCCACGGAACATCGCCGCGCGAGCCTGGGCTTCGCGGTGCGGGGTGAACGCGTAGATCGGTACCGAGGAACGGATACGCGACATGATCAGCGGGGTGTAGCCACTTTCGGTCAGGGCGATGATCGCCTTCACGCCCGGGAAGTGGTTGGCAGTGTACATGGTCGCCAGCGCAATGCTCTCGTCACAGCGCTGGAACTCCTTGCCGATGCGGTGGCTGGAGGTCTTGCTGGTCGGGTGCTTTTCGGCACCGACACAGATCCGCGCCATGGCCTGAACGGCTTCCAGCGGGTACAGGCCAGCGGCGCTTTCGGCCGAGAGCATCACGGCGTCGGTGTAGTCGAGCACGGCGTTGGCCACGTCGGACACTTCGGCGCGGGTCGGCATCGGGTTCTGGATCATCGACTCCATCATCTGGGTCGCGACGATCACTGCCTTGTTGTGGCGGCGTGCGTGCAGAATGATCTTCTTCTGGATGCCCACCAGTTCGGCGTCGCCGATTTCCACACCCAGGTCACCACGGGCAACCATCACCGCGTCGGATGCCTTGATCAGGCCGTCGAGGGTTTCGTCATCGGCCACGGCTTCGGCGCGTTCAATCTTCGCCACCAGCCAGGCAGTGCCGCCGGCTTCGTCGCGCAGTTGACGGGCGTACTCCATGTCGGCGGCGTCACGCGGGAAAGACACCGCGAGGTAGTCGACTTCCATTTCCGCAGCGAGCTTGATGTCGGCCTTGTCTTTTTCAGTCAGGGCCGGAGCGGTCAGGCCGCCACCGCGACGGTTGATGCCTTTGTGGTCGGACAGCGGGCCGCCGATGGTCACGGTGCAGTTCAGTTCGGTGGTGGTGGCGGTATCGACGCGCATCACCACGCGGCCGTCGTCGAGCAGCAGCTCGTCACCTACGCCGCAGTCCTTGACCAGGTCCGGGTAGTCGATGCCGACCACTTGCTGGTTGCCTTCGGTCAGGGGATGGCTGGTGGAGAAGGTGAATTGATCACCGATCTTCAGCTCGATCTTCTTGTTGGCGAACTTGGCGATACGGATTTTCGGGCCTTGCAGGTCACCCAGCAGGGCGACGAAGCGGCCGTGCTTGGCGGCCAGGTCACGCACCAGCTTCGCGCGAGCCTTGTGCTCGTCGGGGGTGCCGTGGGAGAAGTTCAGGCGGGCGACGTCCAGGCCAGCCAGAATCAGCTGTTCGAGAACTTCCGGCGAGTTACTGGCCGGGCCAAGGGTGGCGACGATTTTGGTACGACGGACGGACATGCAAAGACTCCTGAGTTCAAGCGCTGAGTGAGGCTACTATGCTCCGAAGGTGTAGTCATTGTTCGTATGCACTACTTTTTTCTTTCTTTATTGAACCTGACAACTTTGCGCCAGGCAGCCTGAAGATTTCCGCCCACGGGTCGATACAGCGTTCAAGACAGGAGATCCCCATGCGATTCGTACTCATTGCTGCCCTTGCCGTCGGCGCCCTCAGTGCCACGGGCTGCACCCGTTGGGCAATGAACCATCACTTGAACAATGCCTACAGCGCCTATGACCGGGGCAATTGCGAGCAGGTGATGCTCGAACTGTCCAAGGTCGAACGCGACAGCCGCGCGCGGCCTTACGTGTGGCCGGAAGTGTCGATGATGCGCGGCCAGTGCCTGGAGCGGCAGAAGATGTTTATCGACGCGGCCCAGACCTACCAGTTCATTATCGCCGCCTATCCGCAAAGCGAATACGCCTACCGCGCCCGCGCCCGCCTGGAAACCTTGCAGAGCCTGGGCCACTACCCGCTACGCAGTGCCGCGGCGGTAAAACCGACGCAGTTCTGATAGCCGGCGAGCAGTCCATCGCTGGCTCCCCGGCGGCGCTGAGCTATAGTCCAATGAACCGGTTTTAGAGCCTTGTCTCTGAACCGGGGCAACACCTGTGACCGGCATTAGCGGGACTCAGCGCCGTAAGGACTGGCGCACCGGAAACGGGGAGAGCGGGCCACTACTCAATGCGCGCCCGTTCCGAAGCAGTAGTGCGGCTCTGCTTAAGAGCCTTGCATAGCGAAAACGCACATGTTCACCGACCGCCGAATCGAGCGGCATCAACTGCCGTATTTCCTGAAAGTGTTCAACGGCATCACCGGCAAACCCATCGGCTACCTGGGCAATGTCTCCGAAGACGGGCTGATGCTGATCAGCCAGCTGCCGATGATGATCGGCGCGGACTTCAACCTGCGCCTGAAAATTCCAGCCACCGAAGGCGGCCAGCGGATCATCGACCTGCAGGCCTGTTGCCTGTGGTGCCACGAAGACGCGACCCCCCAACATTACGACGCCGGTTTCAGCCTGCAACGGGCACCGCCGGAGTATGGGCAATTGGTGAAGGCGTTGAAGCAGTACTTCAGTTTTCAGTCGTTGCCGGCTTCGGCTTGAGATGACTCGGGCTCAAACTCAAGCTCTTTTCCAGCCCAGATACCGCGTCACCAACGCCGCCCCCAAATTGCCGGGTAGCGCATCCATCACCAGAACTCCATGAGCGTTCAAGCGCTCATGGAGTTCGGCGCGTGCATTGAGGTAGTCCACGGTCCCGCAATAGGCCAGCGCCTCGGGCAAGGTCTGTACCGGTGCCTGACGCAGGGTGTCGAGCACGTCCTCGCGCAGGCTCGCGACCAGCACCTGGTGCTGCTGGCTCAGGCGCTTGACCGCCGGGAGCAACTCATCGTCGTCCTCTTCGCGCAGGTTGGTCACCAGCACCACCAGCGCCCGGCGTTTTTGCCGTGCCAGCAGTTGCGTAGCAGCGGCTTGGTAGTCGGCGCTGCGTTGGCTGCTGTTCAAGTCATAGACGCTATTGAGCAGTGTGTTGAGATGGCTGGTGCCTTTTACCGGCGCAAGATAGCGCGGCTGTTCGCTGGCAAAGGTACTCAGGCCCACCGCGTCGCCCTGGCGTAGCGCGACGTAGCTGAGCAGCAAACAGGCATTAAGCGCATGGTCGAAGTGCGACAGCTCGCCGTCCTGGCTGCGCATGTGCCGGCCGCAGTCGAGCATGAAGATGATCTGCTGGTCGCGTTCGTCCTGATACTCCCGGGCAATGGGCGAGCGCTGGCGGGCGGTGGCTTTCCAGTCGATCTGGCGCAGGCTGTCGCCTTCGCGAAATTCCCGTAGCTGATGAAACTCCAGACCCAGGCCACGACGCTGGCGTTGACGTACGCCGAGCTGGCTGAGCCAGTTATCCACAGCCAGTAACTGGCCGCCATAGAGGCGGGCGAAGTCGGGATAGACACGGGTGTGGTCCGCGACATCGAGAATGCGTTTGTCGGACCACAAACCCAATGGGCTCGGCAGGTTGATTTCGCAGCGCTCAAAACTGAAGTGCCCGCGTTTTAGCGGACGCAGCCGGTAGTCGATTCGGCTGTGCCGGCCCGGTTGCAATTGGACAGTCAGCGGCAGGTGTTCGAAGTCCAGGCCCGAGGGGACATGGTCGAAGATCTGTACGCTCAGAGGTTGTGAAAAGTCGTGCTCAAGGATCAGTTGTACATCGCTCCAGCGACCGAGGGCCAGACTACCGGGTATCTCACGGCTCAGCCGGGGCGAAGGTAGTCGCTTCAGCCGAAAGGCATCGAGCAGGGCCAGGAGCAGCAATGCCAACAGCAGTCCCCAATTGATCTGCGTGACAGTCGTTGGCATCGCCAGCTCCAGTGCCTGCAGACTGCCGAGCACGATGCCGATGGCCAGTAGCGACATTAACCAGATCAATAGCAGGCGCGAGGGTTTCATGATTGGGCACCTGAAAGATCGCAGCCTGCAGCTCCTACATTGATCGTGTACACCTGTAGGAGCTGCCGAAGGCTGCGATCTTTTCGTTTGACGGGGCTCATGATTGAGCACCGTGTCGTGTGCATAAAAGATCGCAGCCTGCGGCAGCTCCTACATTGATCGTGTTCACCTGTAGGAGCTGCCGAAGGCTGCGATCTTTTCGTTTCAGCACGGTTTCACTGCCGCGGCGCCGGTACTTGGTCGAGCATCTGCCGGAGCACCTGATCGACATCCAGCCCTTCGATGTCCAGCTCCGGTGCGATGCGCACACGATGACGCAACACGGCCAGGGCGCAACCCTTGATGTCGTCCGGAATCACGAACTCCCCGCCGCGCAGCAGCGCACGGGCACGGGCACACCGCACCAGCGCGATGGACGCGCGCGGGCCGGCGCCGAGGGTCAGGCCTGGCCAGCTGCGGGTGGAGCGGGCCAGGCGCACGGCGTAATCGAGCACCTGATCGTCCAGCGCCAGGTCGCTGGAAATGCGTTGCAGGGCCAGCACATCCCTGGCCTGCAACAAGGTGCGCATGGGTTGGACATCGAGCATGTCGGCCCGGGTCGAGCGGCTGACCTGACGGACCATGTTCAATTCTTGCTCGGCGTCCGGATAATCCATGCGCACCTTGAGCATGAAGCGATCCAGTTCGGCTTCCGGCAGTGGGTAAGTGCCTTCCTGTTCGATCGGGTTCTGCGTGGCGAGCACCATGAAGGGTTGCGCGATCGGCAATGGCTGGCCTTCGAGGGTGACTTGCCGTTCCTGCATGGCTTCGAGCAGCGCCGCCTGGGTTTTCGCCGGGGCGCGGTTGATCTCGTCGGCCAGTAGCAGGTTGGTGAACAGCGGCCCCTTGCGCAGCTTGAATTGCTCGGTCTGCAAGTCATACACCGCGTGCCCGGTGACGTCGCTGGGCATCAGGTCCGGAGTGAACTGGATGCGCGCGAACTCACCGCCGAAGCAGCGGGCGAGGGCGCGTACCAACAGGGTCTTGCCCAGCCCCGGCACGCCTTCGAGCAATACGTGGCCGCCAGCGATCAGCGCGGTCAGCACGTCGTCGATCACGCTGTCCTGGCCAATCACGGCTTTTTGCAATTCTTTGCGTACGGCCTGGGCCAGATGGCCGGCACGCTGGCGTTGTTGAGCGACATGCCTTGCTGCGTCGGGCTCGATCAGTTCACTCATTTTTTCCGGAACCCTGTTAACAGTTACATGCGGTTTCTTTTTTGGGGGGATGCCACCAAGGGCGATGTTTATCCGCTTGTGATTGTAGATACAGATCCATCACGCGGCTCGGGAATGAAGTCGAATACGTACAACCTGGGTGGCAGGCAGCAACACCTGATTGCCGCCAAAGTCAGCATGGCCGCTGATGGGGGGGAGGGGGCAGGCTGCCGGAGCTCTGAGACGAGGCGGGCCCGGCATGCCAGGCCCGTGCTTCAGCAGGGGTCAGGCAGGGAAATGCTGGTTGGCGATCGCCACTACTTCTTGCTCGGAGATCGGCGCAAGTGCCGCCACCGCCCACAGGTCATAGGCCGGATGGGCACGCTGGATCGGCAGGACCATGTCGAAGCCGGCCGCTTGCAGGGAGCCGGTCAGGACCTTCTTGGTGAAACCGCAACGGTGCGCCATGAACACGTTGCCGTTGGCCATGGCCGGGCGATGGCCGTAGAGGATGTCGATGGGCGCGATCGGGCCCGCCGGCGAAAGGTAGGCCTCGTCGGTCAGTTTGTCTTCGGCCACCAGGGCGCACACCGATTGCAGGTCCGGGCAGGTGATGATCACGAAGCCGCCAGGCTTGAGGACGCGCTTGAACTCCGCCAGGGCTACCGGCACTTCATGGGGATAGAGATGCTCGATGTTGTGGCTGGAGAACAGCGCATCCACCGAAGCGTCCTTGACCTGGGACATGTCGGTCATGGTGCCGACGATGTCCGGGTTGACACTCTCATCGATATCGAAGCGCAGCTCCTGCCACTGCTCTGAGGCGAAGCCCTTGGTCGTGCTGTTCTTGCTCTTTGGACCGCAACCTACATGGAGGAAGGTTTTCACAATCAGTTACTCGATCAAGGCCCTTGCCGGATGGCAAAAGGGGAAATGGGGGCATGTTCCGCTGACCAATGCCTGCCAACGGACGCCCGCGCACACTAGGGGAAGTGTTGGGCAAGGGTCAAGGTCATGGCAGCACAATGGCGTGCCGCCTGGTCGCTCGCAAGGAGTGGCGTAATCCACGAGTAGTGGCTATATGATATTGTCGCTTTACTATCTAAGCCTATAAAGCCAAGTTTTTTTATAACTAAAATTTTATAAAAGGCAAAAAGCCATCAAAAAAGATTCTTAATGTTTTTACCGAATGTGTCGCTAATGACACGAGGGCTACCAAATTTTCGCCCAAGGCTACGGCGACAACGCTGGCAGCGCCGTAAATGACCCCTATATAGGATGCGTCCATGAGCTTCATTTCTTCGTTGACCCCAGCGCAAGTCGCTGCCTTGAGTACAACCACCATTGCCGGGCTTGCGACCCAGGACATTGTTGCCTTGAGCACCGCTCAGATCGCCCAGATGACCGTTGCGCAGATCGCAGTCATCACCGCGCCCAACATTGCCGCGTTTACGACCGTGCAGGTACCGGCACTGACGACAGCGCAGGTGGTAGCCCTGACCACCGCTCAGGTCACCGCACTGAAAACCACGCAGATCGCTGCGCTGACAACAACGCAAGTCGCTGCCTTCGAAACAGCGGATATTGCTGTGCTGCCTGTCGCCTCGCTCGTCAGCCTGACCACGGCCCAGACCGCCGCACTGACCACCGCACAGGTCGTGGCCTTGACCTCCGCTCAGATGGCCGGGCTGAAAACCACGCAAGTCGCCGCGCTGACCACCACACAAGTGGCGGCCATCGAAACCGCTGACATCACCGCGCTGTCCACCGCCAGCGTTGCGGCCCTGACCACCGCCCAGGTCGCTGCACTGACCACGGCGCAGGTCGCGGCACTCAAGTCGACCCAGGTCGCGGCCCTGGAAACCGCTGACGTGGCCGCCTTGACCACGGCTCAAGTGGTGGCCCTGAGCACTGCCCAGGTGGCTGCGCTGACCACCGCGCAAGTGGCGGCATTGACCACCACTCAAGTGGCGGCCATCGAAACCGCTGACATCGCCGCCTTGCCAGCGACCAGCATCGCAGCCCTGACCACCGCGCAGACCGCTGCCCTGACCACCGCCCAAGTGGTGGCATTGACCACTGCCCAGGTGGCCGCGCTGAAACCGGCGCAAGTGGCTGCCCTGACCACCACGCAAGTGGCGGCCATGCAGGCCGCGGATGTCGCCGCACTGACCACCGCCGGCATCGTGGCCCTGACCACCGCCCAGGTGGCGGCGCTGACCACTGCACAAGTCGCCGCGCTGACCCCGGCCCAGGTCGCGGCCATGGAAACCGCTGACGTGGCGGCACTCACTACCGCCCAGGTAGTGGCACTGACCACGGCACAAGTGGCTGCGCTGACCACCGCCCAGGTGGCTGCGCTGACCACCACGCAAGTGGCGGCCATGGAAACCGCTGATATCGCCGCGTTGACCACCGCCAGCGTCGTGGCCTTGACCACCGCCCAGGTCGCTGCACTGACCACGGCCCAGGTGGCAGCCCTGAAGGCGCCCCAGATCAGCGCTCTGCAGACTGTCGATGTTGCCGCGCTGACCACCGCCCAGGTGGTGGCCTTGACCACGGCACAAGTCGCCGCGCTGACTACCGCCCAAGTGGCTGCATTGACCACCACGCAAGTGGCGGCCATCGAAACCGCTGACATCGCCGCATTGACCACCGCCAGCATCGCGGCCCTGACTACCGCGCAGGCCGCTGCCCTGACCACCGCCCAGGTGGTGGCGCTGACCACGGCCCAGGTGGCCGCGCTGAAACCGGCCCAAGTGGCTGCGCTGACCACCACGCAAGTGGCGGCCATCGAAACTGCCGATATCGGCGCGCTGACCACTGCCAGCGTCGTGGCCCTGACCACCGCCCAGGTGGCGGCGTTGACCACGGCGCAGGTGGCGGCCCTGAAGGCGACCCAGATCAGCGCCCTGGAAACCGCTGACGTGGCGGCCCTGACCACCGCCCAAGTGGTGGCACTGACCACGGCACAAGTCGCTGCGCTGACCACGACGCAAGTGGCGGCATTGACCACCACGCAGGTGGCGGCCATCGAAACCGCTGACATCGCCGCCTTGCCAGCGACCAGCGTCGCGGCCCTGACCACCGCGCAGACCGCTGCCCTGACCACCGCCCAGGTAGTGGCCCTGACCACGGCCCAGGTGGCCGCGCTGAAACCGGCGCAAGTGGCTGCCCTGACCACCACGCAAGTGGCGGCCATGCAAGCCGCGGATGTCGCCGCGCTGACCACCGCCAGCATCGTGGCCCTGACCACCGCCCAGGTGGCGGCGCTGACCACGGCACAAGTCGCCGCGCTGACCCCGGCCCAGGTCGCGGCCATGGAAACCGCTGACGTGGCGGCGCTCACTACCGCTCAGGTAGTGGCACTGACCACGGCACAAGTCGCCGCGCTGACCACCGCCCAGGTGGCGGCCCTGACTACCACGCAAGTGGCGGCCATTGAAACCGCTGACATCGCGGCGCTGACCACCGCCGGCGTCGTGGCCCTGACCACCGCCCAGGTCGCTGCACTGACCACGGCGCAGGTCGCGGCACTCAAGTCGACCCAGGTCGCGGCCCTGGAAACCGCCGACGTGGCCGCCTTGACCACGGCTCAAGTGGTGGCCCTGAGCACCGCCCAAGTGGCTGCGCTGACCACCGCGCAAGTGGCGGCCTTGACCACCACGCAAGTAGCGGCTATCGAAACCGCTGACATTGCTGCCTTGCCAGCGGCCAGCGTCGCGGCCCTGACCACCGCGCAGACTGCTGCCCTGACCACCGCCCAGGTAGTGGCCCTGACCACGGCCCAGGTGGCTGCGCTGAAACCGGCGCAAGTGGCTGCCCTGACCACCACGCAAGTGGCGGCCATGCAGACCGTCGATGTCGCCGCGCTGACCACCGCCAGCGTCGTGGCCCTGACCACCGCCCAGGTGGCGGCGCTGACCACGGCCCAAGTCGCCGCGCTGACCACGGCCCAGATCGCGGCCATGGAAACCGCTGACGTGGCGGCCCTCACTACCGCCCAGGTGGTGGCACTGACCACGGCCCAAGTCGCCGCGCTGAAACCGGCCCAAGTGGCAGCATTGACCACCACGCAAGTGGCGGCCATCGAAACTGCCGATATCGGTGCGTTGACCACCGCCAGCGTCGTGGCCCTGACCACCGCACAGGTGGCTGCGTTGACCACCGCCCAGGTGGCTGCCCTGAAGGCGACCCAGATCAGCGCCCTGGAAACCGCTGACGTGGCGGCCCTCACCACCGCTCAGGTGGTGGCGTTGACCACTGCCCAGGTGGCGGCCCTGACCACCGCGCAAGTGGCTGCGCTGACCACCACGCAAGTGGCGGCCATCGAAACCGCTGACATCGCCGCATTGACCACCGCCGGCGTCGCGGCCCTGACTACCGCGCAGGCCGCTGCCCTGACCACTGCCCAGGTAGTGGCCTTGACCACCGCCCAGGTGGCCGCGCTGAAGCCGGCCCAAGTGGCTGCCCTGACCACCACGCAAGTGGCGGCCATGGAAACCGCGGATGTCGCCGCACTGACCACCGCCAGCGTCGTGGCCCTGACCACTGCCCAGGTGGCGGCGTTGACCACGGCCCAGGTCGCCGCGCTGACCACGGTCCAGATCGCGGCCATGGAAACCGCTGACGTGGCGGCACTCACTACCGCTCAGGTAGTGGCTCTGACCACGGCCCAAGTCGCCGCGCTGAAACCGGCCCAAGTGGCAGCATTGACCACCACGCAAGTGGCGGCCATTGAAACTGCCGATATCGGTGCGCTGACCACCGCCAGCGTCGTGGCCCTGACTACCGCTCAAGTGGCGGCGTTGACCACGGCCCAGGTGGCGGCCCTGAAGGCGACCCAGGTCGCAGCTCTGGAAACCGCTGACGTGGCGGCCCTCACCACCGCTCAGGTGGTGGCGTTGACCACGGCACAAGTGGCTGCGCTGACCACCGCCCAAGTGGCTGCGTTGACTACCACGCAAGTGGCGGCCATCGAAACCGCTGACATCGCCGCATTGACCACCGCCGGCGTCGCGGCCCTGACCACTGCGCAGGCCGCTGCCCTGACCACCGCCCAGGTGGTGGCGCTGACCACGGCCCAGGTGGCCGCGCTGAAGCCGGCCCAGGTGGCTGCGCTGACCACCACGCAAGTGGCGGCCATGGAAACCGCGGATGTCGCCGCACTGACCACCGCCAGCGTCGTGGCCCTGACTACCGCCCAGGTGGCGGCGTTGACCACCGCCCAGGTGGCGGCCTTGAAGGCGACCCAGGTCGCGGCCATGGAAACCGCTGACGTGGCGGCCTTGACCACCGCCCAGGTGGTGGCACTGACCACGGCACAAGTCGCCGCGCTGACCACCGCGCAAGTGGCGGCATTGACCACCACGCAAGTGGCGGCCATCGAAACTGCCGATATCGGCGCGCTGACTTCTGCTCAACTGGTAGCGTTGACCACTGCCCAGGTCGCTGCACTGACCACGGCTCAAGTGGCGGCCCTGAAGGCGACCCAGATCAGCGCCCTGGAAACCGCTGATGTGGCGGCACTCACCACCGCCCAGGTGGTGGCATTGACCACGGCCCAAGTGGCTGCGCTGACCACCGCGCAAGTGGCGGCCTTGACCACCACGCAAGTGGCGGCTATCGAAACCGCTGACATCGCTGCTTTGCCGGCGACCAGCATCGCGGCGCTGACCACCGCGCAGACCGCTGCCCTGACCACAGCTCAGGTAGTGGCCCTGACCACCGCCCAGGTGGCCGCGCTGAAACCGGCCCAGGTGGCTGCCCTGACCACCACGCAAGTGGCGGCCATGGAAACCGCTGACATCGCGGCGCTGACCACCGCCAGCGTCGTGGCCCTGACCACTGCCCAGGTGGCGGCGTTGACCACCGCCCAGGTGGCGGCCCTGAAGGCGACCCAGGTCGCGGCCATGGAAACCGCTGACGTGGCGGCCCTGACCACCGCCCAGGTGGTGGCACTGAGCACGGCACAAGTCGCCGCGCTGACCACCGCGCAAGTGGCGGCATTGACCACCACGCAAGTGGCGGCCATCGAAACCGCTGACATCGCCGCATTGACCACCGCCGGCGTCGCGGCCCTGACTACCGCGCAGGCCGCTGCCCTGACCACTGCCCAGGTAGTGGCCTTGACCACCGCCCAGGTGGCCGCGCTGAAACCGGCCCAGGTGGCTGCCCTGACCACCACGCAAGTGGCGGCCATGGAAACCGCGGATGTCGCCGCACTGACCACCGCCAGCGTCGTGGCCCTGACCACCGCCCAGGTCGCTGCAATGACCACGGCCCAGGTTGCCGCGCTGACCACGGCCCAGATCGCGGCCATGGAAACCGCTGACGTGGCGGCCCTCACTACCGCTCAGGTAGTGGCATTGACCACGGCCCAAGTCGCCGCGCTGAAACCGGCCCAAGTGGCTGCGCTGACCACCACGCAAGTGGCGGCCATGGAAACTGCCGATATCGGTGCGCTGACCACCGCCAGTGTCGTGGCCCTGACCACCGCCCAGGTCGCTGCACTGACCACGGCTCAGGTGGCAGCTCTGAAGGCGACCCAGATCAGCGCCCTGGAAACCGCTGACGTGGCGGCCTTGACCACCGCCCAGGTGGTGGCGCTGACCACGGCACAAGTCGCTGCGCTGACTACCGCCCAAGTGGCTGCGCTGACCACCACGCAAGTGGCGGCCATCGAAACCGCTGACATCGCCGCATTGACCACCGCCAGCATCGCGGCCCTGACTACCGCGCAGGCCGCTGCCCTGACCACCGCCCAGGTGGTGGCGCTGACCACGGCACAGGTGGCCGCGCTGAAGCCGGCTCAAGTGGCTGCCCTGACCACCACGCAAGTGGCGGCCATGGAAACCGCGGATATCGGTGCGCTGACCACCGCCGGCGTCGTGGCCCTGACTACCGCCCAGGTGGCGGCGTTGACCACCGCCCAGGTGGCGGCCTTGAAGGCGACCCAGGTCGCGGCCATGGAAACCGCTGATGTGGCGGCCCTCACCACCGCCCAGGTGGTGGCACTGAGCACGGCACAGGTCGCCGCGCTGACCACCGCGCAAGTGGCGGCATTGACCACCACGCAAGTGGCGGCCATCGAAACTGCCGACATCGGTGCGCTGACCTCTGCCCAACTGGTAGCGTTGACCACGGCCCAGGTCGCTGCACTGACCACGGCCGAGGTGGCGGCCCTGAAGGCGACCCAGATCAGTGCTCTGCAGACTGTCGATGTCGCTGCGCTGACCACCGCCCAGGTGGTGGCGTTGACCACGGCCCAGGTGGCGGCCTTGACCACCGCGCAAGCGGCGGCCCTGACCACCACGCAAGTGGCGGCACTTGAAACCGCGGACATTGCCGCGCTGACAGTGAGCGACACTGCAAGCCTGACCACCGCGCAGACGGCTGCCCTGACCACCGCCCAGGTGGTGGCCCTGACCACCGCCCAGGTGGCGGGCCTGACCACTGCCCAGGTCGCAGCCCTGACCACCACGCAAGTGGCGGCCATCGAGACTGCGGATATCGGTGCGCTGACTTCAGCCCAACTGGTAGCGTTGACCACTGCCCAGGTGGCGGCCCTGACCACGGCGCAGATCGCGGCCCTCAAGCCGACCCAGATCAGCGCCCTGGAAACCGCCGATATAGCGGCCCTGACCACCGCGCAGATCGTGGCGATCGAAACCACCGACATGGCGGCGTTGACCACGGCGCAAGTCGCGGCCCTGACCACGGCGCAAGCCATAGTCCTGACCACGGCGCAACTGTCGCACCTGTCGATGGCCCAGGTTGATTCGTTCACCACGGCGCAACTGCAGGCAATGAGCGCCACCCAGATCGACGCGCTGGCCCTGTCCACGCCGCTGGTCCTGGACCTCAACGGCGATGGCGTACAGACCACTCACCTGAGCAATGGCGTCAAGTTCGACCTCAATGCCGACGGCCACAAGGAAACCACCGGCTGGACCGCTGGCGGTGACGGCCTGCTGGCGCTTGACCTCAATGGCGATGGCCAGGTCAACGATGGCTCCGAGCTGTTCGGTTCCTCGTTCCGTCTGCCGGACGGTTCGTTGGCCAAGGACGGCTTCGAGGCCCTCGTCAGCCTGGACAGCAACCATGACGGCGCGGTCAACGGGGCGGACCAGCTGTTCTCGGCGCTGCAAGTCTGGGTCGATGGGAACAACGATGGCGTCAGTGAGAAGGGCGAGATGCACACCCTCAAGGAGCTGGGCATCACCCAGTTCAACCTGGATGTGGCCAAGACCGCCGAGCTCAACCATGGCAACCTGATCGGTCTCGACAGCAGCTTCGAAACCAGCGATGGCCAGAGCCATACGATCGCCGACGTCTGGTTCCGCACCGACGCCAATGGCAATCAGTCCCTGGACCTGACCAAGCTGGATTCGCCGGCAGTCGAAGCTCACTCCCTGGGTGCAATCGATCTGGCGGCCGATGGCGGCAAGGCCAGCGTACTGACCGTCGATGCCGAGGCTGTCGCCAAGCTCGGCCAGGCTGGCCAGGTGGATGTGGCCAGCGGTGCCGCAGCACCGGTGCAGATGATCGTCAACGGTGACCACAACGACACGGTCAACATCACTGGCGACAGTGGCCAGTGGCAGGCGGCGGGGACCACCACGGTCGATGGCGCCAGCTACAACGTGTTCAACGACGGCGACGTCCAGTTGTTGGTCGCAACCGACGTGCAGACTTGGATTCACTGAGTTTCAGTGGTAAACCTTGACTGATCCGATACCGGGCTCGAAAGAGCTCGGTATTTTTTTATTGGAAGAGAACTTCGCGCAAATGCTTAGACAGAATCTTGAGAGCCCGAACCTCGATGTCGTGCTGGCCGCAGCCCTGCAGCTGGCCGAGGGTATCGCTCTGGAACCGATGAAGTTGCTCGAAACCGCAGACCGACTCAATGGCGCACAGCGCGTCAACGATGTCGCGACGCTCTACCAGCGCTGGTTGCAACACTGCCATTCGTCGGTCAATTACATTATCCAGTTCAACCTGGGGGCCACGCTGTCGCAACTGGGGCAGATCGAGGCCGCAGAGGCCGCCTATCGCGCCGCCATTGCCCAGAACCCGGAATTCGCCCAGGCGTGGTTCAACCTGGGGACGCTGCTGGAGCGTCAGAACAAACCGCAGGAGGCCCTGGCCATCTGGCAGTCGATGCTCGATGACCGCATGGTCGACGCCACGCAAAGCCGCGAGCTGTACCTGATGACCTGCAACAACCTGGGCCGCCTTTTCGAGGAAACCCGGCAGTTGCAGAAATCCGAAGCCATCCTGCGCACCAGCCTGGATGCCGACCCGAATCAACCCAAGGTGATTCAGCACTGGGTGCACTTGCGCCAGAAGCAATGCGTGTGGCCGGTCTATGAGCCACCGGCAGGCTTGACCCGTGGCGATCTGCTCAAGGCGTCTTCGCCCCTGGCACTGCTCGCCGGCAGCGATGACCCCGGTCTGCAACTGGCCGCCGCGGTGCACTTCGTCAAGGAACGGGTCAATGTACGGGTACCCGCCCTGGCTTCGGCTCAAGGCTATGGCCACCAGAAGTTGCGCATCGGCTTCCTGTCTTCGGACTTCTGCCTGCACGCGGTGTCGTTGCTGACGGTGGAGCTGTTCGAGCTGATCGATCGGCAGCGCTTCGAGGTGTACGGTTTTTGCTGGAGCCGCGAAGACGGCTCGGCCTTGCGAGAGCGGGTCAGGCAGGCCATGGATCACTTCGTGCGCATCGACGCCATGGATGACGCCGCTGCCGCGCAATGCATCCGCAACCATGAGATCGACATCCTCATCGACCTGCACGGGCTGACGTCCGGGGCCCGGCCGGACATTCCGGCATACCGCCCGGCTGCGGTGCAGATGACCTACCTGGGCTTTCCCGGGTCGACCGGCCTGCCGGGCATCGATTATGTGATCGCCGATCGCTATCTGATCCCCGACAGCGAGAAGGCGTACTACAGTGAAACACCGCTGTACCTGGCGCAGATCTACCAGTGCAGCGACCGCCAGCGCCCCGTTGCGGCGTTGCCGACCCGCGCCGAGTGCGGCTTGCCGCAAGAGCGTTTCGTGTTTTGCTCGTTCAACAACAACTACAAGTTCAACGAAGAAGTGTTCGACTGCTGGATGCGGATCCTGCAGCGCGCCCCCGACAGTGTGTTGTGGCTGCTGGCCGACAACCAGTGGGCCCAGGAAAACCTCTGCGCCAGGGCCGAGGCGCATGGCGTGGATCCGGCACGATTGCTGTTCGCCCCGCGGGTTGCACCGGAGCAATACCTGGCCCGCTACAGTGCCGCGGATCTGTTTCTCGACGCGTATCCGTTCAATGCCGGGACCACGGCCAACGATGCCCTGTGGATGGGGCTGCCGGTACTGACCCGCTCTGGCCGTACTTTTGCCTCGCGCATGGCCGGCAGCCTGCTGACTGCGCTGGACCTGCCGGAGCTGATCACCACCACGCTGGCCGAGTACGAAGAGCGTGCCGTCGAACTGGCGACCCGGGCGGACCTGTTGCCCGGCTTGCGTGAGCGTCTGCACCGGGGCCGCGAACACTCGGCGCTGTTCGACACACCACGCTTCGTCAGGGATTTCGAGGACGCGATCAGCAGTGTGGCGCCTGGCCGGGTCTGATGCTGTCGCTGTCCTCTGTAGGAGCGAGCTCGCGATGGACTTGAGAGCGCCGCGTTCAGTCAGTAAACACGCGTTATCGTTTACGACCATCGCGAGCAAGCTCGCTCCTACAGTTAATCAGTCGATCAGTCGATCAGTAGGTCAGAACAACCCCTGGACCTTTTCCAGCTCATTGCGGGTCATCTGGCCGGTGCGGGTGTGCAGGTTGACGTAGCTTTGCAGCATCGCCAGCTTGGTATCGAGCAGGTCACGCTTGGAGGAGAACAGGCGCTGTTGGGCATCGAGGATGTCGACCGTCGAGCGCACGCCGGCCTCATAGCCTTTTTCCGCGGACTTCAGGGCAGTCTGGCTGGAGCGCACGGCCGTCACCAGGGCCTTGATCTTCTCGAAGCCCGCCACCACCCCCAGGTAGTTGAGCTCGAGGTCCTCGTTCATTTGCTGGAGCTGGACCTCATACCCGGATCGGGCACTCTCCAGGGCAGCGCGGGCCTTTTCCGAAGAAGCGCTGACCCCGCCGCCCTGGTACAGCGGGATATCGATGACGACGCCCACGTAGTATGTCGACTGGCGCTGGGACGTTTCGTTGATGTCGCTCTGGCCAACCTGCGCCAGTCGGCCGCTCAGCGCCACGGTCGGGTAGTGCCCGGCCTTCTGCTGGTTGAGGTTGGCTTCGGCCACTTTGATCGAAGCACGGCTGATGCCCAGTGCCGACGCGGCCTGGTCGGCCTTGATCAGCCAGTAGTCGAGGTCCTGCTCGGGGGTAAGCAAGGCGGCGGCCGGTGCCTGCTCCTGCATCTGCGGGATCTCGCTGACGGTAATCCCGGCGCGGCCCGCCAGCTTGCGCAGGGCCGCACGATGCTGGGCCTGCAACTGGATTTCCTGGGCACGGATGGAATCGAGCCGGGCTTGCGCTTCTTCAAGGTCGGTGATGCTGCCTTCACCGGCTTCGAACAGGCGCCGGGATTGCTTGGCCAGTTCTTCGACCGAGGCTTTCTGCTGGATCGTCAGCTTGAGTTCGTTTTCCACCTGGGCGAGATCGAAATAGGCCTGAACCACGCGATCGAACAGCTGCTGGTCGGCGCCTTCGTGCTGGACTTCGCCCAACTGCCCACGCGCCTTGGCCTGCTCGTAGGAGGCCCAGCGACCTTTGTCGAACAGCGGCTGGATAACCGACAGGGCAACGCTGTCGGAAGTGTATTGATCGTTCTGGTTATTGGCGCGGGACTGCTTTTCGAACTCTCCGCCCTTGCCGTAGCGCGAGTTGATGGCGACCTGCGGCAGCAAGCCGCTGCGGCCGATGGCCTCTTCCTGGCGCGATGCCTCGAAGTCATGGTTGGCAACCTGGTAGGTCGCATCGTTGAGTCGCGATGCGTCGTAAAGGGCGACCAGTGACAACGGCGCTTCAGCCGCCAGCAGCCGGCACGAGCAGAACACGGAGAGTAGCAAGGCGATGCGTACGGACACGGTCATTCTTCCTTGAAAGCCCCGGCCATACGCTCGGTCACCGGCTGCATCAAGTAATTGGCAAGCGTGCGTTCGCCGGTCTTGACCAGTACTTCGGCCTGCATGCCTGGCTTGACATCCAGGCCCAGCTCGCGCAGATGGATGATCGCCTCGGGGCTGACCGAGACCTCCACCGAAAAGTAGGGCGAACCGGTGTGTTCGTCGATCAACTGGTCGGCCGACACCGTGAGCACCTTGCCGACGATCACCGGGGTGTGGACCCGTTGCAACGAACCGAAACGCAGATCGACCGGCAGCTCCGGCTTGAGCCGGTCGGCCATCATCGGCGGGAATTGCGCCTTGACCACCCAGCTGGAGCCTTGCGGGACAATGTCCATCAAGCGCTGGCCCGCGGGTGCGACGCCGCCGACGGTGTGCACGGTCATGCCCATCACCTGGCCGGCGACGGGCGCAACGATGGCGGCACTGTTGACTTCGAATTCCAATGACTTGATCTGGTCGATCAGGCTTGAGGTCTGCGCCACGACCTGGGTCAATTGCGACTCGGCGTCGCTGCGAAAGACCTGCCCCTGTTGCAACGCCTTGAGCTCGCTTTCATTGATCGCCTGGCGCGTGCGGCCGATATCGGAAACGCTCGAAGCCAATTGGGCGCCCAGCTGCGCCGCACTGCTTTCCGCTTCGAACAGCCGGTTGCGTGGCAGATAACCTTCACGGGCCAGTTCCCGCAGCCCCTTGAGCGCCTGCTCCTGGAATTGCAGTTGTACGGCGTGGTTGCGCTTGATCTCTTCGAAGCCCTGGAGCTGTTCTTTGAGCGAGGCTATTTCGTGCCGGCTGATTTGCATGCGGCTGGCCAGTTCGGCACGGCGGGTGGCGAACAGATAGCCTTGCAGCTCCATCGCCGCGACGGCGCGCGGGTCACCGGCACGGGCCAGCAAGGCCTCGGACCACTGTACCGTGTCGCGGTTAAGGCGTTCGGCCGTCAGCCTGTCCTCGACGGCGCGGGCGCCGAGCCACTGGCCCAGGGCGACATCCAGTTGCGACTTGGCCTGGACGGTGTTGAGCTGCATCACCACTTGCCCCTGCTGCACCCGGTCGCCTTCACGTACCAGGATGCTGTCGATCGTGCCGCCATTGCGCGACTGCACGGTCTTGCGCTCGCCGGAAACCACCACGGTGCCGCTACCGACCACGCCGCGGTCAAGCGGTGCCAGGCAGGCCCAGAGCAGGAACCCGCCCAGGCTCAGGAGCAAAAACCACACGCCGATCCTGGCAATGCCCGCAGCATCCGCATCGGGCTTGTTCTCGGGGGTCGAAATGTCGCTCGAACTGGGTTGCATTGACGCCTCAGGCTTCTTGATTGCGGGGTTCGACGGCTTTTGCCGGTGTCGCAGGCACCAGGGTCTTGAGCACCTGGTCACGCGGGCCGAACAGGGTTTGTACGCCGTCCTTGAGGAACAACAGCTTGTCGACCGCGCCGAGAATGCTCGGCCTGTGGGTGACCAGCACCACGGTGCAGCCTTCGGCCTTGAGCTTGCGCACGGCCTGCACCAGCGCCGCTTCACCGGCATCGTCGAGGTTGGAGTTGGGCTCGTCGAGCACCACCAGCGCCGGTTGGCCATACAACGCGCGGGCCAGGCCGATGCGCTGCTTCTGGCCGCCGGACAACCCCAGTCCGCCAGTCCCGAGCAGGGTGTCATAGCCTTTGGGGAAGTGCAGGATCATCTCGTTGATCCCGGCCAGTTGCGCCGCTGCGATGACCTTGCCTGGGTCCACCTCGCCGAAGCGCGCGATGTTTTCGGCGATGCTGCCATCGAACAGCTCAATGTCCTGGGGCAGGTAACCCAGGTGCGGGCCGAGGGCCGCACGCGACCACTGGCCGATCTCGGCACTGTCCAGGCGTACCGAGCCCTGCCTGGCGGTCCAGATGCCGACCATGGCGCGCGCCAGGGAGGACTTGCCTGATGCGCTCGGACCGATGATCGCCAAGACTTCGCCCTTGGCCAGGCTGATGGTCACGCCATTGACTGCGGGCTTGTGCATGCCCGGCGGGGTGATCACCAGGCGGTCGATGCTCAGGGCCCCGGTCGGTGCCGGCAGGGGCATGCCTGGCGCGGCCTTGGGGAATTCGTTGAGCAGGCGGTTCAAGCGTTCGTAGCTGCTCTTGGCGTTCCCCATCTGCTTCCACGAACCGATCAGCGCTTCGGCCGGCGCCATGGCTCGTCCCAGCAATACCGACACGGCGATCATCACCCCGGCGGAAATCTGGTTCTCGATCACCAGGATGGCGCCCAGGCCAAGGGCCAGCGATTGCCAGGTCATGCGCACAAAGCGTGAAAGCGCAGCGATCCGCGAGCTGCGGTCACTGGCCTCGCCCTGCTCGGTAATGACCCGCTGCTGTACGTTGAACCAGCGCTGGCGCAAGGGCGCGAGCATGCCCATCGCCTGAATCACTTCGGCGTTCTGCAAGGTGCTGTTCACGTAGCTGGAAGACGCCACGGACAAACGGTTGGCTTCACTCATGCTTTTGCGGGTGGTCAGCTCGTTCCAGACGCCCAGCCCGGCAAGGATCAGCGAGCCGATGACCGTGAACACCCCAAGCCAGGGATGGAACAGGAACGTCGCGATGACATAGATCGGCAGCCACGGCGCATCGAAGATGGCAATCAGCGCCGGACCGGTGACGAACTGCCGAATGCTGTTCAAATCGCTCAGGACCTGGGCCGGGTTGGCGCTGTGCTCCTTCAGGCTGCGCTCGAAGGCCGCATCGAATACCCGCTCGCCCAACTGAGTGTCCAGGCCGGCGCTCATCTTGATCATCACCTGGCCGCGCACCCACTCCAGCACACAGCCGAGGGCGAAGAACCCGAGCAGGATCAGGCTCAGCATCAACAGCGTGGTTTCATTGCGGCTGGTCAGGACGCGGTCGAAAACCTGCATCATGTAGATGGACGGGACCAGCATCAGCAGGTTGATCACCCCGCTGAACAGTGCCAACACGCCGAACAGTCGACGATAACGTAGCAGCGCGGCATCAATATCTCGCTGGGGATCTAGGAAGAGTCGCATAAAGTCCGAAAGATGAAAAAAACATTGGGAAAGACGACGGTTATGTTGATGCCCGGGTGCATTGCGCGGCGGCGATGCTAGCACTTTGCCCCTTGTTAATGAACAGCTTGAAGCCAGTCGGCACCTCTATTCCATCGGCTTGAAGGAGGCGATCTTGAGTGGGTTTTCGATGAGCCGACGAGCAGTCACCAGGCCGGCTCGATGCGGGCATGGGCAAGCCCGCTTCATGCGCTGAGCAAGTCGCCTCTGGAGCGCGTCGAATCGCCCCGGATTCTCCAGGCACCTTGAAAAATCACTGCGTAATGCTTCCCAAGTACCCGTTCATAAAGCGTTCCTCAGGGATTGCAGGTGGGCGACCTGACGGCTGAATTCAACACTTGAAAGCCGTTGGTTCGGACGCGGGCTCATGGCCTGGCTGATAGCGCGTGTGGGTTGGCCGGTCAGGTGTGCTAGCAGCAACCATTGTTCGTCGACGGCGAGTAGTTCAAAGCCGGGATGTCGACGTCGCACGCGCCGCAGGATGTCCTGCTGCAAGGCTTGCAACAGGCCGGCCTGACCGTTGCGGCGCAGCAGGAAGTCGGCACTGGCGCGCAGGTGCTCTTGCAGTTGCCGGCGTGCTTTCGGTGCCGGTTCCAGCAACGGCCCCTGACGCACGCCAAAGTGCCAGAAACCCAGGCCGATCAAGGCGAACAACGCGACCAGCGCCTGGGGGAAGTCACGCAGCAGCAAGGTCGGCAGGCTGTCGTGATCGGTGTTGAAGATCAGCGTCACGCGGGTGTCGGCGGTCAGGTACCAGAGCAGCCAGGCGTTGTCGTACTGTTCGATGGCCGGGGTTTTCCACAGGTCGGCATCAGTGACCACGATGATCGAGCCGAGTCCGTAATCGAGTTGCATCATGTGCGTCGCCCTGGCGCTGTTGGCCCAGGCCTGGGCGAGGTTTTTCGGGTCTTCGAGATGGAAGGCGGTATCGAAACCGGTATAGGCCGGGGCGTCTTCGTCTTCCAGATAGAGCTTGGTCAGTTGCGGGTAAGGATCTTCACCGATATCCGGTGGCGGCTCCTTGAGGTCTTTGCTCAATAATTGGCGCAGTTGTACCCGGTCAAGCAGCAGGTCATTGCTGTGGCCGAGTTTTTCATCCCACAACGACTCGGCGACGAACAACAGCCGCCCGCCGCCCCGGGTCCAGTTCATCACCTGGTCGATCTGCCGTGGCGTCATGTTGTAGCGGTCCCCGAGCAACAACAGGCTGTGTCGATGTGGATCGAGGCTGGGGAGGATGTCCAGGCCGTTGGCGTGATCGACGCTCAGGCCTTGTCGGCGCAGGAACAGTTGCGCCGCCAGATAAGGGTCGGCCCTGGCTTCGGGAGAAGGGCCGTGGTCGATTTCGACTTGATAGGGGGTTGCCTTGAGATACAGATAAATACCCAGCGGCGCCACCAGCACGGCGAGCAGTGCAATGGCGATCGTGCCCCGGCGCCGACTCAACGGAGCGCTTCCGGGTCGAACAACACGCGCCAGCCGTCACACAGTTCCTGTCGCACCTGTTCGGGGGGCAGGCGGTGACCGTAGGCCATGCCTTGCCAGTGCCCGGTCAGGTTTTTGCTGTAGGCCAGCAAGGCTGGTTGCTGTAATTGCTCGATGCGCTGCAGCACCTGTCCTTCGGTGTCGGCGGCCTCGAGCGCGATGTTGAAATCGTGCGAGAGGCGGCTGAGCAGGGCGCGATAGAGCAAGCCGAGGGCTTCGCGCGGATGGCTCTGCCAGAGGCTTTCGGCGCGGGTGGCAATGTCGGCGGGCAAGGACTCGGGCTTGAGGTCCAGGCCAAACGCCTGCTGCGGCAAGGGGCGCACGGCTTTGGCGCCGGGGGGCGGTCGCCGGCTGACGAACGCCTGCACCCAGTCGCGATAGCGCCAGATCAACAGGCCGACAGCACCGATGACGATGCCCCACAGCGCGATTTCAATCAGGTTCGCCAAGGCTCTGAAGTGCTGTCCCTCAAACAGCTTCAACAGGGACTTCAACCATTGCGGTGTCTGCCCGTCGCCCGACGCTTGCGCGCCCGGCGGGTCTTCGCTGAAGCGATAGCGTGTCACCGCTTCCCGGTTCTTGAAGGGTGGCTGTTCGAGGATCGTCTTGATGCCGTCCCTGGCGACCTGAGTGTTCAGGGGCTGGTCCAGCAGCCGTGGGCTGTCGGGTGAAATGGTCGGTTCGGCGGCCCACACGCTGTGTGCAGGTGCCATCAGCCACATCACGGCGATCAACAGCACGCTGCTTGCGCTGATCAGACGCTGGCGCATCCGGCGGAACACCAGTTCGATATCCCAGGCTTCCAGCACGGTGCGCCGGTTCAAATAAAGGCTGAAACCGCAGGCGACATAGATCGGCTCCCAGACCACCAGCACCAGTGCATAAAACAGGTTGGTCAGGTGTTCCAGCCAGCGCCAGTCCTGGGTGGCCGCAGAAATCAGCGACTGCCAGCTCCAGTCCAGCGCGACCTGTTGTGGCAGCAGCAGATAGAACAACACCATCAAGCCGATCCACAGCGCGCCTTCCAGGTGCGCGCCGATGATCGTCAGCCAGCGTGCGGCGCCGGCGTCCCGCTGCAACAGCACCTCCAAACGCTGCTGGCGCTGTTGTCCGTCGAGGCCTTCGAGTTGCGCCACCGGCATCACGAAACTGCGCTGCAGACTCAGGCGTCGCCAGGTCAGGCTGGCCAGCAATTGCCCTTTGAGTAGCCGCGGCCATTGCCGCAGGGCCTGCTTGAGCGTGGGTGTTTCGCCAAACATGGCTTTGGACAGGATGTACAAGGGCAGGCGGTCGAATGCCGGTTTCAACCACCAGAAAATCAACACGGCGAGAGAGGGTGAGTCCCAGAGCCCCCAACTGAGCAACGCGAACACCGGCAACGTGAGCAACGCCCAACTGGTCATCAGCAGGCGTCGGTGGCGCTGGCTCAGGAGCACGCCGAGGTCCATGGCTTCCCAGGTCGAGCGAGGGCGAATGACCACGCTGGCGTCATTCAGGCGCATGGCGGCGACGTCCGGCGAATACGAGATAAACCACCACCAGCAACCAGAGCGCCGCGCCCACCAGGTACTTGGTCTGGGGCGACGGGCGAGTCATCGATGACCAGTAGGCTTCGATAAACGCCGCGATCAACAGGAACAGCATGACCCCGCAAATCAGCAGCACGCTCTTGCGCGCCGCCAATCGCAAGGACTCGGCGCGGGGCAGGCGTCCCGGGGCGACCAACGCCCAACCCAGCTTCAGACCGGCGGCGCCTGCCAGGGCGATGGCGCTGAGTTCGAAAGCGCCATGGCCGATCACGAATGACCAGAAGGTCTGCCCGTAGCCGACGTAGGTCAGGTGCCCGGCCACCGCACCGATCATCAGGCCGTTGTAGATCAGGAAGAACACGCTGCCCAGGCCGAACAGCAAGCCGCTGGCGAAGGTCTGAAAGGCAATGCCGATGTTGTGCATGATGTAGTAACCGAACATCACCCAGTCTTCACTGGCGGCCCGTTCCGCCGTGCGCCCGAGGTGACCGGCAACGGGGTCGTACATGCTTTGCATTTCGCTGACCTGTTCGGCGGGGATCAGGTTGTAGATCAGGTCCGGGAACAGGTACACCAGCAGCGCGAAACCGGCCAGGCTGACAAAGAACATCAGGCTGGCGGCGAGCACGAAGCGCCACTGTTCGCGCACCAGGCGCGGGAAATCCGCGAGGATGAAAGCCAGCGCATTGGCCCCCAGGCGGCTGCGGTGACGGTAAAGCTGTTGATGCCCGCGCAGCACCTGTTGCTGCAGCGAGTCGATCAGAAAACTGCTGTAGCCACGCTCCCGTGCCAGCGCCAGGTGTTGGCACAGGCGTCGGTAGTCCTTCGGGAAACTGCCGGTGTCGGTGACCTTGCCGCCCCGTTCCAATTGTTCGAGCAGCCCGCAGAAACGGTCCCACTCGGCTTTGTGCCGACGTTCGAAAAGGCTTTGTTTCATGTCGGCCCCAACAAGCCGCGGGCGATGCCGTTGAGTTCGGTCACCGCCTGTGCGGCCGGGACGTGCAAGGGTTGGGCGAGAATGGAGGCCAGTTCATCGGCCCGCGCCCGGGAGAGTTCGCCCTGGCGCTCGGCAAACCCGAGGATGGCCCGTTGTTCGCTGAGCGTCAGGGCAAATGCCGTGCGACGGGGCTGGGCTTCGGGGAGTTCGGGGCGGGTGTGCGAGTGTTCGCGGTAGATCACCAGGGTCCCGGCGGCGATATCGCCAAGGCGCTTGAAGTGGGGGTGTTGCAGGCAGATGATGGCCCCGAGGAAGTAACCGAATGGCAACAGGTCGACAACGCGCAGCAGGTTGCGCAGCAGCGACGCGGACCAGCCGACCGGGGTGCCATCGTCGTGCACCACCCGCAGTCCCATCCATTGCTTGCCCGGCGAGCGGCCCTGGTTGAGCACCTCGAACAGCACCATGTACCACCAGCTCACCCCGAACAGCAGGATCGACCCGAGCCCGGCGCCCAATTTGCCGAGCATCGCCAGCGCAATGAACAGCACACCGAGGACCAGGCCGCGCAAAGCAAGATCGATGGCGAACGCCAGTGCACGAACCATCAACCCGGCCGGGCGCAGCGGCAGGTCGACGCCCTCCGGCGTTTCGACCTGGTACCGCGTATCCAGTGGCGGTGACAGCGGCGCATTCCCTGGCAGTGCTGTGGTCTCGAGCATGGGCAACCTGATGATGAGGCCTGGATCGGGATTGTGTATCCATTCGATGCTAGCAGCCTATTCGAGGGGCGGGGGCGCAGGGAAACGACATAACCCTGTATTGCATGGCGAGCCGCGCAAGCTGCTTGAATGACAGACTACTGGCCGGGGCGGGAGGTGAACGCCTAGACTTTGCCGATCTTCAGTTCAGGAATCGCCCGTGACCTCCATCTTCTGGTACGACTACGAAACCACTGGCATCAATCCCCGTTGCGACCGTCCGTTGCAAATGGCCGGCCTGCGCACCGACTTCGATCTCAATGAAATCGACGAGCCGGTCAATCTTTACTGCCAGCCCAGCGACGACATCCTGCCGCATCCGGCCGCTTGTGCGATCACGGGAATCACGCCCGGGCAACTGCAGGCGCAGGGCTTGAGCGAAGCCGATTTCATGACACGGGTGCATGCCCAGCTCGCGGCACCGGGTACCTGTGGCGCGGGGTACAACACGCTGCGTTTCGATGACGAGATGACCCGCTACAGCCTGTACCGAAACTTTTTCGATCCTTATGCGCGGGAATGGCAGGGCGGCAACAGCCGCTGGGACCTGATCGATGTGGTACGCGCCGCTTATGCCTTGCGCCCCGATGGCCTGCAATGGCCGACGGACGACGAAGGGCGGGTCACGCTCAAACTCGAGCGCCTGACCGCGGCCAACGGCATCGATCACGGCAATGCCCACGAGGCGTTGTCGGACGTTCGCGCGACGATTGCCCTGGCGCGCCTCATTCGGGAAAAACAGCCAAAGCTCTACGCCTGGCTGTTTCAACTGCGCAGCAAGCAAAAAGTCATGGACCAGATACGCCTGCTGCAACCGCTGGTGCATGTGTCCGGGCGCTTTTCGGCGGCGCGCAGCTATGTGGGGGTGGTGTTGCCGCTGGCCTGGCACCCACGCAACAAGAACGCCCTGATCGTCTGTGACCTGCACCTCGATCCCCAGGGCCTGCTCGACCTGGACGCCGAAAGTTTGCGTCAGCGCTTGTATACCCGCCACGACGAACTGGCCGAGGGGGAGTTGCCGGTGCCGTTGAAGTTGATTCACATCAACAAGTGCCCGGTAGTGGCTCCGTTGTCGGTACTTCGCCAGGAGGATCAGCAGCGCCTGGGTCTGGACATGGCGCTGTATCAGCAGCGGGTGTTGCGGCTAAATGACGCGCGGAAAGTTTGGCTGGATAAAGTCCTGGCGATTTATGCCCGCGAAGATTTTTCCCAGAGCCAGGATCCGGAGCAACAGTTATACGATGGATTCATCGGTGATCGGGACCGGCGTTTGTGCGAGCAAGTCAGAACCGTTGACCCAAAGCAGTTGGCACAAGAGCAGTGGCCTTTCGATGACGAACGCTTGCCGGAATTATTGTTTCGATATCGCGCACGCAACTTTCCCGATACGTTGAATGCCGAGGAGCAAGAGCGCTGGCGAATATTCTGTCAGAAGCGTTTGTCAGACCCCGGATGGGGGGCGCCAAATACCCTCGAAAGTTTTGTAGAGGCCGCGGCCCAATTGAGCGTTAGTGCCTCTGCGTTTCAGCAGGGGGTGCTCGGTGAGTGGCAGGATTATGTCGAGGGACTGCGTCAGCGTTTGCATCTTTGAATTCGAACCTGCCGGTGCTTAAAAGCCGCGCATAAAAAAACGCCAGCATTTGCTGGCGTTCTTTTTTTGTCACGGATCCATCTGCGACAAGCTCTGAGGCTTAGCCCAGCAGGGTAGCCCAGCCTTCTACCACGTCGCCGCCCCACTTGGCTTTCCACTCTTTCAGAGTCTTGTGGTTGCCACCTTTGGTTTCGATGACTTCGCCGTTGTGCGGGTTTTTGTATTGTTTAACTTTGCGAGCACGCTTGGTGCCGGTAGTTTTCACTGCACCGCCGCGTGGTGCCTTGGTTTTCGACTCTGGATCCAACAGCGCGATGATGTCACGCAGGGACTTGGAGTATTCACCCATCAAGGTGCGCAGTTTGCCTTCGAATTCCAGCTCGGTTTGCAGTTTGTCGTCTTGGGACAGGTTCTTCAAACGGGCTTGCAGCTCTTTGATAGCTTCTTCGGTGGCGCGATATTCGTTGATCAAGGACATGGGAACTACCTTATGTTGTACGCTGGATGGCAGGTGACAGTGCGGCAATAATAGTCACGGTGTTTCATCAAGTAAACATTTAAGGCAACTTTATTTAATTTAGTTGCCCTGTCTTGGGCGCACATTGGTAATGCCGTTATTAGTGTGATCCAGGTCCGTCGGATATACATAATTTAACAATTGTCCGGCACCGCTAGAGCATCCGGACGAACCGGCACGGGTGTTGCCCCTCCAGCCGCATCGACCTTCCGGCAGAGTGAATCGTCAACAATACTGCAGTTTTGCTGCGCAATCGCTAGAATGGCGGCCTTTGCGAAGTTCTGGAGTTTCCCCCTCATGCGCACTTTTCGTCTGGTGATTTCTTGCCCGGACCGTGTTGGCATCGTTGCCAAAGTCAGTAACTTTCTGGCATCACACAACGGTTGGATCACTGAAGCGAGCCATCACTCGGACAATCTCAGTGGCTGGTTCTTCATGCGTCACGAAATCCGTGCCGACTCCCTGCCATTTGGTATCGAAGCGTTGCGCGAAGCCTTTGCCCCGATCGCCGAAGAGTTCTCGATGGACTGGCGCATCACCGATACCGAACAAAAGAAGCGTGTCGTGCTGATGGCCAGTCGCGAGTCGCACTGTCTGGCCGACTTGCTGCATCGCTGGCACAGCGATGAACTGGACTGCGAAATTTCCTGCGTGATTTCCAACCATGATGACTTGCGCAGCATGGTGGAGTGGCACGGCATTCCGTATTACCACGTCCCGGTCAATCCGCAGGACAAGCAGCCGGCTTTCGCCGAGGTGTCGCGCCTGGTCAAGCAGCACGACGCCGAAGTGGTGGTGCTGGCCCGCTACATGCAGATCCTGCCGCCCGAGTTGTGCAGCGAATATGCGCACAAGGTGATCAACATTCACCACAGCTTCCTGCCGTCGTTCGTCGGTGCCAAGCCGTACCACCAGGCCTCCCTGCGCGGTGTGAAGCTGATCGGCGCGACCTGCCACTATGTGACCGAAGAGCTGGATGCCGGCCCGATCATCGAGCAGGACGTGGTGCGTGTCAGCCACAGCGACAGCATCGAAGACATGGTGCGTTTCGGCCGCGATGTCGAGAAGATGGTGCTGGCCCGTGGACTGCGTTATCACCTGGAAGACCGGGTGCTGGTGCACGGCAACAAAACCGTCGTCTTCTGATAGACGCACGACGCGGTTGAAATTCGAAGGGCCTGGGCGTTCAATCGCTCCAGGCCCTTCGCCGTTTCTGCACCGAGGACATGACCATGGCCGATCCACTGGACAAAGCCACATCCAAGGCTCCCGCCACGCTCGGCGAGGGTTGCCTGAGCCGCTACGACCCGGATGACATGGGGCCTGAAGACGGTACGGAGTTTCCGGGGGCAGCCGAGTTGTGGGAGCAACTGCAGCAGGAGTCTGACGAATTGAAAGGATCGCAGCCTGCGGCAACTCCTACATGACACGCATTCTCCCTGTAGGAGCTGCCGCAGGCTGCGATCTTTTCAGGCCTGCCTGATTTTCATCAATTTCATCAACAGCGGCCGCCCCAGCATCAGCAAAAACACCGGCCCACCCACCAGCAAGTAGAAGTAATACGTCACCGCCCGCCAGATCAGAATCGCCGCGGCCGCCGTGGACTTCCCGACCATGGGTGCCAATAGCGCCGCCGACGTCAGCTCCGCCGCCCCGGCTCCACCCGGCAGAAGGCTGAATTGCCCGGCACTGAGCGCCAGCATCTGGATCAGAAAACTCCAGGCCCACTGCAAATCCGCGCCGAGCCCGCGCAGCGCCAGATAGAGCACGCTGTAGCGCAGGAGCCAATGCACACAGGTCAGGACGAATACCTTGATCAAGGTCTGCACGGGCAATTTCAGCGTGTCGGTAAACGCCGTCAGAAATTGCAGGAGTTTGCGCGCCCAACGCATTCGCGTGGCTGCCTTGACATTGACTCGGGCGAGCCATCGGCCGCTCAGGCGAATCAACGAGCGGTGATAGCGGGCGACCATGGCGCAGGTGATCAAACCGCCGAACAGCGAGACAGCGCTGACCATCAGCATCCATTCCATGCGCTGGCTGAGGTGCTGGAACAGGGCGTAAACAAGAATCCCGCTCAAGGCGCAGAGGAAAAACAGCAAGTCGCTCAGTTGGTCCATGGCAAACACGGCACTGCCCCTGGCCGGGCGCACGCCGTGACGCGCCAGCAGCGCCATGATCGTCAGCGGCCCGCCGCTGCCGCCGGGCGTGGCGCAGTAGGCAAATTCGGCGGCCATCACCACGCCAAGGCTCCTGAGCCGGCCGACCTTGTGGCATTGATCCCCCAGTAGCAGGCGCAAACGCAGGGTGTTTACGCCCCAGCACAGCAGGATCATGCCGAACATGATCAACAGCCACGGCAGCGGAAAAGCGCTCAGCCGGGAGCCGATTTCGCTGCCGCCCAACAGCAGTGGAATCAGCACTGCTGCGAGCAGGCCGACGAGCAATAGCAGGGCGCGACTCATGCGGCACAGCCCATTCGGTTGTTTTGCAGCGCCAGCCACTGGGACTTGGTCATCGGAACGCGTCCTTTATCGAGCAGGCGCTCAAGGGTTCGAAGCCAGTATCGGTGCGAGAACTCGTGGCGCATGTCCACCGGGTGCAAGCCCAGGCGAATCACCGGTGCGTGCTCCCAGCGTTGTTCACGGCGGTCGTTGACAAGCTTCGATACACCCCGGCGCCAGGCACTGCGCGCACTCCAGACCAGCCCCGGCGCCTCGATCGCGGTGAAATCCGGTAAACGGTATAGATGCTGCGAGTCGCTGGTGTAACTCAGCGGCAGTTGGCGCAATGCCTGGCGAGTGCCCTGGCTCATCAACCAGGCCGGGGCGACGAACCCTTCCAGCGGCCAGTCATGCCGGTGGAACATCTCGATGCCCGAACGCAGGCGGGCGAGGGCGTCTTCCTGTGACAAACGATAAAACTCGCCTTCTTGGGTGTAGACCCGACGCATGAACCAGTCGCGGGGATTGAGGGTCATCGGCCCCTCGTCGCAATGGAAATAGCCATGCAGTGCCAGTTCGTCGCCCCGGGCGACCCTGGCACTGAGCTGGTGGCAAAACCGCGGATGGGCGTCCAGATTGTTGTGTTTGTGGTAATCCGGAATCACCAGCCAGGTGATCGGCACGTCCCCCAAGGCGTCGACGGCTTTGACGAACGGTTGGTAATCGGCCCAGGTGGGTGGTGCCACGTCGTGCAGTACCAGCAGTAAAGCGGGCCTGTTCATGGGCTCAACCATTGGCTGTCAGCGGCCATTGGCTGCCGAGCACGGCGTGGTAGTGGCACAGCAAACTGGTGACCACCGTGTCCCAGGCGTAATGTCGTTCGACATGTAACCGCGCTTGGCGGCCCAGCGCTACGCTGCCCGAGCCGAACAGTTCTCGAACAGCGGTGGCCATCGCGGCTGGATCGTTCGGCGCGCAGAGCCGGCCGCAGTCCTCGGTGACGATTTCCTCGAAAGCCCCGGCCGCCACGGCCACCACCGGAATACCGCTGGCCATGGCTTCGAGTATCACCAGACCGAAGGTTTCCTGATCGCCCGCGTGGAGCAATGCGTCGGCGCTGGCCATCAGGCGGGCCACCTGCGGCGCCGGGCAGAACTCGTCGATCACCGTCACATTGGACGGCACGGCCGTCGGCATCGATGAGCCAACCAGCAGCAGGTGATAGCGTCGGCCCAGGCGTTTCATGCAGTCGAGCAGCACTGGCAGGTTTTTTTCCTTGGAGCCGCGCCCGGCGAAGATCAGCAGCCGGGTGTTGTCGTCCAGGCCCAGTTCGGCCCGCAGCCCGGGGTCTCTGGCATCGGGACTGAAGGTTTGCAGGTCGACGCCCAAGGGTTGCACGAACACATTCCTGACCCCAAGCCCGGTGAGTTTGTCGGCCATGACCCGACTGGGCGCCAGCACCCGGTCGAAGTTGCCGTAGAGCTTGCTGACATAAGCCTCGACGTTGTTGGTCACCCAGTTGCCCATGCGGTTGCTGACCAGCAGCGGCAGGTCCGAGTGGTAGAAACCTATGACCGGTACATCGAGTTGCCGCCGTGCATCCAGCGCTGCCCAGGCGGTGAGGTAGGGATCGCCGACCTCGATCAGGTCAGGTTGCAAAACCTGCAGGACATTGCGCCAGGGCGCGAGACGTAGCGGGAAGCGATAGCCTTTGCCGAAGGGCAGGGCAGGGGCCGGAACGGTGAAGATGCCATCCTGTTCGCTCAAGGACGATCCGGGGATCAGCAAACTGTGGCGAATGCCCGGCTTGATGCCCAGGCGACGGTGCTTTGCATCCAGATAAGTGCGCACGCCGCCACTGGCAGGGGCGTAGAACATGGTGATGTCAGCGATATGCACGATGAACGATCCTCCGGTCCCGGTACTCCCTTGGTTGACCTTTATGAAGGATAGATGTTCGGTTGGGGTTGTGCGGGTGGGGTGTCAGCGGGTTTTGTAGTGTTTGACAGGCCGCCTTCGCGGGCAAGCCCGCTCCCACATTTGACCTGGTCGATCGCAGATCGCTGTGGGAGCGGGCTTGCCCGCGAAGGGGCCCGCAAGAGCGCCTCAGATCCGGAAACTGCCCACCAACTGCTTCAACCGCGCCGCCTGCTGCTCAAGGTCCGAGCACGCGCGCAAGGTCGATTGCAGGTTTTCCACGCCTTCCTGGTTCAGCGTGTTGATCTCGGTGATGTCGACGTTGATCGACTCCACCACGGCGGTCTGTTCTTCGGTCGCGGTGGCCACCGACTGGTTCATGCCGTCGATTTCCCCGATACGCAAGGTCACGCTGTTCAGACGTTCGCCGGCGAGGTTGGCGATTTCCACACTGTCCTGGCTGTGGCGTTGACTGTCGCTCATGGTGCTCACCGATTCCCGGGCACCGACTTGCAGTTCCTCGATCATGGTTTGCACCTGTTGCGCCGATTCCTGCGTGCGGTGTGCCAGGTTGCGCACCTCGTCCGCCACCACGGCAAAACCTCGACCGGCTTCACCGGCGCGGGCGGCTTCGATCGCGGCATTGAGTGCCAGCAAGTTGGTTTGCTGGGAAATGCTGGTGATCACTTCGAGAATCTGCCCGATGTTCACCGTTTTGCTGTTCAGCGATTCGATGTTGGTGCTCGAGGCGCTGAGCATGCTCGACAGTTGATTCATCGCCACGATGCTGCGGTCCACCACTTGCTGGCCGTCTTCGGCCAGGCTGCGGGCATCGCTGGCCTGACTCGAGGCCTGAGCGGCGTTGCGGGCGATTTCCTGGGCGGCGGCGCCGAGCTGGTTAATGGCGGCCGCGACACTGCTGGTGCGCGAGGCTTGCTGGTCGGAGTTGAACATCGACGAGTTGGAAGCCGCGACCACGCGCAACGCCACTTCGTTGACTTGGCCGGTGGCCGAGGACACTTCGCGGATCGAGCCGTGAATGCGCTCGACGAAACGATTGAACGCGGTGCCGAGGGTGCCGAATTCGTCATTGTTCTGGATGGTCAGGCGTTTGGTCAGGTCACCTTCGCCGTCGGCGATGTCGGCCATGGCTCGGGTCATGACGTGCAACGGCTGGATCAGGATGCGAATCAACATGCCGAGCAGGGCGATGATGATGGCCACGGCAATGATGGTTGCAACCACAGCCGAGGTGCGGAACTCGCTGAGCATCGAGTAGGCTTTTTCCTTGTCGACCGACAGACCGATGTACCAGTTGACCGAAGGCAAGCCCTTGATCGGGGTAAAGCTGACGATGCGGGTCTTGCCGTCGACGTCCACTTCGCTGAAGCCGTTGCCGATGCGCGGGGTATCTTTCGGATACGCCTCGCTCAGGGACTTCATCACCAGCGCTTTGTCCGGGTGAACCAGGATCTTGCCGTCGGCGCTGACCAGAAACGCGTAGCCCATGCCATCAAAGTCGCGGGCGCTGAGGGTCGCGATCAGGGTTTGCAGGCTCAGGTCGCCACCCACCACGCCGACGCTCTGTCCGGCTTTTTTCGAAGCCGTGGCCATCGAGATGATCAGTTGACCGGTTGCCGCATCGATGTAGGGTTCGGTCAGGGTCGGCGTGCTGCTGTTTTCGGCGCCTTTGTACCAGGGGCGAACACGCGGATCGAAACCGTCGGGCATCTTCGCGTCCGGACGAATGGTGAAGTGCCCGGTGGCATCACCCAGGTAGGACGCCATGAAAGTCGACGTCAGGGTTTTCTGCTCAAGCAGGCTGGCGACATTGGCTTGTTCGGGGTTGATGGCGATGTTTTGCGAGAGGTTCTCGATCAGCAAAATACGCCCGGCCAGCCAGGTCTGGATGTTGTTGGCGGTGACGTCACCCATCTCGTTGAGGTAGTTGTTGAGGTCCTCGCGGATCGCATTGCGCTGCAAATAGTCGTTGTACAGCGTGAATGAGGCGAAGGCGGCAATAACAATGAGGGCGGCGGCAAGCAGGATTTTATGGCTGAAACGCAGATTTTTGTTCATGGCTTGGGGTTCCGCTAAGGTCTTAATGTCCAGCGCGTGCTTTTATAAAGGGACGCACGACGGGCAAGGTTGAAAGCAATTGAATTTTCCGACTCTCCTTAGGGAAATTTCCTACCAGATCGTGTCTGACTGCTTTGTCGTTATCTCTATCGGCCGTGTAGGACCAAAGATTAATCATGGGTGACCAAATGCCTGACTCACTGCAACTCGTAATCGGCGCCGACCTCAAGGGGCAGCCGATTGCCCAGGCCATGCGCCTGGCCAATCGCCACGGTTTGATCGCGGGCGCGACCGGCACCGGAAAAACCGTGACGTTGCAACGAATGGCCGAAGCGTTCAGCGATGCCGGCGTGGCGGTGTTCGCCGCCGACATCAAGGGAGACCTGTGCGGCCTCGGTGCCGCGGGCAACCCCCAGGGCAAGGTCGCCGAGCGGATTGCCGGGATGCCGTGGCTCAACCACAAGCCTCAGGCTTATCCGGTGACGTTGTGGGACGTACAGGGTCAGTCCGGTCATCCTTTACGCACAACCTTGAGTGAAATGGGGCCGCTGCTGTTGGGCAGCCTGCTGGAACTGACCGACAGTCAGCAGTCGGCGCTGTACGCGGCGTTCAAGGTGGCGGACCGCGAAGGCCTGTTGTTGCTCGATCTCAAGGATCTGAAGGCGTTGCTCAATCACCTGCGGGACCACCCCGAGTTGCTGGGCGACGATGCGGCATTGATGACCACCGGCTCCAGCCAGGCGCTGCTGCGACGGCTGGCGACTCTGGAGCAACAGGGCGCCGAAGCCTTGTTCGGCGAGCCGGCGCTGCAACTCGAAGACATCCTCCAGCCCACCGCCGATGGCCGCGGGCGCATCCATTTGCTGGATGCCAGCCGTCTGGTGCATGAAGCGCCGAAAGTCTACGCGATGTTCCTGCTGTGGCTGCTGGCCGAGCTGTTCGAGCAACTGCCGGAGCGTGGCGATGCCGACAAACCCTTGCTGGCGCTGTTCTTCGACGAGGCCCACTTGTTGTTCAACGGCACGCCCCAGGCATTGCGTGATCGTCTGGAACAAGTCGTGAGGCTGATTCGTTCAAAAGGCGTAGGCGTGTATTTCGTCACCCAGTCGCCGGGTGACCTGCCGGATGATGTGCTGGCTCAGTTGGGCTTGCGCATCCAGCACGGTCTGCGTGCGTTTACCGCGAAGGAGCAAAAGTCCCTGCGCGCAGTGGCCGAAGGTTTCCGGCCGAATCCGGCGTTCGATACGTTGTCGGTGTTGACCGAACTCGGGATCGGCGAAGCGCTGGTCGGCACGCTGCAGGAAAAAGGCACCCCGGAAATGGTCCAGCGTGTGCTGGTCGCGCCGCCGCAATCGCGGATCGGGCCTTTGACCGGTGCCGAGCGTACGGCGTTGATTGCCGGTTCGCCGTTGCAGGGGCGTTATGACAAGCCGATTGACCGCGAATCGGCCTATGAAGTGCTGATGGGGCGCAAGGGCCTGGCGCCCGAGCCCGAAGCGGAGCAGGGCAAACAGGAACCGAGTTTCACCGAACAGGCCGGCGAATTCCTCGGTACGGCAGCAGGCAAGGCGCTGAAATCGGCGATGCAACAGGCGGCGAACCAGCTTGGCCGACAGTTGGTGCGCGGCTTGATGGGCTCATTGCTGGGCGGCAGCAAACGCCGCTAGTAGAGCAAAGGATCGGTGTAGGAGCTGCCGAAGGCTGCGATCTTTAAACTTTGGTCTTGGCGTGCGCCGCCAGTCGCTCCAGCGCTGCCCGCAGATTCGGGTCGCTGATCCCGTCGGCCGTGGCCTGGATGGTCGCGGCCGCATTGTCCGACAGATCCATGGTGTGCCCGGCCGCGCCCCGCTGGACGGTCGGTGGCTGCACCTTGAACAGGATTCGCGTCAGGTTGGCAAACTCGTCGAACAGTTGCAGTTGCCGCTGCAGGCGCTTCTGCTGGTAGCGCAGGCGGGTTGCCCAATGACCGTCGGTGACAATCAGCAACAAACTGCCTTCGCGCCAGGACGCCACGTGGCAATGCTCGCGAGCGGCGGGTTGCAATTGGCTTTCGAGCAAACGTTGCAAATGGCCCAGGCGTTGAGCGTGGCCGAGAATGGCTTTCAGCGGCTTGGCTTCGCGTAATAGAACGGCGGGTACTTTGGCCGTAAGTGGGCGAAATGCCATGATCAGACACCTGAAGTAACAGAGGCGCCATGGTAGCAGAAAGCGCCGGATGCACCCGCCCATTGCTTTTGTGGGTGCTTTACCCATTAAATCAACAACTAACTTCTGCCTTGAACGGCTTGAAGTTGAGCAAAACGCCCCTATTTTAAGTGAGCCCCGTCAAAGCGCTGTGCCAGCATCGTGGAATATCGCCACTTTCCTCACCACCGTTTCCGGGTAGAATGCTCGTTCGCATGCGGCCATGAGGGCTGCACGGGCGACTCACGGGGCCGCCCTCCATCCCTTTAGTGTGGAAGATCCTGCCGATATGTTTGCGCCTTTGTTAAAGAAACTTTTTGGAAGCAAGAACGAGCGTGAAGTCAAACGCATGCTCAAGACGGTGCAACTCGTCAATGCCTTCGAAGAGCAAATGGTGGCCCTTTCGGACGATCAATTGCGTGCCAAGACCAGCGAGTTCAAGGCCCGCATCGCCAAAGGGGAATCCCTCGACAAGCTCCTGCCAGAAGCCTTTGCGGTCGCCCGCGAAGCCGGCAAGCGTGTCATGGGCATGCGCCACTTCGATGTCCAGCTGATCGGCGGCATGACCTTGCATGAAGGCATGATCGCGGAAATGCGTACCGGTGAAGGCAAGACCCTGGTGGCAACACTGGGCGTTTACCTCAACGCGCTGTCCGGCAACGGCGTGCACGTTGTGACGGTGAACGACTACCTGGCCCGCCGTGACGCCAACTGGATGCGCCCGCTTTATGAATTCCTCGGCCTGACGGTCGGGGTTGTCACGCCGTTCCAGCCGCCGGAAGAGAAGCGTGCTGCCTACGCCGCCGACATCACCTACGGCACCAACAACGAATTCGGGTTCGATTACCTGCGCGACAACATGGCGTTCAGCATGGAAGAAAAATTCCAGCGCGAACTCAATTTTGCCGTGATCGACGAAGTCGACTCCATCCTCATCGACGAAGCCCGTACGCCGCTGATCATCTCCGGCCAGGCCGAGGACAGCTCCAAGCTGTACATCGAGGTCAACAAGCTGATCCCGCAGCTCAAGCTGCACGTTGAAGAAGTCGAAGGCGAAGTGACCCAGGCCGGTCACTACACCGTCGACGAGAAGACCCGTCAGGTCGAACTCAACGAAGCCGGTCACCAGTACGTCGAAGAAACGCTGACCCGCATCGGCCTGCTGGCTGAGGGCGAAAGCCTGTACTCGGCGCACAACCTGAGCCTGCTGACTCACGTCTACGCCGGCCTGCGCGCGCACAAGCTGTTCCATCGCAACGTCGAATACATCGTGCAGGACGGTCAGGTCGTACTGGTCGACGAACACACCGGCCGTACCATGCCGGGTCGCCGTTTGTCCGAAGGCCTGCACCAGGCCATCGAAGCCAAGGAAAACCTGAACATCCAGGCCGAAAGCCAGACACTGGCGTCGACCACCTTCCAGAACTACTTCCGTCTGTACAACAAACTGTCCGGCATGACCGGTACGGCCGACACCGAAGCGTTCGAGTTCCACCAGATCTATGGCCTGCAGGTCATGGTGATTCCGCCGAACAAGCCGCTGGCGCGTAAAGACTACAACGACCTGGTGTTCCTGACCGCTGACGAGAAATACGCGGCAATCGTGGCCGACATCAAGGAAAGCATGGCCGCAGGTCGTCCGGTGCTGGTGGGTACCGCCACCATCGAAACCTCCGAGCACATGTCCAACCTGCTCGTGAAGGAAGGCATCGAACACAAGGTCCTGAACGCCAAGTTCCACGAAAAGGAAGCCGAGATCATTGCCCAGGCCGGTCGCCCGGGTGCACTGACCATCGCCACCAACATGGCCGGTCGTGGTACCGACATCCTGTTGGGCGGTAACTGGGAAGTGGAGGTGGCTTCCCTGGAAAACCCGACCCCTGAGCAGATTGCCCAGATCAAGGCCGACTGGCAGAAGCGTCACCAGCAAGTGCTCGAATCGGGTGGTTTGCAGGTGATTGCGTCCGAGCGTCACGAATCGCGCCGTATCGACAACCAGCTGCGTGGTCGTGCCGGTCGTCAGGGCGACGCCGGTTCCAGCCGTTTCTACCTGTCGCTGGAAGACAGCCTGATGCGCATCTTCGCCTCTGACCGGGTGAAGAACTTCATGAAGGCCCTGGGCATGCAGCCTGGCGAAGCGATCGAGCACCGCATGGTGACCAACGCCATTGAAAAGGCCCAGCGCAAGGTTGAAGGTCGCAACTTCGACATCCGCAAGCAACTGCTCGAGTTCGACGACGTCAACAACGAACAGCGTAAAGTGATCTATCACATGCGTAACACGTTGCTGGCCGCCGACAACATCGGCGAGACCATCGCCGACTTCCGTCAGGACGTGCTCAACGCCACCGTCAGCGCACACATTCCTCCGCAATCGCTGCCTGAGCAGTGGGACGTGGCCGGTCTGGAAGCTGCGTTGCAGAGCGACTTCGGTGTGACACTGCCGATCCAGCAATGGCTCGACGAAGACGATCACCTGTACGAGGAAACCCTGCGCGAGAAGCTCATGAACGAGCTCATCGCGGCGTACAACGAGAAAGAAGACCAGGCGGGCGCCGAAGCGCTGCGCACCTTCGAGAAGCAAATCGTTCTGCGCGTTCTGGACGACCTGTGGAAAGACCACCTGTCGACCATGGACCACCTGCGTCACGGTATCCACTTGCGTGGTTATGCCCAGAAGAACCCGAAACAGGAATACAAGCGCGAGTCGTTCACCCTGTTCTCCGAGCTGCTGGACTCGATCAAGCGCGACTCGATCCGTGTGCTGTCCCACGTTCAGGTTCGCCGCGAAGATCCAATCGAGGAAGAGCAGCGCCTGCGCCAGGAAGCCGAGGCATTGGCCGCTCGCATGCAGTTCCTGCATGAAGAAGCTCCAGGCCTGGAGCAACCGGAAGTGCTGGGCGAAGAGGTCGATGTGGCGCTCGCCGCTGCCCCGGTTCGCAGCGAGCACAAGCTGGGTCGCAATGAGCTGTGCTACTGCGGTTCGGGCAAGAAGTTCAAGCATTGCCACGGGCAGATCCAGTAAAACCCGTTTCAATCGCTGAAATACCCGCGCCGCGACCGGCTTCTGCCGTCGCGGCGTTTTACCATTCGAACCACCGTCTTGCTGAAACGGTGCTGACATCATTTATAAAGGAGCGCATTCATGGCTGTTGGTCTTGGTCCTTTGCCAACGTTGCACCCGGTTGCCGGTTTTGAACTCGGTATCGCCTCGGCTGGCATCAAGCGCCCAGGGCGCAAGGATGTTGTGGTCATGCGCTGTGTTGAAGGCTCCACGGTGGCCGGCGTTTTCACCCTGAACGCCTTTTGCGCCGCCCCGGTGATCCTGGCCAGGCAACGCGTACAAGGCCCTGTGCGTTACCTGCTGACCAACACCGGCAATGCCAACGCCGGTACCGGCGAGCCAGGCCTGGCCGCCGCCGAGCGCACTTGCGCCAAGCTGGCTGAGCTGACCGGTGTCGATGCCAGCCAGGTGCTGCCGTACTCCACCGGTGTGATCGGCGAACCGTTGCCTGTGGAGAAAATCGAGGGTGCGCTGCAAGCGGCTCTCGACGACTTGTCGATCCACAACTGGGAAGCTGCCGCCACCGGCATCATGACCACCGACACCCTGCCCAAAGGTGCCAGCCGTCAGTTCCAGCACGACGGTGTGACCGTCACCGTGACCGGCATCAGCAAAGGCGCCGGCATGATTCGCCCGAACATGGCGACCATGCTCGGCTACATCGCGACCGACGCCAAAGTCTCCCGCGATGTGTTGCAAAACCTGATGCTCGATGGCGCCAACAAGTCGTTCAACCGCATCACCATCGATGGCGATACGTCGACCAACGACTGCTGCATGCTGATCGCCACCGGTCAGGCTGCGCTGCCGGAAATCACCCGCGCCGAGGGCGAGCTGTTCGCCAAGTTGAAGCAGGCGGTGTTCGAAGTGTGCATGGACGTGGCCCAGGCCATCGTTCGCGACGGCGAAGGCGCGACCAAGTTCGTGACCGTTGAAGTCAACGGCGGCGGCAATCACCAGGAATGCCTGGATGTCGGCTACACCGTGGCTCACTCGCCGCTGATCAAGACGGCATTATTTGCTTCCGATCCGAACTGGGGCCGTATCCTGGCCGCCGTTGGCCGTGCCGGCGTGCCGAACCTGGACGTCAGCAAGATCGACGTGTTCCTCGGTGACGTGTGCATTGCCAGCCGTGGCGCGCGCGCCGCGACCTACACCGAAGCCCAGGGCGCGGCGGTGATGCAGCAGGAAGAAATCACCATTCGTATCGAGTTGGGTCGTGGCGATTGCAGCGAAACCATCTGGACCACCGACCTGTCCCACGAGTACGTGAAGATCAACGCCGAGTACCGTACTTAAGACCGAGTCGACCCGATCGCGGGCAAGCCCGCTCCCACAGGTTCAGTGGCGTACACAAAGGTTGTGTTCAGCGCGGTCACTGTGGGAGCGGGCTTGCCCGCGATGACGGATGACCAGACGCTAGAGATTTTGGCCTGTCCCCCCCATCAAAAGGTCCCGAACATGAGCCTGCACCTGATCATCGGCGACAAACTGCATTCCTCCTGGTCCCTGCGCGGCGCTCTGGCCCTCGATCTGGCTGGCGCCTCCTACACCGAAGAACTGATCAAGCTGAACCAGCCGGACACCCGCGAGCGCCTGCTCAAGCATTCGCCGACCGCCAAGGTCCCGCTGCTGAAGACCGAACACGGCACCATCGCCGACTCCCTGGCGATTGCCGAATATCTGGCAGAACGGTTCCCCGACGCGAACCTGTGGCCCAAAGACATCGCCGCCCGTGCCCAGGCGCGTTCGGCGTGCGCACAGATGCACAGCGGCTTTTTCGCCATGCGCGGCAACATGCCGTTCGACCTGAGCCATGACGCCCCTTTGTCACCGGTTCCGGCTGACGTTCAGGGCGACATCGAACGCATGGCTGCGTTGTGGGCCGAGTGCCGTGCTGCCGCGACCGAGAGCGGTCCGTACCTGTTTGGCCGCCTCACGTTGGCCGACGCGTTCTTTGCGCCCATCGCCGTGCGTCTGCGCACTTATCGGGTGAAACTGTCCGCGGCTGACGAAGCCTATGTTGAAACCCTCTACCAATGGCCGGCGTTCAAGGCCTGGCAGAAGGCCGGACTGGAGGAGTTGGAAAAGTGAAGCGAGTCCATGTCGCCGCCGCCGTCATCCGCGATGGCAGCGGCCAGATCCTGATCGCCCGCCGTGCCGATTCACAGCATCAGGGTGGCCTGTGGGAGTTTCCCGGGGGCAAGGTCGAGGCCGACGAGTCGGTCGAAACTGCACTGGCCCGCGAACTCCATGAAGAGTTGGGCATCGTGGTCGAAGCGGCGCGCCCGCTGATCAAGGTCCGGCACGATTACCCGGACAAGCAGGTATTGCTGGATGTCTGGGAAGTCTCGGCGTTTAGCGGCGAGCCCCACGGCGCCGAAGGCCAACCCCTGACCTGGGTGTCGCCCCGGGATCTGTCGGGTTACGAGTTTCCAGCGGCCAATCGGCCGATCGTCGCGGCGGCCCGATTGCCGTCGCAGTACCTGATTACCCCGGAAGACCTGGAAACCCCGGCATTGCTGCGTGGCATCCAGAAGGCCATTGCCGGTGGCATCAAGCTGATCCAGCTGCGCGCACCGAACGGTTACGATCCCAAGTATCGCGACCTGGCTGTCGATGCGGTGGGCCTGTGCGCCGGCAAGGCACAATTGATGATCAAGGGGCCGTTCGAATGGTTGGGTGATTTCCCGTCCGCGGGTTGGCACATCACTTCGGCGCAGTTGCGCAAATACGCAGCGGCTGGCCGACCGCTACCGGCTTCGCGCTGGCTGGCGGCCTCGTGCCATAACGCTGAAGAACTGGCGCTGGCTGAACAGATGGGGGTGGATTTCGTGACCCTGTCGCCGGTTCAACCCACTCTGACTCACCCAGGTGCCGAGCCGTTGGGTTGGGAACAGGCGTCGAGCTTGATCGAGGGGTTCAGCAAGCCGGTGTTCCTGCTGGGTGGCGTTGGCCCGGCCGAGGTCGAGAAAGCCTGGGCGGCGGGTGCGCAGGGTGTGGCAGGGATTCGGGCGTTTTGGCCTGAGGGTTAATTCTCTAGCGAGCCTACAGGCCCCTTCGCGGGCAAGCCCGCTCCCACAGTGTTCAAGGTGAAACACAGATTGTGTGAGCACTAGCAATCCCTGTGGGAGCGGGCTTGCCCGCGAAGGGGCCCTGACAGGCGCTGATTAAGCTTCAGGCTTCGCCGCAGGCTGCCAAAGAATCTCCGCCACGCCCTGACGCTTGGCAATCAGCCGCGCCACCACAAACAACAAATCCGACAACCGATTGATGTACGCCAGGCCAACCCCGGCCAACGGCTCAATCGCATTCAAATGCTGACACCGCCGCTCGGCACTGCGGGCCAGGCTTCGGCAGACATGGGCCTGGGCAATCAACGCTGAACCGCCGGGCAAGATGAAGTTTTCCAGTGGTCCCAACTCTTCATTCCACACATCGATTGCCGCTTCCAGGCGCTCGATTTCCGCTGCATTCAAGGCCTGATACACCGGCATTGCCAGCTCACCGCCCAGATCGAACAATCGATGCTGGCAAGGCGCCAAAACCTCGATCACTTCCTGCAAACCTGCAACAGTATCCGTTTGTGCCGCCAACCCGGCCAGCAACACGCCCACCTGACTGTTGAGCGTATCGACTTCGCCAATGGCCTCGATCCGCGGGTGATCCTTGGGGACGCGACGGCCATCGCCCAGCCCGGTCTCGCCTTTGTCGCCAGTGCGGGTGTAAATCTTCGACAAACGAAAGCCCATGGTTACCTCGATAGCAGATTGAGTTCTTGCGCGACAGGTGGCGTGCTCGCCAGGGGCAGGCGCAAGGTGAAGCAAGTGCCTTGGCCCAGGGTCGATTGCACTTCCATCTGCCCCTTGTGGTTATTGGTGATGATGAAGTACGACACCGACAGCCCAAGTCCGGTGCCCTGGCCGATTTCCTTTGTGGTGAAGAAGGGTTCGAAGGTGCGTTTGCGCACGCTTTCACTCATGCCGATGCCGTTGTCCTCGACCTGGATTTCCGCCCACGGCGGGTTCAGCCGGGTGCGCAGAATGATCCGCCCCGGCTCGCTGTCGTCCTCGCGCTGGTGAATGGCTTGCGCAGCGTTTTTCAGCAGGTTGAGCAGTACTTGCTCCAGTTCGTTGGCGGTGCCGGGGACCGGGCCCAGCGCCGGGTCGAACTGACGAATGATGGCCTGGCCCTTGAAGTCGAAGCCGATCGCCAGGTCGAAATCGTTGCCGGCGATTTCCACCGCCTGGTCAATCAGGGCGGGCAGATCGCACGGGGCCATCTGGCGGGTGCTGCGACGGCTGAAACTGAGCATGTGGGTGACGATTTTGGCGGCCCGGGCACCGGCCTGCTGGATGCCGTCGAGCAACTGTGGCACTTCGCGGATTTTCAGATACTGATTGACCGTATCCAGTTCGATGCCGGCCTGTTCGGCTACTTCAAGGTTCTTCGGCAGGTCGGGGGACAGGCGTCGGCGAATGTTTTGCACGTTGTGCAGGATCGCACCCAGCGGGTTGTTGATTTCGTGAGCCATGCCGGCGGCAAGACCGCCTACCGACAGCATTTTCTCCGACTGCACCATCATTTCTTCCAGGGACAGGCGCTGGGTGATGTCGTCGATCCGGATCACTACGCCACGCCCGGCACCGCCCATCAGCGGATAGAAAGTCAGGGCATAGTGGCGGGGCTCGTCGTCCTTGAGCCAGGTGACACGTTCGATTTTGGCCACCGTATGCTGCTCGACCGTTTCCTTGAGTTGCGGCAAAAACGGCTTGAGCGGTTCGAAGGCGAGGAAGATGGGCTGGTTCAGGGCTTCATCGAGGCGTGTGCCGGACAGGGCACTCGCTTCCTGGTTCCATTGAGTCACGTAGAGCTGTTCGTCGAGGGCGATCAGCGCCGACGGCATGGAGTCGATGATGCTGTTGAGGTAGTTCTGGAAGCCGGTGAGCTTTTTCTCGATCTTGCTGCGCACCTGGACTTCGAGCTCCAGTTTGCGGTTGGTATGACGGGTTTCTTCCGCCAGGCCCTGGGCCTGGTCGTAAGCGGCCTGGGAGTCGTCCCGAGCCCGCTTGAGTTGCTGCTCCCTGGCCTCGATCCGCGAGAGCATGGTGTTGAACGCCTCGGCGAGGCTGCCGATTTCATCGTGGTTTCCGCGTGAAGCGCGCAGTGCGTAGTTTTCTTCACGGGTGACCTGCCGCGACAACTCTTCGAGCTGGTGGATCGGCCGGGTGATCAGGCGCTTGATCTGGCGGGCAATGATCAGCCACAGCAGTACGCTGAAGATCAGAATCCCCAGGCTGGCCGTCAGGGTCCCGGTGTAGAACGCCACTGGCAGTTCACTGCTGGCAACCAACAGCAAATGTCCCGGTGCCGAGCCGGGGCGGGGCAGGGTGATGACTTGATTGGTGCGAAACTCGGTGGCCTGCCAGTCTTCGATATGCCGGAAACGCTTGGGCAGCTCCAGATTGTCGCCATGCTGCAGTTGCGCCAATCGCTCACCCTGTCCGTCATACAGGGCTGCCGCGCGCAATGGCGAATAGCTGTTGAGTTCATTCAGCAGGCGCTCGGCGCTTTGCGGTGACGCCAGGGCTTCGGAGGCCAGGCTCGGGTTGGATACCAGTCGGCCGATGGTCTGCAGAGCCTGGGGTGCCATGCTTTCCTGGGAGATGTAGTACGCGGCGCTGATAAAGGTCAGGTTGGCAACCAGCAGGACGGTGACCATCAGTACCAGCAGGGCGGCCAGCAGTTTCTGGCCGACGGGCAGGTTTTCAAGGCGCTGGCGCAATGGCATCGGATTCATCGCAGACAAGGAACAAGTGGCCAGCGTAGCCGCTGCTCAGTCGCTGGGCAATCCAAGGCTTTGCAGGCGAGCGATCAACCTTGCCTGAAGTTGATTGAGGTGAGGCAGGTTCAGTTGATGTCGTCCGGCCACTTTGCAGGCGTAGCCCAGCAGGTAGCTGATTTCCGTGCGGCGCTGGCTCGTGACGTCCTGATACATCGACGAGTAGTTGGCCGCGGTGGCGTGAATCACTCGCTCCACTTCCTGCTGCAGGTTTTCAGCCGCCGCCGGCTGACCGCAACGCTCAAGCAACTCCACCAGTTCACCGCACAGGGTGGCCACTTCGCACTGATGCTGCTGCAAACCGCCGTTGCGGCAATCGTGCAGCACCGTCAGCGGGTTGATCGCGCAGTTGAGGGCCAGCTTGCGCCACAGCCTGGTCAGAATATCGGTGCTCCACTCGTGAGGGATGCCGGCAGCGCTCAAGTCATCGAGCCAGATCGGCGCGACCGGATGGCTCGCATCCCCCAGCCAGGTGAAGCCATGGCCAGCAAACACCACGCGCCAATCGCCATCGCGGAAGGCGCCTTCGGTGCTCGAGGCATAGATGCAGCGTGCCTGGGGAACCTGTGCGGCCACCGCGTCCTGACTGCCCAGGCCATTTTGCAGCAGGATCAGTTCGGCGTCGGGGGCCAGGCGTGACGTCAGTCGGGCCACCGCGCTTTCGGTATCGTAGGCCTTGCACGCCACCAGCAGGCGGTTGATCGGCTCGCTGCTGTCCGCTGTTTCGGCGGGTACGGCGTAGTGTTGCGCCTGGCCGTGTTCCACCAGTGTCAATCCGCCTGCAGCCTCATAGGCCTGCAGTCTCGCGGTGTCCCGCAGGATAAGCCTGACCGGCACGCCAGCCCGGGCCAGGCGTGTCGCCCATAAAGTGCCGAGGCTGCCGGCGCCGAGTACATGCCAGGTGGTGGACATCAGCTTTTTGCTCTGTTTAAGGCGTGCATCGGCAGCTCACAGTGAATGATGGGAAAGACCCGTTATAATCAGCGCGGATTTTAACCGCAAGCCAGGCGCGCTCCATCGGTGCGCCTTTAAATTTGGAGAGATTACATGCCGTCGTTCGACGTGGTATCCGAACTGGACAAACACGAAGTCACCAACGCGGTCGAGAACGCCGTCAAGGAACTCGATCGTCGTTATGACCTGAAAGGCAAAGGCAGCTTCGAGTTCAAGGAAAAAGACCTGACCGTCAACCTGACCGCAGAAGCGGATTTCCAGCTCGAAGCGATGATTGAGATCCTCAAGCTGGCTCTGGTCAAGCGCAAAATCGACGTGCAGTGCCTCGAAGTCAAGGATGCCTTCGCGTCGGGCAAGCTGATGAAGCAGGAAGCTGTCCTCAAGGAAGGCATCGACAAGGAGCTGGCGAAGAAAATCGTTGCTCACGTCAAAGATGCCAAGCTCAAGGTCCAGGCGGCCATTCAGGGCGAGCAGGTTCGTATTACCGGCAAGAAGCGTGATGACCTGCAAGAAGCCATTGCTGTGCTGCGGGCCAAGGAGTTCGGTATGCCGCTGCAGTTCAACAACTTCCGCGACTGACCTTGAAAGCGGGAACCTCCTGGCGTTTGTGACGTCGGAGGCCCAAGCAACGGCAGAAACGATTGAATCCGTCGCGGTTCGATCTTTCTGCCGCTTTTTTTTACGCATGCCGCATAGCCGGAAAACAGGAGAAAGTAGATGGATTTAAGCGCTGAGGTAGACAACCTGGTCAAGGTATCCCAAACCTGGATCCCGATGATCATGGAATACGGCAGTCGCGTACTGCTGGCGGTCATCACCCTGGCCATCGGCTGGTGGCTGATCAACAAAGTGACGAAAAAGCTCGGCGGACTGATTGCGTTGCGCAATGCCGACCTGGCGCTGCAGGGCTTTATCAGCAGCCTAGCGAACATCATCCTCAAGATCCTGCTGGTCGTCAGCGTGGCTTCGATGATCGGTGTGGAAACCACTTCGTTTGTGGCTGCGATTGGTGCGGCGGGCCTGGCCATTGGCCTGGCTTTGCAGGGCAGCCTGGCGAACTTCGCCGGTGGCGTGTTGATTTTGCTGTTCCGCCCGTTTCGTATCGGCGACTGGATCGAGGCTCAGGGGGTTGCCGGTACCGTCGACAGCATCCAGATTTTCCATACCGTACTGCGCACCGGTGACAACAAGACCATCATCGTGCCCAACGGAAATCTGTCGAACGGCATTATTACCAACACCAATCGCCAGCCGACCCGCAAAGTGGTGTTTGATGTGGGCGTCGATTATGAAGCGGACTTGCAGAAAGCCCGGCAAGTGTTGCTGGAGTTGGCCAAGGATCCGCGTGTATTGACTGACCCGGAACCTCAGGCAGTCATTTCGACATTGGGTGACAGTTCTATCACTGTTTCCCTGCGTGTCTGGGTGAAGACAGCGGATTATTGGGATGTGATGTTCATGTTCAATGAACTGTCCCGTGATCGCCTGAGAGAGGCCGGCATCGATATTCCATTTCCACAGCGGGTTATTCGCGTGGTTCAGGAGTCCGCAGTGCAGTGATAGACCTTGCCATACATGCCTGACTTTTCGGTCAGGCATGTATGGCGATTGTTCAATAATTGAACAATTTGCACGGACAACAAAAAAGGCCCATCCGAAGATGGGCCTTTTGTTTTGTTACCGCAAACTAACTGGATGCGATTACAAAACCGACAGCGGGTAGTCGACGATGAAACGGAACTCTTTCACGTCGCCTTCACCTTCGTCAGCGTTAGCGAAGTGCCATGCTTGACGAATACGGAAGGAGAGGTCTTTTGCCGGGCCAGACTGAACAACGTACTTGGCTTCGAAGTTGGTCTCGTTGTGCTTGCCGTCTTCGCCATACAGGCCAGCGTAAGGGCTGCCAACTGGAGTTTTGGTGCCGTCGATGTCCCAGCCTTTAACGTAACGGGTCATGAAGCTCAGACCTGGAACGCCGTACTCAGCCATTTTCAGGTCATAACGAACCTGGGCAGACTTCTCGCCTGGGGCGTTGAAGTCAGAGTACTGGATGGAGTTGGCGAGGAAGATCGAGTCGCCGCCGCGGTTGTTCTTGCCCACACCGATGTAGTCGAACGGAGTGTCACCGTTAACCTTCTGGAAGGCGAGGGTGATGGTGTGTGCTTTCATGAACGAGAAAGCGGCTGCCAGGGAGTAAGCAGTGTTGCTGATCTCGCCGGCTTTGGCATCACCAGTGTCTTTGGTGTTGTAGATGTTACCGTCCAGGTTCAGCGACTCGTCGCCGCCCAGCGGGATGGTGTAGTTCAGGTTGGCGTAGTACTGGTTCCAGATGTCTTCCAGCTTGGCGCCGTACAGCGATGCCGACAGGTTGTCGGTAATGCCGTATTTGCCACCGAAGTAGTCGATGGAGTTGGCTTCTACGCCAGCGTAGGTTGCAAACAGGCCGCCGTCACGAGCGTTGCGGTCCTGGCTGGTCGCCGAGTAGAAGTGACCGGCTTCGAGGTCAAGGTCTTTGACTTCGCTGCTTTGCAGTTGGATACCGCTGGCAGTTTGAGGAAGGATACGGGAACCGCCAACAGCGAACACTGGAGCAGTGCTTGGCTGCATGTCGCCGACTTTCAGCTCGGTTTTCGATACGCGGAACTTAACAGCGCCGCCGGCTTTGCCCTGGCTGTTGTTAACTTCGCCATCGGCGTCGCGGCTCATGTTACCGGTGCCGCCGGTGCCATCACCGCCGTCCAGTTTGATTGCCAGGTAACCGAAAGCGTCAACGCCAACACCGATCAGGCCTTGGGTGTAACCGGAGCTGAAATTGCCCCAGATGCCTTGGGTCCAGTCTTTCTGGTCGGTAGCGCCATCTTTGCGGTCACGGTTGAAGTAGTAGTTGCGAACCAGCAAGTTCAGAGAGCTGTCTTCAACAATACCTTTGGCTTCAGCCTGGTCACTTACGAAAGGGGCGGCCGTAGCCAATTGGGTACTGGCTGCTGCTGCAACTGCCAGTGCGATCATGCTCCACTTCATCACGCGCATCGTGATTTGCTCCTTTGGTTTTAGAAGAGTACTGCCGTCCCACCTGTTTTATTATCTGGGCGGCTCTTTCTTTTTGTGTCGGCGCAAACTTATATCACGCCGACAATGTTGGCGATACTTGCGTATCTAACCTTTCGCCTTCTTTACGACCATGTCGCAAACAGCGAGGTAGATGTCGCAAATTTCGAGCTCCGACGCAACCGGGCTGACAACTTTAATGCTGTTTTCTGAGCCTTGGTGTCGGTAAAAAGAGTCCTGGTGAAACGTTTGAATCTCCATCGGGCTACCTTGCCACTGTCTTTTTTGCCTGAATGCCCCCCACTTCCAGCGGGTGTCACTCAGGTGATGTTGGGTATGTATGCAACAAACGTGCACAAAGCCATATTTTCTTGCGGTTTTTTCAAATTGACCCTCTGGCGCTGTAAAAACCTCATGAAACCGGGGGGTTCAAGCGCCTTTGGTTTGGGCTTGACGCTTTGCTTCGCATCATGTTGCACCCTTTTGGTCGACTGCCTGACAACCAAAAATGTTACCGGTTCACCCCGCCAGTGAGTAAATGGCGGATGTCGAAGCGTTCAGCGTAGACCCACTGTGCGGTTTTGGTGCAAAAAAATTTTAATCCTGTGCTGGATTCACTCCTGTTGATCAGGTGTCTGGCGCGAACTCTTCGTTGTTAATCAGTCATTTCGGCGCTTTTTTCGGTTGGCCGGTTCTGTAGTGGTGCGCGGTGTCGAAAATTGTCTCATTCGGGGGCGGGCTGTCAGCTTTTCGCTGGCACTCTTGGCGTCTGTGCAAGGTTCGCCGTGAAGCGTGCGCCGTTCACAGGTATGCTGCCGTCCGGTCGCTTGGTGCGCCGCTCCTCTGGATGGACGCTAAGCTGAAAATGATGACCCGGCGGGAGTACGCGCAGTGTTTGCTTTAGATCCACGACTTCAACAAGACACGTTACCGATCGGGGACTTTCCGCTCTGCCGGTTGCTGTTGTCCAACGACTCGAACTATCCCTGGTTCATCCTGGTACCTCGTCGTGAGGCTATCAGCGAGATATTTCAGTTGGATGTCGCAGACCAGCGACAGCTTTGGCAGGAGACGACGACGCTTTCGCAAGTGCTCAAGGACTCGTTCGATGCGGACAAGTTGAATGTTGCGGCGCTGGGCAATGTCGTCAGCCAGTTGCACATGCACGTGATTGTGCGCAAACACGAAGATGCCGCCTGGCCAGCACCCGTTTGGGGTAGGCATCCGGCAAAGCCCTACAGTTCGGAGCAGATTGCCGCCATTCGCGAGCGTTTGCGCCTGATATTGACCGATGACTTTACGTTTCTGGAGGGCTGAATCATGAGCCTGGAAGAACGCGTTACCGATCTTGAAAGCCGCCTGGCCTTTCAGGATGACACCATCCAGGCATTGAATGATGTGCTGGTTACGCAGCAGCGGGTGGTCGAGCGTCTTCAACTGCAAATGGCTGCGTTGCTCAAGCGGCAGGAGGAAATGGTCGGCCAGTTCGAATCGTTCGAAGAGGAAGCGCCGCCACCGCACTACTAATCGATGTGCAGTAAGTAACGTGCAGGCATGAAAAAACCGCGGACAGCCAGGCTGTGCGCGGTTTTTTTCAGCCTTGAATCAGCGACGCGGCAGCGCGGCGATCACATCTTCGGCTTGCAGGCCCTTGTCACGATTCATGACGGAGAACTCCACGCGCTGGCCTTCTACCAGGACGCGGTGGCCTTCACCGCGAATGGCCCGGAAGTGGACGAAGATATCGTCGCCGGAATCGCGGGAGATGAAGCCGAAGCCTTTGGACGTGTTGAACCACTTGACGGTGCCGGTATCGCGGTTGCTCATGTCGTAGCTTGGCGAGGCGGCGACCGGTGACGATTTGTAGAAGCTGATGCCCAGGTGCAGGGCAACAGCGATCAGGGCTGCGACCAGGCTGAACAGAACGGCAGGTTGACCGGCGATGACAGGCATCGGCGCGATCAGCGTCAGAGTCTGCAGTACTACCGCCAGAGCCAGCAGGACACTGACCAGGTTTTGCAGTTGGTGGCGCGGACCTTTGTTCCAGTAAGGGATGACAGGTGCAAGCGTGAGATTGAGCAGGCCGAAAAAGGCCAGGTACAGCGCATCAGGTTGTTGCAGGTAAGGCAAGGCTTCAGGGTGCAGGCTAGGGATGAAGGACAGCAGCAAGGCTGCTGCGCCTATCAACAGATGGACGATTTTCAACATTTTGATTAACTCACGTTAAGACAGCTCACAAGGAAGAGCTGATGGCGCACGGTTCGCTTCAAGAAAATAAAGAGGCGTTGGACACGTGCCCGGTATCAGCCTATGCGCCGTGCCCGGAAAAATAGGCACTGGCGACACGTCGTCTATTTAACAGCAAAGCCGCAGGCTACTCAAATCAGGGCGTCCGACGGCTCTTTGGCGGTGATTTGCCGCAGGTTGCCCGAAGTTACGGGGCTGCGGTAAAGGCAAGTGACTTGCTGGTCGCGTATGCAGGTGCATGAAAAATGGAGTGACTACTTGGCGCTCTTCTTTCCTACGTCATTCCATAGGGTGTTTCTGAAGGGGGCTTCGTTTCGCTGCGTGGGAAAACGTCTGGCGTAGGACGATCTCCGGGGTCTGCCAACAGTTGTTGGCTTATCCTACGTCGAGGGTCATAAAGTCGGCTGGAAAATACCTTTGCACCTGCGTTTTTATAAGCCGACACACAGTTGCGCTTTAAGAAACCAGGATGGCAAAGGAGTGTCAGCGTTATGGTTTATGAAAGGCAAGAAGAGGGGCGATACGGTTCGCACAGGGATGTAAGGGTTGATCCGTTTGTTCGCGAATTCGATATGGGGTTGGCCCAGCCCTTGTCCCGCTCCGTACGTTTGAATGGCTTCGCAACCTGTTTGCGGCTCGAGCAGGTTTATTGGGATATTTTGGGAGCAATGGCCCGGGCCAACGGTTGTTCGGTCAGTAGCCTGTTATCCCATGTGGATCGCGAAGTTCACTTGCGTCATGGCGGAGTAAGGAATTTCAGTGGATTGGTGCGGGTCGTCTGTGTCGTACACAGCCTCAAGGAAGGGGGTTGCATCGTCACTGCCTAGTCTGGGCGGTGAAAACGGCAGAGTGTCGGTCTGTGCAGTCTTACGGCTGCACAGGCCGCATTTAATGGATATAATCCCGCTCTTTGCCGCGAAACCCCAGCGTGTGCGGTAGCAATCTGATCGCCGAGACAACCTCCATGCCGATGTACGATTATCAATGTGCTTCCTGTGGTCATCAGTTGGAAGCCATTCAAAAGATCAGCGATGCACCGCTGGTCGACTGCCCTGCCTGTCAGGCGCCAGAGCTTAAGAAAATGCTGTCCATGCCGGGCTTTCGCCTTAGCGGCACGGGTTGGTACGAAACCGATTTCAAGACCGGTTCCAAGAAGAACCTGGCCGGCGGCGACAAAGCTGACTAAGGTCCTGAACCTGAATTGAACGACACACGCGAGCTCTTGCATCACCCGGTGACTTTTTAAAGGCGGGGCTGCTGTAGGATCTCCAACCGAATTTCGAATTACGAGAAGTGAAACCACGACCATGATGCGCAGCCATTATTGCGGCCAACTGAACGAAAGCCTGGACGGCCAGGAAATTACCCTTTGCGGATGGGTTCACCGTCGCCGTGACCACGGTGGGGTGATTTTCCTCGATATCCGTGATCGTGATGGTCTGGCCCAGGTCGTGTTCGATCCGGACCGCGCTGAAACCTTCGCCGCGGCCGATCGCGTGCGCAGCGAGTACGTCGTGAAGATCACCGGCAAGGTTCGCCTGCGTCCGGCCGGTGCGACCAACGCCAACATGGCGTCGGGCATGATCGAAGTCCTCGGCTACGAACTGGAAGTGCTGAACGAATCGGAAACCCCGCCGTTCCCGCTGAATGAGTTCTCCGACGTCGGTGAAGAAACCCGCCTGCGCTATCGTTTCCTCGACCTGCGTCGCCCGGAAATGGCCGAGAAGCTGCGTCTGCGTTCGCGCATGACCACCAGCATCCGTCGCTTCCTGGACGAGAACGGGTTCCTCGACGTAGAAACGCCGATCCTGACCCGTGCTACCCCGGAAGGCGCGCGCGACTACCTGGTGCCGAGCCGTACGCATGCCGGTTCGTTCTTCGCCTTGCCGCAATCGCCGCAACTGTTCAAGCAACTGCTGATGGTGGCCGGCTTCGACCGTTACTACCAGATCGCCAAGTGCTTCCGCGACGAAGACCTGCGGGCCGACCGCCAGCCGGAATTCACCCAGATCGACATCGAGACCAGTTTCCTCGATGAAAAAGAGATCATGGGCCTGACCGAGCAAATGATCCGCAACCTGTTCAAGGAAGTGCTGGGCCTGGAGTTCGGTGAGTTCCCGCACATGACCTTCGAAGAAGCCATGCGCCGCTACGGTTCCGACAAGCCAGACCTGCGTAACCCGCTGGAACTGGTTGACGTGGCCGACCAGCTCAAGGAAGTCGACTTCAAGGTGTTCAGCGGCCCGGCCAATGACCCGAAATGCCGCATTGCCGCCCTGCGCGTGCCTGGCGGCGCGAGCATGCCGCGCAAGCAGATCGACGACTACACCAAGTTTGTCGGCATCTACGGTGCCAAGGGCCTGGCGTACATCAAGGTCAACGAGCGCGCGAATGGCGTTGACGGTCTGCAATCGCCGATCGTGAAGAACATCCCTGAAGCCAACCTCAACGTGATCCTGGATCGTGTTGGTGCAGTCGACGGCGACATCGTGTTCTTCGGTGCCGACAAGGCCAAGATCGTCAGCGAAGCGTTGGGCGCACTGCGCATCAAGCTCGGTCACGACCTGAGCCTGCTGACCTGCGAATGGGCTCCGATGTGGGTCGTTGACTTCCCGATGTTCGAAGAGAACGACGACGGCAGCTTCAGCGCCTTGCACCACCCGTTCACCGCGCCGAAGTGTTCCCCGGCGGAGTTGGAAGCCAACCCGGCGGGCGCTCTGTCCCGTGCCTATGACATGGTGTTGAACGGCACCGAGCTGGGTGGCGGTTCGATCCGTATCCACCGCAAAGAGATGCAACAAGCGGTCTTCCGTCTGCTGGGCATCAACGAAGTGGAACAGGAAGAGAAATTCGGCTTCCTGCTCGACGCCCTGAAATATGGCGCACCGCCGCACGGTGGCCTGGCCTTCGGTCTGGACCGTCTGGTGATGCTGATGACCGGCGCCCAGTCGATCCGTGAAGTGATCGCCTTCCCGAAAACCCAGAGCGCGGCCGATGTCATGACCCAGGCGCCGGGCCAGGTGGATGCCAAGGCATTGCGCGAGTTGCACATTCGTCTGCGTGAAACGCCTAAGGCCGAGTAAGGCTGACCCGAAGGGCGCATCTGCGGATGCGCCCTTTCTTTATAGGCAAAGCTGTTCAAGATTTTTGTTTGCCGGCCGGCGCAATACAGCGCAGCGGGCAATGTTTCAAAGAGAATTCGGAGCGAGTTATGGCAGGTCATTCCAAGTGGGCGAACATCAAGCACCGCAAAGAACGTCAGGATGCCAAGAGGGGCAAGATCTTCACCAAGTGGATTCGTGAGCTGACCGTCGCTGCCCGTCAGGGTGGTGGTGATCCAGGCTCCAATCCGCGTCTGCGCCTGGCCCTGGACAAGGCCCTGGGTGCCAACATGAGCCGTGACATCATCGATCGTGCCATCGCCCGCGGTACCGGCGCTGCCGATACCGACGACGTGGTCGAGCTGACCTACGAAGGTTACGGTCCGGGCGGCGTGGCGGTGATGGTCGAATGCATGACCGACAACCGTAATCGCACTGCCGCCGCTGTTCGTCACGCGTTCAGCAAGTGCGGCGGCAACCTCGGGACTGACGGTTCGGTGGCCTATCTGTTCGAACGCAAGGGGCAGATCTCCTTCGCTGCCGGCGTTGACGAAGACGCGCTGATGGAAGCGGCCATGGAAGCCGACGCCGATGACGTGGTGACCAACGAAGACGGTTCGATCGACGTGTTCACCTCGTTTGCCGGGTTCTATTCCGTGCGTAACGCACTGGAAGCGGCGGGTTTCAAGGGTGACGACGCGGAAATCGTCATGCTGCCGACCACCAGCGCCGAACTCGATCTGGAAGGCGCCGAGAAGGTCCTCAAGCTGATCGACATGCTCGAAGACCTGGATGACGTGCAAAACGTCTACTCCAACGCGGAAATCCCGGAGTCGGTGGCCGCGCAGCTCGGTTGATGTACCGATAAAGATCGCCGCCCTGTAGGAGCTGCCGCAGGCTGCGATCTTTTGATCTTCGCTTCTAAAATCAAAAGATCGCAGCCTTCGGCAGCTCCTACACGGTTATCCTCAGGCAACCGCGAATTCCTTTTGCAGGCGTTATGACTTTAATTCTTGGTATCGACCCCGGTTCGCGCATCACCGGTTACGGTGTGGTGCGTGATACCGGCCGTGGCTGCGAGTACGTCGCCTCCGGTTGTATCCGCACCGGTGCCGGCGAGCTGGCTGAGCGATTGCAGATTGTCTATCGCGGGGTGCGGGAGATCATTCAGACTTACCATCCGGTGACCATGGGGATCGAAAAGGTGTTCATGGCCCGTAACGCCGATTCCGCCCTGAAACTGGGGCAGGCCCGTGGCGCGGCGATCGTGGCGGGTGCCGAGGAAAGCCTGGAAATTGCCGAATACAGCGCAACCCAGGTCAAGCAGGCAGTGGTCGGTACCGGCTCGGCCAACAAGGAGCAGGTGCAGATGATGGTCATGCACATGCTCAAGCTGACCAGCAAGCCGCAGATCGATGCTTCGGACGCCCTGGCCATTGCCATCTGTCATGCTCATACCCGCTCCAGTCTGCTGCCCCATGGTCTCGGGGCGGCACGCAGTCGTGGCGGGCGCCTGCGTCTCTGATAGCATCAACAATCATTTTCATGGGGGGAGGGCGTTTCGCCTGGGTTGTCGGCGCTACTCCCTTGCTCCATCAGTCGCTGGCCCAGAGCTGGCCAACGCTCAAGGATTTGTAACGTGATTGGACGTTTGCGCGGCACCCTGGCTGAGAAGCAGCCTCCACACTTGATTCTGGATGTAAACGGCCTGGGTTATGAACTCGAAGTGCCGATGACGACCCTCTATCGCTTGCCGTCGGTCGGTGAGCCGCTGACGTTGCACACTCATCTGGTCGTGCGTGAAGACGCACAGTTACTCTATGGTTTCGTCGGCAAGCGTGAGCGCGACTTTTTCCGCGAATTGATCCGTCTCAACGGCGTCGGGCCGAAACTGGCGCTGGCCTTGATGTCGAGCCTGGAAGTCGACGAGCTGGTTCGTTGTGTTCAGTCCCAGGACACTTCGGCGCTGACCAAGGTGCCAGGTGTGGGCAAGAAAACGGCCGAGCGTTTGCTGGTGGAACTCAAGGATCGCTTCAAGGCCTGGGAAACCGTACCGGCCATGTTCGCCCTGGTGCCGAACCAGCCGGATGGACCGGCCCCGGTGAACACTGCCGAGACTGACGCGGTCAGCGCCCTGATTTCCCTGGGCTACAAGCCGCAGGAAGCGAGCAAGGCGGTGTCTGCGATCAAGGAGAAAGGTTTGAGCAGTGAAGACATGATCCGTCGCGCCTTGAAGGGAATGATCTAAGTGATTGAAGCTGATCGTCTGATCGCTGCCACGCACAGTCCGCGTGAGCGCGAAGAAGTCCAGGACCGTGCCATTCGCCCGGTCAGCCTGGCGGAATACATTGGCCAGCCGACCGTTCGCGAGCAGATGGAGTTGTTCATTCAGGCGGCTCGCGGTCGTAACGAGTCCCTGGACCACACGCTGATCTTCGGGCCGCCGGGCCTGGGCAAGACCACCCTCGCCAACATCATCGCCCAGGAAATGGGGGTGTCGATCAAGAGCACTTCAGGCCCGGTGCTGGAGCGTCCGGGTGATCTCGCCGCGCTGTTGACCAACCTTGAGCCTCACGATGTGCTGTTCATCGACGAAATCCATCGCCTGTCGCCCATCGTTGAAGAAGTGCTGTACCCGGCCATGGAGGACTTCCAGCTCGACATCATGATTGGCGAGGGCCCGGCTGCGCGTTCGATCAAGCTCGATCTGCCGCCGTTTACCCTGGTCGGCGCAACGACACGGGCTGGCATGCTGACCAACCCGTTGCGTGACCGTTTCGGCATCGTTCAGCGTCTTGAGTTCTACAATAACGCCGACTTGTCGACGATCGTGAGTCGTTCGGCGAGCATCCTTGGTTTGCCGCTGGACCCGGAAGGCGCCTTCGAAATTGCCCGCCGTGCCCGTGGCACGCCCCGGATTGCCAACCGACTGTTGCGCCGGGTGCGTGATTTCGCCGAGGTTCGCGCCAAGGGGCATATCACCAAGCCGATTGCCGACCTGGCGCTGAACCTGCTGGACGTCGACGAACGCGGCTTCGATCACCAGGACCGGCGTCTGTTGCTGACCATGATCGAGAAGTTCGATGGCGGGCCGGTCGGGGTCGACAGTCTGGCCGCCGCCATCAGCGAAGAGCGTCACACCATTGAAGACGTGCTTGAGCCTTACCTGATCCAGCAGGGTTACATCATGCGCACGCCAAGGGGGCGAGTGGTGACGCGGCATGCCTATCTGCATTTCGGTTTAAACATTCCGTCACGATTGGGCGAAATGCCCGTGGCAGACGAGTTCCTCGGTGCCAGTGACGATTAATTAACGTTGCGTGCTGATTTTTTCGGGCAATGTAGGGTCCCAGCACCGTACTTTCGCAAGAAAGCCGCAGATCAATGAAAAACAGTTGCCTGGCCGGATTGGCAACCTGAGGAGTAAGCACTAGAGTATGCGCGCGCAAAACGGGCTTGAGCCTTTCGCACATCGTTGTCGCGTTTATTACGAGGACACCGATGCGGGCGGCATCGTGTATTACGTCAATTACCTCAAGTTTATGGAACGGGCTCGAACCGAGCGGCTGCGAGATCTGGGCTTTGCCCAATCACAGCTGGCAGGGGAGGACCTGTTGTTCGTCGTGCATTCCAGCGAAGCGCGCTATCACGCGCCGGCGCGACTGGACGACGAACTGCTGGTAAGCGCTGAAGTAATCGAATTGAACCGTGCCAGCCTGCGCTTCAAGCAGCAGGTCAGGCGGGCAACGGATAATGTGCTGCTCTGTGAAGGGCAGTTTCTGGTGGCCTGTGTGCGCACTGAAAGTTTGAAACCCCGGGCCATTCCCGAAGCTCTACGAGCGGCCTTTGCCGACGTGAGCGGCGCGGGTACACACTCAAAGCAGGAGATAAAGCGTGGAAGCTAACGTCGTCGACCATTCCTCCATGTGGAGCCTGGTCAGCAATGCCAGTATCGTGGTGCAACTGGTAATGCTGACCCTGGTAGCCGCATCGGTGACCTCGTGGATCATGATCTTTCAGCGCAGCAACTTGCTGCGCGCCGGTCGACGTGCCCTGGAGAGCTTTGAAGAGCGCTTCTGGTCGGGTATCGACCTGTCCAAACTGTACCGTCAGGCCGGCAGCAACCCGGACCCCGATTCGGGTGTCGAGCAAATCTTCCGTGCCGGTTTCAAGGAATTCTCCCGCCTGCGCCAGCAGCCAGGCGTTGACCCGGAAGCGGTCATGGAAGGCGTGGCCCGTGCCATGCGTGTTGCGATTTCCCGCGAAGAAGAAAAGCTCGAGCAGAGCCTGCCCTTTCTCGCCACCGTCGGTTCCGTCAGCCCCTACATCGGTCTGTTCGGTACCGTCTGGGGGATCATGAACTCCTTCCGTGGCCTGGCCACCGCCCAGCAAGCGACCCTGGCCACTGTGGCCCCGGGTATCGCCGAAGCACTGATCGCCACGGCCATCGGTCTGTTCGCGGCCATTCCAGCCGTTATCGCTTACAACCGTTTTGCTGCGCGCAGCGAAACCCTGCTGGGCCGCTACTACACCTTCGCCGACGAGTTCCAGGCGATCCTGCACCGCAAAGTGCACACCAGCGAAGAATAAGCAGGTAATTTCCAATGGCTTTAATCGCTCGAGCTCGCAAAAAGCGCAAGCCGGTCGCCGAGATGAACGTGGTGCCCTACATCGACGTGATGTTGGTGCTGCTGGTCATCTTCATGGTGACCGCGCCGATGCTCAATCAGGGCGTGAAAGTTGATCTGCCCAAGGTTTCCAGCGAAGCCTTGCCGCAGGACAACAACACCCAGGTCCTGACCATTTCCATCAAATCCGACAAGACCTACTACTGGAACCTTGGCAGCGAAGTCGACACGGACAAGCAGCAGGACCGGGCCATGACGTTGCCGCAGATGACTGACGCCGTGACCAAGATCATTCGCGTCGGCAATGAAAACGGCAAGCACACCCAGGTCTTCATTCGCGGCGACAAATCCGTCGATTACGGTTCCGTCATGGGGGCCATGGGCGGGTTGCAGAAAGCCGGGGTCGGTAATGTTGGCTTGATTACCGAGGCGCCCTGATGCAGCAACAGCGAGAGCCGTCCGCCTCGGAAAGCTACTTCTGGCCTAGTGTCTGGGCGATTGGCTTGCACGTGCTGGTGTTCGGCATGTTGTTCGTCAGTTTTGCCTTTACCCCGGAGCTGCCGCCGGCCAAGCCGATTGTCCAGGCGACCTTGTACCAGCTGAAATCGAAAAGTCGGGCGACCACCCAGACCAATCAGAAGATTGCCGGTGAGGCGCAGAAATCTGCTGCGCGTCAGACCGAAGTCGAGCAGATGGAGCAGAAAAAGGTCGAGCAGGAAGCGGTGAAGGCTGCGGAACAAAAGAAAGAAGAGGCGGCTCAAAAGGCCGAGGAAGCCAAGAAGGCCGACGAAGCGAAGAAAGCGGACGAGGCGAAAAAGGCTGATGAAGCCAAGAAAGCCGACGACGCGAAGAAAGCCGCGGAAGCCAAGAAGGCAGAAGAGAAACAATTGGCTGATATAGCCAAGAAGAAAGCTGAAGAAGAAGCCAAGAAGGCTGCTGAAGAAGAGGCCAAGAAAGCGGCCGCTGAAGAAGCCAAGAAAAAGATCGTCGAAGACGCGAAGAAGAAAGCCGCGGAAGACGCCAAGAAGAAAGCCGAGGCTGAAGAGGCGAAGAAGAAAGTCGCCGAGGAAGCGAAGAAGAAAGCTGCTGCCGATGCTGCGAAGAAGAAATCGCAGGACGCGGCGCGTAAATCCGCCGAAGACAAAAAGGCTCAGGCCCTGGCAGATTTGCTTTCCGACACGCCGCAGCGTCAGCAGGCCTTGGCCGATGAGCAGGGTGACGAAGTCGCCGGCAGTTTCGATGACCTGATTCGTGCGCGTGCAGCGGAAGGCTGGGCTCGTCCACCTTCGGCACGCAAAGGCATGACGGTCGTGTTGCAGATCGGCATGTTGCCGGACGGTACGGTGACTTCGGTCAGTGTGTCCAAGTCCAGTGGCGACGGTCCGTTTGACGCCTCGGCTGTTGCAGCAGTGAAGAATATTGGACGTTTGACAGAAATGCAGGGAATGAAGCCGAGTGATTTCGCTCCGTATCGTTCATTCAAGATGACATTCACACCTGAGGATCTAGCCTTGTGAGAAACCTTCTTCGAGGAATGCTGGTCGTTATCTGCTGCATGGCAGGGATGGCGATGGCAGATGAGAAAAACATTCTGGTTACCAGCGGCAGCGATCGGGCGACCCCGATCGCCGTTGTACCGTTCGGCTTCCAGGGCGGTAGCGTGCTGCCGGACGACATGGCGGAAATCATCGGTAACGACCTGCGCAACTCGGGTTACTACTCGCCGATTCCAAAGCAGAACATGATCAGCCAGCCGAGCCAGGCCGGCGAAATCATCTTCCGTGACTTCAAGGCACTGGGTGCCCAGTACGTCATGGTCGGCAGCATCGTTCCGGCGGGCGGTCGCCTGCAGGTGCAATATGCACTGTTCAACGTAGCCACCGAGCAGCAAGTGCTGACCGGCAGCGTGTCGGGCGGTGTCGATCAGTTGCGCGACATGGCGCACTACATCTCTGACCAGTCGTTCGAAAAACTCACGGGTATCAAGGGTGCCTTCTCGACTCGCCTGCTGTACGTAACGGCCGAGCGTTTCTCCGAGAACAACACTCGCTACACCCTGCAGCGTTCGGACTACGACGGTGCCCGCGCCGTGACCCTGTTGCAATCGCGTGAGCCGATCCTGTCGCCGCGTTTCGCACCGGATGGCAAGCGCATCGCTTATGTCTCCTTCGAGCAGAAGCGTCCGCGTATCTTCATGCAGAACATCGACACCGGTCGCCGTGAGCAGATCACCAACTTCGAAGGCCTGAACGGTGCACCTGCGTGGTCGCCGGATGGCAATCGCCTGGCGTTCGTGCTGTCCAAGGACGGCAACCCGGACATCTATGTGATGAACCTCGGCTCGCGTCAGATCAGCCGCGTCACCAATGGTCCTGGCATCAACACCGAACCGTTCTGGGGCAAGGATGGCTCGACCATCTACTTCACTTCCGACCGTGGCGGCAAACCGCAGATCTACAAGACCAGCGCCGGTGGCGGCGGTGCCGAACGCGTGACTTTCGTCGGCAACTACAACGCCAACCCTAAATTGTCGGCTGATGAAAAGACGCTTGTCATGATTCACCGTCAGGATGGTTTCACCAATTTCAAGGTGGCGGCCCAGGATTTGCAGCGCGGTAGTGTAAAAATCCTCACTGATAGCACTCTGGACGAGTCGCCTACTGTCGCGCCCAACGGCACCATGGTAATCTACGCCACCCGCCAGCAGGGCCGGGGAGTCTTGATGCTCGTGTCCATCAATGGACGCGTAAGGCTCCCGCTTCCTACCGCACAAGGCGAAGTCAGAGAACCTTCCTGGTCCCCTTACCTGAACTGACGCGGCGCTATACGTTTTACTTAACACACTGGGGTTCATTAGGAGTTTCACGATGGAAATGCTGAAGTTTGGTAAATTTGCTGCGCTGGCACTGGCCATGGCTGTAGCTGTAGGTTGCTCGTCCAAAGGCGGCGACAATGCCGGTGAAGGCGCGGTAGATCCAAACGCTGGTTACGGCGCAAACACTGGTGCAGTTGACGGCTCCCTGAGCGAAGAAGCTGCACTGCGCGCTATCACCACTTTCTACTTCGAATACGACAGCTCGGACCTGAAGCCAGAAGCCATGCGCGCTCTGGACGTTCACGCCAAAGACCTGAAAGCAAACGGCGCTCGCGTTGTTCTGGAAGGCAACACCGACGAACGTGGTACTCGTGAGTACAACATGGCACTGGGCGAGCGTCGTGCGAAAGCCGTTCAGCGTTACCTGGTACTGCAAGGTGTTTCCCCAGCTCAGCTGGAACTGGTTTCCTACGGCGAAGAGCGTCCAGTTGCTACCGGCAACGACGAGCAGTCCTGGGCTCAAAACCGTCGCGTCGAACTGCGTAAGTAATTCGTCATGCGAACGTGCCGTCGTGCTGTAACTGTTCTGGCTCTCAGCCTCGCGCCGCTTGCGGCGTGGGCTGCGGTTCCTGTGGTCGATAATGACTCCGGCTATAACAATAGCGGGAGCAGTTATCCGCCTGCAGGTTACGGTACGAACGGCGCCTATGCCGGGGGAGGGGTTTCGACCCCTGTCTCGGCACAGGGTCAGCTGTTCAACCAACTGCAACAAATGCAGGAACAGATCTCGCGCCAACAGGGTGTGATCGAAGAACTGCAAAATGATGTAGCGCGCATGAAGCAGGAAAACCTGGAGCGATACCAGGATCTTGATCGGCGCATAGGAACCGGCGTTGCACCAGCCGCGACTCCTGAAAATTCTTCAACCGGTGGTGAATCGAACACCCCCGGTGCAGCCGCAGGTGCTTCAGCTGGCGCAGCCGCCGCTCAAGCACCTGCCGCGGGTAGCGAGCCGGCAGATCCGGCGAAGGAAAAGCTCTATTACGATGCTGCCTTCGACCTGATCAAGGCCAAGGATTTCGACAAGGCCAGCCAGGCTTTCGCCGCATTCCTGCGCAAATACCCGAACAGTCAGTACGCGGGCAATGCCCAGTACTGGCTGGGCGAAGTGAACCTGGCCAAAGGCGATCTGCAAGGTGCAGGTCAGGCATTTGCCAAGGTTTCGCAGCTGTATCCCAAGCACGCCAAGGTGCCTGATTCGCTGTACAAGCTCGCTGATGTAGAGCGCCGTCTCGGTCATACCGACCGGGTCAAGGGCATTCTGCAGCAGGTCGTGTCCCAGTATCCGGGCACTTCCGCTGCTCAGCTGGCGCAGCGTGATCTGCAGAAAATGTAAGGCGGCTTGAGCCGTTTCAAAGAAACCCGCGCTTGTCGCGGGTTTTTTCGTTAGAATTCACCCCCTTTTTCTGAAACACGCTTTTTGGGATCTGCGCATTGCCGGGGTTCCTTGAAGTGCCTGACGGAGGCGGACAGCCTGTTTAGCTGTTACGCCCGTGGCGACTATGCAAGACACATTGAGAATCACCGAAGTTTTCTACTCGTTGCAGGGTGAAACTCGGACTGCCGGCCTGCCCACGGTTTTTGTGCGCCTGACCGGTTGTCCGTTGCGTTGCCAATACTGCGACAGCGCCTACGCGTTCACCGGCGGAACCATTCGCACCCTCGACGATATCCTCGAGCAGGTCGCCGGTTTCCGCCCGCGTTATGTCTGTGTCACGGGGGGCGAGCCCCTGGCGCAACCCAACGCCATTCCCTTGCTCAAGCGCTTGTGCGACGCCGGTTACGAAGTGTCACTGGAAACCAGTGGCTCTATCGATATCTCGCCGGTAGATTCCCGGGTCAGTCGCGTTGTCGACCTGAAAACCCCGGGTTCGAAGGAAGCGCACCGCAATCGCTACGAAAACATCGAGCTGCTCACGCCCAACGATCAGGTGAAATTTGTCATCTGTTCGCGGGAGGACTATGACTGGTCCGTTTCCAAACTGATCCAGTACGGTCTGGACCAGCGCGCCGGCGAAGTCCTGTTCTCGCCAAGCCACCATGATCTCAATGCCCGGGACCTGGCGGACTGGGTGGTGGCGGATAACCTGCCAGTGCGTTTGCAATTGCAGCTGCATAAATATCTATGGAATGACGAGCCGGGGCGCTGAAATGACTGAACAACTCAACACTGCTGAAAAACGTGCGGTCATCCTGCTGTCCGGTGGCCTGGACTCGGCGACCGTGGTAGCCATGGCGCGCGCCGAAGGCTACAGCTGCTACACCATGAGCTTCGACTACGGTCAGCGCTCTCACGCCGAACTGCACGCCGCCGAGCGCGTGGCGCGGGATCTGGGTGTGGTCGAGCACAAGGTGATCGGCCTGAACCTGAACGGCATGGGCGGCTCGGCGCTGACCGACAGCAGCATCGATATTCCGGAAGAGCTGGGTGAGGGCATTCCTGTCACCTACGTGCCTGCGCGTAACACGGTGTTCCTGTCCCTGGCCCTGGGCTGGGCTGAAGTGCTCGGTGCGCGGGATATCTTCATCGGCGTCAATGCGGTGGATTACTCCGGTTACCCGGACTGCCGTCCCGAGTTCATCGAGTCGTTCGAGCGCATGGCCAACCTGGCAACCAAAGCCGGCGTGGAAGGCAATGGCTTCCGCATTCAGGCACCGCTGCAAAACCTCAGCAAGGCGCAGATCGTCCAGGCGGGCGTGAAGCTTGGCGTGAACTACGGGCTGACCGTTTCCTGCTATCAGGCCGACGATGATGGTCGTGCGTGCGGCAAATGCGACAGCTGCCGACTGCGCGCCGAAGGCTTTGCGGCGGCCGGAATCAGCGATCCAACACCTTATTTTTGATTTTTTTCAAAATAGGTGTTGAATAGTCCTTAAAAATCAGTATTATACGCGCCACCACACAGCGGGTCGTTAGCTCAGTTGGTAGAGCAGTTGGCTTTTAACCAATTGGTCGTAGGTTCGAATCCCACACGACCCACCATTTTTAGCAGTTTTAAAAGTCTGGAAGGCCCACGCAAGTGAGGATTTCCGGATTTTTTTTTGCCTGCGATTCAAGCCCGCCTCGCTCCGGGCTGCTGCGCAAGGCGCAGATCAGAATCATCTTTTGCATCTGTCGGATATTCTGTAGCCTTGCGCAGCTTCAACGCTGTCCGTGCCTGATGAATACTCACTTTCCCGGCGGTACCCTGAAGGGTCCGGAGCCGGGTGTATACTCGACTTTCGCGCGAATGCGCCTGCAGGTCTTGCGAACATGACGCAAATATCCGAACGCCTTCTGGTTCAAGCCCACCTCGACGCCAAACAGCCCAAACCGCTGACCGCCGATGAAGAGGCTTACTACCGTGCCGCCATCGCTGCCGAGCTCAAGGCTCAGGACGCGGTGCTGGTGGCCCACTTCTATTGCGACCCTGTCATTCAGGCGCTGGCCGAAGAGACGGGTGGCTGTGTCTCCGACTCGCTGGAGATGGCCCGCTTCGGCAATGCCCATCCGGCCAAGACCGTGGTCGTCGCCGGCGTGAAGTTCATGGGGGAGACTGCCAAGATCCTCAATCCGGAAAAACGCGTGTTGATGCCGACCCTCGAAGCGACCTGTTCGCTCGACCTGGGGTGCCCGGTGGACGAGTTTTCCGCGTTCTGCGATCAACACCCGGAGCGTACGGTTGTGGTGTACGCCAACACTTCCGCTGCGGTAAAAGCCCGCGCGGATTGGGTGGTGACTTCAAGCTGTGCGCTGGAAATCGTCGAAAGCCTGATGGACAACGGCGAGACCATCATCTGGGGGCCGGACAAGCACCTGGGGACCTACATCCAGCGCCAGACCGGTGCCGACATGCTGCTGTGGGACGGCGCCTGCATCGTTCACGAAGAGTTCAAGTCCAAGCAGCTTGAAGACATGAAGGCGCTGTACCCGGATGCGGCGATCCTGGTGCACCCGGAGTCGCCGACTTCGGTGATTGAACTGGCCGACGCCGTGGGCTCCACCAGTCAGTTGATCGCGGCGGCACAGAGCCTGCCGAACAAGACGCTGATCGTTGCCACCGACCGCGGCATCTTCTACAAGATGCAGCAGCTGTGCCCGGACAAGGTCTTTATCGAAGCCCCGACGGCGGGTAACGGCGCGGCGTGCCGCAGTTGTGCACATTGCCCGTGGATGGCCATGAACACGCTTGAGCGGACGCTCAAGGCGTTGAAAGAAGGCGCGAACGAGATCTTTGTCGATCCGGCGCTGATCCCGCAGGCGATTCGACCGCTCAAGCGGATGCTGGATTTCACCCAGGCGGCGCGGATGAAGCTGGCCGGTAACGCTTAAAAGCCGGAAAGCAAAAGATCGCAGCCTTCGGCAGCTCCTACAGGGTGTAAACAAAACCCTGTAGGAGCTGCCGAAGGCTGCGATCTTTTTTGTGAGTGTTACTTGGTCTTCTTCGGAATCCGCACCAGTTCGGTATTCGAATAGATGTCATGCCAGCTACGTTGCTGTTTGTCGAACAGCGACCAGAAAAACCCAAGGCCAACACACAGCAAGGACGCGATCGACACCACAAAGCGCAACAGTGCCTGCCACAGGCTGATGGATGAGCCGTCGGCGTTCTGTACGCGAATGCACCAGACCTGCATGCCCAGGGTCTGACCCGACCAGGTCCAGAATTTGGCGAAGAAGCCGAACAGTACGAACAGCAGGACGGTGGAGAGCAGGGGATCGCCGTCCAGCGCGCCGGCTTCGGTCAGGGTGCGCATCCTTTCTTCGCCGATGATCGCCATCTGGATCATCTTGTAGAGGCCGCTGGTGACGATCAGCAGGGCGGTGCACAGCAGGAAATCATAGAACATGGCTGCCAGGCGACGACCCAGGCCAGCGGCAGGAAAGTCGCCCTGGGGAGTAAGCAGGTGTTTCGACATGGCAGGCTCTCGGCGAAAAAAGAAGCCATTTTACGGATTTACGCGCACAAAAAAGCCCCTGATGTCAGCATCAGGGGCTTTTTCGTTACAGAAGATTAGGCTTCTGCTTGTACTTCGTCAGCCTGCATGCCTTTCTGGCCTTGCACGGCGATGAAAGTCACTTTCTGGCCTTCTTTCAGGCTCTTGAAGCCGTTGCCCTGGATGGCGCGGAAATGCACGAACAGATCCGGACCGCTTTCAGGAGTGATAAAACCAAAACCTTTCTCGTCGTTAAACCACTTGACGGTACCGCTCTGACGTTGGGACATTTCTTATTTCCTTTGACGCAAAAAATTAATGACAGTCTCCTTCTCATGAAAGAGTACTGGGGCTGGTTGCAGGAGAGTAAGAAGACGTCGAACGGGATGTAGCTAACTTGTAGGCTACTGCCCAGGTCACGATTCCAAGCGACCCATGCAAACACAGTGAACAAACTCTACGCCAACTACGGGAGAAAAAACAAGCCCTGTGAAGGCCCCGTATTTCCTCAGGTTGATGGCAAAGTCAGTCCACTAGTGAGGCCTTATACGCTAGCGCTGTTCAAATGTTTTCGATCGTTATAAGCAAAGTTCATAATCGAAGCTTAGAGCCAAACAATGCACTATTTTATGGCGGTTGCGTTACACATTAGTGCACAGTTAACGCAACCGCGTTACTTATAGGAACATTCAATCAGCCGCGATAGTAGCGTTGTGGAACAAATGGCATTTTGCTTACAAGCAAAGGCACCTTTTTCCCACGCACAATCGCCCAGACGGGGGTGTCCAGTGCGATATAGGCGCTGTCGACATAACCCATGGCCAGCGGGCCGCCCAGGGTCGGCCCGAAACCGCCGCTGCAGACGCTACCGATGATGTCGCCGGCTTCGTTGACGATCTCGGCACCCTCGCGCACCGGTGTGCGTTCCTGCGGTAACAGGCCGACGCGTTTGCGGCTGACACCTGCCTGTTGCTGGGCGAACACGGTTTCGGCGCCAGGGAAGCCGCCGGCCCGTGCGCCATCGGCGCGACGCGGCTTGGAGATCGCCCACAGCAGGCTCGCTTCGATCGGGCTGGTCTCGGTGTTCATGTCATGCCCGTACAGGCACAAGCCCGCCTCAAGGCGCAGGGAGTCGCGGGCGCCAAGGCCGATGGCGGCCACTTCCGGTTCGGCCAGCAGGGCGCGAGCCAGGGCTTCGGCGTTGGCGGCGGGGACGGAAATTTCGAAACCGTCTTCGCCGGTGTAACCCGACCGGCTGACAAAACAGTCCACGCCCAGCAGCTTCACGCGGGCGAACTGCATGAAGGTCATCTTCGCAACTTCCGGGGCCAGGCGTGCCAGCACGGTCACTGCAGCCGGGCCTTGCAGGGCAAGCAGGGCACGCTCTTCGAACAGCGGCTCGATCGTGCACTGCTCACCGATGTGCTTGCGCAGGTGGGCCAGGTCCTGATCCTTGCAGGCGGCGTTGACCACCAGGAACAGTTCGTCGTTGCCCAGGTTGGCGACCATCAGGTCATCGAGGATACCGCCCGTCGCATTGGTGAACATCGCGTAACGCTGCATGCCGACCGGTAGGTCGATGATGTCCACTGGTACCAGGGTTTCCAGGGCCTTGGCGGCATCGGCGCCGGTCAGGCGGATCTGGCCCATGTGCGAGACATCGAACAGCCCGGCCTGGTCGCGGGTGTGCTGGTGTTCCTTCATCACGCCCAGCGGGTATTGCACTGGCATGTCATAGCCGGCGAACGGCACCATGCGTGCGCCGAGTTCGATGTGCAGCGCGTGCAGCGGGGTTTTCAACAGTTGTTCGGTGGACATATTCAGCTCCTGAAGAAGGGTGCAGATGAGCGCGCATCAGCACTCGATAATGTTGACCGCCAAACCGCCACGGGCGGTTTCCTTGTATTTGCTTTTCATGTCGGCGCCGGTCTGGCGCATGGTGCGGATGACCTTGTCGAGGGAGACGAAGTGTTGCCCGTCGCCACGCATGGCCATGCGCACGGCATTGATGGCCTTGACCGAACCCATGGCGTTGCGCTCGATGCAAGGCACCTGCACCAGCCCGCCAATCGGGTCGCAGGTCAGCCCGAGGTTGTGTTCCATGCCGATTTCCGCGGCGTTCTCCACTTGTTGCACGCTGCCACCGAGCACTTCGCACAAGGCTCCGGCCGCCATCGAGCAGGCGACGCCGACTTCACCCTGGCAGCCGACTTCGGCGCCGGAAATCGAGGCGTTTTCCTTGTACAGAATGCCGATGGCGGCGGCAGTGAGCAGAAAGCGCACCACCCCGTCATCATTCGCGCCGGGGATAAAACGCATGTAGTAATGCAACACAGCCGGAATGATCCCGGCCGCACCATTGGTGGGTGCCGTGACCACGCGTCCGCCGTTGGCGTTTTCTTCGTTGACGGCCAGGGCGTAGAGGTTGACCCAGTCCAGCACGGACAGCGGATCGCGCAAGGACGATTCAGGGTTGCTGCACAATTGCCGATGCAGCGCTGCCGCCCGGCGTTTGACCTTCAAGCCTCCGGGCAGGATGCCTTCATTACGGCAACCGGCGGCGACGCAGTCCTGCATGACCTGCCAGATCTTCAGCAGGCCGGCGCGGGTTTCCGCTTCCGGGCGCCAGGCGCTTTCGTTCGTCAGCATCACCTGGCTGATCGACAGGCCGTACTTGGCGCAATGAGCGAGCAGGTCCTTGGCGCTTTTGAAAGGAAAGGTCAGGGGCGTGGCGTCTTCGACGATGCGGTCGGCGCCGGCGGCGTCCTCATCGACCACGAAACCGCCGCCGACCGAGTAGTACTCGCGGCTGCGGATTTGCAGACCCGCCGCATCGAAGGCGCGAAAAATCATGCCGTTGGGGTGATAGGGCAAGGGTTTGCGAATCATCGCCAGGTGTTCTTTCTCGTTGAACGCAATGCTGTGTTCGCCGAGCAGGTTCAAGCGTGCGTTGCTGCGAATCTCTTGCAGGCGCGCAGCGACGGTTTCGGTATCCACGGTGTCCGGGTGTTCGCCTTCCAGGCCCAGCAGCACAGCCTTGTCACTGCCGTGGCCTTTGCCGGTGGCGCCGAGCGAGCCGTACAGCTCGACCTTGACGCAGGTGGTGGCCGTCAGCAGCCCTTCACGGCGCAGGCCTTCGACGAAACGCGCAGCGGCGCGCATCGGGCCAACGGTGTGGGAGCTGGAGGGGCCGATGCCAATCTTGAACAGGTCGAACACGCTTAACGACATGGTGGTTCTCCGGTTTCTTGTTATAGGCGTATCACGGGAGATGCTTTGTGTGTAGGAGCTGCCGCAGGCTGCGATCTTTTGATCCTGTTTTTTCAAGATCAAGATCAAAAGATCGCAGCCTGCGGCAGCTCCTACAGGATATTGCGGTGTTGTGAAGGGAGCGGTGTGACCGCCCCCTCATTGGTTTAAGCGTAGCTTTCGATCGACGGGCAGGCGCAGACCAGGTTGCGGTCGCCGAACACGTTGTCGACGCGACCGACCGGCGGCCAGTACTTGCCTTCGATCAGCGACGCAACCGGGTAAACCGCTTGTTCGCGGCTGTACGGGTGCGACCACTCGCCGACCAGTTCCTTGGCGGTGTGTGGAGCGTTTTTCAGCGGGTTGTCGTCCTTGTCCAGGGTGCCGTTTTCCACCGCGCGGATTTCTTCGCGGATGCGGATCATGGCGTCGCAGAAGCGGTCCAGTTCTTCCTTGGATTCGCTTTCGGTCGGCTCGATCATCAGCGTGCCGGCTACCGGGAACGACATGGTCGGCGCGTGGAAGCCGAAGTCGATCAGGCGCTTGGCCACGTCATCGACGCTGATGCCGCTGCTGTCTTTCAATGGACGCAGGTCGAGGATGCATTCGTGCGCCACCAGGCCGTTGCTGCCGGTGTACAGCACTGGATAGTGCTCTTCGAGGCGACGGGAGATGTAGTTGGCATTGAGGATCGCCAGCTGCGAAGCGCGCTTGAGACCCGCGCCACCCATCATGCGAATGTACATCCAGGTGATCGGCAGAATGCTCGCGCTGCCGAACGGTGCCGCGCAAACGGCGCCTTCCTTGCGCTCCATCTGTGCGTGGCCCGGCAGGAACGGCGCCAGGTGCGACTTCACACCGATCGGGCCGACGCCCGGACCGCCACCACCGTGGGGGATGCAGAAGGTCTTGTGCAGGTTCAGGTGCGACACGTCGCCGCCGAACTTGCCCGGCGCGCAGAGGCCGACCATGGCGTTCATGTTGGCGCCGTCGATGTACACCTGGCCGCCGTTGTCATGAACGATGCCGCAGATTTCGCGGATGCCTTCTTCGAACACGCCGTGGGTCGACGGGTAGGTGATCATCAGCGCGGCGAGGTGCTCGCGGTGCTCGATGGCCTTGGCGCGCAGGTCTTCGATGTCGACGTTGCCACGGGCATCGCACGCGGTGACGACCACGCGCATGCCGGCCATCTGGGCGGTGGCCGGGTTGGTGCCGTGGGCCGAGGACGGGATCAGGCAGATGTCGCGACGGTCTTCGCCACGGCTCTGGTGGTAGGCGCGGATCGCCAGCAGGCCGGCGTATTCACCTTGCGAACCGGCGTTCGGTTGCAGCGAGATCGAGTCGTAGCCGGTGGCGGCGCAGAGCATCGCTTCCAGTTCGTCGGTCAGTTGCTGGTAGCCGGCGCTTTGCTCGGCCGGGGCGAACGGGTGCAGGGCACCGAACTCGGCCCAGGTCACCGGGATCATTTCGCTGGCGGCGTTGAGTTTCATGGTGCACGAACCCAGCGGGATCATGGTGCGGTCCAGCGCCAGGTCCTTGTCCGCCAGTTTGCGCAGGTAGCGCATCAGCTCGGTTTCCGAGTGATAGCGGTTGAACACCGGGTGGCTGAGGATCGGCGACTGACGTACCAGCGCGGCCGGGATGGCGCTCTGCACCGAGGCGGCGAGGGCGGCGAAGTCCGGCAGGGCCTTGCCGTCGGACAGCAGGCTCCACAGTGTTTCAACGTCGGCCTGAGTGGTGGTTTCGTCCAGGGACAGGCCCAGGCGCTCGCCATCGACCACGCGCAGGTTGATGCGCTGGGCGTGCGCCTTGTCGTGCAGGGCGGCGGTTTGAGCGCCGGTCTTCACGGTCAGGGTGTCGAAGAAGTTCGCTTGCTCGACGTTCAGACCCAATGCGCTCAAGCCTTTGGCCAGGATCGCAGTCAGGTGATGCACGCGATTGGCGATCTGCGTCAGGCCTTTCGGACCGTGGTACACGGCGTACATGCTGGCGATGTTGGCCAGCAGCACTTGCGCGGTGCAGATGTTCGACGTGGCTTTCTCGCGACGGATGTGTTGTTCGCGGGTCTGCATGGCCAGGCGCAGGGCCGGGTTGCCGAAACGGTCTACGGAAACACCGACCAGGCGACCCGGCATGTCACGCTTGAAGGCGTCCTTGGTGGAGAAATAAGCGGCGTGCGGGCCACCGAAGCCCAGCGGCACGCCGAAGCGCTGTGCGCTGCCGATGGCCACGTCGGCACCGAATTCGCCCGGTGCGGTCAGCACGGTCAGGGCCAGCAGGTCGGCCGCCACGGCGACGAGGGCGTTGGCAGCGTGGAAGCGTTCGGTCAGCTCGCGGTAATCGAACACGTCACCGTTGCTTGCCGGGTATTGCAGCAGGGCGCCGAAGAACGGCGTTACGTCGGTCAGTTCGCGCTCGTCGCCAACCACCACGTCGATGCCCAGAGGCTCGGCACGGGTGCGCAGGACGTCGAGGGTCTGCGGGTGGCAATGCACGGAGGCGAAGAACTGATGGCTGCCTTTGTTCTTGCTCAGGCGTTTGCAGAAGGTCATGGCTTCGGCAGCGGCGGTGGCTTCGTCGAGCAGCGAGGCGTTGGCGATCGGCAGGCCGGTGAGGTCGCTGATCAGGGTCTGGAAGTTCAGCAACGCTTCGAGACGGCCTTGGGAAATTTCTGGCTGGTACGGGGTGTAGGCGGTGTACCAGGCCGGGTTTTCCAGCAGGTTGCGCAGGATCGGCGACGGCGTGTGGGTGCCGTAGTAGCCCTGGCCGATGAAGGTCTTGAACAGCTGGTTTTTGCTCGCGATGGACTTGATCAAGGCCAGGGCATCGGCTTCGCTCAAGCCGTCTTCCAGGCCGAGGACGCTGGTGCCCTTGATGCTGTCGGGAATCACGCTGGCGCTCAGGGCTTCCAGGGAGTCGAAGCCGAGGCTGTTGAGCATGGCTTGCTCGTCACCGGCGCGCGGGCCGATGTGACGGGCGATGAATTCGTTGGCAGTGGTCAGATTCACTTGGGTCATGTCAGTGCTCCTCAGGCTTCGGCTTGGGCTTTGATCAGGCGGTCGTAGGCGTCCTGGTCCAGCAGTTGGCCGACAGCGGAGGCATCGGCAGGTTTGAAACGGAAGAACCAGCCTTCGCCCAGCGGATCTTCGTTGACCAGTTCAGGGCTGCTGTCCAGCGCCGGGTTCACTTCCAGCACTTCGCCGTCCAGCGGCATGTACACGCCGCTGGCAGCCTTTACCGATTCCACGGTGGCGGCTTCGGCGCCTTTGTCGTAGGACTGCAGCTCAGGCAGTTGAACGAAAACCACGTCGCCCAGGGCGTTCTGTGCGAAAGCGGTGATGCCGACCGTGACGCTGCCGTCAGCTTCGGTGCGCAGCCATTCGTGATCTTCAGTAAAACGCAACTCGCTCATGGAAACTCCTAAGGGGCCAGACTCGTCTGGTGGACGCGATTGAATGCTTGGGCGATGCCCTGTGATGGAGAACTACATAGCAAGAACGCGGCCAATGTTATTTTTATTGTTATTGATCAATGATTTAGGTGGTTTCGATAAAGCTTGAAATTCATTCGCTGTAGCGAAATCGATACGGCGTATGTCGATGATAAAAGCCGAGGTGGATCAAAGCCTTGCACAGCCGTGGTCGGAGAGGGGTGTAGCGATATCGTTCCGCTGTAGCGCTTTCAGTACAGATGGAGGTCGTTTTTGAACGGGTATGTAGGAGCTGCCGCAGGCTGCGATCTTGTTGCAGGCACCATAAGATCAAAGTCAAAAGATCGCAGCCTGCGGCAGCTCCTACAGGGGGAGGGGTTAGGCTTTGCCGGGTATGCCGTACTTGCGCAACCGATGGGCAATCGCGGTGTGGGAGGTTTGCAGGCGGGTCGCCAGTTGCCGGGTCGAGGGATAGCTGACGTAGAGTTTTTCCAGCAGGGTCTTCTCGAATTCGTCCATGGCCTGTTCCAGGCTGTCGACGTCATGGTCGCCCTGGCGGGCCACTGAGGTGCCGGCGATGTCGAGGTCGCCGATGTCCACCAGGCTGCTTTCACAAATCGCCGCGGCGCGGAAGATCACGTTCTGCAATTGCCGCACGTTGCCCGGCCAGCGGTTGCCCAGCAGTGCCGGGTAAGTGCCCGGTGCCAGGCGACAGATCGGGCGCTGGATCTGCGCACAGGCCTGCTGCATGAAGTAGCGGGCCAACAGCAGGATGTCCTGGCCGCGCTCGCGCAACGGCGGCACTTCAACATTCAGGACGTTGAGGCGATAGAACAGGTCTTCGCGGAACAGGCCTTCGCTGACCATTTTTTCCAGGTCGCGGTGGGTGGCGCTGAGGATCCGTACGTTGACCTTGACCTCACGGTCACCGCCGACCCGGCGAAAACTGCCGTCGTTGAGGAAACGCAGCAGCTTGGCTTGCAAATACGGCGACATCTCGCCGATTTCATCGAGAAACACCGTGCCCTGGTTGGCCAGCTCCATCAGCCCAGGCTTGCCACCACGTTGCGCGCCGGTGAAAGCGCCGGGGGCGTAGCCGAACAGTTCACTTTCGGCGAGGTTTTCCGGCAATGCCGCGCAGTTCAACGCCAGAAAGGGGGAGCTGTGCCGGGCGCTGATGGCGTGACAGGCACGGGCCACCAGTTCCTTGCCGGTGCCGGTTTCGCCCTGGATCAGCAACGGTGCATCGAGGGCCGCCACCCGCTGGGCGCGCGCCTTGAGGGTGCGGATCACCGGGGACTCGCCGAGCAGTGCATCGAAACCTTCGGCGTGATCATGGTGCAGCGCGGACAGACGTTCGCCGATGCGGTTCGGCTGGTACAGGGTCAACAGGGCGCCGGCGTCGGTGATCGGCGTGGCGTCGAGCAGGAAGGTCTGGCCATTGACGATGATTTCCCGCAGGGGCAGGCGAAAGCCGTGTTCGAGCAGGGCGTCGAGCAAGGCCGGGTCGGCAAACAGCTCGGCCACACTTTCACCATTCGGTTCGCGGCCGTACAGGGCGATCAACGCCGGGTTGGCCAGCAACACCTTGCCGTCGCTGTCCAGTGCCAGCACCGGGTCGGTCATGGCGGCCAGCAATGCGTCGAGCTGCAAGTGCCGACGCTGGCCGGGCAGGATGTCGACCACCGTCACCGCTTGTACGCCACGCACGCTGAACAGGGCATCGCGCAGTTCTTCGAGGACTTGCGGGCTCAGGGTCGGGGCGTCGATGTAAACATTGGGCGGGACCATTTCCACCGCATCCAGGTTCAGATTGCGCCCGCCAAGCAGGGCCAGGACTTCCTGGGTAATACCGACGCGGTCGATGAAGCTGACGTGGATACGCATGGGGCGGTTTCGGGTTCTGCAGTGCGGAGGGTGGCAAGTATGCCTTGGGGCGGGCTAATGGTGAAATCTTGCGCGGACTTCGATAGGTCGATGATCTCCCCTGTGGGAGCGGGCTTGCTCGCGAAAGCGGTGTATCAGTCGCCAACGATGGTGCCTGACACGACGCTTTCGCGAGCAAGCCCGCTCCCACAGGAAATGTGGGCTACTCGAATTTCTCGAGATCTATCGGGTCGCCGGATTTCATATTCAGTTGCGTGCGGATGTCTTCGAACATCAGGTCGTAATGTTCGTGTGACGAACCAATGGCGATTTTTTCTTTGGGAATGCCATATTTCTCGGCGATTTTCGTTACGTTGCTGGCGAAGTTGTAGGCTTCCTCCTTGGGCAGGAAGAAGGGCTCCTTCAGGTCCTTGCCCTGAATGCTGCCATGCATGGTGAACTGAATGCCTTTTTCCCCTTTGGGGTTCTTGCTGACTTCATAGTCGAGGTGGATGTTGTAGCTCACATCATCCTTGGTCAGCGCGTGACGCTCGATGTGCAAGTGGCCTGGCTCAAACATTGCCATGGACGTCTCTCCTTACGAGTAAATAATGCCCGGTGTTGCCGTGCTGATGCGCGTACCGGCCTTGCCCTGAACGATCGCTTCGATGTCTGCGAGCGAGCCAATCACTGCCACTTTTCCAGTATGGCGCGCGAATTCGCAGGCTGCCTGCACCTTCGGTCCCATGGAGCCGGCGGCGAAGCCGAGTTTTTCCATTTCGTCGGGGTGCGCCTGGGCGATGGCTTTCTGCGTGGGTTTGCCAAAGTCGATGAAAGCGGCGTTGACGTCGGTGGCGATCACCAGCAGATCGGCTTCAAGCTGTTCGGCCAGCAGCGCCGAGCACAGATCCTTGTCGATGACCGCTTCGACGCCCTCGAGTTTGCCGGGCGAGGTATACATGGTCGGAATGCCGCCGCCGCCGGCGCAGATCACGATGCTGCTTTTTTCCAGCAGCCATTTGATCGGACGGATTTCGAAGATGCGCTTGGGTTTCGGGCTGGCGACCACGCGCCGGTACTTGTCGCCGTCCGGGGCAATGGCCCAGCCTTTTTCGGCGGCGAGTTGTTCCGCTTCGGCCTTGCTATAGACCGGGCCGATGGGCTTGGTCGGGTTCTTGAAGGCGGGGTCATTGGCATCGACTTCGACCTGGGTCAGCAGGGTCGCGAAGGGCACTTCGAAGTCCAGCAGGTTGCCCAGTTCCTGTTCGATGATGTAGCCGATCATGCCTTCGGTCTCGGCGCCGAGCACGTCCAGCGGGTAGGGTGAAACCGAGGTATAGGCCGCCGCCTGCAATGACAGCAGGCCGACCTGGGGGCCATTGCCGTGGGCGATGACCAGTTGGTTGCCGGGATGGATCTTGGCGATCTGTTCGGTGGCGATCCGGATGTTGGCGCGCTGGTTGTCAGCGGTCATCGGTTCGCCGCGGCGGAGCAGGGCATTACCGCCCAGAGCAACGACGATACGCATGGTGCAGTCCTTTTGGGGGTAGGAGCTGCCGGAGGCTGCGATCTTTTGATCTTGCTATTGATCTTCAAAGATCAAAAGATCGCAGCCTTCGGCAGCTCCTACAGGTCAGTGATCGATCGTGGAAGCGTGATCGGTTGTTAAAGGTCAGCCAGCGTCGACACCAGAATCGCCTTGATGGTGTGCATGCGGTTTTCCGCTTGCTCGAAGGCGATGCAGGCCGGCGACTCGAACACGTCATCGGTCACTTCGATGCCGTTGCTCAGGTGCGGGTACTGCTCGGCAATCTGCTTGCCGACCTTGGTATCACAGTTGTGGAACGCCGGCAGGCAGTGCATGAACTTGGTGCGCGGGTTGCCGGTGGCTTTCATCAATTCGGCATTGACCTGATACGGCAGCAGTTGCTGGATGCGTTCGGCCCAGGCTTCAACCGGTTCGCCCATCGAGACCCAGACGTCGGTGTGGATGAAATCCACGCCCTTGACGGCGGCTTTCGGATCTTCGGTGAGGGTGATGCGGGCGCCGCTTTCTTCCCCGTACTGTTTGCAGCGGGCGACCAGGTCGTCCGCCGGCCACAGGGCTTTTGGCGCGCAGATGCGCACGTCCATGCCGAGCTTGGCGCCGATCAGCAACAGCGAGTTGCCCATGTTGTTGCGCGCGTCGCCGAGGTAGGCGTAGCTGATTTCGTGGATCGGTTTGTCGGCGTGTTCACGCATGGTCAGCACGTCGGCGATCATTTGTGTCGGGTGATACTCGTCGGTCAGGCCGTTGAACACCGGTACGCCGGCGAACTTGGCCAGCTCCTCGACGATTTCCTGCTTGAAGCCACGGTACTCGATGGCGTCGTACATGCGCCCGAGCACGCGGGCGGTGTCCTTCATGCTTTCCTTGTGGCCGATCTGCGAGGAGTTCGGGTCGATGTAGGTGACGTTGGCGCCCTGGTCATAGGCTGCAACTTCGAACGCGCAGCGGGTGCGGGTCGAGGTTTTTTCGAAGATCAGCGCGATGTTGTTGCCCTTGAGATGCTGCTGTTCGGTGCCGGTGTACTTGGCACGCTTGAGGTCGCGGGACAGGTCGAGCAGGTAGCGCAATTCGCGAGGGGTGTGGTGTTCCAGGCTCAGCAGATTGCGGTTATGGATGTTGAACGCCATTTTGGATCTCCTAAGGTGTCGGTTATCCCCTTGGTCCGAGCATGCCCTGGGGTAGAGGGCAGCGCGGGCCAAGGTAATAGGTTAGTAGTCAATCGGATCGCGGATGATCGGGCAGGTCATGCAATGGCCGCCGCCCCGTCCCCGGCCGAGTTCGCCGGCGCTGATGGTGATGACCTCCACCCCGGCCTTGCGCATCAGGGTATTGGTGTAGGTATTGCGGTCGTAGCCGATGACCACGCCCGGCTCCACGGCCACCACGTTGTTGCCGTCGTCCCATTGCTCGCGTTCGGCGGCGAAGCTGTTGCCGCCGGTTTCCACCACGCGCAATGCCTTGAGGTTGAGGGCCTGGGCGACGGTGTCGAGGAAGTTGCTGTCTTCGCGACGGATGTCGATGCCGCCGGCCTTGCTTTCATCGGGACGCAGGGTGAAGGCGACAATCTGGTTCACCACTTCCGGGAAGATCGTGACGAGGTCGCGATCACAGAAGCTGAACACGGTGTCCAGGTGCATTGCCGCCCGGGATTTCGGCAGGCCGGCGACTATCACTTTCTCGACGGCCTTGTTCTTGAACAGGTTCACCGCCAGTTGGGCAATGGCCTGGCGCGAGGAGCGTTCGCCCATACCGATCAACACCACGCCGTTGCCGATCGGCATCACATCACCGCCCTCAAGGGTGGAGTTGCCATGCTCCTTGTCCGGGTCGCCGTACCAGATCTGGAAGTCGGCGTTGGTGAACTCGGGGTGGAATTTGTAGATGGCGGTGGTCAGCAGGGTCTCCTGACGGCGCGCCGGCCAGTACATCGGGTTGAGGGTGACGCCACCGTAGATCCAGCAGGTGGTATCGCGGGTGAACTGGGTGTTGGGCAGCGGCGGCAGGATGAAGCTGGAGTGGCCGAGGAAGTCGCGGAACATCTCGATGGCCTTGCCGCCGAAACTGGTCGGTAAGTCGTCGCCCGATACGCCGCCGATCAGGAACTCGGCGATGTGACGTGGCTCCAGGCTGCGCAGCCACGAAGCGGTTTCGTTGATCAGGCCCAGGCCCACCGAGTTGGCGGTGATCTTGCGTTCCAGAATCCAGTCCAGGGCTTCGGGAATGGCGACGATGTCCGTCAGCAGGTTGTGCATTTCCAGCACATCGACGTTACGTTCGCGCATCTTGGTGACGAAGTCGAAGTGGTCGCGCTTGGCCTGGGCCACCCACAGCACATCATCGAACAGCAGTTCGTCGCAGTTGTTCGGGGTCAGCCGCTGATGGGCAAGTCCTGGGGAGCAAACCATGACTTTGCGCAGTTTGCCGGCTTCGGAATGGACGCCGTACTTAACTTTTTCCGTGGTCATTACAGTGATCCTCCAGATGACAAAACAATTGCATTACAGGGTCAGGAAGCCGTCGTAGAGACCGTAGGCCGCCACCACGGCGCCAACGACCACCGCAGCGAAAATCAGCTTCTCGACGTTGGTGAAAACCGGTTTGTTGATTTCCAGCTTGGCCTTGGCGAACAGGATCACGCCGGGGGCATAGAGCAGGGCGGACAGCAGCAGGTATTTGGTACCGCCGGCGTACAGCAGCCAGATCGCGTAGACCAGGGCCACGGCGCCGATGATGAGATCTTTCTGCCGACCGCCCGACGCGCCCTCGTAGGTTTCGCCCCGCACGGCCAGCAGCAAGGCATAGGCCGCCGACCACAGGTACGGCACCAGGATCATCGAGGTGGCGAGGTAGATCAGCGACAGGTAAGTGCTGGCCGAGAACAAGGTGATCACCAGGAAGATCTGCACCATGGCGTTGGTCAGCCACAGGGCATTGACCGGTACATGGTTGGCGTTCTCCTTGCGCAGGAACGCCGGCATGGTGTGGTCCTTGGCAGCGGCGAACATGATCTCCGCACACAGCAGCACCCACGACAGCAACGCACCCAACAGCGAGATGATCAGGCCGACGCTGATCAGCACTGCGCCCCAGTGGCCGACCACATGCTCCAGCACCGCCGCCATCGACGGGTTCTGCAGTTTGGCCAGTTCCGGCTGGGTCATGATCCCCAGCGACAGCACGTTCACCAGCACCAGGAACAACAGCACGGTGACAAAGCCGATCACGGTGGCTTTACCCACGTCGCTGCGTTTTTCCGCCCGGGCCGAAAAGATGCTCGCGCCTTCGATGCCGATGAACACCCACACGGTGACCAGCATCATCTTGCGCACCTGGTCCATCACGCTGCCCAGGTCCGGATTCTTGAGGCCCCAGATGTCAGCGGTGAAGATGTCCAGTTTGAAAGCGAACAACGCGATCAACATGAACAGCACCAGCGGCACGATCTTGGCGACGGTGGTCACCAGGTTGATGAACGCCGCTTCCTTGATGCCTCGCAGTACGAGGAAATGCACGGCCCAGAGCAGCACCGAGGCACCGATCACGGCAGCAGGGGTATTCCCCTCCCCAAATAGCGGAAAGAAGTAGCCGAGCGTGCTGAACAGCAAGACGAAGTAACCGACGTTGCCCAGCCAGGCACTGATCCAGTATCCCCAGGCGGACGAGAAGCCCATGTAGTCGCCGAAACCGGCCTTGGCGTAGGCGTAGACCCCGCCGTCCAGGTCGGGTTTGCGATTGGCCAGGGTCTGGAACACGAACGCCAGGGTGAGCATGCCAACGGCGGTGATTGCCCAACCGATCAGAATGGCACCGACATCGGCACTGGCGGCCATGTTTTGCGGCAAGGAAAAGATCCCGCCACCAATCATCGAACCGACGACTAATGCAACCAGTGCGCCGAGTTTGAGTTTTCCGGGAGCTTCAGACATTGCATGACTCCAATGCAGGAGAAGAGAGGCAACAGACTAATTCCGTTGGCTATCCAATCAGCTGACTTGGATCACTAAATGAGAGCGTTCCCAGTTTCGTGGCGGAGTGCTATCACTTGCAAGGCGGCTGCTTGTAATGCTTGATCTAGAGCCTTTCTGTAAATCTTTTCAGTACTTTTGTACTTTGTTTCGAATTATGACGCTAGTTGGTTTTTCAGAATTCGCCAATCTTATTCACGGGTTTTTTGTACGAAATGGATGTATTGGAAAAGCGTATACAACAAATGATTATATCGGCGTCTCTAATAGCCGTTTTGTGCAAGTAAAAAGACATGGGTTGGCGTTATCCAATAAACGTTATTACGCTTCAACAGTTTAGTTGACGCCCGATATGTGACGATCTCGCGGCAGTTGTCGCCCCCCGAAAAAAATGGAGATGCAACGATGTCGCAATCACCGAGCAAGCTTCGCCTGAGCGCATTGATCGCCCTGGTGGTGGGTTCGATGATCGGTGGCGGGATCTTTTCCCTGCCGCAAAACATGGCGGCGAGGGCCGATGCCGGGGCGATCCTGATCGGTTGGGCGATCACCGCCGTTGGCATGCTGACCCTGGCGTTCGTGTTCCAGACCCTGGCCAATCGCAAGCCGGAGCTGGAGTCCGGGGTGTATGCCTATGCCAAGGCCGGGTTCGGCGACTACATGGGCTTCTCGTCCGCCTGGGGGTACTGGATCAGCGCCTGGCTGGGCAACGTCGGCTATTTCGTGCTGCTGTTCAGTACCCTTGGTTATTTCGTTCCGGTCTTTGGCGAAGGCAACACGCCGATCGCCATCGCCTGCGCTTCGGTGCTGCTCTGGACCGTGCATTTTGTGGTGATGCGCGGGATCAAGGAGGCGGCGTTCATCAACCAGGTGACCACCGTGGCCAAGATCGTGCCGTTGATCATGTTTATCGTGATTGCCGCCGTGGCGTTCAAGGCGGACATCTTTACCCTCGATATCTGGGGGCGTAACAACCCGGAATTCGGCAGTGTGATGAATCAGGTTCGGCACATGATGCTGGTCACCGTGTTCGTGTTCATCGGTATCGAGGGGGCCAGTGTCTATTCCGCCCGGGCGGAGAAACGTTCCGACGTGGGCCGGGCGACGGTGATCGGGTTCATTGGGGTATTGGCACTGTTGGTGCTGGTGAACGTGCTGTCGCTGGGGATCATGACCCAGCCGGAACTGGCGAAACTGCAGAATCCCTCGTTGGCGGCGGTGCTTGAGCATATCGTCGGCCACTGGGGGGCAGTGCTGATCAGCGTCGGCCTGGCGATCTCGTTGTTGGGTGCATTGCTGTCCTGGGCGCTGCTGTGCGCCGAAATCCTGTTCGCCACGGCGAAAGACAAGACCATGCCGGCATTCCTGACCAGGGAAAACGCCAACCGTGTGCCGGTCAATGCCATGTGGCTGACCAACTCGATGATCCAGTTGTTCCTGCTGATCACGCTGTTTTCCGCGGGCACCTACACCAGTCTGATTTACCTGGCGTCATCGATGATTCTGGTGCCGTACCTGTGGTCGGCGGCCTATGCGGTGTTGTTGTGCGTGCGCGGGGAAACGTACCAGCAGGCAAGCGCCGAGCGGAGCAAGGATTTGCTGGTTGGCGTCATCGCCTTGAGTTACGCAGTGTGGTTGCTGTACGCCGGTGGCCTGAAGTATTTGCTGCTGTCGGCGTTGCTGTATGCGCCGGGTGTGATTCTGTTTGCCAAGGCTCGCCATGAACAGGGCATGCCATTGTTCACGACGCTCGAGAAAGGCATTTTCACCGCGGTCATCAGCGGTGCCGGGCTGGCGGCTTATGGGCTGTATAGCGGGTTGCTGAGTCTGTGAAGCTGCTGCTGGCGTATCAGCCACCCTATGACTGGCCGGCCATGCTGGGATTTTTGTCGGCACGGGCGATTGCAGGACTGGAAACGGTTGCCGACGGCGCCTACTCGCGCAGCATCGATCTGAAGGGGATGCACGGCAGCTTTTCTATGCGGCCTGCCACGTCTGACGCCCTTGAGCTGACGCTGGATTTTCCCGACCCGAGCGCCGTGCCCGACATCGTTGCAAGCGTGCGGCGGATGTTCGATCTCGACGCTAACCTCGCCCCGATCCATCGGCATTTAGCGCTTGATCCGCTGATGGCCCGGTTGATTGCCGAGCGTCCCGGGCTGCGTGTGCCGGGGGCGTGGGACGGGCTGGAACTGGCGATCCGCGCGGTGCTGGGGCAGCAGATTACGGTGGCGGCGGCGATCCGCCTGGCGGGGAAACTGGTGGCGCAATATGGCGTGCCACTGGGTAAGCCGTTAGCGGGTTTGAGTCATGTGTTCCCCACGGCTGACGTGTTGGCGGGGGCCGACCTGGCTGCGTTGGGCATGCCGAAAAGCCGAGGGCGGACCTTGTCGGGTGTGGCCCGGGCATTGCTCGATGACCCGCGATTGTTCGAGCCTGGTCGGGAGGGGGGCGTAGCGCGGTTACTGGCGTTGCACGGGATTGGTGACTGGACGGCGCAGTACATTGCGTTGCGCCAGTTGCGGGAGATGGATGGATTTCCCAATGGCGACGTGGGGCTGGTCAATGCGTTGGCGGCGCTGGAGGGTGGGCCGGTGACGGCCAGGCAGTTGCTGTTGCGGGCGCAAGCGTGGCGGCCTTATCGAGGGTATGCGGCGCAGGTGCTGTGGACTTCATTGAGTCGGGTGGATTGAGCTGATCCGGAATTTGTATCGATAGTCCTGACGCCTTCGCGAGCAAGCCCGCTCCCACAGGTTACCGCGATCAAATGTGGGAGCGGCGGTGCGGCGATCCGACTTGCTCGCGAAGGCGATCTGACGGTCACCACCACTGCGCGGGATGTGAACCCAGTTCAGTCGCGGGCAATGTCCACTGTAGTGGCGTCCCGATGATCTTCAGCGGCACCTGCAACCGATGCGCCGGCCCCCAGGACGTTTGTTCCACCAGCATCCCCTGATCCTGTTGATCTTCGCCGCGCAACGACTCACCCGTCCCCGGCCCCCGCTCGATCAACAACTTCGCCGTGCGCGCCAACGACAATCGCGCCGAGCCACCTGTACCGTCGCTCAACCGTTGCGCCAGCAACCTGATCACACTGGCCGCCATCAAATACCCGGTGGCGTGATCGAGTGCCTGCACCGGCAATGGCGTCGGTTTGTCCGCCGACTTCCAGCGCATGCCCGCTTCGGCAATGCCACTGCTCATCTGTACCAGGCTGTCGAAGCCCCGGCGATTTTGCCAGGGGCCATTCCAGCCATAGGCGTTGAGGCAAACATCAATCAGGCCGGGGTTCAGTTGCCGGCGCTGATTTGTGCCCAAGGCAAGTCGCTCCAGTGCATCGGCACGATAGCCGTGGAGCAGAATGTCGGCGTCCTTGAGCAGGGATTCGAATACGGCGCGGTCGGATTTGTCGTTCAGATCAAGACGCGCGCAACGTTTTCCCAGCGTGACTTCCGGCACTACCCCTGGCTCGTTCCAGGTCGGCGGATCGATGCGCAGGACATCGGCGCCCAGGCCTGCCAGAAAGCGGCTGGCGATGGGGCCTGCCAGTACCCGGGTCAAGTCCAGCACCTTGATGCCGGCCAGGGGGCGAGCCACTGAACCTGTCCACGGTTTGTGGCTCTGGCTTGGGTGGTTGGCGAACAGAACCAAGGGTTCGGCATTCACTGCCTGGCCTTGGGGATGGACCTGCCATTGATCCCAGGTGCGCATTTCGGCGGCACAACCACCAGCATCGACCACCGCCTGTTCCAGGTCACTTTTCGCCCATTGCGCCACTTTGTCGGCCATCGCGGTACGGTCGGCACAGGCACCGAGCACGCGTTCGGCAGCGGCGCGGTGATGGGGCGCGTTGGTGTGCAGGCGAATCCAGCCGTCGCGGGTGGCGTAGTCACCGGCGACCGGGTCCCACAGCGGTGGAACGCTCCAGCCGATCGGGCGAATCGAGGTCCCGAACCAGAAGGACGCCAGGCGTCGGTCAACCTCAAGGTCGGGCCGGCGTCCGGTCTGTTGGTGCAGCAATTCGCTGACGGCCTGGCCGGCGGCGGCAATGCTCGCGCAAGCCAGCTCGGTGACGGCAAAAGCCGAGGGCAGGGCGCCCGTGGCGGTGAACGAGATCGGGGTGTTGGGCAAGCCGAGCGCGGCTTGAATGGACGTGAGTAAACCAGTCATCGAAGGCCCTCCGGAACGAGAGCGAGATCTTAGATCAAATCAGGTGACAAGCCAGGTGAAAACTGTGGGAGCGGGCTTGCTCGCGAAGACGGAGTGTCAGTCGACATCATTGTTGTCAGACACAACGCTTTCGCGAGCAAGCCCGCTCCCACATTTATCGGTGCTGCTGCTTACACCCGAAACTGATCCATCAATTTCATCTGGTGGGTGGTCAGGGTGTTGAGCTGGCTGCTGATCTGCGCCGACTCGGTGGCCTGGCCGGTCAGGGTTTCGGTGACGGTGCGGATCGCCGAGACATTGCGGTTGACCTCTTCGGCGACGGCGCTTTGCTGCTCGGCGGCGCTGGCGATTTGCAGGTTCATGTCGCTGATCACAGTGACCGCGTCGCTGATTTTGCTCAGGGCCTGGACCGCCTGCTGGATCTGCCCGGCATTGCTGTGGGCCTGGGTCTGGCTCGAGTGCATGGTGGCGACCACACCGCGGGTACCGGACTGGATGCGTTCGATCACCAGGCGAATTTCCTCCACCGAATCCTGGGTGCGCTTGGCCAGGTTGCGCACTTCATCGGCGACCACCGCAAAGCCGCGACCGCTTTCCCCGGCACGGGCCGCTTCAATCGCCGCGTTGAGGGCCAGCAGGTTGGTTTGCTCGGCGATGCTGCGGATCACTTCCAGCACCGAGCCGATCTGTTCGCTGTTCACCGCCAGGGCTTCGACTTCGGTCACGGCCTTGCTGACTTCGTCGGCCAGTTGATTGATGTCGCGGGTGCTGCGCTCGATGATTGACATGCCGTCGCGCGCCGACTGATCGGCACCCTTGGCGGCGTTGGCCGCGTTCGAGGCGCTGTTGGCGACATCGTGGGCCGTGGCGCTCATTTCGTTGGACGCGGTGGCGACCTGGTCGATTTCGCGGAACTGCACCTGCATGCCTTCACTGGTCTGGCGGGCGATTTCCGAAGACTGGTCGGCCGTGCCGCGGGCATCGGTGATGCTTTGCTTGATTTGCGCGATGGTCGGTTGCAGCTTGTCGAGGAAGCGGTTGAACCAGTTCACCAGTTCGCCCAGTTCGTCCTGCTTGCTGTAGTGCAGGCGCTGGGTCAGGTCACCGTCGCCACTGGCAATCGCCTTGAGCATTTGCGCCACGCTGTTGATCGGTCGGGTCACGCCGGACGCGGTGAGCCACATCAGCAGCAGGCCGATCACACCGGCAATCACCGCCACCGACAAGGCCTTGATCGTGCCGCTTTGCTGGGCATCGTCGAGTACCGCTTGCAGCTTCACCGAGTCGGCCAGCAGCACTTGTTTGGGCAGGTCGATGACCACGGCCCAGGCCTTGGCATCGGCAATCGGGCTGACCGGGTACACCGCACGGATCAGGTCGCCTTGCTGGAGAATCTTCGGTGCACCACTGCCAAGCAGTTGCAGGATGTCCTTGCCGTCGGCACCCAGGGTGTCGCCGATGCTCTTGCCGACCTTACCGGCATCGACACTGTAGGCGGCCAGCACGCCAGTGCCGGAAACGATGAGCATGTGCCCGGCACTGTTGAACAGGTCGTGCTGAGAGTCGATCGCCGCCGCTTGCAGGGCGTCGAGGGCGATGTCGACACCGACCACGCCGATGGACTTGCCGTCCACCAGCAGCGGGACGGAAATGGTGGTCATCAACACTTCCTTGCCGCCGACAGTATCGGCGTAGGGGTCGAGCAGGCAGGTGCGTTTGCTGTCCCGAGGGCAGGTGTACCAGACGTTGTACGGATTGCCGCTGAGGTTCAGGGTGGTCTTGGTCATGTCCTCTTCGACCATGATCGTGTTCAGCGTTTCACCACCGGCACGGCTGAAATAGGTAGCGAAGCGACCGGCCTCGTTGGATTGACGGGCGGCGTCGTTGACGAACTCGCTGTCCTTGCCGTCCAGGCCGTTGGGTTCGAAGGCCAGCCAGATGCCCAGCACCTTGGCGTTGCGCTCGAAGGCGGTTTTCAGGCTCTGGTTCAACTCTTCACGCAAGGCGCCGGGCTCGAGCGAACGCTTGGCGGCCAGGTTGCGCATGTCCTTGATCTGATCCGCCAGGGCGGTCACCACCGTCAGGGTTTCACCGAACGTCTTCTGCACCCGCACCGCTTGTTCGGCGGCCTTGGCCTGCAGCAGGTCCTGCACACTGGCGGTGAGCATTCTAGTGCTGGAATCGCTGACCAGATCATCGTTCTGATTGGTCTGGTAGATGTTCATGCCCACTATCAGGGCGACTACTCCCAGCAGGCACAGACCGGACAGCAGGACGATTTTCAGGCGGATGGACAGTGAGTCGAACATAGGGCGAACTCGCGAATGGATGAAGTGTTGGCTGTGAGCCGTTGCGGCTCACTCGCTAAATCCATTTAGCGCCGATCAATGCACATCGGCGTGAAGGCCAGGTTACATGAATGGGCTGCCGACGAACGGTAGTGGTTGAACGTTTGCGCAGAAAAATGTGCCGAAAAAGGGGGTAAAAAGAGGAAAAAGCGCGGGGTGAATTCAGGAGGGTTGCCCAGCCCCATCCCGGCAATCGCCAGGTAGACCGGCCAGCCGTGATCGAGCGTAAGCAGCATCAGACCGGCACATAACAGAAGCTTTACGCCCGACCCTGCAAATAGCTCGCGTAATCGGGAATCCGATGGGGATGCGCCTGATCCATCAACGGGCTGCTGAGCAGGTAGTCGGCGCTGCATTCGTTGCACGCCACCGGGATGTTCCACACGGCCGCGACCCGCAGCAATGCCTTGATATCCGGGTCGTGGGGTTGTGGCTCGAACGGGTCCCAGAAGAACACCAGCATGTCGACCCGTTGCTCGGCGATTTGCGCACCGAGCTGCTGGTCGCCGCCCAACGGACCACTGATCATGCTCTCCACGGGCAGGTCGAGGCGTTGTTGCAACAACAACCCCGTGGTACCGGTAGCGACCAGATCATGCTGGGCCAGCTTGTCTTTCTGCCGTTCGGCCCAGTCGAGCAAGAACACCTTGCAGTGGTCATGGGCAACCAGGGCAATACGCTTGCGCGCCGCCAGGGTCTTTTGCGTAAAAGTAATGCCGATCATTGATGCTGCTCCAGACGCCTGTGAGGTGTTGAAAATACCCGTGTAGGAGCTGCCGAAGGCTGCGATCTTTTGATCTTGGTCTTCAGCGAAGATCAAAAGATCGCAGCCTGCGGCAGCTCCTACAGGTGAGTAGGCAGTGCTTTACCCGGCGATGCCGCCCAGGGTCTTTTGTGTGAGTTGCGTGCTGCTCCAGACGCCTGTGAGTGTTGCAAATACCGGTGTAGGAGCTGCCGAAGGCTGCGATCTTTTGATCTTGGTCTGCTGAAATTCAAGGTCAAAGGATCGCAGCCTGCGGCAGCTCCTACAGGTGAGTAGGCAGTGCTTTATTCGGCGATGCCGCCAGGGTCTTTTGTGTGAGTTGCGTGCTGCTCCAGACGCCTGTGAGTGTTGCAAATACCCGTGTAGGAGCTGCCGAAGGCTGCGATCTTTTGATCTTGGTCTGCTGAAATTCAAGATCAAAAGATCGCAGCCTGCGGCAGCTCCTACAGGTGAGCAGGCAGCGCTTTATTCGGCGTTACACAGCGCCAGGCAGTTATCGAGCATGCGGTTGGAGAAGCCCCACTCGTTGTCGTACCAGGCCAGGACCTTGAGCAGCTTGCCGCTGGACTTGGTGTGGTTGGCGTCGAAGATCGACGACAGGGGGTTGTGGTTGAAGTCGCTGGAGACCAGCGGCAGGGTGTTGTACCCAAGGATCTTCGAGTGCTGGCTGGCCTCTTTCATCAGCGCATTGACCTCATCGGCCGACGCTTCGCGCTTGAGCTGCACAGTCAGGTCCACCAGCGACACATTGATCACCGGGACGCGCACCGACATGCCAGTCAATTTGCCCGCCAGTTCCGGCAGCACCAGACCCACCGCTTCAGCAGCACCGGTCTTGCTCGGGATCATGTTCTGGGTGGCCGAACGGGCGCGGTACGGATCGACGTGATAGACGTCGGTCAGGTGCTGGTCGTTGGTGTAGGCATGAATGGTGGTCATCAGACCGCTTTCGATGCCCAGCTCGCGGTGCAGCACCTGGGCCACCGGGGCCAGGCAGTTGGTGGTGCACGACGCGTTGGAAATGATCTGGTGCGACTGGCGCAGAATGTCGTGGTTCACCCCATAAACGACGGTGGCGTCGGCGCCTTTGGCCGGGGCCGAGATGATCACTTTGCGCGCGCCGGCCGTAATATGCGCGGCGGCTTTGGCCCGGTCGGTGAACAGGCCGGTGCATTCGAACACCACATCAATCTTTTCCGCAGCCCAGGGCAAGTCGGCGGGGTTGCGAATGGCGCTGACCGAAATGCGGTCGCCGTTGACCGTCAGACTCTCCAGGTCGTGTTGGACATCGGCATCGAACGTGCCGTGAACGGTGTCGTACTTGAGTAGATGAGCATTGATTGCGCTGTCGCCCAGGTCGTTGATGGCGACGATCTGCAGATCCTGACGGTAGCCCTGGGTATAGAGTGCGCGCAGGACATTACGGCCGATGCGGCCAAAACCATTGATTGCGATTCGAAGAGTCATAGTGCGGCGCTACCGTCGTTTTGTTGTTGGAATTACAAGATTATTCGCAAAAAAATAGAAAACAAGCCTTTTTGATGGCAATATTTTGTTCAATCTACAACGAGTGACCTGAATCAACTGGTCCAACCGATCAAGAAAACCGTCTGTCATCCCATCGACACCGGCCTTTGATCAGCATAGACAATCAGGTCGCCACATCCGTTAGCCTGGAGTTCTACACATGCATCCCCGCGTCCTTGAGGTCACCGAACGGCTTATCGCCCGCAGTCGCGCCACGCGTGAGGCTTACCTTGCATTGATTCGCGGTGCGGCCAGCGACGGTCCGATGCGCAGCAAGCTGCAATGCGCCAACTTCGCCCATGGCGTGGCCGGTTGCGGCAGCGACGACAAGCACAGCCTGCGGATGATGAACGCCGCGAACATCGCGATTGTTTCGTCATATAACGACATGCTCTCGGCGCACCAGCCGTACGAAGTCTTTCCGGAGCTGATCAAAAAGGCCCTGCGCGAAATCGGCTCCGTCGGCCAGTTCGCCGGTGGCACCCCGGCCATGTGCGATGGCGTGACCCAGGGCGAGCCGGGCATGGAGCTGAGCCTGCCGAGCCGCGAAGTGATCGCGCTGTCCACCGCTGTGGCGCTGTCCCACAACATGTTCGACGGCGCGCTGCTGCTCGGTATCTGCGACAAGATCGTGCCGGGCCTGATGATGGGCGCGCTGCGCTTCGGCCATCTGCCGATGATCTTCGTGCCGGGCGGGCCGATGGTCTCGGGCATTTCCAACAAGCAGAAAGCCGACGTGCGCCAGAAATACGCCGAAGGCAAGGCGACCCGCGAGGAGCTGCTGGAATCGGAGATGAAGTCCTACCACAGCCCTGGCACCTGTACCTTCTACGGCACCGCCAACACCAACCAGTTGCTGATGGAAGTCATGGGCCTGCACTTGCCGGGCGCATCCTTCGTCAACCCGAACACGCCGCTGCGTGACGCCCTGACCCGCGAAGCCGCGCACCAGGTCACGCGCCTGACCAAGCAGAACGGCGACTTCATGCCGATCGGCGAAATCGTCGACGAGCGTTCGCTGGTCAACTCGATTGTCGCGCTGCACGCCACGGGCGGCTCGACCAACCACACCCTGCACATGCCGGCCATCGCCATGGCGGCGGGCATTCAACTGACCTGGCAGGACATGGCCGACCTCTCCGAGGTGGTGCCGACCCTGAGCCACGTCTACCCGAACGGCAAGGCCGACATCAACCACTTCCAGGCCGCGGGTGGCATGTCGTTCCTGATCCGCGAACTGCTGGAAGCCGGGCTGCTCCACGAAAACGTCAACACCGTGATGGGTCATGGCCTGAGCCGCTATACCCAGGAGCCGTTCCTCGACAACGGCGAACTGGTGTGGCGCGAAGGCGTGACCGACAGCCTCGATGAAACCATCCTGCGGCCGGTGGCCCGCGCGTTCTCGGCCGAAGGTGGCCTGCGGGTGATGGAAGGCAACCTCGGTCGCGGGGTGATGAAAGTCTCCGCCGTCGCCGTGGAAAACCAGATCGTCGAAGCGCCGGCCATGGTGTTCCAGGATCAGCAGGACCTGGCCGATGCGTTCAAGGCCGGTTTGCTGGAGAAGGATTTTGTCGCGGTGATGCGCTTCCAGGGGCCGCGCTCCAACGGCATGCCCGAGCTGCACAAGATGACGCCGTTCCTCGGCGTATTGCAGGACCGCGGCTTCAAGGTGGCGCTGGTGACTGACGGACGCATGTCCGGTGCGTCGGGGAAAATCCCGGCGGCCATTCACGTCAGCCCCGAAGCTTATGTCGGCGGCGCTTTGGCGCGGGTGCAAGAGGGCGATATCATCCGCGTCGATGGCGTCAAAGGCACCCTGGAGCTTAAGGTGGACGCCGAAGAATTCGCAGCGCGCACGCCGGCCAAGGGCCTGTTGGGCAACAACATCGGCACCGGTCGCGAACTGTTTGGTTTCATGCGCATGGCCTTCAGCTCGGCGGAGCAGGGCGCCAGCGCCTTCACTTCTGCCCTGGAGACGCTTAATTGAAACTGGCTTTGGTCGGTGACATCGGTGGGACCAACGCACGTTTCGCGTTGTGGAAAAACCAGCAGCTGGAATCGGTCCAGGTGCTGGCAACGGCGGACTTCCCCAGCCCGGAAGAAGCGATCAGCCTCTACCTCAATGGTCTGGGGCTGGCGCCGGGTTCGATCGGTTCGGTATGCCTGTCGGTGGCCGGTCCCGTCAGTGGCGATGAGTTCAAGTTCACCAACAATCACTGGCGTCTGAGCCGCAAAGGGTTCTGCCAGACCTTGCAGGTGGATCAACTGTTGCTGGTCAACGACTTCTCGGCCATGGCCCTGGGCATGACCCGTTTGCAGCCCGGCGAATTCCGCGTGGTCTGCGAAGGCACGCCGGAGCCGTTGCGCCCGGCCGTGGTGATTGGCCCGGGCACCGGCCTGGGCGTCGGCACCTTGCTCGATCTGGGCGAGGGCCGGTTTGCTGCGTTGCCAGGGGAGGGCGGCCACGTCGACCTGCCATTGAGCAGCCCGCGTGAAACCCAACTCTGGCAGCACATCTTCAACGAGATCGGTCACGTCAGCGCTGAAACCGCGTTGAGCGGCGGCGGCTTGCCCCGTGTCTACCGGGCGATCTGTGCGGTGGACGGGCACACGCCTGTGCTCGACACGCCGGAAGCCATCACCGCCGCCGGGCTGGCGGGCGACCCGATTGCCGTGGAAGTGCTTGAGCAGTTCTGCTGCTGGCTCGGTCGCGTGGCGGGCAACAACGTGCTGACCAGCGGTGGACGCGCTGGCGTGTACATCGTTGGCGGGGTGATTCCACGGTTTGCCGATTTCTTCCTCGAAAGCGGTTTCGCCCGCTGCTTCGCCGACAAGGGGTGCATGAGCGATTACTTCAAGGGGATTCCGGTGTGGCTGGTGACGGCGCCGTATTCCGGACTTGTTGGCGCGGGAGTAGCGCTCGAACAGGCTTGAGATCGAGTCGCCTTCATCGCGGGCAAGCCCGCTCCCACAGGATCACCGGCATTTTCAGAATGTGTACATAACCTTGTGGGAGCGGGCTTGCCCGCGATGAGGCCAGAACAGGCAACAATTTTTCAAGGTTCATCAGGCATAATCCGCCCAATTCAAACAACAAGGATGCCTTCGAAGTGAGCTCAGTCAACAAGTCGATTTTGTTGGTCGATGACGATCAAGAGATACGCGAGTTGCTGGACACCTACCTGACTCGCGCCGGGTTCCAGGTGCGTGCCACTGCCGATGGCGCCGGTTTTCGCCAGGCGCTGAACGAGGCGCCGGCCGACCTGGTGATCCTTGACGTGATGCTGCCCGACGAAGACGGCTTCAGCCTGTGTCGCTGGATTCGCCAGCATCCGCGCCAGGCGCAGGTGCCGATCATCATGCTCACCGCCAGTTCCGACGAAGCCGACCGGGTCATCGGCCTGGAGCTGGGCGCCGACGATTACCTCGGCAAGCCGTTCAGCCCACGGGAATTGCAGGCGCGGATCAAGGCGTTGCTGCGCCGCGCGCAGTTCGGTCAGGAGCGTAACGGCGGTGAGGTGCTGGCCTTCGATGACTGGCGCCTGGACATGGTCAGCCATCGGCTGTTTCACATCGATGGCGAAGAGGTGATTCTTTCGGGCGCCGACTTCGCACTGCTGAAACTATTCCTCGACCATCCGCAGGAAATCCTCGACCGCGACACCATCGGCAACGCGACCCGTGGCCGTGAACTGATGCCGCTGGATCGCATCGTCGACATGGCCGTCAGCCGGTTGCGCCAGCGCCTGCGCGACACGGAAAAACCGCCACGGTTGATCCGCACCGTGCGTGGCAGCGGCTACCAACTGGCGGCCAATGTGGTTGCCGGCAATGGCCACTGAGATGTTCCGCAAGCTTGCCGCCAGGGTGCCGATGCCGCGTTCGCTGCTCGGGCGGATGTTGCTGTTGACCTTACTGGCCGTGTTGTTCGCCCAGGCGCTGTCGAGTGTGATCTGGGTGTCGCAACTGCGCGCCACGCAGCTCGAGGGCCTGGTCACCAGCGCCCGCAGCCTGGCCCATTCGATGACGGCCAGTGTCAGTTATTTCCGTTCGTTGCCGGTGGCGTTTCGGCCCCTGGTGCTCGATCAGTTGCGCAGCATGGGCGGCACCCGGTTCGTGGTCACGCTCAACGACAAACCCCTGGGCATGGAAGTGCTGCCCATCACCCCGCGCAAAGAGGCGGTGCTCAAGGCGGTGGACGAGGTGCTGCGCCAGTCCCTCGGCCAGGACACGGACATCTCGGTGACCTTCGTCAGCCCGGAAGACCTGCGCATCTTCAATGGCGGCCTGAAGCTCGATGAGTTGCCGCGCTCCTGGGCGCACTACGCCTTGACCCTGGAACCGGTGAACCCGCCGGTGCTGGTCACGCAGATCCAGATGGCGCCGGGTGAATGGCTGTACATCGCCTCATTGCTGCCCGAGCCTTACACCAGCCTTGAAGAACAGGGCCTGCCGGCACAACAGGTGTGGTTCATCGTCCTGACCAGCGGCTTTCTGCTGTTGTTCATCGGCCTGCTGGTGCACTGGCAGAGTCGTCCGCTCAAGCGCCTGGCGCGGGCCGCGCGCGATCTGTCGCTGGGTGCCGACGTGGAACCGGTGGCCGAGGGCGGTGGTAGCGAAGTGGTCGAGGTCGGGCGCGCCTTCAACACCATGCGCGAGCGCATCAGCCGTTACCTGACCGAGCGCAGCCAGTTGTTCAGTGCGATTTCCCACGACCTGCGCACGCCGATCACCCGTTTGCGCCTGCGCGTTGAATTGCTCGAAGACGAAACGCTGCAAGCCAAGTTCGGGCGCGATCTGGACGAGCTCGAGTTGCTGGTCAAGGGCGCGCTGCAATGCGTGAAGGACACCGACATCCACGAGAACATCGAGCCGGTTGACCTCAACCATGTGCTCGACTGCCTGGTGGAACCGTACCTGGCGCCCAACGGCAATGGTCGCGTGACCCAGCAGGGGCGGGCGTTGGCGGCGTATCCGGGCAAGCCGCTGGCGCTCAAGCGCTGCATCGGCAACCTGATCGACAATGCGTTGAAGTACGGGCAGAACGCGCACCTGCACATCGATGACGATGACCGCGCGTTCATCCTGCATGTCGATGATGAAGGGCCCGGCGTGCCGGAGCAGCGGCTGGAGCAGGTGTTCGAACCGCATTTCCGTCTGGCCGGGCAGCAGCAGGGGTATGGGTTGGGGCTGGGGATTGCCCGCAACATTGCCCATAGCCATGGTGGTGAGGTCAGCTTGCAGAACCTGCGTGAGGGCGGGTTGCGGGTGACCCTGCAGTTGCCACGCAGCGTTGACTAGTCAGACCGCGTTATCGTTCTTCGCGAGCAAGCCCGCTCCCACATTTGACCGAGTTCATCCAGATGGAATGCGATCAACTGTGGGAGCGGGCTTGCTCGCGAAGGCGTTAGAAGATTCAACACATCCCTCAAGATAAATGTCACAGCCTGGTGACATAACCCACCCCCTTCGTTACAAGCCGACCTTCGTCCGTTGTTTATGCTCCCCCTCAGTCATAACAACAAAAAAGGTACGCCATGGACACCCTCCAACCAGCCTTCAGCAGTTGGCTGAACGCACCTGCTCATCAGCAATGGCTCGCCGCCGAAGGCCTGCGCCTGTTGAGTTTTGCCAAGGCTTCCAAACTCCCTGAAGGCTTCGGCAACCTCGATGAAAGGGGCCGCCTCCCGGCCGATGCGCAAGCCCAGACCATGAACACCGCACGCATGACCCACAGCTTCGCCATGGCCCACATTCAGGGTTTGCCAGGCTTTGCCGAACTGGTCGATCACGGCGTTGCGGCACTGCGCGGGCCCCTGCGTGATGCGGTTCACGGCGGCTGGTTCGCCACTGCCGAACATCGCGACGGCAACACCGGCAAGAACGCCTACCTGCATGCCTTCGTCGCGCTGGCCGCCAGTTCTGCGGTGGTCGCACAGCGTCCCGGTGCGCAAGCCTTGCTCGATGATGCCATCGACATCATCGACACCTGGTTCTGGAGTGAAGAAGAAGGCGCGATGCGCGAATCCTTCAATCGCGACTGGAGTGAAGAGGAAGCCTATCGCGGCGCCAACAGCAACATGCACGCCACCGAAGCCTTCCTCGCCCTGGCCGATGTCACTGAAGACAACCGCTGGTTGTGCCGCGCCCAGCGCATCGTCGAACGCGTGATCCATGGTCACGCCGCTGCCAACGACTACCTGGTGATCGAGCATTTCGACCGCGACTGGCAGCCACTGCGAGACTACAACCGTGACAATCCGGCGGACGGTTTTCGCCCCTACGGCACCACCCCGGGCCACGGTTTCGAGTGGGCGCGGCTGTTGCTGCACCTCGAAGCTTCGCGGGTGAGCGCGGGGATGCTCACGCCGGGCTGGCTGGTCACCGATGCGCAAAAACTCTTCGAGCACAACTGTCGTCACGGCTGGAACATCGATGGCGCGCCGGGGATTGTCTACACCCTGGATTGGGACAACAAAGCGGTGGTCCGCCATCGACTGCACTGGACCCATTGCGAAGCCAGTGCCGCCGCCAGTGCGCTGATCAAGCGCACGGGTGACGTGCAGTACGAGCAGTGGTATCGCCTGTTCTGGGAATTCTGTGACAGTCATTTCATCGACCGCTGCGATGGCAGCTGGTATCACGAACTCGATCCGCAAAACCGCCCGAGTGCCGACATCTGGCCCGGCAAGCCTGACCTTTACCATGCCTGGCAAGCCGTGCTGATTCCGCGCCTGGCGCTGGCGCCGAGCATGGCAACGGCGCTGGCGCAGTTGTCCCAGAGCGGTTCTATGTAACCATGCGGTGACATTCGCGCATCCCTTCGTTACCTGCGAGGGGATATCCCCTGTTTAGAATCCTATGCAGCGCAAGCAACAGACTTGCATGCATAACAACAAGAAAGGTGCTCCTAGATGAATGCGATTTCTCGCCTCGCTACTGTCATTTCTCTCGCTTCCCTGTCTGCGCTCCCCCTCAGTGTCCTGGCCGCCGAATCCAAAGGTTCCGTTGAAGTCGTTCACTGGTGGACCTCCGGTGGTGAAAAAGCAGCGGTCGATGTCCTGAAGGCTCAAGTCGAAAAAGACGGCTTCACCTGGAAGGACGGCGCAGTCGCCGGTGGCGGCGGTTCCACGGCCATGACCGTGCTCAAGAGTCGCGCCGTAGCCGGCAACCCGCCAGGCGTTGCGCAGATCAAGGGTCCCGACATCCAGGAGTGGGGCAGCACCGGCCTGCTCAGCACCGATGCGTTGAAAGACGTTTCCAAGGCGGAAAACTGGGATGGCCTGCTGTCGAAGAAAGTCTCCGACACCGTGAAGTACGAAGGCGATTACGTCGCCGTGCCGGTGAACATCCACCGCGTCAACTGGCTGTGGATCAATCCGGAAGTGTTCAAGAAAGCCGGGATCGAAAAAGCCCCGACCACCCTCGAAGAATTCTATGCCGCCGGCGACAAGCTCAAGGCCGCCGGCTTCATCGCGCTCGCCCACGGCGGTCAGCCTTGGCAGGACAGCACCGTGTTTGAAGACGTGGTGCTCTCGGTCATGGGCGCCGACGGTTACAAGAAAGCCCTGGTCGACCTGGACCAGAAAACCCTGTCCGGCCCGGAAATGACCAAGTCGTTCGCCGAGCTGAAAAAGATCACCGGCTACATGGACCCGAACCGTGCCGGTCGTGACTGGAACATCGCCGCCGCCGACGTCATCAACGGCAAGGCCGGCATGCAGATGATGGGCGACTGGGCGAAAAGCGAGTGGACGGCGGCCAAGAAAGTCGCGGGCAAGGACTACCTGTGCGTAGCGTTCCCGGGCACTGAAAAGGCCTTCACCTACAACATCGACTCCCTGGCGGTGTTCAAGCTCAAGGCTGATCGCAAGGGCGATATCGCCGCCCAGCAAGACCTGGCCAAGGTCGCCTTGGGCACCGACTTCCAGAAAGTCTTCAGCATGAACAAGGGTTCGATCCCGGTGCGTAACGACATGCTGGGCGAAATGGACAAGCTCGGCTTCGACGAGTGCGCCCAGAAGTCGGCGAAGGACTTCATTGCGGACGACAAGACCGGCGGCCTGCAACCGAGCATGGCGCACAACATGGCCACCTCCCTGGCCGTGCAGGGCGCGATCTTCGACGTGGTCACCAACTTCATGAACGACAAGGACGCTGACCCGGCCAAGGCCAGCGCCCAACTGGCGTCGGCTGTCAAAGCCGCCCAGTAATCCCTTGGCACCCCCCCTGTAGGAGCTGCCGCAGGCTGCGATCTTTTGATTTTGTTTTTCAGAATCAAGATCAAAAGATCGCAGCCTGCGGCAGCTCCTACGGATCCCGAAATCTAAACCTGGATTATCCCGATGAGCTCTGTGGCGGTTTTCAGCAAAGCCTCACCGTTCGATGCGCTGCAACGCTGGCTACCCAAATTGGTACTCGCGCCGAGCATGCTGATCGTGTTGGTTGGCTTCTACGGTTACATCATCTGGACGTTCATTCTGTCCTTCACCAATTCCAGCTTCATGCCGAGCTACAAGTGGGTCGGCCTGCAGCAATACATGCGCCTGATGGACAACGACCGCTGGTGGGTCGCGAGCAAGAACCTCGCGGTGTTCGGCGGCATGTTCATCGGCATCAGCCTGGTGCTGGGCGTGTTCCTCGCCGTGCTGCTGGACCAGCGCATTCGCAAGGAAGGCTTCATCCGCACCGTCTACCTGTACCCGATGGCGCTGTCGATGATCGTCACCGGTACCGCATGGAAATGGCTGCTCAACCCTGGCCTGGGCCTGGACAAGATGCTGCGTGACTGGGGCTGGGAAGGCTTTCGTCTCGACTGGCTGGTGGATCAGGATCGTGTCGTCTACTGCCTGGTGATCGCCGCCGTGTGGCAAGCCTCCGGGTTTGTCATGGCGATGTTCCTGGCCGGCCTGCGCGGTGTCGATCAATCGATCATCCGCGCCGCGCAAGTCGATGGTGCGAGCCTGCCGACCATCTACCTGAAGATCGTCCTGCCGAGCCTGCGTCCGGTGTTCTTCAGTGCCTTCATGATCCTGGCGCACATCGCGATCAAGAGCTTCGACCTGGTCGCGGCGATGACTGCGGGCGGCCCGGGTTATTCATCCGACCTGCCGGCGATGTTCATGTATTCCTTCACCTTCAGTCGTGGCCAGATGGGCATCGGTTCGGCCAGCGCCATGCTGATGCTCGGCGCCGTGCTGACCATCCTCGTGCCGTACCTGTACTCCGAGCTGCGAGGCAAACGCCATGACTAATCAACTCGGAAAATCGGGCATCAGTTTCAGCCGCATCGCGATCTACGCCACCCTGCTGTTGGCAGCGGCGGTGTACCTGATCCCGCTGGTGGTGATGCTGCTGACCAGCTTCAAATCCCCGGAAGACATCCGCACCGGCAACCTGCTGAGCTGGCCGACCGTGATCGACGGCATCGGCTGGATCAAGGCCTGGGACGTGGTCGGCGGCTACTTCTGGAACTCGGTGAAAATCACCGTGCCGGCGGTGCTGATCTCGACTTTCATTGGGGCAATGAACGGCTACGTGCTGTCGATGTGGCGCTTCCGTGGCTCGCAGTTGTTCTTCGGCCTGCTGTTGTTCGGCTGCTTCCTGCCGTTCCAGACCGTGCTGCTGCCGGCCTCGTTCACCCTCGGCAAATTCGGCCTGGCCAACACCACCACCGGCCTGGTGCTGGTGCACGTGGTCTACGGCCTGGCGTTCACCACGCTGTTCTTCCGCAACTACTACGTGAGTATTCCGGATGCGCTGGTGAAAGCCGCAAGGCTCGATGGCGCGGGCTTCTTCACGATCTTCCTGAAAATCCTGCTGCCGATGTCGATCCCGATCGTGATGGTCTGCCTGATCTGGCAGTTCACCCAGATCTGGAACGACTTCCTGTTCGGCGTGGTCTTCGCCAGCGGCGATGCCCAGCCAATTACCGTGGCCCTGAACAACCTGGTCAACACCAGCACCGGGGCCAAGGAATACAACGTTGATATGGCCGCCGCGATGATCGCCGGGCTGCCGACACTGCTGGTCTACATATTCGCTGGCAAGTATTTCCTGCGTGGGCTGACGTCCGGCGCGGTCAAGGGGTAGAAAGATGGCAACTCTCGAATTACGCAACGTCAACAAGACCTACGGCCCCGGCTTGCCGGACACCCTGAAAAACATCGAACTGAAAATCGATGACGGTGAGTTCCTGATCCTGGTCGGCCCGTCGGGCTGCGGTAAATCCACACTGATGAACTGCATCGCCGGCCTGGAAACCATCAGCGGCGGCGCGATCCTGGTGGATGACGCCGACATCAGCGGCATGAGCCCCAAGGATCGTGACATCGCCATGGTGTTCCAGTCCTACGCGCTGTACCCGACCATGAGCGTGCGCGACAACATCGCCTTCGGCCTGAAGATCCGCAAAATGCCGACCGCGGAAATCGACGAAGAAGTCGCTCGGGTTTCCAAGCTGTTGCAGATCGAACACCTGCTCAGCCGCAAGCCCGGCCAGCTCTCCGGTGGCCAGCAACAGCGCGTGGCGATGGGGCGTGCGCTGGCGCGGCGGCCGAAGATTTATCTGTTCGACGAACCGCTGTCCAACCTCGACGCCAAGCTGCGGGTCGAGATGCGCACCGAAATGAAACTGATGCACCAGCGCCTGAAAACCACCACGGTCTACGTGACCCACGACCAGATCGAAGCCATGACCCTGGGCGACAAGGTGGCGGTGATGAAGGACGGGATCATCCAGCAGTTCGGTACGCCGAAGGACATCTACAACAACCCGGCCAACCTCTTCGTGGCGAGCTTCATCGGTTCGCCGCCGATGAACTTCATCCCGCTGCGCCTGCAGCGCAAGGACGGTCGCCTGCTGGCGCTGCTCGACAGCGGCCAGGCCCGTTGCGAGTTGCCGCTGGGCATGCAGGACGCCGGTCTCGAAGACCGCGAAGTGATCCTCGGCATGCGCCCTGAACAGATCATCCTGGCCAACGGTGAAGCGAACGGTTTGCCGACCATTCGTGCCGAAGTCCAGGTCACCGAACCGACCGGGCCGGACACCCTGGTCTTCGTCAACCTCAATGACACCAAGGTCTGCTGCCGCCTGGCGCCGGACGTGGCGCCTGCGGTGGGGGAGACCCTGACCCTGCAATTCGATCCGGCGAAAGTGCTGCTGTTCGATGCCAAAACCGGGGAGCGCCTGGGGGTGGCCGGCGTGCCGAAAACCGAAGCGCACAGCGCCAACGTCGCCCAATTCAAAGGCCGCTGAAGAACAAACCTGTAGGAGCGAGCCTGCTCGCGATGGACGTCAACGATGACACTGGAAACCTGATACCCCACGGCGCTCTCAGGTTTCTCGCGAGCAAGCTCGCTCCTACAGGGGGGGATTCGCAATGCACGGCCTGTCGCGCATTGCACCAGATGTAACCGCGTTAAAGAAGAAAAGTTAATAACAATAAAACGAGGATGTAGGGATGAAGATGAAGAACAAGGCCCGGTTGATCTGCCAGGTTTCAGCAGCGGCAGCACTGGTTCTGGCCGGCAATGCGATGGCCGATGAAGCGTTCAGCTCCGACTCCAAGTGGATGACGGGCGATTGGGGTGGCGAGCGTACCAAGCTGATCGAGCAAGGCATCGACATCAAGATGGACTACGTCGGTGAAGTCGGCGGCAACCTGCATGGCGGCTTCAACGATGACAAGACCGCGCGCTACGCCGACCAGTTCGGCCTGGGCGCGGCGCTGGACCTGGAAAAACTGTTCGGCTGGGACAACACCCAGGCCAAGATCCAGCTCACCAACCGTAACGGCGAGAACATCTCCAACGACCGTATCGGCGACCCGCGTGCCGGCACCTTGAGTTCCTCCCAGGAAGTCTACGGTCGTGGCCACATGGTGCGTCTGACCCAGTTGTGGATTCAGCACCAGTTCTTCGACAACAAACTGGACGTCAAGGCCGGTTACTTCGGTGAAGGTGAAGACTTCAACACCTTCCCGTGCGAATTCCAGAACCTGGCGTTCTGCGGATCCCAGGTCGGTAACTGGGCCACCAACATCTGGTACAACTGGCCGGTCAGCCAGGCGGCGATCCGTGTGAAGTACCACATCAATGACGAGCTCTATGCTCAGATTGGTGCGTACAACCAGAACCCGACGCAACTGGAACACGGTAACGGCTTCAAGCTCAGCGGCAGTGGTACTGAAGGCACCGTGTTGCCGGTCGAACTGGTCTGGTCGCCGAAGGTCAACAGCCTGCCGGGCGAATACCGTGTCGGTTACTACAAAAGCACCGCCAATGCCGACGACGTTCTCAAGGACGACAACGGCCAGGATGCCGCGACCACCGGCAACCCTTATCGCGTCCACGATAGCAAGCACGGCTACTGGTTCGTTGCGCAGCAGCAACTCACCAGCCACAACGGCGACGCTTCCCGTGGCCTGAACATCGCGGCCAACGCCACCTTCCACGACAAGGACACCAACTTCATCGACAACTACCAGTCGTTGATGTTCGTGTACAAGGGCCCGTTCGACGCACGTCCCAAGGATGACGTGGGCATCGGTTTCGCCCGTATCCATGTCAACGATGACGTGAAGAAAAACGCTGAACTGACCAACGTGGCCAACGGTGTTTCGGAATACGACAATCCGCTGTTCTCGCCGATTCGTGAAACCGAATACAACTACGAGATCAATTACGGCTTCCACGTGACCAACTGGCTGACCGTACGTCCCAACCTGCAATACGTCACTCACCCGGGTGGTGTGGATGAAGTGGACAACGCGCTGGTGGCCGGCCTGAAAATTCAGTCGGTGTTCTAACGCGTCTGCGATAAGCTTCTCTCCATGTGCGCATATTTGCGGACAGCCATGGCTGTCCGCTTTTTTTTGCGAGGGCTGACAAGAAATGTTGTGTCGAACGCAACTGTGGCGAGGGGGCTTGCCCCCGTTGGGCTGCGAAGCAGCCCCAAAAACAGCCAACGGGTTCTTTCAGATAACCCGCGGCGACAGTATTGGGAGCGCTTCGCACTCCAACGGGGGCAAGCCCCCTCGCCACAGTGGTTCGCTGGCCGCAACAGTATGAGTACACCCATGATTTTCAGGACCGTAGTAAATGCTTGAGCATCCGCTACAACGCTTCTTCAAATCCTTGCGCGAACGTCCGGTGTTCGCGTGGGAGCGCTATCAGATGCGCGACGTGCTGGTGATCGATCATCCGCTGTGTCAGGCGGTGTTCAGTCGGCAGGGCGCGCAGTTGCTGCACTTCCAGCCCAAGGGGCAAAAACCCTGGCTGTGGTGCGCGGCAAAGTGGCCGCAGGTCGGGGCCATTCGCGGGGGGGTACCGGTGTGTTGGCCCTGGTATGGCCGGCATCCGAGCGAAAACGCCTGGCCGTCCCATGGCTGGGCGCGGCTGCTCGACTGGAAGCTCCTCGACAGCAGCAGTGACGACGAAGGCGTGCGGCTGCACTGGCAGCTGAAGTTGTGCGACTGGCAGGTGGACCTGCATGCGCACCTGGGGGAGCGCATGGACTTGCGCCTGAGCACCGAGCATCAGGACGACATGCCGTGCCAGATGAGCCAGGCTTTGCATGCTTACTGGCGTATTGGCGATGTCAGTGAGATAGCGCTGTCTGGGCTCGACGGCGCGCAGGGTTATGACCAGTTGAGCCGACAGGTGTGTCAGCAGGAAGGCGAGTTGCGCGTGGACGGCGGTTGCCAGCGGGTGTTCCAGCATGACGGCGAATTGCAGCTCAACGACCACGCCTGGCAGCGGGCGTTGTGCATCGACACGGGCGAAACGGCCGACACGGTGGTGTGGCATCCCGGTTCGCGGCCGTTGCTTGGCGTGACCTGGAACGAGATATCCGAATTTGTTTGTGTAGAAGCCGCGAGTGGCGGGACGGACAGTTTGAGTCTGGCGCCTGGGGAGCGGGCGCATTTGAGTTTGCAGGCGCGGGTGGGGGGTTAACAGCACATCAAAAGATCGCAGCCTTCGGCAGCTCCTACAAAGGCGTGTGCACACCTATAGGAGCTGCCGAAGGCTGCGATCTTTTAATTAATTGAACTCGTCACCCACCGGATACCGGCTGGCATTCAGGCTCTCTTTGATCTTGCGCAAGTGTGGCTGGAAATCCACGCCCCGGCGCAACGTCATGCCAGTGGCGAGTACGTCCAGCACGGTCAGCTGGATGATCCGCGACGTCATCGGCATGTAGATGTCGGTGTCTTCCGGCAGCGGAATGTTCAAGCTCAGGGTGCTGGCCTTGGCCAGCGGCGAGTTCTCGGCGGTCAGGCCCAGCACCGAGGCGCCGTTTTCCCGGGCGATACGCGCCACTTCCACCAGTTCGCGGGTGCGACCGGTGTAGGAAATGATCACGAACAACTCGCCGGTATGGGCTACCGAGGCAATCATGCGCTGCATCAGCACGTCGGCGTGGGCCGTGACGGCGAGGTTGAAGCGGAAGAACTTGTGCTGCGCGTCCAGGGCCACCGGAGCCGAGGCGCCGAGGCCGAAGAAGTGGATCTGCCGGGCCTGGATCAGCAGGTCGACGGCGCGGCTGATCAGGTTCGGGTCCAGTGCCTGGCAGGCGCTGTCCAGCGAGGCGATGGCGCTGCCGAAGATCTTCTGGGTGTAGGCCTCCGGATTGTCATCGGCCTCCACCGCACGGCTGACGTACGCGGCGCCACTGGCCAGGCTCTGGGCCAGTTGCAGCTTGAGTTCGGGGTAGCCGCTGACGCCGAACGAACGGCAGAAACGGTTGACCGTCGGTTCGCTGACCGAGGCGGCCTGGGCGAGGGCGGCGATGCTGAAGCGGGTGGCCTGCTGCGGGTTGAGCAGGATCACCTCGGCGACTTTGCGTTCGGCCTTGTTCAGCTCTTCAAGGCGATTCTGGATTTGCTCCAGTAAATTTCGCACGCGGTCCATATAAGTATCCTTGATTCACCGGCGCCGATAAGCGCGCGGCTAATGCAAAAAGGGCCTTTGGTGAGGCCCATGACGGTGGCCTATCCTACTGATGGCTCAGACCGACCACCACTCGGAATCTGTATTTTGCGAAAATGTTGTGGTTATTACTACATTTTCCCTTGAGTGATGCCTTGAAAAAAGGTATTTGTAGCTTAACTTGATAAAAGAACAAACATCATGCTCTCGATTACGGTTGAACCGTGCACCTTTGCCTTGTTCGGCGCCCTTGGCGATCTGGCCTTGCGCAAGCTGTTTCCTGCCCTTTATCAACTCGACGGCGCCGGCCTGTTGCACGAGGACACGCGAATCATCGCGCTGGCCCGTGAGCCGGGTAGCGAGCAGGAACACCTGGCGTTCATCGCCTCCGAGCTGCGCCGCTATGTCGGTGCCAAAGAGCTGGACGAAGCCGTGGTCGAGCGTTTTCTGGCGCGCCTGAGTTACCTGCACGTCGATTTCCTCAAGTCCGAAGATTATGTGGCCCTGGCCGAGGTGGCCGGTACCACGCAACGGGTCATTGCCTACTTCGCCACGCCGGCCGCCGTCTACGGCGCGATCTGCGAGAACATGGCCAAGGTCGGCCTGGCGCAAAATACCCGTGTGGTGCTGGAAAAGCCTATCGGTTCGGACCTGGAATCCTCGCGCAAGGTCAACGACGCCGTGGCGCAGTTCTTCCCGGAGAACCGCACCTACCGCATCGACCACTACCTGGGCAAAGAGACCGTCCAGAACCTGATCGCCCTGCGTTTCGCCAACAGCCTGTTCGAAACCCAGTGGAACCAGAATTACATCTCCCACGTGGAAATCACCGTGGCCGAGAAGGTCGGCATCGAAGGTCGCTGGGGTTACTTCGACAAGGCCGGCCAGCTGCGCGACATGATCCAGAACCACCTGCTGCAACTGCTCTGCCTGATCGCCATGGACCCGCCGGCCGACCTGTCCGCCGACAGTATCCGTGACGAGAAGGTCAAGGTGCTCAAGGCCCTGGCGCCGATCAGCCCGGAAGGCCTGACCACCCAGGTGGTGCGCGGCCAGTACATCGCCGGCTACAGCGAAGGCAAAGCGGTGCCGGGGTACCTGGAAGAACCCAATTCCAACACCCAGAGCGATACCGAGACCTTTGTCGCCCTGCGTGCCGACATCCGCAATTGGCGCTGGGCCGGCGTGCCGTTTTACCTGCGTACCGGCAAGCGCATGCCGCAGAAGCTGTCGCAGATCGTCATCCACTTCAAGGAACCGTCGCACTACATCTTCGCTCCCGAGCAGCGCCTGCAAATCAGCAACAAGCTGATTATCCGCCTGCAGCCGGACGAAGGCATTTCCTTGCGCGTGATGACCAAAGACCAAGGCCTGGACAAAGGCATGCAGCTGCGCAGCGGTCCGTTGCAGCTGAATTTTTCCGACACCTGGAGCAGCGCACGGATTCCCGATGCCTACGAGCGGTTGTTGCTGGAAGTAATGCGCGGCAATCAGAACCTGTTTGTCCGTAAAGATGAAATCGAAGCCGCGTGGAAGTGGTGTGACCAGTTGATCGCCGGGTGGAAAAAATCCGGTGATGCGCCCAAGCCGTACGCGGCCGGGTCCTGGGGGCCGATGAGCTCCATTGCTCTGATCACGCGGGACGGGAGGTCGTGGTATGGCGATATCTAAACTGAAACTGCCGCAGGGCGTCAGCGCCCATGCGTTCAAGAGCCCGGTGTTGCTGGCTGAAAGCCTGGCACTGAATGTGGCCAAGCAATTGAGCGACGCGATCGACACCCAGGGCACTGCGACCCTGGTGGTTTCCGGTGGCCGCAGTCCGGTGGCGTTTTTCCAGCACCTGGCCAAGCAGTCGCTGGACTGGTCGAACGTGGTGGTCAGCCTGGCCGACGAGCGTTGGGTGCCGGTGGAACACGCCGACAGCAACGCGGGCCTGATCAAGCGTTATCTGTTGCAAGGGCCTGCGGCCAAGGCGCAGTTCCTGAGCCTGTACAGCGCCAGCGCCAACCTTGAACAGGCGGCGGAACAGGCGGACCGCTTGCTGTCCGAACTGCCGGTGATCGACGTGCTGATCCTCGGCATGGGCGATGACGGCCACACCGCGTCGCTGTTCCCCAACAGCCCGAACCTTGCCGAGGCATTGCAGGCCGATGGCGTCCGTCGTTGCTGGCCGATGCTGGCGCCGACCGTGCCGCACCAGCGCCTGACCATGAGTCGCGCGCTGCTGGCCTCGGCCAAGCACAAGGTTCTATCGATTTCCGGTCAGTCCAAGCTGACCACCCTGAGTACCGCACTGGCCGGCGACGATGTCGCCGCAATGCCGGTGCGCGCATTTCTGCAACCCACGTTAGAGATTTTCTGGTGCCCATGAGCCAAGGAACAGCCGCTATGACAAACCCATCCCCGACCGTTTCCATGGCGGACAAAGTTGCCCTGATCGACAGCCTCTGCGCGAAAGCGCGGATCCTGCCGGTGATCACCATCGCCCGCGAGCAGGACGTCCTGCCGCTGGCGGACGCGCTCGCGGCCGGTGGCCTGACAGCCCTGGAAGTGACCCTGCGTTCGCAATTCGGCCTCAAGGCCATCCAGATTCTGCGCGAGCAGCGTCCGGAGCTGGTGACCGGTGCCGGCACCGTGCTGGATCGCCAGATGCTGGCGGCGGCGGAAGCGGCGGGCTCGCAGTTCATCGTCACGCCGGGCATCACCCGTGACTTGCTGGAAGCCAGCGTCGCCAGCCCGATTCCACTGTTGCCAGGCATCAGCAATGCCTCGGGCATCATGGAAGGCTACGGCCTGGGTTACCGCCGCTTCAAGCTGTTCCCGGCCGAAGTCAGCGGTGGCGTTGCGGCCATCAAGGCGTTGGGCGGCCCGTTCGGCGAAGTGAAATTCTGCCCGACCGGCGGCGTGGGACCTGCCAACATCAAGAGCTACATGGCGCTGAAAAACGTCATGTGCGTGGGCGGTAGCTGGATGCTTGATCCGGAGTGGATCAAGAACGGCGACTGGACCCGCATTCAGGAATGCACCGCCGAGGCCTTGGCGCTGCTGGACTGATCGCTTCACCCTACACTTCGTTGTGTGTTCTACGGCTTTACGGTGCGCTTGGTCGGTGCACCGTTTTTTTTTGCCCGTCGTATTTGATAGCACGAACTAACGTCATAACTTAAAACATAATGCCGCCCTGTTTTCACTCGGTTTGGATATTCTGAGCCGGCCACCTGTATGGAACAGGTATTAAAAATGAATAGGGATATTAAAATGGAAGATTTCATTAAAGCTGCGCACTTTAACGATCTTGAAAAGACCCAGGCAACCCTGTGTGTGTTTTCGCCTGAGCAAATTGCCGGACCTTATTTCCGGAACGACCGACTTGAACGATATGACATAACCGAGGGTGCCGATGGAGTGCCGATGGAGTTGGTGCTCAACATCGTCAACTTTAATACCTGCGAGCCTGTCGAAGGCCTGTTGGTGGATATCTGGCATTGTAATGCCCAAGGGCTTTACTCGGGATGGAGTGAGGTAGACCCCGATCAGGAGGCGCCTTCCGGAGAGATTGGCTCGATACCACGAACCGATGAGGACAGCTACCTCAGAGGTTGTGGCCTGACCAACGAGTACGGTAATTGCAGTTTTCTCTCGGTGTTTCCCGGATTCTATGCCGGCCGATCCGTCCATATTCATGTGACGGTCAGGAAGTTGGATGAACAGCATAACGACCGGCATGTGGCCTATGTTGGACAACTGTATGCGCCCGAACTTATCTCTGCGCAGATCAATGAACTTCCAGGCTACGCTGGTCGAAAGATTGCCCGGCTGAGAAATGAACAGGACGAAATCTACAGTGAAATGCACGGATCCGGCACACTGTTGAATATGGACTGGGTCAACCGGGGCACAGCTCAAGAGCGTTTATTGGGAACGGTCGTGATCGGTGTGGATCCTGACGCCTTTTCTACTTACATCACCCCCGAAGACTTTGATAAAGACACCGTCTGACGTCAGGCCAGTTCAGTCAGTGCCCTGACCAGCACATCCATGTCGGCGGCCCTGGTCGTCAGCCCCGGTGTAATGCGGATGCACGGACCGCATGCCGCACCGCTGCGGGTCACGGTGAACAGGTTGTACTCATTGAGCAGGCGCTCGGTCATGACTTGCTGGTCGGCCTGCCGGGTAAAGCGCATCGAGGTGATGCCGCAATACAGGCGCGGGTCGTCCGGAGTCAGGACTTCAACGCCCGGCAAGCGCCGCGCCGCACTGACCCAGCGGTCGCGCAGATAATTGAGCCGCGCGCCCTTGGCCGCGGCCCCTCCCATTGCCCAATGTTCTTCGAGCACCAGCGGCAGGGTCAGCAGCGCCGGAATGTTGGGGGTGCTGTACGAGGTCCGGGCGCGGATGTCGGTGAGCGGGAAATGCATCTCGCCCATGTCCGGGTCGATGTCGGCCAGGCGTTCGGGGGCGATGTAGATATAGCCGAGCGTCAGCGGTGCGCCGATCCACTTGTGCAGGTTGTAGCCGGCGAAGGCGATACCCAGTTCGGTCAGGTCAAATTCGAGTTGGCCGAGGGCATGGGCACCGTCGAGGATGACGTCAATGCCATGCTCCTTTGCAGCGGCTGCAATCGCCTGCACCGGCATCACCAGGCCCGTGCGATGGGTGACGTGGGTCAGGGCCATCAACTTCAGCCGTGGGTGCCGTGCGAAGGTTTCGCGGTAGGTGTTCAGCAGGCTGTCGAAGGTGGCCGGGTGTGCGTGTTCGATTTCGATCACTTCAACGCCGCGATTGCGCGCCAGCCAGCGCATGGCGCCTTTGACCGTGTCGTATTCCAGATCGCAAAACAGTACCTGATCGCCGGGCTGCAGCCGGTTGTAGTTGCGGATCAGCGACTGCAAACCTTCCGACGCGTTGCGGGTCAGGGCGATGCTGTCGCCGGGGACGCCTGTCAACCTGGCCAGTTGCGCACGGATCTTCAGGCTGTCGCCCTGTTCGAAGCGCTGGCGCACGTACACCGAATTGCTGCGATTGATCAGCTCGATGTTGCGTTGGTACTCCTCGACGACCGTGCGCGACATGCGTCCGAAGTAACCGTTCTCCAGGTTGAGCGGGCCGGGTTCGACATCGTAGCGGTCGGCAAAGGTTTGCCAGAAGGCTTCATCACGGGCACGGCGGGTGTTGTCAGGCATGAGGGTGCTCGGTAGATGATTCAGTGACGCGGGGCCGGTTTGCCGTGTTTGGCGCGCAGCGGTTCGAGCAAGTCCGACAAACCGTTGTGATCGATTTCCTGCATCAAGGCCAGCAGGCCGCCCAATTCGCCGTGAGGGAAACCCTCCCGGGCGAACCAGTTCAGGTAAGGGCCGGGCAGGTCGGCAATGATTCGACCCTTGTATTTGCCGAAGGGCATTTCACGGGTGATCAGCAGTTCGAGCTTTTCAGGATTCATCGATCGGTCGTCTTGATTCAGTCAATCTGGAAAATACAGGCATTCTGCATGCAGGCCAAATGACAGATCATGCAAATAAAACGGATACAGATTTTTTGAGAATGGATAACTGTTTGAAAAACAAAGACTAGTTAAACGATTCCGAGCTGGCATGCAGGGTGCAGTACTCATTGCATCTTTCATCCACCGAAGGAATTGAAAAATGACTGACATGAATAAAGAAGCGATTTCTGTACTCAACGACCTGATTGAAACCAGCAAGGACGGTCAGGCCGGGTTCAAGACTTGCGCTGAAGACATCAAGCACCCTGAACTCAAAACGCTGTTTATCAAGCGTTCGACCGATTGTGCTACGGCCGCTGCAGAGCTGCAGTCCGCGGTGCGTTCGATGGGTGGCGATCCGGAAACCTCCACCAGTGTCAGCGGCGACCTGCACCGTCGCTGGGTCGACGTGAAGTCGATGTTCACCGGCAAGGGCGAGGAGGCCGTGCTCAATGAAGCCGAGCGCGGTGAAGACCATGCGTTGAAGGCTTATCGGGATGCCATGGAGAAAATCAACAAGCACAACCTGGTGGGCATTCGTGACCTGGTTGAGCGCCAGTACCATGGCGTGCAACGCAATCACGATCAGGTCAAGGCCCTGCGTAACCAGGCGCGTGCGCGTTCGTAAGGCAAATCGATAAAACCTGTGGGAGCGGGCTTGCTCGCGAAGGCGGCGTGTCAGTCACCATTAATAGTGACTGACACGCCGCCTTCGCGAGCAAGCCCGCTCCCACAAGGTTTGTTTTTACCCCACGTCAATCAGCCGATGCTGATCGCCGGCAGCTCCGTCAGCGTCACGCTCTGTTGCTTGCGTGGCGCGAGGATTTCCGCTTCGCCATCCACCACCAGTTCATCCCGCTGATTGAACACGCGAGTAGCAATGCGCACGCGAAACTTCGGCAGCTTTTCCAGAATCTCCAGGCGCACGGTCAGGGTGTCGCCGATCTTCACCGGTTTCTGAAAGCTCATTGTCTGGCCGATGTAGATGGTCCCCGGCCCAGGCAATTCGCAGGCGACCGCCGCGCTAATCAACGCACCGCTGAACATGCCATGGGCGATGCGCTCCTTGAACATGGTGCTGGCGGCGTATTCGGCATCCAGGTGCACCGGGTTGTGATCGCCGGACATCGCGGCGAACAACTGGATGTCACGCTCTTCGACCGTCTTGCTGAAGCTGGCGGTCTGGCCCACTTCGAGGGCTTCGTAAGGGGTGTTGGTAACCTGGGTCATCTGTCTCAATTCCTGTGACGAATTAAAAAATTCACAAAATAACTATTCGGCTCGGTGCGGCCGAGGGGTGCTCAAGACCTGGGCGATCCAGTTCAGCACATCGGCGACGATTTCATCGCGGTTGCTCTCGTTGAACAGTTCGTGCCGTGCCTGCGGGTAAACGGTCAGTTGCAGGTGCCGGCTGCCGGCCGCCCGCAACGCGTCGGCCAGATCCTTGAGACGTTTGCCTTCGCTCACCGGATCACATTCACCGCCAATCACCAGCAGCGGCAGGCCCGGGTCGATCTGGGCGAGATTGGACGCTTTGCTGATTTGCTGCAAGCCACCGAGCAAATCGATCCACAGTTGATTGGTGCAGCGGAAACCGCAGAGCGGGTCGTTGACGTACAGGTCGACCTGCGCCGGATCACGGCTGAGCCAGTCGAACGGCGTGCGTGCCGGTTTGAATTTGTTGTTGAACGAACCGAACGACAGCCATTCGATCAATGCGCTGCGGCCTTTGCCGCCCTGGCGCAGGCGTTCGAAACGGGCGATTTGCCGTGCCGCGCGATAAAGCGCCACGGGCTGGAAGTTCGAGCCGCTGAGGATTGCCCCGTGCAGGCTGGCACTGTGGTGCAGCAGATAGGCCTGGGCAATGTAACTGCCCATGCTGTGACCGAGCAGCACGATCGGTATGCCAGGGTGCTGCTGGCCGATGTGCTGGTTGAGGCACGCCAGGTCGCTGACGACCTTGCACCAGCCGTCGTCATCGGCGAAATGCCCCAGGGTCCCGTTTTCGGCAGTTTTGCCATGTCCACGCAGGTCCGGCGCACACACGCCATAGCCCTGATCACAGAGTTTTTCCGCAAGGGCTCCATAACGGCCGCTGTGTTCGGCCATGCCATGGGCCAGCAGAATCATTGCCTTGAGACTGCCGTCGGGTAGCCACTGGTTGACGAAGAGGCGGCTGTGGTCGCTCGTGGTCAGCCAGAAAGTGTCATGGATCATGGCGGTTCCTTTGCACTGAGTCGTTGCATTGTATAGCGCATCCCGTTGCATGCGTCTGATCAGCCCACAGCAAGGCAGGAAGATTCACACGGTCAATGACGGCTTTGCGCATATTTGCCTGAATCGCCATAGCTGCTAGTGTCCGTGAAGCTCCGCTTTTCGCTTTCTGCCTTTGAGGGATCAGGGAGAAATGACAGAAAAGCGGCCCCGGATAGATTCAGGTAAAGAGGACAAGAACAATGCAACCTGATTTCTGGAATGACAAACGCCCGGCCGGCGTCCCCCTGGATATCGATCTGGGTGCCTACAAGTCGGTGATCGAGGTGTTCGAGCGTTCCTGCAAGAAGTTTGCTGACCGCCCTGCGTTCAGCAACATGGGCGTGACGCTGACCTACGCCGAACTGGAACGCCAGAGCGCTGCTTTCGCCGGCTACCTGCAAGCCCATACCGACCTGGTGCCGGGTGACCGCATCGCCGTGCAGATGCCCAACGTCCTGCATTACCCCATTGCCGTGTTCGGCGCTTTGCGCGCCGGGTTGATCGTGGTCAACACCAACCCGTTGTACACCGCGCGGGAAATGCGTCACCAGTTCAAGGATTCCGGTGCCCGGGCGCTGGTGTACCTGAACGTGTTCGGCCAGAAAGTCCAGGAAGTGCTCCCCGACACTGACATCCAGTACCTGATCGAAGCGAAGATGGGCGACCTGATGCCCACCGCCAAGGGTTGGTTGGTCAACACGGTGGTGAGCAAGGTCAAGAAGATGGTCCCGGACTATTCCTTGCCTCAGGCCGTCTCTTTCAAGAGCGCATTGCGCATGGGCCGTGGCCTGGGCATCAAGCCGCTGAAGGTCGGCCTCGACGACATCGCCGTGCTGCAATACACCGGTGGCACCACGGGCCTGGCCAAGGGCGCGATGCTGACCCACGGCAACCTGGTGGCGAACATGCAGCAGGCACGGGCCTGCCTCAGCCAGTCGGCCAGCGACGGTCAGCCGCTGCTGCGTGAAGGCCAGGAGGTGATGATCGCGCCGCTGCCGCTGTACCACATCTATGCCTTCACGGCGAACTGCATGTGCATGATGGTGACGGGCAACCACAACGTGCTGATCACCAATCCACGGGACATCGCCGGCTTCATCAAGGAGTTGAAGAACTGGCGGTTCTCGGCGCTGCTGGGGCTCAACACGCTGTTCGTCGCGCTGATGGATCACCCGGATTTCAAGACCCTGGACTTCTCCAGCCTCAAGCTCACCAACTCCGGCGGCACCGCACTGGTCAAGGCTACGGCCGAGCGCTGGGAACAACTGACCGGTTGCCGCATCACCGAAGGTTACGGCCTGACCGAAACCTCGCCGGTGGCTTGTACCAACCCCTATGGCGAACAGTCCCGGATCGGCACGGTCGGCCTGCCGGTGCCGGGCACCACGCTGAAAGTCATCAGCGATGACGGCGTCGAACAACCTTTGGGGGAACGCGGCGAGTTGTGCATCAAGGGCCCTCAGATCATGAAGGGCTACTGGCAGAAACCTGAAGCCACGGCCGAAGTGCTGGATGCCGAGGGCTGGTTCAAGTCCGGAGACATTGCGGTGATCGACCCGGACGGTTTCGTGCGCATCGTTGACCGCAAGAAGGACATGATCATTGTCTCGGGTTTCAACGTGTACCCGAACGAGATCGAAGACGTGGTGATGGCTCACCCGAACGTCGCCAACTGTGCGGTCATCGGTGTGCCTGACGAACGGTCGGGGGAGGCGGTGAAGCTGTTCGTGGTGGCCCGTGAAGCGGGCGTCAGCCTTGAAGAACTGAAGGCTTACTGCAAGGAGAACTTCACGGCGTACAAAGTACCGAAGCACATCGTGCTGCGTGAGTCGCTGCCGATGACGCCGGTGGGCAAAATTTTGCGGCGGGAGTTGCGTGATATCGCGTAGCCGGTTGTAGATCGAGGCGGTCCCGAAAGATCGCAGCCTTCGGCAGCTCCTACAGAGGAATGCGATCCTTGTAGGAGCTGCCGAAGGCTGCGATCTTTTGCTTTGAGCCCCCAATTTACGAGGCTTTCAAGGCAGGTATAGAATCTTTGCTCTAAAATGACTATTTGTAAGTCTTGAGTCACAAATGTGACCGTAGAGGCCGCTTTTGGCTCTAGTCGACCCTTGGCAAAGCTGCTACTCTCGGCGCGCTTTGTGACTTCTCGGCCTTCTATCAGCCAGATTCACCAATGGCCAAACACCAATAATAATCGCATCAAATGCGGTGCTGAATTCGCGTTGCTGAGGAGTGGGCTTCCATGATCGAAGACTTTTGGAAGGATAAGTACCCAGCTGGAATTGCTGCCGACATCAATCCAGACGAGTATCCGAATATTCAGGCAGTGTTGAAGCAATCCTGCCAACGCTTCGCCAACAAGCCGGCATTCAGCAACCTGGGCAAGACACTCACCTACGGTGAACTGTACGAATTGTCCGGTGCGTTTGCCGCTTACCTGCAACAGCATACCGATTTGCAGCCAGGCGATCGAATCGCCGTGCAACTGCCCAACGTGTTGCAGTACCCGGTTGCCGTCTTCGGCGCCATCCGCGCCGGGCTGATCGTGGTCAACACCAACCCGCTGTACACCGCGCGGGAGATGGAACACCAATTCAACGACTCCGGTGCCAAGGCCCTGGTCTGCCTCGCCAACATGGCGCACCTGGCGGAAACCGTGGTGCCGAAAACCGGCGTCAAGCACGTGATCGTCACCGAAGTCGCCGACCTGCTGCCGCCGCTCAAGCGCCTGCTGGTCAACAGCGTCATCAAGTACGTGAAGAAGATGGTGCCGGCCTATCACTTGCCCAAAGCCGTCAAGTTCAACGACGTGCTGAGCAAAGGCCAGGGCCAGCCAGTGGCAGAAGCCAATCCGGCCAGCAGCGATGTCGCGGTGCTGCAATACACCGGCGGCACCACCGGTGTGGCCAAGGGCGCGATGCTGACCCACCGCAACCTGGTGGCGAACATGCTGCAGTGCAAGGCGCTGATGGGTTCCAACCTCAATGAAGGTTGCGAGATCCTGATCACACCGCTGCCGCTGTACCACATCTATGCCTTCACTTTTCACTGCATGGCGATGATGCTGATCGGCAACCACAACATCCTGATCAGTAACCCGCGTGACCTGCCGGCGATGGTCAAGGAACTGTCGAAGTGGAAGTTCAGCGGCTTCGTCGGTTTGAACACCTTGTTCGTGGCCCTGTGCAACAACGAAGGCTTCCGCAAGCTGGACTTCTCCGCGCTGAAAGTCACCTTGTCGGGCGGCATGGCCCTGCAACTGGCCGCGGCCGAACGCTGGAAGGCGGTCACCGGTTGCGCCATCTGCGAAGGCTACGGCATGACCGAAACCAGCCCGGTGGCCACGGTCAACCCGATCCAGAACATCCAGATCGGCACCATCGGCATTCCGGTGCCGTCGACCCTGTGCAAAATCGTCAACGATGCCGGTGTCGAACAACCGATGGGCGAAATCGGCGAGCTGTGCGTGAAGGGGCCGCAGGTCATGAAGGGTTACTGGCAACGCCAGGAAGCCACCGATGAGATCCTCGACAGTGAAGGCTGGTTGAAGACCGGTGACATCGCACTGATCCAGCCTGATGGCTACATGCGCATTGTCGATCGCAAGAAAGACATGATCCTGGTGTCCGGTTTCAACGTATACCCGAACGAACTCGAAGACGTGCTGGCGACCCTGCCGGGCGTGCTGCAATGCGCGGCCATCGGTGTACCGGACGAGAAGTCGGGCGAAGCGATCAAGATTTTCATCGTCGCCAAGCCAGGCGTGACCCTGACCAAGGAACAGGTGATGGAGCACATGCGCGCCAACGTCACCGGCTACAAGGTCCCGCGCTCCGTGGAGTTCCGCGATGCACTGCCGACCACCAACGTCGGCAAGATCCTGCGTCGTGAATTGCGCGATGAAGAGCTGAAGAAGATCAACGCGAAGAAAGCCACCGCGTAATCGACAAAAAGCCCCGCAGATGCGGGGCTTTTTTTGTTTGTCTGAAAGCTCAGTGGTGTCTGTCAGACCGCTTTCGCGAGCAAGCCCGCTCCCACATTTGATCGCATTCCTCCTGGAGGAACCCGGTTAAATGTGGGAGCGGGCTTGCTCCGGGCGGCGTTCCGACGAAGCTTTTGCTTTTATTGGCGAAACGGCGCGAAGTTGACGTTGGTGCCCGCCGGGCGCATGTCTTGAAGGAAGGAGTCCTTGTCGGCGCTCAGTTCCAGGCTCAATGCCGCCTTGCGCTTGCCTTCATTGCGCACCACCAGCCCTTCGAGCTTTTCGCGCAGGAACACGGTCGGCACTTTCAGGTGCAGCAGCTCGTCGGTGGCCGGCGTGTGCATCAGCAGGTGGATCCACTCGTACTGACCGATTGCCAGGCGCGTCACCGGGAGGTCGAACCACCAGATGTTGCGATTACGGTTCAATTCGGCGAAGTGGCAGTTGTTGACGCCAAGCACAGCACCGCCGAGTTCCTGGTTTCTGCGGGCAATGGCCTGCTTTTTATCGAGTTTCATAACATTCCTACGGGATTGGATCTTCAGCGCCATGGCCTGAACGTGTTGCGCATTCTCGGGGGTTGTCCCGCAAACATAAAGCGCAACCTGCACTGAACGATGAAATGTCGTGGTGAAAATAAATGAAACTCCCTGCAAAAGCCCCCGGTCAACCTTGTGTAACGACTTTTCTTCCCACTGAACTGTTCGCAGGAGAATCACCATGGGTAGCACAAGCGATAAAGTCAAAGGCATGGCCAATGAAGCCGCCGGCAACGTCAAGCAGGGCGTCGGCAAGGCCACCGGCAACGACAAGTTGCGTGCCGAGGGCGTGATGCAGGAAAAGAAAGGCGAGGCCCAGCAAGCAGTGGGCAAGGCCAAGGATGCGCTTAAAAAAGGTATCGACGACGCGTGATCCGGCCGTTTAATGGAAACACGACGCGGCCATCTCGGATGGCCGTTTTTGTGTCAGCCTGAACTTGCATCCTGAAATTGTTTCAAAGTCGCCAACTGGGCTACCTTGATGATAGAAAACGGCCCCTGAGTCACCACGACTCCAACCCAAATCCATATGCGGCGAATGGAGACGCGAATGATTTTTCCGGACATGAGAGGCATGCCCCTGCACCGTGTGATGATGCGCACGGTCACCGAGTTCGTCGCCGACGAGATGTCGACCTATGCCTCGGCGCTGGCCTATCAAATGCTGTTTTCGCTGTTTCCGTTCATCCTGTTCCTGATCGCCCTGATCGGCTTCCTGCACCTGCCGGACTTCTTTTCCTGGCTGCGCCTGCAATCGGAACTGGTGCTGCCGCCCCAGGCGCTGGAACAGGTCAACCCGGTGATCGACCAGCTTCAGCAGTCCAAGGGTGGTTTGCTCTCGGTGGGTATCGTGATTGCGCTGTATACCGCCTCCGCCGGTGTGCGGCTGATGATGAGCGCGATGAACGCGGCCTACGACGTGGTTGAAGGGCGCCCGCTATGGAAGCGCTTTCCGTTGTCGATCATCTACACCGTCGGCATTGCCGGCATGCTGCTGATCGCCGCGGCACTGATGGTGCTCGGGCCGCAGGTGATGGGCTGGATCGCTGCGCAAGTCGGCCTTGAGTACTTCATCGTCACGCTCTGGACCCTCTTGCGCTGGCCGGTGATCGTGATTCTGCTGATGGTCGCGGTGGCGTTGATCTACTTCGTCATGCCCGACGTCAAACAGGAATTCCGCTTCATCACGCCGGGCTCGGTGCTGGCGGTGGTGGTGTGGATCATTGCCTCCCTGGGTTTCGGTTTGTACGTCAAGGAGTTCGCCAACTACAACGCCATGTATGGCAGTATCGGTGCGATCATCGTGCTGTTGCTGTACTTCTACATTTCCGCCGCGGTGCTGCTGCTGGGTGCGGAGATGAACGCGGTGATCGAACACATGTCGCGAGAGGGCAAGGACCCTGGCGAAAAAGTGGCTGGCGAGCATGGTCCCGTCCATGAGGAAAAACACCACGTCTCGGGCCTGGGCCGCGATCACTCAATCAAACCGACCATTGATGAAACCTGATCATGATTCGTGAAATTCTGAAAATGGGCGACGAGCGCCTGCTGCGCATTGCCCCGCCGGTGCCGGCCGAGATGTTCGACAGCCCCGAGCTGTGGCAACTGATCGATGACATGTTCCAGACCATGGAGAGTGTGGGGGGCGTTGGCCTGGCGGCTCCGCAGATCGGCGTCGACCTGCAACTGGTGATCTTCGGTTTCGAGCACAGCGAGCGTTATCCGGATGCCGAGGCCGTGCCGCAGACGATCCTGATCAACCCCTTGATCACGCCGCTGAGCCCGATCATGGAGGAGGGCTTCGAAGGCTGTTTATCCGTGCCCGGCCTGCGCGGCGCGGTGCAGCGTTACCAGCAGATCCGCTACGAAGGTGTCGACCCCAAGGGCGAACCCATCGTGCGCGTTGCTTCGGGGTTCCATGCACGGGTGGTGCAGCATGAGTGCGACCACCTGATCGGCCGCCTGTACCCGTCGCGCATCACCGACTTCAGCAAGTTCGGCTTCACCGAAGTGATGTTCCCGGACCTGGACCCCAACGCCGACGATTAAATCGCCGCAAAACCCTGTGGGAGCGGGCTTGCTCGCGAAAGCGGTTTAACAGTCAAAACTGATGGTGACTGACACACCGCCTTCGCGAGCAAGTCGAATCGTCGCACCGCCGCTCCCACATTCGACCTTCATTAGGCTTGAGAAGGTGCCAACCCCATCGCAATCATCGGCTTGCTGCGCGCATACCGGCTCAACCGTTCAACCATCGCGTAGGGCATCGGTGGGTCGAAAGTAAACCCGTGCCGCTCATAAAACCCGCGCAAGTCCGGATGGCAGAACAACCACACCGGCAGTTCGCAATCCTTCACCGCAGCCGCAATCAACTCGGCGGCTATGCCTTGCTCCCGGCACTGCGGATCGACAAACAACCCGGTCAGCCAATGCCCGCCGGACACCGGACGCAAACACAGAGCAGCAACTATCTGGTCACGCCGGGCCACCCAGAGCTGCGCGTCGCGCACGGCTTTCATCGACGATTGGTGAGCGCGATAGAACTTGTTCATCAATGGCCATAACGGCTCGTCGAGCAGGGCGTACTGAGTGTCGGGCATGGTCTCGGACTGTCAGTGTGCAAAGCGGCGATTATAAAAGAACACGCGCGCCGGGATAGGTGTATACCTGATCTCACATCCCCCCGAGTGGAGTACGCATCATGTCCAAAGGTATGGATTCAAAGAAAGCAGACAAGAAAAAGCCGGCGAAAACCGCTATCGAAAAGCGCGCCGACAAGAAAGCCAAAAAGGTCAATGTGTTCGGGCATTGAGCCTGCGCTGACCGATCGCTCCCGCGCAATGCGGGAGCGATCCTCCTGAAAATAATCTGCAAGATTTCCCATGGCCATTGCACAGAAGGGGACTGGTCCCCGATCTGAGCAACGCCATGCCCCATTACTTTGATAGCGCCTACCAAGAAGAAATCGAAACCCTGCGTCGGCGCTTCACCGCGCGCACCGAATGGCCGACCTGGTTGCTGTTGATTGTCGTGTACAGCGCGTGGTTCGCCCTTGTTCTGGCCAGTGATTCATTGGGCCTGTGGTTGAGCACGTTGTTGCTGATTCCCGTGGTGGTGTTGTGGCTGTCGGTGCAGCACGAACTGCTGCACGGTCATCCGACCCGCTTGCCGCTGTTGAACAAAATCCTCGGCTACGCACCGTTTGCCGTCTGGTATCCCTACACCTTGTATCGCGACAGCCATTTGCTGCATCACCGCGATGAAGACCTGACCATTCCCGGTCGCGATCCGGAAAGCCGTTACCTGAATGCCGAGCAGTGGGAGGGCAGTTCGTTGTTCGAACAAGGCCTGCACTGGTTGAACAAAACCGTGCTCGGGCGCTTTCTGCTCGGTGCGCCAATCGCCTTGCTGACGCTGGCCCGGGAAGAACTGCAACGCCTGAAAAACGGCGAGCGCCAGGCCTGGTTGATGTGGCTCAGCCATGGCGCCTTGACCCTGTTGATGCTGCTGTTCATCGCGCGCTACAGCCTGTTGCCGGTGTGGCATTACCTGTTGCTGATCAGCGTACCGGCGCTGTCGATTGCGATGATTCGCTCCTACTATGAACATCGACCTCACGCGGCGCCGGAGCAACGTACCGTGCTCAATGAAGCGGCGTGGCCGTGGCGCTGGCTGTTCCTGAACCTCAATTTCCACCTGGTGCATCACGAGTTGCCGGGGTTGCCCTGGTACGACTTGCCCCGCGCCTATTGGGCCCGCCGCGAGCAATGGCTGGCGCGCAGTGGTGGATTCCTGGTGCAGGGGTATGGGCAGCTGTGGCGTGAATACAGCGTAAAGGCCATCGACAGCCCGAGGCATCCGTTTCACTGATTTTTTTGCCAGACGCTTTCCCCTGTGGGAGCGGGCTTGCCCGCGATGGCGATTTCAAATCCAGCACACCTGGTGACTGATCCAACGCTATCGCGGGCAAGCCCGCTCCCACAGGGAACTTCGTTGTATGGAGATACGATGATGACCCAACACATCGCCGAATTGCTGATGTACACAGCCCCCGATCCCATCCACCAGGCCAACGAACGCTGGCTGGCGCGAATCCTCGAGCACCTGGGCGAAACCCGCGGCGATGCCGCAGGCCTGTCACTGATGGAGATGTGGTTGTCGCCGCATTTGCAGCTCACCCAAACCTGCGGCTATCCGCTGATGACCGCCTTGCGCGGCAAAGTCCGGGTGCTGGGGCGGCCGCGTTACGAGCTGCCGGACAGCAGCGGCGGCAATCACTGCAGTCTAATCCTGGGGCGGGTCGATGATCCGCGCCAGACCCTGGCGGAGTTTCGCAACAGCCGAGGCGTGATCAATGGCCATGACTCCAACAGCGGCATGAATTTGTTGCGCCACCGGTTGGCGTCGTTGCAGTGTGACGGGCGTTTTTTTGCCGAGGTCGGCATCAGCGGCAGTCATCGCGAAAGCCTGCGCTGGTTACGCGAAGGCCTTGCCGATCTGGCGGCCATCGATAGCGTGACATTTGCCTGTCTGGCCCGATACGCCGAGGAAGAAGTGACCGGTTTGCGCGTGATTGCTCGCAGTGCATTGAGTCCGACGTTGCCCTACATCACGGCCGCCAGCGTCAGCGATCAGCAGGCTGAAGGGCTATTGCAGGCGATGAATCAGGCGTTGCGCGAATTGCCTGACGTCGCCGAAATCCTCGGGTTGCCAGAGGTGCTGCCCGCCAGTGAACGCGACTATCAGGTTGTGCTCGATTATCAGCGTGAAGCTGAGGCGCTGGGGTATGGGGATTTGCGATAGGGCTCAAATGTTGGGTCGACAGGTTCATTTTTCGCGGGCAAGCCCGCTCCCACTGGGTTTCGGTGTATCTGTTGGTTAATTCCATAAATGAATATAAAAATAAGTTTTAAGTATTATTAATGAATAAGGCTCCTTGCTAGGATTCGCCTCACCGGACCACCGGACATTCAGCGACCCCTAACCCAGGAGCCCCTATGTCCGGCGCCGATATTCTTCACCGCAAACAGGTGGACGGACTGTTCCGTGCCCACTACCACTGGCTCTGCACACGCCTGCGTCAGTCCCTGAACGATGCCGCCGCTGTCGAAGACATTGCCTGCGAAACCTTCATGCAACTGCTCCAGGCGCCTGGTCTGACGGCAATCCGTGAACCTCGAGCCCTGCTCACCACCATTGCCCGGCGCCTGCTCTTTCAGCGTTGGCGTCGAGGTGACCTGGAGCGCCAGTACCTTCAGCAACTGCAACAGGCCGAGCCGATCCACGCCGAATCGCCGGAGGAACTGGCTCAACGGTCCCAGACCCTGACCCGTGTGGAGCGCAGTCTTCAGCGGCTGCCCGGCAAAGTGCGCTCGACCTTCCTGCTATCGCGGATCGACGGCCTGACCTATCCGCAAATTGCCGCTGCGCTGGGCATCTCCCTGCGTTCGGTCAGCGACTACATGACCCGTTCCCAGGCCCTGTGCGACCGGCACAGCGCCAACCAATCCCTGAACCGCCCACTCCAGAACAAGAGGTCCGCATGAGATCGATCAAAACCCTGCTCGGCAGTTCGCTGCTGGCCCTGAGCCTGTTGTCCCACCCGGCATCGGCCACGGAAAAAGCGGCGCCTATCCACTTTGGCGACATCACATGGGAAAGCGGCAGCCTCATCACCGAAATCCTGCGCCTGATCGTTGAAAAAGGTTACGGCTACCCGACCGATACGCTGCCGGGCAGCACCGTCAGCCTGGAAGCGGCGCTGGCCAAAAACGATATCCAGGTCATCGGTGAAGAGTGGGCCGGACGCAGCCCGGCCTGGGTCAAGGCCGCCGCCGAGGGCAAGGTCTTCGGCCTCGGCGATACGGTCAAAGGTGCCACCGAAGGTTGGTGGGTGCCGGAGTACGTGATCAAGGGCGATCCCGAGCGCGGCATCAAGCCCTTGGCCCCGGAGCTCAAGTCCGTTGCCGACCTGGCGAAGTACAAGGATGTATTCCGCGACCCCGAAGACCCGAGTCGTGGACGCTTCCTCAACAGCCCCACCGGCTGGACCTCGGAAATCGTCAACAGCCAGAAACTCAAGGCTTATGACCTGACCGCCAGCTACGTCAACTTCCGCACCGGTTCCGGCGCAGCGCTGGACGCAGAAGTGGCGTCGTCGATCCGCCGTGGCAAACCGGTGCTGTTCTACTACTGGTCGCCGACGCCACTGCTGGGGCGATTCAAACTGGTAAAGCTCGACGAGCCGCCGTTCGACGCCGAAGCCTGGAAAACCCTGGCCGACGCCAACAACCCGAACCCTAAAGGCACGCGCTCGATGCCGGCGAGCCTGGTCATTGGCGTGTCGGCACCGTTCAAGACGCAATACCCGGACCTGGTGACGTTCTTCGAAAAGGTCGACCTGCCGATTGATCTGTTGAACCAGACCCTGGGCCAGATGAGTGAAAAACGCCAGAAACCCCGCGAAGTCGCCGAAGCGTTTTTGCGTGAGCAGCCACAGGTGTGGAAGGGTTGGGTGCCGGGGGAGGTGGCGAGCAAGGTGAGTGCGAGCTTGTAGTACTGTCTGAAGTTTCTGCGATGGCTGAACTGCCGTCTTCGCGAGCAAGCCCGCTCCCACAGGGGATCTTTGTTGACCACAGGATTTGTGGACACAACAGACCCAATGTGGGAGCGGGCTTGCTCGCGAATGGTCTCAAGTCTTACGCCAATTGAGTGGTCAGTGCCGCTTTCCCCGCTGGCCGCTGATCCCCCTCTCCAGAACCCGTGATGCAGGCACTTCTGGCCAGGCTCAATTAGCAACAATTCGCTGAATCGTTTTTCTGCTCGATACTGGCCGACTAGTGGCCTTGCAAGCCCTTCGTCGCTGTCTATGATCAGGTGTAACTAACTATGTCGACCGTGATGAGGCGGTCGACTTGCCGCCAGAGTGCGCAATCAAAGGCACCAACACTTGAACACAGGGAGCTGTCCGCTAAATGGAATTTGATTCGAACCTGTTAGGGCTGGCCCGCATGCGGGCTATCAAGAGAAGGATGTCTTGATGAGCGTGTCGCTGTAAGGACCCTCCGATTGATCATCGTTTATCACCTGACTAGTCCTTCTTTTTGGAGGGATGCGTGTGCCTGTTCCACGGAACGTAGTGGTGGATGTGAAAGACCTGCAACTTTCATTAATCAAAAAATCGCGCGGAAGGTGATACAACAATGTTCAACCTACATCACAAGGCTGACCTGCTGGAAATCGAACGCTTCAGCTGTGCGCTGACCGAGGCCAACGCCAAGCTGGCGGCGGTGAGTCGTTCGATGGCGATGATTGAATTCACCCCGGATGGCATCGTCATCGATGCCAATGAAAACTTTTGCAGTGCCATGGGTTACAGCGCCGAAGACGTACGCGGCAAGCATCACCGGATCTTTTGTGAAGAGCAGTACTACCGTAGCGACGACTACACAAAACTGTGGCGCGACCTGGCGCGGGGCGAGCCGCTGAGCGGGACTTTTTTGCGCTTGCACAAAAGCGGCCGTGAAATCTGGCTCGAAGCCAGCTACATGCCGGTGCTGGGCCCCGACCGGCAGGTCAAGAGCGTGATCAAGGTCGCTACCGACATCACCGACCGGGTCAACAAGGAACACGAAAACGAAAGCCGACTCGCCGCGATCGGCCGCTCCATGGCCGTGATCGAATTCACGCCCGAAGGCAAGGTCATCAGCGCCAACGACAACTTCCTGAAAACCATGCAGTACTCGCTGAACGAAGTGGTAGGGCAGCATCACAGCCTGTTTTGCCACCGTGCCGAAGCCGAGTCCCAGGGTTACCGCAATTTCTGGGCTTCGCTCAACCGCGGCGAATATCACTCCCATCGTTTCGAGCGCCGGAACAAGCAAGGTCAGACGGTATTTCTCGAAGCGTCCTACAACCCCTTGTTCGACGCCAAGGGGCGTTTGTACAAAGTGGTCAAGTTTGCCAGCGACATCACTCACCAGATGACCACCCTGCAAACCGCCGCCGAATCGGCCCACAGTACCTCGGTGCAAAACGACGTCTGCGCGCGCAAGGGCTCCGAAGTGGTGCAGCAGACGGTGCAGATAATCCAGGACATTTCCCGCGACCTGAACGAAGCGGCACTGAGTATCGATGCCGTGAGCAAACAGTCCGACATCATCGGCACCATCGTGCAGACCATCCGCGGCATTGCCGATCAGACCAACCTGCTGGCACTCAACGCGGCGATTGAAGCGGCGCGGGCCGGTGAGCACGGGCGCGGGTTTGCGGTAGTGGCCGATGAAGTGCGTAGCCTCGCGGCGCGTACCAGCCAAGCGACGCTGGAGATCGTCGAGGTGGTGCGCAAGAACCACGATTTGTCGCTGAGTGCGGTATCGAGCATGCAATCGAGCCTGAGCCGAACAGGCCTGGGCGTGGAATTGGCGAACGAGGCGGGGGAGGTGATCCTGGAAATCCAGCAGGGCTCACGGCATGTGGTGGATGCGATCAGTCAGTTCAACTCGACGTTGCAACTGAACTAGTCGCGGTAACTACTGTAGGAGCCAGCCTGCTGGCGATGGACTCCAGTGTGCCGCGTTTATCCAGTTCACACGCGTAATCGTTAACGACCATCGCTGGCAAGCCAGCTCCTACAAGGGGGCCACACTGAATCTGTAGGAGCCAGCTTGCTGGCGATGGACTCCAGTGCGCCGCGGTTATCCCGTTCGCACGCGTTATCGTTAACGACCATCGCGAGCAAGCTCGCTCCTACAAAAAAGCAAAAAAGCAAAAAGGCTTAAAGCGAGGCGAGGAGCTTGTCGACCACCTGACTGCTGCCGTTGTCTTTATCCGCTTGCGCCAATTGCATTTTGTCCTTCATGCGATCGGCAATTTCTTGCGCCACTGCCTGTTGTTTCTCCGGCGGCATGGCTTTCAGGTCCTCCTCGGTAATGCCCATCTCTTTCAGGATACTGTCGCGCAGACGCTCTTCAGGCGTTTTGCTCATGTAGTCCTTGAATTCGGTGGTGGCCGAGCCTTCGTTGAGCCGGGTGGCGTCTGTCGCTTGCAGGTTCACGCGGGTCTTGGCGAACGCTTCGTCGACCCTGTCGCTGATCTTGCCCGGCTCGCTGACTTGCTGCGTGGCGATCCGGGTGGCGGAGTCCTGCACCTGTTGGGTGGCTGTGGTTTGCGCCTGCACATTGTTTTGCATGGCCTGGGCGATGACCGCCTGCATGCCGCCCTGAAGACCGGCGGCGGCATCGGCAGAGGGCTCGTCACCGGGACGCTTGGGAAGTGGGGTCACCAACGATTGTTTTGCATTGACCAACATGATGAAGAGACCTTGTGGGTGATGGCGATGCGTGGTCTCAGCAAATAGCGTGCCTCGTAAGTTAAAGGCAACAAAATCAAATGGTTAGCGTTATGGCTCTAGCGGGGTCTCGGTCAGCGGTTGCCGCCGGGCGGCAACCTGCGGCCATTCAAGGCAAGCCGTTGCAGCAATGCTTCAGGAAGCCGGGATGCTGCGCCAGGCGTTTGAAATACTCATCGACGGCGGGGTAGTCCGGACGCTCGATCGGGGTCATCAGCCAGCGATTGACGGACAGGCCGATGACGATGTCGGCCAGGGTAAATCGCGGTCCGGCGACATAGGCCTTGGTGGTCGCGAGTTGGTGTTCGAGGATGGCCATCTTCTGGTTCCAGCCGCGAATGCCGACCTCGAGGCTATGCGGGTCCTGGAATTCCGGGTCCTTGCGCACCAGCGCCATGAACGGGTATCTCCAGGACGGATTGAGCTCGGTGGCTTGCCAATCCATCCACTGTTCCACCCGGGCGCGGGCGGCCGGTTCGGCAGGCAGCAGCTCGGTATGATGGTGATGATGTTTGCCCACCAGGTAGCGGCAGATGGTATTGGACTCCCATAACACCCCGGCTTCATCGATGATCACCGGCACCTGCGCGTTGGGATTGAACCGGAGGAACTCCGGGCTGTGGGTCGAGGCAAAACCGCTGCCCCAATCCTCGCGTTCGTAGGTGATGCCCAGTTCCTCGCAGGTCCACAGGACTTTTCTGACGTTAATGGACGACGCCTTGCCGAGAATCTTCAGTGCATGTTCCATGTTCTGCTCCAGCGAGAATGACGTACAGGCAATTGTAGGTGGTGGCATGTAGGAAGGCGCTGTAGGAGGGCGGCTTCAGATGAGTTGTGCAGGTTACGCTTTCTTGCACCCTTGCCTACAACTACGCCAGAATCCGCCGACTTGTGCGCCTGGTATCCGGACTCTATCGTTCCGTGTCGCTGCAAATTCAGCGATCGGGTCTAGCAGCCTGGATACTTTAGACGCATGACGTCCACCCATCGTGATCTGCCCGCCAGTTCACGTTATGGCGGCTGTGCGTGGGAAGACCTTCGGGTCTACCGGGTTCTAGAGTCCTGGTCTGCTAGCCCGCGCACGGCTGCCACCTTATTTTCGTCTAGCAGCGAATCGTGGCAGCTCCACTACTCTAGGAGTATTGCCATGTTCAAGCCCACGCCCAACCCCCCACGCAATCCCAGCCCGATGTTCTCCATCTCACCCGGCATCAATAACGAAACGCTGTTGGCGCACGCCTGCGAGTCACTGGCCTCGGCGAGTGTGATGACCAATGACTTTGCTACGTTTCTGGAAGGCAGCCAGCGCAACACGGCACTGGCGATCGCACAGATCATCATGCTGGCGGAACTGGCGGTGAATCGGGTGCTGGATAACCTCGATCCGCAGGATTGAACACTGAGCGAAGGTGAGGGGGCTTTTCTGTGGCGAGGGGGCTTGCCCCCGTTGGGTTGCGAAGCGACCCCAAAAACAGACACTGCGGTCATACAGTTAAACCAAGTGAACTGGATTACGACTGCTCCGCAGCCGAACGGGGGCGAGCCCCCTCGCCACAATGTCCCTTGCCTGACCACATTGATGCAGGTGCTTATGTACTTTCGCGCACCTTCAACTCAAACCCCATGTCCTGCACCGGCCTGGCCACGCTGTTGCCGGCCATCAGCGTCAGCATCTGCTCGGCCGCGCGGCGGCCGATGGCCTCACGGGGGGTGTTGATGCTGCTCAGGCGCGGGACCATGTGCTCGGACATGGGCAGGTCGTTGAAGCCGAGGATCGCCACTTGCTCGGGGATCTTGATCCCGTGTCGCATCGCTTCGAGCAGCGCGCCCTGGGCCAGGTCGTCGTTGCCGAAGAAGATCGCATCGACATCCGGGTGGCTGGCGATCATCTGCAAGAACAATTCGCCGCCCAGGCCGACCGAAGACGGGCGGGGCGTCAGCACTTCCAGTGCCGGGTCGTACAAGCCGGCCTTTTGCAGGGCTTTGCGGAAACCTTCGCCGCGTAGCAAGGTGCGCTGGTCCAGTTGCGCGCCGATGTAGGCCAGGCGTTTGCGACCGCGGGACAGCAAGTGTTCGGCCGCCGTTTCACCGGCCGCCAGTTGCGAAAAGCCAACGCAATTGAGCCCGGCCGCACTGTCCAGCTCCATCATGTACACGCAGGGAATGTTGCTGGCTTCGATCATCCGCCGCGAACTTTCGGTGCGGTCGAACCCGGTCAGCAGCAAGCCGCGTGGCTGATAGGCCATGTAGTTGCGCAGCAGGTTTTCTTCTTCATCACGTGAGTAGTGGAAGTTGCCGATCAGTACTTCGAAGCCCTTGGGGCGCAAAACCTGATGAATGGCTTCCAGGGTATCGATGAACAGCAAATTGGATAATGAAGGCACCAACACCACCACCGAATGGCTCTGGGCCGAGGCCAGGGCACGGGCGGCAGGGTTGACGACATAGTTGAGTTCCAGCGCCGCTTTCTGCACTTTTTCCACCAGTTCGGTGGCCACGGTGCTGACGCCACGCAGGGCGCGGGAGGCGGTGATCGGGCTGACGCCGGCCAGTCGGGCAACTTCGTTCAGGGTAGGGCGGCCAGTGGTACGGGTATTTTTATCGTTCTTGGTTGTGTTCATCGACGGCTTGCCAAACAAAATTCAAGGCACTAAGGTAGCGCTGTCTCGATGCAGCTGCAAATGCGTGAGCGAGGGTTCGCCTGATCCTCGCTTTTTGGCGTTGGGACCTAACCTGCTGCAACCCACAAAATGACAAGAAAGGCGTCGGCAACTTCTGCTTTTGGTCTAGTGTCATAACTGGCAAAGGTAGCGCTGTCTGCGCGCTGAGGTGTTACATGAACCATCCCATCACCGCCCTGGTCATCATGGGCGTTGCCGGTTGCGGCAAGACGTGCGTCAGCGAGGCCCTGTGCCAACTGAGCGGCGCTACGGCCATTGAAGGCGACTCTTTCCACCCTGCCGCCAATATCGAAAAGATGAGCGCGGGGATCCCCCTGAACGATGAAGACCGCGCCGGCTGGCTCGACAGCCTGTGCGATGAACTGCGCCGTGTCGACGCCAAGGGCGAGCGCCCGGTGCTGACCTGTTCGGCGCTCAAACACATCTATCGCGAACGTCTGCGCAGCGCCTTGCCGGGCCTGGGCTTCGTGTTCCTTGAGTTGACCCCCGAGGTGGCCGCCGACCGCGTGTCCCATCGGCCGGGCCACTTCATGCCGTCGACCCTGATCGACAGTCAGTTCGCCACCCTCGAATCGCCCGTCGGCGAGCCGTTGACCCTGGCGCTGGATGCTTCGACCCATAGCGTCGAGCAACTGGCTGCGCAGGCTCATGTCTGGTGGCAGGCGAACGGCCTGAAGCAGGCGGTATGACTGTGCTTGCAAAGACAGCGCTGTCCTCGCGGCTTCTGATTAACCCGCTTTAATAACAACAACAACCAGGAGACACCCCTAATGTTTGGCATGTCCCACGAGACGTTCCTGCTGCTCGATGCAGTGGTCACGGTGATCGGGCTTATCGTCCTGATCACCAAGTTCAAATTGCACCCCTTCCTCGCCCTGATCATCGCCGCAGCCTTCCTCGGGCTGACCTCCGGTATGCCGATCGGCACCATCATCAAGGCGTTCCAGGACGGCTTCGGTGGCGTGCTTGGTTTTGTCGGCATCATCCTCGCGCTGGGCACGATGCTCGGCAAGATGATGGCCGAATCGGGCGGTGCGGATCAGATCGCGCAGACGTTGATCCGCGCCTTCGGCAAGGACAAGGTGCAGTGGGCGATGATGTTCGCGGCGTTCCTGGTCGGTATTCCGCTGTTCTTCGAAATCGGCTTCGTGCTGCTGATCCCGCTGGTGTTCATCGTCGCTCGCCGCACGGGCGTGTCGATCATCAAGATCGGTATCCCGTTGCTGGCGGGTCTGTCCGCGGTACATGGCCTGGTGCCGCCGCACCCGGGTCCGCTGCTGGCCATCGGTGTGTTCGGTGCCGACATCGGCAAGACCATTCTTTACGGTCTGATCGTTGCGCTGCCAACCGCCATCATCGCCGGCCCGATCTTCGGTACGTTCATTGCCAAGCACATTCCCGGTCATCCGAACCAGGAGCTGGTGGATCAACTGGCCCGCGAAACGGATTCGGCTGAACTGCCGAGCTTCGGCATCACGCTGGTGACCGTGCTGCTGCCGGTGTTCCTGATGCTGCTCAAGACCTTTGCCGACGTGGTGCTGCCCGATGGCAACATCTTCCGCGCCTTCATGGACCTGATCGGTCACCCGATTTCGGCGCTTCTGCTGGCGTTGCTGCTGTCGCTGTATACCTTCGGCTACAAGCAGGGCATCGGTTCCAGCCAGATGATGAAATGGCTGGATGCCAGCCTCGCGCCGACCGCCGCGATCATCCTGATCATCGGTGCCGGCGGTGGCTTCAAGCAGATGCTGGTGACCAGCGGCGTGGGTGACGTGATCGGCCACATGGCGGTGAACGCACAGATCTCGCCGATCCTGCTGGCCTGGCTGGTGGCGGCGGTGATTCGTATCGCCACCGGTTCGGCGACTGTGGCGACCATCACTGGCGCGGGCATCGTGGTGCCGGTGGTGGGGATGATTCCGGGTGTGAACCGTGAGTTGCTGGTGCTGGCCACCGGTGCCGGCTCCCTGATCCTGTCCCACGTGAATGACGCCGGTTTCTGGCTGGTCAAGCAGTACTTCAACATGACCGTGGCTGAAACCTTCAAGACCTGGACGGCGATGGAAACCATCCTGTCGGTGGTGGGCCTGGGCTTTATCCTGTTGTTGTCGCTGTTCGTCTAAGCGATTCGACAGACACAAAAAAACCGCAGCGATGCGGTTTTTTTGTGGATCATGCAAAACCCTGTAGGAGCTGCCGAGTGAAACGAGGCTGCGATCTCTTGATCTTGTTTTTAAAAGCAAAATCAAAAGATCGCAGCCTTCGGCAGCTCCTACAGGTAGTCGATCGTCGCCGTACTCGCGGTGGTGGGCCGGCAGACACAAAAAAACCTGTAGGAGCTGTCGAGTGAAACGAGGCTGCGATCTCTTGATCTTGTTTTTAAAAAGCAAGATCAAAAGATCGCAGCCTTCGGCAGCTCCTACAGGGGATCGTGTTATTTGGTGACTAGCCCATCCGCCCGGAACATCCCGCGAATCCCGCGTACGGCCTGGCGAATCCGGTCCTGGTTTTCGATCAATGCAAAGCGCACGTGATCATCGCCGTACTCGCCAAAACCGACGCCCGGCGAGACACACACCTTGGCTTCGGCCAGCAGTTTCTTGGCGAACTCCAGCGAACCCAGGTGCGCGTAAGCCTCAGGGATTTTGGCCCAGACGTACATCGACGCTTTCGGGTTTTCCACCATCCAGCCCAGTTCATGCAGGCCCTTGACCAGTACGTTGCGGCGCTGCCGATACTGCTCGGCGATGTCGCGCACGCATTGCTGATCGCCTTCCAGGGCAGCAATCGCCGCCACTTGCAGCGGGGTGAAGGTGCCGTAGTCGTGGTAGCTCTTGATCCGCGCCAGGGCGTTGACCAGTTCCGGGTTGCCGACCATGAAGCCGATGCGCCAGCCGGCCATGTTGTAGCTCTTGGACAGGGTGAAGAACTCCACCGCAATGTCCTTGGCTCCCGGCACCTGCATGATCGACGGGGCTTTCCAGCCGTCGTAGACGATGTCGGCGTAGGCCAGGTCGTGCACCACCAGCACGTCGTACTGCTTGGCGAGGGCGATGACGCGCTCGAAGAAATCCAGCTCCACGCACTGGGCGGTCGGGTTGGACGGGAAACCGAGGATCATCATCTTCGGCTTCGGAATCGAGCCGCGAATGGCCCGCTCCAGCTCCGCGAAGAAATCCACGCCCGGTACCAGCGGCACTGACCGCACCTGGGCGCCGGCAATCACGGCACCGTAGATGTGAATCGGGTAGCTCGGGTTGGGCACCAGCACGGTGTCGCCCTGATCCAGGGTGGCCAGCATCAGGTGCGCCAGGCCTTCCTTGGAACCGATGGTAACGATGGCTTCGCTTTCCGGGTCGATGTCGACCTCGTAGCGGTCCTTGTACCAGTTGGAAATCGCCCGGCGCAGGCGCGGAATGCCCTTGGAGGTGGAGTAGCCATGGGTGTCTTCGCGCTGGGCCACCGTGACGAGTTTTTCGACGATATGCGGCGGCGTGGCGCCGTCGGGGTTGCCCATGCTCAAGTCGATGATGTCCTCGCCACGACGACGGGCGGCCATCTTCAGCTCGGCAGTGATGTTGAAAACGTAAGGGGGGAGTCGATCGATGCGCGCAAAGCGGCGCTGCGAACCTTGTTCGGCCATTGTTGCCTCGGATAACGTAAGCGCCCGGAACCGTCCGAGCGACGCTGGTCACTGCGGTGACCTGTGGCGGAATGTAAGGGCAGCTGTGGCAGACTGTCCAGCCTCAAAGTAAACAAATTTTTCCGAAGGATAGGGTTCGATGGAATTTACCAGCGGCTTCTTGCTGAGCCTTTCGCTGTGCCTGGATATCGGCGTGGCCAACATCGCGATGATCACCCTGGCTATGCAGCGCGGCTATTTCCAGGGCTTTGCCCTGGGCCTCGGGACCTGTGTCGGCGATCTGATCTACGCGGTACTGGCGCTGGCCGGCATGACCGTGTTGCTGCAGTACGAAACCGTGCGCTGGGTGTTGTGGATCGGCGGTTCGGCGCTGCTGGTGTACTTCGCGGCGAAGATGATCTATTCGGCGATTCACCACGAAGCGGTGCTGGCGCAATCGGCCGAGGTGGGGCACAACTCTCATCGCAAGGAGTTCTTTCGCGGGATCTTCCTGGCCATGTCGTCGCCCAGTGCCATTCTCTGGTTCGCCGCCGTGGGTGGCACGCTGATCGCCCGTTCCGGTGGCGGTGGCGCCCTCAGCTCAGCGCTGTTTCTCGGCGGTTTTCTCTGCGCGGGGATTCTCTGGTGTGTCGGGCTGTGCTTTGCCGCGAGCCACGGCGGCAAGTTGCTCGGCGACAAGTTGCTGCGTTATTCCTATATGGCATCAGCGGCGATCTTCTGCTATTTCGCGGTCTACGTGATCCTATCGGGTTACAACGAGTTCGTCGGCGCCGGTGCGGCCGAGCAGTTGCACGCCCTGTAACTGGGCGAATCGGGTTTGGCTTCTATACTCCCAGCCGAACCCATTTTTATGCGTCAGGAGTCGAGTCATGGATGAGTCAGCACGCGTCGAACTGACGCAACCGCGTTTCGAACACGGGCACTTCCTGCTGATTGCAGGGCTGGGCGGACCATTCACCCAGCAAACCACCCAGGGCATTCCCGAACTCTGGGAGAAATTCATCCCGCATCTGGGCCTTATCCCGGGCCAGAAAGGCGAAGTCACCTACGGCGTCTGCTGCAATTTCGACGGCAAGGGCGGCTTCGATTACATCGCCGGGGTCGAGATCAGCAAGCTCGACGATTTGCCGGAAACCTACCGGTGGGTGGAAGTTCAGCCGCAGCTGTACGCGGTGTTCGAGCACAAGGGGCCGCTGGACACCCTGCCGCAAACCTTCCAGTACATCCATGGCACGTGGCTGCCGCAGTCCGGCCACGAGCTATTGGCGGCGCCGGAGTTCGAGCGTTACAGCGAAGACTTCAACCCCAAGCTCAACACCGGCAAGCTGGAACTCTGGCTGCCGATCAAGGCATGACACCTGCAGCGAGAGGCGGATCAGCCGATTCGTCTCTCGATGTCCCACGGCGGCTGATTTATCATCCCCAGCCTTTCCCATGCTGATCCCGAGCCGCCATGAACACCGTCATCCGCAACGTCACCCCCGCCGATCTGGACCGCTGCTTTGCCATCGAAACCCTTGCCTATGAAGGCGACGAAGCCGCGACCCGCGAGAAGATCGCCACCCGCATTGCCACCTGGCCCGAGGGGTTTATCGTCGCCGAGGTTGACGGGGTCGTCGCCGGTTTCATCAACTCCGGTGCGGCGTTTCAGGTGGAAATGTCGGACGAGGCATTCAAGGAACTGATTGGCCATGACCCGGCCGCGCCGCACGTGGTGATCATGTCGGTGGTGGTGCATCCGGACTATCAAGGGCAGGGCCTGGCCAAGCTTTTGATGGGCGAATTCATCGAGCGTATGCGTGCGATGGGCAAGGTCAGCATCAACCTGATGTGCAAGGAGCGGCATATTCCGTTGTATGCCGGTTTTGGCTTTGCCTACGTCAAACCATCGGCGTCGGACCATGGCGGCATGGCTTGGCATGAGATGATTCTGAAGCTGTAGCACATTCCCTGTAGGAGCTGCCGAAGGCTGCGATCTTTTTTTAAGATCAAAAGATCGCAGCCTTCGGCAGCTCCTACAGGGGGGTGTGGTGATTCAAAAAAACAGGCCCATCCGCCGCTCGTAGCCGATCCGGCCCTTGTACGCCTGCCGCTGTCGACAATGCCGAACTCGACTTGTAGGAGCTGCCGAAGGCTGCGATCTTTTGACTTTGCTTTTCCAACAATCAAGATCAAAAGATCGCAGCCTCCGGCAGCTCCTACAGGGGGTTGTGGTGATTCAAAAAAACAGGCCCATCCGCCGCTCGTAGCCGATCCGGCCCTTGTACGCCTCGCCGCTGTCGACAAAGCCGAACCTGGCGTACAGGGCGATAGCAGTTTCGTTGTCGGCATCCACCGACAGCTCCAGCCCCCGGATTTCCGGCCAGGCCAGGCGCGCCGCTTCGGGCAGCGCTTGCAGGCAGGCCTTGCCGTAGCCTTTGCCCTGGGCGCGCTGATCGACTTGCAGGGCATGCAGGGTGGCGCTGTGTTCATTGGCCCACGCAGGCAATACGGGTGGGCGTTTGAGCAGGAGGAAGGCCACGGGAATGTCTTCGGCCAGCAGGGCAAATCCTTTGACCCCCGGGCCGGGCCTGGACAACAAGGTGTGCAATGCACCGTGGATATCACCGGAGAACTTTATCTGCTCCGGATGTACTTCAATGGCCTCGATCTGCTGGCGCTGCTGCGCATTCAGGCTTTCGTAAGGCACGAGTCGGGCTGTCACGGGAGTGTCCTTTTTCCAACATGAATAGAACCTCGGATTCTAGCGATTCTGGCCGTTTGGATTATTTTTATTTCTTCTGTCGATTCGCCGGATCGCCAGACGACTAAGGGTGTCTTCCAATAAAAACCACGGAGAACCACCATGAACTCGCAAACCCAGATCCAGAACCTCATCGAGAACTATCGTCAGGCGGTCATGACCAAGGACATTGAAAAAGTCATGGCCCTGTATGCCGATGACATCGTTTCCTTCGACGCGGTCAAGGCCCTGCAATTCAAAGGCAAGCCGGCGTATCGCGCGCATTGGCAGGCCTGCATGGAAATGTGCCCCGGCCCGCACATCTTCGAATTCCACGAAATCACCATCGAACCGTCCCAGGAGATCGCTTTCGCTCACTGGCTGGCCCATTGCGGTGGCACCAACGACAAGGGCGAAACCCAGGCCTGCTGGATGCGTGTCTCGCAGTGCTATCGACAGGAAGCCGGACTGTGGCAGATCGTCCACGAACATTGGTCGGCGCCGTTCGACATGACCAGCGGCGCGACGCTGTTCGACCTCAAGCCCTGATCGTCGGGAAGCCGAGCCGGAATGCCAATCAGCGACCATAGTTGCTCGTTCGATAAGGAGAGCGTGATGAAGTACTTATGCCTGGTCTACAGCGATGAGCACCTGCTGCATTCGCTGCCGGAAAGCCCGAAGGACGAAGAGTGCATGGCCTATGCCGAGTCGATCCAGGGCAGTGGCCGGATGGTCGCCGCCGAGGCGCTGGAGTCGGTGCAGACTGCTACCACCGTGCGCATGCGCAACGGCAAGCTGTCGATCACCGATGGCCCATTCGCTGAAACCAAGGAGCAGTTGGCCGGTTTTTACCTGATTGATGCCAAGGACCTCAACGAAGCCCTCCAGGTCGCCGGGAATATTCCGGCGGCCCGGGTCGGCAGTGTCGAAGTGCGCCCCGTTCGGCAGTTGAATCCTTAAGATGCCAGGGCTGCCGGTTCAGGCGCAGGTCGAGCGGGTCTATCGCGAAGAGTCGCGGCGTATTCTTGCGACCCTGATTCGTTTGCTCGGTGATTTCGACCTCGCCGAGGAGGCCTTGCACGAGGCGTTTTTCATCGCGGTCGAACGCTGGCAGCGTGACGGCGTACCGGACAATCCGCGGGCCTGGCTGGTGTCCGCCGGGCGCTTCAAGGCCATCGATGCCTTGCGCCGGCGCGCCCGTTTTGCCGCGTCGCAGCCCTTGCTGATCGCACAGCTGGAGGCGTTGGAACAGGCAGACTGGAGTGATGAAGACGTGGAAGACGATCGCCTGCGGCTGATCTTCACTTGCTGCCACCCGGCCCTGGCGGCAGATGCGCAAGTGCCGCTTACGCTGCGGGAAGTCTGCGACCTGACCACGGAAGAAATCGCCCGGGCCTTTCTCTCGGCCCCGGCCACCATCGCCCAGCGCATCGTGCGCGCCAAGGCGAAGATCCGCGACGCGAAAATCCCTTATCAAGTGCCGACGCTGGCTGAGTTGCCCGAGCGCCTGGACAGCGTATTACGGGTGATCTATCTGGTGTTCAACGAGGGCTACTCGGCGTCCATCGGTGCCGAACTGATTCGTGAGGAATTGACCCGCGAGGCGATCCGTCTCGGCCGGTTACTGGTGGAGCTGTTGCCGGAGCCGGAGGTCATGGGCTTGCTGGCGTTGATGCTGCTGCACGAGTCGCGGCGCCCGGCCAGGACTTCGGCGAGCGGCGAGTTGATTGTGCTGGACGAGCAGGACCGTTCACTGTGGGACGCCGGGTTGATTGCTGAAGGCTGCGCGCTGATCGAGCACGCGCTGGGCATGGGGCGATTCGGGCCCTATTGCCTGCAAGCGGCCATCGCGGCAGTGCATGCCGAAGCCTCGACGGCGGGGGAAACCGATTGGCCGCAGATTGTCGGCCTGTATGACGTGCTGCTGCGGGCGGTGCCGTCGCCGGTGATCGAGTTGAATCGTGCGGCGGCGATTTCGCAACGCGATGGACCACAGGCGGGGCTGACGCTAGTCGACGCCATTCTGGCGCGGGGCGAGTTGCTGGATTACCACCTGGCGCATTCGGCGCGGGCGGAGTTTTGTCGGCAACTGGGTCGCAAGCAAGAGGCGCGGGCGGCGTGGGAACGGGCACTGGCGTTGACCCGGCAAGAGCCGGAGCGGCGGTTTATTGAAGACAGGCTCAAGGCGCTGGATTGATGTGATATTGGCTGGCCTCTTCGCGAGCAAGCCCGCTCCCACAGGGGCAGTGGTGCACACAAATTTTGTGACCGACACAATAACCTGTGGGAGCGGGCTTGCTCGCGAATGGCCACACCGCTATTCCAGCATCTTGCCCAGCAACCAGCTCCCCGCCGGCCCCGGCGGATTCAGCCGCGACCACAACGCATCCACCGACACCGTTTTCGGCCAGCCGCGCACCACCAGTTCCTGCAGGGTGCCGGGCCCGAAGCGCTCCACCAGCCAGCGGGGCAACGGCGCCCAGCCGAATCCGCCCTGGGCCATTTCCAGCAGCATCAGATAACTCGGCGCCGACCAGACGCGACCCTTCGCCCGACTTTCATAGGGATTGATGATGGTCGCCAGGCGCAGTTCACGGTGTAGCTGCAATACGTCCTGATCGACGTCGTCCAGCCTTGCCAGCGGGTGGGTAGGGGACACGAACAGGGCGATTTCCGTGCGCTCGTCCACCGTCGAACTGACCAGGTCCGGCGGGTAGCTGTCCTGCATTTCGGCGAAGGCAATCTGCGCCCGGCCGCTTTGCACCAGCGACACCAGGTCATCGCATTCGGCGATCAGGCATTCGAGTTCAAGGTCCGGGTAACGCTGCTCGAAGGCACTGAGCGACGCCTCGAAACGGTCCGATTGATAGGTGTCGGACAGCGCCACTGTCAGCTTCGCTTCCACCCCTTGGGACAGTTGGCGGGCGGTCATTTCCAGACGACTGCTGGCGGCCAGGATGTCTTCGGCCCGTTGCAGCATGACGCGTCCGGCCGGGGTCAGCCCGGGCTTTCGGCTGCTGCGGTCGAACAGCGTCAGGTTGAGGTCGATTTCCAGGCTGGCCACCGCCGCGCTGATGGTCGACTGACTGCGGCCCAGCTTGCGCGCGGCGGCGGAAAACGAGCCTTGGGTCGCCGCTTCGACAAACGCCAGCAACACTTCGTGAGAGGCCATGAACTATCGCCTTGATCGATGGTTATTGGTTATGAAGTATCGGTGTGATGACAGATCATGGCAACCACAGTCACTCAAGGGAGTACGGCCATGAGCGCCAACAAATCCATTACTGAACGTATTTTCCAGGCCATCGGTTTCGAACTGCTGGCCATCCTGATCTGTACTCCGCTGCTGGCCTGGATCATGAAGAAACCAATGCTGGAAATGGGCATGGTCACCGTCCTTATCGCCGCCCTGGCCCTGGCCTGGAACGTGGTCTTCAACGGTATGTTCGACCGGGTGCTCAAGCGCCTCGCCATCGCCCACAACGCCTGGGTCCGCGTGGTGCATGCGCTGTTGTTCGAAGGCGGTCTGGTCGCGCTTGGCGTGCCGCTGATTGCCTGGTGGCTGAATGTCAGCCTGTGGCAGGCGTTCCTGCTGGATATCGGCGTGTTGCTGTTCTTCCTGCCGTACACCTACGTGTACCACTGGGTGTATGACGTGGTTCGGGAGCGGGTGGTGCTGCGCCAGGTTTGCTGACAAACGCTTTTGTGGCGAGGGGGCTTGCCCCCGTTGGAGCGCGAAGCGGTCCCAAGCTTTGCGACTGCTTCGCAGTCGAACGGGGCGGTGCGGCGATCCGACAAGCCCCCTCGCCACAGGTGTAGTGTCCCGCCAGTTGTTCAGCATTAAGCGTTACAAAAACATCCCCCCCGACGCCTCGATGCGCTGCCCATTGATCCACTGGCTGCCCGGCGCCAGCAGCAGCGCAATCGCGGCGCCGATATCATCCGGCAAACCGGCGCGACCCAGGGCGGTGTTGTTCGCCACCAGGGTGTTCAAACCGGGGTTGTCGCGCACGGCGCCACCGCCGAAATCGGTTTCGATCGCGCCGGGTGCGAGGATATTCACCGCGATGTTGCGCGCACCGAGTTCCTTGGCCTGGTAGCGGGTCAATACTTCCATCGCGCCTTTCATCGCCGCATAGGCGCTGTGGCCCGGCAGGCTGAAACGGGTCAGGCCACTGGAAATGTTGATGATGCGCCCGCCGTCATTGAGCAATGGCAACAAGCTCTGCGTGAGGAAAAACGGCCCCTTGAGTTGGATGTTCACCAACAGGTCGAACTGCTCGATGGTGGTGTCGACGAAGTTGGCGTGCAGGCCGATCCCGGCGTTGTTGATCAGAAAATCGAAACCCTCGCGCTCGAAGTGGCTGTGCAGGACCTTCGTGACTTCGCTGGCGAAGGCGCTGAAGCTTTCACTCCGGGCAACGTCCAGTTGCAGCATGACGGCGCGACCGCCCAGGCTTTCAATCTCGGCCACCAGTGCCTGCGCCTCATCGGCGCGGCTGTTGTAGGTGCCGATGATGTCGATGCCCTGGGCAATCAGATGCAGAGCGGCGTTTTTGCCGAGGCCGCGGCTGGCGCCGGTGATCAGTGCGATTTTACGGTTCATGGGACTTCCTCAGGTGCAGTGGGCGGTTGATGTGAGGAAGTTTATTTATCCGGTAAGTGGTGATAAACAGAGTGAAACCGGAATCACTGGTCGGATAAACCGAACAATAAAAGAGCGGGCTGATGAACAAACTGGAACTGTTGCGCACCTTTGTCCGGGTCAGCGAGATGTCGAGTTTTACCCTCGCCGGAGAAAGTCTGGGACTGCCCAGATCAACGGTGTCCGAGCATGTGCAGGCACTGGAGGCATTGCTCGGCACCCGGCTGTTGCAACGCACCACGCGCAAGGTCCAGGCGACCCAGGATGGTCTGGTGTTGTATGAGCGCAGCAAGGACTTGCTGTCACACATGGACGAAATCGAGGGCTTGTTTCGCCAGGACGAGGCGTCGCTGGTGGGGCGCATTCGCATCGATCTGCCGAACATTCTCGCCCGTCGCGTGGTCATGCCGCGCCTGCCGGCGTTCATGGCGCAGCACCCGCTGCTTGAACTGGAAATCAGCAGCACCGACCGCCGGGTCGATCTACTCGCCGAAGGATTCGATTGCGTGCTGCGCATCGGCGCCCAGCCGGACCAATCGGTGGTGGCGCGACACCTGTGTGACTTCACCATGGTCAATTGCGCCAGCCCTGCGTATCTGCGGCGCTATGGCGTGCCCGAGCGGCTGGAGGATCTGGCGCGGCATCGGTTGGTGCACTACGTCGGCGTTTTGGGTGCGCGTTCGGAAGGCTTTGTGTACGTCGACAAGGGGCAGGTGCAGCGACTGCCGATGGCCGGCAGTGTCACGGTCAACAGCACCGATGCCTATGAGGCCGCCTGCCTGGGTGGTTTCGGGCTGATTCAGGCGCCGAGAATGGGCATGCAGCAATACCTGCAAAGCGGTGAACTGGTCGAGGTGTTGTCGCCGTTCAGTGCGCCGTCCATGGAGGCGTCGCTGCTCTATGCCCGGCAGCGGCATTTGCCGTTGCGGGTGAGGGTGTTCATGGATTGGCTGGGGGACGTGATCCGCTCGGAAACCTGAGACAAGGCTTTTTGTGGGAGCGGGCTTGCTCGCGAAAGCGGTCTGACATTCAGTATCGATGTCGACTGACACGCCGCCTTCGCGAGCAAGCCCGCTCCCACAGGGTATTGCGGTGTTCAGAACAGTTGGGTGAACAACCAGTACAGGCTGCCCGACAGCAGGATCGCCGCCGGCAAGGTCAGCACCCAGGCCATCAGCAGGTTGCGGATGGTCTTCATCTGCAGGCCGCCGCCGTTGGCGACCATGGTCCCGGCCACACCCGAGGACAGTACATGGGTGGTCGACACCGGCAGGCCGAACATGTCGGCGGCGCCGATGGTCAGCATCGCCACGGTTTCCGCCGAGGCGCCCTGGGCGTAGGTCAGGTGGGTCTTGCCGATTTTCTCGCCGACGGTCACCACGATGCGCTTCCAGCCGACCATGGTGCCCAGGCCCAGGGCGATGGCCACGGCAATCTTCACCCACAACGGAATGAAGCGCGTGGAGTTGTCGATCTGTTGCTTGAACAGTTGCAGCTTGCCGCTGGTGTCGGCGTCGAAATTGCCGACCTTGTTCTTGTCCATCAGGCGAATGGTTTCGCTGGTCAGGTACATGTCGTTACGCACGTTGCCCACGGCCTCGGCCGGGACTTTCGACAGCGAGCCATAACCCTTGACCTGGGCGCCGATACTGCCGGTCAGCGCAGCGAGCGCCGGCACCAGTTGCGGGGTCGCTTCCTTGCTGCGCACGTATTCGGACAGCACAGGGCGCGGGTCGGCTGGCGCTGGCAGCGGGGCAGCCTTGACCAGGGCTTGCTGGGTGACTTCGGCGACCGCCGCGAACTGCAAGGCCTGATCGGCCGGCATGGTGCGGTTCAATGCGTAAGCCATGGGCAGTGTGCCCACCAGAATCAGCATGATCAGGCCCATGCCTTTCTGGCCGTCGTTCGAGCCGTGGGCAAAGGACACGCCGGTGCAGGTGACGATCAACAGGCCGCGAATCCACCATGGCGGCGGGGTCTCGCCCTTGGGCTCCTTGTACAGTGCACGATTCTTGACGAACGCGCGCAGGGCCAGCAACAGCAGCGCGGCACAGCCGAAGCCGACCAGGGGCGAGAGCAGCAGCGCATAACCGATCTTGGTCGCTTGCGCCCAGTCCACGCCGCTGGTGCCGTCGCGGCCGTGCATCAGGGCGTTGGCCACGCCGACACCGATGATCGAGCCGATCAGGGTGTGCGAGGACGACGCCGGCAGCCCCAGCCACCAGGTGCCGAGGTTCCACAGGATCGCGGCGATCAGCAGGGCGAAGATCATCGCGAAACCGGCGGACGAGCCGACTTGCAGGATCAGCTCCACGGGCAGCAGGGCGATAATGCCGAACGCCACCGCGCCGCTGGACAGCAACACCCCGAGGAAGTTGAAAAATCCGGACCAGACCACCGCCACGTTCGGCGGCAGCGAATGGGTGTAGATCACCGTGGCCACCGCGTTGGCGGTGTCATGGAAGCCGTTGACGAACTCAAAGCCCAGGGCGATCAAGAGCGCCACGCCGAGCAGCAGGAACGGCGTCCAGGTGGTCACCACCGTGCCGAGTTCGTTCATGTCGTGCATCAGGCTGTAGGCGGTAAACAGCAAGCCGATGGCCAGCACGGCAAAAAACACCACAAGGGTGATCAGGCCGGGCTTTCTGTCGAGTTGCGGTCTGGCGCTACTGGCCGGTGCCGGGGCGGTGAAGGAGGGCGTAGCCATCACGGACATTCCTGAGGAGGGAGGTGTACCGGTGATAATCGTTGCTAATTGTTACAGTGAGACTGCTCAGGATCAAAAGATCGCAGCCTGCGGCAGCTCCTACAAAGGATCACCGTTGACCTGTAGGAGCTGCCGAAGGCTGCGATCTTTTGATCTTAATAATCCTGCTGCTTACGAAACGCCCAGCGCCCGGCAATCAGGGTAAAGGTCGCGACCAGCGCCACCAGGATCCAGAAACCTTCCGGGTCACCGGCCAGTGAAATGCCGCCGACGTTCATGCCGAAAACGGTGATCCTTTGTAGGAGCTGCCGCAGGCTGCGATCTTTTGATCTTAATAATCCTGCTGCTTACGAAACGCCCAGCGCCCGGCAATCACGGTAAAGGTTGCGACCAGCGCCACCAGGATCCAGAAACCTTCCGGGTCACCGGCCAGCGGAATGCCGCCAACGTTCATGCCGAAAAAACCGGCAATGATGTTGATCGGCAGCGCCAGCACCGTCACCACTGTCAGGGTGAACAGCGTGCGGTTGGTCTGTTCGTTGATGTTGGCGGCGATCTCTTCCTGCAACAGCTTGATCCGCTCACCCAGCGCCGTGAGGTCGTTGATGATCAGCGCAAACTCCTCGGTGGATTTGCGCAGCTCCTTCACGTCTTCCTTTTGCAGCCATTGCGGCGGCCGGTTGAGCAGGCGCAGCAACGAGCCAGGCTCCAGTGCCAGCAGCCGTTGCAAGCGCACCAGCACCCGGCGATTGGCGCCCAGCTCGGCGCGGTTGGTCGACAGGCGCGAAGAGAGCAATTCATCTTCGATCTGATCCACGCTCTGGCTGGTCTTGCGCACGATCTGGGTCAGCACTTCACCCTGGTCGCGCAGCAGATGCACCAGCAGCTCCAGCGGGGAGCGAAAGCATTCCCGGGCCTTCACCGACGAGCGCAACTTGTCCACCGAGTGCAGCGGCTGCAGGCGGGCGCTGATGATCAACCGGCTGCGGGCGCACACCCACAAGGTCGAGACATCCGACGAGACCAGGTTGCTGAGGTTGAACACCACGTCGTTGACCACTGCCAGCAACGCCGAGTCGACATGCTCGATGCGCGTCGAGCGCGATCCTTCGTGCAGCGCCTCGAAAAATTCTTCGGGCAATTCCAGGTGGCTTTTCATCCAGCGCTCGCACGCGGCATGGGCGAGGTTCAGGTGCAGCCAGAGAAACTGTTCGTCGCTTTCCGGTTGTTGCAGGTACTGCAAGGCTTCGGCGGAGTTGATTTCCCGACCGGCCTCACCGGGGCGAAAACTGAAACCGTAGAGCAGGCCGAACAGATCCGTGTCGCGATGGCTTTGATCGATGCTGTGGTTCATGAGGACTCGCAAGGGGAGGCGCCTGTCGCGTGTTTTACAGGTTCACTTGAGCGGCATCATCGCAAGCCGGGATGACGTTTTTGTGACAGGAAAATAACGCAAACGAATGCCCTACCGGCGGTCGGAATGTTCTCAAGAACCGCTCTGGCACGCCGATCACGCTTGGGTTAAGTTGCGCGCCGCAGGCGTCGGCCGAGACCGCAGACAGGGATGTCCGGACACCTTCCACGCCTTTTTTGGGCGTGCCTCATTCCTGTCATGAGTACCCTTCGATGCTTTTGCAAAAGTCCTTGAGAGCACAAATTCTCGCCCTGCTGAGTGGCAGCCTGCTGGCGATGCTGTTGATCGCCCTGGCGTGCTTTCACTTCCTGTCCAGTGGCGTGCAGAGCTACGCCAATCTGATCGAGGGCCCGCTGCATACTTCGCAATTGATCGATGAAGCCAACCTGCAATTCAAGGTGCAGGTGCAAGAGTGGAAAAACGTCTTGTTGCGCGGCAAGCAACCGGCGGACTTGAACAAGTACTGGGGGCAATTCGAAGACCGTCAGCGCGATGTGCAAAACATCCTCGGCGAGCTGGCCGCGCAGAAGGGCATCGAGCCGTCATTCAAGAACCGCATCGAGCGCTTGCGTGACGAACATCGTCAGTTGGGCGCGGCGTATCAGAAGGGGCGGGACGCGTTCGTGGCCGCCGGTGGTGATCCGACGGCGGGCGATACCACGGTCAAAGGCGTAGACCGCGCGACCAGCGATCAGATGAGCGAACTGGTCAGCGAGTTGCGCAAGCAAGGCGCCGAGCAGTCGACGCTGATCAGCACCGCCGCCGATCGCACGGTGCTGCTGGGGCTGGTCGTGATGCTGGTTTCGGGGTTGTTGATCGGCCTGCTGAGCCTTTGGCTGGTCAACCGCCACCTGGTCGAGCCGATCCGCAAACTGATCGACTACGTGGCGCAACTCAGCCAGGGTCGTCTTGCCGAGCGCGTGGCCAGCACCCGTCAGGACGAGTTGGGCAAACTGGCGATCGCCGCCAACACCCTGCGCGATTTCCTCGCCGAAACCTTCAGCCGTTTGCAACGCAGCGCGTCGGACCTGGACAGCGCCAGCGGTGAGTTGAACTCGATTGCCACCGTGATGGCCGGCGGTACCAACGAGCAGTTCAACCGCACCGATCAGGTGGCCACGGCGATGAACGAAATGTCCGCCACGGCACAGGAAGTGGCACGTCATGCCGCCGAAGCGGCGCGGGCCGCCGACGATGCCGACCAGTCCGCCCAGCAGGGCGAAAAAGTCATGCAGGGCACCATCCACACCATCACCCGCATGCGTGGCGAAATCGCCAACACCGCCACGGTCATCCGCCAACTGGAAACCGACAGCGGGCGCATCGGCAAGGTCCTGGAAGTGATTCGCGGTATCGCCGAACAGACCAACCTGCTGGCGCTCAACGCGGCCATCGAAGCGGCCCGCGCCGGTGAGGCCGGGCGCGGTTTCGCCGTGGTGGCCGATGAAGTCCGCAGCCTGGCCCAGCGCACGGCGGCGTCGATCATCGAGATCAACCAGATCATTCAAACCGTGCAGACCGGTGCAATCGAAGCGGCCCAGGCGATTGAAAGCGGTCAGTCACGCAGCGAAGAAAGCGTGCAGCAAGTGACCGAGGCCGGCGCCATGCTCGAACGCATCACCCTGGCCGTGGAAGCCATCCGTGACATGAACCGTCAGATCGCCACCGCAGCCGAAGAGCAGACCTCGGTGGCCGAAGACATCTCGCGCAACCTCACCGAGATCACCAGCATCGCCAGCACCAACCTGGACAACGTGCAGCGCACTGAAGCGGCGAGCAACAACCTGCACGGTTTGTCGGGGCAGTTGAACGAGGTGACGGCGCGCTTGAGCGCTTAAACGCAAAAAGCCGCACGTTCGTCAGAGCGTGCGGCTTTTGTGGGTGTTGTGATTACTTGTCTTGCTTGTTTTTCAGGACCTTGCCGTTAGAGGCATCGATGTCCACATCCCACTCGACGTTCTTGGCGTCGCGCAACTCGATCTCATACTCGTAACCGTTGAAATGGTTATCCAGTTCGGTTTTGGTGATCGTTGCGCCTGGGTGCAGATCCAGAGCGATCTTGTTCAGATCCTCCAAGGGCTTGATCTTGCCGTCCTTGACCAGCTGCGGGATCTCATCCACGCGCACGTCGGCCTGGGCCAGACCGGCAGTGAGGGTCAGGGTTGCAGCGGTAAACAAAGCAGTCAGAGTCTTCATGGGCTTCTTTCCTTGGGTGATCTGTTCAAGTGAGATCAGGTTAGCTTTTGTAACTTAAGCCACCCTTAAAACCCTCTACATGTCCTGCATCAATTCCTGCTGGACTGTGCCCGAACATACAAACACAAATACATAACCTGTGGGAGCGGGCTTGCTCGCGAATGCGGAGTGTCAGTCAACGTGGATGTTGAAGCTGATGGCCCTTTCGCGAGCAAGCCCGCTCCCACAGGGTTTTGCGCGACTCTGGATCAGTAGCCGTTGTTCTGTAGCAACTGCGCGACACTTGCCGCCGCCGGACGTTTATAGAACTTCAACAACTCACTGGCGCGGTTGGTGAAGATTCCGTCGACGCCGGCGTCCATGACTTTCTGGTAGTCCACCGCATCGTCGATGGTGTAGACGTGCACCAGCAGGCCCTGATCGTGGGTGTACTGGTTCATCCAGGGTTGCACCAGGTCCGAGTAACTCTGGTCGCCACCCTGGGTCAGTGCGGCGGACGGGCCGGTGCCGATGGCGCCCTGGGCCTTGGCGTAGTCGACCCAACGCTGGAATTCGGCTTTGTCCTTCGGTTGTTGTGCGGCGTAGTAAGCGGCCTTGTCCTTGGCGCCGGACTCGGCAAAGGTCACCTTGGACTTGGGCTCGATACTGCCTTCACCGACCCACAACAGCAGGATCTTCGGCACCTTCGGCATTTCCTTTTGCAGCAGTTCGAGACTGCTCTTCTCGAAGGTCTGCAGGACCACCTTGCCGTTGCCCTGGCCAACCGCCAGCGCGCTGTTCGCCGGTTTCGGTTCGCTCGGGTTCAGCCAGCCACGGGCCTGGAGTTTTTCCTTGAGGTCGCGTTCGATGCCGGGAAACTGCTTGGGCTCCTTGGTCTCGATGTACAGCCCGGGCTTGTGCGAGGTGTTGCCCTCGGCGATGTCGATGATTTCATCCAGGGTCAGAATCTTCAGGCCGGCGAAAGCAGGACGCGCGCGATCCGGGTAGGCGGCATTGAACCAGCTGCCCGCATCCAGGGTTTTCAGTTCGGCCATGGTGAAGGCATTGGCCGGGCTGTCCTTGCGCTCGGGGAATTTGCTGGCGACGTCGGTCGTGCGTTGCAGGTTGTTGTCGTGCAGGGCGAACAGTACGCCGTCCTTGCTGCGCTGCAGATCCAGTTCCAGGTAGTCGGCGCCCAGGTCGCGGGCCGTCTTGTAGGCCGCGGCGGTGGATTCCGGCGCATCGAAAGACGCGCCACGGTGGGCGATCACAGCCGGGTGCGGAATGCCCAAACGGGCAGCCAGTTCCGTGGGACCGGGTTCGCTGGCGGCCTGTGCCTGGCCGAGGCCTAGCAGCAGGCTCAACAACAGGGCGCTTTTGGTAAAGGTTGCGGGCATGGTCGAGATCCTTTCGCAATGAGTGAGCGGTCCCTTTTAACAACTCATCTTGGCGGGCGCTATCGCGAGACCGACATAAATCTGCCTGAAGCTGATTTTCGTCAGCGTTTTTGTGCGCCCGTTTGCAGTACGCTGGCGCCCTGCAATTTCCCCGGCAGAGGGAAACGCAGGCCCTGCGTGTAAACCAACGATCACCATTGCGGGGTTTACCATGCGCATCACTTCCCAGCTCATCTGCCAGGCGGCCGACCAACTCAAAGGCTTCGTCGGCCTCAACCGCAAGACCGGCCACTACCTCGTTCGCTTCAGCGAAGACTCATTCGGCATGGACGTGGCGGACGACGGCATCATCCCGACCAGCGAGTTCGTCTGGGGTGCGGGGCCCGGGCAGGCCATGACGCTCAAGCGTGAGTTGATCCAGTTGTTGCTGGACCAGAACATCGATGACCGGATCAACATCACCGAGCCGTTGCGGGTGTATATGAATCGGCGGGAAGTGCCGGAGATATCGGCGGTTCGCAGTCGGGTTCTGGGCTGAGTTTTTGTGGTGACTGTTCGGGCCTCTTCGCGGGCAAGCCCGCTTGTGTCTAGATCCAGGAATAGACTTCGAGGTGAGAGGGGTGGATGGCAAGCTGTGAGTCCGCGGTGCTAAAAGCACGTGTGGGAGCCAAGCTGCCATCCACCTTTCCACTCTGGCCCATAAGCCCGAACAGTTGGACGAGCGCCACTCGAATCACAAGCGTGGGCAAAGCCAGAGCACTCTCACTCCTGAGTGTAAGAGGGTTTTGCCATGATTTCCTGGGTCGGCATCGATATCTCCAAATCAAACCTGGTTGTATGGGTTCAACCTCAGGGTGAAGGTTTTGACCTTCCCAATACGTCAGAAGGCTTTGTTGAGCTGATTGAGCGCCTGAGCCGGTACGAGGTTGGCCGGGTTCTGCTGGAGGCCACCGGTGGTTACGAGAGCAAGGTCATGGCGGCACTGCAGGGCGCCGACTTCAACGTGCTCAGAATCAATCCCCGCCGGGCCAGAGCCTTCGCCGTGGCGATGGGCAAGAATGCCAAGACCGACCCCATCGACGCGGCCGTGCTGGCGGACTTCGCTGAAGTGCTGCATGCATCCCGCGACAAGATCATTTCGCCGGAACGTGAAGCGCTGCGCGAGCTGATCCAGTTGCGCGAGCAGTTTGTTCAGCAACGAGACGACAACAAGCGCCGGCTTCAGCAAGTCCAGCTACCCGTTGTTATCGAGGCGATCAAAGGTCTTGTTCACTACCTGCAAGTGCAGATCAAGCAGCTCGATAAAACCATCCATCAGAGCATGCATGAACTGGATGCCGAAAAAGCCGAGCGACTCATTTCCGTTAAAGGTATCGGTACGGTGGCCACAGCCAGCTTGCTGGTTTACCTGCCTGAATTGGGAGAGCTTGATCGTCGTGAAGTGGCGGCCTTGGCGGGAATTGCGCCGTACAACGACGACAGCGGCAATCACAGCGGAAAACGTCAAATCTATGGAGGCAGAGCCCGTGTCAGACGTGCGCTTTACATGTCTTGCTGGGTCGTGATCCGTCATCAGCCAGACTTCAAGGCACGTTATGACGCTCTTCGGGAGCGAGGCAAGAGCGCGAAAGTCGCGCTCATCGCCTGCATGCGGGTCTTACTGATTAGGCTGAATGCCATGTTGCGGGACGGCACCGAATGGCGGTGACGAGTGGCAGGGGGAAGACAGTTGCTCCCACAGAACATCTAGGCCCTCTGTGGGAGCGGGCTTGCGCGCGAAGACGGCCTCAAAAACACCGCATCCTTTACAGACTGAAACCATAGGTCCGCTCAACCCGACACACCCTTGTTTGACACCGCGCATACCAGGTCGAACGCCCACGCTCGCGAATCGCCGTATGCTCCGGATGCTGCTTCCACGCCAGAATCGCCGCCTCACTGGCCCAATACGACACGGTTATTCCCAACCCATCTTCACCCCGAGCCGATTCCACTCCGAGAAACCCCGGCTGTTCACGGGCCAGTTCCAGCATCCGTGCGGCCGCTTCGGCGTAACCCTGATCACCTTCGGTGCGAACCGAGGTGAAGATCACCGCGTAGTAAGGCGCCGTTGGTGTATCGGCGATCATCACGAGCGCCCCGCACAGGCTTCGATAAAGGCGCCAACCAGCGGCGGCAAGACACCCGCGAGTGCCGCCCGCTCGGGCTGAAACAAGGTCGCGACAAAGAACGGATGGCCGCTGAGTTCGACCGCGCGCAGTCCCTGTTGCGAATCGTGGCCGACGGCGTGCAGCTCGCGCTTGAGCAACTCCCCTTCGAACTGCGGATTCACCCCATAGCGACAGCGATAGCCTTCACGAATCTCGGCGCTTTCGTACGCCTGTGCGATCAACGAGCCTTCAGCCAGATGAATGGAATCGACGGCCTCGACCAGCGCACACGACAGTGGCGTCAGCAGCGCCCGTGCTGCATCGGGCGCCGTCTCGCCGTGTTCGGCATCCGACCAGCCCAGCACATTGCGCGCATATTCCAGCACCGCGTGTTGAAAACCGCCGCAGGTGCCGAGGAACGGTCGCCGTTGTTCGCGGGCAAAACGGATCGCCAGCAAAGCACCGTCCATGTTGCGATACGGACTGGCCGGTACGCACCAGAAACCATCGAAGGGGTGCAGCGGTGTCCCGGCGTGGATTTCATAGGTGGCCAGCCATTGCCATTGCACGTTCAGGCCGCTGTGTTCAGCGGCCATTTCAAGGGCTACGGGAATGGCCTGGTGGGCAGTGACTTGCGGGTCGTAGTCGCCGATCAGGGCGATGCGAATCGGAGGGTTTTCCATGAGGGGCCTCTGCACTTGTTGATTCCTGAGGCCCACTATAGATTGGCGCTCACGCACTCAATATTGGCGTTTTCCCAAGTGATCAATGCAGCCACGCACTATCGACTGGACTACCCGGACCTGGCCCTGATCCTCGCATTAGTGCGCGGCGGCTCTCTGGCCCGGGCCGCGCAGCTGTTGAAGGTGGACGTCTCGACGGTGTTTCGAGCGGTGCGCCGGCTGGAGGCTGCGCTGGGTCAGCAATTGTTCGAAAAAAGCCGCGCCGGTTACCTGCCCACCACCCTGGCGCAGTCACTGGCCGAGCAGGCCGAGCGCGCTGAACAGGCGCTGGAGGCGGCGCGCATCGGTGTGGAGCAGGGCGGTGAAGTGATCAGCGGCATCGTGCGCCTGACCTGTACCGATTCGGTCCTGCAAGGTTTGCTGTTGCCGGCGCTGGCGCAGTTCATGCCGAACTATCCGGCGCTGACGCTCGAACTCAGCACCTCCAATGACTTTGCCAACCTCAGCCGCCGGGATGCCGATATCGCCTTGCGCCTGACCCGCACGCCACCGGAGCATCTGGTAGGACGGCGACTGGCGGATATTGCCTACCGCGTCTGCGCCAGCGAGCGATACCTGCAATCGGTCAACACCATAGAGCTGGCCTCATTGACCTGGATCGCCCCGGATGACTTCCTGCCGGATCACCCGACCGTGATCTGGCGTCGCCAGACCTTGCCGGGCGTAACGCCGGGTTACCGTTGCAACAGCATGCTGTCGGTTACCGAGCTGGTCAGGGCGGGGCTGGGTGTCGCAGCGTTGCCGGACTTCTTGATCGGCGAGGGATTGCGTCCATTGGGCGAGCCCTTGCACGGATACGACACCGCGCTGTGGCTGCTGACCCGTCCCGACTGCCGAGCCTTGCGCTCGGTGGTCACCTTGTTCGATGAGCTGGGGCGGGCGCTGAAACTGCCGTGAAACCGTTCAGGCCTGTGGCTCATCCTTGCGCACGAAGTGTTGATGCATTTCCGAAGTCAGGTTTTCGATGCGCTCGGTGAGGGCCTTGGTCATCTCCGTGAGGCGGGTGTTCTGCTCGAGCAGTTCCAGCAGTTGCGCGGTGTTTTTCGCGGCTTCTGCCTGCCGCTCACTGTTGGCGGTCGCCAGCGCTTCACGGTGCTGTGCATCGGCATCGGATTGGGCTTTGTCGCGTGCGGCCTGACGCGTCTGGGCCAACAGAATCAGTGGCGCGGCATAGGCCGATTGCAGGCTGAACGCCAGGTTGAGCAGGATGAACGGGTACACATCGAAGTGGGTGACTCCGGACACGTTGAGGCACACCCAGACCACCACGATCAGCGTTTGGGCGCCGAGAAAGGTCGGGGTACCGAAGAACCGCGCAAAGGCTTCGGCGCGCAGGGCAAACTTGTCATTGCCAAAGGTCGGCGCCAGATGGGCGTGATGGCGATGGAAACGCAGGTGATCGACGGGGGCTGCGGTGGGGTTGTCTGTTGGCGTGGTGTTCATGGTGCTCTCTGCTGGGCGCTGGGACTGAGGCTCACTATAGCCCCAGCGTCATTCGAGCAGCGTAATCGCCAAGCGATCACATCATGTGTTCGACGTTTCCAGGCCGGTGTTGCTCGTGTTGACGCTGACCTTGTTGCGTCCGGTATTTTTCGCGGTGTACAGGGCTTTGTCCGCGTCATCGAGCCAGGCCGTTGCATCGGTGAACGACGGTTGGTAGGCCGCCAGACCGATGCTCAGGCTGACCCGCAGTTCGGGCACTTCCCCATGCCGATAGTCTTGCAGCACGCGGCGTAAACGCTCCATCACGTCCACGGCCTGATCCAGCGGCATGTCGGGCAGAATCACGCAAAACTCATCACCGCCATAGCGGCCGGCCAGGTCGCATTCGCGCAGGTTGCACTTGAGCTCGACGCTCAACTGGCGCAGCACGGAGTCACCGATGAGATGACCGTAGGTGTCATTGATGGCCTTGAAATGGTCGATGTCGATCAGTGCAATGACGGCCTGCTCATGACGCTGGCTGCACTCGCGAAACTTCAGTTGCAGCAAGTCCTTCCAGGCACCGTGGTTGAGCAACCCGGTCAAACTGTCGGTGCGGCTCAGGGCGCTCAAGGTGCGTTTATGTTCTGAAAGCTTGATCGCCAATTGGTAGCAGACCATGCCCAACGCCAACGGGTAGAGCGTCAGCATCGGCAAGCACGCCCACACCTGCAATTGCGTGGTCGACAGGGTGTATGCCGCACCGAACAGCGACCAGGCAATCAGCACGCCCGCCGCTTGGCTCAGGCTGCCCAACAGGAACATCCGATGGCCGCCGGCGGCGACATTGTTCATCGCCATCATCGCCAGAATGGTCACGGTGCAAAGCGGATTGAACTGGAACGTCGCGACCCAAAAACCACCGCATAGCGAATCGTAAAGCAGATTCTGGCGTTCGGCTTTGTAGGGAAAGGCCGAGCGGCTCGACAGTTGATAAGCGAGATGCGGCCAGACAAAACCATTGAGTGCCAACAAAACCCAGACCCAGACCGGCAAGTGCAACGGATACAGAGCGGCGGCCACACTCAAACTGCCGATGCCCAAGCCAATGGTTCGAGGCATGTAGATGCGTTTGGCAAATGACAAACCCTTGCCGTGTTGTCTATCCATAATTTCCTGCACCAGATTCATTCTGAAACACTTTACTGCATGGGGGCGGAATTACCGCTCATCGGTAAAAGCGGTGCACATTGTCATTTATTCCAGCCGGATTAATCAGTGTCCTTCGAAGCCATTTAATGTCGGCAAGTGCTGTAGATGGCTGGACTAGAGCTGGTAATAGCCCAGGAACATGGCCAGAGCGGAATCCGCCACCGTGTTTTGCTCCTCGGCTGACAAGCTGGGTTGGCCCATGGAAATCTGCGGCCAGAATGCAAAAGACTTGAGCAGGCCATGGATCTGTTGAGCGGCGAATTCAGGCGCCACGGCTTTCAATCGGCCATCGGCCTGTGCGGCCCGAATCCACACCGTCAGCCCTTCTTCGCGTTCGCCCATTCGCGCCACCATATCCTGCGCCCGCTCCGGGGAATGAATGGTCGCTGCTATCGCCACCCGAGCCAGATCGAGAAAATTGTCATCACCCAACATTTGCAGCTTGGCCATCAGCAACACGCGCAATTGGTCGTGCAACGGCAGGTCGGGACGGTAGGCCGTTTCCTGTTCTGCCGTCACCCGGATCCATAACTGATTGAGGATCTCGGCGAACAACTCTTCCTTGCTGGGAAAGTGGTTGTACACCGTGCGCTTCGACACGCCGGCAGTGGCCGCAATCCTGTCCATGCTGGTGATCTCGAAACCGTTGTCACGGAACTCGATGATCGCGGCTTGAATGATCGCTTGGCGTTTTCGGTCGGTGAGGCGCTGTGGAGCTGTCATAAGTACGCTTCGGCAGGAAGAAAAGGGAAACTACACTCAGCAGTTTACTTGTCATCGACTTTGATGCAACCTAGAAACTACACTGTGCAGTGTAATGTTTTGTTAATCCTGTCCGGTAAAAATAGAAAGTCCGGCTGATGCGTGCGTGCCTTGGCCATTTATCGTCCCAAAGAGGTAAATCGCGTCAAACGCGGTTTCTGGAGTCACTCAGTCATGGCCAATTCAAACTCCCCGGCGGACAACGCCTCCACACCTGAAGCGTCCCGACAGGCTCAAGGCCAGTATCAGAACTTCACGCCGGTTCAACGTTTAAGCTTTGGCAAAACCATCGGCATCCTGTGGAACGCGCTGTTCCACAAACCGCAAAACACCCGCCCGAGCGCCCCCGTCCCGGTGCAAGCCCTGACGCAAGCCGCGCTGATCGCCGCGCCCAACCACAGCGTCTATCGCCTGGGCCACTCCACGGTGCTGCTCAAGTTGCGCGACAAATTCTGGATCACCGACCCGGTCTTCGCCGAGCGCGCCTCGCCCGTGCAATGGGCCGGTCCCAAGCGTTTCCACCAGCCACCGATCAGCCTGGAAGCATTGCCGCCGATTGAAGCGGTAATCCTGTCCCACGACCACTACGATCACCTGGATCATGCGGCTGTGTTGAAACTCGCGGACAAGACCAAACACTTCCTCGCCCCGCTGGGCGTAGGCGACACCCTGATCAAGTGGGGCATCGACCCCAGCAAAGTCCGCCAACTGGACTGGTGGCAAGGCACGGAAGTCGATGGCATCCAGTTCATCGCCACCCCATCGCAACACTTCTCCGGCCGTGGTCTGTTCGACAGCAACAGCACCCTCTGGGCCTCGTGGGTGATGATCGACGCTGACACGCGCATTTTCTTCAGCGGCGACAGCGGCTACTTCGACGGCTTCAAACGCATCGGCGAACAGTTCGGCCCATTCGACCTGACCCTGATGGAAACCGGTGCCTACAACGTCGACTGGCCGCACGTGCACATGCAACCCGAACAAACCCTGCAAGCCCATATCGACCTCAAAGGCCGTTGGCTTCTGCCGATCCACAACGGCACCTTCGACCTGTCGATGCACGCCTGGTACGAACCCTTCGACCGCATCCTGGCCCTGGCCTGGGAGCGCAACGTATCGATCACCACACCGCAGATGGGAGAGGCGTTCAATTTGATGCATCCGCAGCGTGGTGGTGCGTGGTGGCTGGCGGTGGAAGGGGAGAGTGAGCGGGTGGTGGTGCAGAACGCCCTGTAGGAGCGAGCCTGCTCGCGAAAAACCTGAGAGCACCGCGGGGTGTCAGGCTCCCCGCATCATCGTTGACCTCCATCGCGAGCAGGCTCGCTCCTACAGGGGGGCATTTATGGTCAATCGGGGAGTTGGCTCACTCCACCATCGCAAAGTCCGCCCGCCCAACCGGATTCGGCGTCGACCCTTTCACATTCATCCCTCGACCCGGCGCAAACCCGGGGAAGAACACCAACCCTTCCGATTCGAACCGATAGGCCAGCGCCAGGCGCGTGACATCCAGCACCTCCTGGCGTGCCTCGAAGCGTTGAATGGCCTCCACCGAGACCCGGGACTCGCGCGACAGCTCTTCCACACTCCAGCCCAGCATCGCTCGGGCCTGGGCGCAGTGGGCCGGGGTGAATTGGAAGAGGGCGATACGTTCCAGGGTGATTTTCATCGCTTGAGAGGCCATGGTGTTCTCCGGGCTCGAGAGTGTTGGTCAAAATATACTGTGTTTTTGTACAGTTGTTTTGGGCCCGGATCAAACGCAATTTTTGATTATTCTTTTCAGGCAGACGAACGGCACTGCATCTATTTGTCCGCCAACCCTGGCGCTTCCCGCACGATAAAGTGATCCAGATTCTCGATGTTGGCGCTGAACACCCCGAACGTCTGCTCGGGGTTCTTCTTGCTCGGCACCTGCTTCAGCTCAGGCGTCACGCCATAAAAGAAGCAATACAATTCCCGCCCGCTCTCGATGGCGTGCTTGATTTCCTCGAGGAACGCCTTGCGCTTGCGGTAGCTTTCGATGAGCTTTTTACTCAGGTAGACATTGACCGAGTAAGGCCTCTTTTCGAACCAGACCTTCTTCTCGAAATCGATGCGAAAACTCTGGGTGTAGTCCTTGATCTCCTTGACCTTGCCCCAGTAAATCAGCCCCTTGTTGTCCTGCAGGTATTCGATCTTCTTGAAAAACGAGCCATAAGGCGCGGTGTGCTCGCCAATCTTCAGCGGCACGCGCTTGAGCAAATCCTTGTCGTCGAAGTTCGACACGAAACACTCCACCGGGTGGGCGAAGACGCTGGTCTTGTCCGGGGCCGATTCCCTGCCCGGTTGCTCGGCGTTATGGGGCACCGAAGGCGTTGGCGACTCGTCCCGCCCCCCGTCCGTCACAACCTTCGGGCTGGACGGCTTGCGCACATATTCACGCCGAGTCAGTAACAATTCCGACGGGAAATTTTCCTCGCGGCTGTCATCCGTTTCCGCCTCATCCACACCCGACGCCGGCGTCTTCAGGCTGACATAAGGGCAACCCTCGACATGCCGCGTACTCGGCAAGTTCTTGAAGTGCGGCGTGCGCACGTAATTCACATTCTTCGCGTTGAACGTGCCCAGCTCATTGGCCGCATCGAACGCCAGGCGACAGGCATCGTTGGGGCACTGGAAGTGTTCCCGGGCGGAGTCGAAATCCATCGTCTCGTCGAAATTCAGATCCCGAACGTCGTAGATCGACAACTTGTCGTTGAGGCTGAGGCAGTAGGCGAGGTCGAATTTCATGTCGGCTTCCAAATCCTTTAGGTGAACAGCTTCCAGTGATGGCGCATTCGAAGCAATAGCTACACTGAGATCACTTCGATATCGCCGAGCCTGCACAGCCATCAACGAGGGAATGCTCCATTGTAGGAGCGAGCTTGCTCGCGATGGTCGTTAACGATGCCGCGTGTTTACTGACTAAACGCGGCGCTCTTGAGTCCATCGCGAGCAAGCTCGCTCCTACATAATTTTTAATGAACAGCATTACATCAACGAGGGCGGTTAATGAGCCATCCAGATACTTCACCTCCTCTCCCGGAGCCCGGCCGCATAGCCCGTCGGGACGAACAGACCGGTTGGCGCCGCTGGCTGCCGGGATTGAGCGTGCTGCGCGAATACCAATGGGCGTGGTTGCGTGACGACATCGTGGCCGGCCTGGTGCTGACCACGATGCTGGTGCCCGTCGGTATCGCCTACGCGGTGGCCTCGGGCGTGCCCGGCATTTATGGCCTCTACGCGACCATCGTTCCGCTGCTGTTCTATGCCCTGTTCGGCCCCAGCCGGATCCTGGTGATGGGGCCGGACTCCTCCCTGGTGGCCGTCATCCTGGCCGTCATCATTCCACTCTCCGGCGGCGACCCGCAGCGTGCCGTTGCCCTGGCGGGGATGATGGCGATCGTCTCGGGAGCGGTGTGCATCCTGGCCGGTCTGGCGCGCCTGGGGTTTATCACCGAGCTGCTGTCCAAACCGATCCGCTACGGCTACATGAACGGCATCGCACTGACCGTATTGATCAGCCAGTTGCCCAAGCTGTTCGGTTTTTCCATTGAGTCCGACGGCCCATTGAGAAACATTTGGGCCATTGCCTCGGCGCTGATGGAAGGAAAAGCCAACTGGACCACCTTCACCGTAGGCGGGCTCACCCTGGCGGTGATCCTGCTCCTCAAAAGATGGCCGCGACTGCCGGGCATCCTGATCGCCGTGGTCGGCGCGACGGTCGCCGTGGGAGTCCTCGACCTGGCGACACGCGCCGGTGTGTCGGTCCTCGGTTCGCTCCCCCAAGGCTTGCCCGGGTTCGCCATCCCCTGGATCACCAGCGCCGACATCGTCCCGGTGGTGATCGGCGGGTGCGCCGTCGCACTGGTCTCGTTCGCCGACACCAGCGTGCTCTCCCGTGTCTATGCGGCGCGGACCCGAACCTACGTCAACCCGAACCAGGAAATGATGGGCCTCGGCATCGCCAACCTGGCGGCCGGATTTTTCCAGGGCTTCCCGATCAGCAGCAGCTCGTCTCGCACGCCCGTGGCCGAAGCCGCCGGCGCCAAGACGCAAATGACCGGCGTCGTCGGCGCACTCGCGGTCGCCTTGCTGCTGGTGGTAGCACCGGACCTGCTGCAACACCTACCCTCCAGCGCCCTGGCGGCCGTCGTGATCGCCTCGGCCATCGGCCTGATCGAAATCACCGACCTGCGCCGGATCTATCGCATCCAGCGCTGGGAATGCTGGCTATCGATTGTCTGCACGGTCGGCGTGGCCGTGTTCGGCGCAATCGAAGGCATCGGCCTGGCCATCGTGATCGCGATCATCGAATTCCTCTGGGACGCCTGGCGCCCGTACTCCGCCGTATTGGGCCGCGCCGACGGGGTCAAGGGCTACCACGACATCAAACGCTATCCCGACGCGTCCCTGATCCCCGGCCTGGTCCTGTTTCGCTGGGATGCGCCCTTGTTCTTCGCCAACGCCGAACTGTTCAGCGACCGCGTGCTCGACGCAGTCGCGGCATCGCCCACGCCCGTGCGCTGGCTGGTGGTCGCCGCAGAACCGGTCACCAGCGTCGACGTGACTTCCGCGGACATGCTGGCTGAGCTGGACGACACCCTGCACGCGGCGGGTATCGAGTTGTGCATTGCCGAGATGAAGGACCCGGTGAAGGACAAGCTGAAGCGGTTTGGGTTGTTTGCGCGGCTGGGGGAGACGGCGTTTTTTCCTACGATTGGGACGGCGGTGGATAGTTATGTGGCGATGTATTCGGTGGATTGGCTGAAAGGATAGGTGCTCCCGCCATTGGACAAGCCCCCATCGCCTGACTAGCGTTGTCTGGCAGATCGACCGCATCCCTCATATTGTCCAGCCATCCAAGCCTTGATTGTCGTGAAACCCGAGAGGTCGAAATCGAGACTTCACATCAAGGAGCGCACCATGCCGAACAACTGGCCCGACGGGATTGAGCACGTTGTCGTGTTGATGATGGAAAACCGATCATTCGATCATTTGCTGGGGGATTACACCCGTATCAACCCTGCGTGTGACGGTATCAATCGCAACGCGCCCAGCACCAATCCGCTGAAACTGGCCAATGGCAATTCGACGGTGATCACCCAGGCGTCGGAGTTCCCGGAAAACTACAACTTGTGGGCGCCGCCGCCCCCTCTGCCTCCGGCGCTACCACCGAGCAACAGTGAGGGTTTCGACCTTGGCCATGAGTTCGTCAACGTAGAGACGCAGTTGGGCGTCTCCTTCAAGACCAGCCCGGCCAATCCCAAGCTCGATGGTTTTGCCCAGGACGCCTACGACAAGGCCCGCAAGGACCTGAAGGTGTACAAAACCTGGTCGCAGTCCATGGCCCAACGGGCGATGAACTACATCCCGTTCGGCGCTAAGCCGGCCGACGATACGCTGCCGGCCATCCACGGGTTGGCGCGCAATTTCACCGTGTGTGATCGCTGGTTTTCCTCGGTGCCAGGCCCGACCTGGCCGAACCGGTTTTTCGCCATGCTTGGCAGTTGCAATGGCCACTTGCTGATGCCCTCGACCGGCACGGTACTGGCCGGCATCAAAAGCCTGATCGCACAGTTCGGCGGCGAGAGTATTTTTTCGCTGTTGCGCAGCAACGGCCACGACGCGCGCATTTACTCCGACGGTGCGGTTCCGCTGGCGGCGCTGGTCAAGGGCGGTTTGCAGCACCTGAGCATTGAGGCCTTCAAGTCGGACGTCGCCGCTGACAAACTCCCCGAACTGTCCTGGATCGAGCCGAGCTATGGCCTGCTCAACGGTAAACTCGGGCCAAACGTGTCCCATCATCCACCGGAGGACCTGCGCTTTGGCGATCAGTTTGTCGGTGAGGTGTTCAACGCCTTGTCGGCCAACACCACTATCTGGAACAAAACCCTGTTCGTGCTGCTGTACGACGAACACGGCGGTTTCCATGACCACGTGGTGCCGCCGACTTGCGTGGCGACCGGTTCAACGGTCGATGTGCCCTGGAAAAATCCCTTCACCCGACTTGGCGTTCGTGTTCCGGCGATCCTGGCTTCGCCGTGGCTCAAGCCCGGCTTGATTCCCTGGACGGGCAACGTCCAGGCGCAGCATTACGATCACACCAGCCTGCTGGCGTTTCTTTGCGATCACTTCAAACTGCCACGCAGTGCCCTCGGCCCACGGGTGATCGCGGCGCAGCACTTCGGCAATGCGCCCATCTGGCGCGCTGCACCGGGCGTAACGGCTGCGCCGACATTGGCAGCCACCGTGGTGCCAAGTCGTGCCGGGTTGCCATTGATCGAGTCCGAACTGGCGACCCAAAGTCGGCAGGTGGTGGACAGCGTCACCGGTTACCTCGACGGCCTTGATCCAGAGCAGATCTGGAAGAGCAGCGCCCAATGGGTCAGCGGCTTTCTCGGCAACCGCAGCCGAGCCTTGGCTGATCCGGCTCAGGCCGCGCTGACGCCCGCCGCCCCCAGTGCCGACAGCCTGGAGGCGAAACTGCGACGCTTGCAGGATTTGATGGTTACCGCCCAAGGGCAAGCGGTTCCAGCAGTTGCGGCGCCTGCCAGTAAAGCCTTGGCAGAACCAGGGTTGGAAGTCGCACCAACGCGGCTGCGCATCCTGTGCCTGCCCGGGGTGGGGTTCAGCCGGGCAACGGGCGGGCAGGGTGGCATCGATGCGAACTGGCAGGAGCAATGGCGCACATTGATCCGCAATCAACTGGCGCAGAACGGTCGGCTCATCGATGACCAGGACATCGAATTTCTGTCTTTCGATGACCAACTCAAGGAAGGGCCGGACTTCGCCCAGATCACCCGAGGCCTGGCGATGCTGAGGGCCGACGCAAGCGGCAAGGCCGACGAGAATTTCGGCAGTTGGGGACTGCCGGTCAATCAGATGTTGCGCATCACGGTGGGCGCCATCGTGCAATGGATCGAAGACGCCGAGTTGCGCACGGCGTTGACTCAACATCTGCTGGCGAAGATCGAGGCATTCAATCCGCAGATCATCTTCGCCCAAGGTCTGGGCAGCCTGATCGGCTACGACGCCCTGCGCCGGTCCGTGGTGAAAAAAGGTTCGGCGCTCAAGCGCATCGATGGCCGCGTGTTCGTCAGCTTCGGTTCACCGATCGCACTGCCGCTGGTGATGCGCGAAGTGTGGGGCGGGCGGGTCCTGCGCCTGAGCGAAAACGGCCGAGGCATCCGCCGTTGGTTCCACCTCTACAACCCCAACGACGGCTTGCTGAGCCGGCCGATCACCTCACCGGATTCGGCGCGGGTCGACCTGCAAACCGAGTTCAGCGTGCCACTGCGTGATGACCTGCTCGACCTCAATCACGCCGCCCAGGCCTACTTGTCGTCAGCCACCAGCCAGACCGGCCTGTGGCCACAACTGGCCCGCGACGTGGTGGCCGCGCGCGCACTGGAAGTGCCAGCGTTCCTGTCCCGCAGCGGCCAACGCAAACGCCGCGCCCTGGTGGTCGGCATCAACGATTACCTCGACCCGAGCGCACGCCTCGACGGCTGCATCAACGACACCTACCTGATCAGCCGCATGCTCCAGGAAAGCGGTTACGACGCCGGCGACATCCGCTTGCTGCACGACGCCCGAGCGACCCGGGCCAACTTCGTCGAGCGCCTAGAATGGCTGGTGGAAGGCGCCCGCGCCGGCGACGAGCGTGTGCTGTTCTACTCCGGCCACGGCACCCAACTGCCGGTCTACAGCAGCAGCGGCGAAGCCGACTGCATGGACGAAACCCTGGTGCTCCACGATTTCGACTGGGATGACGAAAGCACCCACTTCACCGACAAACTGTTCCGCCAGTTCTACAGCCACCTGCCATTCGACCCGGACGGCCACGGCGCCAAACTCACCGTCATGTTCGACTGCTGCTACGCCGGCGGCATGACCCGCGGCAACGGCCGCGTGCGCGGCATCACCCCACCCAGCGACATCCGCCACCGCATGCTGCGCTGGGACCCCTACGCCGGCGACTGGGACCGCCGCGTCTACGCCGTCGACACCGACCGCCGCGACTTCAGCGAACAAGACAACAAAACCCGCGGCCTCACCCGCACCCGCACCACCCAAGGCGCCGCCACGGGCCTGCGCCCCGAGAAAAAAGCCCAACTGCTGCGCCAGTGCAAACTCTATGGTCACCACGGCCCTTACATGCCACTGATGCTCTACGCTGCGCGGGAAAATGAGAAAGCCAACGAATACGAGGTCGGCTCCAACAGCTATGGCGCCTTTACCTACGCCCTGGTCGAACAACTGCGCAAATTGCATCAGGAGGATGCGACGTTGGGGTTTGATCAGTTGATTGAACGGGTGGGGGGAGTGTTGAGTGCGAGGTCGTTGGGGCAGACACCGGAGATTGTTGGGCCTAGTGGGGTTAGGGCGGCGGTTTGTCCGTGGCGGATTAGTGGGTTGGGGAAATGATGCTTTAGCGTTATCGCGGGCAAAGAAAAGGGCCGCAGGAAAATCCAGCGGCCCTGATAACACCTACGTTCCCAAGCCAGCCGCCGAACCCCTGTGGGGGCGAGTCTGCTCGCGATTCGCAAGATCAACACAACAACCAAGCCAGCCACCTTGTGGCGAGGGGGCTTGCCCCCGTTGGGCTGCGAAGCGGCCCCAAAATCCGTAACTCGCGGAGTATCAGACAAACCGAATGATGCAGATTGACGACTGCTGCGCAGCCGAGCGGGGGCAAGCCCCCTCGCCACGGGTTCTGTTTTGCTCGGTTATTCGGGTTTCAACCTTTTCACCTTTGTATAAAGCAAAGCGGTGAATTCATCCCGATCACTCGAATGGTGGCAACGTCGATGACAGTTCGGGCACAGCGCTACAGCATTGCTCGGACGGTCCGAACCTTCTTGGGCTAAATGTTTAACGTGATGAACCTCAAGAAACGGCTTGCTCTACTTTTCAAACGGATCAGACACATTCCATTGACCCTTAGAAGCTACTTCTTCACTTGATCTGCTTGCTTGAATCAGGCCTTCTGTTCGGAATCGATACGAAAGCTCGGTGCGTGACCCTTGATCTTACCCCAGCAAATTAGCGCCTTATTGTCCTATAGATACTCGAACCTGTTGAAGAGTGAAACGTAATGCGCCGTGCATAGATCTTCAGAGGCACGCAAGTGTTAAACAAAACTATCCAGAGGCCATTACTATTTCCTTTTTTCTCCTGCTGGTAATAAACAACACAATGGCAGAGATTATTGCCAATACCCCCCAGCCATAAGCAAAGGTTCCAAGGCTATCTCTTGACAGACCAATAATTGGTGGCACCAATACGACGGAAATCTGATTAGCTGTCATAGCCATTCCGAGCGCAAAGCCTTTGCGATCAGCGGGAGCGGTCTCGGCTACATAAGCAACCCAGGGGCCGTACCACCCATATGCGAAAAATCCTATCAGAGCCATAAATACACTGACGATCGCCAGATTTTTGGTTTCCAAAAGTGGCAGTAGTGTTAGAAATACAGTGACGGCACCCAAACAAGTTAACACAGGGAAGTACCTGCCAGCCTTGCAACGGTCGCTCCAAGCTGCAAGTATAATTCTTCCAGTTATGCCTGCCCCAAGCACTACAAAGAACATCGTTGTCGCAACGAAGCTATCAAGTCCAAGCGAAGTATGAAGGTACAAGACAAGAAAGACTGAGATGGCGTACTGCGAAGCGGTAAGGCTAGCGCCCGACAGCATAATATTTCTCATGGATGGGTCCTTTGCCATCATAAAACGTGATGCAATCGCTGATCTTAAGTCGACTTGTTTTTTGGGGGGGCGGTGTTGTCGCTCAGGAGACTTGTATAGGAGCATAAATAGAGTAGCGCCAAACAAGGCGACCAAACCTCCCGTTAGGAAGGCTGCTTGAATCGAGTAGCGGGTAGCAATAAGTGGAAGCGATAGCGCTGCAATTGCGCCGCCAAGTGGTAATCCAGCTTGTCGGATTCCCATTGCGAATCCTAACTGATTACCTGCAAACCAATTTGATACTGATTTGCTTCCTCCAGGCTGAGCAGTGCTGTATCCAAGGCCCAATATTGTAAGAAGTATAAGTAGCTCTGTATAAGAATTAACTAGCGCTGCTCCACACAATGCGACACCGACGATCACCGTTCCCATTCCTACAACAAACCGTTCGCTGTACTTGTCCAGCAGTTCGCCAGCGACCAAAAGTCCAATAAGAGGAATGAACTGCGCTGCTGATACTAGTATGCCTATCTGCCAGTTGCTGAGGCTCATTTCATTTTTTACATGTATTGCAATGGCTCCAAATCCTTGTACAAAGAAGCAAGCGCACGCTTGAGCTAATGTGGCTATAGCTAAAATTACCCACCGATATTCCTTGGTAAGCGTTTTCATATGCTTGATCTCCATTCTTGAGAAGACAGGGTGGGGATATGTTACGTAAAGGTAAGATGAGCTGGGGTAGTTGTGTAGAGAATGGCACAGTGTAGTTAAACGTAACTAAGTGATCAGATGGATGGCTTGGTTGTAAAGTTGTATCTCTAATGAAGGGGGCTTATGCTGAATCCATTATTCGAAAATGCCTTGTGGTATTTGGTCAATCCGTGCTTGCTTGTGAATGTGGTGATTTTAAAGGGGGGGGTAATGGATGCTGCTTTTTTTTCCGTTAAAGATGCTACCTGCGAAGCAAGCTTTTTGGCGGGGTCAATCCAGTTTCCAGCAGTTGGAAAGATCTTGCGCAAGTCATCGATCAAGTGAGGGAAGTGCGTGCAGCCTAGAATAACTGTGTCAACTGATAATCGCTGCTCTTTGGTAAGGTGATTATCGATCAGTTCAGCAAAATTAGCGAAACTTGGATTCTCTCCTGATAATTTAGTCTCGGATAGTGTTACTAACGCTTGGGTCGCGATTGGCCATATTTTTGCGTACATTTTAGCTTTGGTTATCTTTTGAATGATGTGTCTGCTTTCAAGAGTGCTGGGAGTAGCAAGCAAAACAATATTTTTGCTCTCGGAAATTTCAAGCGCTTCATCTATAGGTGGCGTGACAAAAAAGCAATTGTGCCTAAACTGATCGAGACCGTTCTCTATAATCGCGATAGAAGCTGTGTTGCACGCTACGACTATCGCTGAAGGGCTTACCTGCGTACAAAGTTCATCGAGCAACTGCTCGACCCGTTGAGCTACCGCAGATCTAAGCTTATTACCGTAAGGGAACCAATCGTTATCCGCCACATATAGAATGTTTGCGTTGGGAAGTGATTTTTCCAGTTGCCGTGCTACTGTTAAGCCACCCACACCTGAATCGAACACGACAATCGGGCGATTAGAGTTTATAAGTTGCGCACTATCAAACGCCGTCTCGTCACCTAGCCAGAATTTCGGGGTGGTTGCTAATGTTGAATTGTGAGCGTCCATCGACATTCCCCTTACGCATTGATGGCGCGAGTTTCTACCGAGTTTCGCATTTCGCGTGATTTTCTCAGGCTCGAAGCGAATACTATTCTTGCGAGCCATCGAGCACCCTCGCCGTAGTTTGCCTTGAATGAGTCTCGTGCGTGGACGCAACGGTAGTTATCTATGAAAAAGTAATCTGTAGCTTCGAGCACGACCGCTTTGCGGTTCTCTGCAAAGTGACGTAGAAGTTTTTCTAAGGCTTGACGTTCGATGCCGTTATACTCATCAATATTTAATGCGGCAGCATTAATTTTGACATATGGCGCGTTGCTGTGACCGAATAGGATGGGCTGGGAGATTTCCTCTACTATGTCAGTAGTACTGTGGATTGGGTTATGACAGATTTTATACCTCGGCTCAAATAGTATTTGCTTCTCCTCGGCACTAAGTTTGATGCCGTCGATGCACGAAATAGTGGTCGCAGCACGTTCATTGTTGCGCATACAGACGAGTCCCAAGTATTCGGCGCGTGCGGGGTGAAAGGCATCTTCCACGTGGAATCCAAAGTCGAGGGCAGATCCGCTACTCGAATTCGAAACTTTGCTAAGTTCTTTAAGTGGAATAATGTTGTTGTAGAGACTGCCACTACGTTGCGAAGTAAATCCGACTCCTTCGCCAAGCAGTGAACCATATAGTCCATGCAGAATTTTTGCGTCATTTAAACAGTAGTCATCATCTAACTCAATGTACCTTGAGGGACTTGGACCTGCGCCGTCAAGAAGCACAGGACTGCCGGAAATCAATAGAGCCGCAAGTTCCTCATTGCGCTTGAAGTCATAGAATTCCTGGCGGATTCTTCGCGGAAGCTCCTGAGCGTACAGAACTGCCTTTTCGATGAAATTGTACTGATTCGCCATTGTAGGGATTCGGATGATCTCGTCGAGCAAGCCGCGAATCTGTTGTTTTTCTTGGTTGGAAAGTATTATTGTTTTGACTAATGTTGCCATGGTATTGCCCCATGAAATTTATGGTTGTTGTCAGTGGTTAAGTTTTCTTAATTTGCAAATTCTCAGAGGTTTGCATAAGACAGTATGTTTCGCTGCTAAAGTTCATGCAGCTAGGCATATTGTTGGGGTGTTTCTTTTGCTTGTGTTGTTATTTTTTTAACAAAAGAAGTCGGTTCCTTAAGTTTGTGGGTGGGCATAAAAATCAGTGGCAGAGGTTTTGCTCGGATTTAAATTAGGTTGGTAAGCGTGTCTGGCGGTTGAGTTGGAATGGGTGGCTTAATGTGTTGCATGTCACTCGATTTGCACTTTCTTCTTTTGTTATGAGTTGATTGTTATGAAAAATATTAGCGACGGTGCTATCCCAGGGGACTGCGAAATAGGGTATGAATTTTGGTGGGGGGAGTCAACTTTCTAGCTTGTAGGAATTTTCTGGTTTTATTGTTGGCGCAAAAGAGATCAGCGTTTCATGGTGTGCGAAAGCGCTCTGATGATGAAACAAAGCGCTCCGATTTGGTCGGTACGGTTGTTTATGTGTAGGCAACAGACCATGGCAGTTTGAGTAGTGCGGAGGCATTACTCATCCGATCCGGATTTTTTTGAACTGCAGCAAGGGAGTTCAAAGTAATTTTTGCGTCGGTTGAATTAGCGCCTTACCTTTTGAAATCTTAGGTATCAACTACCTTGGGTTTCTCTATGGAGTGTCATATGACTGAGTCGGACAAAGTAAATATGCGACTATTCCGGAATCAACCGTCCAACCCTTTTATAAAGCAACGCTGTGAACTCATCCCGATCACTCGAATGGTGGCAACGTCGATGACAGTTCGGGCACAGCGCTACAGCATTGCTCGGACGGTCCGAACCTTCTTGGGCTAAATGTTTAACGTGATGAACCTCAAGAAATGGCCTGCCTGACTTTTCAAACGGAGCAGGGTTGCCACAGCCTTCGCATTTACCTTCAGCCTGTTGGCGCACCCACGCTCTCACTTCAGGATCACGAACATACGACTTTCCGCTGGACTGAGTTTGCTCTGGTTTCTCAATCCCCTTCGGCTCGACTTTGATCGGTTGTCGCTCAAGCTTTGCAGCTCGCTGCTCGAGCGTCGTTTCGTCCGCTGTCGGGACAAAGTCTTCGGGGGTTACTGGACCTGGAGCATGGAGTGCTTCACGAATGCTCTTCGCAACATTGGCGCCGACATTTTTGGCGGGTTTGTAGCCCTCAATGCGATCACGCCCGAGTTCAACCAACACGGTAGAAATGTTCTGCATCCGAAACTCAACAGAACCTTTGGTCCGACCCGCCAAAGCACCCTCGCGCAGGACGCGATTTTCATGAGCCTTGTTGATCGCCTGACCGTTCTGCTCGCGAGACAGCATGCTGAGATAGGCATCCACCGCAGCCTGGATCTCTGCCTCACTCCAATCGCCGTTGCTCTTTTCCGTATCCATACAATCGCCGAGGGTTAAATACCCTCGGACGATACTGAGTGGCCACTACGACTGTCTACGAAAATTCCTACACAAAGAAGAGAAGATTCTTGCAGGTGGTCCTACATGCTAGGAACCTAACCCATCGAGTGCTTCGACGACTTAAACACCCGCGCAACCTTACGCCACCAAGGATTAACCCCCGGCGCCCTCTGCGGCGTGTGATCGAGCAACAGGTAAGGCATGTCCCGCAACCGAATCCAACCTTCATCTTGCCAATGCAGCAGGCTCAGCGACATTTCTGGCCAGTCCAACAAACTCAGCATCGGCCGATCCGAGTTGTCCGGTTGCTTCGCATCACGTAAGGCCGGCACCACTTGATGGGTGATCCACTCACGCAGCAAGCGATTTCCTGGTGCGTAGTGATAGACCAGCAGCGCATAGACACCGGACTCACTGAGCATCAGCTGTTTTTCCGCTTGCCGGTAATACTCAATCCACAACGGGCGGTGTTGGTCTTTGTCCAGTTTGTTGACCATGCGCTCACTCAGATGGAAACCCATCAAGCGGCCGATATCGCGGGCGCAGAACCACGGTTGGTTTTCCAGGAGGAGAGCATGGAGAGGGAGATTGTGGCGGGTGAAGACTGTTACAGAAAAGAGATCAGACATGGCCAATCTCCATGGTTCGGAGAGTGACGAGAAGGTTGTGTTCAGGCATATCCATTACCTCTACGTTTGGACTTTTGCGGGCCTGACCCCAACGTAGAGTGGACATAAGAAGCTCCAACGAGCAAAAGCCTCACACAGCCGTCCGATCAATCACCAAGGGTGACTGCTCGTCTGTGTAAATGGCTAGCTTTCTACGTTGGGCGTTTCTTAGGCACCTGCAGTAGAGCTTAGGGCCGCATGGAATGACCCTCAATACAGATGGTGCTGGAATACATGTAGGAGGTTTAACTACTACTGAGATTGCGAGTAAGAGTTTTCCTACCCCACAAAAAAGCCCCGATCAGATCGGGGCTTTCAGATGTTCGATTTGTCGATTCAAGTCGTCAAATCGCGGCTGGCTTGGGAATTAATCCCAGCTAAGCGCACCACCAGTTTGGTACTCAATTACACGAGTCTCAAAGAAATTCTTCTCTTTCTTCAAGTCCATGATCTCGCTCATCCAAGGGAACGGGTTAGTCGTCCCTGGATACTCTTCCTTCAAACCAATCTGGCTCAAACGACGGTTAGCAATGAACTTCAGGTAGTCCTCCATCATCGCCGCATTCATGCCCAACACCCCACGAGGCATGGTATCCCGCGCGTATTCGATCTCCAGCTGAGTACCTTGCAGAATCATCTGCGAAGCTTCTTCCTTCATCTCGGCATCCCACAAATGCGGGTTTTCGATTTTGATCTGGTTGATCACGTCGATGCCGAAGTTCAGGTGCATGGATTCGTCGCGCAGGATGTATTGGAACTGCTCGGCGACGCCGGTCATTTTGTTGCGGCGGCCCATGGAGAGGATCTGGGTGAAGCCGCAGTAGAAGAAGATGCCTTCCAGGACGCAGTAGTAGGCGATCAGGTTGCGCAGCAGTTCTTTGTCGGTTTCGACGGTGCCGGTTTCGAACTTCGGATCGGAGATCGAGCGGGTGTATTTCAGGCCCCAGGTGGCTTTTTTCGCGACCGATGGGATCTCGTGGTACATGTTGAAGATTTCGCCTTCATCCATGGCCAGCGATTCGATGCAGTACTGGTAGGCGTGGGTGTGGATCGCCTCTTCGAAGGCCTGGCGCAGGATGTACTGGCGGCATTCCGGGTTGGTGATCAGGCGGTACACGGCCAGGACCAGGTTGTTGGCAACCAGGGAGTCGGCGGTGGAGAAGAAGCCGAGGTTGCGCATCACGATGCGGCGTTCGTCGTCGGTCAGGCCTTCCGGGTTTTTCCAGAGGGCGATGTCGGCGGTCATGTTGACTTCTTGCGGCATCCAGTGGTTTGCGCAGCCGTCCAGGTACTTCTGCCAGGCCCAGTCGTACTTGAAGGGTACGAGTTGGTTGAGGTCGGCGCGGCAGTTGATCATGCGCTTTTCGTCAACGGCGACACGGGCGGAGGCGCCTTCGAGTTCGGCGAGGCCTTCGGCGACGTCGAGGGAATCCAGGGCAGCTTTGGCGCGGGCAACGGCGGCGGAGTCAGCGGCGGTCACGGCACGGGCTTCCAGGGCGGCGGCACCGCCGGCGCTGTCGAGACGGTCCATGTTGGCTTCGGTGGCGTGGCCAGCGTTGGCGCTCTTGACTGCTACTTCCGTGTCTTCTTTGTCGAATTCGTCCCAGCTCAGCATGACGTGTCGTCTCCTGCGTGAGGGCCAGAGTGCCCGTGTGAAAATGGATAGGTTGGTTTTTCACACGGCCTTACTGGCCGCGTTGGATCTAAAGGAATCGTTTTTTGCAGCAGCTATACGCAGGCATCAAACAGAATTTTGTACGGGGTTCCGAGAGCCACTGATGGGCGCAGCAAGCGGCAAGCGCCTGTGCGGGGCTTCAGACTGGCTTTTCATCCCTGTAAGGGGATATTGCAGGCCCGTTTAAGGCCGCATTATAGGGAAGTTTTGCGTGCTGTGGTGCGGCGAAATGGCTCACGGATTGGTCGACAGGGGCCGTATTTCGGTCGGAGCGAGGGTTTACAGGGCTTTGAACGGTTTTGGCGGGGGAAGATTTTTTTTCTTAATTTTTTGCCCCGGGATTTTTTTGTACAAGAAATAACCAAAAAAGGCTTTTTTCACTACATCTTGTGTTTCGATGGGGTTTTCTCAGGCTCCAGACACAACTAAGCCCGACCGAAGTCGGGCTGTGAAGTCACGCGGGTGGATCAGCTCAGGCGACCTGCACCGACGTGGTCGGCACCATCGGCGGCGAGGCGGGCGGCACCGGTGTGGTCAGCGCCATCGGAAGCCAGTTTGCCGGCACCTACATGGTCTGCGCCATCGGCGGCAAAAGAGGCTGAACCGGTGTGGTCGTAACCGTCGGAAGCGACAGCCGCTTCAGTGGTGTAGGCGGCCGAGCCGGTGCGGTCGTAACCATCGGCGGCGAAGGTGTTGGCAGCCAGGACGGAGAGGGTCAGGGCGAGGATCAGTTGGGTTTTCATGGTCAGTGCTCCGAATTCGTGGGCGTTGTTTGTCTTGGGTTGAATTTGATGCTATGCCGATTAATTCGATTAAAAAGCGCAAATAAATGCTTAAAACAATCGATTTAATCGATAATTAAGGTTCGGCGCTTCATCTGCCTGATCGTGGCGGGTGGGTCGAACCTTATTGGGGGAGGGTGAAGCAGGGATCAGCCGTTAGAGCAACCGTTGCCCATCGCGCTGTAACGCAGGATATGCCGTTGACCGTTGGAATCTTCGTATTCCATTTTCATGGGGACAACTTCACAAACATTCGGTGCTTCGCTCATCGAGATCACTTTGGCGATGTCCAGATTCATCGAGTAAGTGTATTCCTCAATAGGCGGTTGTTGCTGCGCGACATCAGTCGGGACCTCGCTTGCCATGGCGGTTACGCACACGCTGCCGAGAGCCAGAACCCATAAAGCTTTCATTTGAGTTTTACCTTTCTAAGGTCGAGAGGGGGCACGCAATCCTTTTGAGATTGCGTGTGGAGCTTCAATACCTGGGTGTTTGATTAGCTGCCTTCGTGGGGGCTGTAACTTGGTTAATCAGGTTGCCTTGTTGGCGTGGCAGATTTTAGGCGCGGGCCTTTCGATCATATAGCCGTGGTTTTGATAAACACCTTTGACAGATTTCGTAACAATCCCCGAAAAACCAGGCGATGCGCGCATGTAGGAGCTGCCGAAGGCTGCGATCTTTTGATCTTGATTTTTAAGAGCAAGGTCAAAAGATCGCAGCCTTCGGCAGCTCCTACCCCGTTTGGAGTACGACGCAAGGCCCCGGGCGTGGCAGGGTGAATGGGTATTTCAGAGCATTTTGTAGGGACTTGTTACTACCATCGTCGAATGGTTCTATAGGCCCGGCCCGGCTACAACAGGGCCATACAAAAACAACTATTCCACCGAGGTAAGAAAGATGAGTGCGGCTTCCCTGTATCCCGTTCGTCCCGAGGTTCTGGCCAACACCCTGACCGACGAGGCGACCTACAAGGCCATGTACCAGCAGTCGGTCGTCAACCCCGACGGCTTCTGGCGCGAGCAAGCCAAGCGCCTCGACTGGATCAAGCCTTTCACCACGGTGAAGCAGACTTCCTTCGATGACCACCATGTCGACATCAAGTGGTTCGCCGACGGCACCCTGAACGTGTCCTACAACTGCCTCGACCGTCATCTGGCCGAGCGCGGAGACCAGGTCGCGATCATCTGGGAAGGCGATGACCCTGCCGAAAGCCGCAACATCACTTACCGCGAACTGCACGAGCAGGTGTGCAAGTTCGCCAACGCCCTGCGTGGCCAGGACGTGCACCGCGGCGACGTGGTGACCATCTACATGCCGATGATCCCCGAAGCCGTGGTCGCCATGCTGGCCTGTACCCGGATCGGCGCGATTCACTCGGTGGTGTTCGGCGGCTTCTCGCCGGAAGCCCTGGCCGGTCGCATCATCGACTGCAAATCCAAAGTGGTGATCACCGCCGACGAAGGCATTCGTGCCGGCAAGAAGATCCCGCTCAAGGCCAACGTCGACGACGCGCTGACCAACCCGGAAACCAGCAGCATCCAGAAAGTCATCGTGTGCAAGCGCACCGGTGGCCAGATCAAGTGGAACCAGCATCGCGACATCTGGTTCGAGGACCTGATGAAAGTGGCCGGCACCGTGTGCGCGCCGAAAGAGATGGGTGCCGAAGAGGCGCTGTTCATCCTTTATACCTCCGGCTCCACCGGCAAGCCGAAGGGCGTGCAGCACACCACCGGCGGCTACCTGCTGTACGCCGCCATGACCCACGAGCGCGTGTTCGACTACCGTCCGGGCGAGATCTACTGGTGCACCGCCGACGTCGGCTGGGTCACCGGCCACAGCTACATCGTCTACGGCCCGCTGGCCAACGGCGCGACCACCCTGCTGTTCGAAGGCGTGCCGAACTACCCGGACATCACCCGGGTGGCGAAGATCGTCGACAAACACAAGGTCAACATCCTCTACACCGCACCGACCGCGATCCGCGCCATGATGGCCTCGGGCACCGCCGCCGTTGAAGGCGCCGATGGCAGCAGCCTGCGCCTGTTGGGTTCGGTGGGCGAGCCGATCAACCCGGAAGCCTGGGACTGGTACTACAAGAACGTCGGCAAGTCCCGCTGCCCGATCGTCGACACCTGGTGGCAGACCGAAACCGGCGGCAACATGATGAGCCCGCTGCCGGGCGCCCATGCCCTCAAGCCGGGCTCGGCGGCACGTCCGTTCTTCGGTGTGGTGCCGGCCCTGGTGGACAACCTGGGCAACATCATCGAAGGCGAGGCCGAGGGCAATCTGGTGATTCTCGATTCGTGGCCGGGCCAGGCGCGTACGCTGTATGGCGACCACGACCGCTTCGTCGACACCTACTTCAAGACCTTCCGCGGCATGTACTTCACCGGTGACGGCGCCCGTCGCGATGCCGATGGCTACTACTGGATCACCGGGCGCGTGGACGACGTGCTCAACGTGTCCGGCCACCGCATGGGCACCGCCGAGATCGAAAGCGCGATGGTCGCGCACCCGAAAGTCGCCGAAGCGGCAGTGGTCGGTGTGCCGCACGACATCAAGGGACAGGGCATTTATGTGTATGTCACCCTGAAAAACGGCGAGGAGCCGAACGAGCAGCTGCGCCTGGAGCTGAAGAACTGGGTGCGCAAGGAGATCGGGCCGATTGCGTCGCCGGATGTGATCCAGTGGGCGCCGGGGCTGCCGAAGACTCGCTCGGGCAAGATCATGCGGCGGATTCTGCGCAAGATTGCGACCGCTGAATATGATGGGTTGGGGGATATTTCCACCCTGGCGGACCCGAGTGTGGTGCAGCATTTGATTGATACGCACAAGACGATGAATGTCGCGTAAGCGGCGGTTCTGAGTTATCGAAGCCCCGTCAGGTGTTGAGCCTGGCGGGGCTTTTTCATGTCTGAAGTTTTTGTGTCGAATTTGCTGGCCTCTTCGCGAGCAAGCCCGCTCCCACATTAAATCTGTTGCGGACACAAATTCTGTGTCCATTGGAGATCAAATGTGGGAGCGGGCTTGCTCGCGAAGGCGGCCTGATAGGCAATACAGCAACATCAGCCAATAATTATCGGGTTTCTCTGTCGGCATTTTCCTACTGTTACCTGCGACCTTTCAGGTTACTGAATGTGTAACCGCATCGCGCCAATGCGGGGCATTGGGAAACGCCAGGCCCCTTATCCGAGCCTAAAAACCACCGCTGAAAAATAAGACCCCACGCTGCGCTTGCCGGATTAGAAGGGTTTGCCAATAATAGGCCCGCAATTTGCAATATAGATCGGTTCCATGTCTTTTGCTCTTGCATGATTTTGCAGGGCTGTCAACGCGCTAAAGCGACTTTCTCGGTGCTTCTGTAATTAGTTGTCGCATTGAAGAAATATCGGCCTCGGGCCTGTCGTTAGAATGCCGATCACTCGCTCGTCGTTGCTCGTGTTGAATTTAAACACCGGCTTCCCAGGACGCAGCACTGCTTTCTGGTTCCACTCATTCGCATATTGGGCTGTTGCTCACTCTGCCGTTTTTGCCCTTTACCGATGGAGTCCCAAGATGAAGAAACTCGTGCTGCTTGGCGCCCTGGCACTGTCCGTGCTGTCGCTGCCATCCTTCGCCGATGAAAAGCCTCTGAAAATTGGTATCGAAGCGGCTTACCCTCCGTTCGCTTCCAAAGCACCGGACGGCAGCATCGTTGGTTTCGACTACGACATCGGCAACGCCCTGTGCGAAGAGATGAAGGTCAAGTGCGTGTGGGTCGAGCAAGAGTTCGACGGCCTGATCCCGGCACTGAAAGTGCGCAAGATCGACGCGATCCTGTCGTCCATGTCGATCACTGAAGATCGCAAGAAGTCCGTGGACTTCACCAACAAGTACTACAACACCCCGGCTCGCCTGGTCATGAAGGCCGGCACTCAGGTCAGCGACGGCCTGACCGAACTCAAGGGCAAGAACATCGGCGTGCAGCGTGGTTCGATCCACGAGCGTTTCGCCCGCGAAGTCCTGGCCCCGCTGGGTGCCGAGATCAAGCCTTACGGTTCGCAGAACGAAATTTACCTCGACGTGGCCGCCGGCCGCCTCGACGGCACCGTGGCAGACGCTACGCTTCTGGATGACGGTTTCCTGAAAACCGACGCCGGTAAAGGTTTCGCCTTTGTCGGCCCTGCGTTCACCGACGTCAAGTACTTCGGCGACGGCGTAGGCATCGCGGTGCGCAAGGGCGACAAGGCTGAGCTGGACAAGCTCAACGCCGCCATCGCCGCCATTCGCGAGAACGGCAAGTACAAGCAAATCCAGGACAAGTACTTCGCCTTCGATATCTACGGCAAGTAACACGCCCCGGCGACAAGTCCGAAATGGCGCAAGCAGCAGGATCTCTGAGGTTTGCGCCATTTTTTCATCCCAACTTTCGAGGACCTGAATCATGTTGAAAGGCTACGGGGCTGTCATCCTCGATGGCGCTTGGCTGACGCTTCAGCTCGCCTTGTCGTCCATGGCCCTGGCCATCGTTCTGGGCCTGATCGGCGTGGCACTGCGTCTGTCGCCGGTGCGCTGGCTGGCCTGGCTGGGCGACCTGTATTCCACGGTGATCCGCGGTATTCCCGACCTGGTGCTGATCCTGCTGATTTTCTACGGCGGCCAGGACCTGCTCAACCGCGTCGCACCGCTGCTCGGTTTTGACGAGTACATCGACCTGAATCCGTTGGCCGCCGGTATCGGCACCCTGGGTTTCATCTTCGGTGCGTACCTGTCGGAAACCTTCCGGGGCGCGTTCATGGCGATCCCCAAGGGTCAGGCCGAAGCCGGCATGGCGTACGGCATGAGCAGTTTGCAGGTGTTCTTCCGGGTGTTGGTGCCGCAGATGATTCGTCTGGCGATTCCGGGTTTCACCAACAACTGGCTGGTTCTGACCAAGGCGACCGCGCTGATTTCGGTGGTGGGCCTGCAGGACATGATGTTCAAGGCCAAGCAGGCGGCCGATGCCACCCGCGAGCCTTTCACCTTCTTCCTCGCAGTGGCGGCGATGTACCTGGTGATCACCAGTGTGTCGTTGCTGGCATTGCGTCACCTTGAGAAGCGCTACTCGGTAGGCGTAAGGGCGGCTGATCTATGATCTTCGACTACAACGTCATTTGGGAGGCCTTGCCGCTGTACTTCGGCGGCCTGGTGACCACCCTCAAACTGCTCGCGCTGTCGCTGTTCTTCGGCTTGCTGTGCGCATTGCCGCTGGGCCTGATGCGCGTCTCGAAGAACTCGGTGGTCAACATGTCCGCCTGGCTCTACACCTACGTGATCCGCGGCACGCCGATGCTGGTGCAGCTGTTTTTGATCTACTACGGTCTGGCGCAGTTCGAAGCGGTGCGTGAGAGCTTCCTCTGGCCGTGGCTGTCCAGCGCAACCTTCTGTGCGTGCCTGGCGTTCGCGATCAACACCAGTGCCTACACCGCCGAGATCATCGCCGGCAGCCTGCGCGCCACGCCGAACGGCGAGATCGAAGCTGCCAAGGCCATGGGCATGTCGCGGTTCAAGATGTACAAGCGCATCCTGCTGCCGTCGGCCCTGCGCCGGGCGCTGCCGCAGTACAGCAACGAAGTGATCATGATGCTGCAGACCACCAGTCTGGCGTCCATCGTGACCCTGATCGACATCACCGGTGCCGCGCGCACGGTCAACGCCCAGTTCTACCTGCCGTTCGAGGCCTACATCACCGCTGGCGTGTTCTACCTGTGCCTGACCTTCATCCTGGTGAAGCTGTTCAAGATGGCCGAGCGCCGCTGGCTGGGCTACCTGGCCCCGCGGAAGCACTGATATGGAACGCATCGATCATGCTTTGCCGTGGAGCCACCTGGGCAGCGAACGCCATATTTCGGTGTTCCGCTTCGGCAGTGGCGAGCGCAAGGCCTATATCCAGGCCAGCCTGCATGCCGATGAGCTGCCGGGCATGCGCACGGCGTTCGAGCTGAAAAAGCGTCTGGCCGAACTCGAAGCCCAGGGCTTGCTCAACGGTGTGGTCGAACTGGTGCCGGTGGCTAATCCACTGGGTCTGGGTCAACTGCTTCAGGGCAATCATCAAGGGCGTTTCGAGGCGGGCAGCGGCAAGAACTTCAACCGCGATTTCGTCGAGTTGAGCGCACCTGTGGCGGCTGCCTTGGCAGATAGCCTGGGTGACGATCCGCACGCCAACATTCGCCTGATCCGTCAGGCGATGGTCGATCATCTGGCCGCTTTGCCAGAGGCGAGCAGCCAGTTGCAGGGTATGCAGCGCGTTCTGCTCGGCCACGCCTGCACCGCCGATGTGGTGCTGGATCTGCATTGCGATGCCGAAGCGGCGCTGCACATGTACGCCTTGCCGCAGCACTGGCCGCAGTGGCGTTCGCTGGCTGCGCACCTGAACGTGCGGGTCGGTTTACTGGCGGAAGATTCCGGCGGCAGTTCGTTCGACGAAGCCTGCTCGTTGCCGTGGTTGCGCCTGTCGCGTCTGTTCCCGGAGGCGCAAATTCCGCTGGCCTGCCTGGCGACTACCATTGAATTGGGTGGTCAGGCCGACACCGGGCGCGCCCAAGCAGAGGCTTATGCCGAAGGCATTCTGGCGTTCCTTGCCGAGCAAGGCCTGATTGGCGGTGAATGGCCAAAAGCTGCGCAAGAGCCTTGCGAGGGCTTGCCATTCGAAGGCACTGAATTGTTGTTCGCGCCACACCCCGGTGTGGTGAGTTTCCTGCGTAAGCCCGGTGAGTGGGTTGAAGCGGGCGACGAGATTTTTGAAGTGATCGATCCGTTGGCGGATCGGGTCAGCACGGTGTGTGCTGGTACGTCCGGGGTGCTGTTTGCCATTGAACGGCTGCGTTATGCCCAACCCGGTTTCTGGCTGGCCAAGGTGGCGGGGCGCGAAGCGCTGCGTCACGGGCGCTTGCTCAACGACTGACTGACTGTTTTTGTGAGAACCGACCGCATGTACAAACTTGAAGTCCAAGACCTGCATAAACGCTATGGCAGTCACGAAGTGCTCAAGGGCGTGTCCCTGAAAGCGGCAGCCGGCGATGTGATCAGCATCATCGGCTCCAGTGGCTCCGGCAAAAGTACCTTCCTGCGCTGCATCAACCTGCTGGAGCAGCCGCACGCGGGCAAGATCCTGCTCAACAACGAAGAGTTGAAGCTGGTGGCGAACAAGGACGGCGCGTTGAAAGCCGCCGACCCGAAACAGCTGCAACGCATGCGTTCGCGCCTGTCGATGGTGTTCCAGCATTTCAACCTGTGGTCGCACATGACCGCGCTGGAAAACATCATGGAAGCGCCGGTGCACGTGCTCGGCGTGTCCAAGGCAGAAGCCCGGGAAAAAGCCGAGCACTACCTGAACAAGGTCGGCGTGGCCCATCGCAAAGATGCTTACCCGGGCCACATGTCCGGCGGCGAGCAGCAGCGCGTGGCGATTGCCCGTGCACTGGCGATGGAACCTGAGGTGATGCTGTTCGACGAACCGACCTCGGCCCTCGACCCGGAGCTGGTGGGCGACGTGTTGAAAGTCATGCAGGCCCTGGCCCAGGAAGGCCGGACCATGGTCGTGGTGACCCACGAAATGGGTTTCGCCCGTGAAGTGTCGAACCAGTTGGTGTTCCTGCACAAAGGTGTGGTCGAAGAAAGCGGCAACCCGCGTGAAGTGCTGGTCAATCCGCAATCGGAGCGTCTGCAGCAGTTCCTGTCCGGCAGCTTGAAGTAATCAGGACTGCCGTTGTGCACCTGAATAGTGCATGCTTCGCCGTTTAGAGGCCAGCCCCGATCCCGTGTGTAGGAGCTGTCGAGTGAAACGAGGCTGCGATCTTTTGATCTTGTTTTTTTAAGATCAAAAGATCGCAGCCTTCGGCAGCTCCTACAGGGTGGGGTGGCAGGCGGCTCCTGTGTTTGATCTCGGTTGGTTTCGAGATTTGCGTTCATTTACGGGCTAGCATTGGCCCATGCCTTCATCTCTGTTCTTCGCTTCGGATTGCCCACCATGACTGCCCATCGAATTGGTTTCCTGATTTGGCCCAGCACTAAAGCACTGACGCTTGCGCTGGCTGAGGAGGCCTTGCGTGTTGCCCAGCGTGTGCATCCGGACGTTGTCTATGAACTGTCGTTCCTGCAGGCCGAAGCCATTACAGACGCCGCGGCCGACAGTGCCTGGCAATTGCCGGGTGAGGCATGGACCGGCAAGTTGGAAAACTTCCAGAAACTGTTCCTGCTCGCTGACGAGCCACCGACCGCACTGGCGCCGGCGCTCAGCAGTGCGCTCAAACAGCTGGTGCGTTCCGGTTGCGTGATCGGCGGTCTGTCGGCCGGTGTGTACCCGTTGGCGCAACTTGGTTTGCTCGATGGTTATCGCGCGGCGGTGCATTGGCGCTGGCAGGATGATTTCGCCGAACGTTTCCCCAAGGTCATCGCCACCAGCCACCTGTTCGACTGGGATCGCGATCGCCTGACCGCGTGCGGCGGCATGTCGGTGCTCGACTTGTTGCTGGCCGTGTTGGCCCGCGACCATGGTGCGGAGCTGGCGGGTGCCGTATCCGAAGAGCTGGTGGTCGAGCGCATCCGCGAGGGCGGCGAGCGCCAGCGTATCCCGTTGCAGAACCGTCTCGGCTCCAGCCATCCGAAGCTCACGCAAGCCGTGTTGCTGATGGAAGCCAACATCGAAGAGCCGCTGACCACCGACGAAATCGCCCAGCACGTGTGCGTGTCCCGTCGGCAGCTGGAGCGGATCTTCAAGCAATACCTCAACCGTGTGCCGAGCCAGTACTACCTGGAGCTGCGCCTGAACAAGGCCCGGCAGATGTTGATGCAAACCAGCAAGTCGATCATCCAGATCGGCCTGTCCTGTGGCTTCTCCTCGGGGCCGCATTTCTCCAGCGCCTATCGCAATTTCTTCGGTGCCACGCCGCGGGAAGATCGCAACCAGCGGCGCAGCAGCAGCCCGTTCGAATTGTCATCGGTGCCGCCGGAACGCGGTTAGCCAGTACTCAGTCTTCAATGTCGGTGTCGGGCGCCCCATCCTCCGGCACCGGCATGTCGGCTATCTCGTCGATACCCAGATCATTCTCGGTTGCGCGAAAGTACGCAGCGATGCGTTGCAAGCTTTGCGCATTGAACGGGTTGCCGCTGAAGTCAAAGCTTTCTCCGACACCCGGGTCCACCTCCATGAGTTCGGGCGGCATCTCGGTAATGGCGTTGAAGCTCAGGTCGACGTCGGTCCAGGTCGTGATGCTCAGCACGCCCTTGGGGATTTCAGTGATGCCCGTATGGCTCAAGTCCAGTGAGGATATTTCTGTCATGTGGCTAAGGTCAGGGCTTGGGCCGAGTGGATTGTCCCGCAGGCTCAAGTGGTCAAGGTGCTCCATGCCCGCCAGGGCCTCTACCGTTTCCTGAGTCAGCGTAATGCCGCACTCCGACAAGCTCAGCACCGACAACCTGCCCATTCTGAAGATGGCTTCGGGAAGGTTGCCCAGTCGGTATCCGCGTACGGTCAGGGTGTCCAGGTTGGCAAAACTGTCCAGGAACCGGCCAAGTCCAGGTGCAATGCCTTGGGCGGTCGTCAGGTACATTTCGGGCACATGACTGAAGTCGGCTGACAGCGTCGGAAGGTCACCCATGATGGCCAGGTGTGAGACGAATCCGTACTCACCCACGGCCATGTTTTCGATGGGGATCTGGCGCCAGCAGCGTTCCAGGTTTTGCTTGAATTCGTCTCTTTTGACGTGCTCGGCAAAAATCTCCTCGGCCGTCAGCGGGGCGCCAGTAACGGAATGGGTGTCGGGCACATCGGCCGTCCACCGGCTCAGCTCGATACCGAGTCGGGTGAGTTCGAGCTCGCGACGGGTCAGGTCGGTTCGACCCTCTGCGAGGGTGCCGGGTAAGCGATAGGCGAAATCGCTGGCCTCTTCGTTGTCCAGACTTGGGTAGAGGGCTTTGACGCGATCGATATCGACCTGTTCGGCATGGACTCCAAAGTCCTTTTCGGTTCGCTGATAGTGACGTTTGATGTGTTCCCGGGTGGTCGGGGACAGAGGGTTGTTGCCAAAATCAAAGCCCTCGGTGAGGTCGTCGGGCAGATCGAAGAGGGCAGTGGGCAACTCGGTGATCTGGTTGTCATTCAAAATGGCGGTTCGAATGCTCGGGTGATTCACCAGGCCGTCGGGAATGCGGGTAATTCCGGTACCGGAAAGATCGACGTAGTTCAGCTTCGGCATGTTTGTCAGGGAAGGGCACTCACCGAGCGGGTTTTTATACAGGTCGAGCGCAGTCAATTGATTCAGGCCAGACAGGGTGGCGCGACTCTGTTCTGTGAGGGTCACGGCGCAGTCGCTGAGGATGAGTGCGTCGAGTTGGGGCCATTGGGCAATGGCGTCCGGCAACTGCCCCAGTTCGAAGTTGCGTAGCGCCAGGCGGTTGAGACTGGAAAACCCCTTCAAAAAATCATTCACACCACGGGTGGCACGATGACCTTCAAGTGTCACGCTGCGCACCTGAGGGAAATCGACGTTCAACTTTGGCAGCTCGCCAACAACCGGCTGGGAAAACTCAAAGGAAACCGGTACGCCATGGGCGCTGTCGTAGGTGGCCTGACGCCGCCAGCCGTCGAGCAAACTGGCTGTCATTTGCCGGCGCGCAAGCCGTTGACTGGCGAGCTGCTCGACGCTCAAGCGGGTTTGCGTACCCGGAACATGCAGTGGGATCTCTTCGCGCCAGGCGCTCAATTGCTCAAACAATTGCGTGTGTTGGTTAAACAGGCGCTGGAGTTCTGCGCGCGGTCCGCCGGGATTGCCTTGCAATCGTGCGGCAAAGGCTTGCAGTTCCTCTGGGGTCAGATGGGGGAACAGCCGAAAGATGTGGCTTTGTAATGAAGGGGTATTGACCGGCATCCGGTGATAACCATCGCCCCCGCCCAGCAAGCGCATCACCGCCGGATCGTAGGCAGGCTTGATATTCGGCCGTTGCGCCAGCAGCGCACGCAATGCTTCAGGAGTGAGCGCGTGGGTGCGAATCAGCTGCTTGAGCCTTTCGCCCTCACCGATGTTGAGGGCGAGGGCGATTCGCTCGCTGTCGGGCAGTGCCTGTAACAGGCTGGAATAGAGGGAGTCGGTGCCGCTGAGTTGTTCACCGGCGTCGTCGTAGGCCTGATAACCCCCTTCATCGGTCAGCACCAGCAGCTTGCGCAAGGGCGCGTCCGGCTCGCCAATGCTGTCGATAAGCGGTCCATTGTGGGTGTATTGGCGGATTTCCAGGCGCAGTTGTCCCGACCAGCCAGGCAAGCGTTCCAGGGTGTGTAACGCCAGGCGATCGGTGTCGAGATGGTTGCGCGTCGAGTACAGGTAGAGCCCTTCATAAGCGCGAGTGACGCGCACCTGCAGGCCGGCCTCCTGTGCCAGTTCGGCGAGGCGTTTGGACAAGATTCCACGCTCCAGTTGCTCGCGTTCAGCGGCACTGGCGCTGTCGAGCAGTGCTTCAGCGAGGCTGGTTGGCAAACCGGGCTCGCTGTCGATAATGCGCTGGACCAAGGGGCGCGCACCTTGTTCGATTTTGCGGTAGCGCTGGCTGAAGAGGGTTTCCCGTTTGTCGGCGGCAAGCGTTGTCAGGTAGCGGCGCACTGAGCGTGCATCGGTGCTGTCGAGGTGTTGCAGCAGGGGGGTGATCAGGTCGCCATTGTCCAGTTGCGCTTGATTGATCTGCACCACGACCCGGTTGCCTATGCCGCGCTCCCAGAGGGTTTCTCCTGTTGCGTCGATCAGTCGCAGACCCTTGTCCGCTGGCCAGTTACCGTAGTCGCAGAGCAGTTCCAGTTGCATCAGCGGATCAGCCTTCAGGTAATCGTCTGCACGATCGCTGCCGATTTGATCAATGAAGATCTGCAGGTCCTGATCAATCTTGAAGCGTTTGAGGGTGTCGGCCAGCAGCGGCGGTAGTTGTTCGGCGTCGACATGCATCTTGCGCAAGGCGTTTTCGTGGCAGCCGCTGATGCTGAGGATGCGCTCGCGTTCGCTCGCGGAAAAACGCTGCATGTCCGGACCGATACGCCGCAGCAGGGTGGCCTGGTCCCAGGTCAGTGGCTGCTCGAGTTCGGTGTGCCAGGCGCCTTTTCCGTTGTGCCTCAGGGTGGGCTGATAAGCTTCGGGACGCGTGGGGTGCTGGATACGATGGCCCCCCGTCAGCGGATCCTCTGTCACGGAGTAACGGCTGTTGTCCAGTGTCAGCAGGGTTTTGCCTTGATGGGCGTGCAGTCCCATCGAGTCGGGTTGCGCGTCGTTGGGGGTCGCGACGGTATGTTCGTAAGGCGTCAGGTCGGGCTGCCAATAGCGGGTTTCGCCATTGGGGCGTTTCACGGCGTTGAAGCGGTCAATGAATTGCACGACCTCCCGGGGCAGGACCGCGCGAAATTCGCTGACGGCGATCATGCCACCGGCCGCGAAAGTGCCCAGTTGCACTGCAGATTCAACCATCCCCATGAAATGCTCGAAGGCTTCGTTGGTCAGGCCTTCAGCCCAGTCGACAACAGCTTCGAAGGTGTCATCCAGCAGCTGATAGGCCGTGTAAGCCAGCATCAGCTCGCCAAGGAACGGGACGAACGGCAACGCGATGAAGGCTGCGATGTTCAGCAGCGCCGAGGCGATTTCCGTGAAGGAGTCCCATAACGCCCATCGGGCCTTGCGGTCGACCGTGGCCGTCGACACTGCGATCACGCGCGCGTCATTGAGGATCTTGTCGAGTTTGCGTTGATAGAGATGAACCCACAGGTCGCCTCTGATCGGCGTTGCTGCCATTTGCAGGTCGGGACGCTGGTTGGGGGCTTCTCTCCAGGTCGGCCGTGGATCGCCGGGTGGGACCGGTTGCCAGGTGATGGGATCGAGGCGGTTGTTCAGCTCGGCGAAGAAGTAACCGCGGTCTTCATGATTGATAAAACGACTGAAAAATTGTTGATAGTCGGGCGCGCGCAGGCGCTGGCTCAGTTCCTTGGCGAATGCCGCCGATGAGGGGTATTGCTTGATGGGATGTTCGGGGTCGTCAGGAATGTAGGCCACTACCCGGACCGCTTCGCGGGCGCGCTCCAGTTCCGGGGCGAACAGCACGATGCCGGTCAGGCGGGCATTCATGATCGTCAGGTCATGGCATCGCCAGGATTGGCTGTGTGCATCGGAGAGCAGGCGAAGGAGCGGCTGATGAACGTCGCTGGTCAGCAGGTTTTGCATCTGCGCCATCTGCAGGGCGACGGTCAGTGCGGTTTTTTGGCTTTCGCGAATTTTCGGTTGCAGGATCGCCGCAGCCACCGGGTTGCTGATGCCAAGGTTGTCTTCCAGGTACCTTTTATAGCGCTCACCAATGTCGAGTTCGCGGCACAGTTGGGTGAACGCCGTGATGGGCATCGTCGCCAGAATCTGTGGCAGGGTGCTGAAGTGCCCGGTGGAAGAGGGCGCAGTGATGTAAGTCGAGGCGGGCTCAAAGGCGTCGGCCTCGGTTTCTGCGCTTTCGAAGTTGTGCAGCGCGGCGTCCAGCAACGACACGGTCCAGGTGCGTGCGGCTCCGGACTTCAGGCGCAGCCAGGGGATGTGCGCGGGAATGTAAAGGCGCAGAAAGATTTTATCGACGTCCACTTCCAGGCCGAAACGTTTCTTGAGTGCGCCCTTGAGCATGGGTTCGGCGAAGGCTGTGGGGTTGAGCAGATTCGCCAGGGCCTGATCGACCCGGTTCTGGCTCGTCGTCTGCCGGGTAATGAGTCGGCCGAGTTCGGCGTGCTGATCTTTGGATGCATCCCTGATGGGGGTGGGCAACACCGGCTTGATGTTGCGCAGCGCTTCACGCCGTTTTGGCGTGGTTTGGCGAAGCCAGGGTGGAATGACGTTCATCAGATGCTGGTAATGCGCGTCGGGCCTGAAAGTCTCAGGGATGTCAGGATTTTCGGTATTCATGGGGACAGGTCCACCCTTGCGGTTGATAGACCGTCAGGAAAACCCGTAATCGAAGACGACGCGCGGTACATATCTACCGCATTCACGGAATCGGCATGGGTTACGACACAGCGACCTGCCGCAAACGTCCGCCGCCAGTTAAACTGCGCCTTTGCGACCCTATATGTCGCATTGCCGTAAACCCGGGAAAATCCGGGGTTTGCGCTATAAGAAGTTGTCGCTTGGCGGCAAGGCCGGGCTGAAAACTGTCCTTACAATCCCCCCATCGCTCGCCAGTTTCAGGCGAGTGTTTTCTCTTCAGGAGACTCCGATGTCCGTTGAGCACGCTGCGGTACAACGCGCCGATTTCGATCAGGTAATGGTTCCCAACTATGCGCCTGCCGCATTCATTCCTGTGCGTGGCGCCGGTTCCCGCGTTTGGGACCAGTCCGGTCGCGAGCTGATCGACTTCGCCGGCGGGATTGCCGTTAACGTATTGGGCCACGCGCATCCGGCGCTGGTCGGTGCCTTGACCGAGCAGGCGAACAAGCTGTGGCACGTGTCCAACGTGTTCACCAATGAGCCGGCCCTGCGCCTGGCGCACAAGCTGGTCGACGCCACCTTTGCCGACCGCGCCTTTTTCTGCAACTCCGGCGCCGAAGCCAACGAGGCCGCCTTCAAGCTGGCCCGTCGTGTCGGTTTCGACCGTTTCGGCAGCGAGAAGTACGAGATCATCGCCGCGCTCAACAGCTTCCACGGCCGTACCCTGTTCACCGTGAACGTCGGTGGCCAGTCGAAGTACTCCGATGGTTTCGGTCCGAAGATCACCGGCATCACCCATGTGCCGTACAACGATCTGGCCGCGCTGAAAGCCGCCATTTCCGACAAGACTTGCGCTGTGGTGCTGGAGCCGATCCAGGGCGAAAGCGGTGTCATCCCGGCTGAACTCGAATACCTGCAAGGTGCCCGCGAACTGTGCACCGCGCACAACGCATTGCTGATCTTCGACGAAGTGCAAACCGGCATGGGCCGTACCGGCCACCTGTTCGCCTACCAGCATTACGGCGTGACTCCGGACATCCTGACCAGCGCCAAGAGCCTGGGCGGTGGTTTCCCGATCGCCGCCATGCTGACCACCGAAGACCTGGCCAAGCACCTGGTCGTCGGCACCCACGGCACCACCTACGGCGGCAACCCGCTGGCGTGTGCGGTCGCGGAAGCCGTGATCGACGTGATCAACACCCCTGAGGTGTTGGCCGGCGTCAAGGCCAAGCACGACAAGTTCAAGGCGCGCCTTGAGCAGATCGGCGAAAAATACGGCCTGTTCACCAAGGTCCGTGGCATGGGCCTGTTGATCGGCTGCGTGTTGAGCGATGCGTGGAAAGGCAAGGCCAAGGACATCTTCAACGCCGCTGAAAAAGAAGGCTTGATGGTCCTGCAAGCCGGCCCGGACGTGGTGCGTTTCGCGCCAAGCCTGGTGGTGGAAGACACCGATATCGATGCCGGCCTGGACCGCTTCGAACGTGCCGCGGCAAAACTGACGCAAGCCTGATAGACCCTTCGACGCCTGACCGTTCAGGCGTCGAACCCAATTTTGATGCCGGGCACGATCAAATGTGGGAGCGGGCTTGCTCGCGAAAGCGGTGTATCAGTCAACATTTTTACTGTCTGACCCACCGCTTTCGCGAGCAAGCCCGCTCCCACACTGATCTCTGTGTAGGCCCGGGATTTTTCTTCTGTAAGTTCTGAGATTAAGGAGTGACACCATGCTGGTGATGCGCCCCGCGCAAATGGCTGATCTGGGCGAGGTACAGCGTCTGGCTGCGGACAGTCCGATTGGTGTCACTTCCTTGCCGGATGACGTTGAGCGCCTGAGCGACAAGATCGCGGCAAGCGAAGCCTCGTTCGCCGCCGAAGTGAGCTTCAACGGTGAGGAAAGCTATTTCTTCGTCCTCGAAGACAGTGCCACCGGCAAGCTGGTCGGTTGCTCGGCCATCGTGGCGTCGGCCGGTTACTCCGAGCCGTTCTACAGCTTTCGCAACGAAACCTTCGTGCACGCTTCGCGCGAGCTGAAGATTCACAACAAGATTCACGTGCTCTCCCAGTGCCACGACCTGACCGGCAACAGCTTGCTGACCAGTTTCTACGTGCAGCGCGATCTGGTGGGGTCGCCGTGGTCGGAACTCAACTCCCGTGGCCGCTTGCTGTTCGTGGCCAGCCATCCGGAGCGTTTTGCCGATTCCGTGGTGACCGAGATCGTCGGTTACAGCGATGAAAACGGCGACTCGCCATTCTGGGATGCCATCGGGCGCAACTTTTTCGACCTCAACTACGCTGAAGCCGAGCGTCTGTGCGGCCTGAAGAGCCGTACGTTCCTCGCCGAACTGATGCCGCATTACCCGATCTACGTGCCCCTGCTGCCGGACTCCGCGCAAGAAGCGATGGGCCAGGTGCACCCGCGGGCGCAGATCACCTTCGACATCCTGATGCGCGAAGGCTTCGAGACCGATCACTACATCGACATTTTCGACGGCGGCCCGACCCTGCATGCCCGCGTCTCGGGGATCCGTTCGATTGCCCAGAGCCGCGTGGTGCCGGTGAAGATCGGCGAGCCGGTCAAAGGTGTCGGTCGCCAGTACCTGGTGGCCAACGCCCAGTTGCAGGACTACCGCGCAGTCATGCTCGAGCTTGACTACGCGCCGGGTAAACCGGTGACCCTGGACCTGGAAGCGGCCGAAGCCCTGGGCGTCGGTGAAGGTGCCAGCGTGCGCCTGGTGGCGGTTTAACGCCTGCTGCTATGCCTATAAAGAGTGAATGCTTAGTAAAGCAGCGAGTTTCACGGGTGGCGCAAGCGGCCCGTTTGAGGAGATAGCATGATCGTTCGTCCCGTACGCAGCAGCGATTTACCCGCTCTGATCGACCTGGCCCGCAGCACCGGCACCGGCCTGACCACCTTGCCGGCCAACGAAGAGCGTCTGGCCCATCGTGTCGGCTGGGCCGAGAAGACCTTTCGCGGCGAAGCCGGGCGGGGCGATGCGGACTACCTGTTCGTGCTCGAAGACGACGACGGTCGCGTGGTGGGCATTTCCGCCATTGCCGGCGCCGTCGGCCTGCGTGAGCCCTGGTACAACTTCCGGGTCGGTCTGACGGTCAGCGCTTCCCAAGAGCTGAACATCTATCGCGAAATCCCGACGCTGTTCCTGGCCAACGACCTGACCGGCAACTCCGAGCTGTGCTCGCTGTTCCTGCACGCCGATTACCGCAGCGGTCTCAATGGCCGCATGCTGTCCAAGGCGCGGATGCTGTTCATCGCCGAATTCCCGCAACTGTTCGGCAACAAGATCATCGCCGAAATGCGCGGTGTTTCCGACGAAGCCGGGCGTTCGCCGTTCTGGGAAAGCCTGGGGCGTCACTTCTTCAAGATGGAATTCAGCCAGGCCGATTACCTGACCGGCGTGGGCAACAAGGCGTTCATCGCCGAACTGATGCCGAAATTCCCGCTGTACACCTGCTTCCTGTCGCCGGATGCGCGCAACGTGATCGGTCAGGTTCACCCGGACACCGAACCGGCGCTGGCCATGCTCAAGAGCGAAGGTTTCAGCTACCAGGGCTACGTCGACATCTTCGACGCAGGCCCGGCCATCGAATGCGAGACCGGCAAGATCCGTGCGGTACGCGACAGCCAGGCGCTGGTGCTGGCCGTCGGCACGCCGGGTGATGACGCCACGCCATTCATCATCCACAACCGCAAGCGCGAAGACTGCCGCATCACTGCTGCGCCGGCACGTCTGGCCGCCGGCACCCTGGTAGTCGATCAGCAGACCGCCAAACGTCTTCAACTCAACGCTGGCGATCAAGTGCGCGCCGTGGCGTTGTCCGCAGCTCGGGAGTCGAAATAATGAAGTCGCTTTACATCGCAGGTGAATGGCTGACCGGTCAGGGCGAAGCCTTCGAATCGCTGAACCCGGTGAACCAGCAGGTGCTGTGGTCCGGCGTCGGTGCCACCGCCGCTCAGGTCGAGTCGGCTGTGCAGGCGGCGCGTCAGGCGTTCCCGGGCTGGGCGCGGCGTACCCTGGAAGAGCGTATCTCGGTGCTGGAGGCCTTTGCTGCCGCACTGAAGAATCATGCGGACGAACTGGCCCGCACCATCGGCGAAGAAACCGGCAAGCCCCTGTGGGAAGCGGCGACCGAAGTCACCAGCATGGTCAACAAGATCGCCATCTCGGTACAGAGCTACCGCGAACGTACCGGCGAGAAGAGCGGCCCGCTGGGCGACGCCACCGCTGTGCTGCGCCACAAGCCTCACGGTGTAGTCGCGGTGTTTGGTCCTTACAACTTCCCGGGCCACTTGCCGAACGGCCACATCGTGCCGGCACTACTGGCGGGTAACAGCGTGCTGTTCAAGCCCAGCGAGCTGACACCGAAAGTGGCCGAGTTGACGGTCAAGTGCTGGATCGAGGCCGGTCTGCCGGCGGGCGTGTTGAACCTGCTGCAAGGCGCTCGCGAAACCGGTATCGCCCTGGCGGCGAACCCGGGCATCGACGGCCTGTTCTTCACCGGTTCCAGCCGTACCGGCAACCACCTGCACCAGCAATTCGCCGGTCGTCCGGACAAGATCCTCGCGCTGGAGATGGGCGGTAACAACCCACTGGTGGTCGATCAGGTCGCCGACCTCGATGCCGCCGTGTACACCATCATTCAGTCGGCCTTCATCTCCGCCGGCCAACGTTGCACCTGTGCCCGCCGCTTGCTGGTGCCGCAGGGTGCCTGGGGCGACTCGCTGCTGGCGCGCCTGGTGGCCGTCAGCGCGACAATTGAAGTCGGTGCCTTCGATCAACAGCCGGCGCCATTCATGGGCTCGGTGGTTTCCCTCGGTGCGGCAAAAGCGCTGATGGACGCCCAGCAACACCTGCTGTCCAATGGCGCCGTGGCGCTGTTGGAAATGACCCAGCCTCAGGCTCAGTCGGCCTTGCTGACCCCAGGCATCCTGGACGTGACCGCCGTTGCCGATCGTCCTGACGAAGAGCTGTTCGGCCCGTTGCTGCAAGTGATCCGCTACGCTGATTTTGAAGCGGCGATCGCTGAAGCCAACGACACCGCGTACGGCTTGGCCGCCGGTCTGCTGTCGGACTCCGAAGCGCGTTACCAGCAATTCTGGCTGGAAAGCCGTGCCGGTATCGTCAACTGGAACAAACAGCTGACCGGTGCCGCGAGCAGCGCGCCCTTCGGCGGCGTCGGCGCCTCGGGCAACCATCGCGCCAGCGCCTACTACGCGGCGGATTACTGCGCGTACCCGGTGGCCTCGCTGGAAACGCCGAGCCTGGTGTTGCCTGCGGCCCTGACACCAGGCGTGAAGATGGCGTAGCGCCCATTCGCGGGCAAGCCCGCTCCCACAAGGACTGCGTCGAACACAAAATTTGTGAACACTGCTGAACCTGTGGGAGCGGGCTTGCCCGCGAAGGCCGCGCCTCGGTCTAAATCAATTGTTACTCGATGCCTATAACAACAGATTCTCGTGGAGCCTCGCTGATGAAATCCTATGAAGTCAATTTTGACGGTCTAGTGGGGCCGACCCATAACTACGGCGGCCTGTCCTACGGCAACGTCGCGTCCCAGAGCAACAGCCAGCAGTCTTCCAACCCCAAGGAGGCGGCGCTGCAGGGCCTGGCGAAGATGAAAGCGCTGATGGAAATGGGTTTCCAGCAAGGCGTGCTGGCACCGCAAGAGCGCCCGGACGTGGCCGCATTGCGTCGCCTGGGCTTTGGCGGCACTGACGCTCAAGTGATCGAGCGCGCTGCCAAAGACGCGATGCCGCTGCTGGTGGCCAGTTGCTCGGCCTCGAGCATGTGGGTGGCCAACGCCGCCACCGTCAGCCCGAGCGCTGACACCGCTGACGGCCGTGTGCATTTCACCGCTGCCAACCTCAACTGCAAATATCACCGCAGCATCGAACACCCGACCACCAGCCGCGTGCTGGGTGCGATGTTCGCTGACCAGAAACACTTCGCCCACCATGCCGCCTTGCCGGCCGTGGCGCAGTTCGGTGACGAAGGGGCGGCCAACCACACGCGTTTCTGCCGTGAATACGGCGAAGCCGGTGTCGAGTTCTTCGTGTTCGGCCGCAGCGCGTTCGACACCCGCTACCCGGCTCCGCAGAAGTACCCGGCGCGCCAGACCCTCGAAGCGTCCCAGGCCGTTGCCCGTCTGCACGGTTTGAGTGATGACGGCGTGGTCTACGCCCAGCAGAACCCGTCGGTGATCGATCAGGGCGTGTTCCACAACGACGTGATCGCCGTGGGTAATGGCGAGGTGCTGTTCTATCACGAGGACGCGTTCCTCGAGACCGAGAAGATGCTCGCTGAATTGCAGAGCAAACTCGCCAAGGCCGGTGGGAAATTTCAGTCAGTCTGCGTACCGCGTTCCGCAGTAAGTGTGGAAGACGCGGTTCGTTCCTACCTGTTCAATAGCCAACTGCTGTCGCGTCCTGACGGCTCCATGCTGTTGATCGTGCCGGAAGAATGCCGTGGCAACGAGCGTGTCTGGCAATACTTGCAGGGTCTGACCAGCTCCGGCGGGCTGATCCGCGAAGTGAAAGTCTTCGATCTCAAGCAGAGCATGCAGAACGGCGGTGGCCCGGCTTGCCTGCGGTTGCGCGTCGCACTCAACGAAACCGAACTGGCGGCCGTCAACCCAGGGGTTATCATGACGGCACCGTTGTACGGCACACTGACCGAATGGGTCGAGAAGCACTACCGCGACCGCATGACCGAAAACGATCTGGCGGACCCGCAATTGTTGCTTGAGTGCCGGACGGCACTGGATGAACTGACGCAAATCCTTAAACTGGGCGCGGTTTATCCATTCCAGATCAATTGATCGACGACGCGCTGCCCCGGATGGCAGTGCGTCGCTTCATCTCAAACGAGAGCGTAAAGACATGAGCGATACCCTGCAGCTGATCCTTGAAGACACCGACGGCACGCAACTGGAGACGTCCTGCACCCGCGTCGCGGTCCTGTGGCAAGGCAAAGAGCTGTGGATCCAGCAGGACGGCCGTGGCCAGTTGCTGATCGGCGTGGACGTCGAAGAAGGCGATGCCGAATACGCCAACCTGCTGCTGCGCCCATTGGCGACTAATCTGGTAAGTCTGCAACTGGAGATGGAACCGGCTGACCTCACCGACGATGAGGACCATGTTCACGGCCCGGACTGCAACCACGATCACTAAGGAAACCGCTCTATGCTCGCCCTCGGCAAACTGCTTGAACTGACCCTCGCCGGCCGCGAACCGGCGGAGAAGACTCAACTGACTGTCGAAGGCGTGCGCATGCGCTGGTTGAGCGAAGGTGCGCTGGAAGTCCGGCCACCTGAAGCGCGTGACAATGGCTTGGACCTGCTGCTGTCGGCGGGGATCCACGGCAACGAAACAGCACCGATCGAGTTGCTCGATCGCCTGTTGCACGACATTGCCCGCGGCGACCTGAAGCCGCGCGCACGTATTCTGTTCCTGTTCGGCAACCCCGAAGCGATTCGCAAAGGCGAGCGCTTTGTCGAGCAGGACGTCAATCGGCTGTTCAACGGCCGTCATGAACAAAGCAGCGGCTCCGAAGCCTTGCGCGCCTGTGAGCTGGAGCGTTTGGCGGCCAGCTTTTTCAGCCTGCCGGACCGTCAGCGCTTGCACTACGACCTGCACACGGCGATTCGCGGCTCGAAAATCGAGCAGTTCGCCCTGTACCCGTGGAAAGAAGACCGCCAGCATTCGCGCCAGGAACTGGCGCGCCTGCGTGCCGCCGGTATGGAAGCGGTGTTGCTGCAGAACAAGCCGTCCATCGTGTTCAGCGCCTACACCTACGACAAGCTCGGTGCCGAGGCCTTCACCCTGGAGTTGGGCAAGGCGCGGCCGTTCGGGCAGAACGCCGGGGTCAACGTGTCGCTGCTGGAGGCGCGCCTCAAGCAGATCATCGAAGGCACCGAGCCGGAACTGACTGAAGCGGCACTGGACGGTTTGCAGCTGTACAGCGTGGCGCGGGAAATCATCAAGCACAGCGACAGCTTTCGCCTGAACCTGCCGGCGGACGTCGAGAACTTCTCGGAGCTGGAAGTGGGTTACCTGCTGGCGGAAGACATCGCCAACACCCGCTGGATCATCGAGGAGGAGGGCGCCCGGATCATCTTCCCGAACCCCAGGGTGAAGAATGGCCTGCGCGCAGGCATCCTGGTGGTGCCGACCACCGACGAAAACCTCGCCTGATCTGATAAGCCCCCTGTAGGAGCGAGCTTGCTCGCGATGGACTTGAGAACGCCGCGGGGTATCAGATACCCAGCGTTATCGTTGACGACCATCGCGAGCAAGCTCGCTCCTACAGGGGATTGTGGTGTTAGACGGCTACCGCACGAGGTTCAGTGCGGCGCAGCGCACGGATCTTCATCAGCGTATCCGCACAGGTTTTCGCCGCTTCCTGGCCTTTATGCACGAAATGCTCGAAGAAGAACTTCTGGTGCTCTTCGCCGGCATGGAAGTGGTGCGGGGTCAGGGACACCGAGAACACCGGCACTTCGGTTTCCAGTTGAACCTGCATCAGGCCGCTGACCACCGATTGGGCGACGAACTCGTGACGGTAGATCCCGCCGTCCACCACCAGGGCGGCCGCGACGATGCCGGCATAACGACCGGTCTTGGCCAGCAACTTGGCGTGCAGGGGCATTTCGAAGGCACCGCCGACTTCGAAGAAGTCGATGTCGGATTCCTGATAACCCTGGGCAATCATTTCGGCGAGGAAACCTTTACGGCTCTGATCGACGATTTCCTTGTGCCAGCAGGCCTGGATGAACGCGACGCGCTCGCCGTGATGGTGTTTGCTTTTGCTGTCAATTGCGGTGGGTTGCATGTTCTGACTCCTGTTTGTGTGAAAAAACAGGGCGTTATGAATCGAAGGGGATCTGAGGGTACGCAGGCACGAATGCCTGCGGACGGCGCTTTGGTATAGAGCTAGGCGGCGTCAATCCCGTTCTCTCTTCATCCGGACTATGACCGTCGGCCCCGGGATCACACCGGGTCTGCTGACCTTGCTGTCAGGCACCGCCGAAGCCGTGCTGCCATCAAGCGCTCGCGGGCTATGCGCATTGCGCGCAATTACCGCCGGTGGGGAGTTGCACCCCGCCCTGAGAACGTTTTTGCCGCCGGAATGTTTGGCGGCGCAGCGTTTTTATCACATATTTCCGATATGCGCATGACCAATACCGGTCACTAAAGGTGGGGAACCTGTGGGAGCGGGCTTGCTCGCGAAGACGGTTTAACATCCAGCGCAAATGTCGACTGTCAGTCCGCCTTCGCGAGCAAGCCCGCTCCCACATGGGCGCATTTCGTCTTTTACTCGTTCAAGGGTTGATTAATCGCCGCCATGCCCGCAGTAATTCTTTCCTGAAAGGGATTTCCCCTGCTTACCGAGGCCAGATTCATGAGCGTTATCGATCTTCGCAGCGACACCGTCACCCAACCTTGCGCCGGCATGCTGGACGCAATGGCCAAAGCCGCCACCGGCGACGACGTGTATGGCGAAGATCCGACGGTCAATCAGCTGGAGGCCGAACTGGCCAAGCGCCTGGGGTTTGCCGCGGCGCTGTTCGTGCCGACCGGGACCATGAGCAATCTGCTGGGGTTGATGGCCCACTGCGAGCGCGGTGACGAGTACATCGTCGGCCAGCAGGCCCACACCTATAAGTACGAAGGTGGCGGCGCAGCGGTGCTCGGCTCGATCCAGCCGCAGCCGCTGGAAGTGCAGGCCGATGGCTCGCTGGACCTGGCACAGGTCGCGGCGGCGATCAAACCGGACGACTTCCACTTCGCCCGCACCCGCTTGCTGGCGCTGGAAAACACCATGCAGGGCAAGGTCCTGCCGCTGGAATACCTGGCCCGGGCGCGCAGCTTTACCCGCGAGCAGGGTTTGCAGCTGCACCTGGACGGCGCACGTCTGTACAACGCGGCAGTGAAGCTGGGTGTGGATGCCCGGGAAATCACCCGGTATTTCGATTCGGTCTCGGTGTGCCTGTCCAAAGGCCTGGGTGCCCCGGTCGGTTCGGTGCTGTGCGGCTCGGTCGAGCTGATCGGCAAGGCGCGGCGCCTGCGCAAGATGGTCGGTGGCGGCATGCGTCAGGCCGGTATTCTGGCGGCGGCGGGCCTGTATGCGCTGGATCACAACGTTCAGCGCCTGGCCGATGACCATGCCAACGCGCAGTTGCTGGCCGAAGGCCTGCGTGCGGCGGGCTTCGAGGTCGAGCCGGTACAGACCAATATGGTATATGTGCAGATGGGCGACCAGGCCGAGGCGCTCAAGGCCTTTGCCGCTGAGCGCGGGATCAGGCTCAGTGCGGCCGCGCGTCTGCGCATGGTCACGCACATGGACGTCAGCCGTGGGCAAATCGAGCAAGTCGTCGCGACATTCGTCGACTTTTCGCGCAAGTGATAGCGTTAGCGCTCCAATTGACCGTTTCTATCGTATAAACACGCTGTACCCCGCGCGCAGGGCCGATATAATGCGGCCCTTTGCCGTCGCTTCGTCTGTTGACGTTTCGAACAGGCCTTTGGCCGCAGCCTCCGTGGAAGAACCTAATGAAAAGCGCAGAAATCCGTGAAGCCTTCCTTCGCTTCTTCGAAGAGCAAGGCCACACCCGTGTAGCCTCCAGCTCTTTGATTCCGGGCAACGACCCAACCCTGCTGTTCACCAACGCGGGGATGAACCAGTTCAAGGACTGCTTCCTGGGCCAGGAAAAACGCGCGTACACCCGCGCGGTCAGCAGCCAGAAATGCGTGCGCGCCGGCGGCAAGCACAACGACCTGGAAAACGTCGGTTATACCGCTCGTCACCACACCTTCTTCGAAATGCTGGGTAACTTCAGCTTTGGCGATTATTTCAAGCGTGATGCCATCAGCTACGCCTGGAACTTCCTGACTTCCGACAAATGGCTGAACCTGCCGAAGGAAAAGCTCTGGGTCACCGTCTACGCCAGCGATGACGAGGCGTACGACATCTGGACCAAGGAAATCGGGGTTCCGGCCGAGCGCATGGTGCGCATCGGCGACAACAAGGGCGCGCCGTACGCTTCCGACAACTTCTGGACCATGGGCGATACCGGCCCGTGCGGTCCTTGCACCGAGATTTTCTACGATCACGGCGCCGACATCTGGGGCGGCCCACCGGGCTCGCCGGAAGAAGACGGCGACCGTTACATCGAGATCTGGAACAACGTGTTCATGCAGTTCAACCGCACCGCCGATGGCGTGTTGCACCCGCTGCCAGCGCCGTCGGTGGACACCGGCATGGGCCTGGAGCGGATCAGTGCCGTGCTGCAGCACGTTCACTCGAACTATGAAATCGACCTGTTCCAGAGCCTGCTGAGCGCGTCGGCCAAGGCCATCGGCTGCACCAACGACGCCCAGGCTTCGCTGAAAGTCGTGGCTGACCACATTCGTTCCTGCGGCTTCCTGATCGCCGACGGCGTGCTGCCGTCCAACGAAGGCCGCGGCTACGTGCTGCGCCGGATCATCCGTCGCGCCTGCCGTCACGGCAACAAGCTGGGCGCCAAGGGCAGCTTCTTCTACCAGATCGTCGCGGCCCTGGTCGCCGAGATGGGCGAGGCTTTCCCTGAGCTGAAATCCCAGCAGACACACATCGAGCGCGTGCTGAAGGCCGAAGAAGAGCAATTCGCCAAGACCCTGGAGCAGGGGCTGAAGATCCTCGAGCAGGATCTGGCTGAACTCAAAGGCGACGTGGTGCCGGGCGACGTGGTGTTCAAACTCTACGACACCTACGGTTTCCCGATGGACCTGACCGGCGACATCGCTCGCGAGCGCAGCCTGACCATCGACGAAGCAGGTTTCGAGCGCGAAATGGAAGCCCAGCGCGTCCGTGCCCGTTCCGCCAGCTCCTTCGGCATGGACTACAACAGCCTGGTCAAGGTCGATGTGGACACCGAGTTCACCGGTTACACCGCTCACAGCGGTTCTGCCAAAATCGTTGCTCTCTATAAGGACGGGCAATCGGTTGACGTGCTGAGCGAAGGCGAAGAGGGCGTGATCGTCCTCGATCAGACACCGTTCTATGCGGAATCCGGTGGCCAGATCGGTGATTGCGGCTTCCTGCAGGCCGGTGCTGCGCGTTTCGACGTGCGCGACACCACCAAGACCGGTGGTGCGTTCCTGCACCACGGCGTGCTGGATTCGGGCAGCCTGATCGTAGGTACTCCGGTGGAGACTCATGTCGACGCCGAAGTGCGCCACGCGACTTCGCTGAATCACTCGGCGACTCACTTGCTGCACGCTGCATTGCGCCAGGTACTGGGCGACCACGTCCAGCAGAAAGGTTCGTTGGTCGACAGTCAGCGTCTGCGCTTCGACTTCAGCCACTTCGAAGCGATCAAGCCTGAGCAACTGAAAGCGCTGGAAGAAATCGTCAACGCCGAGATTCGCAAGAATTCCGAGGTTGAAACCGAAGAAACCGATATCGAAACCGCCAAGCAGAAAGGCGCCATGGCGCTGTTCGGCGAGAAGTACGGCGATAGCGTGCGCGTACTGAGCATGGGGGATTTCTCCGTCGAGCTGTGCGGCGGTATCCACGCCAACCGTACCGGCGACATCGGCCTGCTGAAAATCATCAGCGAAGGCGGTGTGGCATCGGGTGTGCGTCGTATTGAAGCCGTCACTGGTGCTGCGGCGCTGGCTTACTTGAACGCGGCGGAAGAACAACTCAAGGAAGCGGCCAGCCTGGTCAAGGGCAGCCGCGACAACCTGATCGACAAGCTGTCGGCTGTGCTGGAGCGCAACCGTCTGCTGGAGAAGCAACTCGAGCAGTTGCAAGCCAAGGCTGCCAGTGCCGCGGGCGACGATCTGTCGGCCCAGGCGCAGGACGTCAAGGGTGTGAAAGTGCTGGCCGTGCGTCTGGACGGTCAGGATGGCAAGGCGCTGCTGGCGCTGGTCGATCAACTGAAAAACAAACTCGGCCGCGCAGTGATCCTGCTCGGCAGTGTCCATGAGGAAAAGGTCGTTCTGGTTGCAGGCGTAACCAAAGACCTGACTGGCCAACTCAAAGCCGGTGATTTGATGAAGCAAGCCGCTGCGGCAGTGGGCGGGAAGGGCGGTGGTCGTCCAGACATGGCGCAAGGCGGCGGTACCGACGCTGGCGCACTGGATGCGGCACTGGCGCTGACCGTTCCGTTTGTAGAGCAGGGTCTATAAGGCAGTGCTTGCGGCTCGTAGTCTAGTGGCGGGCCGCAATGCTGTTTGAGTGATTATTTGGGCGCCCTTCATGGGCAGAGGCGGCTTTGAAATGGCTTTGATCGTACAGAAATTTGGAGGCACCTCGGTCGGCACTGTCGAGAGAATCGAGCAGGTCGCCGACAAGGTTAAGAAATTCCGCGATGCCGGCGATGACCTGGTGGTTGTGCTGTCTGCAATGAGCGGCGAAACCAACCGTCTGATCGATCTGGCCAAGCAAATCAGTGGCGACGGCCAACCGGTTCCGCGCGAGCTGGACGTGATCGTCTCCACCGGTGAGCAGGTGACGATTGCCCTGTTGGCCATGGCGCTGATCAAGCGCGGCGTGCCGGCGGTGTCGTACACCGGCAATCAGGTGCGGATTCTGACGGATAGCGCGCACAATAAAGCGCGTATCTTGCAGATTGATGACCAGAAGATTCGCGGTGACCTGAAGGCAGGTCGTGTGGTGGTTGTCGCCGGTTTCCAGGGCGTCGACGAGCACGGCAACATCACCACCCTCGGTCGTGGCGGTTCCGACACCACCGGCGTGGCGCTGGCGGCGGCCCTGAAGGCTGACGAATGCCAGATCTACACCGACGTCGACGGTGTCTACACCACCGACCCGCGTGTGGTGTCCGTGGCCCAGCGCCTGGACAAGATCACCTTCGAAGAGATGCTGGAAATGGCCAGCCTCGGTTCCAAGGTGTTGCAGATCCGCGCGGTCGAGTTCGCCGGCAAGTACAACGTTCCGCTGCGCGTACTGCACAGCTTCAAGGAGGGTCCGGGCACCCTCATTACTATTGATGAAGAGGAAACCATGGAACAGCCGATCATTTCCGGTATCGCTTTCAACCGCGATGAAGCCAAGCTGACCATCCGTGGCGTGCCAGACATTCCGGGCGTTGCCTTCAAGATTCTCGGCCCGATCAGTGCCGCGAACATCGAAGTCGACATGATCGTGCAGAACGTCGCGCACGATAACACCACCGACTTCACCTTCACCGTGCACCGCAACGACTACCAGGCGGCGCAAGCCGTGCTGGAAAAAACCGCTGGCGAGCTGGGTGCCCGTGAAGTCGTGGGCGACACCAAGATCGCCAAGGTCTCGATCGTCGGCGTCGGCATGCGCTCTCACGCAGGCGTGGCCAGCCGCATGTTCGAATCCCTGGCCAAGGAAAGCATCAACATCCAGATGATCTCGACCTCGGAAATCAAAGTCTCCGTAGTGATCGAAGAGAAGTACCTGGAGCTGGCTGTGCGCGCTCTGCACACGGCTTTCGAACTGGACGCACCGGCCCGCCAGGGCGAGTGATGCGTTTGCCAGAAGGCGCGGTCTGACCGCGCCTTTTGTTTTTTTGAATGGCGTGACCCCCGAGACTGTTCTTTTGCTCGCGCTAGTCAATACTCAGGCATGTAGGGCTGCGACCGCTCCGGTTGTGGGTCGAGTGCCTTTTTTTTGCAGACTGTTGTCCCTGAAATGAAATGCGTGAGGAGAAAGGTATGCTGATTCTGACTCGTCGGTGTGCAGAAAGCCTGATTATCGGTGATGGCGAAATCACCGTGACCGTACTCGGCGTCAAAGGAAATCAAGTGCGCATCGGCGTTAATGCCCCCAAAGAGGTCGCTGTTCACCGGGAAGAAATTTACCTGCGTATCAAGAAAGAGAAGGACGAAGAACCAAGCCATTAATTTTTATCGTTTTTTATGTTTGCAAACGGGGAAGAAGCTGGTTAATATACGCCCCGTGTTGCGGAGAGCTGGCCGAGTGGCCGAAGGCGCTCCCCTGCTAAGGGAGTACACCTCAAAAGGGTGTCGGGGGTTCGAATCCCCCGTTCTCCGCCATTATTTGCTTAGTACGTTGTAATCTGGCTTTTTCGGTAAGTTGTTGAAATTACTAGAAAAAGTGTTTGACATAGAGATTAGACGGCCTATAATGCGCGGCAACAAATGCACTCGTAGCTCAGCTGGATAGAGTACTCGGCTACGAACCGAGCGGTCACAGGTTCGAATCCTGTCGAGTGCACCATTTAAGAGTCATCTGCAGTAATGTGAATGACTTGGCTTCAACCAGTTGTGATCTGGTCTAAAAACACAAATTGCACTCGTAGCTCAGCTGGATAGAGTACTCGGCTACGAACCGAGCGGTCACAGGTTCGAATCCTGTCGAGTGCACCATACAACAAAAAGCCCGCATTTTATGCGGGCTTTTTGCCGTCCGGGATTTGGCTTTTCCCTTCTTGCATCCCTTCCCGTCGAACGCCACGCGTGCCTGGCGTCTTGCTGGCTCCTGCTGGTTGAAGATCGCCTCTGTGTGCTCCCGTGCGTCCTGCGTGGCATTCCTTTTCAAGGCTGGCGGCTACAATTTTCGAAGGGGCGTGTGTTTTCCTCTCGGATTGCGTCGTCGCATTTTCACGGATCAGGACGATGCTCAGGTTTGTTGTGCAAGCGCTTGTTTCAGCCAAGATTTTTTAACGTTTAAAACCGTCAGGCGGTGTATCATTGCGCCCGTCAGCCCCGCCGGGGCTTGTGGAATACCTCCATGGACTTACCCAGTAGTTACTCAGTACCCCGTTTTACCAATCATGAATTGACTGATTGATCCTTCCGGCGTGCCCCGCTGCTGGGAGTGGAGTTCGCCTATGTCCGAAGTTGAAGTAAAGAAAACGCAGGAAAGCTTGCAGGATCGCCTGGCTCAGGTGGTTGAGTTGCTGCAGCGCCAGCGAGTGGTAGAAGACCTGACTCACCGCCAGGAAGGCCCGCATCATGACCGGGTCGAGAACCTGGTCCACCGGCAGAACCTCGTCGAGTTGCAACGCAAGCTCGATGACCTGCACTCCGCCGACGTCGCCTACATCCTTGAAGCCTTGCCGCTGGACGATCGTCTGACGCTCTGGCAATTGGTCAAGGCCGATCGCGACGGCGACATTCTCCTTGAAGTATCCGATTCGGTCCGTGAATCGCTGATCGCCGACATGGACGATCACGAGCTCCTGGCAGCCGCCAAGGACATGGACGCCGACGAACTCGCTGACCTGGCTTCCGAGCTGCCGCGAGACGTCGTCCATGAGCTCATGGAGACCCTCGACCAGCAACAACGCGAGCGTGTGCGTTCGGCACTGTCCTACGACGAGGAGCAGGTCGGTGCGTTGATGGACTTCGAGATGGTGACCATCCGCGAGGATGTCAGCCTTGAAGTGGTCCTGCGTTATCTGCGTCGTCTGAAAGAGCTGCCGGGCCACACCGACAAGCTGTTCGTGGTCGATTACGACGGCGTCCTCAAGGGCGTTTTGCCGATCAAGCGTTTGCTGGTCAACGATCCGGACAAACAGGTTTCCGAGGTGATGGCCAGCGATCCGGTGAGTTTCCACCCGGACGAAGACGCCTACGATGCCGCCCAGGCATTTGAACGTTACGACTTGATCTCCGCACCCGTGGTCGACAAGAACGGCAAGCTGATCGGCCGTCTGACCATCGATGAAATGGTCGACCTGATCCGTGAAGAGAGCGAAAGCGAAGTTCTCAACATGGCGGGTCTGCGTGAAGAAGAAGACATTTTTGCGTCGGTCTGGAAATCCCTGCGCAACCGTTGGGCCTGGCTGGCGATCAACCTGATTACCGCGTTCGTGGCTTCCCGGGTCATCGGTTTGTTCGAGGGTTCGATCGAGAAGCTCGTGGCGCTGGCGGCGTTGATGCCGATCGTGGCGGGGATCGGTGGGAACTCGGGCAACCAGACCATCACCATGATTGTTCGGGCCATGGCGCTGGACCAGGTGAGCACCGGCAATACCTCGCGCCTGATGCGCAAGGAGTTGGCGGTAGCCTTGATTAATGGCGTGATATGGGGCGGGGTGATCGGTGTGGTCGCCTATCTGCTGTATGGCAGTTGGTCACTCGGCGTGGTGATGACCGCCGCGATGACGCTCAACCTGTTGCTGGCGGCGTTGATGGGGGTCTTGATTCCAATGACGTTGGCGAAAATGGGCCGCGATCCAGCGATGGGTGCCAGCGTGATGATTACGGCCATGACCGACAGCGGAGGCTTTTTCATCTTCCTCGGGCTGGCGACAATTTTCCTGCTCTGATGCCCTGTTTACTGAAAACCCGCCTTCTGGCGGGTTTTTTGTGCTCGGGTGAAACTGTAGGAGCCAGCCTGCTGGCGATGGACTCAAGGGCGCCGCGTTTATCCAGTTTGCCCGCGTTATCGTTAACGACCATCGCTGGCAAGCCAGCTCCCACAAAGGAACGTGCCCACGCGGGAAAACTGTAGGAGCCAGCCTGCTGGCGATGGACTCAAGTGCGCCGCGTTTATCCAGTTCACCCGCGTTATCGTTAACGACCATCGCTGGCAAGCCAGCTCCTACAAGGGACCGTGCCCGCGCTGAAACTGTAGGAGCCAGCTTGCTGGCGATGGACTCCAGTGCGCCGCGTTTATCCAGTTCACACGCGTCATCGTTAACGACCATCGCTGGCAAGCCAGCTCCTACAGGGGACCGTGCCCGCGCTGAAACTGTAGGAGCCAGCTTGCTGGCGATGGACTCCAGTGCGCCGCGTTCATCCAGTTGACCCGCGTTATCGTTAACGACCATCGCTGGCAAGCCAGCTCCTACAGGGGGCCGTGCCCACGCTGAAACTGTAGGAGCCAGCTTGCTGGCGATGGACTCAAGTGCGCTGCGTTTATCCAGTTCACCCGCGTTATCGTTGACGACCATCGCTGGCAAGCCAGCTCCCACAGGGGACCATGCCCACGCTGAAACTGTAGGAGCCAGCTTGCTGGCGATGGACTCCAGTGCGCCGCGTTTATCCAGTTCACCCGCGTAATCGTTAACGACCATCGCTGGCAAGCCAGCTCCCACAAGGGGTCGCAACTGCAGGAGTCCATGCTCAGGCCAGTGAAATAGCCAAAAAAAAGCCAGCGATCAGGCTGGCTTGAGCTTTCTGGCTGAATCAGGACGCGTCGGCGGCCATTTCAGCGTCATGAGCGATCAGCGAAACCAGAGCGTTCTGCTGTCGATGTGAGAGTTGGCGGAAGCGTTGCAGCAGCTCCCGTTCGTGCAAGGAAAGCTCCGGGCTGTCCAGGCGCATGCTCAACTCTTCTCCCAGTGCGCCTTCCTGAATAAGACTCTGCTCAAGGCGCGCAATGATTTCGGAGTTCATGCTGCGATGATGATTGCGAGCCACCTCGGCAATGCGTTCACGCATTCCGTCTGGCAGACGTACGACGAACTTGTCAGCCGTACGGCTGGAATAAATTGCCTGTTTCAATGGGCGCATATATTTAACCGGTTAGTTCAGGGGAGCGGTTTTCGGGATTGGCCGCAGGATGTCTGGTAGGACAAGCTCTCTGACCAAATGTTCAACCTGAATTGATAGAGGCGCGCATCATGCCTCAAACCAGCCAGATCCTTGGCGTCAATTCTGTGACAAATATTGAACTGGATAAAGGCGTTCTGCCAGCACCAATTATCAGAAATGCGCACTGGTTTGAAAAGTTTGACCGGGCCGTTTCGCTTGGCGCTTTCTCCGACCGACGAAAGGTCTCTGGCGGGAGGAAAAAAGCGGGCTCGATTCCTGCTCCTTGCCCTTACAGAATAGTGGCAAATGGCCGATTTACTAGGGGAGGTGGTATTGAGGGGCTGAATTCAGGTTGGAAGACAGGCCCTTGCACTGAATCCGCCAAGCCAGGTCAGCGCAGTACCGGATCAAACTTGATCTTGCGTCCGGCAATCAATGCGAGCACGAACAGAGTGGTGAATACACCACAGGCGATCAGGGGGAGGGTGACGACCATGTCCTGGGTCAATGACAGATGAAAAATGCCGCTCAACAAGGCGAGGATGAAAAAACTCGCGGCTGATCTGGACATGCGATGCTCCTGGTGGGGGGGTCAAAATACCAAACGTTCGGCAGGCGGGTTTGGCACCGGGATGTTTTCCTGGCTGGCCTCCTGGCTGACAAAACCGTGCTGGTCGCTTATCGCTGCCAGCTGCGGAGCCTTCTGCAACTGAAGGTAATGCGGGATGCGTTGGGCAACCTGCGTAGCGCTGGTCTCGGGAAAAAAATGAAATCCCAGTAAAACTGCCAGTGCGATTGCATTCGAGAGTAAAAGGGCGCATTTCATGGTGCGTGCCTCGGTTGTTCTGTGAGAACAGTGGAAGCAGCTCGCATGCCAGAGTTTATCGGCAATTAAATTCTTTAAAAACAATGAATTAAGTTATTTTTGGTAAAGCTCCATATTGCATTTTGCAATGGTGGCTTTTTGCAGTGATGCAAAATGCACGGTAAACAAGTCCGCGCCCGCCAGAGGCATCTGCCTACACTTAAAAAACCCACGGACGACATGACAAAAGCAGGTCCGGCCGTTAACATGCACGCCGTCCATCGCGCCGCGTTTCGTCGCGGCCGACTTGTGTCTCAGTAGCTCAATTGGATAGAGCATCCCCCTCCTAAGGGGAAGGTTGGCAGTTCGAACCTGCCCTGGGACACCATCCTTCATCAGCACTTTGCTGTCCAAAAAGCCCCGTCGGAAAGTTGATTCCGGCGGGGCTTTTTTGTGCGCTGCGTCTCGTTTTCACTCGCCCGTTCAACTATTCAGAGTGAGCGTTGGGGCAGGTTCTCAAGGGAATGCCATGGCTGGCCGATAACCCTGACAGTTACGCGCTTCTTCATCTATGCGGTCAGTGCATCTGCTGATTGGCGATGAGAAGCTGTTTGATGGCTAAGGGCTACCAGTTATCATCTGCGCGCCAAATCAAGGGCTGCGAAGCTGAGTCCGTCCGTGTATTTGCCTTTGGGTTCTCCTTCTTAAATTGCCTGGAAATCTTCGATGCTGTCGTATCACCAAAAGCGTTTTCTGATCGTCGATGATTTCTCGGACTTCCGCAGTTCGGTTCGCTCGATGCTGCGCGAACTGGGCGTCAAGGAAGTGGACACTGCCGATACCGGCGAACAGGCGCTGAAAATGTGTTCGCAGAAGGCCTACGATTTCATCCTGCAGGACTTTCACCTGGGTGACGGCAAGAAGAATGGCCAGCAGGTGCTCGAAGACCTGATGGAAGAAAAGTTGATCAGCCATGAAGCGGTGTTTGTGATGGTCACCGCCGAAACCAGCCAGGCCATGGTGCTCAGTGCGTTGGAGCATGAGCCCGATGCCTACCTGACCAAGCCGTTCAACCGTTCCAGCCTGGCCCAGCGCCTGGAGCGCCTGGAGCAGCGCAAGACCTTGCTCAAGCCGATCCTGCAGGCCCTCGACCGGGGCAAGCCGATGGAGGTGCTCAACGCCTGCATCGCCCTGTGCAAGCAAGACATCCGTTACTCGCCGTTGTGCCTGCGCTATCGCGCCGATGCCTTGCGCGACCTCAATCAGAATGAAGCGTTGGAGCGGCTGTACGACGGCATCATCGCCGACCGTCCTTTGCCCTGGGCGTTTGCCGGGTTGGGCAAGTTGCTGTTCAAGCGCGGTCAGGTCGGGCAGGCGAAAGGTATCTACGAAAAAGCCCTGAAAGTGTTCCCGATGATGCCGTCGTTATATGACGGCATGGCTGACGTGCTGGTCGCCGAAGGGGACACCAAGGGGGCGCAGCGCGTTCTCGAAGAAGCGATTCGCCTGTCGCCGCTGGCGGTGCGCCGGCAAGCGGCGCTGGGCAAGCTGGCTATGACCAACGAGGACTTCGATACCGCCTCCAAAGCCTATCGTCAGGCGGTAGCCCAAGGCGCGCAGTCACGTTTCAAGGACCCTGAAAGTAACCTCGGCCTGGCTCACGCCTTGATCAGCAAGGGCAGCGACAGGGGGTTGGATACCCGCACCCGGCTGGAAATCAACACCACGCTGAGCGCAGTGGCCAAGGACAACCCAAGCGACCCTGGCCTGCAAATTCGTGCGCGCTTGATGAAGGCCACCAGTCTGCTGATCAACGATGCGGAAACGGCCGACAAGCTCACCGAGCAGGCCCTGTTGCGCCTCGACGGCATGGAGCAATTCATGAGCGCGGAAGCTGCGTTGCTGGTGGCCAAGCAACTGAAAATGCTCGGGCAGTCCGAGGCCGGCACCGCGATGCTGAAAAACTGCGTGGAAATCTACGGCGACGATCCGGCGGTGATGAAGGACATCGCCAAGCAGACCGACGACCCGAGCATCCTCAATGCCGGCAACGCCGCCGCAGAACTCAACCGTCAGGGCGTGCGCGTCTACAAGACCGGCAATCTGGTGGAGGCTCGGCAGGTCTTTCGCAAAGCCCTGGCCATGCAACCGAAGAACATCAGTATCGCCCTGAACATGGCGCAGTCGCTGTTGCACGGCACCGATACCAGCGTTGCTTCGGCGGAGCTGGAGGAATGCCGGACCTGCCTGAAAATGGTCGGCCTGATGCCCGACACCGACGCGCGTTTTCCACGTTACCAAAAGCTCAAAAGCAAGGCGTTTGGCCAATGAACGACAACGAACAGGCACTGGACTTCTCAACGGTGATCGCCTCCACCGTGCATGACATGAAGAACTCGCTGGCCATGCTGATGCAGGCCCACAGCCAGTGGCTGGGGCGATTGCCGGAGTCGGCGCGGCAGACGCCGGAGCAGGGCGTGATCGACTTCGAGTTCGCCCACCTCAACGGCATGCTGGTGCAATTGCTGGGGCTGTATAAGCTCGGCGTCAACCAGATGCCGTTGCAACCGGCCTACCATGAGCTGGACGACTTCATCGAAGCGCAACTGGCGTGTCATCAAGAGGTGTTCGCCAGCCGCGGCATCATGGCCACCTATGAAGTGGACCCGTTGAGCCCGCTGGGTTTCTTCGACCGCGAGTTGATCGCGTCGGTATTGGCCAACTGCATCAACAACGCCATTCGTTTTGCACGGCATGCCGTTCTGATCAGTGTCAGTGACGAAGCCGGGCAACTGGTGTTGACCATCAATGACGATGGCGAGGGCTATCCGGCGCCGATGATCGAGCGTCAGGCCGATTACGCGCAGGGGATCAATCAAAGCACCGGCAGCACAGGGCTGGGCCTGTACTTTGCCGGACGAATTGCCGCGCTGCATCAACGCAACGGCGTGGGCGGGCACACCGAGATCAGCAATGGCGGTCCGTTGGGCGGTGGGGTCTTCAGACTTTTCCTTCCATGATTGTTTCTCGCAGGAGCTGCCGAAGGCTGCGATCTTTTGATCCTGGAAGTCAAAAGATCGCAGCCTTCGGCAGCTCCTACGGGGTTTTGTGTCTTTATTGATGTGGGCTGCTTGAAATTCCGAACACGCGGAGCCTATTTTGTACGGTCGCCGTTCGCGGCCCGCACAATAACAAGGATAGCGTCATGACGACCGTTGGCCTGAGTTCACTCGCGCAGCGATTGACGGGCATTGATGAAGTTGAATGTGTCACGCCGGATTTGAACGGCGTTCCACGGGGCAAAGTGATGACCTCCGAGGGATTTCTCGACGGTCGACGTTTGCAGTTGGCGCGGGGTGTGCTGCTGCAATGCATCATGGGCGGATACCCGCCGGCGCGGTTTTACGGCAGCGATGATGGCGACCTGGCGCTGATTCCGGACCCTGCACAAATCCACCGCTTGCCCTGGAGCAGTCCACCGCGTGCTTTCGCCATTTGCGACGCGAACGAACTGGGCACTACCACCAGCTCCAACCTGTCGACCCGTGGCCAGCTCAAGGCGGTGATTGCCCGTTACGCGGCCCGCGGCCTGGCGCCCGTGGTGGCGACCGAGCTTGAGTTCTTCGTTTTTGCGCCTAACACCGACCCGACTCAATCGTTCCAGCCACCGGTGGGGCAGGACGGTCGCCGCGAGGACGGTCAGTCGGCGTTCAGCGTCAGCTCCAACAACGGCTTGCGGCCGTTCTTCAATGAGGTCTACGCGTGCATGGCGGCGCTCGGGTTGCCCCGCGATACCTTCATGCACGAGATGGGCGTCAGCCAGTTCGAGATCAACCTGCTGCATGGCGATCCATTGCTGCTGGCCGACCAGACGTTCCTGTTCAAGCACCTGCTCAAGGAAGTGGCTCTCAAGCACGGCCTGAGCGTGGTGTGCATGGCCAAGCCGTTGGCGCATACGCCGGGCAGTTCGATGCATATCCACCAGAGTGTGGTCGAGATCGATTCGGGGCGTAACGTGTTCAGTGACGAGGCGGGGCAGGAGACAGCCACCTTCCGCCATTTCATTGCCGGCCAGCAAGTGTGCATGGCCGACTTCACCGCGTTGTTTGCGCCGAACGTGAACTCCTATCAGCGCTTGTGCCACCCTTACGCCTCACCGAACAATGCCTGCTGGTCCCACGACAACCGGGCGGCCGGCCTGCGCATCCCGGCCAGTTTGCCGGTGGCTCGTCGGGTCGAAAATCGTTTGCCCGGCGCCGATGCCAACCCGTATCTGGCGATTGCCGCAAGCCTGGCGGCAGGGTTGCATGGCATCGAGAACGCATTGGAGCCGAGCGCACCGATCCAGGGTGAATTCGAAGTGCCGGACAATCTTTCATTGCCGTGTACCTTGCATGCGGCTCTTGAGCGTCTGAAACGTAGCCAGTTGGCCAAGGAACTGTTCGGCACGGAATTCATCGAAGGCTACATCGCTTCGAAGACCCAGGAGCTGAGCAGTTTCCATGATGAAATTACGCCCTGGGAACGACGTGTTTTAGCCGCCCAGGCCTGACGATCTGTCGACATCCGGCTATCGTTTAGCGATAGCCGATTCTCACTGCAAGGAGCCGCTCGGAACGCCGATGCGCCAAATCTGGAAATCCTTTCGAGCACTGTATTTCGCCTCGCTGATGATGTTGATCGGCTCGGGCCTGTTGAGTACTTACCTGGGCTTGCGCCTGGCGGCCGACCATGTCGACAGCCTGTGGGTCGGTGCGTTGATGGCCGCCAACTATTTCGGCCTGGTGCTGGGGGGCAAGATCGGTCACCGCTTGATTGCCCGGGTCGGGCATATCCGGGCCTACTCGGCCTGTGCCGGGATCGTCGGCGCGGCGGTGCTGGGCCATGGCCTGGTCGATTGGCTGCCGGCCTGGCTGTTCCTGCGGGTCATAGTGGGTCTGGGCATGATGTGCCAGTACATGGTGATCGAGAGCTGGCTCAATGAGCAGGCCGATGCCAATCAGCGCGGCATGGTGTTCAGCGGTTACATGATCGCTTCGTACCTGGGCCTGGTGCTGGGGCAACTGATACTGGTCATGCACCCGGCGCTGGGGCTGGAACTGCTGATGCTGGTCGCCCTGTGTTTTGCCCTGTGCCTGGTGCCTGTGGCCCTGACCCGGCGGATTCACCCTGCACCCTTGCATCCTGCGCCGATGGAGCCACGGTTCTTTATCAAGCGTGTCCCGCAATCATTGAGTACGGTGCTCGGGGCGGGCCTGATTGTCGGTTCGTTCTACGGTCTGGCGCCGCTGTATGCCTCGCAGCAAGGGTTGTCCACGGAGCAGGTCGGTCTGTTCATGGGTAGCTGCATTTTTGCCGGGCTGCTGGTGCAGTGGCCGTTGGGCTGGTTGTCCGACCGCTACGATCGGGCCGTGCTGATCCGCAGTTTCGCCTTCAGCCTGGCACTGGCTGCACTGCCGCTGGCGATCATGCCGCAGGTGCCGCTGGAGGTATTGTTCATCGCCGGCTTCCTTTGCTCGCTGGTACAGTTCTGCCTGTATCCGTTGGCGGTGGCGTTCTCCAATGACCACGTCGAAGGCGATCGCCGGGTGTCCCTGACGGCGATGTTGCTGGTCACCTATGGCGTGGGTGCGAGTATCGGACCACTGGTGGCCGGTGTGCTGATGAAGCTGTTTGGCAGCCAGATGCTCTATGCGTTCTTCAGTTTCTTTGCGTTGGTGCTGGTGTGGCGGATTCGCCCGAAAGCGGTGACCAACCTGCATCAGGTCGACGACGCACCGCTGCATCACGTGGCCATGCCGGACAATATGACGAGTTCGCCACTGGTGGCCTGCCTCGATCCGCGTGTCGATGAGCAGGTGGTGCAGGATCAGATGCACACTCCGGTGAGTGTCGGGCCAGAACCTGAGCCTGAGCCAGAACCTGTCACCGAAACTGAAGCCGATCAGCCGCCGCAAGACCCTGATACAGGGCGGGACCCTAACTTCAGCGAGGCCAGGCCTTAAAGCCGGGGCATAAAAAAACGGGCAGTCACCGCAAGGGACTGCCCGTTTTTTGTGGAGGTTCTATCAGATGTCGTCTTTGTCGAAGCGGCGCGCTTCACGCTGCAACTGGTAGACGAAGCGTTCGACCTGACGCTGCACCAGTCCGCTCATGTTGTGGAAACGAACGCCGGCGAAGGTGGTGGAGATCTTTTCTTCGAAGTGCAGATAACGCAACTCGACCGGCGCCGTCATCTTGCCAAAGGGCAAGTCGGCGTTGAAGCGGTCGTACACCTGACCCAGTTGCAGGCTGCCCGTGATGTCGCCGTCGAAACGCAGTTTGCAGCCGGTAGCGGAAATATCCAGCAGCTTGCCGCTGATGGGGGCCTTGAGCTTTTCGCCGTCGAGATTGACGTTGACCAGTTGTGCCAGTTTCAAGGCCGCGCGGAACGCATTGCGGCGCTGGTGGTACACCACTTCATCGGGCAGGGTGCCGCGATAGCAGCGGCTGCCACCGGATTCGTCGATGTTCAATTGGCCGTTGCTTTCCCAGGCAATGCGCACACCTTCGTGGAAGCCTTCGACCCTGAAGGGTTCGCCCGCCATCAGGTAGCGCTCGCCATCGCGAGGGATCATTTCGTCCAGGGCAATCATGTTGCTGTCACGGTCCAGTTCCACCAGATAGCTCTGGAAGCGCTGGCTGCGCTCGTGGAACGTGATGATCAGCGGGTCATGGCTTTCGAGCAGCTGGCGCAGATTGCTGGAGATTTCCAAGGGCGTGGAGAGCACCTTGGGGGGCTGCGGAGCATCATCCACGGATAAGGCATTGGACACGGTTAATCAATCTCCAGACAAAATTTGACTACGACTAGCCAGCATTTTGCCAGCATCTTTCGCGTCTTGGATAGAGCGGGCGCATCAAGCGGCCTAAGCCTGACTGAGCGGGCGCGGCTTAGCAAGCTTGGAGAATGTTCCGCTGGCATCGTAGAGCGCCGGGGTTTCTCCACCGTTGAGAATTCTCAGCTGGGTGGCCGTAGCGGCCTGCTGAGTGAGGATCGATTGACCGTTGCTGGCATTGCTGGCCTGGCACTGGACCAGGAGATCGCTCAGCACGTCACTTTGCGCCAGCAACTGCTCGCCAATGCTCGACTGGCTGGCCAGTTGCTCCAGCCCGCCGCGGTTGGTCGGCAGGTTGAGGCTGGCGAGAATTTCACTGCGCTTGCGCCCATGCTGTTCGAGCAAGACGACCAATGCCTGTTTCTGCGCCAGGATGCCCTCGAGCAATGGCATGTCACGGCCATGCAAGGCGAGGGATTCGGTCTGCAGCAATTCCAGCAGGTGTTGCGCTGGAGCAAGGTCGTCGGTGATCAGTTGCAGTAGCTGAGTGTCGTGCATGGCTGGCCTTGGGTTTTAAGCGTCCAAAAGCCTGGCGCCGGCGGTGGCCTAGCGCTGGGCTTCGAAGTTGAGCAGTTTGCTGGCTACACGGTTGCTGTCGACTTTATAGCTGCCATCGGCAATCGCTGCTTTCAACTCGGCCACGCGGGCTTTGTCGACGGCAGGCTGATCGCGCAGCGTGTCAGTGACCTTCTGCAACTGTTGAGCCTCATTGCTGATATGTACCGATTCCCCGCTGTTGACGGTACCGGCCTGTTCGGCCGCGGATTCCAGCGGCGCGGTTTTGCCGGCTTCGGCGCTTTCCTTGCTGGCGCTGGTACGTGTACTGCCCGTCAGGGACGAGGAGCTGTTCAAACGGCTGAAATCGATGACCATGATAAAAAAAACCTCTGGGAATTTGGACGCTTGCCATGGTTTCGGCCATTCCCTGGAAAACTTTAGGCTCATTTATCAATGAACCTCGCGCGCGTCAGCGCTTGCCCTGCATGGAGCACAGTCTAGGGAACAGCCGCGACGAGCGCCACATTCCGATGAACCGAGCGCCTTACATGGACACTTCCACCTGCCCCGGCGCCATCACCTGCGCCTTGATGACCCGCTGGGAGTTGAGGTTTTTCACCCGGATCTGTTCGCTCAGGCTGCCGTTCGACAGGGCTTCGCCGGGCATGCGCACGCTGAGCGTACCGCTGCGGGCGGTAATCACCACCTGATCCCCCTTGCGGATCACCTCGGCCTGTTCGATATGTACCAGGGTAATTACCTGGTCGGTGACCATTGGTCGGGTCAATCGCTGCCCGATCGCCTGGTCGAGGGACGTCAGGTAGCCCTGGCTGATCAGGCTGATATCGCGCTCGCGCAGCACCACATCTTCAGGCTCGACAATGGCGGCACGGCGCAGTGGCCGGGCGCTGGTCACGACATCGCGAAACAGGCGGACTTGAGCGGGTACGAAGACAGTCCAGGGGGAGGCGCCCTCGCAGCGGACCTTGACCGTGACCCGTCCCAGCGGCTTTGGAGTCTCGAGCGTTGCTGTCAATTCCTTGTCGCACATGGGCATGTGCATGCGCGGGTCGAGCGGGTTGACCTGGATCTCGTAGCGACCTTCCGTTTGACTGGTTGCCAGATAGTCTTCTACGGTGAATTCAAGAAAGCCCTGAGTGACGCCGATAAGCATGTCAGGCAAGGTAACCGCGTCAGCAAGGGCAGGGCTGCCAGCGTTGAACAGGCAAACAGCCGCCAGCACGCCGAGCAATTTGCGGTAGGGTGTGGTCAGGCGTCGGAAAAATGTCGGTTCTGTGTTCATAACGATTAAAAAAGCAAGCGCCGTGCCGTTTAGTGATGAAGGCGCGTCGCAACAACACTTGGCGTTGGTGTAGGAGTCTGGGCATGGCTGGTGTAATGGATTCGGTAAACCAGCGCACGCAACTGGTGGGGCAGAATCGCCTTGAGCTGTTGTTGTTCCGTCTCGACGGCCAGCAGCTGTACGGGATCAACGTTTTCAAGGTTCGGGAGGTGCTGCAATGCCCCCAACTGACGTTGATGCCCAAGTCCAGTCCTGTCGTGTGCGGCGTGGCGAACATCCGGGGGGCGACCATTCCGATCCTTGATCTGGCAATGGCGACCGGCTCCGGTGCGTTGAAGGACAAGAACAATCCGTTCGTGATCATCACGGAGTACAACACCAAGACCCAGGGTTTCCTGGTGCGCTCGGTGGAGCGCATCGTCAACATGAACTGGGAGGAGATCCATCCGCCACCCAAGGGCACCGGGCGCGATCACTACCTGACGGCGGTGACGCGGGTCGACAATCAGTTGGTCGAAATCATCGATGTCGAGAAGGTGCTCGCGGAAGTGGCACCGACGCCGGAAGCGATTTCCGTCGGCGTGGTGGATGTCGAAACCCAGCACAAGGCGCTTTCGTTGCGCGTGCTGACGGTCGACGACTCCTCGGTGGCGCGCAAGCAGGTCACGCGTTGCCTGCAAACGGTCGGCGTCGAAGTGGTGGCGTTGAACGATGGTCGGCAAGCGCTGGATTACCTGCGCAAACTGGTCGACGAGGGCAAGAAGCCGGAAGAAGAGTTCCTGATGATGATCTCCGACATCGAGATGCCGGAGATGGACGGGTACACCCTGACGGCGGAAATCCGCAACGACCCGCGCATGCAAAAGCTTCATATCATCCTGCATACTTCGTTGTCGGGGGTATTCAATCAGGCGATGGTCAAGAAGGTCGGTGCCGATGACTTCCTGGCCAAGTTCCGTCCTGATGACCTGGCATCCCGGGTAGTCGACCGGATCAAAGCAGCAGATATCAGCTAGGGGCCTGCGCCCCTGGCAGTCAACACGATTTAAGAGGCGGCATCATTGTCTACGGGTAATTTGGATTTCGAACAGTTCCGGGTATTCCTGGAAAAAGCCTGTGGCATTTTGCTCGGTGAAAACAAGCAATACCTGGTCTCCAGCCGTCTCAACAAACTGATGGAACAGCAAGGCATCAAGTCTTTGGGTGAGCTGGTTCAGCGCATGCAGACCCAGCCGCGCAGCGGTTTGCGCGAGCAGGTGGTGGATGCCATGACCACCAACGAAACCCTGTGGTTTCGTGATACCTACCCGTTTGAAGTCTTGAAGAACAAGGTCCTGCCCGAAGCGATCAAGGCCAGCCCCGGCCAGCGCCTGCGTATCTGGTCGGCGGCGTGCTCGTCGGGCCAGGAACCGTATTCGCTGTCGATGTCCATCGACGAGTTCGAACGGGTCAATATGGGCCAGTTGAGGATGGGCGTACAGATCGTTGCCACCGACCTGTCCGGCACCATGTTGAACAACTGCAAGACCGGCGAGTACGACAGCCTGGCCATCGGCCGCGGTCTGTCGCCCGAGCGCCTGCAGCGTTATTTCGATCCGAAAGGGCCGGGGCGCTGGGCGATCAAGGCGCCGATCAAGAGCCGGGTGGAGTTCCGTTCGTTCAACCTGCTGGACAGTTACGCGAGCCTCGGCAAGTTCGACATCGTGTTCTGCCGCAACGTGCTGATCTACTTCTCCGCCGAGGTGAAGAAGGACATCCTGTTGCGTATCCACAGCACGTTGAAGCCGGGGGGGTACCTGTTCCTCGGTGCTTCCGAAGCGTTGAACGGTTTGCCGGATCATTACCAGATGGTCCAGTGCAGCCCGGGGATCATTTACCAGGCGAAATGATGCAAAAGCGGCACGTATAAAAACGGGAGTCCTCAGGGACTCCTTTTTTATGCGCGCCGCTTTTGCATCAGGTAGGAGCTGCCGAAGGCTGCGATCTTTTGATCTTGTTTTTTAAGATCAAAAGATCGCAGCCTTCGGCAGCTCCTACAGGGGGCGGCGTTCGATCCAGTAAGGGACGGTGCCCGATTCAGGAGGGGGGCAGTGCGGAACTCGGGAAAGCGGCAGAAAAGCGGCAGGCGGCGGAAAACCGTTGCCGCTTTTCTGGCATTGCCGCGTTGCCATGTCCGGCAAAGCCCCGGTTTTCGGGGTTTTTTGAATTGGCATGGGGCTTGCTAAGTTGATCCTACGAAAAATCAGGTCACCCGAAGGTTTCCCGACATGAGCATCAGCTTCGATAAAGCGCTCGGTATCCACGAACAAGCCCTGGGCTTCCGCGCCCAGCGTGCCGAGGTCCTGGCCAATAACATCGCCAACGCCGATACCCCGAACTACAAGGCTCGGGACCTGGACTTCTCGAAAGTGCTCGCCGAGCAGAACGAGAAAACCAAAAGCGGCACCTTCGCCTTGAACATGACCAACAGCCGTCATATCGAAGCGGAAGGCCTGGGCAATGGCGACGAGTCGTTGCTGTATCGCACGCCGATGCAACCGTCGATCGACCAGAACACCGTGGACGCTCAGCTGGAACAGTCGAACTACGCGGAAAACGCGATCGGCTTCCAGGCCAGCTTCACCCTGCTCAACAGCAAATTCAAAGGGCTGGTGTCAGCCCTGCGCGGAGAGTAAGCCATGTCTCTATCCAGTGTTTTCAACATTGCCGGTAGCGGCATGAGTGCGCAGACCACGCGTTTGAACACCGTTGCCTCGAACATCGCCAACGCCGAGACCGTCTCGTCGAGCATCGACCAGACCTACCGCGCGCGTCACCCGGTATTCGCCACCATGTTCCAGGGTGGCCAGAGCGGCGGCAGCGACTCGCTGTTCCAGAGCCAGGACGCCGCCGGCCAAGGTGTGCAGGTGCTGGGTGTGGTCGAAGACCAGAGCAATCTCGAAGCGCGCTACGAGCCGAACCATCCGGCCGCCGATGCCAAGGGCTATGTCTACTACCCGAACGTCAACGTGGTTGAAGAAATGGCTGACATGATTTCCGCGAGCCGTTCGTTCCAGACCAACGCCGAAATGATGAACACCGCCAAAACCATGATGCAGAAAGTCCTGACCCTCGGTCAGTGATAAGGGGCGACTCAGATGAGTGTTACCGATTCCACCAGCGGTTTGAGCCTCAACGACATCCTGGCCAACTCTTCGATCAAGACCAACACCACGACTGACGGCCTCGCCTCGGCAGCCGGCAGCGCCTCGGGCAACAAGGCCCTGGGCAAGGATGCGTTCCTGCAGTTGCTGGTGACCCAGCTGAAAAACCAGAACCCGCTGGAGCCTCAGGACAACGGTGCGTTCGTGGCCCAGTTGGCGCAGTTCAGCAGCCTGGAAGGCATCACCACGCTCAACGACACCGTGAGCGGCCTGGCCAGCAACTACAACTCGTCCCAGGCCTTGCAGGCGTCGTCGCTGGTGGGCCGTTCGGTCATCGCGCCGGGTGACAAGGCCGTGGTCGATACCACCAAGAGCCTCAGCGGTACGGTGGTGGTGCCGTCTTCGGTGGCGTCCGCCACCCTGAAGATCACCGACTCAACCGGCAAGACCGTGCGCACCATCGACCTCGGTTCGCAGAAGGCCGGCAACGCCAGCTTCATCTGGGACGGCAAGAACGATGCGGGTGAGACGGTACCTGCGGGCACCTACACCTTCGGCGCCACGACCGAGATCGATGGCAAGTCCGTCGCGTTGATCACCAACCTGCCCGCGACCGTCAACAGCGTGACCATCAGCCAGACCGGCGGTGAGTTGATGCTCAATCTGGCCGGGCTGGGCAGCGTTGCCCTGTCCAAAGTACAAACCATTGGTATGTAAAGCCGACTAACCCGGCACAAAGGAGTGAAATATGTCTTTCAATATCGGTCTTAGCGGTCTCTTTGCATCCAACAAACAACTCGACGTTACCGGCAACAACATCGCCAACGTCGCGACCACCGGCTTCAAATCGTCCCGTGCAGAATTCGAAGACGTGTACTCGGCGACCCGCCTGGGCACCGGCAGCAAGACCATCGGCAACGGCGTGCGCCTGGCCAACGTTTCCCAGCAGTTCACCCAGGGTGACGTGAGCAACACCGGCAACGTGCTCGACATGGGTATCCAGGGCAACGGCTTTTTCGTCCTGAACAACAACGGTTCGCTGACCTACACCCGTGCCGGTACGTTCAAGACCGACAAGGAAGGCTACGTCACCAACAGCGACGGCACGGCCCGATTGCAGGGTTACGGTGTGGATGCCAATGGCAAGATTCTCAACGGCGTGTTGACCGACCTGCGAATCGATACCTCCAACCTGGCGCCGAAGGCCACCAACACCGTTTCGTCGACGATCAACCTGAACTCCACCGCGCCGGTGATCGATCAGACGGTGGCGACCAACAAGTTCGATCCGAGCAAGCCCGCCACTTACACCAAGCAGTTCACTACCCCGGTTTTCGATACGCAGGGTAACCAGCACCCCATGGACCAGTACATGGTCAAGACGGGGCCGAACACCTGGGATACCTACACCCTGATCGATGGTCGCAACCCGGATGGCAGTGATCCTGCCGTGACGGCTCCGATCCCTTCGACCATGGCTTTCGATTCGAGTGGCAAGCTGGTTTCGGTTACCACTCCAGGTACTCCGCCTGTCGTCAGCCCGGATCTGAAAATCACCAACTGGGTTCCAGGCAAAGTGACCAACGGTGTATGGGCAGCCAACGGCGCCGCCGCCGATCCGGCAGGTGTGACCACTTCCATGAGCAACACCACGCAGTTCAACGCCGACACTGCGCGTTCGATTCCTGCGCAGAACGGCTACGCCACCGGCCAGATCACCAACCTGACCATTGATGGCAGCGGTGTGCTGCTGGCCAACTTCAGCAACAACCAGACCAAGCCGATCGGCCAGATTTCCCTGGCCAGCTTCACCAACGAGCAAGGCCTGCAGCCGGTAGGCGGCACAAGCTGGAAAGAAACCTACACGTCGGGCATCCCGGGCTACGATGCGCCGCAGACTGGTACTCTGGGTTCGATCGTTTCCAACTCCCTGGAAGAGTCCAACGTCAACCTGACCAACGAACTGGTCGACCTGATTAAGGCGCAGAGCAACTACCAGGCGAACGCCAAGACCATCTCGACTCAGAGCACCATCATGCAGACCATCATTCAGATGACCTGATGCTGGAAAGTGCTGCATAAAAAGCCCCTCGAGAGTTATTCCCCCCAGTCTGAAATACATAATTAAGGCTTTTCAGGCGATTCCCCCTATCGATACCCCTCTATTGAGGGGTATTTTTTGAGGTGTAAACGCTAAAGCTATACCATGATTCTGCATAGCATGTAGCTGAGATACCTATCTATGCATAATCTGGCTGCTCTCAAAGTCAGCCTGTCCGCGTGATTGCCTTCATGGCGCCTTGTGCATAATTGCATTCCTTCTGATCTACCAATTGCTATTGCGCTGACCATCGTTGCATTCGACTCAACCAACGCACGCCGAAGAGGCGACCGGCAAACAACGGCCAAAAGCTTCGCCCCAACGTCCCCCTCCCCGAAAATCTATCCAAGATAATCGCCGATGAGTTTTCAGCAATAGATTCTGACTCAAAATTACACCCTAACGGCGATACACTATTTGGGGCGATTCTGTTGATAAAGTCGATTCATCAAGACTGCCTGCATAGGACTGCTGAAACGCCTTTATTGCGCGCAGCTACGCAGAATCTGAGCCCGGAGTCCTGTGTGCTCAAGGCAAAGATTTCAATCTCAAGCACGTACTTTTCAGCCGTGGAAACCATGATCGACTTTTTCAACAGAATCGGTCGATTTCGGTCAGTCGCGACAGACAGAAATCGGCCAGGGGCAGACGTTCCCGCCTATAGGTTCTGTAGTAAGTAGACCTCTAGAAAAAAGAGATCAATTCACATTGACTTGAGCTCATCATCAGTAGCTCCCCGCATGGCAGCTTCAAATGAGTCAAGGTCGTCGTCTGAAGGGACGGTCATTGCGGGTATCGCTCGAATCCCATCCGCAATGTCCCTGCGGCTCAGATTGCAGATGATCATTTGGCCGCTGTTGATCTGGTACTCCAAAGAGCCACACCAGCGATTCATGTACCCTACGGTAGGTGTCAGGACGGCTGCGCTGGGACGCTTTCTCATCTGGTGTTTTGCGAGGGACATTCGCAGGAGCTCCATCTGAGTGAACAGCACTTGAGTACGCTTTAGGTCATCCCTCATCGTTTCAACGAGCTCTGGTTTCTCTATGAGCAGATTGATTTCCTCGATGCGTTTTTGGATCGTGTAGTTCTCATAGCCCAAGGGCTTCTGCAGTTCCTTCAACTTGAGCGTCAACCCGCCATTGTCTGCTGCTTTGAGGTATTTACTGATTTTCTCGCGCCATGTGCGCACCAGTTCGTAGGCAGAGAAAATCCACATTTGTGACTGCGCAGACAAAAACATCGACTGGTAAGACGTGTTTGTCTCATCGAATTTACTACGAAGGTATCCGTACTCCAGATCCATGACGAACTCATCCACAAGCGTGAGATTCATCGCTTGGTTGCTGAAGTCGAGATTGTTTGCGAAGAAAACAAGGCTGTTTAGAGCTGAGTAAATCGCCATCTGATCGATTTCCTCAGGTCTCTCGTAAGGAATCTCTTCGTCGTACTCTTCGTAGTCATCCATGGTCTATCCTTTCGACGGCTTCGACGCTCACCCCATTACAGCTTTGCTCAATGCTGGCAGGCAGTCTTTGGATTTGGGCTGCATTGACCCACTGCTAGGCAATGTGACCAGTAGCGGTACCTGCTTCGCGGCTGCTCGCTCAAGTTGATCCTTCACTGCCAATCAGCCGTAGCGGTCGGTTATAGACCAGTCGCTGCTTGGAGTACGCTGGCACTTACAACATAGTTTGACACGAATCACCTGCCACCTCACATGGGCTAGGATTCGCGTCAAATCCAGTTTTGACCCTGGGCGAAACCCACCGCCGGAGAGTCCCAAGCGGCGCTGCAAGCGCACCGATAACCACGCCTTAGGAGCATCAAGACAAATGGCGGTTAGTCAGGTGCACATTGTGCAGCCCACTCACAGGCTAGCTTGCGGTCATGGATATCGCGAATCGTATTGTTTTCCTTAAATAAATAGACAACGCAGCAAGTCTATGCATGTGAATTTTTTGAGCGCAGCACCAAGGTATGTCCATACCCGGCTGTTTTTTGATTCGCTGTTCGTTACTCCGGCTTTCGGCTCAAAACCGCACCTTTATTTTTTGCATTGATAAAAAAACATCTACCTGTGGATTCTCTAGATTGCACGCCTGCGGTATCTTTGATGAACTGAGTGATTCATCGTTAAAAATCCTAAGGATTGGAGTTTAAATGTATATACAACGCGTACAAGTCGACGAGGGCTTCCTCGATGGTTTGGATATCACCTTTACTCCGGGGCTGAACGCAATAATAGGCTCGCGGGGAACAGGTAAAACATCACTCATCGAATTAATCAGATTTTGTTTAGATGTCACCAGCACGACGACTGAAACTACTAGACGCAGCAGAGATCATGCTCTATCTATACTTGGTGCTGGCCAGGTTACGGTTACTTTAGTTGATAATGACAAAACAATTTTAGTTAGTCGAACAGCTTCTGATGATGTCCCAAGAGCCACTTCTGTATATCGGAAGCCTGTAATATTTTCTCAAACAGAAATCGAAACCGTAGGGCTAGAGGCGGCAGGACGACTAAGACTTCTCGACGGATTTGTAAGAGCCAAGCAAGACTCCGACGTAGTTGAAAGAGATGTCGTTGCAGAGTGTAGGAGCTTGACACGACAGATAGAAGCTTGCCGAAAGGAAATAGATGAGTTCGAGCAAGCACAGAAAGCTCTTCCTAACCTGCATGCAGAGCTGACTCAAACAGCTCAAGCAGAGCAAGAAGTCTCGAAAACCTCTTTAGATTTGCAGGCAAAAACACAGCTTCTCAGCCACCACTCTAATGAAATATCAGGGATAAGTGTAATACTTCAGCATGTCACTCGGCTTAAAGATAGTGTTGCAGGTTGGAGTCATGAAGTAAAAAAGGGGATCGATTTTGGTCTGCCGTCTGATATTGATGCTGATCTTGCAGCGAAAGTTACGACAAACATCCTTGCCATAAATCAGAGGATAAAAGGCGTAAAAGAGCGCCTAAGTGGCGAGCTGAAGGAAGTCATAAATATATATCACGAATTGGATGAAATCGTAAAAAAATGCACTGGTGATAAAGTTGTACAAGAGGATATAGCAAGACAGCTCCGGGTAGAGGTAGAAGGAATTCAAGCCGGATCAGGAGCAGTGCTAAGAAAAGGACAAGAGCTAAGAGAGAAAATTGCGAAACTGGATTCCATAACCGCGTATCTAGGGCAGAGAAAAATATTCATACAGAGTCTAATTGATAAAAGAGCCGCTGCATTAGATCAGCTAGATGAGATACGCGCCTCACGATACAAAGCAAGATATGAAGCATCTGATGCGTTAAATAAACTGGTTGGTCCTAGCATACGCGTATCAGTTTTCCGGAATGGGCAAGTAAAAAAGTTTGCTGCCTCAATCTCTGAGTCTTTAAGAGGAAGTGGATTACGGTACGCCGAGGTGGCCGAAACTCTAGCAAATAATTTGAGCCCTAGAGCACTTTTAGAGGCTGTAGATGATTTTGACGCGGATACTATAGCAGACGCAGCAAATATCACATCGGATAGAGCAGCCCGACTCTTGTCACACCTAAAGGGATGTGATTTAGGAGAGATTTGCACCATCAATATAGAAGATGAAGTTTCCCTACAACTTCTCGATGGCACAGATTATAAAGATATATCTGACCTTTCAACCGGGCAGCGATGCACCGTAGTATTACCGTTGATTTTATCTCATATGAACCGGATGTTAATAGTCGATCAGCCGGAAGATCATATCGACAATGCATTTATCGCTAAAACCTTGATCAAGGTGATAGTTTCGCGAGGTGGTCAAGGACAGATAATTTTTTCAACACATAATCCTAATATTCCGGTGCTCGGAAATGCCGACATGGTGCTGCATCTTGGCTCGGATGGCCGTCGCGGCTTTAGAATTTCTTCGGGCCCTCTTCATGAGCGGGACATCGTTTCGGCAATAAGTACCGTTATGGAAGGTGGCGCAGAGGCGTTTTCAAAGCGTGCAACTTTCTATAGTGGTAACTCTTAACATGAACCGAGAAGAGGCTCTCCTGGCGCTGACTACCGGCAATTCGCACGTTAGGTTTCGCGCATTGCGGGCGTTAGAACGGGTTGCTCTACCGTCGGATATAGCTTTTTTACTTAGACTTCAGACTACTGAAACGGACTTATACGTTAAAAAGCGTATTGATAGAATAGTGTCTGGTCTTCACGTCCAATTACCAGCGAAACCGGTAGCGGAGGATGACATTGTCCCCGCCGACGTTAGGGAGCGCATTAGGGCTGATGCCATAGAATGGGTTGCAGGCCTTCTTTTGCATGAAATCGGTTCAAAGCTCGGCCTTCTTGCCAGTGAGGTATCCCATGACATACCAAACTATGAGAACTCCAACTCAAAGCGTAGAGTAGAACAGCTCCAAGATACATTTGATGGTATTGAAGAACTTAAAAAAGCCACTTCATCGCCTAAGCCAGTAGAAATGGATCTTGCATCATTTATACGAGATTTAGTTGAGCTTGAGCGAGTTGGACGTGATGTTGAGGCTTCCTATGTAGGGTCAAAGCCACTGGTCATATTCTGTGATAGAGGTCTTTTGGCGCTGGCTCTTTGCAATGGCATTAAGAATGCCATAGAGGCAGCTATCTCCGTCCGCTCCGAAAACCGGGAGCCGACGATTATTGTTAGCTGGGGTCAAACAGACATCGATAATTGGATAACAATAATCGACAACGGCCCGGGCTTACCAAGTAATTCATCAAGATCATTTGTTCTCGGTGAATCTACGAAGTCGGGCCACCTTGGCTTCGGTTTGGGTATAGCACGACAAGCAATTGAAACACTGCATGGCACCGTCGAACTCCGAAATTCGGGAGCAGATGGAGCTGCATATGAGCTAAGATGGAGCTTGATGAATTGAATATTCTTATAATCGAGGATGAACCCGATTTTGTTGAGGAAATTAAGAGGCGGGTTTCCTCGATATGTCGTGAACCAATTTTTACAGTCGCTGCCTATGCCGAAGTTGCGGCAGATTTTTTGACAAATAATTTCTTCGATCTGATTTTTTTAGATTTAAAGTTGCCTACTGCGAATCAATCCATGGACAGTGATCCTCAGCATGGGAGAGACTTGTTAGATTTGGCGAGGGCTGTTGCTCCTGGTACTCCTGTATTCATGCTGACAGGATCATCCGCAGAGCAATTTTTGCCGGAGATGATGGCCCTCAACCATCAAGTCGATATTTGGGGCCAAGGAAAAACGCTATCATTAATTGGATTTCAACCAAAGCACCGAGTAAACAATCTGGATGCGCTAATTCATCCATACATTAAGGCATGCGATGCCGTATGCGACGTTGAGATCAATTCGGCAACCGATTTAGATCTACGTGTCGCGCGTTTAGTACGAATTTTCACTGCGTCAGTGGGCGGAGTATTTTGTGATGTACGTAGACTAAGTGGCGGCTTATCCGGTGCACTAGTTCTAAAACTTCTTGTTAGGGACGGTAGTGGAGCTAAAATTCACGATTCGATCGCAAAGATTGGCTCACCCGACCACATCCAAGATGAGGTAGAACGGCATGATAAATATATCTTGAGATTAGAGCCCAGCGCTACACCTAGAAAAGTAGCTGTCTTGAATCATGGTGCTAAAGATACGTCAGGAGTATTTTACAGCCTAGCTTCAGCCTCAGAATTTACTGGATTTTCGACTGTTGAAAAAGGCGCTACTGAAGTAATAAAGGCGGTCATGGGATGCGTTCAGCGCTGGACAGATGCGGCAACACAAAAACGAGTTTCAATTCAAAGTATAAGACGCAGCTTTATAAGCGATGAGCAATTCGCAGAGGTTCGAAACCTAGTTTCACACGAATGGGTGGAAAGATTTGAGCAAAACCCTGTTCTCGTTAAATGGGGTTGTGTGCATGGTGATTTGCATGGGATGAATGTTCTTCTCTCCGACGCTTGCGTACCAGTTCTCATTGATTATGGTGATGTTGAGGAAGGCGCCCTCTGTAGAGATCCTATTACATTTGAGCTAAGCACATTTTTCCATCCGGATGGTCCATTTAGAAATAGTGAATGGCCGAATGAGAAGGAGGCTTTGCTATGGGGGCAGCCGGAATTTTCTGGTCTTAATTGCCCCGCTGAAGAGTTTTTTGACGGTTGCAGAGTGTGGTCGGAAACCATAGCTGCGGGAAAACGGGAGAGAGCGGCAGTTGCATATGGGTACTTAGTTCGCCAACTAAAATATCCTGGCTGCAATGCGTTGCGTGTCAATCAATTATTAGCGGGAGTTAAACGACTCTACGACTCGGCTTGATTACCATTTCCATAGAGCTGAGTAACGCCTCAGATATTTGTCTAATGAGGCGTTACGTAGTCTTTCGCCAGCAGCACAGCGCTCGTTAGCGTACTCACAATGCAAGCCGCGCCCAATCCCGACCGATACTCCGCCCAGGATGCGAAAGCCCCGAATCCGGGGGTTTAACCTACATTTCTGAGGGGCGCTCAAAACACGAGTTACCTTGGAATTTCAATTGTGTAGGTTGGCAGTCACTTGCTCGTACCTCGCATTTGAAATATGCAAAAAGAAGCAGTTTGGGTAAGTGACTGATTTATGGACGATAAAACGCATACAACAGTTAGCAAGGCGCCGGAATCACTGAGCGGCTCCAACATGAGGGAAAAACGACATGGGTAGCCGGTCGTGGAAGGCCGCAGTCGACCCATCGCTGACGGTTGTGACAGACAGAAATCTGTCCAAGCAAGCAGCTGTAGCCAGGGCTTTGAATACGCGAAGTAATAGCAAAAAAACGCGAACACCAGAATATTTTAATGACTAGATCTATTATATTAATATAGCCATTTATGCCTCATTATTAGCAGAAAACTCTATAATATTTGAATTATGCGCAATTATGCAAAAATCCATAATTTGCTTGAAGGCAGGATTCAGCGACGAAAAAACAAATGTGCATGAGGCTGGATAAGGGGTGGATAAAACCGTCTCTCAAAATCCTGGTTCCTAGGCCTTCGGGACGTTACTGCCGGTAAGAATACGAGGCGCGTTCGTCAAAGCTGAAGGCTGACGGTTCCTGGCCGCCCGTGCGATTGTTGTCCCGCGCTTCATCGTTGCCCAAAAATACCAGTAGCAAGGAAAAAAAGTGTTTCCTTTAAGTGCTGAAAATAGCCTTAAAGACAACATTTCTTTACTTACAGCTATTGGCCGATTTCTGCCTGCCAAGACCGGCTGAACCCGACCCAAAGCGGACGCAAGTGTCAATGCGAGCAGGTATTGAAGTGGAGTGCAAATCGCGCTATCGAAGTTAAAGCCCTATTCTCCCTCCCTGTACTCGTCGTTCAGCCTGCGACCTGATCGGCTTCCATCGACTATGCTCATCAATCTGTCCAGCGTTGACGGAGTGAGCGTTTACATTTCTGCGTCTTTGCTCGGCTTGTAGGCAATATGGATAAACCTCGTCCTTCTGGCCCTTATCGGTCCATTGATCGGAGCTGAACCATGTCGACCGGCTATTATCTGGCGTGCCTAGAAACACTGCGCTATGTCTGGATTGACACACTTGCCGATACGACGTCCGCGGCCGGCGTCGAAGCTGAGGTTGTATCGCGCTTCTGCTTGGCACATCGCGGTAAGGCGCTCAGCGTGGTCAGCGAAGAGCACCAGATCGTTGAGGAAGGCCAAGAATGGCGTCTTTAACTTATACGATGCTCAGATAAGAGATGCACATCGTGTTTGTGACAGTCAAGGCTCGCGTCTACACCGACGCCACAGGGGTCTATAGCGAGCTGCCAGCGCTGTTGACGCCGGCTGGGGTATTGGAGCCTTTACTCGACTATTGCCTGTCTCGCAGCCATGACCGCAGCCTCACTTGGATGTCGAAAGTGACCCGCTCGGTCCGGATGTTTCTCGAGTACCTGCAATCCAACCCCGCCGAGCGCGACACCTATCGCCTGTTTCAGAACTTCGCTCAGAGGCTGTATACCGGCACCTTCGACCTTAAGACGGGGCTTGATCCCAGCGGCTTGTGCTGGGCGCCGCGCTCGCCGCAGGACGCCTCGCACATCGTCACCCAACTGACGGACTTTTTCGATTGGCTTGGGAAGATGCGTCCCGAGGCGGCCTTGTTGAATCCACACTATGCGGGCGGCGCCTTCGACCGACAGACTGACGAGGCTGCGTACCAATTCCGACGTAGCAGGGCCTTCCTCGGGCACACGTGGGCAGCGAATGCAGCCCCCACGGAAGCAGGACATCGTGTCCGCGGACGACGCCTTCCGCAGGTCGAAAGAAGTGAGCCGCCGGCCTTCCCGGAAGAGCGCTTCGAGGAGTTGATAGCCAAGGGATTCAGGACGGCCGGACGTCAGGACTATCGCGGAATGCTCATCACGCTTCTGTTGCACGGCGCTGGCTTCCGCGAGTCGGAGCCTTTCCACCTCTACATTTCGGACGTGTTCCCTGACTTGGTCTGCCCACGCCAAGCCAAGGTGCTGATCCATCACCCAAGCCATGGCGCTGCGCCTGCCGATTGGTGCGACGAAAAGGGCAAACCTCGTAAAGGCAAACGCACGGAATACCTCGCCCAGCGGTTCGGCCTGACGCCCCGCACCGAGGTGATGGACCGGCGCCACGCCGGCTGGAAGGGCGGTATGCACGATGCGGCTTACTACAAGCAGGCCTACTGGTTCCTGCCTGAGTATGGAGAGTGGTTCCTACAACTGTGGTATCGCTACCTGGAACAAGTTGCACGTATCGAGCGCGACCATCCGTTTGCCTTCATCAACCTGAGCCGCGAGCCCGTGGGGGCGATGTACACGCTCGCCCAGTACAACAAAGCACATGCCAACGCTTGCGAACGTATCGGCCTTGAGGTCAGCAAAGCACTGGGCACGACACCACACGGTCACCGTCACGCCTACGGCCGCCGGCTGCGCAGCGCAGGCGTCGACAAGTCACTGATACGCCGCTTCATGCATCACGCCTCCGAGGAAAGCCAAGAGGTATACACCCGGGCGACCGCTCGCGAGGTCTTGGCGGCGCTTAATACGGCTGCGCAGCGGCTGCAGGACAATCACGCCGGTACGCGGATAGTGCCTGGCCGAGTACCAGGCATCGAGCTCAGCGAGTGAAGAATCCACATGACCAAAGAGAAGACAGCGACCAAGACATCCACCGGCCCTGTCCCGAAGAGGAAAGGGTTGAATCGTAATACCGACACCAACCTGGGCTGGGTGGAACGCGAATATCCGCAGTTGGCTGTCTGGCGCGCCTTGGCCATGCTGTGGTTGAAAGGGGAAACAAGCGGAGTTGGTAAGAAGCTCCAGGCCCTCGCGGCGTTCTTCGAGCGATACCTCGTCCTGCTGGGGTTGCCGCTCGAGCCGGCAGTATTCTTGGCCCGCGTCACGGTCCTGCCTGACTTTCACCGCACAGTCTGCCCGGATTCTGCGGACGGCATCCAATACAACAACACCATCCACGCCTTCTTGCACTTCGTGCTTCTGCGCGAGTTCAGCGAAGCAGCCGACGACGGTGATCCAGTGGTCTCGCCAGCTTTCCACAACCCAGTACCCAAGATGTCCAGGAGCGGCCTGCCTCGGCGCGACGAAAGCGTACATTCTCCGCTACCCTACGGCTACATCGACGAACTGCGCTGCCTGCTCGCCTCAGGGCCGAACTTCCGGGGCTGGCATTGGGCGCATGGTGCCCTAGGCGCGGAAAGCGACCAGCGCGGCCCCGACTGGTTTGAAGTGAACGAAGACCAGATTGACCGTAACGACCCGGACTGCGTGTGGCGTGAGCGACCAATAAAGAACGGCACGCGCCTGGAAATGTGGTCACCGGTGCGCTGGGTAGCTCTCCTCGTCAAGCTCATACTGCCGTTACGCACCTTCCAGGTCCGCATGCTCGATTCAGGCGAAGCCGATACCTGGCGCTACACAGGGGGCGCGTGGGCGTTGAACGCGAACCGGCTGGCGCAGGGCAGCGCACGTTACCCCCTTCAGCAAGGGGTGTTCCGCCGTAGTAACCCGGCCACCAACGTTGAGCCGGCGTTGGCCATTCTCTACATAAATACGAACAAGACCGCCGACATCGCTAGATCCGGTCCTGACAAGGGCTACGTACTGCCCTGGCCTTCTGGCGGGCCGGTTCACCAAGATGTCTTCTACTGGCTGGAGAAACTGCGCAACTGGCAGGAGAAGTACAACCCTGTCTCGCGGCGCACGGCGTGGAGGGAACTGGACGGCCGTCACCTCCGGGCGAAGAGCGAGGTGCAACTCGCTGGCTATTCGGATGCCTGCTTTCTCTTCAGGCTGCCGGAGGCGCGAGGTGGCGAGCGGAATTTTCCTGTGCAGCGATACGGTAAACTAGAGGTGTGCTGGTTCCGTCTATTGGAGGCACTGGAAATCCGCCTTGCTAACCGTGGTGAGACTCATCGCAACGGCGCACTGATTCGTTTCTTGCCACCACTGGAAGAGCAAAATAACGGGAGGACAACTCTCTTTCCCCTGCACAGCCTGCGCGTCTCCCTCATCACCGCTCTGGCTCTGGATGGACAAGTGCCATTCCCCGTTTTGCAGAAGCTCGTCGGCCACAGCCGCCTGCTTATGACGCTGTACTACACAAAGCCCGGCGGGAGTTACATTCGTGAAGTGCTGCTTGGCGCCGCGGAGCGACTGGAGGCGAACAAGGAAGCGCGCATTCAGGACTTCCTGCTTGACACCTTACACGAGGAACTACTGCAGAAGGCCATCTGTAACAGTGTGCCCAGCCTAGCCGCAGCCATCCCGCAGCATCCAGCCGCGCGCAACCCGGCGGGCTGGATGCCGATGCACCACGGTCTGTGCTTGGTCGGCGGCAACACCAGCGACGTTGAAGGCAATGGCATGGTGGGGGGGTGCTACAACGGGGGGCCTATTATCACCAATAGCAGTTCGTCAGTGAATACCAAATACGGTCCAGTTCCGGGTGGCAGTCGCAATTGCGTGCGTTGTCGCTGGTTCGTTACCGAGCCGCATCACCTGCCTGCGCTGGCAGCCCACTTCAACACGCTTGCGTATCACTTTGACGATGCCCGTAACGCTTGTCTTAGCCGTGAGCAGGAGCTACAAGATCTGAAAAAGCAGAAGGCGGATGCGGAGCACGCGGGGCAGCCGTTCGCCCGGATGGACGCCTTCCGCCAGTCCGAGCGAGTATGGGAAAGCGCGATGAGGCGATTCAGTGACTTGGCCGAAGACCTAGTGGCCTGCTGGCGGCTCATCGAACGTTGCAAGATGGTGCTTGAAGCCCCTCAGGGCGACGGTACGCAACTAGTCACGGTGGGTGCGGTAGGAGAGGTACAGGTAATCTTCGAGGAGACAGAGTCGGAACTGCTCCAACTGGCCGGAGTTTGTGACAGCGTCGAGGTTTACCCCGACCTGGAGCCGGGCAAGGCGGTCATCCGCCGCAGCCAGCTGCTCGATGGTGTGCTCTACCGCGACAACCTACAACCCATATTCATGCTCCTGAACGAACAGGAACAACTTCTCGCCGGCAACGCCTTCATGCGACGACTGGCCCAGCAGATAAACCCTGAAAATCCCGTTCTGGGCCAGCGGGAAGTAATTCGCATAATGGACGCAGGTGCGCGCCTCAGCCAGCACTTTGGCATGGACCTAGCCGCCCTGCTGACCGGAGCACAGACTGATAAGGCGCCGCTCACCCGGCAAAGCCCCCCCGGCGAGAGCTGAAGCATGAACGGCATGACAGACATCCACCCGGACGCTGTGCTGACGTCGCTCCTCGACAAGGGTGGACGTTCTAACCGGCGGGCAAACCTTGCGAAGATGCATGAGCTTTGTTGTAGGCAGCACGCGGCTGGCTCGCGCGACTTCGCACTGCCGACCATCGGCCGCTTAGCTGAAGCCGAAGGCATCTTGAAGGGCCGAGCCCTATACAACGCTCCATCTGCCGACTACCGGGCGCTCATCGAAGCTTGGGCCGCCTATGCCGGTCTCGCTACGCCCAAGCCCCCAAAGACCTTAGCGAGCCACGAATATTTGATGCGCATCGAAGACCCTGCCATCCGCTCCATTATGCAGGCCGTCATCGCTGAGCGCGACAAGCTCAAGGCGCAGCTCAACGTGCTGAAGGCCCATACCCAAGTGAACGTGGACCGCCGTCACATAGGTGCAACCGGCTCTGCTGCCCCGAAAATACAGCGGGCCGCCTTGCTCGACTCGTCCGCGCAACTCACACCGTCAGAACGGGAAGCCTTGGAAAAAGCTGTGTCGGCCAGCTACCTCGAAGAGCGCGGCATGAAGGAAGGCAGCCACGGTGAAATTGTTAACGAGCGCGGCCGGACGATGTTCGAGGTGGGCTTTGCCCGCGCAGTTCGCAAGGCGCTGGGCGATCCTATTGCCCAATAAAAAGGCGCCGACGTTGCCGTCGGCGCCTGGAGGTTTTGATGCATTGCGATGTATTTATGCATAACAGCGCATTGGTCTAAAAATTCAATTTAGACAACACCTTGCGGTCACTCACCCACATCCTATGTATTTTTAGGGTATAGGTGCTTTCGAGGGGCTTTTTTGTGAGTGCAAGATACAGATCAAAAGATCGCAGCCTCGCTTCGCTCGACAGCTCCTACAGGAATCGCATTTCAATGTAGGCGCTGTCGAGCGAAGCGAGGCTGCGATCTTTTTCATGGGCAAAAGAAAACCCCCGATAAACCAGAGGCTCATCGGGGGTTTCGAGTCAGCACCTTTCAGTGCTCACCGGCTCAGCTTATTGGCAAGCTTCGCAATCCGGCTCGTCGATGGCGCAAGCCTTCGGCACTGGAGCAGGGCCGGCAGGCGCTGCCAGGACCGAATCTTCACCGTGGTTGCCGCCGCTGGAAACAGCGTTCAGCTTACCGGTGTTGATGGTCGACTTCTCGGTGCTGGTTGCGGCCAGGGCACGGAGGTAGTAAGTGGTTTTCAGGCCACGGTACCAGGCCATGCGGTAGGTCACGTCCAGTTTCTTGCCCGAGGCGCCGGCGATGTACAGGTTCAGCGATTGAGCCTGGTCGATCCACTTCTGACGACGGCTGGCAGCGTCGACGATCCACTTGGTGTCCACTTCGAAGGCGGTCGCATAGAGCTCTTTGAGTTCTTGCGGGATACGCTCGATCTGCTGCACCGAACCGTCGTAGTACTTCAGGTCGTTGATCATGACCGAGTCCCACAGACCGCGAGCCTTGAGGTCGCGAACCAGGTACGGGTTGATCACGGTGAATTCGCCCGACAGGTTCGATTTCACATACAGGTTCTGGTAGGTCGGTTCGATCGACTGCGATACGCCGGTGATGTTGGCGATGGTCGCGGTCGGTGCGATGGCCATGATGTTGGAGTTACGAATGCCTTTCTGTACACGGGCGCGAACCGGTGCCCAGTCCAGGGTTTCGTTCAGGTCGACATCGATGTACTTCTGGCCACGGGCCTCGATCAGGATCTGTTGCGAATCCAGCGGCAGGATGCCTTTGGACCACAGCGAACCCTGGAACGTCTCGTACGAGCCGCGCTCGTCAGCCAGGTCGCAGGAAGCCTGGATCGCGTAGTAGCTGACCGCTTCCATCGACTTGTCGGCGAACTCGACGGCTGCGTCCGAACCGTACGGGATGTGCTGCAGGTACAAGGCGTCCTGGAAGCCCATGATGCCCAGGCCGACCGGACGGTGCTTGAAGTTGGAGTTCTTCGCTTGCGGCACCGAGTAGTAGTTGATGTCGATCACGTTGTCGAGCATGCGCACGGCAGTGTTCACGGTGCGTTGCAGCTTGGCGGTGTCCAGCTTGCCGTCGACGATGTGATTCGGCAGGTTGATCGAGCCCAGGTTGCAAACGGCGATCTCGTCCTTGTTGGTGTTCAAGGTGATCTCGGTGCACAGGTTCGAGCTGTGGACCACGCCGACGTGCTGCTGCGGGCTGCGCAGGTTGCACGGGTCCTTGAAGGTCAGCCATGGGTGGCCGGTTTCAAACAGCATGGACAGCATCTTGCGCCACAGGTCTTTGGCCTGGATGGTCTTGAACAGCTTGACCTTGCCCGGGTACTCGGTCAGGGCTTCGTAGTACTCGTAGCGCTCTTCGAAGGCCTTGCCGGTCAGGTCGTGCAGGTCCGGCACTTCGGACGGCGAGAACAGGGTCCACTTGCCGTCATCGAAGACACGCTTCATGAACAGGTCAGGGATCCAGTTGGCGGTGTTCATGTCGTGGGTACGACGACGGTCATCACCGGTGTTCTTGCGCAGCTCGATGAACTCTTCGATGTCCATGTGCCAGGTTTCCAGGTAGGCACACACAGCGCCTTTGCGCTTGCCACCCTGGTTAACGGCTACGGCGGTGTCGTTCACGACTTTCAGGAACGGAACCACGCCCTGGGACTTGCCGTTGGTGCCCTTGATGTACGAACCCAGCGCACGAACCGGCGTCCAGTCGTTGCCCAGGCCGCCTGCGAATTTCGACAGCATGGCGTTGTCGTGGATCGCGTGGTAGATGCCCGACAGGTCATCCGGCACGGTGGTCAGGTAGCAGCTCGACAGCTGTGGACGCAGGGTGCCGGCGTTGAACAGGGTCGGGGTCGAAGCCATGTAGTCGAAGGACGACAACAGGTTGTAGAACTCGATGGCACGGGCTTCGCGGTCTTTCTCTTCGATCGCCAGGCCCATGGCCACGCGCATGAAGAAGATCTGCGGCAGTTCGAAACGCACGCCATCCTTGTGGATGAAGTAACGGTCGTACAGGGTCTGCAGGCCCAGGTAGGTGAATTGCTGGTCGCGCTCGTGGTTGATCGCCTTGCCCAGTTTTTCCAGGTCGAAGGAGGCCAGCTCAGGGTTCAGCAGCTCGTATTCGATACCCTTGGCGATGTAGGCTGGCAGCGCCTTGGCGTACAGGTCGACCATCTCGTGGTGGGTGGCGCTTTCGGCGACGCCGAGGAAGCCCAGGCCTTCGGCACGCAGGGTGTCCATCAGCAGGCGGGCGGTCACGAACGAGTAGTTCGGCTCGCGCTCAACCAGGGTACGGGCCGTCATCACCAGGGCGGTGTTGACGTCGGTCAGGGCCACGCCGTCGTACAGGTTCTTCAGGGTTTCGCGCTGGATCAGGTTGCCGTCGACTTCTTCCAGGCCTTCGCACGCTTCGGTGACGATGGTGTTCAGGCGGCCCATGTCCAGCGGCGCGAAAGTGCCGTCAGCGCGGGTGATGCGGATCGACGGGTGTGCGTTGACCGCAGCTTCGGCCGGGGCGTGGGCAGCGCGTTCTTTCGAACGACCGTCGCGGTAGATCACGTAGTCGCGAGCGACTTTCTGCTCGCCGGCACGCATCAGGGCCAGTTCGACCTGGTCCTGGATTTCTTCGATGTGGATGGTGCCGCCCGATGGCATGCGACGCTTGAAGGTCGCAGTGACTTGTTCGGTCAGGCGGGCAACAGTGTCGTGGATTCGCGACGAGGCGGCAGCGGTGCCACCCTCAACTGCGAGAAACGCTTTGGTGATGGCGACGGTGATTTTGTCATCGGTGTAGGGAACGACAGTGCCGTTACGCTTGATCACGCGCAGTTGGCCAGGCGCGGTGGCGGACAGATCCGAATTCGAATCAGCGGCCTGCGGCAAGGTGCCCTGCGGGTTCTCGCGAGTTGTGTCGGTTTGCATGGGGGAGTGTCTCCACATTCTCTATGTTTGTTTGGGCACCATCACGGTGCCCACCGTTCCGTCCTGAAGCACTACAACCGGCGAGCGCCGGGCATAACAACTTCGGGACAGTAGGAAGGGGGCTTTATGGGGCGCCGCTTCCATGCCGAAGTCTTTGGTTTCACGCCTTGGGCCTGAAACCTTGGTCCTTTGCAGGTGACAGTTGGGACTGCAACACCCGTACCGTTTTCACCACTCGGGGCCGAAACACAGTAGCCATCCGCATGCGCGGTTTGGTCTTTCGAAAATACGTTTGGTTCAACCGGACAGAGGCAATAAAAGCGCTTGAAATTGGTGTCTGGTTTGTGTTTGGTTTTTTGCGCAAAACCCTATATCTAGGGTTTTTTTAGCGCCGGGCTACAAGATAATGCGTTTTAGGGGAGGATTGCAACGTACTACCTGTGGATAAACCTGTGCGTAAATTGTGTGTGAAAGAGGGAACCGGCGTGTAGGCCGCGACGCTGCTGGACCGGACCTTTTTTCAGCGAATTTCTGCGTTCGAAAACGCTCGGTCAGATTTTTAAGGGCGCGAACCCTATCACAAAAAACCGCGTTGTCCGAACGCATTTACCCGCTTGTGTTCTCGACGGGCGGCGTTTATACATTCGGCCCAGCGTGTATACATATTTGTCCCCCCGAATCATTACAAAAAGACGGGTGGATCCTTCCTTATTAGTGTTTTTGGCAAGCAGAGGTCACCCGTGGAGCAAGAAGCCTGGCAGGTATTGATTGTGGAGGACGACCAGCGACTGGCCGAACTGACCTGCGATTACCTGGAAGCCAATGGCCTGCGTGTGTCGATCGAAGGGAATGGTGCCCTCGCCGCGAACCGCATTATCAAGGAACAACCGGACCTGGTGATCCTCGACCTGATGCTCCCCGGCGAAGATGGCTTGAGCATCTGCCGCAAGGTTCGCGCCCGTTATGACGGCCCGATCCTGATGCTCACCGCTCGCACCGATGATACCGACCAGATTCTCGGCCTGGACCTGGGGGCTGACGACTACGTCTGCAAACCGGTACGCCCGCGCCTGCTGCTGGCGCGCATCCAGGCCCTGCTGCGCCGTAGCGAAACGCCTGAAGTTGCCCCGGAAAAACAACGGCGTCTGCAGTTCGGCCCGCTGATCGTCGACAACGCCTTGCGCGAAGCCTGGTTGCAGGGCAACGGCATCGAGCTGACCAGCGCCGAATTCGACTTGCTCTGGCTGTTGGTGGCCAATGCCGGGCGCATTCTCTCCCGGGAAGAGATCTTCACTGCGCTGCGAGGTATCGGTTATGACGGTCAGGACCGTTCCATCGATGTGCGCATCTCGCGCATCCGTCCCAAGATCGGCGATGACCCGGAGCATCCACGGTTGATCAAGACCGTGCGCAGCAAAGGCTATCTGTTCGTTCCCGAGGCTTGCGTAGACCAGACCCTGTGAACTCGATCTTCCTGCGTATCTATGGCGGCATGTGTGCCGCGCTGATTCTGGTGGCGGTGCTCGGTGTGCTGGCGTTGCACCTGCTCAATCAGGTGCGCAGCGAGCAATACCGCGAGCGCCTGGCCCACGGCACCTTTTCGCTGATGGCCGACAACCTGCAACCGATGAACCAGACCGAGCGCCATCGGGCCTTGCTGGTGTGGGAGCGGTTGCTGGGCATTCCGCTGGCGCTGAAAACCTTTGTCGAAACTGACCTCGACCTTACCCAGCGCACCCGTGTGTTGCGCGGCCAGGCATTGGTGGAACAGACCGGCCCGCATGCGGCGAAGGTCTACAAGCTGGTCAGCGACAAGGAACAGTTGATGCTGACCGGGGAAGTGCAGCAGATCAGCGAGCAACTGGCCCGGGCGACCATCTACCTGTTGACCGATGAGCTGGTGCGCACCCCCGTAGCCGATCAGCCCATGCGGCTGGCGCAATTGAAGCAAGACAAGGGCTTTGGCTTCGATCTGCGCCTGGTCACGGTTGACGAGGCGGACATGGACGAAGACCAGAGCCGCCGGGTGTCCGAGGGCGACACCGTGATGGCGCTGGGCAAGGAGGGCGATTCGATCCGGGTGTTTGCCGGCATGGTCGGCACGCCGTGGGTCCTGGAAATCGGCCCGTTGTATCAGATGAATCCTTATCCCCCGCAATGGCTGGTGCTGATCGCTGCGCTGGGCCTGACGCTGATCGGTTTGATCGTTTATCTGTTGGTGCGCCAGCTCGAGCGCCGTTTGCGTGGCCTGGAGGCCGCCGCCACGCGCATTGCCCAGGGCAGCCTGGAAACCCGCGTGCCGGCGCGGGGCGCGGACTCGGTGGGACGGCTGGCTTCGGCGTTCAATGGCATGGCCGAGCACTTGCAGCAGTTGTTGGCGATCCAGCGCGAACTGGTGCGCGCGGTATCCCACGAATTGCGCACGCCGGTGGCGCGCCTGCGCTTTGGCCTGGAGATGATCGGCTCGGCCGCCACGCCGCAAGCCCTGGAAAAATACTGCCAGGGCATGGACAACGACATCGAGGATCTCGACCGGCTGGTGGACGAGATGCTGACCTACGCGCGGCTCGAACAGGGTTCTCCGGCACTGAATTTCCAGCGGATCGATCTGGATGCCTTGGTCAACCAGGTGATTGAGGAACTGGCGCCGTTGCGTGCCGACGTCACGGTACAGCGGGGTTTGTGCCTGTCGGCCGCCGATAACGACGATGCCTGGGTCGAGGCCGAACCGCGTTATCTGCACCGGGCGATCCAGAACCTGGTGAGCAACGCCATGCGCCATGCGCAATCACGGGTGACCATCAGCTATCAGGTGGGGCAGCAGCGCTGCCGGGTGGATATCGAGGATGACGGGCCGGGGGTGCCGGAGTCGGCGTGGGAGAAGATCTTCACGCCGTTCCTGCGTCTGGACGACAGCCGCACCCGTGCGTCCGGCGGGCATGGGCTGGGGTTGTCGATCGTGCGGCGCATCATCCATTGGCACGACGGGCGTGCGTTGATCGGCAAGAGCAAGAGTCTGGGTGGGGCGTGTTTCAGCCTGAGCTGGCCGCGCAATCAGGAGAAGCGTTGAGCCTTCCGGCGAATGTTCAACCGCTTTCGCGAGCAAGCCCGCTCCCACAGGTTGTGTGTCGTACACAAGTCAACTGTGGGAGCGGGCTTGCTCGCGAAGGGGCCATACCAAGCACCGAAAATCGTCAGGCCTTGATACTGACCAGACTCAACAATTGCCCATCCTTGACCCCGAACTGCGCATCCAGCTCGGTGCCGTTGCGCCATTCGCGGGACAAATCCGTGAGCAGTCGCAACCGCACCTCACCGGACTCACGCCACTCCAGCACTTCGGCGTGTTCGAAATAAAACCGTTGCTGAACGATCGGATAAAGTGCCTTGAACAGGCTTTCCTTGACCGAGAACGTCAGGGTCACCAGCAACGCCCGTTGCTCGCGAGTACCGGCCGCCATGCGTTGTAGCTCCGGCGGGTTGAGGATTTCCCCGGCCAGGCGTTCGGCGCGTTCGACATTGAGCAGGTTTTCCAGGTCCATGCCCAGGCCGCGCCAATGGCTTTTGTTCGCGACAATCGCCGCGGCCCGGCCTGTGCTATGGGTGATCGAGCCAGTGATATGAGCAGGCCAGACCGGCGCCCGGTCTTCGCCAATGGCCGGAATGACGCTCAAACCTTCCAGGCGCTGTAACGCAGCCCGCGCGCACACCCGCCCGGCGAGAAACTCCGCCTGCCGTTTGGCGACAGAGCGCTGAATGCTCGCCGGCACCTCCACTGCGCTGCGCTGAAAGTCATCGCTGGCCAGTCGGGCGCTATCGAAGTGAGTGCTCAACAGGACCGTATCGGGCAGCACGAACGGTAGCGGCCAGTGGTCATCGAGGGGGGTGCAGCAGACGGGCAGGGCTGGATTCATGTCGGCATTTTGCCGTTAAGCAGCAAGACTGGGTAGTGGCCGATAGCTTTTGTGGCGAGGGGGCTTGCTGTGGCGAGGGGGCTTGCCCCCGTTGGGTGGCGAAGCCACCCCCCCCAAAAAAAAAACTGCAACCGCATTGTGCCAGACAGGGCGGTTGCAGGATTTACGACTGCTTCGCAGCCGAACGGGGGCAAGCCCCCTCGCCACAGAGGACGGTGTCAACCAAAGATTTTTTTGAAGAAAACCTGCATGTCTGCCCAGGACTTTTCATCCGCCGCCTTGTTGTAGCCAATGTCCGGCCCGCCATGATCGCCATGGCCCAGTCGATCGGCATCCGGGTTGGTGAACCCATGCTTGGCGCCGTCGAGGCTGACAAATGTGTAGTCGGCCCCGGCCTTGTCCATCTCACTTTTGAAAGCCGTGATGTTTTCCGGGGTGACGATGCTGTCCAGCGCCCCGTGCTCCACCAGAATCTTCGCCTTGACGCTGCCTGGCGTTGCCGGCGTATTGGTCGCCAAGGCGCCATGGAAACTCACCACGCCTGCCAATGGCACGCCCTGTCTGGCGGCATTGAGCACCACGCCACCGCCGAAGCAGTAGCCGATGGCGGCGATTTTATGCGGATCGGTCTGCGGTTGTTTTTTCAACAGGTCGAGCCCGGCCTGAAACCTCGCGCTGGACACGGCACTGTCTTTTGCCACGGCTTGCATGAAGGCCATGGCGTCCTTGGGGTGCTCGGTATTTTTGCCGTCGCCGTACATGTCGATGGCCAGGGCGCTGTAGCCCAGACCGGCGAGATCCCGGGCGCGGCGCTTGGCGTAGTCGTTCAGGCCCCAGAACTCATGCACCACCACGACCCCGGGGCGCGGGCCCTTGAGGGCGTCATCGTAGGCGAAGTAGCCAATCATTTTCGTGCCATCGGCGCTTTGGTAGGGGATTTCCCGGGTCTGGATGGCAGCCTGGCTGAGCCCGCTCAAGGCCAGCAGGAGGACAGCGAAGAACATGCGCATGGTCGGAACTCCTGTTGAAACGTGTCGAAACATTCGGGAAAGGGCGGTTCAGCCCAGGTTCAGAGTGCGTTCAGGGGGAGTTCAGGGCGCGGTGCGTAACCTTGCCTCGTACCCAAAAAACAAACGGCACATGAGGAAACTCCCCAATGACTGCATTCAAAAAACTGCTTCTGGCATTCACGGTTCTGGGCGCAAGCACCGCAGCCTTCGCCTCCGACGACAACTTCGCCAGCCTTACTCTTGGACAGACCAGCGACAAGGTCAAAAAATCCCACGCCCTGAACGACAACCTCAATCACCCGAACGCCGATGGTGTGATCGGCAAGGACACCACCTGGGGTGTGCGTCTGGGCCAGCAGAATAGCCAGGGCCGCTACTACGCCACTTACGACAACGTGTCGGGCTCGCACAACGGCATTAAACTGCGTCAGGAAAACCTTCTGGGCAGCTACGATCTGTTCTACCCGGTGGGCGGCAGCACCAAATTGTTCGGCGGCGCCACGGCGGGCCTGACCAAAATGACCCAGGAGTCGCCAGGCTTCAGTCGCGACAGCGATATCGGCTACGCCATCGGTGGCCAGGTGGGTGTGCTGCAACAGGTTTCGCAGAACACCTCGGTTGAACTGGGTTACCGTTACCTGCGCAGCAACGCCAGCACCGAGATGAGTGAGCGTGGTGGCAGCAAGCAGGGTTCGCTGGACCTGACCAGCAGCGCCCAGACCTACCTGTCCGCCAACTACGCTTTCTGACAAGCGTTTCGCGAGCGGCCTGCGCCGGATCGGTCCGAGTGACGATCCGGCGTTGCCATGTTAGCTATTGAGGCGCGGCGTTGCGCCTCTGGAGATGTTGATTTGCCCGGGAGAGTGTTATGAAACTGCTGGTCGTCGAAGATGAAGCGTTGCTGCGTCATCACTTGAAAACCCGCCTGACGGAGAGCGGCCACGTGGTCGAGTCCGTGGCCAACGCCGAAGAGGCGTTGTACCAGACCGCGCAATTCAACTTTGACCTGGCGGTGATTGACCTCGGTCTGCCGGGCATGAGCGGGCTCGACCTGATTCGCCAGTTGCGTTCAGGTGGCAAGACCTTCCCGATCCTGATCCTCACCGCGCGCGGTAACTGGCAGGACAAGGTCGAAGGCCTGGCCGCCGGCGCCGACGATTACGTGGTCAAGCCGTTCCAGTTCGAAGAGCTGGAAGCTCGCCTGAATGCCTTGCTGCGCCGCTCCAGCGGTTTTACCCAGTCGACCATCGTTGCCGGTCCCTTGCTGCTGGACCTCAATCGCAAGCAGGCGTCCCTCGACGAACAGCCGCTGGCACTGACCGCGTATGAGTACCGCATTCTCGAATACCTGATGCGCCACCATCAGCAAGTAGTGCCCAAGGACCGCTTGATGGAACAGCTCTACCCGGATGACGACGAGCGTGATCCGAATGTGATCGAGGTGCTGGTCGGCCGTCTGCGCCGCAAACTGGAGGGGCCGGGTGGATTCAAGCCGATCGACACCGTGCGCGGCCTGGGCTATCTGTTCAATGAGCGTTGCACTTGATCCGTTCGCTGCGCATTCGCTTGATGCTCGCCGCCACGCTGTTGGCGGTGTTGTTCATGCTGGCGTTGCTGCCGGCGATGCAGGGCGCCTTCAGCCTGGCGTTGCAGGACTCCATCGAGCAGCGTCTGGCATCGGATGTGACCACGTTGATCTCCGCCGCCCGGGTGGAGAACAACAGCCTGCAAATGCCGGCGCAATTGCCCGACGAGCGCTTCAACCTCACCGACAGCCGACTGCTCGGCTATATCTATGACCGCGAAGGGCATCTGGTCTGGCGCTCAAAGGCGACCCGGGAAGAACGCATCAATTACAAGCCTCGCTATGACGGACGTGGCAACGAGTTTGCGCGGATCCGCGAAGCCAATGGCCAGGAATTCTTCGTCTACGACGTCGAGGTCAAGTTGCTCGGCGGCAAAAGTGCAGCCTTCAGCATCGTGGCCTTGCAACCGGTTCGCGAGTACGAACTGACCCTCGAAGGTCTGCGGGAAAATCTCTATCTGGGTTTTGGGGCGGCACTGCTGGTACTGCTGGCGTTGCTGTGGATCGGCCTGACCTGGGGCTTGCAGGCATTGCGGCGCTTGAGCCAGGAGCTGGACCAGATTGAAGGTGGTACGCGTGAAAGCCTCAGCGAGGAACATCCCCGGGAATTGCTGCGCCTCACCGGCTCCCTCAACCGTTTGCTGCACAGTGAACGTGAGCAGCGCAGTCGCTACCGTGATTCCCTCGATGACCTGGCCCATAGCCTGAAAACGCCGCTGGCGGTGTTGCAGGGCGTCAGTGAAGACATGGCCCAGCGTCCCGAGGATCGCGATCAGGCCTGGGTGCTGCAAACCCAGATCGAGCGCATGAGCCAGCAGATCAGCTACCAATTGCAGCGCGCCAGCCTGCGCAAGAGCGGTCTGGTACGTCATCAGGTGCACTTGCACCCGGTGCTGAAAAGTCTGTGCGACACGCTGGACAAGGTCTATCGCGACAAGCGCGTGCATGTCGCGTTCGACCTGCCCGACCCGTGCCATGTACCGATCGAGCAGGGCGCTTTGTTGGAAATGATGGGTAATCTGCTGGAAAACGCCTATCGCCTGTGCCTCGGCGAAATACGTATCAGCGTGCGTGAAACCCTCAGCGGCACCGAGTTGTGTGTCGAGGACGACGGGCCCGGTGTACCGCCGGATCAGCGCGCACGGATTCTCGAGCGCGGTGAGCGCCTGGACCGTCAGCATCCGGGGCAGGGCATCGGCCTGGCGGTGGTCAAGGACATCATCGAGAGCTACGGCGCCCAACTGACCTTGGGGGACTCACCGATGGGCGGGGCGGCTTTCCGGATTCATTTTCCGGTGGTTTGACCGGGAGTTTGATAGTGCTCTTTCGGGCCTCTTCGCGGGCAAGCCCGCTCCCACAGGGTTTTGAGTGAGTCAGATGATTTGTGAACAACGTCGGCCATTGTGGGAGCGGGCTTGCCCGCGAAGAGGCCGGTGATCACACCGAAAAAACGGGCACTGAACCTCAGCTCTCCTGCGCCCGATAAGCCCCCGGTGTCAGCCCGGTCCACTTCTTGAACGCCCGGTGAAACGCCGACGGTTCGGAAAACCCCAATTGCTCGGCGATCTGTTGCAACGACAGGTCAGCGCGGCTCAGGTGGTAAATCGCGATGTCCCGGCGTAACTGGTCCTTCAATTCCTGAAAGCTCGTGCCCTCTTCACGCAAATGCCGGCGCAAGGTTTGCGGGCTGATGTGCAGGTGTGTGGCCACGGCTTCCAGGTCGGGCCAGCGAGAACTGTCTCGGCTCAGCAAGCGGCGTAAGCGGCTGCTCAGGCTGTCGCCGTCATCCGGACGCGAAAGCAGGTTTGCCGGGGAGTGCTCAAGAAAATGCTTGAGGGTGCGCTCGTCCTGCAACAACGGCATGGTCAGGTAACGGCTGTGAAACAGCAGACTGCTTCGAGTGTGTGAAAACTCAAGCGGGCAGGAAAACAGTAGATCGTACTCGGCGCCGTGTTCCGGTCGTGGGTAGCTGAACGTGGCCTGTTCCAGGCGAATGCGCTGGCCGATCAGCCAGCTGCCAAAACGGTGCCAGATCACCAGTAGAGCCTCGGTCAGAAAGTGGTCCGGGTCCCAAAGCTGCGAGTCGTCCAGGCTCAGGCGGACCCATTCGTCCTCGTGAGTCAGCGTCAAACGCGGAGTCCCGGGGAATAGGCTATAAAACAATAAGCCGCGATTGAGTGCCTTATCCAGGCTGCGGCAGTGGATCACGGCATGGCACATCATCGCGAAGCTGCCCGGTCTGCTCGGAGCTTGCCCGAACCCCAGGTACTCGTCGTCCAGTGCCAGCCATAAGGCCTTGATCAATTGGGTGAACTGCTCCGGAGCGAGGCGCGCCCGCGGTTCGTCCAGCAGTTCGGGGCTGATTCCCAGTTGTTGCAGCAGTCTCGAATAGTCGTAGCCGTGTCGACGTGCCCCGCCGAGAACGGCGCGGGCGAAATGACTGGCAATGGTGCGTTCGCGCATGGCAGCAGGCCTGGCCGTTGAACGACGGATGGTAGCTGCGCACTGCGGGCATGAACAGGGCGGATATCCGCCAAATTGCAGGACGTCTTTAAGTGGAAGGGCGGAAATCCGCCACATGTTTGTAACCGTCCGGTGACAGGGGAGTTGCTGCAACCCCTGATATCAAAAGGCTTGCAGGGTTTTTACGGAAGGTGGCACGGGCCTTGCGATACAACGAGCAGATGCCTGCCGTTGCGCAGCTCGAAAAAACAAATCCCTCCAGTGCAGGAGGGTTCGCAATTGCGGTGTTGCGGGCAACAGATGGATGTTGTCACCGGGCACCTTTGAGGAACTTTGCAATGACGACTCGTCAGCCACTGTACAAATCCCTGTATTTCCAGGTGATCGTTGCAATTGTCATCGGTATCGCCCTCGGTCACTTCTACCCACAGCTCGGTGTGGCCGTGAAGCCACTAGGTGACGGGTTCATCAAGCTGATCAAAATGATCATCGCCCCGATCATCTTCTGTACCGTTGTCAGCGGCATCGCCGGTATGCAGGACATGAAGTCGGTCGGCAAGACCGGTGGCTATGCGCTGCTGTACTTCGAGATCGTATCGACCATCGCCCTGCTGGTCGGTCTGGTCGTGGTCAACATCGTGCAGCCGGGCAATGGCATGCACATCGACGTCGCCACCCTCGATGCCTCCAAGATTGCCACTTATGTTGCAGCCGGTGCTGACCAGAGCGTCGTCGGCTTCCTGCTGAACGTGATCCCGGCCACCATCGTCGGCGCTTTCGCCACCGGCGACATCCTGCAGGTGCTGATGTTCTCGGTGATCTTCGGTTTCGCCCTGCATCGCCTGGGTGCCTACGGCAAGCCGCTGCTGGACTTCATCGATCGCTTCGCCCACGTGATGTTCAACATCATCAACATGATCATGAAGCTCGCGCCGATCGGTGCCTTCGGTGCCATGGCGTTCACCATCGGTGCCTACGGTGTCGGTTCGCTGGTGCAGTTGGGTCAGTTGATGGCGTGCTTCTACATCACTTGCCTGCTGTTCATCCTGATCGTGCTGGGCTCCATCGCTCGCATGCACGGCTTCAGCGTGCTGAAGATGATCCGCTACATCCGTGAGGAACTGCTGATCGTGCTCGGTACTTCTTCTTCGGAATCGGTACTGCCACGCATGCTGGTCAAGATGGAGCGTTTGGGCGCGCAGAAATCCGTCGTGGGTCTGGTGATCCCGACCGGCTACTCGTTCAACCTCGACGGTACCGCCATCTACCTGACCATGGCCGCAGTGTTCATTGCCCAGGCCACCGATACGCACATGGACATCACGCACCAGATCACCCTGCTGGTGGTGTTGTTGCTGTCCTCCAAAGGCGCCGCCGGTGTGACGGGTTCGGGCTTCATCGTACTGGCAGCCACCCTGTCCGCCGTCGGCCACCTGCCGGTTGCCGGCCTGGCGCTGATCCTCGGCATCGACCGCTTCATGTCCGAAGCCCGCGCCCTGACCAACCTGATCGGTAACGCCGTGGCGACCATCGTTGTGGCCAAGTGGGTCAAGGAACTGGACACCGATGTGCTGCAGGCCGAGCTGGCCTCGGGTGGTCGCGGCATCGCCGACGAGCCTAAAGACGATGTGTTGGGCCACGTCGAAGGAGCAACCCCGACGAACGCCAAGTAAGCCTCGTTGTAATGAAAAACCCGCTTCGGCGGGTTTTTTCATGCCCGGCGTTTGAGCGTAACGGTCACTGCAAGTGGCACATAAGGTAATTGCTGCAATGTCCTTGGCTGCCTAGGCTGGAGGCATTGTTAACGGAGAACGTTCATGCTCGGTCCATTGGTATCACTCAAGGTTCTGGATTTCTCGACGCTGCTGCCGGGGCCGTTCGCCTCGTTGCTGCTGGCGGACATGGGCGCCGAAGTGCTGCGCATCGAATCACCCACCCGCCTGGATCTGCTGCGGGTGTTGCCGCCCCACGATCAAAGGGTGTCGGCCAGTCATGCCTACCTCAATCGCAACAAACGCAGCCTCGCCCTGGACCTCAAGCAGCCTGAGGCGCTGGATGTCATCAAGCAGCTGTTGCAGGACTACGACATCGTGCTGGAACAATTTCGCCCCGGTGTCATGGAGCGACTGGGGCTGGGGTATGAGGCCCTGAAGGCGATCAACCCAAAACTGATTTATGTGTCGATCACCGGCTACGGCCAGACCGGCCCCTACAAGGACCGCGCCGGCCATGACATCAACTATCTGGCCTTGTCCGGGCTGGCCAGTTACACCGGCCGAGCCGACAGTGGGCCACTGCCATTGGGCATGCAGGTGGCGGATGTCGCCGGTGGTTCGCTGCACGGGGTGATTGGCTTGCTGGCGGCGGTCATCGCCCGGCAGCAGACCGGTCAGGGTCAGCACCTGGATGTCAGCATGACCGACTGCGCGTTCAGTCTGAATGCGCTGGCGGGTGCGGGATATCTGGCCTGTGGCGTCGAGCCGGGGCCGGAAAACCAGGTGCTCAATGGTGGCAGCTTTTACGATTACTACCGCTCCCGGGATGGGCGCTGGCTGTCGGTGGGCAGCCTGGAGCCGGTGTTCATGAAGCAGCTGTGCGCGGCGTTGGGGCTGGAGGAACTGGCTGGCCTCGGCCTGTCACCGCAACCGGCGCATCAGAAACAGCTGAAAGACGCGCTGAGGGTCGAATTCGAAAAGCATGATTTTGCCGAGTTGCGTGCGCTGTTCGCTGAGCTGGATGCGTGCGTAGAACCGGTGTTGAGCCTGGGAGAGGCGCTGTGCCATCCGCAGTTGCAGGCGCGGGAGTTGGTGGCCGATGTGCCGCGGGGCGATGGTTCGGCTCAGGCACAGATGGCTTGTCCGCTGAAGTTTTCAGAGGGCTTGCCTGAGCCGAAGCATATCGGCGCGGCGCTGGGGCAGCATACGGATCAGGTGTTAGGGGAGTTGGGGTTTGGTGTCGAGCGGATTGCTGAATTGCGGCGAGCCAAGGTGGTTCTCTAGCGTCTGCTCCGGCCTCTTCGCGGGCAAGCCCGCTCCCACATTGGATCTATGCCATACCGGAGGTCCCCTGTTGGAGCGGGCTTGCTCGCGAAGAGGCCAGTACAGCCATCGCAAATCTCGCTACTCGACCCGCATCTCCCCACTGAACACCAAGGTGTTGCGACACCGTCGGCACAGGTACCGCCGCCCTTGCCGCACCAGGCTGTGGCGCTGGGCCGAGAACGGGAAGTCGCTGTCGGCGCACGGGCATTTGTAGATGTAACGGGTCACGCTGCGGCGTTTGACGTCATAGGTGTGGCAGCGGTTGGGCGGCAGTTCGTACACGCCGCGCATGATCAACTGCCACTCTTCGCCATGGGGCTGGATGCGGTCGCCAAACAGCTGATGGGCGATCAGGTGCGCGACTTCATGGGCCACGGTCTGCTTGAGGAAATCCTCGGTATTCTCCCGGTACAGCTGTGGGTTGAAGCGCAGCAGGTTCTCGTGCAAATGCGCGACACCGGCTTTTTGTCCGCGCAGCTTGAGGCTCACCACGGGGCGTTTGAAAGGTCGTTTGAAAAAGGATTCGGCTAGTTGGAAACAGTCTTCGACGCGGGAATTGAGTTGCTCGGGCATGCTTGATGGATCTCCAGAGCGGTCGAGTATGCCGCAACCCTCGGGCCTTGCGAATCACCAGGTTGCCGAATGGTCATGGGCTTTCTCGTTGCTGAAGAATGAAAAGGCCGCCTCGCGGCGGCCTTTATCGGCATTTCTGATTTTCAGTGATGAGCGGCTAGTTGGTGTAGACCGGCCCCACGCCGAGTCCCCAGACAATCACAGTGAACGCCATGATGGCGACCAGCACCACCAGGCCTACGGCGAGCACTGAACTTGAAAACAGGAAGCCCTCGTCAGATGGAATGTTCATGAACGTCGGTAAGCCCACATACAGCAAGTACACCGTGTAGCAGATGGCTGCGGTGCCGATGATCATCCCCAGCCACAGGTGCGGGTACAAGGCCGCGAGGCCGCCGATGAACAAGGGGGTCGCGGTGTAGGTTGCAAACGCAATGCAGCGGGCGAGGCTTGGGTTGGCGTCGTAGGTGCGGGCCATCCAGTGAATGAATGCGCCCATTACCGCCACACCCCCGAGCATCGCCAGGTACGACATGACCGTCATCCATATCGCGCTTTCTACGGTCAACATCACGGGAGGCCGATTGCCGATGACCCAGCCGACCTGTGTGGTGCCTATGAAGGCAGACACGGCGGGGATGGCCGCCAGGATCAGCGTATGGGTCAGGTACATGTGGCTGATGCTTTCCTCCTGGTCGCCACGGATTTCTTTCCATTCTTGGTCAGGGTGGGTGAAGAGCCCCACTACGTGATGGATCATGCCAGTCACTCCTCTTGTCTTTACCGTCGCCCCCCAGTGGAGCGCCTACGGGCCAATGCGGCCAAGCAAGTCACAGGTCTGAAATATGTAAGCGACCTTATGTCGCAGTATAGGGAGGAGTTTCCATGGGTGGAGCAGGGGCTTTAGAGCAAATCGCGCTGTAAACACGAGGCCTAATCGCGGTTGCGTCTGTACGGGCTGCCGAAGGCTGTGATCTTTTGATCTTTGGTGATTTCAGCGCCACCGAAGATCAAAATCAAAAGATCGCAGCCTTCGGCAGCTCCTACGGGTCGATTTTTTGCGTAAAATGCCCGCCTTTCGTCACACCTCACGGATTTCGCGCCATGGGCACTCTCACGGTCAACCAGAACAAACTGCAAAAGCGCCTTCGCCGACAGGCCGGTGAGGCGGTTGCCGATTTCAACATGATTGAAGACGGCGACAAGGTCATGGTCTGCCTGTCCGGTGGCAAGGACAGCTACACCATGCTCGATGTGCTGATGCACTTGCAGAAGGTCGCGCCGATCAAGTTCGAGATCGTGGCCGTGAACATGGACCAGAAGCAGCCGGGTTTCCCGGAGCACGTGCTGCCGGCCTACCTGAAAGAACTGGGTATCGAATACCACATCGTCGAGAAAGACACGTATTCGGTGGTCAAGGAGCTGATTCCGGAAGGCAAGACCACGTGCTCGCTGTGCTCGCGCCTGCGTCGCGGCACGCTCTACACTTTCGCCGATGAAATTGGCGCGACCAAGATGGCCCTGGGTCACCATCGCGACGACATCGTCGAAACGTTCTTCCTGAACATGTTCTTCAACGGTTCGCTCAAGGCCATGCCGCCGAAGCTGCGCGCCGACGATGGTCGAAACGTGGTGATCCGCCCGCTGGCTTACTGCAACGAAAAAGACATCCAGGCCTACTCGGACTTCAAGCAATTCCCGATCATTCCGTGCAACCTCTGTGGTTCCCAGGAAAACCTGCAGCGTCAGGTGGTCAAGGAAATGCTGCAGGACTGGGAACGCAAGACCCCGGGCCGTACCGAGAGCATTTTCCGCAGCCTGCAGAACGTGATCCCGTCGCAACTGGCGGACCGCAACCTGTTTGACTTCACCAGCCTCAAGATCGACGAAAGCGCCGCATCTCGCTTCGTCAACGTGGTCAACCTCTGATTAAAACTGTGGGAGCGGGCCTGTGGCGAGGGGGCTTGCCCCCGTTTGAGTGCGTAGCACTCACAAGATCTTTGGTACATCGGAGATCTTGGGGCCGCTTCGCAGCCCAACGGGGGCAAGCCCCCTCGCCACAAGCCCGCTCCCACATTTGGTTTTTCGTTTCAATTCTCAGGAGAGGGCATGCGCGATTACAAGTGGCTCAATGAATACTGTCTGAACCGCTTCGGTTCGGCGGCTGAACTGGAAGCCCATCTGCCCGTTCCCAAGACTCCCGCGCAGTTACGCAAGATCAGCGACGATCGCTACCTCTCGATGATGGCGCTACGGGTGTTTCGCGCCGGGCTCAAGCACAGTCTGGTGGACGCCAAGTGGCCAGCCTTCGAAGAAGTGTTCTTCGGGTTCGACCCGGAAAAAGTCGTGCTGATGAGTGCTGAGCACCTTGAGCGGCTGATGCAGGACACGCGGATCATCCGGCACCTGGGCAAGCTCAAGAGTGTGCCGCGCAATGCACAGTTCGTACTGGACGTGGCCCATGAAAAGGGCAGCTTCGGCGAGCTGATCGCCGACTGGCCGGTGACCGATATCGTCGGGCTCTGGACCTTCCTGAAAAAACGCGGACATCAGTTGGGTGGGCTGTCAGCCCCGCGCTTCCTGCGGATGATCGGCAAGGATACCTTTGTGCCGAGCTACGACGTGGTCGCGGCGCTGAATGCGCAAGACATCATCGACAAGGTGCCGAGCAGTCTGCGCGACCTGGCGCTGGTGCAGGATGTGTTCAACCAGTGGCATGCGGAAAGTGGCGGGCGGCCGATGAGCCAGATTTCGATGATGCTGGCGTATACCGTCAATCATTGAGGGGGTGGGTGGCTGAAAAGATCGCCGCCTTCGGCAGCTCCTACAGGTTTACACATTCCCCTGTAGGAGCTGCCGAAGGCTGCGATCTTTTCTGTCAGACGACGGAAATCTCGCCCTCGCCAGCCAGCTTGCGGTTCAACTGATAACGCCAGCGCACATACAACAGTGCCGAGCAAAACACCGCCAGGCTCGCGCCCATCTCCAGCAAACCGAAGATTTGCCGGTTCGGGTCATAAGCGGCCAATGCGCCCTTGATGAAATACAGGTTCACCACAAAGCACATCCATGAATGCCCGCGAGGACTGCCGACGATCATGCCCGGCGCCAGTATCAGCAGTGGCACCAGTTCGATCAGCAGAATTACCCATGGCCGGGCGCCATGCAGGTCGGCGATCAGCAGGTAGTAGACGCACAGCAGGCCCACCAGCCCCAAAAAGCACAGCAGGCTGATGACACGCATCGCCCGCACCCGCGGCTCGAGCCAGTCAATGGCAGGGAGAATCTTCGGCTTCCTGGCCACTTCAGCTCTCCAGTTTCTGTGCAGTCTTGGCCAGGCGCATGCCCAACGCGCGGCACAGCGCCACTTCATGGCTATCCAGGCCGCTTTTGCCGTCGGCACCGGCGTGGTGGCTGGCGCCGTATGGCGTACCGCCGCCCTGGGTTTCCAGGAGTGCCGATTCGCTGTACGGCAGGCCGGTGATCAGCATGCCGTGGTGCAGCAATGGCAGCATCATCGACAGCAGGGTCGTCTCCTGGCCGCCGTGCAGGCTCGCGGTGGAGGTGAATACGCCTGCCGGTTTACCCACCAGGGCGCCGGTCAGCCACAGGTTGCTGGTGCCGTCGAGGAAGTACTTGAGCGGCGCGGCCATATTGCCGAAGCGGGTCGGGCTGCCGAGTGCCAGGCCGGCGCAGTTCTTCAGGTCGTCGAGGCTGGCATACAGCGCGCCTTCGTCGGGAATCTGCGGCGCAACGGCTTCGCACTCGGTGGAAATCGCCGGCACTGTGCGCAGGCGGGCTTCAAGCCCGGCCTGTTCGATGCCACGAGCGATCTGCCGGGCCATTTCGTTGGTCGAGCCGCTGCGGCTGTAGTACAGAACCAGAATGTAAGGTGCACTCATGGCAACAGTTCCAGGATCTGCTCCGGTGGACGACCGATGACGGCCTTGTCACCGACTTCGAGAATCGGTCGCTCCATCAGTTTCGGGTGGGCGGCGATGGCGGCGATCAATTGCGCTTCGCTCAGGCTGCCGTCGGCCAGATTGAGGGTCTTGTACTCGTCCTCGCCGGTGCGCAGCAACTGCCGCGCGCTGATCCCCAGCTTGCCCAGCAGGCGCTGGATTTGCGTGGCGTCCAGCGGGGTGTCCAGGTAACGCACCACGGTCGGGGCCAGGCCACGGGCTTCAAGCAGTTCGAGCGCACCGCGGGATTTCGAGCAGCGCGGGTTGTGATAAAGCGTCAGATCGGTCATGAGCGGGTCGCATCTTGCGTAAGGTGGCGGCTATTCTAACTGTGCAGCGCGCAATCCAGAACCGTGAGAGGCGATGGGTCGCAGGCGTATTCAATTTTTGACAAGGAACACGACATGACAAGGCGACTGGCAGCAGCATTGGCGATCATCGGAGCGTTGATGCTGGGGGGCTGCGGGAATGACTATGGCATCGACCAGGACGGCCACAAGATCGCCGCCGACCGACTGGACGGCAAATGGCTGGTACTCAACTACTGGGCAGAATGGTGCGGACCCTGCCGTACCGAAATCCCGGAGTTGAACACCCTGGCCGAGCAACTCAAGGACAAGAAAATCGGTGTGTTCGGGGTTAACTTCGACAACGTCCAGGGGCAGGAACTGAAGGGCGCGAGCGAGAAACTGGGGATCAAGTTCACCGTGTTGGCCCAGGACCCTGCCGAATTGTTCGAATTGCCGCGCAGCGAGGCATTGCCGGTGACGTACATCATCGATGACAAGGGCAAGGTGCGTGAGCAGTTGATGGGTGAGCAGACGGCGGCGGGGGTGATGGCGAAGCTTGAGGCGTTGCAGGCAAAAAATTAAGGCAAAAGATCGCAGCCTGCGGCAGCTCCTACAGATTTACGTTTAATCCTGTAGGAGCTGCCGAAGGCTGCGATCTTTTTTGCGGATCAACCTTCCTCAAGCCACCAACGCAGCGGCTTGCCTTCGGCTGGCCAGAAACGGATCTGCTCGATCGGGGAGACGTCCCAGCGCTGGACGTTTTCCAGGGCCTGCAGGAAGCGTTTTTCCTGCTCCATCAGCGCCGGCGCGCACAGTTTGCGGGTGCTGCCGATTTTGCCGAAGGTCAGTTTGTCGCCCTCCAGGGTGTACGGCGCGAACCAGTGGTTGCAGCCGCCATTGCCGTAGGCCCGGCCATCTTCACCGAGCGTGATGGTCAGGTGGCTGTAGTCCATCAGCGGCCGCTCGCCGATCCACTCCAGGATGTAGCTGCGATTGTGTTCAAGCTGCACCGGCTCGGCGGCGCAGCCCAGCAGGCTGGCACCGGTCATCGCGCTCAGAGCGAGGCGTTTCATCACGCAGGCTCCTGGCATTTCGGGCACAGGTGTTTCTCGCCGACGGTGGTCCAGCCCAGCTCGGCAATGCGCGCGGTGGCGGCAGGTTTTTCGGCCTTGTTGCCCAGCTTGGCGTCGACGGCGAACTCGAAGCTCAGCGCTTTGGCGCAGCTGTCGCAGTTCACTTGCCAGGTATGGATCGCCAGTTCGCCGAACACCGGGCCGCTGGCCACCGCGACCCATTGGCCGGGCGGATTGATCAGGTGGCGAACCGTTTCGACGGTCAGGCGCATGGACAAGTCCTTGGCGCCCTTGAGGGTCACGACCAGCACGTCGTTGTTGCGAATCGAGCCACCGTTGCCGGTGACCTGATAGCGCCCCGGCACCAGGGCGCGGCATTCGGTGAGGGTGTGTTGCGGGTTCATCAGGCTGTAGCGGAAATCGTGTTCGACCATGGGTCCTCCAAATATGCGCGATATGCTAGCACGGGCTTGCATGCCGCATCGCGCAGGCCGATGACCTTCGATCCGTTTCAGTCGCTCGTGACCAGGTTTTCCGGCGTGCCCGCCACCCAGGCGGCGATGTTGCGCAACGTGGTGGCGGCAATCGCATCCAGCGCTTCGTGGGTCAGAAAGGCCTGGTGCGCGGTGACGATCACGTTAGGAAAGGTCAGCAACCGGGCCAGCACATCGTCTTGCAGCGGCAGGTCGGAACGGTCCTCGAAGAACAGTTGCGCCTCCTCCTCATACACGTCCAGACCCAGATAGCCGAGGCGACCGTCTTTCAACGCGTCGATCAGCGCCGGGGTGTCCACCAGGCCGCCACGTCCGGTATTGATCAGCATCGCGCCCGGCTGCATGTGGGCCAGTGATTCACGGTTGATCAAGTGCTTGCTCTGTTCGTTGAGTGGGCAGTGCAGGCTGATGATCTGCGATTCGGCCAGTAGTTGCGGCAGGCTCAGGTAGCGCGCGCCCAAGGCTTCGACCTGCGGGTTGGGGTAGGGGTCATAGGCCAGTAACCGGCAGCCAAAACCGTTCATGATTTTGGCGAAGGTGGCGCCGATCTGCCCGGTGCCGACCACGCCGACCGTCTTGCCCACCAGGTCGAAACCGGTCAGCCCTTGCAGCCTGAAATCCCCTTCGCGGGTGCGGTTGTAGGCGCGGGGCAAGCGGCGGTTGAGTGCGAGGATCAGCGCCACCGCGTGTTCGGCCACGGCGTGGGGCGAATAGGCCGGGACGCGTACGATGGCCAGTCCCAGACGTTTTGCCGTTGGCAAGTCGACGTGGTTGTAACCCGCCGAGCGCAGGGCGATCAGGCGGGTGCCTCCAGCGGCCAGGCGCTCGAGTACTGCCGCGCTGAGGTCATCATTGATGAACGCGCAGACCGCTTCATACCCTTGGGCGAGCGCGACCGTGTCGAGGCTCAGGCGCGCAGGCTGAAATTGCAGCTCGATGCCGGCCGGTCGCCCGGCCGCGAGAAAGCTGTCGATGTCGTAGTTCTGGCTGCTGAAAAGAATCGTGCGCATGATTTCCTCTTTGCCTCGTTCCTGTAGGAGCCGGCTTGCCGGCGATGAGGGCCGCAAACTCTACGTTGCCCTTGAGGCCGCCATCGCTGGCAAGCCAGCTCCTACAGAGTAGGTGGTGAGCTTACGCTGATGTTTGGTTCCCACGATTGCGCTGCATCAAGCGTTCATTCGCGCGTGGGCTGCCAGGCGATTGATCGCCCGGTCGAGCTCGTCCAGTGCCACGCTGGCTTTCGGATCCTGTTGCTTGAGCAGGGTTTCGCTGCGTTGGCAGGCCGCACGCAATTGCGGTACGCCGCAGTAGCGTGTCGCGCCATGCAGGCGATGGACCCGTTCGATCAAGGCGTTGTGGTCATTGCTCTGCTGAGCCAGACGGATGGCTTCGCGGTCAGCCTCCAGGGATGCCAACAGCATCGCCAGCATGTCTGCGGCCAGATCAGCCTTGCCGGCGGCCAGGCGTAATCCTTCCTCGTGGTCGAGCACCAACAAGTCATGGGCGCTGCCGTGCCCATCGCCGGAGCGCTCCGGGCTGTGATTGCGCAACGCCAAACCGCTCCACTTCAGCACCACCTGGGCCAATTGTCGTTCGCTGATCGGTTTGGTCAGGTAGTCGTCCATGCCGCTTTGCAGCAGTGCGCGTTTTTCGTTGGCCATGGCGTGGGCGGTGAGGGCCACGATCGGCAACGGCGTGCAATGCCGCTCGCTTTCCCACTGGCGAATCGCCTCGGTGCTCTGGCGGCCGTCCATGCCGGGCATCTGCACGTCCATCAATACCAGATCGAATGTCTCGTTCTGTACCGCCTTGACCGCGGCATAACCGCTTTCCACCGCGAGCACCTTGGCGCCCATGTCTTCGAGCAGGGTCTGCACCAACATCAGGTTGGCCGGGTTGTCATCGACGCACAGCACCTTCGGTGCACGGCTGGACACCGGTTCGCCCGGCTCGCTGCGCATCGGGCGCGGGCTGACGAGGTCAGACAGGGAGCGTCGCAGCTTGCGGGTACAGGCCGGTTTCGCCTGGAGCTGGCTGTGGGGGTTAGGCACGGAAAGGTGGAACAGCGTCTGTTCCGTGGTCGGGCACAGCACCAGCACTTTGCAGCCAAGGTGTTCGAGGTCCCAGATGTACTGGTTGAGGCGTTCCGGCGGCATGTCGTTGCTGGTGATGCCGAGCACGGCGAGGTCGATTGCCTGATCGGTCTGGTGGGCGGCGGTGACGCCATTGGTCAGGCTTTCCAGGGTATTGAACGGCGTGGTACTCAGGCCGCAGTCTTCCAGTTGATGCTGCAACGCCTGTCGGGCCAGTTCGTGGTTTTCCAGGACCGCCACCCGACGCCCGAGCAAGGGCGCGGCGGGCAGGTCTTCGGCATCGTCGCGGGCTTTTGGCAGGCTCAGGCTGATCCAGAATTCCGAGCCTTCCCCGGGTGTGCTGTCGACGCCGATCTCTCCGCCCATCTGTTCGATCAGGCGCTTGGAAATCACCAGGCCCAGGCCCGTGCCGCCAGGTTGCCGCGACAGCGAGTTGTCGGCCTGGCTGAAGGCCTGGAACAGGGCGCGCACGTCCTGGTTGGACAGACCGATGCCGGTGTCCTGAATGCTGATGCGCAGTTGCACGGTGTCTTCGTGCTCTTCTTCGAGCATGGCGCGGGCGACGATGGTGCCTTCGCGGGTGAACTTGATGGCGTTGCTCACCAGGTTCGTCAGGATCTGCTTGAGCCGCAGCGGGTCGCCGACCAGGGACAGCGGCGTGTCCCGGTACACCAGGCTCACCAGTTCCAGCTGCTTGGCGTGGGCGGCGGGGGCGAGGATGGTCAGGGTGTCCTGCAGCAGGTCGCGCAGGTTGAACGGAATATGGTCGAGCACCAGCTTGCCGGCCTCGATTTTCGAGAAGTCGAGAATTTCGTTGATGATGCCCAGCAGGCTGTCGGCGGATTTTTCGATGGTACCCAGGTAGTCGAGCTGGCGTGGGGTGAGCTCGCTTTTTTGCAACAGGTGGGTGAAACCGAGAATGCCGTTGAGCGGCGTGCGGATCTCATGGCTCATGTTGGCCAGGAACTCGGACTTGATCCGGCTTGCTTCCAGGGCCTCCTTGCGCGCCAGGTCCAGCTCGATGTTCTGGATCTCGATGGTTTCCAGGTTCTGGCGTACGTCTTCGGTGGCCTGGTCGATGCTGTGCTGCAATTCTTCCTGGGCATTTTGCAGGGTGCCGGCCATGCGATTGATGCCGGAGGCCAGTTCGTCCAGCTCCTGGCTGCCGAGGGGCGGCAAGCGGGTTTCCAGATGGCCGTCCTTGAGTTGGGCTACGGCCTGCTTGATCTGGCTCAGTGGCCGGTTGATCGTGCGACCCATGCGCAGGGCCAGCAGTGCCGCACCGATCAGTCCGGCTGCGATCAGCATCAGGCTGGCGAACAGGCTGCGGTAACCGCGCAACAGCATGCTGTTATGGGACAGCTCCAGTTCGACCCAGCCCAGCAGGCGGTCGGCTTCTTCGGGAATCACGTCTCCGGCCAGGTTGCGGTGTTTGCCGAACACCGGCAGCAAATAGCGGGTCGCATCGTTGCCACTGCGGCGCAGCATCTGCATGCCACTACCGGAAGGTGTCTGGTTGAGCATGGTCGGGCCGGCGTGGGCCAGCAGCGTGCGGTCGGGAGCCAGGAAGGTTACGGCCCGTACGTCGGTTTGTTCCAGGGCCTGGGTGGCGATGCGTTCGAGCAGTTCGTTGTCCTGATGGCCCATGGCTGGCGCCGCCAGGGGGGCCAACTGCTCGGCGATCATTTCGCCGCGCTGCATGAGTTGGGTTTGCAGGTCAGCCTGTTGCATCCAGGTAAAATACCCCCCCAGCACCAACGCCATCAGGCTGGTTGGCAACAGGGTCAGCAACAGCACGCGGCCTTTGATTCCCAGTTTCTTGAGCACGCATCTCTCCTGCATCCCGCTATTCATAGACCTGCACATATATCCGTCATGCAGCACTTGCGCAGTGTAGCGATTTGCTCGCGGGCAATCTTCGTAAAAATGCGGCTGCCATTCGTCGGCCCGAGCAGCTCATTGGTGCTCCAGCCAAGCGGTGGGTTGCCCCTGGCGAGGCAATCTTGAATAATCAATTCAACTGAGAATTGTTTGCAGATAGTCATGACTCCCATCACAGCCAGCCTCCCCCGAATCCTGTCCATTGAAGACGACCTCGTGCTGGGCGCCTACGTGCATGAGCATCTGGACCGCAGCGGCTTCCAGGTGACCTGGTGCCAGAACGGCCAGGAAGGCCTGGACATGGCCCGGCGGCAACCTTTCGACGTGGTGCTGATGGATATTCTGCTGCCGGGCCTGGACGGTCTGGCGGTGCTGACCCAATTGCGCCAGAGCCATGCCACTCCGGTGTTACTGATGTCGGCCCTCGGTGCCGAATCCGACCGCATCAGCGGCTTTCGCCTGGGGGCCGACGATTACCTGCCAAAGCCTTTCAGCATGGTGGAATTGCGGGTGCGCATCGAAGCCATCCTGCGGCGGGTGGCCCTCGACCGCCGCCCCGTCCCAGCAGTGCCAGCCCCTTCGATGGACAGTCTGCGTTTCGACGATGAACGCTTCGAGGTGTTTTATGGCGAGCAGGCCGGCGGCCTGACCCGCAGCGAGTATCGCTTGCTGGAGACACTGCACCGCAGCGCCGACGAAGTCTTGAGCAAAGCCTTCCTTTATCAGCAGGTGCTGCAGCGCGGTTACGCGGCCCATGACCGCAGCCTGGACATGCACATCAGCCAGATCCGCCGCAAGCTCAAGGCCATTGGCTACACCGAGCGCGAAGTGCGCACGGTCTGGGGCAAGGGTTACATCCTGAGCGCCGCCGATGAAATGTAACTTGCCGGGCAGGCATTCGCTGTTCTGGAAACTGGCCTGTTTATTGGTCGCGTTCTGTCTGCTGATGATCTGGTTGAGTTGGTCCTGGGGCCGTTACATGGAGCAGCGCAATCAGTTTCTCTCCGATGAGGCCCGCGGCACCCTGACGCGCTATGCCGCCGAGGCCGAGCAGGCATGGCAACAGGCGCAGAGCGCGGGTGTCGATGAATGGTTGCAAGGCATGCATCAGCGGGAAAAAGGCTGGGTGGGTGTCATCGGCGCGGATTTGCAGTCCTTGAGCAACCAATCGCTGACGGACAAGGAAGTCGAACGCCTGACGTTTTTGCGCGGCCTGGATTGGCCCGTCCACAAGAAGGGCCGGCCCTGGATGCGTGTGCCGTTTCCGGGGGACCCTTCCACCGGCAGCCTGGTGATCGAGTTGCCCGAGCGCTTCGTTCCCGGGCACTACCGGCTGTTCTGGCGGGTGATCACCAATGGGGTGATTCCGGGATTGTTCACCCTGTTGCTGTGCGTCGGGCTGTACCGCCTGCTGGTGGTGCCGCTCAATCACTTGCGCGCGCAGGCGAATGCCTGGCGTGCCGATCAACTGAACGTACGGCTCTCGAGCCGGACCACCAATCGGGCGGATGAACTGGGCGAGCTGGGCAGGGCGTTCGATCACATGTCTGAACGCCTGCAAAGCACCGTGGCCTTGCAGCAGCAACTGTTGCGCGACTTGTCCCACGAGTTGCGCACGCCTTTGAGCCGCTTGCGGGTGGCCAGTGAAAGCGAGCAGGGGCTGGAGCTATTGCGCGAACGTATCGCCCGGGAGGTCGATGGCATGCAGCGCCTGGTGGAAGACACGCTGCAGCTGGCCTGGCTGGACACCGAGCGCACCCGCTTGCCCGACGAAGCGATCCAGATCCAGGCGCTGTGGGAGATGCTCACGGAGAATGCCTGCTATGAAAGCGGTTGGCCTGATACTCGGCTGCAATGCACGGTGGATGCATCCTGCTGGGTGCGCGGTCATCTCAACACCCTGGCTCAGGCACTGGAAAACATTCTGCGCAATGCGATTAGGCATTCGCCCAGCGGCGGCGTTGTTCATCTCGGCGGACGGCGTGATGGTGATTACTGGCACCTGTGGCTGGAAGATCAGGGGAGTGGCGTGGCGCAAGAGGATCTGGAGCGGATGTTCCTGCCCTTCACTCGACTCGACGGCTCACGGCCGGGGGACGGTGGGTTTGGCCTGGGGCTGAGCATTGCGAGGAATGCGGTGCGGCGCCAAGGCGGGCAAATTTGGGCGCAGAACACCGGCACTGGCCTGCAGGTGAATATGCGGTTGTTGGTTCATGCATCACCGGTTTGATTCGATGATGTTCGCAATGCTTAGTTTGATATAACTTGCAACATGTTTTGGGTGGGGTTGGCGAGTTGGGGGGCTAAAGATCTAAGTCTGGATACCGATACCTAGTTTGCGAATAAAATCCAAGAGAGGACGGTAGAGAATATGATAATAAATTATCCACCCCTGTCGATGAAAGTGGATCCTTATGTTGTCAATAGTCCTGGGGAAACAAAGAATGCATACACAATAACAGAGGCAGATAAAGCCGAGAGCAAGCTGAATTTTACAGACAAATATTCGATTGATGATCTGAAAAATTCGCTGAAGGGTTATGATTTCACATCGGTCACTACCGATGAACTTGTAGAGATTGGCGCGATATTCTTCGAGAAAGGTTTGATTGATTCAGGTGTGTTTGGTTTTTTTATATCCGGGAATATGGCGTCTGATGAAAATGGTCATCAGGCGGCAAGAAACGTTAAGTATAACGCAATAGCCATGTTTAATCAGATGTTTGAGGAGCGATTGGCTATTAGTGGGTCGTATTCCAATCCGGGATTTCATGAGATAACCAAGGATTTGTTACGTACGAATCACACCATCGCCGCGCTCTCTTTTTTTGCAGGCTCGGATCAAAACGATCTGTCCGTAAGCATTAAAGCCTGAACTCACCAGTGCCCGAAAAACTACTGGGCACTGGCAATCTTACTGCTTATCGCCCATATCGCGTGGTGCCGGAGTAACCTTTGGCTACGTTGTGTTCATTTTTGAGGCGGACTCTGTAAGTGCCTAGTCGACCCAATGCTGAAACATTTTGGCGGTTGCCACCGTCGACTTTGGTCCAGTTTGAACCATCCAGTCTTTCAATAAACAGCTGTGGAGGAGAGCCAGAGCCAAGACCTGTAATAGTGGATGAAATATTTGCCTGTTGGCATCCATTTGCGCTGGTGATGGTAAACGGCCCCTGTACAGTTAATTCTGTGTTGGCAGGTACAGTGCCACTATAGGAGTTTTGAATGTAGATGCATGCTGCCGAAGCCTGGCCGGCAGCAAGTATCAGTCCCGCGAGAGAAAATGTAAGAAAAATTTTCATTTGGTTTCTTCCTTGAAGTAAATTCATTTTGACAAATTTGAAGGTGTGAGCCTCGCATACGAGCTGTCGCGTTTCCCTGCACCCTATGAAAAGTCAGACGTCTTGTTGACTGATCATGGAAAAGATTACCTGCCAACTCTGATACTCACTAGTTCATGCGTGTCGTTGCAATGCGCAGGAAACTTCCGATGAATACATTCTTTTTTCTTACAGAAAATTGCATTTTCTGGCAGCGATTTGTTACCCCTTGTTTTAAACAGGACGGAAAGCTGCGACAGGTGCTTATCTCCGTGTCGTGCGAGTTGGGTTGCAGGAGCGAAGCTTGCCCACGAACAGGCACGCACATTCGCCACGAATGTCTCCCTTATTCCCATAAACCATAAGCATCACACTTTGCGTGATATGGCCTGAGAACGTTTGCCGGTATGATAGGCGCCCCCGCAGTCTGGATTGCGAATACGCCATGACCTTGCAGTACCCAACCATCGCCGATTGCGTCGGCAACACTCCGCTGGTCCGTTTGCAGCGCCTGCCCGGCGCCACCAGCAACACCCTTTTGCTCAAGCTCGAAGGGAACAACCCGGCGGGTTCGGTCAAGGACCGTCCGGCGCTGTCGATGATCACCCGCGCCGAACTGCGCGGGCAGATCCATGCCGGCGATACGCTGATCGAAGCGACCTCGGGCAACACCGGGATCGCCCTGGCCATGGCCGCCGCGATCAAGGGTTACAAGATGATCCTGATCATGCCTGACAACTCCAGCGCCGAACGCAAGGCGGCCATGACCGCCTATGGCGCCGAGCTGATCCTGGTCAGCCAGGAGCAGGGCATGGAAGGCGCCCGTGACCTCGCGCAGAAGATGGAAGCCGAAGGTCGCGGCAAGGTTCTGGATCAGTTTGCCAACGGTGACAACCCCGAGGCGCACTACACCACGACCGGCCCGGAAATCTGGCGCCAGACCGAGGGCACCATCACCCATTTCGTCAGCTCCATGGGCACCACCGGGACCATCATGGGCGTGTCGCGCTACTTGAAAGAGCAGAACGACAACGTGCAGATCATCGGCCTGCAACCGATGGAAGGCTCGGCGATCCCGGGCATCCGCCGCTGGCCCCAGGAATACCTGCCGAAGATCTACCAGGCTGACCGCGTGGACCGGATCGTCGACATGGCCCAAAGCGAAGCCGAAGACGTGACCCGTCGGCTGGCCCGTGAAGAAGGCATTTTCTGTGGCGTGTCCTCGGGCGGTGCCGTGGCGGCAATGCTGCGCCTGTCCAAAGAAGTTGAAAACGCGGTGATCGTCGCGATCATCTGCGACCGTGGCGACCGTTACCTGTCGACCGGCATTTTCGACGCGGCCAACTGATGGCCAAGCATGAAAGAGGCCTGCGCTTCCAGCCCACCGGTGGCAGCAAGGCCCCGCAAATCCCGACCGGCAAAAAGCAGCGCCTGACCATCGAGCGCCTGGCCAATGACGGTCGCGGCATCGCGTTTTTCGAAGGTCGCACCTGGTTCGTCATCGGCGCGTTGGCCGGTGAAGAGATTGAAGCGCGTGTGCTCGGCGCCCACGGCAAAGTGGTCGAGGCGCGGACCGAACGGGTGTTCAAGGCCAGCGAATTACGCCGCGCGGCACCGTGTGCCCATGCCGGCCGCTGCGGCGGTTGCAGCGTGCAGCATCTGCCTCATAACGAACAACTCGCCCTGAAACAGCGCATGCTCGCCGAGCAGTTGTCGAAGGTTGCGGGCGTCGAACCCGAAGAGTGGGCGCCGCCATTGAGTGGTGCAGAATTCGCCTACCGGCGTCGCGCCCGCGTGGCGGTGCGCTGGGACATGAAGGCGAAAAAGCTCGAAGTCGGTTTCCGTGCCGCCGGCAGCCAGGACATCGTTGGCATCGATGATTGCCCGGTGCTGGTACAGCCCTTGCAACCGATCATGGCCCGCTTGCCGGAAATGTTGCGGCGCTTGAGCAAACCCCAGGCACTGGGGCACGTGGAGTTGTTCAGCGGCTCGACGCTGGCGGTCTTGCTGCGGCACATGGCGCCGTTGTCTGAAAGTGACATGACCATCCTCAAGGATTTCTGCGCGTTCCATGAGGCCCAGTTGTGGCTGCATGGCGACGGTGAACCGCAACCGGTCGAGGCTGACCAGTCGCTGGGCTATCGTCTTGAACAGTGGGATCTGGAGCTGGCGTATCGGCCGGGAGATTTCATCCAGGTCAACGCCGGCGTCAACGAAGCGATGGTCGCCCAGGCGCTGGACTGGTTGAAGCCGACGGCGGATGAGCGCGTACTCGATCTGTTCTGCGGCCTGGGCAACTTTGCCTTGCCGCTGGCCAAGGCTGCTCGCGAAGTGGTGGCCGTGGAAGGTGTGCAGGTGATGGTCGACCGGGCGGCGGCGAATGCCGCTAGCAACAATCTGCATAACGCGAAGTTTTTTCAGGCCGATTTATCCCAGCCTTTGACGGACGCCGAATGGGCCGCCGAAGGCTTTTGTGCGGTACTCTTGGACCCACCGCGTGACGGTGCTTTCGAGGTTGTGCGCAAGCTCAAGACCCTGGGCGCCGAGCGGTTGGTGTATGTGTCATGCAACCCGGCAACGCTGGCGCGCGACACGGTCGAATTGATCAAGCAGGGCTACCGGTTAAAACGTGCCGGGATTCTCGATATGTTTCCTCAAACGGCACATGTCGAGGCCATGGCTTTATTTGAAGCGAGCTAGGATGCTCGTCTGGTCCGACTGGCCCGCCCGTGCAGCCGCGCACCGAGCCCGACGTGGGCGCACCGGCAACGAAGGTCAGCGATTTGACGCATTGAATCTGCGTCGTAGGGAAGGTAAGCAAGATGGTACAGGTGAGAGCACACCAGCCGATCAACACCGACGGCAGTATCAATCTCGAGGCTTGGCTCGATCACGCGGTGAGTGTCGATCTGGCACTGGATCGCGAAGCCTTGAAGGAAGCCTGCGAGTACGCTCGCGAGGCCGAACAACAAGCCAATGCGGCACAGAATCTGTGGTCGGAAGGTAACTCGACTTTCCGTACCGGACTTGAGATCGCCGAGATCCTCGCCGATCTCAAACTCGACCAGGACTCTTTGGTCGCCGCGATCCTGTATCGAGGCGTACGCGAAGGCCAGATCAAGTTGCCGGCGGTCAGCCAGCGCTTCGGTCCGGTGGTGGCCAAACTCATCGATGGCGTGCAGCGCATGGCCGCGATCAGCGACAGCCTGAGCCCGCGAAAATCTTTGGTGCTGGGCACCCAGGGCCAGGTGGAAAACCTGCGCAAGATGCTGGTGGCCATGGTTGACGACGTTCGCGTCGCCCTGATCAAGCTGGCCGAACGCACCTGCGCCATTCGTGCGGTGAAAACCGCCGACGACGAAAAGCGCAACCGCGTGGCCCGTGAAGTCTTCGACATTTATGCGCCACTGGCCCACCGCCTGGGTATCGGCCACATCAAGTGGGAGCTGGAGGATCTGTCCTTCCGTTACCTGGAGCCGGACCAGTACAAGCAGATCGCCAAGTTGCTCCACGAGCGACGACTGGATCGCGAGCGCTTCATCAGCGACGTAATGAGCCAGCTGAAAAACGAATTGCAGGCCACCGGCGTCGATGCCGACATCAGCGGCCGGGCCAAACACATCTATTCGATCTGGCGCAAAATGCAGCGCAAGGGTCTGGAGTTCAGCCAGATCTACGACGTGCGTGCCGTTCGCGTGCTGGTGCCGGAAATGCGTGACTGCTACACCGCGCTCGGCATCGTCCACACCCTGTGGCGGCACATCCCCAAAGAGTTCGACGACTACATCGCCAACCCCAAGGAAAACGGCTATCGCTCACTGCACACGGCGGTGATCGGGCCTGAGGGCAAGGTGCTGGAAGTACAGATCCGCACCCACGCGATGCATGAGGAAGCCGAGCTCGGCGTGTGCGCGCACTGGCGCTACAAGGGTACCGACGTCAAGTCCGGTTCCAATCACTACGAAGAGAAAATCTCCTGGCTGCGTCAGGTGCTGGAGTGGCACGAAGAGCTGGGCGACATCGGTGGCCTGGCCGAACAACTACGGGTCGATATCGAGCCTGACCGGGTCTATATCTTTACCCCGGACGGCCACGCCATTGACTTGCCGAAGGGCGCGACGCCGCTGGACTTCGCCTACCGCGTACACACCGAAATCGGTCACAACTGCCGTGGCGCCAAGATCAACGGGCGCATCGTGCCGCTCAACTACAGCCTGCAAACCGGTGAACAGGTCGAGATCATTACCAGCAAGCACGGCACCCCAAGCCGTGACTGGCTGAACCCGAACCTGGGTTACGTCACCACGTCGCGGGCACGGGCGAAGATTGTTCACTGGTTCAAGCTGCAGGCTCGCGACCAGAACGTCGCGGCCGGTAAAACCCTGCTTGAACGCGAGCTCAATCGCCTCGGTCTGCCGGCGGTGGATTTCGACAAGCTGGCCGACAAGGCCAACATGAAAACCGCCGAAGACCTGTTCGCCGCCCTCGGTGCCGGCGACTTGCGTCTGGCGCAACTGGTCAACCTGGCGCAGCAACTGGTCGAGCCGGAGCGCGGCAACGAACAGCTGGAATTGATTCCGCGCAAAGCCACGGGCTACAAACCAGGTAAGCGCGGTGATATCCAGATCCAGGGCGTCGGCAACCTGATGACCCAGATGGCTGGCTGCTGCCAGCCATTGCCGGGCGATGCCATCGTCGGCTACATCACCCAGGGGCGCGGTGTGAGCATTCACCGCCAGGACTGCGCCTCGGTGCTGCAACTGGCCGGGCGCGAGCCGGAGCGGATCATCCAGGTCAGTTGGGGGCCGGTGCCGGTGCTCACCTATCCGGTGGACATCGTCATCCGCGCCTACGACCGTTCCGGTTTGCTGCGTGACGTGTCGCAAGTGCTGCTCAACGAGCGGATCAACGTGCTGGCGGTCAATACCCGCTCGAACAAGGAGGACAACACCGCGCTGATGTCCCTGACCATCGAGATTCCGGGGCTGGATGCATTGGGGCGGTTGCTGGGGCGGATTTCCCAGTTGCCGAACATCATCGAAACCCGGCGTAACCGTACGCCGTGATGCGCGCTATGTAGGAGCTGCCGAAGGCTGCGATCTTTTGATTTTGTTTTTCAAGATCAGATCAAAAGATCGCAGCCTTCGGCAGCTCCTACAGAGACCGGTTTTTGCGAGAGAATTTGATGTACAGCCTTGAAGATTTGCTGCATCTGATGAACCGCCTGCGCGACCCGCAGTACGGTTGCCCATGGGACATCAAGCAAACGTACGCCACCATCGTCCCGCACACCCTTGAGGAAGCCTACGAAGTCGCCGACGCGATCGAACGCGGTGACTTCGATCACTTGCAGGGCGAGCTGGGCGATCTGCTGTTCCAGGTGGTGTATTACAGCCAGTTGGCTCGCGAGGAAGGGCGCTTCGAGTTCGCCGGCGTAGTCGACAGCATCACCCGCAAACTGATCCGCCGTCATCCCCACGTGTTCCCCACCGGTGATCTGTACGCGCCTCTGGATGTCCCACGCCTGAGTGAGGAGCAGGTCAAGCAGCGCTGGGAAGAGATCAAGGCCGAAGAACGCGCGGAGAAATCTTCGGCACCCGAGCAGTTGTCGTTGCTCGACGACGTCCCTGCTGCATTGCCGGCGTTGTCACGCTCGGCAAAATTGCAGAAGCGCGCGGGGCAGGTCGGCTTCGACTGGCCGGACGCCTTGCCGGTGCTCGATAAAGTGCGTGAGGAGCTCGATGAAGTGCTCGAAGCCATGTCGGAAAACGATGCCGAAGCCGTGGCCGACGAGATCGGCGACCTGCTGTTTTCCGTGGTCAATCTGGCGCGGCATCTCAAGGTTGATCCGGAAACCGCACTGCGTGGCGCCAACGGCAAGTTTGAAAGACGCTTTCGTTTTATCGAACAGGCATTGCGCGATACCCGTCGTCCCATAGAAGATTGCACCCTCGAAGAGTTGGACGCCTTGTGGGGCGAAGCCAAACGTCAGGAAAAGAATTTGCCCAGCTGCGGTTGAGCCGTGGCCCAAGTGAGTAATAAGCACCATGAGCATTTCCCTTCGCGACCAGTTGCTCAAAGCAGGGCTGGTCAACCAGAAGCAGGCCAAGCAGGTCAGCAAAGACAAGCAGAAACAACAGCGCCTGGCCCACAAAGGCCAGATCGAGCTGGATGACTCCCAACAGCGCGCAGCGCAGGAAGCCATGGCCGAGAAGGTCAAGCGCGATCAGGAACTCAACCGCCAGCAGCAGGAGAAAGCCGAGGCCAAGGCACGTGCCGCGCAGGTCAAGCAGTTGATCGAAGTCTCGCGCCTGCCAAAGCTGACGACCGAGGACTACTACAACTTCGTCGACGACAAGAAGGTCAAGCGCATCTGTGTCAACACCCTGATGCGCAACAAGCTCAGCAGCGGATCGTTGGCCATCGTGCATCACGCTGGCGGCTACGAAGTGATTCCGCGCGAGGCGGCGCTGAAGATTCAGGAGCGCGATCCGCAGCGCATCGTGCAGCTCAATGTGCAGACTGAAGAGGTCATCGCCGAGGACGATCCGTACGCAGCCTATAAGATCCCGGATGACCTGATGTGGTAACAGATTCAATGTTCTAGCAGGCTTACATGTTTGCTAGTACTTTGCATGAATAATGCATTGAGCCCGAAAGATTGTATAGATACGATCTTTCGGGTTTTCTTTTGCCTGGGAATAATATCTTTTTGGAATGATATTTGTGTCAGGAGAAAGCAAGTGAAATGAACTTTAGTATCCAAGGATGGAATAAATGTTTGTCAGTATCGCTTCGTTACGCCAACCCACGTGCAAGTCGCAGCTTTCACAGTCGCGACCGCTCGGACAATCCATTCGCGATTATCTGGACGATGAAATTGTCGCTCGTGCCGAGCTTGTACGCCGAAAAATCAAGATCGCTGCAAAAGCCGCTCGCGAGGATCATGGCGCGAGCGCTTGTGTTTTCTTTACCCTGCCTGAGTTCTTCTGGAACATCCCCTGGCGTGAGGTCCGCAATGTGGAGGAACTCCATGAACTGAATTCTGCCTACCTGGAGAAAGTGCCAGCATGTATAGCTTTATTGATGACCGAACTGCCAGTGGAGCGCTATGGAAAGGTCGTATTGCTGGCGGGAAGCTGTGCGACACTCATCAAGGTTGGAGAAGGTGAGTCGAGTTATTACGACGTTATTAATTACTTGCTGGCGATCACCAATAAAGAATATGAAGTCGATATTCCTTTGATGTCGATGTGGCCGAAGCGCCATGTATCAGGTATCGACTTCGGCAAATACCTGGCTTCGGAGGGGGACTTTTGGCTGTTCAAGATTTCCGAGGAAATCGAGGTCAAGGTGAAGAAACTCAGCAGCGTGCGGGCTGAACACAGTTATTTCGGTGGTTATGAAGGGAAGTTCATCAATAGCCTCGTCAATGGCTGCCCTTTTGCAATCAACTTGTGCCTGGATTACTACAGTCTGAAAGAAGGCGAGCGCGACATTCAGGTTGAACTGACCGAGGCAAAAATCGATTTCCTGATCGCCTGCGGCTTGCCTTTCAATTATTCCAAGCGTCACCCGTTATCGCTGCAGTTTTCGACCCGCAATGACGGAATGGGCAATGGCGAGGTCGAGGTGGTCAGGCTTCAAGCGGGCTGGATTGTTGAAAGTGTTCCTTCGGTGAAGATCGAAGATGACCTCCATTTGACGCTGATCGAGGTTGTTTGATGTGGATGCAGCCTGCCTGGCAGGAAAGGGCAGGCTGCACCGTGGTCGAGTCTGTTTTCAACCGGTTGCGAGCTCGCGTTTACGCTCGAGCATTTCCAGTTCGGCCCTGTAGTTTTGCGCGTCGGTCTCGGAATGGAACATACCGACCAGCAGGTCTTGTTGGTGCACGTCCCAGATCCGGATACCGGCGGCTACACCCTCGTGGGATTTATGTGAATCGTCGCGTTCAGTTACTTTGACAGTCATCTGCTAGCTCCAATCTCTGTTATCTGCAGCAAGGCGTGTGCAGGCCTCTGTTATAGAGTTTGGTAGCTTGCTAAGTAAATGGTTGAGTTTGGTAACGGTTTTTTGCAAAAACGGAAACAGTCCTGCAGCCCGCTAAATACGCGACATTCGGTCGCAGGCCGTTGAGTTTCATGACAAAGGTTTCATGTTTGTGACGATGAAACTGCAGGCTGAATGCAAAACCTGTGGGAGCGGGCTTGCTCGCGAAAGCGATTTAATATTCAACATGGATGTCGACTTCCCCACCGCTTTCGCGAGCAAGCCCGCTCCCACATGGATCGCAGTGTTGCCCCATTTTCAGCAGCAAAAAAAAAGCCCCGAACCAGTCGGGGCGTTTTTTTTGTGCGGCTCAGCAGCGGGAAATTACTTGCCTTCCCAGCGCTTCAGTACCAGCGTGGCGTTGGTGCCACCGAAACCGAAGCTGTTGCTCATCACGGTGTTGATGGTGGCGTTTTCGCGGGTCTTGGTCAGCACCGGCAGGTCGGCCACTTCAGGGTCCAGCTCGTCGATGTTGGCGGAGCCGGCAATGAAGTTGCCTTCCATCATCAGCATGCAGTAGATCGCTTCGTGAACGCCGGCGGCGCCCAGGGAGTGACCCGACAGGCTCTTGGTGGAGCTGATGGCTGGAGCCTTGTCGCCGAACACTTCACGCACGCCTTTCATTTCCGCGACGTCGCCGACCGGAGTCGAGGTGCCGTGGGTGTTCAGGTAGTCGATCGGGGTGTCGACGGTGGACAGCGCCTGCTGCATGCAGCGGATCGCGCCTTCGCCACTTGGGGCAACCATGTCGTAGCCGTCGGAAGTCGCGCCGTAGCCGACGATTTCCGCGTAGATCTTCGCGCCACGGGCCAGAGCGTGTTCCAGCTCTTCGACCACGACCATGCCGCCACCGCCGGCGATGACGAAGCCGTCACGGTCGGCGTCGTAGGCACGGGAGGCTTTTTCAGGGGTGTCGTTGCGCTTGCTGGACAGAGCACCCATGGCGTCGAACAGGAACGACTGGCTCCAGTGCTCTTCTTCACCGCCACCGGCGAAGACGATGTCCTGCTTGCCCATCTGGATCTGTTCCATGGCGGTACCGATGCAGTGAGCACTGGTGGCGCAGGCAGAAGCGATGGAGTAGTTCAGGCCCTTGATCTTGAACGGAGTGGCCAGGCAAGCGGAAACGGTGCTGCTCATGGTCCGCGTGACGCGGTATGGGCCGACGCGCTTGACGCCTTTTTCGCGCAGGATGTCCAGCGCTTCCATCTGGTTCAGGGTCGATGCGCCACCGGAGCCGGCGATCAGGCCGGTACGCGGGTTGGAAACCTGCTCTTCGGTCAGGCCCGAGTCGGTGATGGCGTCTTTCATGGCCAGGTAGGCATAAGCTGCCGCATGGCCGACGAAGCGATAGATCTTGCGATCGATCAGTTCTTCAAGGTTGAGGTCGATGGAGCCGGAAACCTGGCTACGCAGACCCATTTCGGCATATTCCGGGTTGAACCGGATGCCAGGGCGGCTTGCACGCAGGTTAGCGGAGACGGTCTCTTTGTCATTGCCCAGGCAAGAAACGATGCCCAGACCAGTGATAACGACGCGGCGCATGCGGATAACCCTTAGAAGTTGTCAGTGGAGGTGAACACGCCGACCCGGAGGCCTTCGGCGGTGTAGATTTCGCGACCGTCGACAGTGACCGAACCATCGGCGATGGCCAGGTTCAGCTTGCCCTTGAGGACGCGCTTGATATGAATGTTATAGGTGACTTTCTTGGCGGTCGGCAGGACCTGGCCGAAGAATTTCACTTCGCCCGAACCCAGCGCACGGCCACGGCCCGGCAGGCCTTGCCAGCCCAGGAAGAAGCCGACCAGTTGCCACATGGCGTCGAGGCCCAGGCAGCCCGGCATCACCGGATCGCCTTCGAAGTGGCAGGCGAAGAACCACAGGTCCGGATTGATATCCAGCTCGGCGACCAATTCACCTTTGCCGTACTTGCCACCTTCTTCGCTGATCAGGGTGATGCGATCAACCATCAGCATGTTCGGGGCGGGCAGTTGCGCGTTACCAGGGCCGAACAGCTCACCGCGACTGCAGCGCAGCAGGTCTTCCCGGGTAAAGGCGTTTTGTTTGGTCATGCGAGCTCCTCAATAGTCCCATGCGGCAGGTGGGGCAAATCTTCCCGGCCGATCGAAGCGTTCATGCCTCGAACCGGCAGCCTACTCATAGACTATTGCGTTGTGGTGAAAGTCACAGCACCAAGGACATGAATGTACACTTGTGCACTGAAATTATTATTCAAGCCCCTTTTCGGGCCTGTCGAGGTGCCTAAGACTGCCGCACTTTCGCCTTTCACGCCAGTCGCAGATGGTCGAAAGGCCTGTACTACTGCACCCACCGTTGCAGAATTTGTTGCAGATCAGTCCGTTTGAATGGCTTGGCCAGGTAATCGTTCATCCCTGCCGACAGACAGGCCTCGCGATCGCCCTGCAAGGCGTTGGCGGTCAGGGCGATGATCGGCAGGTCGGTGCACCCGGGTAACTGGCGGATTTGTCGGGTGGCTTCATAGCCATCGATGACCGGCAAGCGGCAATCCATCAGGATCGCTTCGAAAATCAGGCTCTCGGCACTGCGTACCGCCTGCGCGCCGTCGGCGGCGACACTGACCTTGAAGCCCAAACTGCGCAACATGGCTTCGATGACCGTCTGGTTGACCGGGTTGTCTTCGACCAAAAGCACATTGCGCCCTTCGCCGTCGCTGTCGCCGGTTTGCGTGCGGTGGGGCAACAGCGGCTGCGTCTGCTGGTGCAGGGCCAGGGGAATTTCCAGGGTGAACACCGAACCGCGGCCTTCCTCACTCTGCGCGCGCAAGGTGCCGCCCATGCGTTCGGCGAGGGTGCGGGCAATCGGCAGGCCCAGCCCGGTGCCGCCGTAGCGTCTTGAAATGGAGCTGTCGGCCTGCTGGAAAGCGTTGAACATCAATTCCAGGCTTTCGGCCGGGATGCCGATGCCGCTGTCGCGCACCGTGCAGGTGAACCACAGCAGTTCGTGATCCAGCGACTGCCATTGCGCCTCGAGGGTGACGCGCCCCTGCTCGGTGAACTTCAGCGCGTTGCCCACCAGGTTGACCAGTATCTGCCGGATACGCGTCGGGTCGCCCTTGACCTGCAGGCCGCGCATGTCGTCGGGGATCATCAATTGCAGGTCGAGACCGCGTTGCGCGGCGCTGTGCTGGAACGACTGGGCGCAACTGCCGATCAGGTCGGCGAGGTTGAAGGGAATGTGCTCCAGTTCCAGCTCCGAACGTTCGATCCGCGAGAAATCCAGGATGTCGTTGATGACCTTGAGCAAGTGTTCGGTGGATTCCGAGGCCAGCGCTGCGTACTCCACCTGTTCTTCGGTCATGTCGGTGGTTTCCAGCAACTGCAGCATGCCCAGTACGCCATTCATCGGCGTGCGCAGTTCATGGCTCATCATGGCGAGGAAATCGGATTTGGCGTTGTTGGCCTTTTCCGCCTCTTCGCGGGTCTGGATCAACTGCGCCATGGCCTGGTGCTGTTCGCGGCTGGCCTGCTCGAGACCGCTGGCGAGGTTGTTGATGTGTTGCGACAGCGCCCCCAGCTCGGTGTCATCGACAATCGGCAGAGGTGTTTTGTATTCGCCGGCCTGTATCGCCTTGACGGCATTGCCGATATCACGGATCGGTTGTGACAGGCTGCCTGCCAGGCGTCGGGCTACAAGGAAGGTAAACAACAAGGCAAACAGCGCCAGAATGGCAGCCTTCAGCACGATTTCCTGCTGGCGTCGACTGAAGGCATCGTTGGACAGCCCGACGATCACCCGGCCGAGGTAGTCCTCGGTGGGGGCGGCAGTGGCGGTTTTGCTGCTCTGGAAAAAGTCATTGTGCAAAGCGATTCGCTGGAGCCGTATGGGGGCCTGGAACACTTCGAGCTGTTGCGCGCGATTGTGGTGTTCGTTCGGTTGTTCGACGTACACCAGAACCCGGTTGGCGCTGTCCTGGATTTCCAGAAAACTCACGTTGGGCGTGCTCAGCGTTGCCTTGAGCAAGGTTTCAAGCACTTCGCTGTTGCCCGAAATCACCCCGTACTCGGTGGCGGGGGCCAGTTGGTTGGCGATCAACTGGCCGGTGTGGGAGATTTCCTGACGCAGATCCTGGATACGCACGAAGGTGAAGAAGCTGATCAGCAACAAGGTCAGCAGCAGGGCGGGGCCAAGGCTGATGAGTTGGGTGCGGGTGTTGATGTCCCAGCGACGACGCAGGTTCATGGACGGCGTTCTCCTTCAGCCAGCAATGTGGCGACTGACGCTTCGTTTATCTGTTCGATACCCAGGGAACGCGCCACCTGGGGATTGCTCGCGACCTTGAATCGGTGGGGGTAGTGCGAGCGTGGCCAGGTGGCCGGTGGCCGGTCGAGCAATTCGTCGAGGACCGCCAGCCAGTCGCTCTGATCGCTGTAGGTGCTGGCCAGGCTCCCGGCCTTGACGAAGCCCGCGTTGGGGCCGATCAGTGCCATTTGCCGCGAGTAGGTGCTCAGCAGCAGGTTCTTTGCGGTTTGCGGGTTGTACAGGTCGGCGTCGTCCAGTCCCAGCAACACGTCGCTGTTTTTGAGCAAGGTCTGTAACGGGCGGCTGTCGTGAATGTTGTTCCAGCGTTGGGTGACCACCTCAAGGCCCAGGGGGAGGGCGGCCTGACGCAGTTCATCCAAGAGGAATTCACTGTGGCTGTCGTAGAGCACGCCGATGCGTTTGGCTTGGGGCAACAGGGTGCGGGTCAGGCGTAATTGGCGGGCCGGCGGTGGATCGCTCCACAGCAGGCAAAGGCGCGCCGGCAGCGAGCTGCTCAAGCGTTGCCGGGCTTGCAGGCGGCTGATGCGCAGCACCAGTGTCGCCGGACCCTGGGCGTCCTGCAGGCGCCAGTCGAGGCTGGGCAGGTCGAGGAGAATCAAACGGATGTTTTCCGGCAGTTTTCCCGGTATCGGCAAACTGGCCAGCGTCTGGAATCGCACGTTGTCGTTCGGTCGCAACTCGCTCAGGGCCCGGCTAAACGCCCGCACACCGGGGCTGTCTTCGGCCCCCGTGAGCAAAATGTCGGCCGCGTTGCTCGCCAGGCTGCCCAGCATGCCGGTGAACAGCAGGCAAAGCAGCGCCAGCAACCGGCCCAAGGTCGGTGTTTTCCAGGCCGGGCGATACGGCACCTTAAAGTTCCAGCTCTGCACTGAAATACATCACGTGGCGCTGGTCATAATGGTTGTCGACGAAGGTGGTCGGCTGATTGTCCAGGCGTTGCTGGAGCACCCCGGCCAGCTCCAGGCTGGCCTTGCCCAAGGCGATACGCTTGGCGATACGCGCATCGACCCGTTCGAAGCGGTAGCCGTTGAGTGCGTCGTCGCCATAATAGAAAAGCGCACTGTTCCAGCCCTTGCCCCAATCGCGCAGCCATCCGGCCGAACCACTGTTGCTTGCTGTCTGCCTGGCATCCAGTGGATTGCTGGCGTCGGCATCGACGAAGGCATAGGTCAGTCGCAGACGATCGAAGCGGCCGACACGCCAGTCGAGCTGGGTTTCGGCTCCCGAAAAACGCTCTTTGTTGGCGTTGCTGGCGATGTACTGATTGTTGCGCAGCGGTTCACTGATCATGCCGGTGATTTCGTCGTGGAACAGCTTTACGTCGAGTGCCAGCCCCGCTTCGGGGAAATAGCCGTTATAGCCCAGCTCCCGGGAGCGCATGTGCTCTTGATCGAGGTCACCGGGGCCACGGGTCTTGACGAAGTAACGGGCGCTGGACTGGCCAAAGGCACCGGGCTTGAGGTTGGTGACCTGATAACTCCAGTTGACGTTGTTCTCGAACATGTCCGGCGAACGGATAGCCTCGGAGTACACCGCACGCAAGCCGTGGCGCGGGTTGATCAGGTAGTTGACCGCCATGCGAGGTGTCAGCGAGCTGCCGATCAACCGGGTGTCCTCGAACATGGCGCCGCCTTGCAGCAACCAGTGTTCGCTGGCACGCCACTCGACCTGGCCGAACACCCGCCAGATCCTGTCGTCGAGAGTGCCATTGAAGTAAGTCTCGGAATCCGCCCGGTCGTAACGATAGTTCATTCCGCTGACCAGCCGCAGGTTATCGGCAAGGCTCAAGGTGTCCTGCAGTTCAAGGTCGTAGCGCGTTTCCCGGGTGCTCTGGTCGATGTCGCCGCAAACGGTCTGGTTCGCACCGTTGCGCCATTGATCGAGTACCTGGTTGGCCAGCGCCTGCTCGGCGGGTGTGCCAGCCGGGGCACCACGGCCGGTGAAGCGTGTGATGTTACGGGCCAGGCGTTCGGTGTAGTTCGGGTTCAGTTGCCAGAGCTCGGTCAATTGCGGGCTGAACGAAATTTCTGCGTCGCAGGCGCGCCAGGTTTGCTGGCGATCCCAGTGTTGGGCCGAACCCTGGATATAAAGGCTGTGATCGGGATTGATGTCCAGGTTCCAGCGCAACGACCCGGCGTAGTCCTTGGCCGTGACGTCGGAGTCGTTGCCGGCGCGGGTAATTCCCGGGAACACCGGCTGGTAGGTATAGGGCCGCTGGTTGGTGCCGTCCTTGGCATTCACTTGCCAATCGAGGCTTTGCCGTTCGTCGAGGCTCTGGCTGACCGCGAGGTTGAAGCGATCGAGGCGACGACTGTCATGGTAATCAGCGCCGGTTCGGTCGGTATCGAAGCCGTCGTCTTGCTGGCCGGACAGGGACAGGCGCATGTCACCATCCTCCCAGCCCAGGCCCTGGCTGGCATAAAAGTCGTTGATGCCGCGCTGGCCCCGGGTGACTTTCATGCGGGTACCGTGGCTGTCGGCCGGCCGCCGGGTAATGATGTTGACCACCGCCATCAGGGCATTGGCGCCGTAGCTGACGGTATTGGGCCCGCGAAAGACTTCGATGCGCTCGATGTCTTCCATGGCCACCGGAATGTCGCTCCAGTCGACGGTGGCCAGGCCGGCGCGATACACCGAGCGCCCGTCGATCAGCACTTGCATGCGTCGCGCTTGCGTCGCATTGGTGCCGTGGTAGTTCACCGCGGCCTGGTTGCCACTGATGTTGCCGACCATCATCCCCGGCACCAGGCGCAGCAGTTCGCTGATGTCGCGGGCACCGCTGGCGTGGATCAGGGCGCTGTCGATCACCGTCATGCTGCCTGGCACGGCAGCGGGCGACTGCTTCAGGCGCGTGGCGGTGAGCACTTGCGGCAGCGGTTCGCTGTCCAGGAACAGGTCGTCGGCCAGCACCGGCGAGCTGAAAATCAGCGCCAGTACCAGAGGCGAACGCGGTGAGGGAGCAGCCGGAGACACAACACATCCCTGTCAGTGATTGATGGCGCGCATGTTAACCGAGCCGAATGACTTTTCCATTCACGATGTCTGCATTTTCCTCGGTTTTATTGGTCTTCTTCCTAGGGGAGCAGGTATTTGATGTCGGGGCTGGCCGCCGATGGGCTGCCCCGTATAATGCCGACATCGCCACTGGTATGGATTAACGGATTGCATATGACTGAACAGCGCCCGATTGCGGTCCTGGGAGGCGGAAGTTTTGGAACCGCCGTGGCTAATCTGCTGGCCGAGAACGGGCATCAGGTCCTTCAGTGGATGCGTGACCCCGAACAGGCCGAGGCCATTCGGGTCAATCGCGAAAACCCGCGTTACCTCAAAGGCATCAAGATTCTGCCCGGTGTTACGCCGGTCACCGACCTGCAAGCCACTCTGGACGCCTGCGACCTGTGTTTCGTCGCACTGCCCTCCAGCGCGCTGCGCTCGGTGCTGGTGCCGCACGCCGAACGCTTGAGCGGCAAAATGCTGGTGAGCCTGACCAAAGGCATCGAAGCCCACACGTTCAAGTTGATGAGCGAGATTCTCGAAGAGATCGCCCCGCAGGCACGCATCGGCGTCCTGTCAGGCCCCAACCTGGCCCGCGAAATCGCCGAACATGCGCTGACGGCCACAGTGGTCGCCAGTGAAGACGAAGAACTGTGCCAGCAGGTTCAGGCCGCGTTGCACGGCCGCACTTTTCGGGTTTATGCCAGCGCCGACCGTTTCGGCGTGGAACTGGGCGGGGCGTTGAAAAACGTCTACGCGATCATCGCCGGCATGGCGGTAGCGCTGGGCATGGGGGAAAACACCAAGAGCATGCTGATCACCCGGGCACTGGCGGAAATGACCCGCTTCGCGGTGAATCAGGGTGCCAATCCGATGACCTTCCTGGGCCTGGCCGGCGTGGGCGACTTGATCGTGACCTGTTCTTCGCCAAAGAGCCGCAACTATCAGGTCGGCTTCGCCCTCGGCCAGGGCCTGAGCCTGGACGAGGCCGTCACGCGCCTGGGTGAAGTCGCCGAAGGGGTCAACACCCTCAAGGTACTCAAGGCCAAGTCCCAGGAGGTTGGCGTGTACATGCCGCTGGTCGCCGGGCTGCACGCGATTCTGTTCGAAGGCCGCACGCTGGAGCAGGTCATCGGTCTGTTAATGCGTGGCGAGCCGAAAACCGACGTCGACTTCATTTCCACCAGTGGTTTCAATTAATCACGCTTGCCAGAAAAGCAGGGAGTTGCGCATGAACGATCCAAAAGTAGAAGCCAAGTATGAATCCATCCTGCTGCGCGTGTTGTGGATGATCGTCTTCGTGCTGGTGTGGCAAGTCGCGCAGTTCATCCTCGGCGCCGTCGTGCTGGTGCAGTTGATCTATCGTTTGTTCTATGGCGCCCCGAGCGCCAGCCTGATGAACTTTGGCGACAGTCTGAGCCAGTTTCTGGCGCAGATCGGTCGTTTCGGCAGCTTTCACAGCGACCAGAAGCCTTGGCCGTTTGCCGATTGGCCGACGCCGCGTACACCGGAAGGTGAAGCGCCGCATGTAGTGGCACCGGCACCGCATCCGGCTCGAGATGAGGAACCCAAGCTATGAAACTCTGGGTATTGCGTCATGGTGAAGCTGTACCGCACGGCTCCCGCCCCCACGATTCGGAGCGGGAACTGACGGACCACGGTCGTGAAGAGGTGCTGCGCAGCGCCGCGCAACTGATTGGGCAACCGCTGACGGCGATATACGCAAGTCCGTACCTGCGAGCGCAGCAGACGGCGCAACTGGTGCGCGAAACACTGGGGTTCGAGCCGGAAATCCGCACTGTCGAGTGGCTGACACCGGACACCGAGCCGGACAAGGTCGCCGAGCAAATGGTGGCGGTGAGCGATGTCCTGCTGGTCAGTCACAACCCTCTGGTGGGGAATTTGTTGAGCTACCTGCAACATGGCGCTGGACATCCACCGGAGCGGGTCAGCACCGCCGGCCTGGCTGAGCTCGAGAGCAATGAGTTGTTGGTCGGGTCGATGAGGCTCAACGACATCAAGCACCCATAAAAGCAAAGATCGCAGCCTGCGGTCTCCTGTAGGAGCTGCCGCAGGCTGCGATCTTTTGATCTTGCTTTTTACCTGTAAAAAATTAACCAAGCACTTGCTTGGTTGACTACGCTTGCTCCAGAACAAAAACACAGGAGCGAGTCATGTCTGCTGCTTTTCGTTTGCCGCTGGACGTTTTCTACGAGCGTGAGGCCCGTCATCCCCGCCAGCGCTTCCTGGTCCAGCCTGTCGGAGGCGGCGAGGTCGAGACCTTGACCTGGGCGGACGTCGGTCATCAGGCCCGTTGCGCGGCCCATTGGTTGCGAGCGCGGGAGTTGCCGCAGGGCAGCCATATCGCCCTGATCTCGAAGAACTGTGCACACTGGATCATCGCCGACCTGGCGATCTGGATGGCCGGGCATGTGTCGGTGCCGCTGTACCCCAACCTCACCGCCGAGTCGGTTGCCCAGGTGCTCGCACACTCTGAAGCGGCGCTGGCGTTCATCGGCAAGCTCGATGATTGGTCAGGCATGTCCCGTGGCGTCAGCCCCGACCTGCCGACCATCAGCCTGCCCCTGCATCCGCCGGGTACGTTCGATTTCAGTTGGGCCGACCTGCAAGGCAGCTCGCCGATCCAGGACGACCCGAAACCTGCCGCCGATCAACTGGCGACCATCATTTACACCTCCGGCACCACGGGCATGCCCAAGGGTGTGATGCACAGCTTCGGCACTCTGGGCTTCGCCACCACACGCGGCACTGCGTTGTTTGGCCTCAACGAGTCGGACCGGTTGTTGTCCTACCTGCCGCTGTGTCACGTTGCCGAACGGATGTTCGTAGAACTGGCGTCGATCTATACCGGACAGACGGTATTTTTCGCCGAGAGCCTCGATACCTTCCTCACCGACCTGCAGCGTGCGCGCCCGACCGCTCTGTTTGGCGTGCCGCGCATCTGGACCAAATTCCAGATGGGCGTGTACAGCAAAATCCCGGCAAAACGCCTCGACTTCCTGCTCGGCTTGCCGATCATCGGCAAACGGGTCGGGCATAAAGTCCTCGCCGGGCTGGGTCTGGATGCGTTGCGCATCGCGTTGTCCGGTGCGGCTCCGGTGCCGCAGACCTTGTTGCAGTGGTACCGCAAACTGGGACTGGACGTGCTTGAGGTCTACGGCATGACCGAGAGCTGCGGTTACTCCCACATCGGCATGCCGGGCCAGAACAAACCGGGCTGGATCGGCAAGCCGTGCCCGGAAGTCGAAGTGCGGATCGCCGAGACGGGGGAGGTCATGGTACGCAGCGGCGCGATCATGCTCGGCTATTTCAAGGAACCGGAAAAAACCGCTGACACCATTACCGAGGACGGCTTCCTGCGCACCGGCGACAAGGGCGAGGAGGATGCCGAAGGCAATCTGCGCCTGACCGGGCGCCTGAAGGAAATCTTCAAGACCAGCAAAGGCAAATACGTGGCGCCGGCACCGATCGAAAATCGCCTGGCCGTGCATTCGCGGATCGAACAGGTGTGTGTGGTGGGCGATGGCTTGAGTGCACCGCTGGGGTTGTGTGTGCTGTCGGCGGTCGGCCAACAGGATGCCGGCGGGGCTGCACGCGCCGGTTTGCATTCCAGCCTGGAAAAGCTGCTGGAAGAGGTCAACGGCGACCTCGACAAACATGAACGGTTGCGGCGCCTGGTGGTGGTCAAGGACAGTTGGGCCGTGGAAAACGGCTTTCTCACCCCGACGCTGAAGATCAAGCGCAACGTGATCGAAGCGGCGTACGGTGAGCGTTTTGAAGAATGGAGCGAGCGCAGCGAAGCGGTGCTGTGGCAGGATTGATCCACCAACAAAACCGACAAGGAAACCCTGCGATGAGTCTGTGGCGCACCACTCCCAACATCGAGCAGTTGAACGCAATCCAGAAAAATACCATCGGCGAATTGCTGGACATCCGTTTCGAAGCTTTTGACGATGAGTCCCTGACCGCCAGCATGGTCATCGATCACCGCACCCATCAGCCTTACGGCTTGCTGCATGGCGGTGCCTCGGTGGTGCTGGCCGAATCGGTAGGCTCGATGGCCAGCTACCTGTGCATCGATGCCAGCAAGTTCTATTGCGTGGGCCTGGAAATCAACGCCAACCATTTGCGTGGCCTGCGCAGCGGGCGGGTGACCGCGGTGGCCAAGCCGATCCACATCGGCCGCACGACCCATGTCTGGGACATTCGCCTGACCAGCGATGAGGGCAAGGCCAGTTGTGTGTCGCGGCTGACCATGGCAGTGGTGCCGTTGGGTGAGACGCCTCCGGTGCGTTAGTAGTGCAGATGGACTCTGCCGCTGATAAACACAGACCTACACAAAACTATTGCTGGTTGCTCTCGATGGAGCACTGGCCGTCACGATCGAACGGTCGAGAATTCTCGACCAACCGCGTCTGACGTATTGATTTACATACCCTCGCAGTTCGGTCACGGCAGAGACCCCCGCTCGGCCCATGGCAACGGCTCCTCTTGTTGTGGCGCTTTGCGAGTCGGCGGGGTTGCCTGTGATGGCTTCAGCAAGCGATTCAACGCCTTCTGCGCCCCAATAAGACCATTCGGCATTGGTAGTGCGGCTCAATATTTCAGCGGCCAGATCATTGATGATGGGCACTTGTAGGGTCGCGGTGTGTGGCTGATGTGCAGCATGCGGATGGGTGCTACGCAAAAGTGTGCCGGTGGCACCGTCCAAAGCCTCAATAGTCGGAGAAAGGTTAGGTTGAAGAACTTCCGGCACGTGAGGGCGTCCCAGCTCTCGGCTGGTTGTTCCTGGAAAGTACAGTGCGGCAGCCGCGACAGTTCTCGGGAGTCTTTCACGCAATGGCACCTCGCCCCACTCGAAATTGCTCCCAAAACCTCTGAGCAATTGCTGGAAAAGGCCGCGGGAAATAGCGCTTGTCTGGCCAACAAACCTTGCCCGAGTGACTGGATCCCACTCGTCTTGCCCATGGTGGGCATGAAAGTCGTAACCCACTGAAACACCCAACGCGGGTAAGGTGCCCACAGCTAACGAATTGGCTGCCTGCAAATGGTTGCCTAATACACCGGCTGACGAGTAATAAACCGAGATGAAACTGATGGATTCCACGACGTATCTCAATGCCGTGTTTCTTCCGGGGGTCGCGGGAATCATGTCAAACGCCAGGTTTACACCCGCTGCGACGGTATTACCCAAATGGCTCCCCAGGTAGTCACGTGCAGCCGCTGAAGCCATGGCTTGTGGAATGTTTCCGGAAAGAAAGGAACGGGTTCTTTCCCATAAGCGCATGGCTGCGCCGCGAACGACAGAAAACAAGCTCAAGCCCTGTAAATCGACATGGCCTATAGGGTTTCCGTTCACCATTGAATACAGATTCAGCCCATCGACCGTTCCTGTCGGATCTGCACTCAGCCACCGCTGACACCATGGCAAGTAATATCGAAAGCCGTAGTAGTAGAGGCCGCTGGCATCCCGTTCCTGTCCCGAGTAGCGGAGCGTTTTGTAGCTGGCTTCAACCTTGTTGCGTCCGGCCCACCAGCAGGTTCCGCCGTAGGGGTAGTAGCTTTCTCGGGAGATGAGCAATGCCGCTTCGTCCAGTTCGAGGGTGCTGGAGCCCAAATGATCGGTGAAGCTGTAACGTTGTTGGTCCTGAGGGATGCCGGTGGGTTGTCCTTTTTGCCAGTGCAGTACCTGAACCGTGCCACGCCCGGCCTTGGCTGTGATGACATGGAGAGTTTCGTCGGCGGATGTGCGGATTTCCAGACCCGGCAGGTAGCGGGTTTCATGAGTGCGGATCAATTTGCCGGTGTAGGCCTGACGGATTTTTCGTTGGCGCTGGCCACCGCCGTCGTACACATAAAACTCGCAATCGTCCGGCTCCTCTTCACGCACCACCTGATCGACCTGTCGCAGTTGATTGCACAGGTTCCATTGCAGGGATTGCCCCGGTTGAAGCTCGGTGCGGTTGCCATTCAGGTCGTGACCAGCGGCAATTTCCTGTTCGTCGGGCAGTTCGTCATTGGTTTTTTCGGGGAGGCTGCGATTGCTGAACCGGGCGACGGCCGTGCGTTCGGTACGGCAGGCACTGTCTGCCTGATGCTGCAGGACCTTCAGGTTGCCGGCCTCATCATAGGTGTAGACACGCGTGTAATTTTCCAGTTGTCCGGGATCGATCGTGGTTTGGAAATCCGGGAGCTGAGGTCCACCTGGCGCATTGCGCAATTGCCGGCCACTGGCCTCGATCAGGCGGTAGAGGCTGTCGTAGCGGTAGCGATTAACGGGCTCGATGCGCTGGTTGCGGTGAAAGTGAGTCGCTTGCGCGGCATCGGTGATGCAGGTGACATTGCCCACCGCGTCGTATTCATAAGTCAGGTCTTGCAGCGCTGGCTGACCTGTTACATAGGCTTTCAGCTGTTCCAGTCGGCCATCGTCGGGCCGAAAAGTCGCCCGGGAAATAACGCCATTTCCAGCGCGCTGTTGTTCGACATGACCAAAGGCGTTGTACTGAATGTCTTGGACCAGCGCCGTTTCGTCAGCCTGCCCGGCGAGTTTCAAACGAACCTCACGCAGTTCGCCCGCACAGTTGTGAATGAACGTTTGCCGGTTGCCCAATGCATCGGTCTGGCTGACCGGCTCGCTGGCGGCGTTGCAATGAAGGCGCGTGATTGCAGGTTCGATTTCCAGCAAGGCGTCGCGTTCAGGCACTGACTCGGGCCAGTCCACCGGCCATTGCGGGTCGGCGATGAAGGTTCGGCTGTGCTGCAACGGCGTACCGTTCAGACTGAACCCGGTAAAGAGCAGGGTGCCGGCGGTGTCGTCCTGTCGAATCAGATGACCGCGCAGGTTATGGCCGACATCGGCGTCGCCAGCGGCATAGGTGAGCCGTGCGATGCAGCGTTCGGTTCCCTGCCACGCGCGCTCGAACGTAGCGACCGGGCGGCACTGGGGGTCATGGTCCACGCGGCTCTGGCTGAGTTTCTGATCCCAGCCTACAACCCTTTGCCCGTGTGCGCCGAGCAATCCCAGGCGCCAGCCGGCGTCGCTGTTGTGCGAAAGAACGACAGCGCCCGAGAAACTGAAAAGGTTTTGCTGATTGGCTGTCGCCTGACCGTCCTGATGTAAACGGAACAGGCGTGGATCACGACTGAGGACGGCGCGACCAGCGCCGTCATATTCCTGCTGAGTGATGCACGGTTGCGGAGCCGACGCGTTCTGGCGACGGTGATAGGCTACATCGCGCACGCTCAGCCCGCGTGGGTCAAAGGCCTGGATGGCCGGCGTGTTGGCGTGGCTCATTGTGAATGTGCCCGTGACTCGGCGGAACAGCCCTTCTTATCCGCTTGATGCCGGTTGCCAGTCAACTGTCAGAAATAACAGGTGGCGCCGTCATAGCCACGGCAGGTCTGTCATCATTCCTGGCAGTTACGGTCATTGCTGCAAGACGCGGTCTTGCGGACAATCAACCTCTGTTCTCGCTCATGGATTTGCAGGTATGTCGCAACAGATCTTTTTCGCCCACGCCAATGGTTTTCCTTCGGGGACCTACGGCAAGTTGTTTGCGGCGCTGGCACCCGAGTTTCAGGTGACGCATCTGGAGCAGCACGCCCACGACCCGCGTTATCCGGCGGACGACAACTGGTACAACCTGGTGGATGAGCTGATCCATCACCTGCAACAACAGGCCGAGCCCGTGTGGGGCGTCGGTCACTCCTTCGGCGGGGTGTTGCACCTGCATGCGGCCTTGCGCTGCCCCGAATTGTATCGAGGGGTGGTGATGCTCGATTCGCCCGTGCTGACCCGAGCCGATCAATGGGTCATACGTGCGGCCAAACGCTTCGGTTTCATCGACCGCCTGACGCCGGCCGGCCGTACCCTGGGCCGCCGTGAAGAGTTCGCCGACCTGGAAAGTGCCCGCAAATACTTTGCCGGCAAGACCCTGTTTCGCGGTTTCGACCCCGAATGCTTCGATGCCTACCTGCAACATGGCTTGCACCGGGTCGGCGACAAACTGCGCCTGCGGTTCGATCCGGCCACGGAAATCAGCATCTATCGCGGCGTGCCCCACACCAGCCCGGGCAGCACCCGCAAGTTGCAAGTGCCACTGGCGGTGGTTCGCGGGCACAACAGCCGCGTGGTGATGCGCCATCACGCCAGTTCGGTCGACCGCCTGCCGTTGGGCGAGTCGTTGACCATGCCTGGCGGCCACATGTTTCCGCTCGAACGTCCCCTTGATACTGCCCAAATGCTTAAAGGCCTGTTCCACCGCTGGGGCGGCCGTCGACAACAGGATTGCGCATGAGCCACGCCGTCGAAGAAGTTCGCCTGAGCCTGCCGCACATCGAGCTGGCGGCGCACCTGTTCGGTCCTGAAGACGGTTTGCCGGTCATTGCCCTGCACGGCTGGCTGGACAACGCCAACAGCTTTGCCCGTCTGGCGCCCAAACTCAAAGGCCTGCGCATCATCGCGCTGGACATGGCCGGTCATGGTCATTCCGGGCATCGCCCGCCGGGCGCCGGTTACGCCATGTGGGACTATGCCCACGATGTGCTGCAGGTCGCCGAACAGCTTGGATTGAAGAAATTTGCGCTGATGGGGCATTCGATGGGCGCCATCGCTTCGCTGATCATCGCCGGGTCGATGCCTGAGCGGGTCACCCACCTGGCATTGATCGACGGCATCATTCCTCCTACGGACAAGGGTGAAAACGCTGCCGAGCGCATGGGCATGGCCCTGCAGGCGCAACTCGATCTGCGGGAGAAGCGCAAACCGGTCTACGACACCCTCGATCGTGCCATCGAAGCGCGCATGAAGGGCCTGGTGGCGGTCAGCCGTGAGGCCGCGGAACTGCTGGCGCAGCGTGGCCTGATGCCGGTATCGGGTGGTTATACCTGGCGCACCGACAATCGCCTGACGCTGCCATCGCCACTGCGCCTGACCACCGAGCAGGCCATGGCCTTCGTCCAGCGGATCAAATGTCCTGCAACGCTGGTGGTAGCTGCCGACGGCATGCTCGCCAAACACCCCGAGTTGCTGGAGCGTCTACCCTTTAGCCGGGAACAGCTGCCAGGCGGCCACCATTTGCACCTGAATGACGAGTCCGGTGCCGATCTTGTCGCAGACTGTTTCAATCGGTTCTTCGCCATTCCTTGACTTGCGCCGGTCAACTGTCGAGGCTTGGTGGGTTGAAAAGGGAGACAACCATGATAGATCTCTACACCGCTGCGACCCCGAATGGCCACAAGGTCTCTATCGTGCTCGAGGAACTCGGCCTGCCCTACAGGGTGCATGCCTTGAGTTTCGACAAGAAGGAGCAGAAGTCCGCGGACTTCCTCAAGATCAACCCCAATGGCCGGATTCCGGCGATTGTCGACCGTGCCAACGGCGATTTCGCCGTGTTCGAGTCCGGCGCCATCCTGATTTACCTCGCTGAACAGACCGGCAAACTGATGCCGAGCGACCCGAAGGGACGCTCGCTGGTGTTGCAGTGGCTGATGTTCCAGATGGGGGGCATCGGTCCGATGCAGGGCCAGGCCAACGTGTTCTTCCGCTACTTTCCGGAGAAACTCCAGGGCGCTATCGACCGCTATCAGCACGAGACCCGTCGCCTCTACGAAGTGCTCGACACGCGTTTGCAAGGCGTGGAGTTCCTTGCCGGCGAATACAGCATTGCCGACATCGCCACCTTTCCGTGGGTGCGTGGTTACGAGTGGTCGGGCGTCTCGGTGGAGGGCTTGACGGCGTTGCAACGCTGGATGGCAACCCTGGAGGCCCGGCCGGCGGTGCAACGTGGTCTGCAGGTACCGCAACGCGCCGATGAAGCCAGTGTCATCAAGGGCGCCCAGGCCATGCTGATCCGATGAGTCTATCCATGCGTTCATTCAGTTTGCTGGTGCTGTGCAGTTTCAGTCCCTTGTTGTTCGCCGCCGATGTTCCGGGCAGTCAGGACCTGCCGATAGTGCCGCGCATGGTCGACGCCCAGATTGTCGACTATCGCCCCACCGTCGAACTGGAGCGGATCTACCCCTTGGGCTCGATCCGCAAGATCAGTGGCCAGTTACGTTTCGACGGTCAGGTCAGTGCCCGTGGCAACGTCACTTCGGTGACCTACGAGTTGCCAGCGGAGCATTCATCCATCGAAGCGTTCACCGCTGCCCGCGAGGCTTTGCAAAAGCAGGACGCCGGGTTGCTCTTTTGGTGCCAGGCGCGCGATTGCGGCGAAAGCAGCCTCTGGGCCAATGAAGTCTTCGGCAACGCCAAGCTGTACGGTGCCGACGATCAACAAGCCTATTTGCTGCTGCGACTTGCCGCGCCGCGGGATAACACACTCGTTGCGCTGTACAGCATCACTCGCGGTAATCGCAAGGCCTACCTGCATGTCGAGCAGTTCGACGCTTCGGCACCGCTGGGTGAGTTGTTGCCGACCTCCGCGACTTTGCTGCGTGAACTCAAGAGCACGGGCGAGCTTGATTTTTCCAGGCTCAACAGCGCACCTGACGAAACCTGGCTGCGCCTGATTTCCCGCGGACTGAATCTGGACACCACCTTGCGGGTCAGTATTTCCGGAGCGAACGCCGAAGCCTGGCGTCAGGCACTGATTGCCCAGGGCGTGCGTGCCGCGCGGATGGAAACCGGCAGTGTCGAAGGCTCTGGCCTGCACATCGAGCTATTGCGGTAGGCTGTACCGGGCGAGCGTGCACGCTGCGTTCGCCTACTCTTTTGCTGACTGACTTTTTCGGGATTTTCGATGATCAATAACGATCGCCTGTTGGTGCAGATCCTGCTCGTGGTGCTGTTCGGCGCGAGCTTCTGGGTGATGGCGCCGTTCTGGTCGGCGATGTTCTGGGGCGCAGTCCTGGCATTCGCCAGTTGGCCGCTGATGCGCTTGCTGACCCGTTGGCTCAACGGCCGCGAGTCTCTGGCGGCGGCATTGCTGACGCTGGGCTGGATGTTGCTGGTCGCGGCACCGCTGGTGTGGCTGGGTTTCAACCTCGCCGATCATGTGCGTGATGCCACCGCATTCATCAAGGACGCGCAGGTCGAGGGGTTGCCCGAAGCACCGGTCTGGCTGGGTTCGATTCCCCTGGTGGGCGAGCGGCTGGTCGGAATCTGGAACAGCATCGATGAGCAGGGCGCGGCGATGATGATGGCGCTCAAGCCTTATCTGGGACAGGTGGGTAACTGGTTGCTGGCGCGCAGCGCGCAGATCGGCGGCGGTATTCTCGAACTGACCCTGAGCATCGTTTTCGTGTTCTTTTTCTATCGGGACGGGCCGCGCCTGGCGGCGTTTGTGCACACATTGCTGGAACGGCTGATCGGTCAACGGGCCGGCTACTACATTGAACTGGTGGCAGGCACGGTGCAGCGGGTGGTGAACGGTGTGATCGGCACAGCAGCGGCCCAGGCGATCCTGGCGCTGATCGGGTTCCTGATTGCCGGTGTACCGGGTGCGCTGGTGCTTGGCATCGTGACCTTCATGCTCAGCCTGATCCCGATGGGGCCGCCGCTGGTGTGGATTCCGGCGACCGCGTGGCTGGCCTGGAAAGGCGAGTACGGGATGGCCATATTCCTCGGCATCTGGGGCACATTCGTCATCAGCGGTGTCGACAACGTGCTCAAGCCGTACCTGATCAGCCGTGGCGGTAACCTGCCGCTGGTCATTGTGCTGCTTGGGGTGTTTGGCGGGTTGATTGCCTTTGGCTTCATCGGCCTGTTCATCGGCCCGACATTGCTGGCGGTGGCCTATAGCCTGTTGATCGACTGGAGCAAGACTCAGTCACGGGCTGAGGATCGCCTGCCCTGAAGCTCCAGGCCGTAGTCCATTGAACCGCCGAGGGGTAGTGGGCTTTTTTTGGGTTCTTCACGGAACGAAATATCTGTAGGAGCTGCCGGAGGCTGCGATCTTTTGATCTTGATCTTCAGCAATCTCCAGATCGCAAAAGCAAATCAAAAGATCGCAGCCTCCGGCAGCTCCTACAGGGGAGTGCGTGCACCACCAGACAACGAGGCCGATCGCGGCGGGCTCTGTAGGGGTATCAGGTACGCGGCAGGCGAATCACGGCCGTCAGGCCGCCACCAGGCGTCTCTTCCAAGGTTAACTGGCCGCCCATTCGTTGCGCCGCCTCGCGGGCAATGGTCATGCCCAGGCCAACGCCGCCGGAGTTGCGATTGCGCGAGCCTTCAAGGCGAAAGAAGGGTTCGAACACGGCTTCACGTTGTTCAGTGGCGATACCCGGTCCATGGTCGATGACCCGGATCACCAGGTGTTCTCGATGGTCATCCAGGGTGATCAGCGCCTGCCCGGCATAGCGCAGGGCATTGTCCATCAGGTTGTTAATGCAGGAGCGCAGGGCCATCGGCTGCACTTGCAGCGGGGCACAGTGACCGCTGGCCTGCACGTCGGCGCCCTGGTCCTGGGCATTTTCACTCAGGGACTCCACCAGCGCCTGCACGTCCATCCACTGTGGAGCTTCGCTGGTACGCTGTTCATGCAGGTAGGTGAGGGTGGCGTCGAGCATGTTGATCATGTCGTCGAGGTCCTGGCGCATCTGGCCTTGCAGCCTGTCGTCGTCGATTTTCTCCAGCCGCAGCTTGAGGCGCGACAGCGGCGTGCGCAGGTCATGGGACACGGCGCCGAGCATGCGCGAGCGCTGCTGTACCTGTTCAAGGATGCGCCGCTGCATTTTGTTGAAAGTGTGCGCCGCTTGCCGCGCTTCCCGTGGCCCCGACTCTTCCAGCGGCGGGCTGTCGAGGTTCTCGCTCAAGCGCTCGGCTGCGTCGCTCAGGCGCTGGATTGGCCGGCTCAGCAGTTTGGCGCCATACCAGGCGGCAATGATCAGGGATATCAATTGAAAGGTCAGTGGCACCAGGGGGCCGCCGAACCACGGCCGTGGTGGCCGCTTCTCGAAGCGTGGGTCCAGTGGCGGGCGTGGTCCTTCCAGGCCTTCGGAAAACTCCGGTGGAGGCGGCGGCGTTGGCGGACCGTAATGATGAAACCAGGCAAAGGCCAGCAGATGCGCGAGGATAATCGCCAGCAACAACACGCCAAACAGGCGGCCAAACAGGGTATCGAAGCGCCCGCGCATCAGCCGATGTCTCGGGCATCGAACAGGTAACCCTCGCCACGAACGGTCTTGATCAACTGCGGAGCCTTGGGATCGTCGCCGAGTTTCTGGCGCAGGCGCGATACCAGCAGGTCGATGCTGCGGTCAAAGGCTTCGATCGAGCGACCGCGGGCGGCGTCCAGCAGTTGTTCACGGCTGAGCACCCTGCGCGGACGTTCGATAAACACCCAGAGCAGGCGGAATTCGGCATTGGACAGCGGCACCACCAGGCCATCGTCGGCAATCAGTTGCCGCAGCACGCTGTTCAGGCGCCAATTGTCGAAGCGAATATTCGCCCGCTGTTCGCTGCGGTCATCGCGCACCCGACGCAAGATGGTCTGGATTCGCGCCACCAGCTCGCGGGGCTCGAACGGCTTGGCCATGTAGTCGTCGGCGCCCAGCTCGAGGCCGATGATCCGGTCGGTGGGTTCGCAGCGGGCGGTGAGCATCAGGATCGGGATGTCCGACTCGGCGCGCAGCCAGCGGCACAGCGACAGGCCGTCTTCGCCGGGCAGCATCAGGTCGAGTACCACCACGTCGAAATGCTCCGCCTGCATCGCCTGGCGCATCGCGGCGCCATCGGTGACGCCGCTGGCGTGGATGTTGAACCGGGCCAGATAGTCGATCATCAATTCGCGGATCGGCACGTCATCGTCGACGATCAAGGCGCGAATGCTCCAGCGTTTGTCGTCACCGGGCGTCTTTTGGTCGTCGTTCACGGGTGCTTGGGTGTTGTGCATGCGTGCGTTCATCTGCCAGGTAGGCTGCCAACCACAAAGATAGGCTGCGAGGTTGTGGTTCCAGCATAGGCGTCCGGCCCTGAGGCGGGAAGTGCTGTTGCAGGGATCCGTTGCGGTTGCCGAGGGTAGCCGGCGCGGGTGTTGCGGGCGTGTCGTGTGTGTATCGAACTCGACACAATGGCCTCGGGGGCTAGTCTTGCTTGAGCCGTCTCGACGATTTACCGATCATCGGGTCCCGCAGCGGCGCTGGTTCCGCTACAATGCGCGCCGATTTCGACTTGCCTGAGAGCCTACTCATGTCCGCCTGCCAGACGCCTATCATCGTCGCCCTGGATTTCCCTACCCGTGACGCCGCACTGAAGCTGGCCGATCAGTTGGACCCGAAGCTGTGCCGGGTCAAAGTCGGTAAAGAACTCTTCACCAGCTGCGCTTCGGAAATCGTCGGCACTCTGCGCGACAAGGGTTTCGAAGTGTTCCTTGACCTCAAGTTCCACGACATCCCGAACACCACCGCGATGGCCGTCAGGGCCGCGGCGGAAATGGGCGTGTGGATGGTCAACGTGCATTGCTCCGGCGGCCTGCGCATGATGGCCGCGTGCCGTGAAGTGCTGGATCAGCGTAGCGGTCCCAAACCACTGCTGATCGGCGTGACCGTGTTGACCAGCATGGAGCGTGAAGATCTGGCAGGCATCGGTCTGGACATCGAGCCGCAAGAGCAGGTCCTGCGCCTGGCCGCCCTGGCGGAAAAAGCCGGGATGGACGGCCTGGTGTGCTCGGCCCTGGAAGCCCAGGCGCTGAAATCGGCGCATCCGTCGCTGCAACTGGTGACCCCGGGGATTCGTCCGGCGGGCAGTGCCCAAGACGATCAGCGTCGCATCCTGACGCCACGTCAGGCACTGGATGCCGGTTCCGACTATCTGGTGATCGGCCGTCCGATCAGCCAGGCGGCGGATCCGGCGAAGGCGTTGGCCGACGTAGTGGCTGAACTCGCTTAAAAGATCGCAGCCTTCGGCAGCTCCTACATGGGATCGCGTTTTCCTGTAGGAGCTGGCGCAGCCTGCGATCTTTTGATCTATCGCTTTTAAACCTTCAGCACCAGCTTCCCGAAATTCTCGCCGTTGAACAATTTCATCAGCGTCTCCGGGAACGTCTCCAGTCCTTCGACGATGTCTTCCTTGCTCTTGAGCTGCCCCTTGGCCATCCAGCCGGCCATTTCCTGGGCGGCGCTGGCGTATTGGGCGGCGTAGTCCATCACCACAAAACCTTCCATGCGTGCGCGGTTGACCAGCAGCGACAGGTAATTGGCCGGCCCTTTGACCGCTTCCTTGTTGTTGTATTGGCTGATGGCACCGCAAATCACCACCCGCGCCTTCATGTTCAGGCGGCTCAACACCGCGTCGAGAATGTCGCCACCCACATTATCGAAATACACGTCGACACCTTTCGGGCACTCGCGCTTGAGGCCGGCGAGGACGTCTTCGCTCTTGTAGTCGATAGCACCGTCGAAACCCAGTTCATCGATCAGGAATTTGCACTTGTCTGCGCCGCCGGCGATGCCAACCACCCGGCAGCCTTTGATCTTGGCGATCTGCCCGGCAATGCTGCCCACGGCGCCCGCCGCGCCCGACAGCACCACGGTGTCACCGGCCTTCGGCGCGCCGACGTCGAGCAGGGCGAAGTAGGCCGTCATCCCGGTCATGCCCAGTGCTGACAGGTAACGGGGCAACGGTGCCAGTTTCGGATCGACCTTGTAGAAGCCTCGCGGCTCACCCAGGAAAAAGTCCTGCACCCCGAGGGCACCGTTAACGTAGTCCCCGACCGCGAAGCCCGGATTGTTCGACGCAATGACTTTGCCCACACCCAAGGCACGCATGACTTCGCCGAGCCCGACCGGCGGGATGTAGGACTTGCCCTCGTTCATCCAGCCGCGCATGGCCGGGTCCAGGGACAGGTATTGGTTTTCGACCAGGATCTGGCCCGCCGCCGGCTCGCCGACCGGTACTTCCTGGTAGGTGAATGTCTCGCGGGTCGCCGCGCCAACCGGACGTTTGGCGAGCAGGAATTGGCGATTGGTCTGGGAGGTCATGACAGGCACTCAAGATGAATGAAGCTTTGTTGATAGCCGGTCAGCGCCGATGCCGCAAGTTCGGCTGATGCGGCGAATGCAGGTTGATCCAGTGCAGTGATAGTTGGTACGGCAGTTCCATCACTGCAACTCATGGGCGTCCAACCGGAGTCCTGATAGTGCTGCCGCGTTCAGCACCTCCATGGCTAGACTGGCCCTGTGCGATTCCCCGCTTACTTCTCTTCGAGGACATAACAATGAGCATGACGTTTTCCGGCCAGGTGGTTGTGGTGACCGGTGGGGCGGCCGGTATTGGCCGCGCGACCGCCCAGGCATTTGCCGCCGAGGGCGTTAAGGTCGTAGTGGCCGATATGGACACGGCGGGCGGCGAGGGCACGGTGGCGCTGATTCGTACGGCCGGTGGCGAGGCGACCTTCGTGCGCTGCAACGTTACCCTGGAAAGCGATGTTAAAAATCTGATGGAGGAGGTGATCAATACTTACGGTCGCCTCGACTATGCCTTCAACAATGCCGGTATCGAAATCGAGAAAGGCAAGCTGGCCGACGGTTCGCTCGACGAGTTCGACGCAATCATGGGCGTCAACGTCAAAGGCGTCTGGCTGTGCATGAAGTACCAGTTGCCGCTGCTGCTGGCGCAAGGGGGCGGCGCGATCGTCAATACGGCTTCGGTGGCGGGCCTCGGGGCAGCGCCGAAAATGAGCATCTACGCAGCTTCCAAGCACGCGGTGATCGGCCTGACCAAATCGGCGGCCATTGAGTACGCCAAGAAAAAGATCCGGGTCAACGCCGTGTGCCCGGCGGTGATCGACACCGACATGTTCCGTCGCGCTTATGAAGCCGACCCGAAAAAAGCCGAGTTCGCCAACGCCATGCACCCGGTCGGTCGCATCGGCAAGGTCGAGGAGATCGCCAGCGCGGTGCTGTATCTGTGCAGCGATGGCGCGGCGTTCACCACAGGGCACTCATTGGCCGTGGACGGTGGCGTTACCGCGTTTTAAAACGACGCACCGATACTGAATACATACGGAACCTGTGGGAGCGGGCTTGCTCGCGAAGAGGGCGTGTCAGTCGACATATTTATTGATTGATCCACCGCATTCGCGAGCAAGCCCGCTCCCACAGGTTTTTTGGTTCTGTTAACGGACCGGGCATGTGTTTCAAATAATTAGATCGAATGGTTTTGGCGGCGTTGTCGCACATGCCTTCGAACCCTCCTGTGATTAACTGCTTCCGGCAAAATCAACAGGAGTTTGCTTGCTCATGGAGTTGAGAATCGACCGACAGGCGCTGGTGCCCGTCGTACAGCAAATTGTTGACGCACTGACCGGCTGGCTTCACTCCAGCGGGGTATCGCCCGGTACGCGCCTGCCTTCGGTGCGACAGATCGCGCGGATCAATTTGCTCAGTCAGTCCAGCGTCGCTCAGGCCTGTGAACGCCTGGTGACGCAGGGGATGCTGGTGTCAGGTCATGGGGCCGGCTATACAGTCGCCGCCCCGGCATCGGTCACGAACGCAAGGCATGAGCCTGTGTGGTTTGAGGGGGTCGAACCCGAGTATGGGCCGTGGTCGGGGGAGCTGAGGCTGGGCTGTGGCGGGCTGCCTGAAAGCTGGCGCGAGACCGACGATCTGATCTACGCGATCCGGCAAGTCAGTCGTACCGATACGGCCAGTCTGTTCAACTACAGCACGCCGTTGGGTTTGCCAGCCTTGCGGCAACAGATACTCAAGCGCCTCAGGCAGCTGGACATCCCGGTACAGGACAACCGGATCATGACCACCGCGGGGGCCAGTCAGGGGCTCGACCTGATTGTGCGGACACTGTTCAAGGCCGGTGATTGTGTGGTCGTGGAGAGTCCCGGTTATCCGCTGCTGTTCGATCTGCTCAGGCTGCACGGCATCCACATGGTCGAGGTGCCGCGAACACCGCGCGGGCCGGACGTGGACGTGCTCGAGTCGGTGCTGGCCAAGCACCGGCCTCAAGGATTGCTCATCAATAGCTTCTTTCACAACCCGACCGGCAGCAACCTTTCACCCGGGGTGGCGCGTCGCGTGCTGCAACTGGCCAGGGCCTTTGGCGTGCTGGTGATCGAGGATGACGTCTATGCGGATTTGCGCAGCGGTTGCGGTACGCGACTGGCTGCGCTGGACAACAACGTGATCTACGTGGGCAGCTATTCCAAGACCCTCAGCAGTTCCTTGCGGGTCGGTTTCGTGGTGGCCGATTGCGCACTCATTACGCGTCTGGCCGAGGTCAAGATGATCGCTGGTATGGGCGCCTCACGATTTTGCGAGTCGGTGCTGGCGTGCCTGTTGGCTAACGGTGCCTACGGCAAACTGGTGCAGCGTCAGCGCCAACGCTTGAACAACGCCCGGCTGGCGGTGTTGCAAATGCTTGAGGATGCCGAATGGGAAGTTTTCGGCAAACCGGCGGGAGGCCTGTTTATCTGGGCGCGATCACGAATGTCCGACTACGATCAGGTGCTGGCCCGGGCACGGCGTCTGGGTGTGGTGTTGTCATCGAAGACCGCCTTCAACGCCTCCGGCGGGGCCAGTGACTGGCAGCGTATCAATGTGGCCTGTGCCTGCAACCCGCGTGCCCATGCGTTCTTTCAGGCCACTGCTTGGGATCGACCTCAAGCGTTCTGAAAGCGACGTTGGCGTAGCTTTTGGCCATTATTCCGGCGCCAGAGTCTTGTGTTGCCACTGGCCCGTTGCGAATCTGCGCCTACAGACTTTGGCAGGGGACTAAGTGCAATGAATTCGGCCGTGCAAGGACGTTTTGCCAACCTCGGTATGGCGAAAAAACTGGGTGTCGGGTTTGTCCTGGTGCTGTTGTTGACTGCGCTGGTGGCGGGCATTGGCGTGTGGTCCCTGCAAACCATCAGCCAACGCTTCGATGGGCTCAAGCAGATGTCATCGCTCAACAGCGGTTTGCTCAAGGTACGGCTGCTGGAGCAGGAATATGCCTTGCACGGCAATCCCAAAACTGTCGATGCCCTGCACGAGGGCGTCGATGGCTTGATCGCTCTGGCCGGCCAGCTCAAGGCCGCGTCTGCGGCCAATGTGCCGGTGATGAATGATGTCGAACAGTCTTTGGGTGCCTATCGCAAGGCCTTCGACGAGTTTGTCTCGATCACCCAGGCCAAGGACCTGGCGCTGGAAATGGCCAGTTGGTCGGTGTCCAGCGTGGCCAATAATCTTGATGTATTGCAATCCGGCCTCGCCGATGACGGCGCTTATACGCTGAAAGATTCCGAAGGCAAGGACGGTGCGCAATTCATCGAGCAGGCCGGTCAGGTCAGCCAGGTTTCACGCTTGATGCTGCAAGCCATGAATGAAGCGCGCGTGCGCCTGGATCAAAGCCGCAAAGGCGACGACAGCGCCGGGCAGGGCAAGATCGAACAGGCCAGCCAGGCATTGACCCAGGCCGAGCAGCTCAAGACCACGGTCAAGGACGAGGGTTACCAGACCGTGCTCAATGAGGTGACGGGTCATATCGCCGGTTTCAGTGACAAGCTCGCCGAGTACACCGGCCTGCTGGAACAGGAAAAAACCGTTTATCAACAGTTGCACCAACGCGCAGCCCAAGTGGTTGAGCGGGTGGATCAGGCTTATGTCGCTGAAGATCAGGCGATGCAGGCCGAACTGAAAAAGAACTCGATGCTGATCCTTGGCTCCTCCGCTCTGGCGTTGCTGGTCGGGCTGGTTGCTGCGTGGTTCATCACCCGGTTGATCGTGGCGCCGCTGCGCAGTGTGATCCAGGTGGCGCAGCAGATTGCTTCAGGGGATTTGAGTGCGACCATCGACGTGACCCGCCGTGACGAAATTGGCCAGTTGATGCAGGCCATGCAACAAATGGCCGCGGGACTCAGCCATATCGTCAGCGGTCTACAGTCGGGTATCGAGCAGTTGGCCACTTCAGCCCAATCGCTGTCGGCAGTGACGGAACAGACCAATCTCGAAGTCAGTACGCAGAAAGAGGAAACCGAACAGGTCGCCACTGCGATGAATCAGATGACGGCCACGGTGCATGATGTCGCGCGCAACGCAGAGGAAGCAGCCCTGGCGGCGCAAACGGCTGACGGCAAGGTTGAAAGTGGTCAGCAGGTGGTGCGCCAGAGCATGGCGCGGATCGAGCAGTTGGCGGATTCGGCCAACTCGGCCAGTTCGAGCATTGAAAGCCTGAGTGCGGAAATCCAGAACATCGGCACGGTCTTGAGTGTGATCAAAAGCGTGGCCGAGCAGACCAACCTGCTGGCGCTGAACGCGGCGATCGAGGCGGCCCGGGCGGGTGAGCAGGGCAGGGGATTTGCGGTGGTGGCCGATGAAGTGCGTGCGCTGGCCAGGCGAACCCAGCAATCGACCGAGGAAATCGAACGCCTGGTCAGCGCTTTGCGCTCGGCGGCGCAGTCGTCGGTGCAGCAGATCCAGAGCAGTGGCGAGTTGGTGAAGCTGGCGGTCAGCGATGCCTTGCAGACCGAGAGCGCACTGGGAAGTATTGCGGCAGCGGTATCGCTGATTCAGCAGATGAACCAGCAGATCGCAGCGGCGGCCGAGGAACAGAGCTCGGTGGCTGAAGAGATCAACCGCAGTGTCACCAGTATTCGCGCCAGTGCCGACCAATCATCGCTGGCGATGCAGGGCAATGCCGCCTCCAGCATCGAGTTGGCGCAACTGGGGGTTGAGCTGAAGGGGATGGTGGGGCATTTCAGGCTTTGAAATGATCATGGGCAATCCCTGGAAATACGGATAGCGCAATACTTGCCGGCGATGGACTCGAGTGCACCGCGTTTATCCGGTTCACGCGCGTTATCGTTTACTACTATCGCCGGCAAGCCGGCTCCTACAGTTTCCCGGGGGCGCGTGAAGAGCCAAAAAAAAGCCACCTTGCGGTGGCTTTTCTGTTTTCGCTGATCAGTCGTAGATCACTTTCTTTTTCCAGTCCGCGTCAGCTTCGACGTCCTTGAGGCCTTCGGTCAACTGGTTGACCTCGCCTTCGACCGGCGCAATGCGATCCATGACCTGGTCATTGGCGCGGGCCAGGAGTTTTTCCAGGTATTCCAGTTGCTCGGCGTAGACCTGTGGTTCCTGTTGCTTGCGCAGGTATTGCACACCGCGCTCGAATGCCAGGCGAGCCTGCCCCGGCTGGTTCTGTTGCAGGGAGTGCTGGCCGAGGTTGTTGAAGAACTCGATGTGCAGCAGCACCAGGATGTGGCGCACTTCACGAATCCAGCGCTTGGCTTCGTTAGGTGGCAGGAAGCCGTCCTGTGTCGCGCGGGTGATTTGCCCGTGCAGGGCTTCGAGCAGGAAACGCACATCCTTGGCCTTGGCTTCGGTCTGGATCGGTGCCGGCGGATTGTTGACCGGGATCGATTCACCCTGGCCGACAAGGACCTCCAGTTCGGCGATCCGTGCCTTGAGGTTGGCACTGGATTTTTCCAGGTTGAGCAGGCGCTGGCAGACGTTCAGTTCCAGGCGGGCCAACAACAGTTTGAGTGCCGGGGTCATCAACTGGCCGGGGAAAGTCTCGGTGATTTCTCCGCAGCGACGCAGGCGATCATTGAGTTCAATCTTGGTACGGGCCTTTTCCAGCTTGTTGTTTTCCACCACATGGTTCATGTAGCCAATGGCGATCAACAGGGCGATCCCGGCTACAACTAGCAGGGTGATCATGAGTGGCGTCACCGGTAAGACCTCTTTTTAGGGTACGCATGCGAGTCTAGTGGCTTGGCATTTGAGCGCCTAGGCCCGTATGACGGGTTGGATCGGACATGCCTGCGCCTATATCGGCCGCAGCCTCGCTTCTATAAATGGTGGCACGCGATATACAGATTGCCATCACTGGAGGACTATAACGTCTTGGCGGGTGCCAGAATATAGGCGTCAAACACCGGGCAGCGGAAAAACCGCAATGGCGTCCAAAAGCTGGGCGAAGTCATTGATTTAAATAAATTTATATCAGGGGGTTGACGACCTCTCAATCCATCCATAGAATGCGCGCCACTTGCAGCGTAAAGCACACAGCGAAACGAAGCAGGGAGTGAATGTTGTAGTGTGTCCCCTTCGTCTAGTGGCCTAGGACACCGCCCTTTCACGGCGGTAACAGGGGTTCGAGTCCCCTAGGGGACGCCAATGCGGGAATAGCTCAGTTGGTAGAGCACGACCTTGCCAAGGTCGGGGTCGCGAGTTCGAGTCTCGTTTCCCGCTCCAATTTTAAACAGCGTTGCTTTCGGGCAGGGCTGAGTGAAACCAGAACCAAGTCTTCGGATGCGGATCTGGGCACCGAAACACACACCATGTGTTCCGGGCAGCGTGTCCCCTTCGTCTAGTGGCCTAGGACACCGCCCTTTCACGGCGGTAACAGGGGTTCGAGTCCCCTAGGGGACGCCATTTGCGGGAATAGCTCAGTTGGTAGAGCACGACCTTGCCAAGGTCGGGGTCGCGAGTTCGAGTCTCGTTTCCCGCTCCATATTTAACGAAAACGCCGCTCATTGAGCGGCGTTTTTGTTTGCGCGTAAAAAACCGGATCAACTGCTGAGGCGCTGTACCAGGCTTTCGAGCGCGTCAGGGGTTTCTTCATCCTGCTCTCGTTGCGGCCGAGGAGATGTCGGTCAGTCAGGTTGCCATCGGCCTATCCCTGATCAGGGTGTTGAGAGCATTCGGGTGAGGTCAAACGGCTTGAGGCTGTCGGGTGCGACGGCCTTGCCACTCGAGCTTGATCTGTATTTTCCAGCCATAGGTTTACACATCCCCTGTAGGAGCTGCCGAAGGCTGCGATCTTTTGATCTTCCTGCGATATCACTATTGTCAAAAGATCGCAGCCTTCGGCAGCTCCTACGGGGTAATCCGTCCAGGGATGGATCATGCGTAGATATCACGGCTTTACTGCACACGATATCAAGCCCGCCCTTGTAGCCAGGCCACTCTGGATTACGCCATAGACTTATCATCCATCGACATCCCTCAGTTGCCGCTAGTGATTTGTCCCCCGGTGTCCTGGTCATAAAACTCCGGAATCGGGTAGTTGAAGCTGTTCAGCCAGCGCTGCATGGCCAGTTCACGTTCGGTGGCCGAGGCGGTTTGTGGGTGAGGGGAGGCCACCACGCCGCGAATCTGCAACTGCAACCACTGCTCGGTGCTTTGTTGATACGGCGAGGAGGGCCCCGGCTCAATGGCCCAGGCAGTGGTTGACAGGCAAGCCATACACACGATCAACAACCTATTGGTATTCATCTCGACTCCTCGTACGTTCTATTTGTTCGCACTGGAAGAGGCATCGGCTACCTCAGTACCGCGATTCCCCTCGGAAGGCACTACTTTTTTGGCGGAGGCCTTGAGTTTTTCCGCGCGGGTTTGAGCCTCAGTAACTTGTTTGGGGTTCAAGTCGGCGCGGGTTACCAGTTCGGCGGCCGCCGTCCAGTTATCCTGGTAGATCAGTAACGTAACCATATTGAGTGCCGCCAGTGAGTTCGCCTGCTTGAGCTCCATGGCGGTCATTAACTCAATGCGTGCTTCGGGGATCCGTCGTTGATTGAGGTAGACGACCCCAAGGTCATTGCGCATTTTTTCGTCGGTGGGGGCCATCCTTACCGCCCGCTCAAGGTGAGTGACAGCAGTGGCGTTATCATTTTTTGCGGCAGCCAACTGGCCCAGGCCTTGTTCCCCTTCAGCCGCCAGACAGGTGCCGAGCAAGCTTTTATACAACGGCTCCGCTTCCGAGTTACGCCCCATCAGGCGCAGCACCCGAGCCTTGCGCAGGCGAACCTGGACAAGGTCATCGGGCAAACCTTCCAGATTCGCCAGGCTGGCATACAAACGGCCTTCGTTGGCCATAGTGTCGGCCAGGTTCAGGGTCAGCTCTTGATCCGAACCGGGCTTGGCACAGTTACCCGATCGCGAAGGCATGCCATTGCTGGCACAACCTGCGAGCATTAATGTCGCCGCGATTGCAATGACTGCTTTCATTGAATGTCCTCTGGCTACAACAGTTTGAACGCCTGGCCAATGGCAATTAGGCTGGCCTGGCAAGCGTCCGGAGTCACCGTTACGAGTGAGGGCGAGGTCAGTCCGGTTCAGGCTTCGGTTCATTGCGAGAGCCCGCTGAGACTGTCGAAGTCGCCGTTTTCAAGGAAGAACATGCGGTAGAAGTTCGGGTCGTAATTGCGCAGCTGTTCGCCAGGCAGTGACGGTAGTTGCGCATTGGCAGCCAGTGGCTGGACCAGATGCGGGGTGACGATCATCAGCAGTTCGCGTTCTTCACGGTTGATGGTGCTGTCGCGGAAAAACGCGCCCAGAATCGGGATATCGCCCAACCCCGGAAACTTGTTCACCTGGGAGTCGTTGTGGGTACTGATCAGGCCGCTGATGACAAAGCTTTCGCCGTCGGCCAGGGAAATGCTGGTATCGGTACGGCGCACGGTCAGGGCCGGGACTATCGTGCCGGCGATGCTCACGGCGTTGGTGAAGTCCAGTTCACTGACTTCCGGCGCTACCTTCAGCGCGATACGGTTTTTTCCGACGATGGTTGGTGTCAGGGTCAGGCGAATACCGAACTCCTTGTACTCGATGGACACGTTATCGCTGCCAGAACTGGGCACCGGAATAGGTACTTCACCACCGGCCAGGAAGCTCGCACTCTGCCCGCTGAGTGCTACCAGGCTTGGTCGCGCCAGGGTGTAGGCGAAACCGCTGCCCTCCAGCGCGTTGATCGCCACCAGGGTACTGCCGGTAGCAAACGTGAGGTTGAACATGTCGTTGTTCACCGGTATCGACGGCGTGACAATGCCGCCGATGGTGGGCAAGGTTCTCGGCGAGCCGAACAGCCAGTTGCCCCGGACGCCGAAGATCGAGGCGGAGGCTTCCTTGAGCTTGGTCCGGCTGACTTCAACGAAGCGGACATCGGTCTGCACCTGGCTCGGCAGCAACGGGTCGTCGGAAGGCACCGATGGCACGCTGGTGAGCGCCGACGTGGCCCTGCCCTTGACGAACACCATGCTTTGGCGCGGTGTTTTCGAACAGGCGGTCCAGACCATCAGGCTGGTGGTCCCCGGTGCAATGCCCGTGAGTATGAACGCGTTGCTGCCGCTGGGTTGCACGTCGGCAATTTTCGGGTCACCCACCGCCAGTTGCGTTACCGGAACGGGGCTGCGCAGTTCATTCTGCAGTCCCTGACCGACCTCGTACGTTGTCGGCCAATTGTCCAGTTGCGGACAGTTGGCCGGCGCGGCCTGAGCGGCATCCACGCTGAGGCCCATCCAGAACAGGCCATGGATAATTCGCTTGAAAGCGGGCACGGGACGAAGGCTCATCAAGTACATCCTCACTGAATAGGCCAATCTTGGACAGACTGAGCTGTCTCGGATCACTTCACGGGGATCGGGCTATTCCCCCCCAATGCGCCGAACCACTCATCCGTGGCCCAGGCGTTATTCTTTGCGTGCTACACACGAGCAGGCGCAACTCGCTGATCTGGCTGGATAGCGAGCGACCTTTGCTGAAAAGGCTTTCAATGATCCGGTGATCCGGACTGACGGCAGGAGCGATATTGTCGGTCATGGACGGCGCTGTCCGCTGTCCTGGTTTCCCCTGAAAGTAATCGGCAATACAGCAACAGAGCCGGAAAACGTCTGCCAGGATCAAAGTGAGGTAACTCCTTTTGCCAATCCACTATCTGATCACTGAAGTTAAGGTGGAGATTCGAGCCGTTATGACTTCTTATGGTTTGACGTTAGTTCAATCAAACCAAAGTGCCATGAGTGAAAGGAAAACTATTGGTGCAAAGCCTGGAGGCAGGCGGGAAGGGGGCTAACGCATTGCGGTTGCTCCGGATATTGACGAGGTGTACTGAAGCAAAAAAAGGCCCGCCAGTATGACTGGGCGGGCCTTTTTGCGTTCAGGGCAATGCTTGCATCGATAAAATCAGGTGCCCCACACGAACGTCCAGTGCTCAGTCCACGTGATAGTGGACGGACAGCGTGCCTTTTTTCTGCGAAACGGAGGCGATGGTGACCGCGCCCAAATCCTTCAAGCTGCGTACATGGGTACCGCCACAACCGTAGGCGGGCAGTTCACCGAAGCCGATTTCCCGGGCGCCTTCGCGCAGTGAGGTCAGGCGCGGCAGGTCGTGGTCGATCCACTGCCCGATGCCATGCTCGATGACCTGGGCCTCGACGTCTTGCGCTGATTTGCCCGGCTGGAATTGCACACGGCCTTCACCTGGCCAGTGATGCGCCTTGATCGGCATCCAACCCATGGCCTGGACGAAGTGGCCGATCAAATGGCCAGCCGAATGCATGCGTGTGTTGAACCGCCTGCGTTGTTCGTCGACGCGGATTGGCGTCATCCCGGTTTTTACCGGCTGATCGACAAAATGGATGATCCGCTCGGGGTCCTGGACCACACGCAGCACCTGGCTTTCGCCAATCCAGCCAGTGTCGCAAGGCTGTCCACCGCCCTGGGGGTGGAACAGGGTCGCGCGCAAGACCACGGCAAACTCGTTTTCGTGGGGGGTGCATTCCAGGACTTCCACGTTGGCCTTGAGCTCATCACTATGGAAAAAAAGGCGCAGCGTCATATTGCGGGCTCGTATTGGTAATCGGTTTCTATTATAGAAAGCCGGTAAATACGTGATAATCCGGGCAAACATCAAAGGACTGTTGCGTTGTGAGCATAAATCTTCCACTGCCGCTGCTGGGTGAAATGGCGATTTTCGTCAAGGTTGTCGAGACGGGCAGTTTCTCCGAGGCCGCTCGTCAGTTGGGTTCTTCGCCCTCGGCGGTCAGTCGCAGCATCTCGCGCCTGGAGAAGGCGCTCGCCACCCGGTTGCTGCAACGAACCACGCGCAAGTTGCGTCTGAGCGACGGTGGCGAGGAGGTGTTCAAGCGGTGCCAGGAAATGGTCAATGCCGCGCGGTCAGTGATGGAAGTCAGTGGTCAGTTCACCGATGAACCCGAGGGGCTGGTGCGTATCAGCGTGCCGAAAGCGGTGGGCCGGATCGTGATTCACCCGCACATGCCGGAGTTCTTGCGGCGTTATCCCAAGGTGGATGTGGAGCTGTTGCTTGAGGACCGCCAGGTCGATTTGATCGACGATCATGTCGACCTGGCGATTCGCATCACCGATCGGCCGCCTGCGGGGCTGGTGGGGCGGCAGTTGCTGACCATCGATCATATGCTCTGCGCCACTCCGCAGTATCTGGCCGAGCACGGGACGCCGACTCATCCCCATGACTTGCTCAATCACAGTTGCATTTACCTGGGCGAAACACCCAGCGACGCACGCTGGAAATTCAAGAAAGGCAGCAAGACGGTAACCGTGGGTGTGCGCGGGCGATATGCCGCCAATCACACCGGCGTACGTTATGGCGCGGTGTTGCAGCACATCGGCATTGGCAGCCTGCCGTATTTCACGGCGCGCCATGCCCTGGAGAAGGGGTTGATGGTGCAAGTGCTGCCGGACTGGACCTTTCTGGCGTCCTATCACGGCGGTGCCTGGTTGCTGCATTCGCCAACCCGATACCTGCCGCCCAAGCTACGGGTGTTGATCGATTACCTGGTGGAATGTCTGGCGAAGGAGCCGACGCTGGGCAAGCCGGGTCGGTCGAATGGTCCGGGCTGGTCGCCATCGGAGTATGAACTGCCGGAGAGTGACGGCTTGTTTTGAAGGTCGAAACAAAGGATCGCAGTCTTCGGCAGTTCCTTGTAGGAACTGGCGCAGCCTGCGATCTTTTGGCGATTTCGGAATCGATCAGGAAACAAGATCAAAAGATCGCAGCCTTCGGCAGCTCCTACAGGTACATCCGACACCTTGTAGGAGCGCTGCGATCTTTTGCAGATCAGTGCTTGCTGTCCTGGTTCGACAAGGCCAGCAGTTGCTTTTCCTGGTTCCAGTCGAAAGGTTCGTCGTTCTGTTCGGCTTCGAAGCGACGCTCTTCCAGGGCCTGGTACAGGTCGATTTCATCATCAGGCATGTAATGCAGGCAGTCACCGGCGAAATACCACAGCAGGTCGCGCGGCACCAGGTGCGCGATTTGCGGATAGCGAGTGATGACCTGGCACAGAATGTCCTGGCCCAGGTACTGGCTTTCGATCGGATCGACAGGCAGTAACGCCAGCAGCTCGTCGAAGCGCTCAAGGAACAAGGCATGGCTTTCGTCGGGAACCTGCTCGGCCTCACCTACGGCGACCAGGATGCTGCGCAGGTGGTCGAGTAAAACGAGATGATCGGCAACGATGTTGGACACGAGATAAGTCCTCAAGAGCAAAACGGGCGCGGGAGTATAAAGCGCCCGCGCCCGTTTTTACATGTTTGAAGGGATCAGCGGACTTTTCCCTCGGCCAGTGCCAACGCCTCTTGGTCAAAGTCATCGACATCGATCACCTTGCGCCGGGCCGCTTCGGCTTCACGCAGGGTTTGCGCTTCCACCGGCTGCAACACACCAGCCTCGAGCGCGGCATCGATCAGTGACTCGCCGGCCAGCGGTTTGACCTGGCCGCTCTTGAGTGCCACATGCAGCTTTTTCTGCAGCGGCTGAGCGGCGCTCAACAGGTTGCAGGCGTATTGCAAGGCGCCGACCGGATCGTCGCTCGCCTGTGGGCGATAGCAACCCAGGAGCAATTCCTCCAGGGCTGGGTCGCCCTTGGCGCGACCAATCAAGGCAGCGACTTCGGCAGCGAGGTTGTCCGAGGGGCCTTTGTGCCGGCGACCGAACGGGAACACGATCACCCGCAACAGGCAGCCCACGACTTTGTTCGGAAAGTTGTTCAGCAGCTCATCCATGGCCCGTTCCGCCTGCCCCAGGCTTTCTTCCATGGCCCAGCTCACCAGTGCCGTCATGTACTCCGGTGTGTCGAGATCGTGATAGCGCTTGAGTGCCGCAGAGGCCAGGTAAAGGTTGCTCAGTACGTCACCCAGCCGTGCGGACAGGCGTTCCCGGCGTTTCAGTGCGCCGCCCAGCAACATCATGCTGAGGTCGGCGAGCAGGGCGAAAGCAGCGGCCTGACGATTGAGGGCGCGGAAGTAACCCTGGCTGAGTTTGTCGCCCGGGGTGTGTTCGAGGTGCCCGAAACCGAGATTCAGCACCAGCGTACTGGCGGCGTTGCCCACGGCAAAACCGATGTGCTTGAGCAGCAGGCCATCGAACTCTCTGAGCGCCTGATCCTTGTCTTCACGGCCGGCGAGGGCCATTTCCTTGAGCACGAAGGGATGGCAGCGGATCGCGCCCTGGCCAAAGATCATCAGGTTGCGCGAGAGAATGTTCGCGCCTTCCACCGTGATAAAAATCGGCGCACCGTTCCATTTACGGCCCAGGTAATTGTTCGGCCCCATGATGATCGCCTTGCCGCCGTGCACATCCATGGCATCGCTGATGCAGTCGCGGCCGCGCTCGGTCAGGTGGTACTTGAGAATCGCCGACAGCACCGACGGTTTCTCGCCCAGGTCGACCGCATTGGCAGTCAGCATGCGGGCGGCGTCCATCATCCAGGCGTTGCCGCCAATGCGGGCCATGGCTTCCTGGATGCCCTCGAAAGCGGCAATCGGTACATTGAACTGCTCACGAATCTGCGCGTATTGGCCCGTCACCAGGCCGGTGAACTTGGCCATGCCGGTGCCCACCGCCGGCAGGGAAATCGAACGCCCCACCGACAGGCAATTCATCAGCATCATCCAGCCCTTGCCGAGCATTTCCTGGCCGCCGATGAGGAACTCAAGCGGGACGAACACGTCCTTGCCCGAGTTCGGGCCATTCATGAACGCGGCGCCCAACGGCAGATGCCGGCGGCCGATCTCGACACCTTCGGTATCGGTCGGAATCAGCGCCAGGCTGATGCCCAGGTCTTCCTTGTCGCCCAGCAGGTGATCCGGGTCATAGGCCTTGAAGGCCAGGCCGAGGAGGGTAGCCACCGGGCCGAGGGTGATGTAACGCTTTTCCCAGTTCAGGCGCAGGCCGAGAACCTCCTGGCCTTCCCATTCACCTTTGCAGATCACCCCGGAGTCCGGCATGCCGCCCGCGTCGGAGCCGGCCAGCGGACCGGTCAGGGCAAAGCACGGAATGTCGTCGCCGCGTGCCAGGCGTGGCAGGTAATGATTGCGTTGTTCGTCGGTGCCGTAGTGCAGCAACAATTCGGCCGGGCCGAGGGAATTGGGGACCATCACGGTGGAGGCGAGGTCGCCGCTGTGGCTTGCCAGCTTCATCGCCACTTGCGAGTGGGCATAGGCAGAGAAGCCTTTGCCGCCAAACTCTTTGGGGATGATCAGGGCGAAAAAACCGTTGTCCTTGATGAACGCCCAGGCTTCGGGCGGCAGGTCCATGGTTTGACCGAGCTGCCATTCATTGACCATGGTGCAGAGTGTTTCGGTCGGCCCGTCGATGAAAGCCTGTTCTTCTTCGTTCAATTGCGCTTTGGGATAGGACAGCAGTTTGTTCCAGTCCGGACGGCCACTGAACAGCTCTCCGTCCCACCACACCGTACCGGCGTCGATGGCATCGCGTTCGGTTTGCGACATCGGCGGCAGGGTTTTCTGGAACCAGTTGAACATCGGTGCGCTGAACAATTTGCGACGCAGGTCGGGCAGCAGCAAAGGCGCGGCGACGGCAGCGATCAATACCCAGAAAACCAGCAGCAACCAGCCCGGTGCGCGGCTGAAAGCGCCCATGGCCACGACATAGACGGCCACGATGACCAGGGCGGGCAGCGGGGCGATGCGGCGGTGGGCCAGATAAGCAATACCGACCAGCAGAACCAGTATCCACAACAGCAGCATATTTATTCCTCCGTGAAACCAGGGCGAACCAGCCCTCAGAGCTTAGACGGCATCCACAAAACAGGCGGGTGGTGACCCAGGATGATTTTCGTGGGCCAGATGGGCCGCACACGTGGGAAAAACCTTCATTGAACGAGCGGCAAAGCGCCCATATTTGGCCGAAACGTCGTTATCTCTGTGCTGAAGCTCTCGCTAGACTCGGGGCTTCCCCTGGAGATTATTCTCATGCACGAGTACTTGAGTCCCGGCCGCTTCATCGATAGTGACCATCCGTCTGTGGTGGAGTTCGCCGAAAAACACCGCGGTGCCAGTCGCGATCCGCTTGAACAGGCGATCAGTCTTTATTACGCCGTGCGCGAAGCGGTGCGCTACAACCCGTACACCTTCAGTCGCGATCCGCAGACCCTGCGCGGCAGTCATGCATTGGCGACCGGGGAGAGTTACTGCGTGCCCAAGGCCACGTTGCTGGCAGGTGCAGCGCGGCATTGCGGGATTCCCGCGCGGATCGGCCTGGCGGATGTGCGCAATCATTTGTCGACGCCTCGCCTGCTTGAATTGCTCAAGAGCGACATGTTCGCCATGCACGGCTACACCGAGTTTTATTTGCAGGGTCGCTGGATCAAGGCGACGCCGGCGTTCAACCGCAAACTTTGCGAGCTGTTCAATGTGGCGCCGCTGGAATTCGACGGGATCAACGACAGCGTTTTTCATCCCTTCAACCGCGATGGAGCGAAGTTGATGGAGTACCTCGTCGATCACGGCCAGTTCGCCGACGTCCCTGAAGCGTTCTTTTTCGAACACCTGGAAAAATGCTATCCGCACCTGTTCGGTGAGCAACTGCAACCGCTGTTGGGGGACATGCAGAGCGATTTGAGTCGCACCTGATCCGGCGTATGCTGCCTGCCCACTTATCGAAAAAGAGGCGGTCATGCTGAAAATCTGGGGTCGGAAAAACTCATCGAATGTGAGAAAGCCATTGTGGGCCGCCGAAGAACTGGGCCTGGCCTACGAGGCGATCGATGCCGGTGGCGCCTTTGGTGTCGTCGATACACCCGAGTACCGCGCGATGAACCCCAACGGTCGGGTGCCGGTGATCGAGGACGATGGTTTCGTGTTGTGGGAATCCAACGCCATCGTGCGTTACCTGATGGCCCGCCACGCCGTCGACACGGCCTGGTACCCCGCGGATCTGCAAGCCCGTGCCAGCGCCGACAAATGGATGGACTGGACCACCTCAAGCTTTGCCGGCCCGTTCCGTACCGTATTCTGGGGTGTGCTGCGTACCCCGGCAGACCAGCAGGACTGGCCCGCCATCAAGGCGGCGATCAAGGAATGCGACACGCTGCTGGCGATGGCCGACCAGGCGTTGGCGAACACGCCCTACCTGTCCGGAGACGAGATCGGCATGGGTGATATTCCCCTGGGCAGTTTCATTTATGCCTGGTTCGAGATGCCGATCGAGCGTGCGCGACTACCGCATCTGCAGGCCTGGTACGCGCGGTTGAAACAGCGTCCGGCGTATCAAAAGGCGGTCATGACCGCGTTGACTTAATACTCACTATCGACACGCTTGACTGTACTTGTGTGGCGGCGACAAGCACCATTGTGCCAAGTTGTTGCGGTTGTATTGTTCGCCGCCGCCCATACTTATCCCTTTCTTCCCTTCTTGGTGCGTAAATCAGATATGAGTTCCGCTCTGTCCATCCGGCAGCTAACCAAAACCTACGGCAACGGTTTCCAGGCCCTGAGTGGTATCGATCTGGAAGTCGCCGAAGGTGACTTTTTCGCCTTGCTCGGCCCCAACGGCGCCGGCAAATCCACGACCATCGGCATTCTCTCGACCCTGGTGAACAAGACCAGCGGCACGGTGAATATCTTCGGTCACGACCTGGACCGCAATCCTGCGCAGCTCAAGCGCTCCATCGGCGTGGTGCCTCAGGAATTCAACTTCAACCAGTTCGAAAAGACCTTCGACATCGTCGTGACCCAGGCCGGCTACTACGGCATCCCGGCGAAAGTCGCCAAGGAACGCGCCGAACAGTACCTGACCCAACTGGGGCTGTGGGACAAGAAGGACGTGCCGTCGCGTTCACTGTCCGGCGGCATGAAGCGTCGCCTGATGATCGCCCGCGCGCTGGTGCATGAACCGCGCCTGCTGATCCTCGACGAACCGACTGCCGGGGTGGACATCGAGCTGCGTCGCTCGATGTGGAGCTTCCTCACCGAGCTGAACCAGAAAGGCATCACCATCATCCTCACCACCCATTACCTGGAAGAGGCTGAGCAGTTGTGCCGCAACATCGGCATCATCGACCACGGCACCATTGTCGAGAACACCAGCATGCGTCAGTTGCTCAGCCAACTGCATGTCGAAACCTTTCTGCTGGACCTCAAGGGCGACCTGCCCGCCGCGCCTCAGTTGCTCGGCTACCCGTCCCGGCTGATCGACAGCCACACCCTGGAAGTCCAGGTGGAAAAGTCCATGGGCATCACCGCGCTGTTCACCCAGCTGGCGCAGCAGAACATCGAAGTGCTGAGCCTGCGTAACAAAACCAATCGCCTCGAGGAGTTGTTCGTGTCCCTGGTGGAGAAAAATCTGTCGAAGGTGGCGGTATGAGTTCCGAGTTGCGCCCCAACCTCATTGCTCTCAACACCATCGTTTACCGTGAAGTCCGGCGTTTCACCCGGATCTGGCCGCAGACCCTGCTGCCGCCGGCCATCACCATGGTCCTGTACTTCGTGATCTTCGGTAACCTGATCGGTCGGCAAATCGGTGACATGGGTGGCTTCACCTATATGGAGTACATCGTGCCGGGGCTGATCATGATGTCGGTGATCACCAACTCCTACGGCAACGTGGTGTCGAGTTTCTTCGGCAGCAAATTCCAGCGCTCCATCGAAGAGCTGATGGTCTCGCCGCTATCGCCGCACACCATCCTGATCGGCTACACCCTGGGCGGCGTGCTGCGCGGGTTGATGGTGGGGATCATCGTGACCCTGCTGTCGCTGTTCTTCACCCACTTGCAGGTGCATCACCTGGGCGTGACCATTCTGGTGGTGGTGCTGACGGCGACCATCTTCTCGCTGCTGGGCTTCATCAACGCCGTGTTTGCGCGCAACTTCGATGATATTTCGATCATTCCGACTTTCGTGCTGACGCCACTGACCTACCTGGGCGGGGTTTTCTACTCGATCACCTTGCTGCCGCCGTTCTGGCAGACCGTCTCGCTGGCCAACCCGGTGCTGCACATGGTCAACGCATTCCGTTACGGCATCCTCGGCGTATCGGATATCCGCATCAGTGTGGCCATCGCTTTCATGCTGGTGGCGACCGTAGTGCTGTATATCGGTTGTGCACGGTTGCTGGTCAGCGGACGCGGGATGCGCACCTGACCTTCCTTGTAGGAGCTGCCGAAGGCTGCGATCTTTTGGCTTTTTAACGGGCTCAAATCAAGATCAAAAGATCGCAGCCTGCGGCAGCTCCTACAGGGGGTGTATGGCAGATGTAAAAAAAACGGCGCCCTGGAGCGCCGTTTTGCATTTTCACATCCGGCTCTTCTTGCGCCGCTTCCATTGCCTGGCCACCCACCAGCGCCAATACGTCATCACCATGAAGTAGGACAGCGCGCCGAGTGCCAGCCCCGTCACCACCGAACCCAACAGGAACGGTTGCCACAAGGTCGAGATTTCGCCCCTGATCCATTCCCAGGTCAGTGAGTCCGGCAACTGCCGGGCGGGGACGTCCATCAGCCAGGCGCCGGTCTGGTAGGTGCAAAAGAACACGGCAGGCATGGTGATCGGGTTGGTCAGCCAGACCAGGCTCACGGCGATCGGCATGTTGCCGCGCACGATGATGGCGAGGGTTGCCGCCAGCAGCATCTGCAACGGGATTGGCAGGAACGCCGCGAACAGACCCACCGCCATGGCGCGGGCCACGGAGTGGCGGTTGAGGTGCCACAGGTTCGGGTCATGCAGCAGCGTGCCGAGAAAGCGTAAGGACTTGTGTTCCCTGATGCTCATCGGGTCTGGCATGTAACGTTTGAATAAGCGCCGGGGCATAAGGCTTCTCGGTCGGTCAGGGTGGCAAGTATGTCTGGATTCTATGAACTGCCCATTCAGACTTTGTGACAATTGATAACGGCGCTCGCGCGACGGACGGGCTAAGCCTTGGAGGGGACTCTCAAGGACGGGCTTATGCGCACAGGGATGATGGCGTTGGCGCTGGGTCTGCTGACTTTGCGTTTTTTACCGGCGTTGCCGCCGGTCTGGTTGTGGCTGGCGATGCCGGTGGCGGGTTTGATGTTGTTGCCATTCAGGACGTATCCGGTGGCGTTTTACCTGTTCGGTTTGAGTTGGGCCTGCGCGAATGCGCAGTGGGCGCTGGATGACCGGTTGCCGCCGGCGCTGGACGGAGAAACCCGCTGGGTCGAAGGACGGGTCACCGGCTTGCCCCGGCATGACGACGGTGTCGTGCGTTTCGAATTGACCGACATCGAGTCCCGGCGTACCCGACTGCCGCGGCAAATGCGCCTGTCCTGGTACGGCGGGCCGCCGGTGAACAGTGGTGAGCGCTGGCGTCTGGCCGTCAAATTGAAGCGTCCGGTCGGGCTCCTCAATCCGCAGGCGTTCGATTACCAGGCCTGGTTGCTGGCACAACACATCGGGGCGACCGGGACGGTCAAGCAGGGCGAACGCCTTGCGCCAGCCCAGTGGGCCTGGCGCGATGGCATCCGCCAGCGTTTGCAAGCGGTGGATGCCCAGGGGCGAGGCGGCGCGTTGACGGCGTTGGTGCTCGGCGACGGTGCCGGGCTGAGTCGCGAAGACTGGCAGGTATTGCAGGACACCGGCACGGTTCATCTGTTGGTGATTTCCGGGCAGCACATCGGCTTGCTGGCGGGCGTCGTGTATCTGCTGATTGCCGGCCTGGCCCGCCTGGGGTTATGGCCGAACCGTCTGCCATGGCTGCCTTGGGCGTGTGGCCTGGCATTCGCCGCGGCGCTCGGTTACGGGATGCTGGCCGGATTCGGGGTGCCGGTGCGACGAGCCTGCCTGATGCTGGGCCTGGTGTTGCTGTGGCGTCTGCGGTTTCGTCATCTCGGTGCGTGGTGGCCGCTTTTGCTGGCCCTCTGCGGCATTTTGCTGCTGGAGCCGCTGGCGAGTCTCCAGCCTGGTTTCTGGCTGTCTTTCGCGGCCGTGGCCGTCTTGATATTGACCTTCGGCGGCCGATTGGGCCCCTGGCGATGGTGGCAAACCTGGACCCGTGCCCAGTGGCTGATTGCAATCGGATTGTGCCCGTTACTGTTGATATTGGGATTGCCGATCAGCCTGAGCGGTCCGGCAGCCAATTTGCTGGCGGTGCCGTGGATCAGTCTGCTGGTGTTGCCGCCGGCCTTGCTCGGGACATTGCTGTTGCCGGTGCCCTACGTGGGCGAGGGCCTGTTGTGGCTGGCGGGCGGATTGATCGGTGGGTTGTTCAGGGGCCTGGCGTTGTTGGCCGAGGTGCTACCCGCGTGGGAGCCGGAGGCGATTCCTCTGGGGGTATGGAGCCTCGGCGCGCTGGGCGCTTTTCTACTGCTGTTGCCGCGTGGCGTTCCGCTGCGCCCGCTGGGTTGGCCTCTGCTGCTGTTGCTGGTGTTTCCGCCCCGGTCAATGCTGCCGGAAGGCATCGCTGAAGTCTGGCAACTGGACGTGGGGCAGGGGCTGGCTATTTTGGTGCGCACCCGGCATCACACCTTGCTGTATGACGCCGGACCGCGATTCGGTGAGCTCGACCAGGGGGAGCGGGTGGTGCTGCCGGCGTTGCGCAAACTGGGGGTGAAGGACCTCGACCTGATGTTGATCAGCCACGCCCACGCCGACCATGCCGGCGGTGCCCGGGCGATTGCCAAAGGCTTGCCTGTAAAACAGGTGGTCAGTGGTGAACCGTCAGACTTGCCTGTGGAGTTGCAGGCCGGGCGTTGTGAGAGCGGCCGGCAATGGACCTGGGATCAAGTCGATTTCCAGCTTTGGCACTGGCCATCGGCCGGCGACAGCAACCAGAACTCTTGTGTCTTGCTGATCGAGGCCAATGGCGAACGGTTGCTGTTGAGTGGAGACATCGATGCCGCCGCCGAGAGAGCCCTGCTGGACAGTCCGTTGGCCGTGCCCACCGATTGGCTGCAGGCGCCACACCACGGCAGTCGCAGTTCGTCGTCAAACGCCCTGCTGGATGCCCTGCAACCCAAAGGGGCGCTGATCTCACGCGGCCAGGGCAATTCGTTTGGTCATCCGCATCCCACGGTCATCGCGCGTTATCAAAAACGTGGAATGGCGATCTACGACAGCGTCGAGCAGGGTGCCATTCGTCTGCAACTGGGGCGCTTCGAACCACCGTGGACAATGCGCCAGGAACGGCGTTTCTGGCGCGATCCGCCGCCTTTGAACCCATGACCGAGCGTTATCAAAGCCCGACCGGTTGCGACATCACGGTCTTCGGTGCGTCCACCCCCTATGTTAGAGTGGCGCACTTTTTCGAGGGGGCTGTCACTGTGTGGGAATTGGTCAAATCCGGCGGCTGGATGATGCTGCCGATCATTTTGAGCTCCATCGCGGCCATGGCGATCGTTGCCGAGCGCCTGTGGACCCTGCGGGCCAGCCGCGTGACCCCGGAGCACTTGCTCGGGCAGGTCTGGGTCTGGATCAAGGACAAACAGCTCAACAAGGAAAAACTCAAGGAACTGCGCGCCAACTCTCCGCTGGGCGAAATCCTGGCGGCCGGCCTGGCCAACTCCAAGCATGGTCGCGAGATCATGAAGGAGTGTATCGAAGAGGCCGCACAACGGGTCATCCATGAGCTCGAGCGCTACGTCGCCGCCCTCGGCACCATCGCCGCCATGGCGCCGTTGCTGGGCCTGCTGGGTACGGTGCTGGGCATGATCGATATTTTCAGTGCGTTCACAGGCTCAGGCATGACCACCAACGCTTCGGTACTGGCCGGTGGTATTTCCAAGGCCCTGATCACCACGGCCGCGGGCCTGATGGTGGGTATCCCCGCAGTGTTTTTCCACCGTTTCCTGCAACGCCGGATCGATGAGCTGGTGGTGGGCATGGAGCAGGAAGCGATCAAGCTGGTCGAAGTGGTGCAGGGCGATCGCGACGTGGACCTGACCGGGAGCAAAGCGTGAAATTCCGCCGCAAACCACGGGAAACGGTGGACATCAACCTCGCATCGCTGATCGACGTGGTGTTCATCCTGTTGCTGTTTTTTGTCGTGACCACCACCTTCACCCGTGAAACCCAGTTGCGCGTCGATCTGCCGGAAGCCGTCAGCGGCACGCCGGCCGACGATCAGAGCAAGCCGCTGGACATAGCCATCAGCGCCGACGGCGTGTTCTCGGTGAACAACCAGATCCTGCCGAAAAGCGACCTGGCCTCGCTGATGGACGCGCTGCAAAAAGAGGCCAACGGCGACACCAACCGGCCGCTGTCCATCAGTGCTGACGGCAAGACTGCGCATCAGTCCGTGGTGACGGCCATGGATGCCGCCGGCAAACTCGGCTTCAGTCACTTGCGCATGACCACCATCGAGGCGGCGCCTCCCGCGCCCTGATGGCCATGTCCGATCGATTGCTCGCCGCGTGGTACGCAGGTCATCCGGCCCTGAAGCTGTTACAGCCACTGGAATGGCTGTACCGACGCGTGGTCATGAACAAGCGCAAGCGCTTTCTGGCGGGGGAGGGCGAGATCTACCAGCCGCCGGTGCCGCTGATCGTGGTCGGCAACATCACTGTAGGAGGCACCGGCAAGACGCCGCTGATTCTATGGATGATCGAGCACTGCCAGCGCAGCGGCCTGCGGGTCGGCGTGGTCAGCCGCGGCTATGGCGCCAAACCGCCGCAGTTGCCGTGGCGGGTCGAGGCCGAGCAGAGCGCCGACGTCGCCGGTGACGAGCCGCTGCTGATTGTCCAGCGCACGGGCGTGCCGCTGATGATCGACCCCAATCGCAGCAACGCCGTCAAAGCCTTGCTGGCCAGCGAGCCACTGGACCTGATCCTGTCCGACGATGGCATGCAGCATTACCGCATGGCTCGCGACCTGGAGCTGGTGCTGATCGACGCCGCCCGCGGCCTGGGCAACCGCCGCTGCCTGCCCGCCGGACCGTTGCGCGAACCGGTCGAGCGCCTGCAAAGCGTCGACGCGGTCCTCTACAACGGTGCCGCATCCGACCGCGACGATGGCTTTGCCTTTCAATTGCAACCTACCGCGCTGGTCAATCTGCGCAGTGGTGAGCGCCGTCCCCTCGACTGTTTCCCTGTCGGCCAGGCCCTGCACGCGGTCGCCGGTATCGGCAATCCGCAACGTTTCTTCAAGACCCTCGAAACGCTACACTGGCAGCCTGTTCCACATGCGTTTGCCGACCACGCCGAATACAGCGTGCAGGCGTTGAATTTCACGCCGTCATTGCCGTTGGTGATGACGGAAAAAGACGCGGTGAAATGCCGTGCCTTTGCCGCCGCCGACTGGTGGTACCTAGCGGTCGATGCCGTGCCGTCACCGGCCTTCGTGGCCTGGTTCGACACACAGTTGATGCGCCTGCTGCCGGATCGTTTGTTGCCTTAACTCCGTTTTTTCCAGGGAATGCTCATGGACACCAAATTGCTCGACATCCTCGCTTGCCCGGTCTGCAAAGGCCCGCTCAAGCTCAGCGCCGACAAGACCGAGCTGATCAGCAAGGGCGCCGGCCTGGCCTACCCGATTCGCGACGGCATCCCGGTGATGCTCGAGTCGGAAGCACGCACCCTGACCACCGATGAGCGTCTGGATAAATGACCACAGCCTTTACCGTCGTCATTCCATCGCGTTATGCCTCCACCCGCCTGCCAGGCAAGCCGCTGCTGCTGATCGCCGGCAAGCCGATGATCCAGCACGTCTGGGAACAGGCGAGCAAAAGCAGCGCCGGGCGGGTGGTGGTTGCCACTGACGACGCGCGTATCGTCGAGGCCTGCAAGGGCTTCGGTGCGGAAGTGGTGCTGACCCGTGAGGATCACAATTCCGGCACCGATCGCCTGGCCGAAGTCGCAATGAAGCTGGGCCTGGCGCCCGATGCCATCGTCGTCAACGTGCAGGGCGACGAGCCGCTGATCCCGCCGAGCGTGATCGATCAGGTCGCCGCCAATCTGGCGGCCCACGCTGAAGCGCGCATGGCCACCTTGGCCGAGCCGATCGAAGACGCGGACACCCTGTTCAATCCCAACGTGGTCAAGGTCGTCAGCGACCTCAATGGCCTGGCGCTGACGTTCAGTCGCTCCACCTTGCCCTGGGCGCGGGATGCATTTGCCGTGAACCCTGAGCAGTTGCCGGAAGGTGTGCCGTATCGCCGCCATATCGGCATCTATGCCTACCGCGCCGGTTTCCTGCAGGATTTCGTCAACTGGGGTCCATGCTGGCTGGAAAACACCGAGTGCCTGGAACAGCTGCGTGCCCTGTGGCACGGCGTGCGGATCCACGTGGCCGACGCATTGATCGCGCCGCCAGCCGGCGTCGATACCGTTGAAGACCTCGAGCGCGTTCGTCGCCTTCTGGAGGCGTGATGCGCGTTTTGTTCGTGTGCCTGGGCAACATCTGCCGTTCTCCCACGGCCGAAGGCGTGCTGCGGCACAAACTGCGCGAAGCGGGGCTGGCCGATCAGGTTGAGGTTGCCTCCGCCGGCACCGGTGACTGGCATGTCGGCAAGGCGCCGGATAAACGCAGCCAGGCCGCGGCGAAGCTGCGTGGTTACGACTTGTCGGCCCAGCGCGCCCGGCAAGTCAGCCGCGCCGATTTTGCCACCTACGACCTGATCCTCGCGATGGACAACAGCAACCTGCGCAACCTCAAGGCCTTGCAGCCCGCCAAGGGCAAGGCCGAGCTGGACCTGTTCCTGCGCCGTTACCAGTCGCCGATCGATGAAGTGCCGGACCCGTACTACGACGGCGAGCAAGGCTTCGAGCAGGTGTTGGACCTGATCGAGCGCGCCAGTGATTTGCTGGTGATTGAATTGAAGGGACGGTTATGAGTTTGCAAGTTCGATCGCAGGTATCGCTCAAGCCTTTCAACAGCTTTGGCGTGGATGTCCAGGCCCGGCTGTTTGCCGAGGCCCATAGCGACGCCGATGTACGCGAAGCCCTGGCCTACGGGCTGGAGCACAAGGTCCCGGTACTGGTGATCGGCGGTGGCAGCAACCTGCTGCTGACGGCCGATATCGATTCGCTGGTGCTGCGCATGGCCACTCGCGGGATTCGCGTACTGAGCGATGACGACGGCAAAGTGGTGATCGAGGCCGAGGCGGGCGAATCCTGGCATCCCTTTGTGCAACACACCCTGGCGCTTGGGTTGTCCGGCCTGGAAAACCTCAGCCTGATTCCCGGCACCGTGGGTGCGGCACCGATGCAGAACATCGGCGCCTATGGGGTCGAGATCAAGGATGTGTTCGCTGGCCTGACCGCCCTCGATCGCCAGACCGGCGAACTGCGCGACTTCAGTCTGGGAGAGTGCAACTTTGCCTACCGCGACAGCCTGTTCAAGCAGGAACCGGGGCGCTGGTTGATCCTGCGTGTGCGCTTCGCCCTCGACCGTGCCGCGCATTTGCACCTGGAGTACGGCCCGGTGCGTCAGCGCTTGACCGAACAAGGTATCGACCATCCGACCGCCAGCGATGTCAGCCGGGCCATTTGCAGCATCCGCAACGAGAAACTCCCGGACCCGGCCGTACTCGGCAATGCCGGCAGTTTCTTCAAGAACCCTTTGGTGTCGGCGGCGCTGGCTGCGCGGCTCAAGGGCGAATACCCGGACCTGGTGGCCTATGCGCAACCCGACGGGCAGATGAAGCTGGCCGCTGGCTGGTTGATCGAGCGGGCAGGCTGGAAAGGCTTTCGCGATGCCGACGCAGGTGTTCACAAGCTGCAGGCGCTGGTGCTGGTCAACTATGGCGGCGCAACGGGCCTGCAATTGCTGAACCTGGCGCAGCGCATCCAGAAAGATATTGCAAAACGCTTCCATGTCGACCTGGAAATGGAACCGAACCGGTATTGATGAGGCAGCCGCGAGCTGCAAGCCTCAAGCGGCAAGCTACAATCCTTAAATTCAGGCTCTTCGCTGTTTTGCTTTTACTTAAAGCTTGCAGCTTAAAGCTTGCAGCTAAAAAGCCCTGTCTCAGCAGGGCTTTTTTTTGTTAATGCTCGGTTAACTTAGTCAGCTAACGATGCACACTCTTGCTCCACCAAAGGCCCGGTGCAGACCGTTTGCGTCCGCACAAGAGAGCCGATTAGCCTGAGTCGATCTGCGTGCGACCCACCGAGATCCAGCGGCAGATTGCTCGACCCCATCACTCAAGATCCATGCGGGCATGCACATGATTACCCTGAAGCTCAATGGTCAAGACCATCAACTCGACGTCACCGAGGACATGCCGCTGCTCTGGGCGATCCGCGACGTGGCCGGTTACAACGGCACCAAATTTGGCTGCGGCATGGGCCTGTGCGGGGCCTGCACCATTCATATCGAAGGGGCTCCGGCACGCAGTTGCATCACGCCCATCGGTTCCGTCGTCGGTCAGAATGTCAGCACCATCGACAACCTGCACGCCGACCCGATCGGCAAAGTCGTCCAGCAAGCCTGGCTCGACACGGCGGTCGCCCAGTGCGGTTTCTGCCAGGGTGGGCAAATCATGTCGGCGACAGCGCTGCTCAAGACCCACCCGAACCCCAGCGACGAGCAGATTGAAGAAGCGATGGTCGGCAACATCTGCCGCTGCGGCACCTACAACCGCATCAAGACCGCCATCCGCCAGGCCTCCAATCACCTGAAGGAGGCCAAGGCATGAGCCGGTTACCGCATGATTTCACCCTGAGCAATCTGAGCCAGCTCAGTCGCCGTGGTTTTCTGAAAGGCGTGGGCGCCACCAGTGCGCTGGTATTGGCGGCGAGCTGGGGCTGGCAAGACGCTTTTGCCGAAGAAAAGGACAAGAAGTTCGGCGCCGACGGCATGCCCCACGGCTGGGTCGACGATCCGAAAGTCTATGTGAGCATCGCCGCCGATGGCACGGTGACTGTGATCTGCAACCGCTCGGAAATGGGGCAGGGCGTGCGCACCAGCCTGACCATGGTGGTGGCTGATGAGCTGGAAGCCGATTGGGCGCGGGTCAAGGTACAGCAGGCCCCGGGCGATGAAGCACGTTTCGGCAACCAGGACACCGACGGCTCACGCAGCATGCGCCACTGGTACGAACCGATGCGTCGTTGCGGGGCTGCTGCACGCGCCATGCTGGAACAGGCCGCGGCTGACCAGTGGAAAGTCTCGGTGGGCGAGTGCCATGCGCAACTGCATAAAGTCATCCATAAACCCTCGGGCCGCGAACTGGATTATGGTGTGCTCGCCGCCGCTGCCAGCGCTTTGGCCGTACCGGCGCGTGACAGCCTGAGGCTCAAGCAGCCTTCGGAATTCCGCTACATCGGCAAGGAAGGCACCAAGGCCATCGACGGTGAAGACATCGTCAACGGCCGTGCGGTGTACGGTGCCGACGTGCATTTCGACGGCATGCTCTACGCGACGATTGCCCGCCCGACGGTGTATGGCGGCAAAGTCAAAAGTTTCGATGCCAGCGCGGCGATGAAAGTCCCCGGCGTGGTCAAGGTGCTGCAGATCGAAAGCCGTCCGTTGCCTTCGGAGTTCCAGCCCCTGGGTGGTATCGCCGTGGTGGCGAGCAACACCTGGGCGGCGATCAAGGGCCGCGAGGCGCTGAAAATCGAGTGGGATGACGGCCCCAATGCCAGCTACGACTCGATCGCCTATCGCAAGGAGCTCGAAGCGGCCTCGCTCAAGCCTGGCAAGGTGGTGCGCAATACCGGCAACATAGACGAAGCCATGAGCAGCGCCGACAGTACGCTGGAAGCCTCCTACTACTTGCCGCATTTGTCACAATCACCGATGGAGCCGATGGTCGCCATTGCGCGGTTCAAGGACGGTGCGTGCGAGGCCTGGGGGCCAAGCCAGGCACCGCAGGTCACCCGGGAACGGATTGGTGAAAGGCTGGGCCTGCCGTTCGACAGCGTCACGTTCAACGTGACCTTGCTGGGCGGCGGGTTCGGGCGCAAGTCCAAGCCTGACTTCATCCTCGAAGCCGCGATCCTCGCCAAGGAATTCCCCGGCAAAGCGGTGCGGGTGCAATGGACCCGCGAAGACGACATTCATTGTTCCTACTTCCACACCGTATCGGCCGAATACCTCAAGGCCAGTCTGAACAAGGACGGTCTGCCGTCCGGCTGGCTGCACCGTACGGTCGCGCCAAGCATCACGGCGTTGTTTGCGCCGGGCATGAACCATGAGGCGGCGTTCGAACTGGGCATGGGTTTTACCAACATGGCCTATGCGATCCCCAACATTCGCCTGGAAAACCCCGAGGCCACGGTGCATACCCGCGTCGGCTGGTATCGCTCGGTGTCGAACATTCCCCATGGCTTCGCGATCCAGAGTTTTATCGATGAGCTGGCGCACAAGGCCGGGGAAGATCCGCTGAAGTACCAGATCAGGTTGCTCGGCCCGGACCGTCAGATCGATCCGCGCACCTTGAGCGAAGAGTGGAACTACGGCGAATCCCCCGAGCGTTATCCGATCGACACCGCGCGCCTGCGCACGGTACTGGAGACCGCCGCCAAAGCCGCCGGATGGGGGCGTGAGCTGCCCAAGGGGCGCGGCCTGGGCCTGGCGGTGCATTACAGTTTCGTGACCTACGTGGCGGCGGTGATCGAGGTGGAGGTGAAAGACGACGGCACGCTGGTGGTGCACAAGGCGGATATCGCCGTCGATTGCGGACCGCAGATCAATCCCGAGCGGATTCGCGCACAGTTCGAGGGCGCCTGCGTCATGGGCCTGGGTAATGCGGTGCTCGGGGAAATCAGCTTCAAGGACGGCAAGGTCCAGCAGGACAACTTCCACATGTACGAAGTGGCGCGCATGTCCCTGGCGCCGAAAGAAGTGGCTGTGCATCTGGTGACGCCGTCGGGCGACGTGCCATTGGGCGGGGTTGGTGAGCCGGGCGTGCCACCGATTGCGCCGGCCCTGTGCAACGCGATCTTTGCTGCCACCGGCAAGCGCATCCGCAACCTGCCGGTTCGTTATCAGTTGTCGGGCTGGCAGCAGGCCGGAACCTGATGGACAGCGCCGACCTGAACGTCCTGCGCAGCGTGTTGCAATGGCAGCGCGCCGGTCAGCGGGTAGTGTTGTACAGCGTGGTCGAAACCTGGGGCACTGCGCCCCGGGCACCCGGCGCCATGCTGGCCCTGCGCGAGGACGGTGTGGTGATTGGTTCGGTTTCCGGCGGGTGTGTCGAGGATGACTTGATCGCCCGGCTGCACGACGGCCGTCTCGCACTGGACGGGCCTCCGGTGCAACTGATCACGTACGGCGTGACCCGCGAGGAAGCTGCACGTTTCGGTTTGCCCTGCGGTGGCACCTTGCGCTTGACCGAGGAGCGCATCGACGATGGGGATTGGGTCGAGCAACTGCTGGCCCGATGCGAGGCCCATGAAATCGTTGCCCGTGAACTGAACCTGGCCTCCGGCGAAGTGCTTTTGCGTCCGGCCACTAAAGCCGACGTCTTGACGTTCGACGGTCAGACCTTGCGGGCGATCTATGGCCCGCGCTGGCGCTTGCTGCTGATCGGCGCGGGGCAACTGTCGCGCTATGTCGCGGAAATGGCTCGTTTGCTGGATTTCGAAGTGCTGATTTGCGATCCACGCAGCGAGTTCGTCTATGGCTGGGAAGAGCAGCACGGACGATTCGTCTCGGGCATGCCGGATGAGGCAGTATTGAATATCCAGACCGATGAACGCACGGCCATCGTGGCCTTGACCCATGATCCGCGCCTGGACGACATGGCGCTGCTCACGGCCCTGGATTCCAAAGCCTTTTACGTTGGAGCGCTGGGGTCGCGGGTCAACAGCCAGAAGCGCCGGGAAAACCTGGCTCAACTGGGTTTGTCGCAATCGGCGATTGACCGTTTGCACGGTCCGATTGGCTTGCATATCGGCAGTCATAATCCAGCGGAAATTGCCTTGTCGCTCATGGCGGAAATCGTGGCGGTCAAAAATGGCATCGAACTGAAACAGAAGAAGGTCTTGCGGGAGAACGTATGAGCGAGTCCATTGGCGTCGTCGTACTGGCGGCGGGGCAGGGCAGTCGGTTTCGTCAGGAAGCGGGCGCCGAAAGGGATAAGTTGGTGGCCGATTGCACCGGGCGTGACGGCGTGGTGCGGTCCGTCATCGAGCACACATTGGTCAACCTGCCGGCGACGCTGGGCAAACGCGTATTGGTCACCACTGCTGACCGCCCGCAAGTGATTCGCATGGCTCAGGCCTATGGCTGCGAGATTGTGCTGATCGAATCGACCGGTATGGGCGACAGCATTGCCGCCGGGGTCGCTGCCTGCAAGCAACTCGATGGCTGGCTGATGGTGCTGGGGGATATGCCGTTCATCCTGCCGTCCAGTATCGAGCAAGTGGTGGCGGGTATTGGCGATGACAGTATCAGTGTGCCCGTACAGGGCGGTAGGTATGGGCATCCGGTCGGATTTGGACGGGACTTCGCAGCGGGATTGATGACGCTCTCGGGGGATCGTGGCGCGAAACCACTGTTTGCCCAAGGGCGGGTGGTCGAAGTGACCGTGGATGATCCCGGTGTGCTGTGGGATGTGGATGTGCCGCCGGCATTGAACTACAAACCAGCCTAGATCCTCTGTAGGAGCTGCCGCAGGCTGCGATCTTTTGATCTTGTTTCCCGACCGATTCCGAAATCGCCAAAAGATCGCAGGCTGCGCCAGCTCCTACAAGGTGTCGGATGTACCTGTAGGAGCTGCCGCAGGCTGCGATCTTTTGATCTTGTTTCCCGACCGATTTCGAAACAGCCAAAAGATCGCAGGCTGCGCCAGCTCCTACAAGGTGTCGGATGTACCTGTAGGAGCTGCCGAAGGCTGCGATCTTTTGATCTTGTTTCCTGATCGATTCCGAAATCGCCAAAAGATCGCAGGCTGCGCCAGCTCCTACAAAGTGTCGGATGTACCTGTAGGAGCTGCCGCAGGCTGCGATCTTTTGATCTTGTTTCCTGATCGATTCCGAAACCGCCAAAAGATCGCAGGCTGCGCCAGCTCCTACAAGGATTGCGGTGAAGTCCGGATATAAAAAAAGCCCCGCCTGGGTTCACCAGGCAGGGCTTTTCAGTGGCCGATGGAATCAGGCGAGAGGTTTGGTCTCGTGCTCTTTTTCCAGGGCTTGCTCGTGTTGCTCTACCGCTTCCTGAACAGAACGCGGCGCTTCGTGGATCACCGACTCGGCCGGCTCGGCAACCACTTCGGCGGCCGGGGCAGGCGCGGCCTCAACCACTTCAGCAACAACTGCTTCAACCGGAGCCGCAGCGGCAGCCAGTTCGGCTTCCTTCTGCAGGCGCTCGGCTTCACGCTTGCGACGACGCACTTCACGCGGGTCGTTAGGCGCACGGCCACTTGGCGTCAGGGCGCTGACAGGAGCGGCTTCGACGACCGGCGCAGGCGCTTGGGCGACGACCGCAGCTTCAGCAGCAGGAGCTTCAACGACAGGAGCTTCAACCTGCGGCGCTGGAGCCGGTTCCGCGGCGGCAACCACCGGCTCGGAAACCATGGCTTCGGCCACTTGGGTCTCGGCAGCAGGCGCTGGTGTTTCAGCGACGGCTGGCTCGGCCACCCAGTTGAACGCCGTTTGCTCTTCACGCACTTCGCGAACGGTTTCAGTCACGGTCTCGACGACAGCTTCTGCAGGAGCGGCAGGTGCTTCAACCACTGGAGCCGGCTCGGCAGCTGCTTCTACGGCTGGCTGAGCTTCTGGCGCCACTTCGATTTCCGGCGAGGCGGTGACTTCGACCGGCGTGGTCGCTTCAACGACTGGCGCTTCAACCGGAGCTGCTTCCAGGGTCGCGGCAGTGGCGCGTTCGGCTTGCACATTGGCTTCAGCTTCGGCTGGAGCGCTGATCACGCTGCTGGCAACGGCTGCGGTCACAGCCAAGCCGGCGGCCAGATCGGCAGTGCTTGGCGCTTCAGCGTTTTCGCCGGACTCGGACTCTTCCGAACCTTCGATCACGTTGCCGTTGGCGTCACGCTGACGCTCGCGACGGTTGCTGCGACGACGCTGGCCACGGGAACGGCGGCGTGGACGATCGCCTTCGGCGTTTTCCTGACCTTCTTCCTGCAGTTGCTCTTCGTTGGTGGTCAGTTCTTCTTCGGCAGCGGCGGCAGCAGCTTGTTCGGCACGAGGCTGACGCTCTTCACGCGGTGGGCGTGGAGCACGCTCTTCACGTGGCTGGCGAGCTGGACGCTCTTCTGCGGTAGCAGCGGCGGCCGGAGCAGCCGGAGCGGCATCCAGAGGCTCGCGCAGTTCACGCACGCGCTCTTCACGCTCGCCACGTGGCTTGCGATCTTCACGCGGAGCGCGCGGCGCACGTTCTTCACGAGGCGCGCGTGGTGCGCGTTCTTCGCGAGCTACTGCCGGCGTTTCTTCACGGGACTCGCGAGGTTCGCGCACTTCGCGTGGCTGACGTTCTTCACGCGGCTCACGTGGCGCGCGCTCTTCACGCGGTGCACGTTCTTCGCGAGGCTTGCGCTCTTCATCGCGGCGACCGTTACGGTTGCGGCTCTGCTGGCGACCGTTGCGACGCTCTTCGTTGCGGGCCGGACGCTCGGCGGCTGGCTTTTCAACCACAACCGGCGCGACAGGCTCTTCCTTGGTGGCGAACAGGCTCACCAGCGACTTCACCAGGCCTTTGAACAGGCTTGGCTCAGGCACGACGGCCGGAGCAGGGGCCGGAGCGGCAACTTCGGTCGGAACCGGAGCGTTGGCGCGGGCCGGAGCGGTCTTGACCGCGGCTTCCTGGCGAACCAGGGTGCGGGTCGCAGCGGCTGGCTGGACTTCTTCGACTTCGGCAGCGGCAGCGGCGATTTCGTAGCTGGACTGGTTGGTCGCTGCTTCCGGGCTGTCATCACGCAGGCGTTGCACTTCGAAGTGCGGCGTCTCGAGGTGATCGTTCGGCAGAATGACGATGCGGGCGCGGGTGCGCAGTTCGATCTTGGTGATCGAGTTGCGTTTTTCGTTGAGCAGGAACGCAGCCACCGGGATCGGCACTTGTGCACGAACTTCGGCGGTGCGGTCTTTCAGGGCTTCTTCTTCGATCAGGCGCAGGATCGCCAGGGACAGCGATTCAACGTCACGGATGATGCCGGTGCCGTTGCAACGCGGGCAGACGATGCCGCTGCTTTCGCCCAGGGACGGACGCAGGCGCTGACGGGACATTTCCAGCAGGCCGAAGCGCGAGATGCGACCGACTTGCACGCGAGCGCGGTCGGCTTCCAGGCATTCGCGGACTTTCTCTTCCACGGCGCGCTGGTTCTTGGCAGGGGTCATGTCGATGAAGTCGATGACGATCAGGCCGCCGATGTCGCGCAGGCGCAACTGACGGGCGATTTCTTCGGCCGCTTCAAGGTTGGTCTGCAGCGCGGTTTCTTCGATGTCGCTGCCTTTGGTGGCGCGCGCCGAGTTGATGTCGATGGACACCAGGGCCTCGGTCGGATCGATCACGATGGAACCGCCGGAAGGCAGTTCGACGACGCGCTGGAAAGCGGTTTCGATCTGGCTTTCGATCTGGAAACGGTTGAACAGCGGAACGCTGTCTTCGTAGAGCTTGATCTTGCTGGCGTACTGCGGCATCACCTGGCGGATGAAGGTCAGGGCTTCGTCCTGGGCTTCAACGCTGTCGATCAGCACTTCGCCGATGTCCTGGCGCAGGTAGTCGCGGATCGCGCGGATGATCACGTTGCTTTCCTGGTAGATCAGGAACGGCGCGGCGCGGTCCAGCGAGGCTTCCTTGATGGCGGTCCACAGTTGCAGCAGGTAGTCGAGGTCCCACTGCATTTCTTCGCTGCTGCGGCCAAGGCCGGCAGTGCGCACGATCAGGCCCATGTCGGCCGGGGCAACCAGACCATTCAGGGCTTCACGCAGTTCGTTGCGCTCTTCGCCTTCGATGCGACGGGAGATACCGCCGGCACGCGGGTTGTTCGGCATCAGCACCAGGTAACGACCGGCCAGGCTGATGAAGGTGGTCAGGGCGGCGCCCTTGTTGCCACGTTCTTCTTTTTCGACCTGAACGATGACTTCCTGGCCTTCGCTCAGGACGTCCTTGATGTTGACGCGACCTTCCGGGGCTTTCTTGAAGTATTCGCGGGAGATTTCTTTGAGGGGCAGGAAGCCGTGGCGCTCAGAGCCGAAATCGACAAAGGCAGCCTCGAGGCTTGGTTCGATGCGAGTAATCCGGCCTTTATAGATGTTGGCCTTCTTCTGCTCGCGTGCACCGGATTCGATGTCCAGGTCGTAGAGGCGCTGGCCATCTACCAGTGCAACACGCAACTCTTCGGGTTGAGTTGCGTTAATCAGCATTCTTTTCATGTAGTACCGTCGGTTTCCGGGCTGCCGGAAACGGCGTTCGGCACACACGACTTCTCACGGTCGGTGTCAGGTGCGTCGGGAGTGGTTGGCCATTTCCCGTGTCCAGCGAAGTCCGGCCAATGTGGGCCTTCATCGCGACGTACGCGTCCTGCTTGCTGTGGCTACTTAAGCACTCAGTCAGGAGGAGGAATCAACCAGCGGCTGTGGACGAGATGAAGCGTCTGGAGAAAGCCTGTTGCTACACAGTCCGGCGGTTGTGCATCTCCACCCTACACGTATCCCTGATAATTCGGGTGCTGCCGCGCGCAGAATCCGCAGCGGGTTGGCATTTACCGTGAGCTCCGAAAGGGGAGGTCACGCATCATGGCTAATTTAGGCGTTGTTTCCGATGCCTTCGCTCGAGGTCATTCGCAGCTGACTGCACTTTGTGAACTGGCCGTGAATATGGCTCGCAAAACGAGTGGAAAACTCTGCTTTGTGGCGTGATTCAGGCCTCATGTCACCTGCGCTCGTTACACCTGCAAACTCCACCGTTACGTAGCGAAAGCCCCGTAGGACGGCCTCGCGTCCTGGTGAATTGCGTTGGTCAGGGCCGGTTTTTGACCGTTGGTCCGCTGTCCAGGCCGCTTTTGGCGGCGTTCGCGACTATAGCAGCAATGATTAAGTGCTTCAATTCCATAAAAAATTGTTATCATCCGCGGCATGACGACGACTACCCCCCCGACTCCAGGCGTACAACTGCTTGAGGTCTCGCCGGAATATGCCGGCCAACGTATTGATAATTTCCTTCTCGCCCGGCTCAAAGGCGTGCCCAAGACCTTGATTTACCGCATTTTGCGCAAGGGCGAAGTGCGCGTGAACAAAGGTCGGATCAAGCCCGAGTACAAGCTGCAGGCGGGCGATATCGTGCGCGTGCCGCCGGTTCGCGTGCCTGAGCGCGACGAGCCGGTGCCACTGGCACAAGGCCTGCTGCAGCGGCTCGAAGCCTCGATTGTCTTCGAAGACAAGGCCCTGATCGTGATCAACAAGCCCGCCGGCATTGCAGTTCACGGCGGTAGCGGCCTGACGTTCGGGGTGATCGAAGCCTTTCGTCAGTTGCGCCCCGATTGCAAGGAGCTCGAGCTGGTTCACCGTCTCGACCGTGACACGTCCGGCCTGTTGATGATCGCCAAGAAGCGCAGCATGTTGCGCCACTTGCACACTGCGTTGCGCGGTGATGGCGTCGACAAGCGCTACATGGCGCTGGTTCGCGGTAACTGGGCGAGCTCGATCAAGCAGGTTCGCGCGTCGCTGGGCAAGAGCAATCTGCGCTCCGGCGAGCGTATGGTCGAGGTCGACGAGGAGGAGGGCAAGGAGTCGGTGACCGTGTTCAAGGTCCTGCGCCGCTTCGGCGACTTTGCCACCCTGATCGAAGCCAAGCCGATTACCGGCCGGACTCATCAGATCCGCGTCCATACCTTGCACGCCGGGCATTGCATCGCTGGCGACACCAAGTACGGCGACGAAGGTTTCAGCAAGGAAATCCGCGATCTGGGCGGCAAGCGCCTGTTCCTGCATGCCTACATGTTGACCGTGCCGTTGCCTGATGGCGGCGAGCTGAAGTTGCAGGCGCCGGTCGACGAGATGTGGGCCAAGACTGTGGAGCGACTGAGTGCGCCCATCTGATTACAAGCTGCTGATCTTCGATTGGGACGGCACGCTGGCCGATTCCATTGGCCGGATTGTCGAGGCGATGCATGTTGCCTCCCGGCGCTCCGGTTTTGAACAGCGCGACGATCTTGCCGTCAAGGGCATCATCGGCCTGGGCTTGCCGGAAGCGATCCGCACCCTGTACCCCGAAATCGATGACGCCGAGTTGATAGCGTTTCGCGAGCACTACGCCGAACATTACATTGCGTCGGAGGCCGTGCCTTCGCCGTTGTTCGAAGGAGTCGTCGAGTCGCTCGAGGCATTTCGTGCCGAGGGCTATCATCTGGCTGTGGCGACCGGCAAGGCCCGTCGCGGGCTGGATCGGGTGCTGAAGTCTCATGGCTGGGAGGATTACTTCGATATCACCCGTGCCGCCGACGAGACCGCCAGCAAGCCCCATCCGCTGATGCTCGAGCAAATTCTCGCGCATTGCGAGGTTCGCCCGGATCAGGCATTGATGGTTGGTGATTCGTCCTTTGATTTGCAGATGGCACGCAACGCAGGCATGGGGTCGGTGGCCGTAAGCTATGGCGCTCAATCGATCGATGCGTTGAAGCTTTATGAGCCGCGACTGGCCATCGACCGTTTTTCAGAATTGCATGCCTGGCTGAGTCAGCAGGCTTAACCGGTTGTTTTTGGGGTGGACGGCATGACCGACGAATGGAAGGCGCCCGCCAAGGCGAGCGCAGAGAGCGGTGACGACAAGAGCTGGAAGCTGCTGGAGAAGACGCTGCTGGCCAGCGTGCAGGAGCAACGCCGGTCCCGTCGCTGGGGAATTTTCTTCAAGTTGCTGACGTTTGTGTATCTTTTCGGCGCGATTGCTCTGTTTTCGCCGCTGATGGATATGGAAAAGGCCGCTACCCTCAGCGCCAATTACACGGCGTTGATCGATGTAACAGGCATGATTGCCGACAAGGAGCCGGCCAGCGCAGACAATATCGTTGGCAGCCTACGCGCGGCTTTCGAGGACAAGAAGGTCAAGGGCGTCATCCTGCGCATCAACAGTCCGGGCGGCAGTCCGGTGCAGTCGGGTTATGTCTATGACGAGATCCGTCGTCTGCGCGCCCTGCATCCGGACACCAAACTGTATGCGGTCATTTCCGACCTGGGGGCTTCCGGTGCTTACTACATCGCCAGCGCGGCGGATCAGATCTACGCCGACAAGGCGAGCCTGGTCGGCTCCATCGGTGTGACGGCGGCCGGTTACGGCTTTGTCGGCACCATGGAGAAGCTGGGCGTCGAGCGTCGCACTTACACCTCGGGCGAACACAAGTCGTTCCTCGATCCGTTCCAGCCGCAGAAGCCGGAAGAAACCGCTTTCTGGCAGGGTGTGCTCGATACGACCCACAAGCAGTTCATCAACAGCGTCAAGCAAGGGCGGGGTGATCGCCTGAAGGACAAGGAGCATCCGGAGTTGTTCTCCGGCCTGGTCTGGTCCGGCGAGCAGGCGCTGCCGCTGGGGTTGATCGATGGACTGGGCAATGCCAGTTCGGTCGCGCGGGATGTGATCGGTGAGAAGGAGCTGGTGGACTTTACCGTTCAGGAGTCGCCATTCGATCGCTTCTCGAAGAAGCTCGGCGCCAGCGTGGCTGAGCATTTGGCGATGTGGATGGGGTTTAACGGTCCGTCGTTGCGCTAGACCGCTTCAAAGATCAAAAGATCGCAGCCTGCGGCAGCTCCTACACAGATCACCTGTAGGAGCTGCCGCAGGCTGCGATCTTTTGCTTTCAGGGTATTTGCACGCCTTCGACCAGCAACATGTCGATCAAGCGAATCAGCGGCAGACCAATCAGGCTGGTCGCATCAGGCCCCTCGGTACTGCGAAACAGGCTGACACCCAGGCCTTCGGCCTTGAAGCTGCCTGCGCAGTCGTAGGGCTGCTCGGCGTGCAGGTAGCGCTCGATGCGGGTCGCGTCGAGTGTGCGCATGTGTACGGTGAACGGCACGCAATCGACCTGGCAGTGCCCTGTCCGGCTGTTGAGCAAGGCCAGACCGGTCAGGAATGTCACGCTGGTGCCGCTGGCGGCCAGCAGTTGTTCGCGGGCTTTTTCGAAGGTGTGGGGCTTGCCGATTATCCGCTCTCCCAGCACGGCGACCTGGTCGGAGCCGATTATCAGATGAGCGGTATGGCTGGCGGCCAGGGCGCGCGCTTTCTCTTCGGCAAGGCGCTTGACCAGTGCGATGGCGGATTCACCGGGGCGATGGCTTTCGTCGATATCCGGCGAACTGCAGGTGAATGGCAGTTGCAGGCGGGCCAGCAATTCCCGGCGATAGACCGAGCCGGAAGCGAGTAATAAAGGCAGCATGCGCATCTCCATAAGGCAGGTGCGAATTCTAGCGAGGCTTCCAAGTGACGGACAGGGCTGAATTTCCTTTGACATGGGCGGGTGCATCCCTATAATGCTGCGCCTATGTTGAATGACCCGATTCCACCTCACGTTGACCCGCGCAAATTGGCTGATCGTGGCACCACCCTTCAAGGTGAAATGCTGCTGGCCGATTTGGAGAGACTCTGCGACCCGCTTTCCGACAATGTCGGTACGGTGCAGGCTAAATTCGTTTTTGAACGAGATGAACGTAAATCTGTGGTCATCCACAGCTTTATCGACACTGAAGTCAAAATGGTTTGCCAGCGTTGTCTTGAGCTGGTCACCCTGCCGATCCATAGCGAATGTAGTTACGCTGTGGTGAAGGAGGGTGCGAATACCCAGTCGTTGCCGAAAGGTTATGACGTGCTGGAACTGGGCGAAGATCCATTGGATCTGCAGTCACTGATCGAGGAGGAGCTTCTGCTCGCCTTGCCCATTGTGCCTGCTCATCATCCGGAAGAATGCCAGCAGCCGGCGGGAGCAGATGAGCCCGAACCGAGCGAGGACGAGGTAACGCGGTCCAACCCGTTCAGTGTATTGGCGCAGTTAAAGCGTGACCCAAACGTTTAGGAGTTAATCAATTATGGCTGTTCAGCAGAACAAAAAATCCCGCTCTGCCCGTGACATGCGCCGTTCGCACGACGCTCTCGAGGCTAGCACCCTGTCTGTAGAAAAAACCACCGGTGAAGTTCACCTGCGTCACCACGTATCGCCAGAAGGCGTATACCGTGGCCGTAAAGTGATCGACAAGGGCGCTGACGAGTAATCACTTGTCCGCTCAAGTCATCGCGATTGACGCAATGGGCGGGGACTTCGGTCCCCGCAGCATTGTCCAGGCCAGTCTTGCTTGCCTGTCCGCTACACCCTCGCTGCACCTGACCCTCGTCGGTCAACCCTCCCTTCTTGAAGAATTGATCGCTGGCCATTCGGCTGTGGATCGCGCGCGCCTGTCGATTGCTCCGGCGAGCGAAGTCATCGGCATGGACGAAAAACCCGCACAGGCCTTGCGAGGCAAGCCCGACTCATCGATGCGCGTGGCCCTTGAGTTGCTGCGCGACGGTAAAGTCCAGGCCTGTGTCAGTGCCGGCAATACCGGGGCGCTGATGGCGTTGTCGCGCTTCGTGCTCAAGACCCTGCCGGGCATTGACCGTCCGGCCATGGTGGCGGCGATCCCGACACAAAAGGGTTACTGCCAATTGCTCGACCTGGGTGCCAACGTCGATTGCAGTGCCGAGCATCTGTTGCAGTTTGCGGTGATGGGCTCGGTGGCGGCGGAGACGCTGGGCATCAGCCGCCCACGGGTGGCGTTGCTGAACATCGGCACCGAAGACATCAAGGGCAATCAGCAGGTCAAGCTGGCGGCGACTTTGTTGCAAGGCGCCCGGGGCATCAATTACATCGGCTTTATCGAGGGCGACGGTTTGTACCGTGGTGAAGCGGATGTGGTGGTGTGTGACGGTTTTGTCGGCAACATCCTGCTCAAATCCAGCGAAGGCCTGGCGACCATGATTGCCGGGCGCATCGAGGCGTTGTTCAAGAAGAGCCTGGCCTCACGTGCGGTCGGTGCACTGGCGCTGCCGTTGATGAAGCGTCTGCAGGCCGACCTGGCGCCTGCCCGGCATAACGGTGCGAGCTTTCTCGGCTTGCAGGGGATTGTGGTGAAGAGCCACGGTTCTGCCGGGGTCCAGGGTTTCCAGAGCGCTATTTCGCGCGCCATGATCGAGATTCAGGAGAATCTTCCCGAGCGCCTGCACGGTCGTCTGGAGGATTTGTTGCTTTAGGCGTTTTCGTCGGACAATGCTTAAATGTGACCGCTTGGTTCGATGGGCCATCCAACTGTCAGTTTCTTGCGTCCCCAAAGCGGGGCGCCATTTCTCCGACGACAAGATCATTAGGGGCTTGTTACATGTCTGCTTCCCTCGCATTCGTCTTCCCGGGACAGGGTTCGCAGTCCCTCGGCATGCTGGCCGAGCTGGGCGCACAACACCTGGTTGTCCTTGAAACATTCAAAGAAGCTTCCGATGCACTGGGTTACGACCTGTGGGCACTGACCCAGCAAGGGCCGGAAGAGCAACTCAATCAAACCGATAAAACCCAACCGGCCATTCTGACCGCCTCGATCGCCCTGTGGCGTCTGTGGCTGGCCGAAGGTGGTGCGCGTCCGGCCTACGTCGCCGGGCACAGCCTGGGTGAATACAGCGCGCTGGTGGCAGCGGGCAGCCTGAGCCTGGGCGACGCGGTGAAACTCGTCGAACGTCGTGGCCAGCTGATGCAGGAAGCCGTTCCGGCCGGGCAGGGCGGCATGGCCGCCATCCTCGGCCTGGACGATGCCGACGTACTGGCCGCCTGTGCCGAAGCGGCGCAAGGCGAAGTGGTCAGCGCGGTGAACTTCAACTCCCCGGGCCAGGTGGTCATCGCCGGTGCCAAGGCTGCGGTCGAGCGCGCCATCGAAGGCTGCAAGGCGCGTGGTGCCAAGCGCGCCATGCCGCTGCCGGTCAGCGTGCCGTCCCACTGCGAGCTGATGCGTCCGGCTGCCGAGCGTTTCGCCGAATCGATCGCCGCGATCAACTGGCAGGCGCCACAGATTCCGGTGGTCCAGAACGTCAGCGCCGAAGTGCCGGCCGATCTGGAAACCCTCAAGCGTGATCTGCTCGAACAGCTGTACAAGCCCGTACGCTGGGTCGAATCCGTACAGGCGCTGGCTGCCAGGGGCGCGACCAATCTGGTCGAGTGCGGCCCCGGTAAAGTGCTGGCCGGCCTGAACAAGCGTTGCGCCGAAGGCGTATCGACATCCAACCTCAATACCCCAGACGCTTTCGCTGCCGCCCGTGCAGCGTTGGCCTGAATCAGGAGAAGCTTGCATGAGTCTGCAAGGTAAAGTTGCACTGGTCACCGGTGCAAGCCGTGGCATCGGCCAGGCTATCGCACTGGAACTGGGTCGTCAGGGTGCCATCGTTGTCGGTACCGCGACTTCCGCGTCGGGTGCCGAGCGTATTGCCGCGACCCTGAAGGAAAACGGTATTCAAGGCACCGGCCTGGAACTCAATGTCACCAGTGACGAGTCCGTGGCGGCGGTCCTGGCGAGCATCCAGGAGCAGTTCGGTGCGCCGGCGATCCTGGTCAACAATGCCGGCATCACCCGCGATAACCTGATGATGCGCATGAAAGACGACGAGTGGCACGACGTTGTCGATACCAACCTGAACAGTCTGTTCCGCCTGTCCAAGGGCGTTTTGCGTGGCATGACCAAAGCCCGTTGGGGCCGAATTATCAGTATTGGTTCGGTTGTGGGTGCCATGGGCAACGCAGGCCAAGTAAACTACGCTGCCGCCAAGGCCGGTCTGGAAGGTTTCAGCCGTGCATTGGCGCGTGAAGTCGGTTCGCGTGCGATTACGGTAAACTCGGTGGCCCCAGGGTTCATTGATACCGATATGACCCGTGAACTGCCCGAGGCGCAGCGTGAAGCCTTGCAGACGCAGATTCCGCTGGGTCGTCTGGGGCAAGCTCAAGAGATCGCGTCCGTGGTCGCTTTTCTTGCGTCGGACGGTGCGGCTTACGTTACCGGAGCTACAATCCCGGTGAACGGCGGGATGTACATGTAATTCAAATGTGACGGATTGCTTCAAAAAAATGTCATACGAGCTGTCTAAAATCCGTTATAAAGCTGCAATCTATTTATAGGCAGAGGGTCACCGGGTTCGAGGAGTGAAGCTTTCAGTTGAAAAGCTGAAAAGCCTTTCTATACACTTACCCACTGGCCAGCTGCCTGAATTTGTCCATTAGGAGTGAAAACAAGGTATGAGCACCATCGAAGAGCGCGTCAAGAAAATCGTTGCTGAGCAACTGGGCGTTAAAGAAGAAGAAGTGGTCAACACTGCTTCCTTCGTTGAAGACCTGGGTGCCGACTCCCTTGACACCGTTGAGCTGGTGATGGCTCTGGAAGAGGAATTCGAGACCGAAATCCCTGACGAAGAAGCCGAGAAGATCACTACTGTACAAGCTGCAATCGACTACGTTACTAGCCACCAGGCGTAATAGTTTGTAATCGTTGCTCGCTGTCATGGAAAAACCGCACTGCCATCATGGCGTGCGGTTTTTTCTTTAGGCCTGATGCAAAGTCGTCATTTGAAAAAAGGAGAGTGCTGTGTCGCGTAGACGCGTCGTAGTCACCGGTATGGGTATGTTGTCGCCACTGGGCACGGATGTGCCGAGCAGCTGGCAGGGCATTCTGGCTGGCCGCAGTGGCATTGGTCTGATCGAACACACCGACCTTTCTGCCTATTCCACCCGTTTTGGCGGCTCGGTAAAGGACTTCAATGTCGAGGAATACCTGTCGGTCAAGGAAGCCCGCAAACTCGACCTGTTCATTCAGTACGGTCTGGCAGCAGGTTTTCAGGCGGTACGCAATTCCGGTCTGGAAGTCACTGACGCCAACCGTGAGCGTATCGGCGTGGCCATGGGCTCGGGTATTGGCGGTCTGACCAATATCGAAGAAACCGCCCGCACGCTGCACGAGACCGGCCCACGACGGATTTCCCCGTTCTTCGTGCCAGGCTCGATCATCAATATGATTTCCGGTTTCCTGTCGATCCATCTGGGGGCACAGGGACCTAACTACGCCATCGCCACGGCCTGTACCACCGGTACCCACTGCATTGGCATGGCAGCCCGCAACATCATGTACGACGAAGCCGACGTGATGATTGCCGGCGGTGCCGAGATGGCGGCCTGCGGCCTGGGCATGGGCGGCTTCGGTGCCTCGCGCGCGCTGTCGACCCGCAACGACGAGCCGACCCGCGCCAGCCGTCCATGGGACAAGGGCCGTGACGGCTTCGTGCTGTCCAATGGCGCCGGTGCACTGGTTCTGGAAGAGCTGGAACACGCCAAGGCCCGTGGTGCGACCATCTACGCCGAACTCATTGGCTTCGGCACCAGCGGCGATGCCTACCATATGACTTCGCCACCCGCCGATGGCGCGGGTGCTGCCCGCTGCATCACCAATGCGCTGCGCGATGCGAAGATCAATGGCGATCAAGTGCAGTACATCAACGCCCACGGCACGTCGACTCCCGCCGGCGATCTCGCTGAGGTCAACGCGATCAAGTCGGTGTTCGGCGAGCATGCCTACAAGCTGGCCGTCAGCTCCACCAAGTCCATGACCGGCCACCTGCTGGGTGCGGCGGGCGCGGTCGAGGCGATCTTCAGCGTGCTGGCGATCAACAGCCAGGTAGCGCCGCCGACCATCAACCTTGATGAGCCGGACGAAGGCTGCGACCTCGATTTCGTGCCGCACACCGCGCGCAACATGGATATCGATGTGGTCGTGTCCAACTCCTTCGGTTTTGGCGGCACCAACGGCTCGCTGGTGTTCCGCCGGTTCGCAGGCTGATGGACTGCTGGGTCGACGGTCAGCCGGCTGACGCTCTGTCGCTGAAGGATCGCGGCCTGGCTTATGGCGATGGTCTGTTCGAAACCATCGCCGTGCGCAACGGGCAGCCCGTTTTGCTGGAGCGGCATCTGTCGCGTCTGGCGGATGGCTGTTCGCGTCTGGCGCTTGCTGCCGATCAGGAATTGATCCGCAGCGAACTGCTGGCCTACGCCGCGGCATTGGGTGACGGGGTGCTCAAGATCATGCTCACTCGTGGCGACGGCCTGCGCGGTTACGCGCCCGATCCTTCGGCCCAGGCTCGACGCATTCTGCAAGGCAGTCCACCTGCAGCCTACGCTGCCGCGCATGGCGAGCAGGGTGTTCGTCTGTTTCCCTGCACCACGCGATTGTCCAGGCAGCCATTACTGGCCGGCCTCAAGCACCTCAATCGACTTGAACAAGTCCTCGCCCGTGCCGAATGGCAGGACACCGAGCATGCCGAAGGCTTGATGCTCGATCAGGCCGGGCGCGTGATCGAGGGTGTGTTCAGCAATCTGTTCCTGGTGCGTGACGGTGTGCTCATCACGGCTGATCTCAAGCGTTGCGGCGTGGCCGGGGTGATGCGTGCCGAACTATTGTTCCAGGCCGGGTTGCTGGGAATCCCCACGCAAATCACCGACATCCCCCTCGAACAGCTGCAATGGGCTGACGAAGTCTTTGTCTGCAACAGCGTGTATGGTATCTGGCCTGTGCGTGCCTATGCTGCTCTTCACTGGCCGGTTGGGCCGCTCACCCGTAAACTCCAAACCATTGCCCGTGCGCTACTGGATGCTTGATACGTGAGACGTAAACTCTTGCTGCTGCTGGAAACCGGAGTGGTTCTGGCAGGGCTGCTGATGGGTGCTTCAGCCTGGAAAATTCATTCGGCGCTGGTACAACCGCTGAACATTGCCCAGGAACAATTGCTGGATGTGCCCAAGGGCACCACGCCGACCCGCACCTTCTACCGACTTGAAGCCAATGGCGTCATCAAGGACGCCTTCTGGCTGCGCGTGTATTGGCGTTTCAATCTCGCCAAGCAACCCCTGCACAGCGGTGAATACCGCATGAAGCCGGGCATGACCGTCGAAGGCCTGATCGACCTGTGGAAACGCGGGGAAATGGTTCAGTACAGCCTGACCCTGGTCGAAGGCTGGAATTTCCGCCAGGTGCGCGCAGCGCTGGCCAAGGAAGAGAAACTCGATCATAGCCTCGACGGCTTGAGCGATAGCCAGGTCATGGACAAGCTTGGCCACACCGGGATTTTTCCGGAAGGGCGCTTCTTCCCTGACACCTATCGTTACGTGCGCGGCATGTCCGATATCGAGCTGCTGAAAACCGCCTACGACCGCCTCGACGAAGTACTCGCCAGGGAATGGGAGCAGCGCGCCGCGGATGCGCCGTACACCGAGCCCTATCAAGCGCTGATCATGGCCTCGCTGGTCGAAAAGGAAACCGGCGTACCGCAGGAGCGCGGGCAGATTGCCGGCGTGTTTGTACGGCGGATGGCGATGGGCATGCTGCTGCAGACCGACCCGACGGTGATCTACGGCCTCGGCGACCGCTACAGCGGCAAGCTGACCCGGGCCCACCTCAAGGAGGCGACGCCCTACAACACCTACATGAATGCGGGCCTGCCGCCGACGCCTATTTCCATGGTCGGTCGCGAAGCCATTCATGCGGCACTCAATCCGGTGGAGGGCAACAGCCTCTACTTCGTGGCGCGTGGTGATGGCACTCACGTGTTCTCCGACGATCTGGATGCCCACAACAATGCCGTGAAGGAGTTCCAGCTCAAGCGTCGCGCCGATTACCGCTCCAGCCCGGCGCCTACTGCCACGCCAGAGACTGCGCCGACCCAGACTGAGCAAAACGGTACGCAGGAGGCCAAGGCTTCGCAGGAGCTGGCACCGATCCCGGCCGCTTCACCGAACACGGCACCCGAGGCGCTGCCGCCAGTGCCGGCGCAAGATCCTGCGCCAGCTCCTGAAACACCGGAGCCCGATGCAAGCGCACCGAAAAGCCCGCAATGACTCTGATTAAGGACTGCCTGTGACTGGCTTGTTTATTACTCTGGAAGGCCCGGAAGGCGCCGGCAAGAGCACCAATCGCGAATACCTGGCCGAGCGCTTGCGCGCCGCCGGCATCGAGGTGGTGCTGACCCGCGAGCCGGGGGGCACGCCGTTGGCCGAGCGCATCCGTGAAGTGCTGTTGGCCCCGGTCGACGAAGTCATGAACCCGGATACCGAGTTGCTGTTGGTGTTCGCGGCGCGTGCCCAGCACCTGGCTGAAGTGATTCGCCCGGCACTGGCCCGCGGTGCAGTGGTCTTGTGTGATCGTTTTACCGATTCGACTTACGCCTACCAGGGCGGCGGCCGTGGCTTGTCGCTTGAGCGCATCGCGGCTCTGGAAACCTTCGTTCAAGGCGATCTGCGCCCGGACCTGACACTGATTTTCGATCTACCTGTCGAGGTGGGTCTGGCCCGAGCCAGCGCACGCGGCCGCCTGGATCGCTTCGAACTCGAAGGCCGGACCTTTTTCGATGCCGTACGCCATGCGTTCCTCAAGCGGGCCAAGGCGGATCCGACGCGTTATGTGCTGGTCGATGCGGCCCAACCGTTGGCACAGGTTCAGCAATCGCTGGATGCCTTGCTGCCACGTCTGCTGGAGTTGAACCGTGGCTGAGGCCTATCCGTGGCAGGAAAACCTCTGGCAGCACCTGGCGGGTCGCGCACAGCATGCGCACGCCTACCTGCTGCATGGCCCGGCCGGGATCGGCAAGCGGGCACTCGCCGAACGCCTGATGGCCAGCTTGCTGTGCCAGCGCCCGAAGGCGCTGGAGGCCTGCGGCGAATGCAAATCCTGCCTGCTGCTCAAGGCTGGCAGTCACCCGGATAACTACATCCTGGAACCGGAAGAAGCCGACAAGGCGATCAAGGTCGATCAGGTTCGCGATCTGGTCGGTTTCGTGGTGCAGACTGCGCAGTTGGGCGGGCGCAAAGTGGTGCTGATCGAGCCGGTCGAGTCGATGAACATCAACGCCGCCAACGCCTTGCTCAAGAGCCTCGAAGAGCCGTCCGGCGATACGGTTTTGTTGCTGGTGAGCCATCAGCCGAGCCGCTTGCTGCCCACCATCAAGAGTCGCTGCGTGCAGCAGGCGTGTCCGCTGCCGGGCGAAGCCATGAGCTTGAAGTGGCTGGCCCAGGCATTGCCGGAATGTTCCGAAGAGGAGCGCGTCGAGTTGCTGACGCTGGCCGCCGGTTCGCCATTGGCGGCGGTCAACCTCCAGGCCCTGGGCGTGCGTGAGCAGCGCATGCAAGTCGTGGAGGGGGTGAAGAAACTCCTCAAGCAACAGCAGTCGCCGACGCAACTGGCCGAAGAATGGAAAAACATTCCGATGTTGCGCCTGTTCGATTGGTTCTGCGACTGGTCGAGCCTGATCCTGCGCTATCAGTTGACCCAGGACGAAGCCGGCCTCGGCCTGGCCGACATGCGCAAGGTCGTGCAATACCTGGCGCAGAAAACCGCCCAGGGCAAAGTCCTCGATATTCAGGACTGGATTCTCGCCCAGCGGCAGAAAGTCTTGAGCAAGGCCAACCTCAATCCGGCCTTGCTGCTCGAGGCCTTGCTGGTGCAATGGGCGTCGTTGCCTGCTCAAAGATGACTGCCTGCGCCTAGAATCTATCAGTACACCCGACCGTCCCACCCATTCGATGTAAGTTGCAGCCCTTTATGCTCGTAGATTCCCATTGTCACCTCGATCGCCTCGACCTGGCCGCCCACGACGGCTCCCTGGATGCTGCCCTGGATGCCGCCCGACAGCGCGGGGTCGGGCACTTTCTGTGTATCGGTGTCAGCGCGGACAACGCGGCCGACGTCAAGGCCCTGGCCGAACGTTATGACGACGTCGACTGCTCGGTGGGCGTGCACCCCCTGGATGTACAGCCCGGTGCCGCGCCGGCGCTGGACTGGCTGTTGCAGGAGCTCAATCACCCGCGGGTGGTCGCCATCGGCGAAACCGGTCTCGATTACCACTACGAGCCGGAAGCGGCGCAGTTGCAACAGGAGTCCTTTCGCCTGCACCTGCAAGCGGCGCAGCAGACCGGCAAACCGGTGATCATCCACACCCGTGGGGCCCGCACCGATACCCTGGACTTGCTGCGCGAAGCGGCACTGCCCCAGGCGGGCGTATTGCACTGCTTTACCGAAGACTGGGAAATGGCGAAGGCTGCGCTGGACATGGGCTATTACATTTCCTTGTCCGGGATTGTCACTTTTCGCAATGCCGATGCGTTGCGCGATGTGGCCAGCAAGGTGCCGGCCGACCGGTTGCTGGTGGAAACCGACTCGCCCTACCTGGCGCCGATTCCCCACCGCGGCAAGCCAAACCTGCCGCAGTACGTGCGTGAAGTAGCGGAATTTCTGGCAATGTTGCGCGGTGAACCCTACGAGCGTTTTGCCGAGCAGACCACCGCCAATTTCAAGCGGCTGTTCCCGCTGGCGCATGTAAAAGGTTAAATCGTAGGCAAAAAAAACCCGGGTTCTGGGGGGTGAATCCGGGTTAAGACCATTAGGAGTAAAACAATGGCACGCGGTCCGTTGGTACCAATATCGGCGTGACACTTGGGGGAGATGCCCCGCCGACAGTTCAAGTATTGATCAGGATTGCGCCTCGTCCAGTTTGCTGGTCAGGGTTTTTAAACAAATTTGGAATACGTGCGCTTCGGAAGAGTTCTCATCAACCGGTAATCGTGCGCGGAATGACCGGAAAGCGCAGATATGGTCGGATGATCCGTGCATTTTTGCGTAAGTTAGGCATAATACGCGGCTTCGAATTTTGACCCCGACAGACCTTTTCTTATGCATAAAGAACCTCGTAAGGTCCGTGAGTTTCGTCGCCGCGAGCAGGAAATTCTCGATACCGCGCTAAAGCTGTTCCTCGAACAAGGTGAAGACAGTGTCACCGTCGAGATGATTGCTGATGCCGTCGGTATCGGCAAAGGCACGATCTACAAGCACTTCAAATCCAAGGCGGAAATCTATCTGCGCCTGATGCTCGACTACGAGCGCGATTTGAACGCACTGCTGCATTCGGCCGATGTCGACAAGGACAAGGAAGCCCTGTCCCGGGCCTACTTCGAATTCCGCATGCGCGATCCACAACGCTATCGCCTGTTCGACCGCCTCGAAGAGAAAGTGGTCAAGGGCAACCAGGTACCGGAGATGATCGAGGAGTTGCACAAGATCCGTGCCTCGAACTTCGAACGCCTGACCTTGCTGATCAAGGGCCGGATCAGCGAAGGCAAGCTGGAAGACGTGCCACCTTACTTCCACTACTGCGCGTCCTGGGCGCTGGTGCACGGCGCCGTCGCGCTGTATCACTCGCCGTTCTGGAGCAATGTGCTGGAAGATCAGGAAGGTTTCTTCCAGTTCCTGATGGACATCGGCGTGCGCATGGGCAACAAACGCAAGCGCGACACCGACACTTCCGGTAGCTGAGCCATTCAGTTGCCTTATTGCGCCATGATTTCGCTACTTGGCGCAGTACCGCAGGAATATACTCAGGTAGAGGACTTGCTAAAACTTGATTTCTGAGTCAAGTTTTAGCGGCCCGATATTCTTCCGCCGGAGTGACCATGATCGTTGACCGTCAAGGCAGGCGTTTTCGCAACTTGCGAATCAGTCTGACCTCTGCCTGCAATTACGCCTGTACCTACTGCGTGCCCAACGGCAAGCGGCTGGTGGCTGCGCAGGATGAATTGTCGGCCGAAGCGATGGCGCGCGGCGTGGCTTATCTGATTGAAGCGGCAGGGATCGAACGTCTGCGCATTACTGGCGGCGAGCCGCTGGTCAGCCCGAAACTCGAAGCGTTCATGACGGCGGTCGGGCAGATGGGCCTGGAAGACATCAGCCTGACCACCAATGGCCAGTTACTGGCCAAGAAACTGCCGCTGCTGGTGAACGCCGGCATTCGGCGTCTCAACGTTTCCCTCGATACACTCGACGCCAGTGCGTTCCGCGGCATTGCCCGGGGCGGCGACCTGGCCACCGTGCTCGACGGCATGAGCGAGGCCAGAGCGGCCGGCATGAAGATCAAGGTCAACATGGTGCCGCTGCGTGGACAGAACCTGGATCAAGTGATGCCGCTGCTCGACTACTGCCTGGAACGCGGTTATGAACTGCGCTTCATCGAGCTGATGCGCATGGGCCACTTGGCCAACGATTCCAATGCCTTTTTGCAGCAGTTCGTCAGCCTCCAGCAATTGCTCAGCCTGATCGGTGAGCGCTATGAATATCTGCAGGCCGATGCCCCCGTCGATGCAACGGCGGTTCGTTATGAAATTCCCGGCCAGGGTTACTTCGGCGTGATCGCCAACGAAAGTGTGCCGTTCTGCCGGACCTGCTCGCGACTGCGCTTGTCTTCCACCGGGTGGCTGCATGGCTGCCTGTCGTCGAGCAATCGCCATTACGTCGGCGACCTGCTGGACAAACCGCGCCACCAGGCGCTGCCAGCCTTGCAGAGACTCCTGGTGAAAGCCTTGGGGGACAAGCAGGAAGTGGCCTTCTCCGGCGGCGCGACTGTCATGAAGATCATCGGCGGCTGATCCGGCCTCATCGCGGGCAAGCCACGCTCCCACAAGGTTTTGCATAAACCCTTGTGGGAGCGTGGCTTGCCCGCGATGGCTATGGATAAGCCAACAATGCCCATGAGCTGGCGCAAAAGCTGCATCCTACGGCCATTCGCCGGTTTTCCGACACCGGCCTCTGGAGGATAGGATGCGTAGCCTGGTTTTGCTGCTGGCCGTTTTGGCACTTGGTGGCTGCATGAACGTCAGCGATATGGCCGAAGGGACTCGTTACCATATGAGCGATGCGGGGTTGCTTGATCATAGTGACAGCCGCCGCGTAAACAACCTGCGCATTCAACCTGACTCGTTTGTCTACATCGCCCAGGGCGCCTTCATGCCGCCGGGCAGCGCCATTTACCCACGGCCCAACGTGATTGCCGAAGTCGCGTTCGATGGCTTCGTCGAATACTTCCCGATGGTCCGCCGTGCCCGTACGCCGGAAGGCCTCGACCAGGCCATGGTCGAAGCCCGTGCCGCCGGTGCGCACTACCTGCTCTACACCCGATTTGCCAAGTCAGACGACCGTATCGGCAACTCGGACGAATGGCTGGATCAGGAAGCCCTGGATCGCCTCGGCATCGACAGCGGTATGATTCAGATCATGTTGATCGAGACCAGCACCCAGTATTTGATTGATACTGCGACCATCAAGAGTCGTGGCGGTTTACTGACGTTCCACGATAAAAAACCCGAAGACCTGATGGGCCCGCCGCTGGAGCAATATGCGCGCGGCCTGCTGGGGCTCAGCGACCAGTAACTTCAAGGAGAACGCCATGAGTGGCCCGCAAAAAGCCAACGACTTGCTGGGGCAGATCCCCAAGACCAAAGGCTTGCCGCCGGTGCACCTGTGGAACCCCGATTTCTGCGGCGACATCGACATGCGCATCGCCCGGGACGGTACCTGGTATTACCTGGGCACGCCGATCGGGCGCAAGCCGATGGTCAAGCTGTTCTCCACCATCATGCGCCGCGACGGCGATGATTATTTCCTGATTACCCCGGTGGAAAAGGTCGGCATCAAAGTCGACGATGCGCCGTTCGTGGCGATTGCGGTGGACGTGGAAGGCGAGGGCGAGGCGCAGGTGTTGCGCTTTACCACCAATGTCGATGAGACCACCGAGGCCGGTGCGGAGCATCCGCTGCGTGTAGTGATCGATCCCGACACGCAGGAGCCAGCCCCTTACGTCCATGTGCGCAGCAATCTGGAGGCGTTGATCCATCGCAATGTGTTCTATCAGCTGGTAGAGCTGGCAGTGAGCCGAGAGATCGACGGCCAGCGCTGGCTCGGTGTCTGGAGTGGCGGCGAGTTCTTCCCCATCGGTCTCGAACCCTGACGCAAAACCCTGTGGGAGCGGGCTTGCTCGCGAAAGCGCTGGGTCAGCCGACATCTTTGTCGGATGTGACTCCGTCTTCGCGAGCAAGCCCGCTCCCACATTAGATTTCTGATTTCTTCAAAAAATCAAATTGACACCCAATCGTATGATGATTAGCGTGGTCCTCCATCGCATACGGCTTCGAGGTGCCCATGTCCAACAGCTTTCATGCTACGACGGTCGACTGGCTGGGATGCTGGCTGGCCACGGGGCAGGTCAGGCCGGGTGAGTCACTCAAGGTCGAAGCCGACCTCGGCGAGCAACTTGGCGTGAGCCGTACGGTCATCCGCGAAGCGATCAAAACCCTGGTTGCCAAAGGCATGCTCGAAGTCGGCCCGAAAGTCGGCACACGGGTGCTGCCGGTGCGGCGCTGGAACCTCTTCGATCCACAAGTCGTCGGCTGGCTGTCGCGCAGCGGCTTGCCGGAAAACTTCGTCGACGATCTGCTCGATCTGCGTCGCACCATCGAACCGATGGCCGTGCGCTGGGCTTGCGAGCGCGCGACCGGCGAACAGGTGGACGCGATCCTGTTGGCCTGCAACGCACTGGAACGGGCTGTGGACAGCGGCATCGATTACAACCGTGCCGACCAGCTCTTCCACGAGTGCATCCTCGCCGCCAGCCACAATCAATTCATCGAACAAATGGTTCCCGCCCTCGGCGCGTTGCTGGCGGTGGCCTTTGAAGTGTCCGCTGCCGATCCGGATGAACTGCGTCGCACCTTGCCGATTCACCGGGACCTGGCCGAGGCTATCGCGGCCCGTGATACCGCTCGGGGTGTCTGGGCCTGCATGACCCTGATCGATAACGCCGCCCTGGCGATCAAGCGTTATTACCCGCAAGTCATGGCCGACAAAAAGGCCAGCTGAGAACTCGAACCCCTGTAGGAGCGAGCTTGCTCGCGATGCTTTATCAGCTACCACGAGACCGACTGACGCACCATCGCCAGCAAACTGGCTCCATCATAAAAACAAGAACCCTGCAGGAGGTTTCATGACGTTGACAGCGGTTACCGGGCATCGGGCGAAACTGGGCGAAGGTCCGTTCTGGGATGCGCCGACCCAGGCCCTGTATTGGGTGGATATCGCGGGTAAACAGGCGTTGCGGTTGATCGGCGCCAACGTGCAGATCTGGCAGATGCCGGAACATGTGTCCGCCTTTATCCCCTGTGAAAGCGGCGACGCGCTGGTGACATTGAGCAGTGGCGTGTATCGGCTCGACCTCGATTCACCGGGCCTGGCGCCGCGCCTGACCTTGTTCTGCGTGGCCGATCCGCAACCGGGCAACCGCCCCAACGAAGCCCGCTGCGACGCCCAGGGCCGGCTCTGGCTCGGAACCATGCAAAACAATATCGGAGAACAGGGTGAAGACCTGCCCATCGTGCGCCGTTCGGGTGGACTGTTTCGCATCGATCGTACCGGGCGGGTTGTGCCGTTACTGCGCAACCTGGGCATCCCCAACACGCTGTTGTGGAGCGATGACGGCACCCGCGTTTATTTCGGCGACAGCCTCGATGGCACCTTGTATCGACACTTCATCCGCAGCGACGGCGTCCTCGATGCACCGCAGGCCTGGTTTGGCCCGCATGGGCGCGGCGGCCCGGATGGTTCGGCGATGGATGCCGAAGGTTTTATCTGGAATGCCCGTTGGGATGGACACTGTCTGCTCAGGTTGAGCCCTGACGGCAAGATCGACCGGACCATCGAACTGCCGATCAGTCGTCCCACCAGTTGCGTGTTCGGCGGTGAGGACCTGAAGACCCTGCACATCACCAGCGCGGCGAGTCCACTGGGCCATCCCCTGGATGGGGCGGTGCTGTCGATTCCAGTGGATGTGCCCGGGAAGCGTTGCACGCGTTTTGCGGGTTAGATCTCATAATATGGGATGCAAATATATATATTGAGATTTATCGCGGGCCAGGTTTATAGTCGGCCTCACCAGTTACATGCACTCACACTCAAAAAAACAAAACAGGTGAAGTGATGCAGCGAAACTCCCCCGTGCTCCCTTGCGGAGACAGCGCCGCAAAGCGTTTTCAAGCTGAAACGTTTTCGCGCTTACCTGTTTTCTTCCACAACGCCTTTTGACCGGCCATCGACTGATGTCCGGTTTTCGTCGTGTTTTCGAACAGGAGTCTTGAACCATGGCTGAACCGCTGTCATTGCCCCCGGTGCCCGAACCGCCCAAGGGGGAGCGCCTCAAAGACAAAGTCGTGTTGCTGACCGGTGCCGCCCAGGGTATTGGCGAGGCCATTGTGGCGACCTTTGCGTCCCAGCAGGCCAGGCTGATCATCAGCGACATTCAGGCCGAAAAGGTCGAGAAGGTCGCGGCGCACTGGCGCGGACAGGGCGCCGACGTGGTGGCGATCAAGGCTGACGTTTCACAGCCGCAGGATCTGCAGGCGATGGCCAGGCTGGCGGTCGAGCGACACGGCCGGATCGATGTGCTGGTCAACTGCGCCGGGGTCAACGTATTCCGTGATCCGCTGGAAATGACCGAGGAAGACTGGCGTCGCTGCTTTGCCATTGACCTCGATGGCGCGTGGTATGGCTGCAAGGCGGTGCTGCCGCAGATGATCGAGCAGGGCATCGGCAGCATCATCAATATTGCCTCGACCCATTCCTCCCACATCATTCCGGGCTGCTTTCCCTACCCGGTGGCCAAGCACGGCTTGCTCGGGCTGACCCGCGCGCTGGGTATCGAATATGCGTCCAGGGGCATCCGCGTCAACGCCATCGCACCGGGCTATATCGAAACCCAGATCAATATCGATTACTGGAACGGTTTCGCCGACCCCCACGCTGAGCGCCAGCGTGCGTTTGACCTGCATCCACCCAAACGCATCGGCCAGCCGATTGAAGTGGCGATGACCGCAGTGTTCCTGGCCAGTGATGAAGCACCGTTCATCAATGCCTCGTGCATCACCATCGATGGTGGGCGGTCGGTGATGTACCACGACTGAGTGACCGGGCTTTCAGGCCCCTTGGTACATCTGAAATACAATCATCATACGATATGACTATTTGCGGGACGGTTTACCGCCTCGGCTTTACAGAACGCTTTCAAAGAACGCTCAAGAAAAATAACAAGGAGTCAGCTTATGAATCGTCGTCATGCTATCCGTTCCCTGTGCTGTGCCGCGTTGGCGGTCTCGGCGGTCAGCCTGAGCAGCACGCTGCTGGCGGCCGAGGAAGTGAAAATCGGTTTCCTGGTCAAGCAGGCGGAAGAACCCTGGTTCCAGACTGAGTGGGCGTTTGCCGAAAAGGCCGGGAAAGAGAAGGGCTTCACCCTGATCAAGATCGCCGTGCCGGACGGTGAGAAAACCCTGTCGGCCATTGACAGCCTCGCGGCCAATGGCGCCAAAGGCTTCGTGATCTGCCCGCCGGACGTGTCCCTCGGCCCGGCAATCATGGCCAAGGCCAAGCTCAACGGGTTGAAGGTGATCGCCGTCGATGACCGTTTCGTCGATGCCGGCGGCAAATTCATGGAAGACGTGCCGTACCTCGGCATGGCCGCGTTCGAAGTCGGCCAGAAGCAAGGCCATGCCATGGCCACCGAGGCGAAGAAACGCGGCTGGGACTGGAAAGACACGTACGCGGTGATCAACACCTACAACGAACTCGACACCGGCAAGAAGCGCACTGACGGTTCGGTCAAAGCCCTGGAAGACGCCGGCATGCCGAAGGACCACATCCTGTTCTCGGCCCTCAAGACCCTCGACGTGCCGGGCAGCATGGACGCGACCAACTCGGCGTTGGTGAAACTGCCGAGTGCAGCGAAGAACCTGATCATCGGCGGCATGAACGACAACACCGTGCTCGGCGGTGTGCGCGCCACCGAGAGCGCCGGGTTCGCTGCGGCCAACGTGATCGGCATCGGCATCAATGGTACCGACGCCATCGGCGAGCTGAAGAAGCCCGACAGCGGCTTCTATGGTTCGATGCTGCCGAGCCCGCACATCGAGGGCTACAACACAGCGAGCATGATGTACGAGTGGGTCACCACCGGAACTGAGCCGGCGAAATATACTGCCATGGACGACGTGACGCTGATCACCCGCGACAACTTCAAGCAGGAACTGGAAAAGATCGGCCTGTGGAACTGACGGCCATTGATTTCAGCGGCGGCCTCGGTGACGAGGTTGCCTGTCCGGTTTGAAGAGGTGGGTTATGCACGCGCAAACACATACACAACAACACAGCGGCAGCTTGCGCTTCAACGGGATCGGCAAGACCTTTCCCGGAGTGAAGGCGCTGGACAACATCAGCTTCGTCGCCCATCCGGGGCAGGTTCATGCCTTGATGGGCGAGAACGGCGCCGGCAAATCGACGCTGCTGAAAATCCTCGGCGGGGCCTACATACCCAGCAGCGGAGCCTTGCAGATCGGCGAGCGGACGATGGACTTCAAGTCCACCGCCGACAGCATCGGCAGTGGCGTCGCGGTGATCCACCAGGAGCTGCATCTGGTGCCGGAAATGACCGTGGCGGAGAACCTGTTTCTCGGGCATCTGCCGGCCAGTTTTGGCCTGATCAATCGCGGCACCCTGCGCCAGCAGGCGTTGGCCTGTCTCAAAGGGCTGGCCGATGAGATTGACCCGCAGGAGAAGGTCGGGCGCCTGTCTCTCGGTCAGCGGCAACTGGTGGAGATCGCCAAGGCGCTGTCCCGTGGTGCCCATGTGATTGCTTTCGACGAACCCACCAGCAGTCTTTCGGCGCGGGAGATCGACCGCCTGATGGCGATCATCGGCCGGCTGCGGGACGAGGGCAAAGTGGTGCTCTACGTCTCCCACCGCATGGAAGAAGTATTCCGCATCTGCAACGCAGTGACGGTGTTCAAGGACGGGCGATACGTGTGCACGTTCGATGACATGAGCGAGTTGACCCACGATCAACTGGTCACCTGCATGGTCGGACGCGACATCCAGGACATCTACGATTATCGCCCGCGCCAGCGCGGCGCGGTGGCACTCAAGGTCGACGGCCTGCTCGGGCCTGGCTTGCGCGAACCCGTGAGTTTCGAGGTGCACAAAGGCGAGATCCTCGGGTTGTTCGGGCTGGTGGGCGCCGGTCGCACCGAACTGTTGCGCCTGCTCAGCGGCCTGGCACGCAACAGTGCCGGACAGCTGAAACTGCGTGGCCATGAACTGAAGCTGCGTTCACCCCGGGACGCGATTGCCGCCGGGATCCTGTTGTGCCCCGAGGACCGCAAGAAGGAAGGCATCCTGCCGCTGGCCAGTGTCGCCGAGAACATCAACATCAGCGCCCGCGACGCCCATTCCACCTTCGGCTGCCTGTTGCGTGGCTTGTGGGAGAAAGGCAACGCCGACCAGCAGATCAAGGCACTCAAGGTGAAAACACCACACGCCGGGCAGCCGATCAAGTTTCTATCCGGCGGCAATCAACAGAAGGCCATTCTCGGCCGCTGGCTGTCGATGCCGATGAAAGTGCTGCTGCTCGACGAACCGACCCGCGGCATCGACATCGGCGCCAAGGCCGAGATCTACCAGATCATCCATAACCTGGCGGCCGAAGGGATCGCGGTGATCGTGGTGTCCAGCGACTTGATGGAAGTCATGGGCATTTCCGACCGCATCCTGGTGCTGTGCGAAGGCGCGCTGCGTGGCGAACTGAGCCGCGACCAGGCCAACGAATCCAACCTGCTGCAACTGGCTTTGCCGCGCCAACGCGCCGACGGCGTGGCGAACTGAGAGGTGACTATGATGACAACCCAAAACAACACCCTGCCGACTACACGCAAACCGCTGGATATGCGGCGTTTTCTAGATGACTGGGTAATGCTGCTGGCGGCCGTCGGAATCTTCGTGCTCTGTACCCTGATGATCGACAACTTCCTGTCGCCGCTGAACATGCGTGGCCTGGGCCTGGCGATTTCCACCACCGGCATTGCGGCGTGCACCATGTTGTATTGCCTGGCGTCCGGGCATTTCGACTTGTCGGTGGGCTCGGTGATTGCCTGTGCCGGGGTGGTTGCGGCGGTGGTGATGCGCGACACCAACAGCGTGTTTCTCGGTGTCTGTGCGGCGCTGGTGATGGGGCTGATCGTCGGGCTGATCAACGGCATCGTCATCGCCAAGCTGCGGGTCAACGCGCTGATCACCACGCTGGCGACCATGCAGATAGTGCGCGGCCTGGCCTACATCTTCGCCAACGGCAAAGCGGTGGGGGTGTCCCAGGAGTCATTCTTCGTGTTCGGTAACGGCCAGATGTTCGGCGTGCCGGTACCGATCCTGATCACCATCGTCTGCTTCCTGTTCTTCGGCTGGCTGCTGAACTACACGACCTATGGACGCAACACCATGGCCATCGGCGGCAATCAGGAGGCGGCGTTGCTGGCCGGGGTCAATGTCGACCGGACCAAAATCATCATCTTTGCCGTGCATGGCGTGATTGGCGCGTTGGCCGGGGTGATCCTGGCGTCGCGCATGACCTCCGGCCAGCCGATGATCGGCCAGGGTTTCGAGCTGACCGTGATCTCGGCCTGCGTACTGGGCGGGGTGTCGTTGAGTGGCGGTATCGGCATGATCCGGCACGTGATTGCCGGGGTGTTGATTCTGGCGATCATCGAGAATGCGATGAACCTGAAGAACATCGATACGTTTTATCAGTATGTGATTCGCGGTTCGATTCTGCTGCTGGCGGTGGTTATTGACCGTCTCAAGCAACGCTGACACTCATTTTTTCTGTAGGAGTGGGCTTGCCTGCGAAGGTCTGTCTGAAATGTAAATGTTGGATATGACGACGCCTTCGCGGGCAAGCCCGCTCCCACAGGGTTCTGCCTTCACACATTGAGTGCTGGTCTGGCATAGATCCTGTGGGAGCGGGCTTGCCCGCGAAGGGGTCATCAGCTTCAGTACATTTATCCTGGCTTCACTATTGGCTGATGTTGCTGTCCTCGTCCTCGGTGGTGCTGGAGCCGAGGCCACCGCTGCCGGGCGTTTTTTTGTCCGGCAAGTCCGCCCCGCCCTGACGCCCCATGTCATTGCCCTGGATGCGCGGGTCGGTGCCGGTGGACGGAGGCAGGTTGTGGTCGATGGTGGTGCCGTCGGTGTTCATGCCGGGGGCACTCTGGATGGCCGGCGCCCTGGGCTTTTCCACCGGATTGGTCGGGCCGGTGCTCGAGCCGAGGGTCCCGGCGAACGAGGCGCAAGACAGCAGGGCGCAGAGGGCGAGGGCGGTCAACCTGGACAGGATCATGGTGTTGTCTCCAACGGGTAGAGTCCCTACCTGATTAGTCCGTCCTCGACCGGGATAGGTGCGTTGTCAGCGACGGACGGCTCAGGGCTGTGTCAATGCCCTGGCCACTGCAGTCCTTCGCCAGATCAATCGGCCTGCGGTGATCAACCAGTTGAGCGCAGCAACCGCCAAAACGGTGAGCAGCAGGGTGGCCATGCCTTGCTCGACGATGATTTTCCCGGCCAGCAAGGGGAAGCCGAACACTCCGATGAAGTACGACAGGCTGAACAGCAGCAGGGATTGCGCGGTGGTGCCAGTCGGCGCTTCATTGGCGGCCAGGCCGTTGATCACCGAGTAGGTCAGGCCGTAACCGATCCCGAGCATCACCGCCGCGAGCACGTAGCTGAAGCTGCTGTCGACGACAAAACCGAACATGACGATCGATGCCAGCATCAGCCCCGAAAGCAGGCACGAGGCACGCAATGGGTCGCGCTTGACCACGAACCCGGCAATCAGCATCCGGCCACTGATCGCCGCGCTCATGAAGCCGAGGAAGAACAGCGAGTAGTCGAGCGAGTGCGCTGCGGCATAACTGGTTTGAAAGCTCGACAGCCCGCCGAACACGCAGCCGCCAAGACCGACCATGATGATCGGGAAGACAGCTCTGGACGACAGCACCTGACCTGCTGCTCGCCAGGAAATGCGCGACACGCTGGTCGATTGGGTGTGTGCCTGTTTCAATTTTCGATCCAGGCGCCAGAACAGCAACACACCGATCAGGCTGGCCAGCGCCGCCAGATAAAACGCAGCGGTCACCGGATACCCGAGGGCACTCGCCGCGCGGCCGAGCAGCGGGCCACTGCCGATCCCGGTCATCATGCTGCCCGACAGGAGGGCGAAGTATCTGGCGCGCTGTGCGGGTGTCACCAGGCTTGCCACGATGATCGGCCCGAGGGTGTAGAACACGCCCCAACCCAGGCCCAGCAGCAGGCCAAAAAACAACAGCAGAGGGCCGAAGCCCGGGGTCAGGGCGAAGCCCAGGCTGGCCGCTACCAGCAACACACCGAACAGCGCCACCGACCGGGCGGCACCGAGCAGGTCGGACAAATGACCGGAAACGATCACCGCCGCAAAGGTGCTGAGCATCGCCGCCGAAATCACACTGCCGGCATCGTGTTCATTGCCGCCACGCGCGCTGATCAACAGCGACAGCAGGAAGGTCGAGCCGTAGGACAACGACAACAGGTAACTGGCAAGGCAAAACAGGCCGAACAACTTGCTTGAGACAGGGGGTGTTGCGGTAGACATGACACGGTTCCTTGACCGGATGAGTGAGCAGCGCCGCTATCTAACCACGCAGGGCCCGAATGTCAGGTCCAAGGTTATCGATGCCAGGGTTAGTGGCGACCGGAGTGAAGCCTCTGCGCTGTGGTGGCGATCCAGCTTTTGTGGCGAGGGAGCTTGCTCCCGCTGGCCTGCGAAGCAGGCCCTGTCGCGACCTGCTCTGTTTTTCCAGATAGATCGCATTGCCTGCTTTTGGGGCTGCTGCGCAACCCGGCGGGAGCAAGCTCCCTCGCCACAGGCAAGCCCCCTCGCCACAGGCCACGCGTCGCCTTAGTATGGCGTTTTCAACTTTAGACAAGGCACGTCCATGACGATCGAAATCCGCCCGGCGACCCCCAGTGATGCACCGCAAATCCTCGCGTTCATCACTGAACTGGCCGACTACGAACGTGCCCGCCATGAAGTCATCGCCAGCGTTGCCGATATCGAGCGCAGCCTGTTCAGCGAAGGCGCCACCGCCCATGGCCTGATCTGCCTGCGCGACGGTGCAGCCATCGGTTTCGCGGTGTTCTTCTTCAGCTATTCCACCTGGTTAGGTAGCAATTGCCTGTACCTCGAAGACCTTTACATCACGCCGGAACAGCGAGGCGGTGGCGCGGGCAAGACCCTGCTACGGCATCTGGCGAAAATCGCCTGCGCCAACGACTGCGGTCGTTTCGAGTGGAGCGTGCTGGAGTGGAATACGCCGGCCATCGACTTCTACAAATCCCTGGGCGCGCAGCCGCAGGAGGAGTGGGTTCGGTATCGGATGGACGGGGCCGTTTTGAGGGATTTTGCTGCGGGTAATTGATAGCCCTTAAAAGATCGCAGCCTTCAGCAGCTCCTACACCGGGACGAGCGTTCACCTTGTAGGAGCTGCCGAAGGCTGCGATCTTTTTTTGTTTTGTCTCATAATATGGGATTGATATTTATATATTGAGATTTCCCGGCATCCGGGTTTATAGTCCCGCTCACTCACTGCCAAAAACCAAAACAGGTGAAGCGATGCAGGCGCAATTGATCGCGCTCGACTGGGGGACAACCTCATTACGTGCTTACAAACTGGCTGAAGGCGGGCAGGTGCTCGAACAGCGTTCGCTGGCGTCGGGGATCATGCAGTTGCCCAAGGCGTCGCGAATCATCGGCGGCCGGGAATGCACCGATGGTTTTGAACTGGCCTTCGATGAGGCATGCGGTGACTGGCTCGATGCCCAGCCGCAATTGCCGGTGATTGCCTGTGGCATGGTCGGCAGTGCCCAGGGCTGGTGCGAAGCGGCGTACCGCGACACGCCGGCGAACGTCGCCACGCTCGGCACTTCCTTGCAAACCGTGCGCAGCCTGCGTGGCGTCGATGTGCACATCGTGCCCGGCGTCATCGAGCGTTCACGTTTGCCGAACGTGATGCGCGGCGAAGAAACCCAGGTGCTCGGTGTGCTGCAAAACCTGCCGGGCGAGGCGAGCGCGGACCTGCTGATCGGTCTGCCGGGCAGTCATTCGAAATGGGTGGAAGTGGCCGACGGCTGTATCGTGCATTTCGATACCTTCATGACCGGCGAAGTCTTCGCCGTGCTCAGCGAGCACAGCATTCTCGGACGCACCCAGCAACGTGGCGGGTCTTTCGATGGCGACGCGTTTGATCGCGGCGTGCAGGTCGCGTTGTCGGCGGACGCTGAAACCGGTCCGCTGTCGACCCTGTTCAGTGCCCGCAGCCTGGGCCTGACCGGCGAATTGAGCGCCACCGCTCAGGCGGACTATCTGTCCGGCCTGCTGATCGGCCACGAGTTGTCGGCCCTGGCCAATGTCCAGCGGCGTCGGCGCAACAGCGTGCACCTGCCGTCGATCATCCTTATCGGCAACACCCAACTCTGTTCCCGCTACCGCCGTGCGCTCGACGCCTGCGGTTTTGCCCGGGTGACCCTGGCCGAACAGGCCACCGAACGCGGCTTGTGGCAACTGGCGCTCGCCGCCGGTCTGCTCACGTCCACCGCATCCCGTTAAACCTGCTGGAGGTCTGACATGCTCAAACAAGCGCTGGCGCAAAACGGCCTGATCGCGATCCTGCGCGGCTTGCGTCCACAGGAAGCTGCCGCGATCGGCGAAGTGCTGTACGCCGCCGGATTTCGCGTCATCGAAGTGCCGCTCAATTCCCCTGACCCGTACGACAGCATCCGCATCCTGCGCAGTACCTTGCCTGCCGATTGCCTGATCGGTGCCGGCACGGTGCTGACGCCGGAACAGGTCGAGCAGGTGAAAGCGGCCGGGGGGCAGGTGATCGTCATGCCCCATAGCGATCCGAAGGTCCTGCGTGCGGCGAAAGCGGCGGGGCTGTCTCTGTCGCCCGGTGTCGCCACGCCAACCGAAGCCTTCGCGGCGCTGGCCGAAGGCGCGGACATCCTCAAGCTGTTCCCGGCCGAGCAAATGGGGCCGGCAGTCGTCAAGGCCTGGCTGGCGGTACTGCCGGCCGGGACGATCCTGGCGCCGGTCGGTGGCATCACCCCGGACAACATGCAGGTGTTTATCGACGCGGGCGTCAAAGGTTTCGGCCTCGGCTCCGGTCTGTTCAAACCGGGCATGACGCCTGCGCAAGTGGCGGCCAATGCCAAGGCCTATGTCGCTGCCTGGAAAGCCCTTCGCTAAGACTTTTTGGCGCTGCGAGCGCTGCATCCATAAGAGAGACAACAGATGAAAATCACCAAACTGACCACCTTCATCGTTCCGCCACGCTGGTGCTTCCTCAAGGTCGAAACCGACGAGGGCGTCACCGGTTGGGGCGAGCCCGTGGTCGAAGGCCGTGCCCACACCGTTGCCGCTGCCGTTGAAGAATTGTCCGACTACCTGATCGGCAAGGACCCGCGCAACATCGAAGACATCTGGACCGTGCTTTATCGCGGCGGCTTCTACCGTGGCGGTGCGATCCACATGAGCGCCCTGGCCGGTATCGACCAGGCGTTGTGGGACATCAAGGGCAAGGCGTTGGGGGTGTCGGTCAGCGACCTGCTGGGTGGTCAGGTGCGGGACAAGATTCGCGTGTATTCGTGGATCGGCGGCGACCGACCGGCGGACACGGCGCGTGCAGCCAAAGAAGCGGTCGAGCGCGGTTTCACCGCGGTGAAAATGAACGGCACCGAAGAACTGCAATTCCTCGACACCTTCGACAAAGTCGACCAGGCCCTGGCCAACGTCGCTGCCGTGCGCGATGCCGTCGGCCCGAATGTCGGCATCGGCGTGGACTTCCATGGCCGGGTGCACAAGCCCATGGCCAAGGTGCTGATGAAGGAGCTTGATCCGTACAAGCTGATGTTCATCGAAGAGCCGGTGCTCAGCGAAAACTACGAAGCGCTGAAAGAGCTGGCGCCACTGACCAGCACTCCGATCGCCCTCGGTGAGCGCCTGTTCTCGCGCTGGGACTTCAAGCGCGTGCTCAGCGAAGGCTACGTCGACATCATCCAGCCGGATGCGTCCCACGCCGGTGGCATCACCGAAACCCGCAAGATCGCCAACATGGCCGAAGCCTACGACGTGGCGCTGGCGCTGCATTGCCCGCTGGGTCCGATTGCCCTGGCGGCTTGCCTGCAACTGGACGCGGCTTGCTACAACGCATTCATCCAGGAGCAGAGCCTGGGCATCCACTACAACGAGAGCAACGACCTGCTCGACTACGTGAAAGACCCACGGGTGTTCGACTACGACCAGGGCTTCGTGAAGATCCCGAACGGCCCGGGCCTGGGCATCGAGATCAACGAGGAGTACGTGATCGAACGCGCCGCCATCGGCCACCGCTGGCGCAACCCGATCTGGCGCCATGCCGATGGCAGTTTTGCCGAGTGGTGATCCGGTTCTGATTCACCAATAACCCTGTGGGAGCTGGCTTGCCAGCGATGACGGCAGCACATTCAACATTGATGTGACAGTTCCACCGCTATCGCTGGCAAGCCAGCTCCCACAGGGTTCGGTGCAAGGCCACAGGCCGACCTCAATAACCATAAGAAGAGGCACCCCCCCATGCAACCGCAAACCCTCACCGGCCAGGCGTCGTTGGTGGCGCCCAGCCGCAAGCGTTTTTTCATCATGGTGCTGTTGTTCATCACCGTGGTGATCAACTACCTGGACCGCAGCAACCTGTCGATTGCCGCCCCAGCATTGACCAGTGACCTGGGCATCGACCCGATTCATGTCGGCCTGATCTTCTCTGCCTTCGGCTGGACCTACGCCGCCATGCAGATCCCTGGCGGCTGGCTGGTAGACCGGGTACCGCCACGCGTTCTTTACACGGTAGCGCTGTTGCTGTGGTCGATTGCCACCGTGATGCTCGGCTTCGCCGGCAGCTTCATCGCGCTGTTCGTGTTGCGCATGGCGGTCGGCGCCCTGGAAGCGCCGGCCTATCCGATCAACAGCCGCGTGGTCACCACCTGGTTCCCCGAGCGCGAGCGCGCCACGGCCATCGGTTTCTACACCTCCGGGCAATTCGTCGGCCTGGCCTTCCTGACGCCGGTGCTGGCCTGGCTGCAGCACGAATTCGGCTGGCACATGGTGTTCGTCACCACCGGCGCGGTAGGCATTCTGTGGGCAGTGATCTGGTACGCGGTGTATCGCGAGCCCCGGGACTTCAAAGGCGCCAATCAGGCGGAGATCGACTTGATCCGCGAGGGCGGCGGGCTGGTGGATATCCAGGCCGAACAGGCCAAGGTCAAAGCCAAATTCAGTTGGACTGACCTGGGCATTGTCCTGACCAAACGTAAACTCTGGGGCATCTACCTCGGGCAGTTCTGCCTCAATTCGACCCTGTGGTTCTTCCTCACCTGGTTCCCGACCTACCTGGTGAAATACCGCGGCATGGATTTCATCAAGTCCGGCCTGCTGGCGTCGCTGCCGTTTCTCGCCGCGTTTATCGGTGTGCTGTGTTCCGGTTTCTTCTCGGACTTTTTGATCCGTCGCGGTTACACGGTAGGTTTCGCCCGCAAGTTGCCGATCATCAGCGGCTTGCTGATTTCCACCTCGATCATCGGCGCCAACTTCGTTGAGTCGACGCCGTTGGTGATTGCCTTCCTCGCGCTGGCATTTTTCGGCAACGGCCTGGCGTCGATCACCTGGTCACTGGTGTCGACGCTCGCCCCGGCGCGTTTGCTCGGGCTGACCGGCGGGGTGTTCAACTTCATCGGCAACCTGTCGGCCATTGCCACGCCGATCGTGATCGGCTTCCTCGCCACGGGTGATTCCTTTGCCCCGGCGATCACCTACATCTCGGTGCTGGCATTGATTGGTGCACTGTCCTACATCTTGCTGGTGGGCAAGGTCGAGCGTATCAAGTTGTAGTCGTGGTATCCGGGCGACCATAATGCCGCCCGTTCCCTCGCTCAACGGTAAAGGCTGGATATGCAGGAAGACGCCCCAAAAATCGCCAAGGACGCCGCACCGACCGGCACCCAGACCCTGCTTCGCGGTTTGGGTGTGGTTCATGCCGTGGCCAGCGGCGCCCGCGACCTCAAGGAAATCGCCCGGTTGATCGGTACCACGCGCAGCACCACCCATCGCCTGGCCAGTTGCCTGGTGGACGAGCGTTACCTGCGGGTGGTGCCACAAGTCGGTTATCTGCTGGGGCCGAAGCTGATCGAGTTGGGGTTTCAGGCCCGTGAAGAGTTGCCGTTGGTGACCCTGGCCGGTCCGTATCTGGATGAGTTGTCGGCGTTGACCGGCGACACCATTCATCTGGCGATTCGTGAAGGCGACGAAGTGCTGTACCTGCACAAGAATCCGGGGCGCAATGGCCCCGAAATGCGTTCGCGGGTCGGCCATCGCATGCCGCTGGCGCGCACCGGGATCGGCAAGGCGCTGATGCTCGACGATTCGCCGCAAGAGTGGCAGCGCCTGTACCAAGTCAGCCTGCCGGTGGGTGGAAAAAACCAGTTCTGGCCGCAGCACCCGGAGCAATCCTGGGAGCAGTTCGAGCAGCGCATGGTCGAGTACGTGGCCGGTGGCTATGCCTTCGATCTGGAAGATAACGAGCCGTCGATCCGTTGCGTGGCGGCGCCGGTGCGCGATGCGAGCAAGCGCATTGTTGCCGGCATCAGCATCGCCAGTACCGTGCCGTACATGCCGCTGGAAAAAATGGCCGAGCTGATTCCGTTGATCAAGGGTGTTACGGCGCGGCTCTCGGCGGAGCTGGGTCTCAAGGTTTAAACGCAGAACACTGTGGGAGCGGGCTTGCCCGCGATAGCGGTGGGTCAGTCGACGGCAATGTTGAATGATGAACCGTCATCGCTGGCAAGCCAGCTCCCACAGGGAGTGGTGTTATGCCCTGGATCGCTGGCAACAAAAAGGCCCCCATTTCGGGAGCCTCGATGTTCAGCGGTCGGCTTACATGTTCGGGTAAGTCGGGCCGCCAGCGCCTTCCGGCGTTACCCAGGTGATGTTCTGTGCAGGGTCCTTGATGTCGCAGGTCTTGCAGTGAACGCAGTTCTGGGCGTTGATCTGGAAGCGCTTCTCGCCGTCTTCCTTGGTGATCACTTCATACACGCCGGCCGGGCAGTAACGCTGTGCCGGTTCATCGTACAGCGGCAGGTTCTTGGCCAGCGGGATGCTTGGATCGGTCAGCTTCAGGTGGCACGGCTGCTCTTCTTCGTGGTTGGTACCGGAGATGAACACCGAACTCAGTTTGTCGAAGCTGATCTTGCCGTCCGGTTTCGGGTAGTCGATCTTTTTGCAGTCGGCCGCCAGTTTCAGGCAAGCGTAATCCGGCTTGGTGTCGTGCAGGGTGAACGGCAGTTTGCCGCCGAAGATGTTCTGGTCCAGCCAGTTGAAGCCGCCACCGACGATGGCGCCGAACTTGTGGATCGCCGGGCCGAAGTTGCGGCTGGCGAACAGTTCGTCGTAGAGCCAGCTCTTCTTGAACGCGTCGACGTAGGTGGTCAGTTCTTCGCTGCCGTCCTTTTCAGCGAACAGTGCGTCAGCCACGGATTCGGCGGCGAGCATGCCGGACTTCATCGCGGTGTGGCTGCCCTTGATCTTGGCGAAGTTCAGTGTGCCGAGGTCGCAACCGATCAGCGCGCCGCCTTTGAAGACCATCTTCGGCAGCGAGTTCAGGCCGCCCTTGCAGATGGCGCGAGCGCCGTAGCTGATGCGCTTGCCGCCTTCCAGGTACTGCTTGAGCACCGGGTGATGCTTGAGGCGCTGGAACTCGTCGAACGGCGACAGGTAGGTGTTGCTGTAGGACAGGTCGACGATCAGGCCGACCACTACCTGGTTGTTTTCCAGGTGATAGAGGAACGAGCCACCGGTGTTCTCGGTGCCCATGATGTCCATCGGCCAACCGGCGGTGTGCACCACCAGGCCTGGCTGGTGTTTGGCCGGGTCGACTTCCCAGATTTCCTTCAGGCCGATGCCGTAGTGCTGGGCATCGGCATCGCTGTCGAGGTTGAAGCGCTTGATCAGCTGCTTGCCGATGTGGCCACGGCAACCTTCGGCGAACAGCGTGTATTTGCCACGCAGTTCCATGCCCGGGGTGTACAGGCCTTCTTTCGGGTTGCCTTCGCGGTCAACGCCCAGGTCGCCGGTGATGATCCCGCGCACCACGCCGTTCTCGTCGATTAGCGCTTCCTGAGCGGCGAAGCCCGGGTAGATTTCCACGCCCAGGTTCTCGGCCTGCTGGGCCAGCCAGCGGCACAGGTTGCCCAGGGAGATGATGTAGTTACCTTCGTTGTGCATGGTCTTGGGCACAAAGAAGTCTGGAACTTTCTGCGCGCTTTCAGCGTTCTTCAGCACGAAGATGTCGTCACGGGTGACGGGGGTGTTCAGCGGCGCGCCGAGTTCTTTCCAGTCCGGGAACAGTTCGTTCAGGGCGCGTGGTTCGAACACGGCACCGGACAGAATGTGAGCACCGACTTCGGAGCCTTTTTCGACCACGCAGACGCTGATTTCCTTACCGGCTTCGGCGGCCTTCTGCTTCAAGCGGCAGGCGGCGGAAAGACCAGCGGGGCCGGCACCGACGATGACGACGTCGAATTCCATGTATTCGCGTTCCACAGGTTATCTCCTACTCAAGGCTCAACAGTTTTTTTTCTAATTTGGAGGTTGGGTGTCGCATCCATGAATTCCGGCGCAACGCCGAAAGCGGACAATCGATTGACCACCTTTCTCTTTGGGTGGCGCATTATATCTACACCACTCTCAGCGTCCAATACAAACGTTTGTTTGAATTGGCTCAAAGCCAGAGAAATCAAAGTCACGCGGCTTATGAACGGCCATTTTGGCGTATTGACCGGAATAGGCGTTCCGGTCAAGATACGGGCGGTTTTGCGCTCGCCGTAGGCTGGCAGTTGGTTTCAAGAGCACCTCTAAAGACAGGGCGATGGCAGTAGAGAGTGATGCGCTGCGCGGGTTTGATGTGCAGTTTACACGCCGCGATGTTGAATGACTCGTCAGTCACCACTGACGAACGGTCATGCAGATCATGAGCGCTGGTCACTTGACACCTTTGCCGGCGTTTTTGGAGGTGCCCTTGCGCCCGATGAGCATCAACCGCCAGGTTCGCCTAGGCGACTTTCTTTTCACCGGAGAGTAACGAGGAATCCATGAAGGTTCTTGTAGCTGTCAAACGCGTTGTGGATTACAACGTCAAGGTTCGCGTCAAGGCGGACAATTCCGGCGTCGATCTTGCCAACGTCAAGATGTCGATGAACCCGTTCTGCGAGATCGCCGTGGAAGAAGCCGTACGCCTGAAAGAAAAAGGTGTTGCGACTGAAATCGTCGTCGTCTCCGTCGGCCCGTCCACCGCTCAAGAGCAACTGCGCACCGCGCTGGCTCTGGGTGCCGACCGCGCCATCCTCGTCGAGTCCGCCGAAGACCTGACTTCCCTGGCCGTTGCCAAGCTGCTGAAGGCCGTTGTCGACAAGGAACAGCCTCAGTTGGTGATCCTTGGCAAACAAGCCATCGATAGCGACAACAACCAGACTGGCCAGATGCTCGCAGCACTGAGCGGCTACGGTCAGGGCACGTTTGCTTCGAAAGTCGAAATCAGCGGCGACAGCGTTGCCGTGACTCGCGAAATCGACGGCGGCGCGCAGACAGTTTCCCTGAAACTGCCGGCCATCGTCACCACCGACCTGCGTTTGAACGAGCCGCGCTACGCGTCTCTGCCAAACATCATGAAAGCCAAGAAGAAGCCTCTCGAAGTGCTGACTCCGGACGCTTTGGGCGTTTCCACCGCCTCCACCAACAAGACCCTGAAAGTCGAAGCGCCGGCTGCACGCAGCGCGGGTATCAAGGTCAAGTCGGTGGCTGAACTGGTCGAGAAACTGAAAAACGAAGCGAAGGTAATCTAAATGACTATCTTGGTTATTGCTGAACACGACAACAAAGTGCTGGCCCCGGCCACGCTGAACACCGTTGCTGCTGCTGCCAAAATTGGTGGTGACATCCACGTTCTGGTTGCAGGCCAGGGCGCTGGCGCCGTGGCTGAAGCCGCTGCGAAAATCGCTGGCGTGAGCAAAGTCCTGAACGCTGACAATGCCGCTTACGCGCATCAGCTGCCGGAAAACGTAGCTCCTCTGGTTGCTGAATTGGGCAAGGGCTACAGCCACATCCTGGCTGCCGCTACTTCCAACGGCAAAAACATCCTGCCGCGCGTTGCTGCTGCCCTGGACGTTGACCAGATCTCCGAGATCATCTCGGTAGAAAGCGCCGACACCTTCAAGCGTCCGATCTACGCCGGTAACGCCATCGCTACCGTTCAATCGAACGCTGCGGTCAAAGTGATCACCGTGCGTGCCACCGGTTTCGACCCGGTTGCCGCTGAAGGTGGTTCGGCTGCTGTTGAAGCGGTTGCTGCTGCCCACGACGCTGGCATCTCCAGCTTCGTCGGCGAAGAACTGGCCAAGTCCGATCGTCCGGAACTGACCGCTGCCAAGATCGTCGTTTCCGGCGGCCGCGGCATGCAGAACGGCGACAACTTCAAACACCTGTACGCCCTGGCCGACAAGCTGGGCGCTGCTGTGGGTGCTTCGCGCGCCGCGGTCGACGCAGGTTTTGTTCCGAACGACATGCAGGTCGGTCAGACCGGCAAGATCGTTGCTCCACAGCTGTACATCGCCGTCGGTATCTCCGGCGCGATCCAGCACCTGGCCGGCATGAAAGACTCCAAAGTGATCGTTGCGATCAACAAGGACGAAGAAGCGCCGATCTTCCAGGTGGCCGATTACGGCCTGGTGGCGGACCTGTTCGAAGCCATCCCTGAGCTGGAGAAGCTGGTCTAAACCGGCTGCTTCACTTATAAAGAGCCCGGCCTTTTGGTCGGGCTTTTTTTTGCTCTCTGTAGGAGCGAGCCTGCTCGCGATGGACTTCAATGCGCCGCGTTTTTCCAGAATGAACGCGTCATCGTTAACGTCCATCGCGAGCAAGCTCGCTCCTACAGGGGAGGCATAACCGGGTATGAGTGGAGTGTGAAGCCATGGATCTGCGCCTTGTGTGGAGCTTGCTGGGGTTGACGCTGTTGCCGGCGCTGTCTTTCGCCGCAGGCAAATGTGAACGCCTGGTGGTCACCGGCAGCCCCGACGCGCCGCCGTACCTGTGGCAAGACCCGCAGAATCCCAAACACCTGATCGGTGCCAGCGCCGATTTGTTGCAGCAAGTGGCGGGGGAGTTGGGGCTCAAGGTTGAACTGCTGTATGCCGGCAAACGCGCCCAGGCCCTGGACGAAGTGCGCAGTGGACGCATGGACATGCTGGCGGACGCGACGTTGACCGTCAGTGAGCTGGAAACCCTGGATTACATCCATCCACCCTTGCTGGAAAACGACTACCTGGTCTGGACGCGCAAGGATTCGACACTGGTCTACAACCAGGCACCCGATCTGCACGGCCATCCGGGTGCGGTGTCGGAAAAGGCTCGATTGACCCCGCAATTCAGCATCTTCGCCGCACAGCAATTGACCCTCACGCGCACGTCCAACCTGACCCTGGCCTTTCAGAAACTATTGTTGGGTGAAGTCGAATTTGTCCTGGCCGGACGTTACTCGGGCATGGCGACTGCACAGGCACTGGGCATGGCTGGTGATCTGAGCGCGCGTTCGCAACCGGTCGACAAGCCTGGCCTGTTCCTGGCGATTTCCCACAACTCGGCCTGCAACGATCCGTGGTTGCGCGGACAGTTGGCCAAAAAGATGACAGAATTGCCCGCGTCCGGACTGACGGAAGCCGTGCTGCTGCGCAGTATCGAACGTTGGAAGGCACAACGCTCACAACCGCAGCAACCCTCGCAACAACCCGTCAGTACCCCAAAACAGTAGGGATATTTAGTGAGTATTCGACCTCTTTTCGCTGCCGTGGCCATTGTTGCCCTGGCCGGTTGTGCAACCGATCCGGCGCCGAATGAACAAATGCGCCTGACCGAACAGGCACTCGAACAGGCCAAGGCCGTGGGTGCCACCGCCGACGATGTGCCGGAAATGAAACTGGCCGAGGACAAGTACAACCGCGCCAAGGGCAACATGACTGACCAATCGTTCAAGAACGCGCGCATGCGCGCCGAACAGGCCGAACTGGATGCGCGCCTGGCTGAAGCCAAGGTGCTGACGGCCAAGAGCGAAGAACAGTTGAACGTGCTCAACACCCGCATCGCCCGTCTGCACAAGCAATTGGGAGATGCTCAATGAGCCTCAAGCGCAAAACCCTTGGCGGTTTGATCCTGGCCGCCAGCTTGACCGGTTGCGTCAGCCAGCACAGCGAGAACGCGTTGCAGCAGGCCGGAACCGACTTTCAGAAGGTCAAGGAAGACTCCAATGTGCTGCGAATCGCCCCCAAGGATGTGATCCGTGCCGGTGAGTCCCTGGCCCGTGCCGATCGCCTGTCCAGCTATTGGGGCAGTGGTTCGGACGTGGTGCATTACGCCTACCTGAGCCAGCGCTATAGCGCCATTGCCCGGGAACACACCAATCAGGCGCTCAATGAAGAGCAAGCGGCAAAACTCGAACTGGAACGCCAGCGCCTGCAACTGGCATTGCGTGAGTCCAAACTGTTCAGTGTGCAGCAGCAAGGCAAATGGCTCGAAGAGCAGATCCTGGCATTGACCACCTCCCAGACCGACCGCGGTCTGGTGATGACGTTGGGCGACATGCTGTTCGACACCGGCGAAGCGGAATTGAAACCTTCGGCCAACCGCGTGGTGTTGAAGATCGTGCAGTTCCTGCAACTCAACCCCAAGCGTGTGGTGCGCATCGAAGGTTACACGGACAGTACCGGGGGCAAGCAGGAAAACCTCAAGCTGTCTCGCGACCGCGCACAGTCGGTGGCTGACGTGCTGATGGACCTGGGCATCGACGACAAGCGCATCCAGGTCGAAGGTTATGGCGACGAGTATCCCGTGGACGCGAATGCGTCGGAACGGGGCCGTGCGCAGAACCGTCGGGTGGAAATCGTGTTTTCCGACGAAAACGGCCAGCTCGGCGCCGCCCGCTAAAGCTGCTCCAGGGTGACGCTATGCACCCTGTAGGAGCTGTCGAGTGAAACGAGGCTGCGATCTTTTGATCTTGCTCTTGATACTCAAGTGGGGCTGGAAAGATCGCAGCCTCGTTTCACTCGACAGCTCCTACAGCCCTAAAACCCGGCCTGCCATGCAGTGCCGGGTTTTTTTACGCTCCTGGTAGGAGCTGGCGGAGCCTGCGATCTTTTGATCTTGCTCTTGATACTCAAGTCGGCCTGGAAAGCCTGCCGATTACCGCACAAAACAGTACAGATTTTGCTGACACTGCACTGTACGGTCGACTATTGTGGTAACTGTCCCCGTACACTTCTAAACTGTTCCGGTATTGTTTCACACAAGAATAAAATGCCCGTGAAATCGAGTGCTGCGTCATGACCAATCTTTTGCTCTATCAACGTATTGCTCAACAACTGGCCGAAGACATCCGCCGTGGGGTCTATCAGCCGGGAGAGCGCGTGCCTTCGGTGCGCAAGATGAGCTCGCAGCTCAATGTCAGTCATGCGACGGTGTTGCAGGCGTATGCCAATCTCGAAGATCAGGGGCTGATCCGCGCCCGGCCGCAGTCGGGTTACTACGTGCACCAGACGCCGGCACTCACGGCGCCGACGCCGGATATCGCCCGGGTCGAGCGCCCCGGCCTCGTCACCCGTAGCAGCATCATTCAACAAGTGCTGGTCGAATCCCGTCGTGAAGGTGTCTTCCCGCTGGGCGCTGCGGTGCCGAGTGTCGACTATCTACCGGTGCGGGCGCTGCATCAGCAATTGGCCAAAGTCACTCGTTTCCATAGCCCGCGGGCCTTCAGTTACATGTTCAGCCCCGGTTTCGAGCCATTGCGCCGGCAGGTGGCGATTCGCATGCGCGATGCCGGCGTGGTGGTCGATCCGTCGGAAGTGGTGATCACCCACGGCTGCGTCGATGCGCTGCAGATGTCCTTGCGTGTGCTGACCCGTCCGGGCGATCTGATCGCAGCCGAGTCGCCGACCTATTACGGGTTGCTGCAACTGGCCGATCTGTTGGGCCTCAAGGTCATCGAGATCCCCAGCGATCCGGCCACGGGCATGAGCCTGGAAGCCCTGCAACTGGCAGCCAACCAGTGGTCGATCAAGGCGTTGGTGCTGACCACCCGGCTGAGTAACCCGTTGGGTGGCACCATGCCTGAAGAACGGCAGAAACAACTGCTGCGTCTGGCGTCGGACTTCGATATCCAGATTGTCGAAGACGATATCTACGGTGAGCTGATGTTCGAGCAAGGGCGCACCAAATCCCTCAAGGCCTATGACCGGCTGGACCGGGTGATCTATTGCTCGAGTTTCTCGAAAACCCTGTCGCCCGGGGTGCGGATCGGCTGGATGATTGCCGGCAAGTATCAGCAGGAAATCCAGCGCTTGCAGACCTTCAGCACGCATTCAGCGTGCAGCGTGACCCAGATGGGTATCGCCGCTTACCTGGAAAATGGCGGGTACGACCGGCATTTGCGCTTCATCCGTCAGGAGTACCGCAAGAACCTCAGTGCCTTCCAGCTGGCCGTGCAGCAGTATTTCCCGGAAGGCACGCAGATGACCCGGCCTACCGGTGGCTTCATTCTGTGGGTCAGTCTGCCGGGGCGGGTCAACACCCAGGAGTTGCACGTGCGGGCATTGCAGCAGGGCATCAGTATTGCGCCCGGGCTGATCTTCAGTAATACCGAGCAATTCAATCACTGCATTCGCCTCAATTGCGGCACGCCCTGGAATCGTGAAGCCGAGCGCGCGTTGATGACCCTGGGCATGCTGGCCACCCAACTCTGCCAGGAGATGGCTGGCGGTTTGTAACAGTCTGCTACTGCGCTTGTCTTGTGGGCTGCAACAGGCGAGCATAGGCACCTCTGCCGTTTGCACCCACCGTTGGATACATGAAACCGATTTTTCCTGCCGCCTGGCTTTTGCTCTGCCTGATTGCGAGTATTCAGCCGGTATCCTTCGTTGCGGCCGCCGAGCAGGATCAGCAGGCCACCGGCAGTTTCCACGTCGCACCGATAGAAACCGCACCCGCAAAAAAAGCCTCGCCGGCCAGTAAACCGGCGACGCCCGCGAAAAAGCGCCCACCCATTGCTTCCAAATCGAAAGCGGCCAGCGAAGTGGTAAAGACCGAGCTTCCATCCGCCAAGCTGGACCTGAGCTTGCCCAAGGATATGGTTCAGGAACTGAAACCCGTCGGAACGGTGCCGTTGTCCAAGCGCGAAGCGCTGCTGCCCCAGATGTTCGGTGACAAAAGCGGCAGCAGCCCGTTCCAGCTCAACGGCCGCCTGCTCAGCAATGAAATGCAGCTGCAACTGCGCAATGAAGAGCGCCGCGAGGTTGAAGGCGCGGCACTGGATTTCGAATTCAAGCAGTAACACCAACAAGATTGGCAAGCCGCAGAACAGACGCTTTGTCGGAGACTGGTCGGTCATGCCCGTTTGCGCGGAAAAACCCGCTCGCAGGTATTTTAAAACAACTGTTTTAGCGGGTACTCTGTGCCCCGTCCTTTTACACATTGCTCGTCGCGAGGAGCTTGTCGTCATGAAATGCCGTGAGGGCTGTGGCGCTTGTTGCATTGCCCCGTCCATCAGTTCACCGATTCCCGGTATGCCTAACGGCAAGGCCGCGGGGCAGCGTTGCCTGCAACTTTCCGCCGATAACCTGTGCAATATTTTCGGCCAGCCGGAACGGCCGGCGGTGTGTTCTGCCTTCGAGGCCGACCCCGAGGTGTGCGGAAGCAGCAGCGAAGAGGCCATCCGGTTGATTGGCTGGTGGGAGCAAATGACGGCGGCGTGATGTGTAGGCTCGCACCTGCGATCACCTGCGAAAGACCTGAAGGTGATCGCGGGTGCAAGCCCAACGAACGGAACTTCAACAATAAGGAATAAGACTATGGGTTCGCTGCATCGTATGGCTGTGCTGTGTGGTTTGACGGTTGTGCTGGCTACCTCGACGGCCCAGGCCGAAGACTGGAAAGTCAAGAAAGACGAAGACGGCATCAAGATCTCCCTGAGTGAAGTGGCCGGGTCCGACTACAAGGCCTACCAGGGCGTTACGCTGATGAAAACCACTATGGCCAAGCTGCGTGCATTGCAGGATGACGTGTCCGGAGCCTGCGCCTGGATTCACGAATGCAAAACCCAGAAGCTGCTCAAGCACGAAGGTGACCAGAGCTGGACCTACACTCAGTTCAACACCCCATGGCCGGTGACTCCGCGTGATTCGGTGCTGCACATCACCACCACCGAAGGTGCCGATGGCAGCCTGACCCGCAAGCTCGAAGGCGTACCGAAATACATTCCTGAAGAAAAAGGCTTCGTCCGGGTCGCCAAGGTCGACGGTTTCTGGAAGTTCGTACCCAAGGGCGACCAGATAGAAGTGACCTATCAGGTGCACACCGAGCCGGGCGGCAGCGTGCCGTCGATGGTGGCCAACAAGTTCGTGGTGGATGCCCCGTTCAATACCTTGAAAGCCCTCCGGGAGCGCGCCGAGAAGTAACGGCGTGTTGCTTTAAAGGCGACTTCGCAGCGCCCCGACCGGTTCGGGGCGTTTGCGTTTTTGGCCGGGCAGGGCGCTTTAATTTGTTTCCGGATATGCGTTGCACGAAATTTTCACCAAGTCTCCAAGACAATTCGCCGGCTCTCCCGCCACACGCAACGTATTCCTGAGTGCAGGATGAAACAGTCGGGATGAGGGTAGTAATCAATGGCAATACAGCCGTTGATCGTGCAACATTTGCGCACCGCGCAAACCCCCGGGCCTGGTACGGGCCGAAAAGAGGGCCAGGCGCAGCTGTATTTTTGAAACTTCAACTTCCAATGGGTCCTAAAACGACATGGCAATCCCGGACGCCCTGAATCAGCAGCGAGCTTCTAGTCGCCTGCTGCAACCGACCGTCAAATCGCATCTGGCCTACACGCTGTTGTGTGCCCTGGTCATGATGGTCATGTTCAGCCTGCTGCGCGTCGCGCTGCTGGTCTACAACCGCTCGATGATCCTCGATACACCGGCTTCGACCTTCCTCGAGGCATTCGCCAACGGTCTGCGTTTCGACCTGCGCCTGGTGGTGTATCTCAGTATTCCGTTGCTGCTGGCATTGTTCAGTGCCCGGGCCATGGCCGCACGCGGGCTGTTCCGCCTCTGGCTGACGGTCGTGTCCAGCATTGCGCTGTTCCTGGGCCTGATGGAGATGGACTTCTATCGTGAGTTTCACCAGCGCCTCAACGGCCTGGTCTTCCAGTACGTCAAGGAAGATCCGAAAACCGTGATGAGCATGCTCTGGTACGGTTTCCCCGTGGTCCGCTACCTGCTGGCATGGGCCGTGGGCACCTGGATCCTGAGCCTGGCATTCAAGGGCGCCGACCGTGCGACCCGCCCTCGTGGCCCGTTCAGTGGCGGCAGCATCGGTACTCGCCAGGTTGCGCCGTGGTACGCACGTATTGCGGTATTCGTGGTGTGCCTGCTGATCTGTGTGGTCGCCGCGCGCGGCACGCTGCGCCAGGGCCCGCCGCTACGGTGGGGTGACGTCTATACCACCGACTCGAATTTCGCCAACCAGTTGGGCCTCAACGGCACGCTGTCGCTGGTCGCCGCTGCCAAGAGCCGCATGTCCGAGGAACGCGACAATATCTGGAAGGCGACCCTGCCTCAGCCACAAGCCCAGCAAGTGGTGCGTGACATGCTGGTGGTACCGGCCGATAAACTGGTGGATGCCGACACCGCAGCGGTACGTCGCGATTACACACCGCCGGCCGACAAGACCCTGCCGATCAAGAACGTCGTTGTGATCCTGATGGAAAGCATGGCCGGTCACTCGGTGGGCGCGCTGGGCGGGCCGGGCAACATCACGCCGTACCTCGACAAACTGTCAAAGGAAGGCTTGCTGTTCGACCGTTTCTTCTCCAACGGCACCCATACCCACCAGGGCATGTTCGCCACCATGGCGTGCTTCCCGAACCTGCCGGGCTTCGAATACCTGATGCAGACCCCGGAAGGCAGCCACAAGCTGTCGGGTCTGCCGCAGTTGCTCAGTGCCCGTGACTTCGACGACGTGTATGTCTACAACGGCGATTTCGCCTGGGACAACCAGTCGGGTTTCTTCAGCAACCAGGGCATGACCAACTTCATCGGTCGTAACGATTTTGTGAACCCGGTGTTCTCTGATCCGACCTGGGGCGTATCCGACCAGGACATGTTCGACCGTGGCCTGGTCGAGCTCAAGGCACGGGAAAACGGCAAGCCGTTCTATGCCTTGCTGCAAACCCTGTCCAACCACACGCCTTATGCCTTGCCGACGCCATTGCCGGTCGAGCGCGTCACCGATCGGGGCAGCCTGAACGAACACCTGACCGCCATGCGTTACTCGGACTGGGCACTGGGTCAGTTCTTTGAAAAGGCCCGCAAGGAGCCGTACTTCAAGGAAACCCTGTTTGTCATCGTCGGTGACCACGGTTTTGGTAACGAACAACAGATCACCGAGATGGACCTGGGCCGCTTCAACGTGCCGATGCTGATGATCGCGCCGGGCATCCAGGAAAAATTCGGCCAGCGTGACCACACCGTGGGCACCCAGATCGACATCGTGCCGACCATCATGGGCCGCATCGGTGGCGAAGTGCGCCATCAGTGCTGGGGACGCGATTTGCTCAACCTGCCGCAAGGCGACCTCGGCATTGGTGTGATCAAGCCGTCGGGCAGCGAGCAGACCACGGCCATCCTCACCGCCGACCAGATTCTGGTTCTGCCGAAGGACAAGGACATGGCGCCGAAGTTGTATCAGTATGAATTGGGGGCCACGCCTCGCGCCGAAATCATTGCTGACGCGCCGCGTACCGCCGAGTTGAAACTCAAGCTCGAAGCGTTCCTGCAAACAGCGACCAAGAGCCTGCTGGACAACACCGCAGGTGTCGTTGACGGCACGCCGGACTAAGTTGTGACGCAATAGAAAAGAGGCCCTTTGAGGGCCTCTTTTTTTTGCCTGGCGGTTTTTATATTCGGCCGAGCAAGAGCAGGATCAACAGCACCACCAATACGACGCCGATGATTCCGGACGGGCCGTAACCCCAACTTCTGGAGTGCGGGAAGACCGGTAAACCACCGATCAGTAACAGGATCAGAATGATGATCAGTATTGTGCCCATGTCTATTTCCTTGTCGAAATGCAGTGGAATGACCATGCCAATCAGGTCAGCGGGAATGAAGTAAATTCGAGCTGCTTAAAAAATCCGACTCTCGCGCCTGCAGGAAAATTCCAAGTTTTTTTGAAGTATTTCGGACAGGTTCTTATTTCTTTTGTGATTGCCTTAGTTGCTTGTCACGCGCCCGCGGTTTGCTCGGGCCATTCAGCAATCTGATGGAGCGTGGGTCGGGCAATTTCCTTCGCTACACTCGATGCATCTTCCGAGAACAACAAGGCTGTTTGCTATGCAAAATCGCATGATGATCACTGGTGCAGGCTCTGGCCTGGGTCGCGAAATCGCGCTGCGCTGGGCGCGTGAAGGTTGGCAACTGGCCTTGTCGGACGTCAGCGAGCCCGGTTTGCAGGAAACCCTGAAGTTGGTCCGTGAAGCCGGTGGCGATGGTTTTATCCAGCGCTGCGACGTACGCGACTACAGCCAATTGACGGCGTTCGCCCAGGCCTGTGAGGTCAAGTTCGGCGGCATCGATGTGATCGTCAATAACGCGGGTGTAGCCTCTGGCGGCTTCTTCAGTGAGTTGTCCCTGGAGGACTGGGACTGGCAGATCGCGATCAACCTGATGGGCGTGGTCAAGGGCTGCAAGGCTTTCCTGCCGCTGCTGGAACAAAGCAAAGGCAAGATCATCAACATCGCCTCCATGGCCGCGCTGATGCAAGGCCCGGCGATGAGCAACTACAACGTGGCCAAGGCGGGCGTGGTGGCGTTGTCCGAAAGCCTGCTGATCGAGTTGGCGCATCAGGAAGTCGGCGTCCATGTGGTGTGCCCGTCGTTCTTCCAGACCAACCTGCTGGACTCCTTCCGCGGCCCGACCCCGGCCATGAAAGCCCAGGTCGGCAAGTTGCTGGAAAGCTCGCCGATCAGTGCCGCCGACATTGCCGACTACATCTACCAACAGGTCGCAGCCGGCGAGTTCATGATCCTGCCCCACGAACAGGGCCGCATGGCCTGGGCGATAAAGCAGAAGAACCCGCAATTGCTCTACAACGAAATGACCGTCATGGCCGACAAAATGCGCGCCAAGGCCAGGCAATCCGCAAGCTGATCTTGCCCGCAGCCAACGCTGTGGTTAGGGTGGCCGCCATCGGCCATCCTTGCGAGACGCTTGCATGCTCAATTACCTGTGGTTTTTCCTCGCCGCGCTGTTCGAAATTGCCGGTTGCTTTGCCTTCTGGATGTGGCTGCGCCAGGGTAAAAGCATGTGGTGGGTGGTGCCGGCGCTCCTCAGCCTGACCCTGTTCGCGCTGCTGCTGACCCGTATCGAGGCCACCTACGCCGGCCGCGCCTACGCTGCCTACGGTGGCATCTACATCATTGCCTCGATTGGTTGGCTGGCCGTGGTCGAGCGGATTCGTCCGCTGGGTTCGGACTGGCTCGGCGTGGCGTTGTGTGTGATGGGCGCGAGTATCATCCTGTTCGGGCCGCGATTCTCCGCATCCTGACAGCTCGTCCCTACAATCAACCTGCTTGTCAGACTTTTCCGTCAGCGGCGTGGCTCAGGGGCTGTCAGTCCGGTCCGGTTTGCTGTCGGAGCATTGTAGGCGTACGCCGGGCCGGGCATCTTCAGGGGCCAATAACCCCTGAAGGACACTCCTTATGCTCGTACTCAGTCGCGTTGTGGGCGAAACCATTTCCATCGGTGACAACATTTGCGTGCGCGTTCTCGCGGTCAACGGGAACCACGTTCGCTTTGGCGTCGAGGCTCCTCAGGACGTCAATGTGCACCGCGCCGAAATCTATGAACGCATCCAGAACAAACTGGCGAAAACCAAAGAACGCTGAAGCTTCAGTCAAACAGGTGCTTGGGCACGTCATGCTTGAGCATCAGTTGGCATTGCTCGCTTTCCGGGTCGAAGACAATCAGTGCCTGGCCCTTGGTCAGCGCCTGGCGCACGCGCAGTACGCGGGTTTCCAGCGGCGTGTCGTCACCATTGTCGGTGCCGTCGCGGGTCACGAAATCCTCGATCAGGCGGGTGAGGGTGTCGACTTCAAGTTGGTCGTGGGGGATCAGCATAGGCACCTCGGTTGGATCAATGGCGCGATGCTACGGTGAATGCGCTGTTGCGGCTAGCCTGGGCCATATGTGTGGTCAGTCAGGCCCCTTCGCGAAAAAGCCCGCTCCCACATTCGACCGCATTTTCATGGAAGTAACTCGGTCACTGTGGGAGCGGGCTTGCTCGCGAAGGCGATCTGTCAGGCAATGAAGAGTCTGACTTAGTTCTCCGACCGCTGCCCCACCAGGCTGTCCACCGACGGCACCCGCGTATCGCTTTCCATCTGTGTGTCATGTTCGAGCTGATGGCTGAACCGGTCCAGTGAGCCCTTGGCCGGTTGCGCATCGCTGGCAAACACCGGCGGGCTGAGGATGTACGCACCGAGCAGGCGGCTCAGGGCGGCGAGGCTGTCGATGTGGGTGCGTTCGTAACCGTGGGTGGCGTCGCAGCCGAAGGCAAGCAGGGCCGTGCGAATGTCGTGGCCGGCGGTGACCGCCGAATGCGCGTCGCTGAAGTAGTAGCGGAACAGGTCGCGGCGTGCCGGCAGCTCGTTGTCGCTGGCCAGGCGCAAGAGGTGGCGCGACAGATGATAGTCATACGGCCCGCCGGAATCCTGCATCGCGATGCTTACCGCATGTTCGCTGGAGTGTTGGCCGGGCGCGACCGGTGCGATGTCGATGCCGACGAATTCACTGACGTCCCAGGGCAACGCCGCCGCGGCACCGCTGCCGGTTTCCTCGGTGATGGTGAACAACGGATGGCAGTCGATCATCAGCTCCTGGCCACTGTCGACGATGGCTTTGAGGGCCGCCAGCAACGCGGCCACTCCAGCCTTGTCATCGAGGTGGCGGGCGCTGATATGGCCGCTTTCGGTGAACTCCGGCAACGGGTCGAAGGCGACGAAATCGCCGACGCTGATGCCCAGCGACTCGCAGTCGGCGCGGGTGGCGCAGTAGGCGTCCAGGCGCAACTCGATGTGATCCCAACTGATCGGCAATTCATCCACGGCGGTATTGAACGCGTGCCCGGACGCCATCAACGGCAAGACGCTGCCGCGGATCACGCCGTTGTCGGTAAACAGGCTGACTCGGCTGCCTTCGGCAAAGCGGCTGGACCAGCAGCCGACCGGCGCGAGGGTCAGGCGGCCGTTGTCCTTCACCGCACGCACTGCCGCGCCGATGGTGTCCAGGTGGGCGGAAACGGCGCGGTCGGGACTGTTCTTCTTGCCCTTGAGCGTGGCGCGGATGGTGCCGCGCCGGGTCAGCTCGAAGGGAATGCCGAGTTCTTCAAGGCGTTCGGCGACGTAACGCACGATGGTGTCGGTGAACCCGGTGGGGCTGGGAATGGCGAGCATTTCCAGCAGGACTTTTTGCAGGTAAGCGAGGTCCGGTTCGGGGATTTTGCTGGTCATGGAAACTCCTGATGAGTTGAGCGCATCGATGGTTTCGATGAGGGATTTGTGTTGTTTGTCAGTCCGTCTTCGTGAGCAAGCCCGCTCCCACAATTGACCGAGTTACTCCATGCAAATGCGGTCGAATGTGGGAGCGGGCTTGCTCGCGAAGGGGCCGGTCCAGGCAACGCATAGCTAAGAGACCGCCGGCTGGCTGTGCGGAAACAACAAATCCACAAAACGCTCCGCCGTGGGCTGTGGTTCGTGATTGGCCAGCCCGGCCCGTTCGTTGGCTTCGATAAACACGTAGTCCGGCTGGTCAGCGGCGGACACCATCAGGTCGAGACCGACCACGGGAATGTCCAGCGCCCTAGCAGCCCGTACAGCCGCATCCAGCAGCGTCGGATGCAGGATCGCCGTGACGTCCTCGAGAATGCCGCCGGTATGCAGATTCGCCGTACGTCGTACGAACAGATGCTCGCCGGCCGGCAGAATGCTGCTGTAGTCGTATCCGGCCGCCTGCAAGGTGCGAAGGGTTTCCGCGTCCAGCGGGATCTTGCTTTCGCCACCCGTGGCTGCTTGTCGGCGCCGACTCTGGGCTTCGATCAACTCGCGGATGGAGTGTTGGCCATCGCCGACCACTTCGGCCGGCCGGCGAATCGCGGCCGCGACCACTTCAAAACCGATCACCAGGATTCGCAGGTCGAGACCCTGGTGGAAGCTTTCCAGCAGCACGCGACTATCAAACTGGCGGGCCGCCTCGATGGCGTGCTGCACCTCCTCGATGGTCTGCAGGTCGACCGCCACGCCTTGGCCCTGTTCGCCGTCCAGCGGTTTGACCACCACGCGCCGGTGCTCATCAAGGAACGCCAGATTGTCATCGGCGTTGCCGGCCAGTTGCTGCACGGGCAGGTTCAACCCGGCAGCCTTGAGCACCTTGTGGGTCAGGCTCTTGTCCTGGCACAGGGTCATGCTGATGGCGCTGGTCAGGTCACTCAGGGATTCGCGGCAGCGTACCCGGCGTCCGCCATGGCTGAGGGTGAACATTCCGGCATCGGCGTCATCGACTTGTACATCGATGCCGCGACGGTGTGCTTCTTCGACTATGATCCGGGCGTACGGATTAAAGGCGGCTTCGGGGCCAGGCCCGAGAAACAGCGACTGGTTGATGCCGTTCTTGCGCTTGATGGCGAAGGTCGACAGGTTGCGAAAACCGAGCTTGGCGTACAGGTTCTTCGCCTGGCGGTTATCGTGCAGTACGGACAGGTCGAGGTAAGCGAGACCGCGACTCATGAAGTGTTCGATCAAATGCCGCACCAGCACCTCGCCGACGCCCGGCCGCGCACAATGCGGGTCGACCGCCAGGCACCAGAGACTGCTGCCGTGTTCCGGATCGTTGAAGGCCTTTGCATGATTGAGGCCCATGACGCTGCCGATGACCGCGCCGCTGTCATCGTCTTCCGCCAGCCAGTACACCGGGCCGCCCAGGTGGCGCGCAGTGAGCAGGGTGGCATCGATCGGCAGCATGCCGCGCGCCTGATACAGCTGGTTGATGGCCTGCCAGTCGGCGTCGCTCTGCGCGCGTCGAATGCGAAATCCACGAAACACCCGGGTCGCCTGGCGGTAGTCGCTGAACCACAGGCGCAAGGTGTCGGACGGGTCGAGGAACAGCTGCGCCGGCTCCAGCCCCAGCACCTGCTGGGGCGCGGCGACGTACAGCGCGATGTCCCGTTCGCCGGGCTGCTCGTTGAGCAACTCCGCGGCGAGGCTCGCCGCATCGGCAAAGGTGTGGCCGATCAACAGGCGGCCCCAACCGCAATGCACGGCAATCGGCGCGGCGCCGAGTTCACTGCCATCCTCGGCCAGACGTGCCTGCAAACGTTCGTAGGAAGGCGACTGGCCGCGCAACAGGCGTTGGCTGAAAGCCGTGGCGTGAGGTTTCATCGGTCAGATTCCTTGTTCACTGAGCCACAGGTTGAGGGCCGCCAGTTGCCACAGCTTGGAGCCGCGCAACGGCGTCAATTGTCCCTGCGGATCGGTCAGCAGACGGTCGAGCATTGCCGGGTTGAACAGGCCGCGATCCTGGCTCGGATCGAGCAGCAATTCACGCACCCACTCCAGCGTATCGCCCTGCAAATGCTTGAGACCCGGCACCGGGAAGTAACCTTTCTTGCGGTCGATCACTTCACTGGGAATCACTAGGCGCGCGGCTTCTTTCAAGACTTGCTTGCCGCCGTCCGGCAGTTTGAAACGCCCCGGAATCCTGGCCGACAGCTCGACCAGGCGGTAGTCGAGAAACGGCGTGCGCGCTTCCAGGCCCCAGGCCATGGTCATGTTGTCGACGCGTTTGACCGGGTCGTCCACCAGCATCACCGTGCTGTCCAGACGCAAGGCCTTGTCCACCGCTGCATCGGCACCGGGCTGGGCGAAATGGGCTTTGACGAAGTCACCGGCGGCGTCATTGGCGGTCAGCCATTTTGCCTGCACGGTCGCTGCGTAGTCGTCGTAACTGCGGTCGAAAAACGCGTCGCGGTACGCGGCATACGGATCGCTCGCACCGTCCACTTGCGGATACCAGTGGTAGCCGGCGAACAGTTCGTCGGCGCCCTGGCCGCTCTGGACGACCTTGCAGTGTTTGGCCACTTCGCGGGACAACAGGTAGAAGGCGATGCAGTCGTGACTGACCATCGGTTCGCTCATGGCGCGGAACGCGGCGGGCAGTTGTTCGATGATTTCTTTTTCATCGATGCGCAATTGGTGATGCTGCGTGCCGTAGTGCCGGGCGATCAGGTCGGAGTACTGGAACTCGTCACCGCGCTCGCCGCCGGCATCCTGGAAGCCGATGGAGAAGGTCGACAGATTATCCACGCCGACTTCCCGCAACAGGCCCACCAGCAGACTCGAGTCGACACCGCCGGACAGCAGCACGCCAACATCGACCGCCGCACGTTGACGAATCGCGACGGCTTCGCGGGTGCTGTCGAGTACCCGGTCGCGCCAGTCTTCAAGGGTCAGGTTTTTCTCGTCGTCGTGGGGGCCGTAGGCCAGGGTCCACCAGGTTTTCTGCTCGGTGCGACCATCGGCTTCGATGCGCATCCAGCTGGCAGGCGGCAGTTTTTCGATGCCCGCCAGCAACGTGCGCGGAGCCGGGACCACGGCGTGGAAATTCAGGTAGTGATTGAGCGCCACCGGATCGAGGACCGGATTGATGTCGCCGCCCTTGAGCAATGCCGGCAGTGCGGAGGCAAAGCGCAAACGCTGGCCGGTGCGCGACAGGTACAAGGGTTTTACGCCAAGACGGTCGCGGGCGATGAACAGGCGTTGGGCATCGCGCTCCCAGATGGCAAAGGCAAACATGCCGTTGAGTTTCGGCAGCAAGGCTTCGCCCCAGGCGTGATAGCCCTTGAGCAAGACTTCAGTGTCGCCACCGGAATAGAAGGTGTAACCCAGGGTTTCAAGTTCGGCGCGCAGTTCCGGGAAATTGTAGATAGCGCCGTTGAAGGCCAGGGACAGGCCCAATTGCGGGTCGATCATCGGCTGCGCCGAGCCGTCCGACAGGTCCATGATTTTCAGGCGCCGATGGCCCAGGGCAACCGGCCCCTGGCTATGAAACCCCCAGGCGTCGGGGCCGCGAGGGGCCAGGTGATGGGTGATTCGTTCAACGGCTGCAAGGTCTGCAGGTTGATGATCAAAACGTAACTCGCCAGCTAATCCGCACATAAATTCCTTACCGGTTTTTCCGTTGGGGAGGGTCAATCGCTACCGCGCCAAAATGGCGGGTACTCAGAAACTGACCCGCCTCGGCAAGGGGAGTTTTATATCGATGAGTTATAAGGGGGCGAAGCCGGGGCCGAGAGCGGCTGTGCGGGCGCTCTCGACGGCGGTATCGGCTATTTGCCCCGGATCAGGCGCCGTAACGCAAACCGGTTGGGATGACAGGCCTCGGCCACGCTTCTGGGCAACGGCAGGGGTTCGTTGTCCAGCCAGGCGGCCAGCAGTTCTCCGGACAGCGGCGCGGTGATCAGGCCGCGCGAGCCGTGGCCGCTGTTGACGTACAAGCCGTGGAGCCACGGGCATTCGACGTCCGGCACCTGTCGGGCGTCCTTGCCCAGCGCGGCATAGGCCTGAGCGAAGGCCTGAGTGTCGGCCAAAGGGCCGACGATTGGCAGGTAGTCGGGGCTGGTACAGCGAAACGCGGCGCGCCCCTGGAGGCTCTCGGGGTCGAGGCGGTCGATCTCCAGGCGTTCGACCAGATCGTGGGAAATCTCCTCGAGCATGGCCAGGTTGCCCAGGTGTTCAGCCGTGGTCGGCGTCAGGTCATCGCTGTTGAAATCGAAACTGGCCCCCAGGGTGTGTTCGCCCAAGCGTGCAGGGGCGACATAACCTTCGGCGCACACCACTGTGCTCAGGGCCTGGCTTTGCGGCGTTTGCGCCAAGCGGGTGATTTGCCCGCGAATGCGTTTGAGCGGCAACCCGGTACTCTCGGGGAAACGCTGGATTTCGGCGGCACCGGCGAGGACCACCACGGGTGCGCAGGCAAGCAATTGTTCGCCGCTCCAGGCTTGCCACTGATCTTCGACCTTGCGCAGTTCCAGCGCATCGCAATGCGTGAGCAGTTGGACCTGCGGATGTCCGGCCTGCCACTGGCACAGCGCCGGTGGGTGGACCCAGCCGCCTTGCGGATAGAACAGGCCCCCGTGTTCCAGCCCGATCCCGGCCACGGCCTGGGCCTCGGATTGATCCAGCAGGTGCAACAGGTCCGGCGCAAACGCCGCGGCCAATTGCGCCTGGCGTTCGGCTTCCTTGGCATTGAAGGCCAGTTGCAACACACCGCAATCGTCCCAGTCGCGGCCCCGTTGCAAGTGTCCGAGCAGTCGCCGGGTGTAGCCGAATCCGCTGACGATCATTTGCGACAGCGTCGTGCCATGGGCCGATAACTTCAGGTAGAGCACGCCCTGAGGATTGCCCGAAGCTTCCCGGGCGATGTCGTCGTGACGCTCCAGCAACGTCACTTGCCAGCCGCGTGCGGCCAGGCTGGCGGCGCTGGCACAACCGGCCAGCCCGGCGCCGATCACCAGTGCCCGGCGTTCGCCGCTCGGCGGTGCAGGTCGGGCAAACCAGGGCTTGTCGGGCGAAGGAGCGGGTGCGTCGTGGGGCCAGCCGAGGAACTCGCCACGCAGTATTTCCCATTTGTGGCCGATGCCCGGGGTGCGTTTCATCTTGAAACCGGCGGCGTTGAGCAGGCGCCGCACCCATCCCGTACTGGTGAAGGTGCTGATGGAGGCACCGGGCGCGGCCAGGCGCGCCAGTTCGGCAAACAGTTCGGCGGTCCACATGTCAGGGTTTTTCGCCGGAGCGAAACCGTCGAGGAACCAGGCGTCGATCCGGGCGTCGAGTTGGGGCAGTTGTTCCAGCGCGTCGCCGATCAGCAGGGTCAGGGTGACGCGGCCGTGGTCCAGCGTCAGGCGCTGAAAGCCCTGATGGATGGCCACGTACTGCTCAAGCAGTTGATCGGCAAACACCTTGAGTTCCGGCCACAGCGCCAGGGCTCGTTGCAAGTCGGCCGGGCTCAACGGGTACTTTTCGACGCTGACAAAATGCAACCGCGCACCGGTCGCGGCGTGTTGCTCGAACACCTGCCAGGCGCACAGGAAATTCAGCCCGGTGCCAAACCCCGTTTCACCGATGACCAGCCGCCCGCCGTCGGGCAAGGCCGCAAAGCGCTCCGCCAAACGGTTCTGCTCGATGAAGACGTAGCGGGTTTCGTCCAGCCCCGATTTGTCGGAGAAATACACATCATCGAACACTCGCGAATACGGGCGACCTTGGTCGTCCCAGTCGAGTTGGGCGTGGGGCAATACAGGTTTCATGGCAGGCTCGGCAACGGCAAGGGCGCCATTCTAGCCGATTGACCGCGTGGCCAAGCTCTTTGTGGCGAGGGGGCTTGCCCCCGTTGGGTCGCGAAGCGGCCCTGAAATCAGCCAACCGGGTCTGTCAGGTAAATCCGGTTGGCTGGTTTTACGACTGCTTCGCAGCCGAACGGGGCGGTGCGGCGATCCGACAAGCCCCCTCGCCACAGGTGTTGGTGGCGTTAGGTAAAAACTCTGCTGGCCTTCAGTTCAATCCGCTAGTCTTGCTCACATCTGGAAGGGAGCCATCCATGTTCGAATCCGCCGAAATCGATCACGCCATCGACAAAGAAACCTATGACGCCGAAGAGCCGGCCCTGCGCGAGGCGTTGCTCGAAGCACAGTTCGAATTGCAGCAGCAACGCCGCTTTCCGGTGATCATTTTGATCAATGGCATCGAAGGTGCCGGCAAGGGCGAGACCATCAAGTTGCTCAACGAGTGGATGGACCCGCGCCTGATCGAGGTCCGTACCTTCGATCAGCAAACCGACGAAGAACTGGCGCGTCCGCCGGCCTGGCGCTACTGGCGGATGCTCCCGGCCAAGGGGCGCATGGGGATTTTCTTCGGCAACTGGTACAGCCAGATGCTGCAGGGGCGGGTCCATGGCGAGTTCAAGGATCCGCGCCTCGACCAGGCAATCAATAGCGCCGAGCGCCTGGAAAAGATGCTCTGCGATGAAGGTGCGCTGATCTTCAAGTTCTGGTTTCACCTTTCCAAGAAGCAAATGAAGGCACGTCTCAAGGCGCTGGCAGACGACCCGCTGCACAGCTGGCGCATCAGCCCGCTGGACTGGCAGCAATCGGAAACCTACGACAGGTTCGTGAAGTATGGCGAGCGGGTGCTGCGCCGTACCAGCCGCGACTATGCACCCTGGCATGTGATCGCCGGGGCGGATGCCCATTATCGCAGTCTGGCCGTGGGGCGGATTCTGCTCGCGGGCCTGCAGGGCGCATTGCAACGGCCAACGATCCATCCGGAGAAGGTCAGCGCGGCGCCAGTGTTCCCCAGTGTCGATCAAGTGAACCTGCTCGACAGCCTGGACCTGAGCCTGCACCTGGAGAAGGAGGATTACGAAGAACAGCTGATCACCGAGCAGGCGCGTTTTTCCGGGTTGATGCGTGACAAACGCATGCGTCGCCATGCGTTGGTGGCGGTGTTCGAGGGCAACGACGCGGCAGGCAAGGGCGGGGCGATCCGCCGGGTGGCGGCGGCACTTGATCCGCGCCAATACAGCATCGTGCCGATTGCCGCACCCACTGAAGAGGAGCGGGCGCAACCCTATCTGTGGCGCTTCTGGCGGCACCTCCCGGCCCGGGGCAAGTTCACCGTGTTCGACCGCTCCTGGTATGGACGGGTGTTGGTGGAACGCATCGAAGGGTTTTGCAGCCCGGCAGACTGGCTGCGTGCCTACGGTGAAATCAACGACTTCGAGGAACAACTCGTCGACGCCGGTGTGATCGTGGTCAAGTTCTGGCTGTCCATCGACAAACAGACGCAACTGGAGCGCTTTGAGGAGCGCGAAAAGATTTCCTTCAAGCGCTTCAAGATCACTGAAGATGACTGGCGCAACCGTGAAAAATGGGATGACTATCGCGCAGCGGTCGGCGACATGGTCGACCGTACCAGCACCGAGATTGCGCCATGGACCCTGGTGGAAGCCAACGACAAGCGCTGGGCGCGAGTCAAAGTCTTGCGCACCATCAACCGGGCACTGGAGGAGGCTTTTGAAAAATCCGACCGGCATGAGCGCAAGAAGCAGAAGGACAAGGATTGAGGCGATGGTTGCGCATACGCGGGGTGAATGATTGTCGCGGTCGGTGAAGGGCTGGACTTATGCTCGGTCCACTCTCAACCGACAACAACAATGAGGTATGCCATGCGTGAAGTGGTGATCGTCGACAGCGTGCGGACCGGCCTGGCCAAATCCTTTCGCGGCAAATTCAACATGACCCGCCCGGACGACATGGCGGCACACTGCGTCGATGCCCTGTTGGCGCGCACCGGTATCGATCCGGCAAGCGTCGAGGACTGCATCGTTGGCGCCGGTTCCAACGAAGGCGCCCAGGGTTTCAATATCGGGCGCAATGTCGCGGTGCTGTCGCGCCTGGGCATCGGCACGGCCGGCATGACCCTCAACCGCTTCTGTTCCTCGGGCTTGCAGGCGATCGCCATCGCCGCAAACCAGATCGCTTCGGGTTGCAGCGACATCATCGTCGCCGGTGGCGTCGAGTCCATCAGCCTGACCATGAAAAGCGTCAACACCGACAACCTGATCAACCCGCTGCTCAAGGAGCAGGTGCCGGGCATCTATTTCCCGATGGGCCAGACGGCTGAAATCGTCGCGCGTCGGTACAACGTCAGCCGCGAAGAGCAGGACCTGTACGCGCTGCAAAGCCAGCAGCGCACCGCCGAGGCTCAGGCTGCCGGGCTGTTCACTGATGAAATCGTGCCGATGGCGGTGAAGTACCGCGTCGATGACAAGGCGACCGGCCAGGCACAGATCCTCGACGGCATTGTCGACCGCGACGACTGCAACCGCCCCGACACCACCCTGGAAAGCCTGGCCGGCTTGAAACCGGTGTTCGCCGAAGATGGCTCGGTCACGGCCGGCAACTCTTCGCAGTTGTCGGACGGCGCGTCCATGACCCTGGTGATGAGCCTGGAGAAGGCACTGGCGCTGGGGCTCAAGCCGAAAGCGTTCTTCCGCGGTTTTACCGTGGCCGGTTGCGCACCGGACGAGATGGGCATCGGCCCGGTGTTTTCGGTGCCGAAACTGCTCAAGGCCAAAGGCTTGCAAGTTGCCGACATCGATCTGTGGGAACTCAACGAGGCGTTCGCTTCGCAGTGCCTCTATAGCCGTAATCGCCTGGAAATCGACAACGCCCGGTACAACGTCAACGGCGGCTCGATTTCCATCGGCCACCCGTTCGGCATGACCGGTTCGCGTCAGGTCGGGCACCTTGTGCGTGAATTGCAGCGGCGCAATTTGCGGTACGGCATCGTCACCATGTGTGTGGGGGGCGGGATGGGGGCTACGGGGTTGTTTGAAGCGGTGAGGTAAGCCTCGGGTTTTGGTGTTGTCTTTCAGATAGCTTTCGCGAGCAAGCCCGCTCCCACATTTGACGGCATTCACCGTTCAATGTGGGAGCGGGCTTGCTCGCGAATGCAGGCGCCTCGGTCTTTCACATTGCGACCCGCACAGTTTCAATCGCGGCCAGAAGGCAACTGTGCCTGTGTACGCCACAGCTCTGCGCCTAGAATGACGGCTCCTGTCAGTTGGCTTCGGGGTTCACATGCACATTTCATCGGGTCGCTGGGTTTACGGTCTGTTCCTGGCCTTGCTGACCGCGTTGTTGTGGGGAATCCTGCCGATCAAGCTCAAGCAAGTGTTGCTGGTGATGGACCCGGTGACGGTGACCTGGTTTCGCCTGCTGGTGTCTGGCGGTTGCCTGTTCATTTACCTGGCGGCTACCAGGCGCCTGCCCAGCCGCAAAGTGCTCGGTCCTCGCGGTGGCTGGCTGGTGCTGATGGCTGTGCTCGGCCTGGTGGGCAACTATGTCCTGTATTTGATGGGCCTGAACCTGCTCAGCCCCGGCACCGCGCAACTGGTGGTGCAGATGGGGCCGATCATGCTGCTGATCGCCAGTCTGTTTGTGTTCAAGGAACGCTTCAGCCTGGGGCAGGGGATTGGCTTGCTGGTGCTGCTGATCGGCTTTGCGCTGTTCTTCAACCAGCGTTTGAGTGAATTGCTCACGTCGCTGACCGACTACACCGCCGGCGTGCTGCTGGTGCTGCTGGCGTCCACGGTCTGGACCTTCTATGCCCTGGGGCAGAAGCAATTGCTGACGGTGTGGAACTCGCTGCAGGTGATGATGGTGATCTACCTGTTTTGCGCGGCGCTGCTGACGCCCTGGGTGCATCCGCTCGAAGCGCTGCAACTGAACCCCTTGCAGGGTTGGTTGCTGCTGGCGTGCTGCCTCAACACCCTGATTGCCTATGGCGCGTTTGCCGAGGCCCTGGCCCACTGGGAAGCTTCCCGGGTCAGCGCGACGCTGGCCATCACGCCGTTGGTGACTTTTGCCGCGGTTGCCATGGCGGCATGGCTGTGGCCCGACTATGTGCATGCCGAGACGATCAATGGGTTGGGTTATGGCGGTGCGGTGCTGGTGGTGCTGGGGTCAGCGCTGGTGGCGTTGGGGCCGTCGTTGATTGCCGGGTTGAAGGCGCGGAAAGTGCGGATGGCAGCCAGTTAGACTGCGTCATCGTTCATCGCGGGCAAGCCACGCTCCCACAGGTTTTGCGTCGTCCACAATGTTCATGGAAGACTCGAAACCTGTGGGAGCGGGCTTGCCCGCGAAGACGGACTATCAGGCGCTACAGATTCAGCCCTTGGCCCCGGCCTCCAGCATGTTCTCCGGCCTCACCCACGTATCGAACTCCTCATCGGTCAGATACCCCAACTGCAACGCCGCCTCACGCAAGGTCAACCCTTCGCTGTAGGCCTTCTTGGCGATCTCCGCCGATTTGTCGTAACCAATGTACGGGTTCAGCGCCGTCACCAGCATCAAGCCACGTTCCAGGTGTTCAGCCATTTTTTCCGCATCCGGCTCCAGGCCGGCCACGCAATGCTGCTGGAAGTTGCTGCAGCCATCACCGAGCAATCGGATCGATTGCAGCAGGTTATGGATGATCACCGGTTTGAACACGTTCAACTGCAAGTGGCCCTGACTGGCCGCAAAGCCGATAGCGACGTCATTGCCCAGCACCTGGCAGGCCAGCATCGATAGCGCTTCGCACTGGGTCGGGTTGACCTTGCCCGGCATGATCGAACTGCCCGGTTCATTGGCCGGGAGCCTGACTTCGGCAAAGCCGGCGCGGGGCCCGGAGCCCAGCAGGCGCAGGTCGTTGGCGATTTTCATCAGGGTCACGGCGAGGGTTTTCAGTGCGCCGGACAGCGTGGTCAGCGGCTCATGGCCGGCCAGTGCGGCGAATTTGTTCGGCGCGGTGATAAACGGCAAGCCGGAGAGGGCGGCCAGTTCGGCGGCGATGGCTTCACCGAAACCGTGGGGCGAATTCAGCCCGGTACCGACCGCAGTGCCGCCCTGGGCCAGCTCGCAGACCGCAGGCAGTGCGCTGCGGATCGCCCGCTCGGCGTAATCGAGTTGCGCAATGAAGGCGGAGATTTCCTGGCCGAAGCTGATCGGTGTCGCATCCATCATGTGGGTGCGACCGGTCTTGACCAGCTTCATATGACGAGCAGCCAGCTCGGCCAGGCCGCCGGACAGCTCGCTGATCGCCGGCAGCAAGTGCTGTTGCACCGCCTGGACGGCGGCGATGTGCATGGCGGTGGGGAAGCAGTCGTTGGAGCTCTGGGAGCGATTGACGTGATCGTTGGGGTGCACCGGGGACTTGCCGCCACGGGGGTTGCCGGCCAGCTCGTTGGCGCGACCGGCGATCACTTCGTTGACGTTCATGTTGCTCTGGGTGCCACTGCCGGTTTGCCAGACCACCAGCGGAAACTGGTCGTCGTGGTCGCCGGCGAGCACCTCGTCGGCGGCCTGCTCGATCAGACGGGCGATATCGGCGGGCAGGTCGCCGTTGCGATCATTGACCCGCGCCGCGGCTTTCTTGATCAGCGCCAGGGCATGCAACACCGCCAGCGGCATGCGTTCGTTGCCGATGGCGAAGTTGATCAGCGAGCGTTGCGTCTGAGCACCCCAATAGGCTTCATCCGGGACTTCAACCTGGCCGAGGCTGTCGGTTTCGATACGGCTCATCTTGCTCACTCCTGTAGGTCCGATTGCGCAGTTTAGGCCGTGATCGACGGCCGTGGTTCCATCAGTCTGAATTTGACCATTCAACCCCTCTAAATCAGGTGCGACAAGGCTTGGGGTTGAGCGACACACTTTTTTAGGCGCAGAATGGAGGCCCTTGGGGTCTTACCTCGCCAGCTAGAAAAGGAAACTCGATGACTCGTCTTCGTGCCATCTGTACCGCCGTTGCTTTGGTCTGCGCCAGCGGCCAGGTTCTCGCCGACACCGCCAGCCATAACGCCAGTGCCGAGGCTTTCCTGACCATGGCGCACGCTGACAAACTGGGCACCCCGGTGTACATGCAAGTACAGCAGATGTTTGCCCAGCGTTTCGAACAGACCAAAGCCCCTGAATCGAAAAAAGCCGTACTGGAAACCTACCAGGCCAAGGCTAACGCCGCTCTGGACCAGGCCATTGGCTGGAACAAGCTGAAGCCGGACATGGTCAAGCTGTACACCAGCAACTTCAGCGAATCCGAGCTCAAGGACCTGGTTGCGTTCTACCAGTCGCCACTGGGCAAGAAAGTCATGGAAAAAATGCCCCAGCTGACCCAGCAATCGGCCCAGATGACCCAGTCCAAGCTGGAAAGCGCGGTGCCGGTGGTCAACAAGCTGCTGGCTGACATGACCGCCGAGCTGACCCCGAAAGACGCGGCTGCACCCGCCAAGAAAAAGCCTTAAGCGGAGTTCGGTATGACTATGCAACAACGCATCGAATCGACGCTGGCCCTGCTTCAGCCCGAGCATCTGCAAGTGCTGGATGAGAGCCACATGCACAGCCGTGGGCTGCAAACCCATTTCAAGGCCGTGGTGGTCAGCGCGCAGTTCGATGGCCTGAATCGGGTCAAGCGTCACCAGAAAGTCTACGGCACGCTCGGCGAGCTGATGGGCGAGTTCCATGCGTTGGCGCTGCATACCTACACGCCAGAGGAATGGGCACAGATCGACGCGGCTCCGGCCTCGCCGACCTGTGCGGGCGGAGAAAAGCAGTAAAAACAGCGGCAAGCTGCAAGCCGCAAGATTGACACGATCTGATTTTATCTTGCGGCTTGAAGCTTACCGCTTGAAGCTGTCTTTTTGTTAGAATGCCCAACGCGCCGCTCACCCGGCGCGTTTTTTTTCGCATCCGGTTCACCCCTTACGAGGGTAGCCACCTGGAGATTTACCCATGACACAACAGATTGTCGTGGCGGCACTGTATAAGTTCGTCACCCTGGAAGATTACGTCGCCCTGCGCGAGCCCCTGCTGCAAGCGATGATCGACAACGGCATCAAAGGCACCCTGCTGATTGCCGAAGAAGGCATCAACGGCACCGTGTCCGGCAGCCGCGAAGGCATCGACGGGCTGATGGCCTGGCTCAAGAACGATCCGCGCATGGACGACATCGACCATAAAGAGTCGTACTGCGACGAGCAGCCGTTCTACCGCACCAAAGTCAAACTCAAGAAAGAAATCGTCACCCTTGGCGTGGAAGGCGTGGACCCGAACAAGAAGGTCGGTACCTACGTCGACCCGCAAGACTGGAACGCGCTGATCAGCGACCCGGAAGTGCTGTTGATCGACACCCGTAACGATTACGAAGTCTCGATTGGCACCTTCGAAGGCGCCATCGACCCGAAAACCACCAGTTTTCGCGAATTTCCCGACTACATCAAAGCCAACTTCGATCCGGCCGTGCACAAGAAGGTCGCGATGTTCTGCACCGGCGGCATCCGCTGCGAGAAGGCGTCGAGCTACATGCTCAGCGAGGGCTTCGGTGAGGTCTACCACCTCAAGGGCGGTATCCTGAAGTACCTCGAAGAGGTGCCCCAGGAAGAAACCAAGTGGCAGGGCGACTGCTTCGTGTTCGACAACCGCGTGACCGTGCGTCACGACCTGAGCGAAGGTGACTACGATCAATGTCATGCCTGTCGCACACCGGTCAGCATCGAAGACCGCGCGTCCGAGCATTACGTGGCCGGCATCAGTTGCCCGCATTGCTGGGATAAGCTGAGTGATAAGACCCGTCGCAGTGCCATCGACCGGCAGAAGCAGATCGAGCTGGCCAAGGCTCGTAACCAGCCTCACCCGATCGGCTACAACTACAAGCAAGCATCCACCGAGGCCTGAACCATGTCTGCGCGCCTGCTCTATGTGATGGATCCGATGTGTTCCTGGTGCTGGGGGTTCGCCCCGGTGGCCAACGCGCTGGTCGAGCAGGCGCAAGCCGCGGGTGTGGATGTGCATCTGATCGTGGGTGGTTTGCGCACCGGTAGCGGTGCGGCGCTGGAGCCGACCACCCGACGCTATATTTTTGAGCATTGGCAGGCGGTCAACGAGGCCACTGGCCAGCCGTTCAAGCTCGATGGCGCGCTGCCCGACGGTTTTGTCTACGATACCGAGCCTGCCTGTCGGGCCTTGGTGACGGCGCGCAGCCTGGCGCCGGATTGCGCGTTGAAACTGCTCGGGCTGATTCAGCACGCATTTTATGCCGAAGGCCGTGATGTCACCCAGGCCGGTGTGTTGGTCGAGTTGGCAGAACAGGCCGGTTTGCCGCGCATCGAGTTTGCAGGTGCTTTCGATCGGGCTGATATGCACGCAGCCACCGCCGCTGACTTCACCTGGGTCCAGGACCTGGGCATCGCTGGATTTCCTACATTGCTCGCTGAGCGCAAGGGTCAATTGGCATTGCTGACCAACGGCTATCAGCCTCTGAGTGTGCTGTCCCCGCTGCTCGGCCGCTGGCTGGAGCGCGCTGCCTGTGCATGACCTGCCTGATGACGTCGCCACCGCTAAACGTGTCGACCGTCTGAGTTGGGCGGAAATCCGTCGTCTGGCCCTGCATCACAAGAAATCCCTGTGGATCGCCAACGGCGTGGCCGTGCTGGCGACCTTGTGCAGCGTGCCGATTCCCTTGCTCCTGCCATTGCTGGTGGACGAGGTGTTGCTGGGGCACGGTGACGCCGCGCTGAAGATCATGAACCATGCGCTGCCCGAAGGCTGGCAAAAAGCGGCGGGCTACATCGGCCTGATGCTGCTGGTGACCTTGACCCTGCGTTGCACGGCGTTGCTGTTCAACGTGGTGCAGGCGAAATTGTTCGCCGGGTTGGCCAAGGACATCGTCTACCGCATTCGCATACGCCTGATCGAACGGCTCAAGCGTATCTCGCTGGGTGAATACGAAAGCTTGGGCAGCGGCACGGTGACCACGCATCTGGTCACCGATCTGGACACGCTGGACAAATTCGTCGGTGAAACCCTCAGCCGTTTCCTCGTGGCCATGCTGACCCTGGTCGGTACGGCAGGCATTCTGATGTGGATGCACTGGAAACTGGCATTGCTGATCCTGCTGTTCAACCCGCTGGTGATCTACGCCACGGTGCAGTTGGGCAAACGGGTCAAGCACCTGAAGAAACTCGAGAACGACAGCACTTCGCGCTTTACCCAGGCGCTGACCGAAACCCTCGATGCCATCCAGGAAGTTCGCGCCGGCAACCGTCAGGGTTTTTTCCTCGGTCGCTTGGGGCAACGCGCCCGTGACGTGCGCGACTATGCGGTGAATTCGCAATGGAAAACCGATGCGTCGAACCGGGCCAGCGGTTTGTTGTTCCAGTTCGGCATCGATATTTTCCGCGCAGCGGCCATGCTCACGGTGCTGTTCTCCGACCTGTCCATCGGCCAGATGCTCGCGGTGTTCAGCTACCTGTGGTTCATGATCGGTCCGGTCGAACAGCTGCTGAACCTGCAATATGCCTACTACGCTGCCGGTGGTGCGCTGTCGCGGATCAATGAGCTGCTGTCGCGCGCGGATGAGCCTGAATACCCGGGCGGCGTCGACCCGTTCATCGGGCGCGAGACGGTCGGGCTGGAAGTACAAGGGTTGAGCTTCGGTTATGGCGATGAACTGGTCCTGAACCAGATGAACCTGTCCATCGCCCCCGGCGAAAAGGTCGCGATCGTCGGCGCCAGTGGCGGGGGCAAGAGCACGCTGGTGCAACTGCTGCTGGGCTTGTACACGCCGTTGGCCGGAACCATTCGCTTTGGCGGTTCGACCCAGCAGGAGATTGGTCTGGAAACCGTGCGGGAAAATGTTGCCGTGGTCCTGCAACATCCGGCGCTGTTCAACGACACTATCCGGGCCAACCTGACCATGGGTCGCGAGCGCAGTGACGAGGCTTGCTGGCATGCACTGGAAATCGCCCAATTGCACGGCACGGTGCGGGATTTGCCGAATGGCCTGGACAGCGTCGTCGGGCGCTCCGGCGTGCGTTTGTCCGGCGGACAGCGCCAACGCCTGGCCATCGCCCGGATGGTGCTGGCCGAGCCCAAGGTGGTGATCCTCGACGAAGCCACCTCTGCGCTGGATGCCGCCACCGAATACAATCTGCACCAGGCCCTGGCGCGGTTTTTGAGCAACCGCACCACATTGATCATTGCCCACCGCCTGTCGGCGGTGAAACAGGCCGACCGAGTGCTGGTGTTCGACGGCGGCCAGATCGCAGAAGATGGCGATCATCAGCAACTGATTGCTGACGGTGGTTTGTACGCCAAGCTATACGGTCACTTGCAGCGGTTGTAGCCGGATGTCATCAATATTATAAAAAAAAATCGTCGCGGCCGAATTCAGTGGCCGCGATACACCCTCCGGGCATAGCTTGTCGCTTGCCGGGATCGGAATCGCAACCTAGTCTAGCGTTAGCGATTTCGTCCGGAAGACGAGCAAGCAGTGCTAATGCAAGGGACCTCATGAATCAAACGCGGACTCTCGGAACGCCACGGTTGTTGGGCATTGTCTGGCCATTTATCGCCGTTGTGTTGTTTCAAGCCTTGCTGGGCGGCGTTAGCCTTTATGTGCTGTCGGCTGTTCGCGGCTATGTTGCCGGCGAAAGCCTTTGGTCCAAGGGCCAGAAAGATGCCATCTATTACCTCAACCTTTACGCCGACAGCGGCGACGAAGGGACATTTCATAAGTACCAGAACGCCATTTCCGTGCCCCAAGGCGGGCATGAATTGCGTGTGGCGCTGGATCAGCATCCGCCGAACATCGAAGCGGCGCGCCTGGCGATTCTCAAGGGGGGCAACCACCCGGACGACGTTTCCAGCCTGATCTGGCTGTACCTCAACTTTCGTCACTTCAGTTACCTCGAAAAAGCCATCGATCTGTGGACCGTGGGTGATGCCTATCTGGCCAAGCTCGACGACGTTGCCAGGGACATGCATCAGCACATCAATGCCAGGCCTGCCTCTGTTGCGGATATCCAGCGCTGGAAGGAGCAGATCTTCGCGATCAATGATGAAGTGACTCCGGCTGCGAAAGCCTTCAGTGATGCGCTGGGGGAAGGGTCGCGGGTCATTCTTCGTCTGCTGTTGCTGACTAACCTCGCCACTGCGCTTGGATTGATTGCACTGGCTCTGATGCGCACCCACAAGCTGCTCAAGCAGCGCCATGCCTTCGCCGATGCGCTGCAGCTTGAGAAAGAACGGGCGCAGATCACCCTGCAATCGATTGGCGACGGCGTGATCACCACGGATGTTTCCGGTGCGATTGCCTACATGAATCCGGCGGCCGAGGCATTGACCCACTGGAAGGCCGAGCAGGCGACAGGCTTGCCGCTGGCGGCGCTGTTCAACCTGTTGGACGAAGAGGCCCAGACCGATGGCTTCACCCTTATCGAGCATATTCTCAGCGGCCAGCTCAGTGGCGGCAGCGAGCACTCCAGGCTGATTCAACGCCTGGACGGCAGCACGGTGTCGGTCACGCTGGTGGGCGCGCCCATCCGCAATGCCGGCAAAGTCAGCGGGACTGTGCTGGTGCTGCATGACATGACCCAGGAGCGGCAATACATCGCCAATCTGTCATGGCAGGCGACGCACGATGCCTTGACCGGACTCGCCAATCGCCGTGAGTTCGAATATCGCCTGGAACAGGCGCTGCACAACCTGACCCGCTACTCGGGGCGCCATGCGCTGATGTTCCTCGATCTGGATCAGTTCAAACTGGTCAACGATACCTGCGGCCATGCGGCGGGCGACGAACTGTTGCGGCATATCTGCGCCTTGCTGCAATCGGGGCTGCGCGAAGGCGATACCCTGGCGCGCCTTGGCGGTGACGAGTTCGGCATCCTGCTGGAAAACTGCGCGCCGGAAGCGGCGGAGAAAATTGCCGAAAGCCTGCGCCAGACTGTGCAAAATCTGCATTTTGTCTGGAAGGGCCGACCTTTCGTCACCACTGTCAGTATCGGGCTGGTTCATGTCGCGCAGAATCCGACGACGCTCGAAGTCTCGCTGCGTGCTGCTGACATGGCGTGCTACATGGCCAAGGAAAAGGGCCGCAACCGGGTCCAGGTCTATCATCCGGATGACTCGGAACTGTCCCTGCGTTTCGGCGAAATGGCCTGGGTGCAACGTTTGCACATGGCGCTGGAGGAAGATCGATTCTGTCTGTACGCCCAGGAAATCGTCCCCTTGGGTCATGTCGAGCGGGACGGCGGGCATATTGAAATTCTGCTGCGTTTGCATGATGAAGCCGGGCGGATGATCTTGCCCGACAGCTTCATTCCGGCTGCCGAGCGTTATGGCCTGATGAGCTCGCTTGATCGTTGGGTGGTGCAGAACGTGTTCAAGATCATTGCCCAATGCCGGGCCGAGCAAGGCCAGGGCCCGCTGGCCATGTGTGCGATCAATCTGTCAGGCACGACGATCGGGGATGAAGCGTTCCTGGACTTCCTGCGTGAACAGTTTGTGACGCATTCGATTCCGCCTGAAATGATTTGTTTTGAAATTACTGAAACCAGTGCTATTTCAAATCTTGGCAGTGCCATTAGATTCATTAATGAACTCAAAGGCTTAGGATGCCATTTTTCACTGGACGACTTTTGTGCCGGAATGTCCTCATTCGCGTACCTGAAACATTTGCCTGTAGACTTCTTGAAGATCGACGGGAGTTTCGTAAAGGATATGCTGGACGACCCGATTAACCGCGCCATGGTCGAGGTGATCAATCACATCGGCCATGTCATGGGTAAACGCACGATTGCCGAGTTTGTCGAAACGCCCCAGATCGAGCAGGCATTGCTGGAGATCGGGGTGGATTACGCTCAAGGGTATGTGATTGAACGCCCGCATCTGTTTACCAGCGATAGCTTGTTGAGTCGTCCTGCCAGGCCACAGCCGATGTTGTTCAAGGCCCCTGGCACGTTCCGTTGAAATTCCTGCCGGTCTTACAATCACAATCAAAAGGAGCTCGACAGTGATCGACACATTCAACCGAACCGGACCGCTCATGGAAGCTGCAAGTTACCCTGCCTGGGCCCAGCGCCTGATCCAGGATTGCAGCGAGAGCAAGCGCCGGGTTGTCGAACACGAACTGTACCAACGCATGCGAGACAACAAACTCAGTGCGAAGACCATGCGCCAGTACCTGATCGGTGGCTGGCCGGTGGTCGAACAGTTCGCGTTGTATATGGCACAAAACCTGACCAAGACCCGCTTCGCTCGTCATCCCGGCGAAGACATGGCCCGTCGCTGGCTGATGCGCAACATCCGCGTCGAATTGAACCACGCCGATTACTGGGTGCACTGGAGTCGCGCGCACGGTGTCAGCCTGGAGGACCTGCAGGCACAGCAGGTTGCACCGGAGCTTCACGCGTTGAGCCATTGGTGCTGGCACACCAGTTCGGCCGACTCGCTGATCGTTGCGATTGCCGCCACCAACTACGCCATCGAGGGAGCGACCGGTGAATGGTCGGCGGTGGTTTGTTCCAACGGTATCTACGCCGCCTCGTTCCCCGAGGAGGATCGCAAGCGGGCGATGAAGTGGCTGAAGATGCATGCCCAGTACGACGATGCCCATCCGTGGGAAGCCCTGGAAATCATCTGCACATTGGCGGGCACCAACCCGAGCAAAGCCCTGCAGGTGGAACTGCGCCAGGCCGTTTGCAAGAGTTACGACTACATGTACCTGTTTCTCGAGCGTTGCATGCAATTGGAGCACGCAGAGCGGGCACCGGTCGTGCGTGAGCGGATGGCATTGGCCGAAGGCTGATTCAGCTATCACGCAATAAAACTGTGGGAGCGGCGGTGCGACGATTCGACTTGCTCGCGAAAGCGGAGTGTCATTCAGCTTAGATGTCAGCTGATACGCCGCCTTCGCGAGCAAGCCCGCTCCCACATTGTCTTGTGTCGCAGCTAATGACTCAGCCCGCCATCTCCAGCCGGTTACGCCCTTCGCGCTTGGCCACATACAGCGCGCTGTCTGCCCGTCGCAACAGGCTGTCGGCGGACTCGCCTGGCAACAGGGTCGAACAGCCGAGGCTGACTGTCAGCAAGATCGTCTGCCCGTCGACCAGGTACTCTTCGGATTGCACCGCAAACCGCAGCCGTTCACCCACCATGGCCGCGGCTTCGCGGCTGGTATTGGACAGCAGTATCAGGAACTCTTCACCGCCATAGCGGAACACCATGTCGACGTTGCGTAGCTGGTTTTTGATCGAGGCGGCAACCGCCTTGAGCACGTGATCGCCAGTGCTGTGGCCATGGGTGTCATTGACCAGCTTGAAATGATCGATGTCCAGCATCAGCACCGATAACGGTTGCAGATGGCGCCGGGACAGCTCGATTTCCCTCTGCAGCGTCTGGTCCATGGCGATGCGGTTACCGGTGCCCGTTAGCGGGTCGCGCAGTGCGCTCTGGGTGGCAGTACGGTAAAGCAGCGCGTTGCGCATCGGAAACAGCAGCGCGGCCAGCAGCGATTCGAGATTGCCCTGTTCCTGTTCGCTGAAACGTTGATTGCGGCGGAAAATCAATTCACCCAGGTGTTCGCCATCGTGGCTGAGGTTGTAACTGATGGAATGGTGGCCACGCTGGCCGAATTCCAGGCGCAGATCACTGCTTTTGTGCAGGTAACACAAGGCGTCCAACGGCACCAATCGCTGAATCTCGCGGTAGAAAGTCCCAAGAATGCGTTGCGGTTCCAGACTGGTTTGCAGTTGCAGGCCCAGTTGCTGGCGCATTTGCGCAAGGCTGACGGGTCGTTCCAGAAGAGGCGGCTGCTGACCAAAGCCCAGGCGCTGCAATTTGGCGCTATCGAAGTCAATTGCGTTGGTCTGGGAAGGTGGTTTCATTAGGCGTGCGCCCCTGAGCAGTAAGGCTGTCTTACAAGCAGGGTGAGAGCGGCTTAGGGCTGCGCGTCGTACTGGTCCATCAGTCCCGTAGGACATTTCGTACAAGTTTAATCTGCTTTCTGGAAGATGAGTAACGACTGCACTCACGCTTCACCCCGTCTGCTTTCACGTTGCGTGTCTGAGCAAACTTAGAGCGAAAGTCGTGCCATTCGGTTCATCAAAATAAAATTCGTATTAAATCAAATGGTTGTGCTTCGACTACTACCGGTATGGCGCAGCGTGTGACGGTTGTTTGACAGGTGCCGGGGTGTCTTCGAGTGCCGCGGCGGGAAGCCGGCGCGGCACCGATAAGCGACGTATGGTCGTTATTGGGCGTTGAAGGCCTGACCATTGATACCCGTGCTGTCCGGGCCCATCAGGTAAAGGTAGACCGGCATGATCTCCTCGGGCGTCGGGTTGTTCAGCGGGTTTTCCCCCGGGTAGGCCTGGGCGCGCATGCTGGTGCGGGTAGCGCCCGGGTTGATGCTGTTGGAGCGCACCGGGGCCACGGTATCGACTTCGTCAGCCAGAGTTTGCATCAGGCCTTCGGTCGCGAATTTGGAGACGCCGTAAGCGCCCCAGTACGCACGCCCTTTGCGGCCGACGCTGCTGGAAGTGAACACCACCGAGGCGTCCTGCGACAGCTTGAGCAACGGCAGCAATGTGCTGGTGAGCATGAACATGGCATTGACGTTGACTTGCATGACCCGCATGAAGTTTTCGCCGGAAAGCTGCTCGATCGGCGTGCGCGGGCCGATGATCGAGGCATTGTGCAGCAAGCCGTCGAGATGCCCGAATTCGTTTTCGATCATCGCCGCCAGCTCATCGTACTGATGGGGCAGGGCGGTTTCGAGGTTGAACGGGATCACTGCCGGTTGTGGATGCCCGGCGGCTTCGATTTCGTCGTAGACCTGGGTCAGGTTGGCTTCGGTCTTGCCCAGCAGCAGCACGGTTGCGCCGTGGGCTGCGTAGGTCTTCGCCGCTGCGGCGCCGATGCCGCGTCCTGCGCCGGTGACCAGGATGACCCGATCCTTGAGCAGTTCGGGGCGGGCGGAATAATCAAACATAAAAAACCTCTACATAATCCATCAATAGAGCTGAAAAGATCGCAGCCTGCGGCAGCTCTTACGCCGATCGCGGTCCCCTTGTAGGAGCTGCCGAAGGCTGCGATCTTTTGACGTTAATCAGCAGCCACAGAGGGCGCTATCCAAAACCTTGCGCAACTCCAGCGGATGATCCACCACCACGTCCGCACCCCAGTGACGCGGGTTATCGTCAGGGTGGATGTAGCCGAAGGTCACCGCAGCTGTCCGGGTGCCGGCATCACGGCCCGACTCGATGTCGCGCAGGTCGTCGCCAACGAACAGCACGCTGGCCGGGTCCAGGTCGAGCATCTTGCACGCCAGGATCAGCGGCTCCGGATCCGGCTTGCTGTTCTTCACGTGATCCGGGCAGATCAGCAGCGCCGAACGCTCGGACAACCCCAGTTGTTGCATGATCGGCTCGGCGAAGCGCAATGGCTTGTTGGTGACCACGCCCCAGATCAGGTTGGCTTTCTCGATATCGGCGAGCAACTCGGCCATGCCTTCGAACAGCTTGCTGTGTACCGCACAACCGACGAGGTAGCGCTCCAGGAACTCCAGGCGCAAGGCTTCGAAACCCGGCGATTCCGGATCCATGGCGAAGGTCACGGCGACCATTGCCCTGGCGCCGCCGGAAATCTCGTCGCGGATGTGCTTGTCGTTCATCGGGGGCAAGCCGCGGTCGGCACGCATCGCCTGACAGATCGCAATGAAGTCTGGCGCGGTGTCGAGCAGGGTGCCGTCCATGTCGAAAAGAACTGCTCTGATTCGCATCGGCTTACTCCTCGCGCAGGGTCTGGATCATGTAGTTGACGTCCACATCGGCGGCCAGCTTGTAGTGCTTGGTCAGCGGGTTGTAGGTCAGGCCGATGATATCCTTGACGGTCAGGCCGGCCATGCGACTCCAGGCACCGAGCTCGGAAGGGCGGATGAACTTCTTGAAGTCGTGGGTGCCACGCGGCAGCAGCTTCATGATGTATTCGGCGCCGACGATGGCGAACAGGTACGCCTTGGGGTTGCGGTTGATGGTCGAGAAGAACACCTGGCCGCCGGGCTTGACCATGCGGAAGCAGGCGCGGATGACCGAAGACGGGTCTGGCACGTGCTCAAGCATTTCCAGGCAGGTGACCACGTCGAACTGCTCGGGCATTTCCTCGGCCAGGGCTTCGGCGGTGATCTGCCGGTATTCGACGTTGACGCCCGACTCCAGTTGATGCAATTGGGCAACCGCCAGCGGCGCTTCGCCCATGTCGATACCCATCACGGTTGCGCCGCGCTGGGCCATGGCTTCGCTGAGGATGCCGCCGCCGCAACCGACGTCGAGGACTTTCTTGCCGGCCAGATTGACCCGCTCGTCAATCCAGTTGACCCGCAGCGGGTTGATGTCGTGCAGCGGTTTGAATTCGCTTTCGCGGTCCCACCAGCGATGGGCCAGGGCCTCGAATTTGGCGATTTCGGCGTAGTCGACGTTGCTCATGGTTTAAGTCCTCTGAAACTTGAAAAATCCTGTTGCCCCGGATGCGTTCCGGGGGGCTTACGATTCGGTACGGCCGCTGATGCGCTGGCCCCAGGCCTTCGCGACAGCGCCAAGCCGTTGTTCATCCAGGCGAGTCAGACGACGGTCGTCGAGCAGCTGCCTGCCAGCCACCCAAAGGTGTTTCACGCAGTCCCGACCGGTGGCGTATATAAGCTGGGAAACCGGGTCGTAGACCGGTTGCTGGGCCAGGCCTGAGAGATCGAACGCCACCATGTCTGCGGCCTTGCCGATTTCCAGCGAGCCGGTTTCGGCCTCGATACCCAGGGCACGGGCGCCATTGAGGGTGGCCATGCGCAAAGCGCGATGGGCATCCAGCGCGGTGGCCGAGCCGGCGACAGCCTTGGCCAGCAGGGCCGCGGTGCGGGTTTCGCCGAGCAGGTCCAGGTCATTGTTGCTTGCGGCGCCATCGGTGCCGACCGCGACATTGACCCCGGCCTCCCACAAGCGCTCGACCGGGCAGAACCCGCTGGCCAGCTTCAGGTTCGACTCCGGGCAATGAATCACGTTGCTGTTGCTTTCTACCAGCAGCGCCAGGTCTTCGTCGCTGATCTGGGTCATGTGGACTGCCTGGAAGCGCGGCCCGAGCAAGCCCAGGCGTGCCAGGCGGGCCAGCGGGCGCTCACCGCGCTGCTCGACCGATTGCTGCACCTCAAAGGCGGTTTCATGCACGTGCATGTGGATCGAGGCGTCCAGTTCCTCGGCGATCACCCGGATTTTTTCCAGGTTTTCGTCGCCCACGGTGTAGGGGGCGTGGGGGCCGAAGGTGATTTTGATGCGCTCGTGGTGCTTGAGATCGCCAAACAGTTCAACGCCCTGACGAATGGCTTCGTCCGCCGTAGCGGCGCCCGGAATAGGGAAATCGAGGATCGGAATCGCGATCTGCGCGCGAATGCCGCTGTTGTGCACGCGCTCGCTGGCAACCTTCGGGAAGAAGTACATGTCAGAGAAGCAGGTGATGCCGCCTTTGATTTGCTCGGCGATGGCAAGGTCGGTGCCGTCGCGCACGAAGTCCTCGTCGACCCACTTGGCTTCGGCGGGCCAGATGTGGTTTTCCAGCCAGGTCATCAATGGCAGGTCATCGGCCAGGCCGCGGAACAGGGTCATCGCCGCGTGCCCGTGGGCATTGATCAGGCCGGGGCTGAGCAGCATGTCGGGCAATTCGCGGATTTCGGTTGCGTTAAGCTTCAGTGCGGCGGAACGTGGGCCGATAAACACGATGCGTCCATCACGGATGCCCACGCCATGTTCCTTGAGGACGACACCAGCGGGTTCGACGGGTACCAGCCAGGTCGGCAGCAATAACAGGTCGAGCGCAGCGGCAGTGTTCGGCATCGAGGGTCGGTTCCAGTGCTTTTGTAAAGGATGGCGAAGTATACCCGAGCGTCTTCGCGGGGGGATCGCTATAATCGGCGGCTTTTGTTCATGAGTGCGGGGTGAGGGATGCGCGATCGACTGTTGGCTGCGGAAAAGGTAAAGGCCATCGATTGGCGTGATGGCGCTCTCCATCTGCTGGATCAGCGTGTTTTGCCGTTCGAGGAAACCTGGATCGCCTACACCAGTGCAGCCGGTGTGGCCGAGGCCATTCGCTCGATGGTGGTGCGTGGCGCGCCGGCCATCGGCATCAGTGCCGCTTATGGCATCGTGCTCGCGGCCCGTGCCCGGATTGCCGAAGGTGGCGACTGGTATGCGGCGCTGGAAGAGGATTTCATGCTGCTGGCCGACTCTCGTCCTACGGCGGTCAACCTGTTCTGGGCGCTGGGCCGCATGCACGACCGGCTTGATCGCCTGAAAGACAATGCCGATCCGCTGGAGGTGCTGGAGGCCGAGGCCATCGCCATTCACGAAAGTGATCGCGAAGCCAACCTGACCATGGCGCAACTGGGTGTCGACCTGATCCGCAAGCACCAGGGCAATGCCCAGGCGATCCTGACCCACTGCAACACCGGCGCGCTGGCCACGGGCGGCTTTGGCACAGCGCTGGGGGTGATTCGTGCTGCATTCATCGAGGGGATGGTCGAGCAGGTCTATGTCGACGAAACCCGCCCATGGCTGCAAGGCTCGCGACTGACCGCATGGGAGCTGGCCAATGAAGGCATTCCCGTGACCCTCAATGTCGACTCCGCCGCCGCGCATATCATGAAGACCAAAGGCCCCACCTGGGTCATCGTCGGCGCTGACCGGATCACCGCCAATGGCGATGTGGCCAACAAGATCGGCACTTATCAACTGGCCGTCAACGCCATGCACCACGGCGTGCGCTTCATGGTGGTGGCGCCGAGTTCGACCATCGACATGAACCTGGCCAGCGGCGACGACATTCCGATTGAAGAGCGTGATGGTCGCGAGTTGCTGGAAGTCGGTGGCAAGCGCGTCGGGGCCGATGTCCATGCCTTCAACCCGGTGTTCGACGTGACGCCGGCGGACTTGATCGATGCGATCGTTACCGAAAAAGGCATTGTCGAACGCCCGGATACGGCGAAGATGGCGCAGTTGATGTGCCGCAAGCGCCTGCACTAGGTCAAGGCAATCCCTGTAGGAGCTGCCGAAGGCTGCGATCTTTTGACTTTGATTTTTAAAAAACAAGATCAAAAGATCGCAGCCTGCGGCAGCTCCTACAGGTCCGTGTTTGCAAGTGAAAAATGCGCTTGATTGCCTGCTGATCGAAGCTCTAAGCCCCTCTCGTCCCCTTCAAGCCTGTCACCGGTCAACTAACTACTCTCCATGCGCATCTGGGGGATAGGTGCGTGGCGGCTCTTGTGATAACATCCGGCGGTTTCCAAGGTTGCCCTGCGGGGTGATCTTTACTGCGCAGATCCATGGCATAACTCGTTGATTTGTCGTAAGCCAATGCATGGCACCTAGCCTGCAGCGGCGAGCTTCGTTGGTCCTGACGAAGTTTCACCAGAAAAAGGAATCAGGCTTCTCATGGGCGAACTGGCCAAAGAAATCCTCCCGGTCAATATCGAAGACGAGCTGAAGCAGTCCTACCTCGACTACGCGATGAGCGTAATTGTCGGGCGGGCACTGCCGGATGCGCGCGATGGCTTGAAGCCCGTGCACCGGCGCGTGCTGTTCGCGATGAGCGAGCTGGGCAACGACTTCAACAAGCCGTACAAGAAATCTGCCCGTGTTGTCGGTGACGTGATCGGTAAGTATCACCCGCACGGTGATACCGCGGTGTACGACACCATCGTTCGGATGGCACAGCCATTCTCCCTGCGCTACCTGCTGGTAGACGGCCAGGGCAACTTCGGTTCGGTGGACGGCGACAACGCCGCGGCCATGCGATACACCGAAGTGCGCATGACCAAGCTGGCGCACGAGCTGCTGGCCGACCTGCACAAAGAAACCGTGGACTGGGTGCCGAACTACGACGGCACCGAAATGATCCCGGCGGTCATGCCGACCCGTATTCCCAACCTGCTGGTCAACGGTTCCAGCGGTATCGCCGTGGGCATGGCGACCAACATTCCGCCGCACAACCTCGGTGAAGTCATCGACGGTTGCCTGGCGCTCATCGACAACCCCGAGCTGACTGTCGACGAGCTGATGCAATACATCCCCGGTCCGGACTTCCCGACCGCTGCGATCATCAACGGTCGCGCCGGCATCATCGAAGCCTACCGCACTGGCCGTGGCCGCATTTACATGCGCGCCCGCTCGATGATCGAAGACATCGACAAGGTCGGTGGCCGCCAGCAGATCGTCATCACCGAACTCCCTTACCAGTTGAACAAGGCGCGTCTGATCGAGAAGATCGCCGAGCTGGTAAAAGAGAAGAAGCTCGAAGGCATCACCGAGCTGCGCGACGAGTCCGACAAGGACGGTATGCGCGTCGTGATCGAGCTGCGTCGTGGCGAAGTGCCTGAGGTGATCCTCAACAACCTCTACGCCCAGACCCAGCTGCAAGCGGTGTTCGGCATCAACATCGTCGCGCTGATCGACGGCCGTCCGCGGATCCTGAACCTCAAGGACCTGCTGGAAGCCTTCGTGCGTCACCGTCGCGAAGTCGTCACTCGCCGTACCGTGTTCGAACTGCGCAAGGCCCGAGAGCGTGGTCACATTCTTGAAGGTCAAGCGGTTGCCCTGTCGAACATCGACCCTGTCATCGCCCTGATCAAGGCGTCGCCAACGCCGTCGGAAGCCAAGGAAGCGCTGGTCAGCACCCCTTGGGAGTCCTCGGCCGTGGTGGCGATGGTGGAGCGTGCCGGCGCCGATTCGTGCCGTCCGGAAAACCTCGATCCGCAGTACGGCCTGCGTGACGGCAAGTACTTCCTGTCGCCGGAACAGGCGCAAGCCATCCTGGAACTGCGTCTGCACCGCTTGACCGGTCTGGAACACGAAAAACTGCTGGCCGAGTATCAAGAGATCCTCAACCAGATCGGCGAGCTGATCCGCATCCTCAACAGCGCCACGCGCCTGATGGAAGTGATCCGCGAAGAGCTGGAAGTGATTCGCGCCGAATACGGCGACGTGCGTCGCACCGAGATCCTCGATGCCCGTCTCGACCTGACCCTGGGCGACATGATCCCGGAAGAAGAGCGCGTCGTGACCATCTCCCACGGCGGCTATGCCAAGACCCAGCCTTTGGCTGCGTACCAGGCCCAGCGTCGTGGCGGTAAAGGCAAGTCGGCGACCGGCGTCAAGGATGAGGACTACATCGCTCACCTGCTGGTTGCCAACAGCCACACCACGCTGCTGCTGTTCTCCAGCAAGGGCAAGGTGTACTGGCTGAAGACTTACGAAATCCCTGAAGCATCCCGCGCGGCCCGTGGTCGTCCGCTGGTCAACCTGCTGCCGCTGGATGACGGTGAATACATCACCACCATGCTGCCGGTCGAGGAATACACCGAAGGTCACTACATCTTCATGGCCACCGCCAACGGCACCGTGAAGAAGACCCCGCTGGAATCCTTCAGCCGTCAGCGCAGTGTCGGCCTGATCGCGCTGGAGCTGGACGAAGGCGACGTGCTGATCTCTGCTGCCATCACCGATGGCGAGCGTGAAGTGATGCTGTTCTCCGACGGCGGCAAGGTTACCCGCTTCAAGGAATCCGACGTTCGCGCCATGGGCCGTACCGCCCGCGGTGTGCGCGGCATGCGCCTGCCGGAAGGTCAGAAGCTGATTTCCATGCTGATCCCGGAAGAAGGCAGCCAGATCCTCACCGCTTCCGAGCGTGGTTTTGGCAAGCGCACGGCGATCACCGAGTTCCCTGAGTACAAGCGTGGCGGTCAGGGCGTTATCGCCATGGTCAGCAACGAGCGTAACGGCCGTCTGGTTGGCGCCGTCCAGGTGCTCGACGGCGAGGAAATCATGCTGATTTCCGACCAGGGCACCCTGGTTCGTACCCGTGTCGACGAAGTGTCCAGCCTGGGTCGTAACACCCAGGGTGTGACCCTGATCAAGCTGGCCAAGGATGAAACCCTGGTCGGACTGGAGCGGGTTCAGGAACCTTCGGAAATCGAAGGTGAAGAACTGGAAGGTGAAGAGGGGGCTGTGTTCGAGGGTGAAGTCGTGATCGACGACGTTGCCGAAGACCAGCAACTCGACGCCGCTGCTGACGAAGAGCCACAGGAATAAGCGGGTAAGCAGGGGGCGGATGAAAATTCGCCCCCTTGTTGTTTGAATTGTCGAATTGTTCTCATGTAGGAGTTGTCGAGCGAAGCGAGGCTGCGATCTTTTGATCTTGCCTTCAGGAATAAAGATCAAAAGATCGCAGCCTCGCTTCGCTCGACAGCTCCTACAGATCAAATAGATTGATTGAAATCAGAGCGAGATTGGATGTGAGCAAGAGAGCCTATAACTTCTGTGCCGGTCCTGCGGCGCTTCCCGAAGCTGTCCTGCAGCGCGCCCAGGGTGAACTCCTCGACTGGCACGGCAAGGGTCTGTCGGTCATGGAAATGAGCCATCGCAGTGATGAGTTCGTGTCCATCGCCACCAAGGCCGAGCAGGATCTGCGTGATCTGCTGAATATCCCCTCGAACTATAAAGTGCTGTTCCTGCAAGGTGGCGCCAGCCAGCAATTCGCGCAGATTCCTCTGAACCTGCTGCCGGAAAACGGCTCGGCCGACTATATCGACACCGGTATCTGGTCGCAGAAAGCCATCGAAGAAGCTTCGCGCTACGGCCACGTCAACGTTGCCGGCACCGCCAAGCCCTACGACTATTTCGCCATTCCCGGTCAGAACGAGTGGAAGCTGTCGAAAGACGCGGCCTACGTTCACTACGCGCCGAACGAAACCATCGGTGGTCTGGAGTTCCAGTGGATTCCGGAAACCGGTGACGTTCCGCTGGTGGCTGACATGTCCTCGGACATTCTGTCGCGCCCGGTGGATGTTTCGCGTTTCGGCATGATCTACGCCGGTGCCCAGAAAAACATCGGCCCGAGCGGTATCGTCGTCAACATCGTTCGCGAAGACCTGCTCGGCAAGGCCCGCTCCCTGTGCCCGACCATGCTCGATTACAAGGTCGCGGCCGACAACGGCTCGATGTACAACACCCCGCCGACCCTGGCCTGGTACTTGTCCGGCCTGGTGTTCGAGTGGCTGAAAGAGCAGGGCGGCGTCGAGGCCATCGGCAAGCTCAACGAAGTCAAGCAGCGCACGCTGTACAGCTTCATCGATGCCAGCGGCCTGTACAGCAACCCGATCAACAAGTCGGACCGCTCGTGGATGAACGTGCCGTTCCGCCTGGCTGACGATCGTCTGGACAAGCCGTTCCTGGCCGGTGCCGACGAGCGTGGCCTGTTGAACCTCAAGGGGCACCGCTCCGTGGGCGGCATGCGCGCCTCCATCTATAACGCCGTCGACATCAACGCCGTCAACGCGCTGGTTTCGTACATGGCAGAGTTCGAGAAGGAACACGGCTAATGTCTGAGCAAGAACTCAAGGCACTGCGCCTGCGCATTGATGCCCTGGACGAAAAGGTCCTGGAGCTGATCAGTGAACGTGCGCGCTGCGCCCAGGAAGTCGCGCGAGTAAAGATGGCCTCGCTGGCCGAAGGCGAAGTGCCGGTGTTCTATCGTCCTGAGCGTGAGGCTCAGGTGCTCAAGCGTGTCATGGAGCGTAACCAGGGGCCGCTGGGTAACGAAGAGATGGCGCGGCTGTTCCGCGAAATCATGTCTTCCTGCCTGGCACTCGAGCAGCCGTTGAAAGTGGCTTATCTCGGCCCTGAGGGTACCTTCACCCAGGCGGCGGCCATGAAGCACTTCGGTCACGCGGTGATCAGCAAGCCGATGGCGGCGATCGACGAGGTCTTCCGTGAAGTGGCGGCCGGGGCGGTGAACTTTGGAGTGGTGCCGGTGGAAAACTCCACCGAAGGCGCGGTCAACCACACCCTCGACAGCTTCCTCGAACATGACATGGTGATCTGCGGCGAAGTCGAGCTGCGTATCCACCATCACCTGTTGGTCGGTGAAAACACCAAGACCGACAGCATCAGCCGCATCTACTCCCACGCCCAGTCCCTGGCCCAGTGCCGCAAGTGGCTGGACGCCCATTACCCGAATGTCGAGCGCGTGGCGGTGTCCAGCAACGCCGAAGCGGCCAAACGGGTCAAGGGCGAGTGGAACTCGGCGGCGATTGCCGGTGACATGGCGGCCGGCCTCTACGGCTTGACCCGTCTGGCCGAAAAAATCGAGGACCGCCCGGATAACTCCACGCGCTTCCTCATGATCGGTAACCAGGAAGTGCCGCCGACCGGCGACGACAAGACCTCGATCATCGTCTCGATGAGCAACAAGCCGGGTGCACTTCATGAGTTGCTGGTGCCGTTCCACGACAACGGCATCGACCTGACGCGAATCGAGACCCGTCCGTCGCGCAGCGGCAAATGGACCTACGTGTTCTTCATCGATTTTGTCGGCCACCACCGCGATCCGCTGGTAAAAGGTGTGCTGGAAAAAATCAGTCAGGAAGCAGTGGCACTCAAAGTGCTGGGTTCCTACCCGAAAGCAGTTCTCTAAGGGCGGTAGCAAATGAGTGGCAATTTCCTCGCTCTGGCACAGCCGGGCGTGCAACAACTTTCGCCTTACGTTCCGGGCAAGCCCGTGGACGAACTGGCTCGCGAGCTGGACCTCGATCCAGCCAGCATCATCAAACTGGCGAGCAACGAAAACCCGCTGGGCCCCGGCCCCAAGGCGCTGGCGGCCATCCGTGATGCGCTGGCCGAGCTGACCCGTTATCCGGACGGCAACGGCTTTGCGCTCAAGAGTCTGTTGGCCGAGCAGTGCCGCGTCGAACTTGATCAGGTTACGTTGGGCAATGGTTCCAACGACATCCTGGAACTGGTCGCGCGTGCCTATCTGGCACCGGGCCTGAACGCCGTGTTCAGCGAGCATGCGTTCGCTGTCTACCCGATTGCCACCCAGGCAGTCGGCGCACAGGCCAAGGTGGTTCCGGCCAAGGATTGGGGGCATGATTTGCCTGCCATGCTGGCGGCGATCGATGCCAACACCCGTGTGGTGTTCATCGCTAACCCGAACAATCCGACCGGGACCTGGTTCGACGCCGAGGCGCTGGACGAATTCCTGCAGGATGTTCCGGAGCATGTGCTGGTCGTACTGGACGAGGCTTACATCGAGTACGCCGAAGGTAGCGACCTGCCGGATGGCCTGGACTTCCTGGCGGCTTATCCGAACCTGCTGGTTTCCCGCACCTTCTCCAAGGCCTATGGCCTGGCAGCTCTGCGCGTGGGTTATGGCTTGTCCACGGCGGTAGTCGCAGACGTGCTGAACCGTGTTCGCCAGCCGTTCAACGTCAACAGCTTGGCCCTGGCCGCGGCCTGTGCGGCGTTGAAGGACGACGAGTATCTGGCACAAAGCCGTCAGTTGAACGAGTCCGGCATGCAGCAGCTGGAAGCCGGTTTCCGTGAGCTGGGGCTGAGCTGGATTGCGTCCAAGGGCAATTTCATTTGCGTCGATCTCGGTCAGGTGGCGGCCCCGGTGTTCCAGGGCTTGCTGCGTGAAGGTGTGATCGTGCGCCCGGTGGCCAACTACGGCATGCCGAATCACCTACGCGTCACCATTGGTCTGCCGGCAGAGAACAGCCGCTTCCTGGAAGCGCTGACCAAGGTTCTGGCTCGTGGTTGATGTCACTGCACTGCAATCTGCTGAACCTATGATCGGTCGCCTGGTGGTGGTCGGTCTGGGGTTGATCGGCGGTTCGTTTGCCAAGGGTTTGCGCGAAAGCGGGATGTGTCGCGAAGTGGTCGGGGTCGATCTCGATCCACAATCGCGCAAGCTCGCGGTCGAGTTGGGGGTGGTGGATCGCTGCGAGGAAGATCTGGGCGTTGCTTGTCAGGGCGCCGATGTCATTCAGCTGGCAGTGCCGATCCTGGCCATGGAGAAAGTGCTCGCGCGTCTGGCTGGCATGGACCTGGGGCAGGCGATCCTGACCGATGTCGGTAGCGCCAAGGGCAACGTTGTACGCGCTGCCACCGAGGCTTTTGGCAAGATGCCGCCATGCTTCGTGCCGGGGCATCCGATTGCCGGTTCCGAGCAGAGTGGGGTCGAGGCCTCCAATGCCGAACTGTTCCGTCGGCACAAGGTGATCCTGACGCCGCTGGATCAGACCGATCCGGCTGCTTTGGCAGTGGTCGACCGTTTGTGGCGCGCGCTGGGTGCCGATGTCGAGCACATGCAGGTCGAGCGTCACGACGAAGTACTGGCTGCGACCAGTCATCTGCCGCACCTGCTGGCGTTCGGCCTGGTCGATTCGTTGGCCAAGCGCAATGAAAATCTTGAGATCTTCCGTTACGCTGCGGGCGGTTTCCGCGATTTCACAAGAATCGCCGGAAGCGACCCGGTCATGTGGCACGACATCTTCCTCGCCAACCGCGAAGCTGTCCTGCGCACACTCGATACATTTCGCAGCGATCTCGACGCCTTGCGCGACGCGGTCGATGCAGGGGATGGGCACCAATTGTTGGGCGTTTTCACTCGCGCCCGGGTTGCCCGCGAGCATTTCAGTAAAATCCTGGCCCGCAGGGCCTATGTGGACGCTATGAATTCCAACGATCTGATTTTCCTGGCTCAACCTGGTGGCCGCCTGTCCGGTCGGATTCGCGTACCGGGTGACAAATCGATTTCCCACCGTTCGATCATGCTCGGTTCCCTCGCTGAGGGCGTCACCGAAGTCGAAGGCTTCCTCGAGGGCGAAGATGCCCTGGCGACCTTGCAGGCGTTCCGTGACATGGGCGTAGTCATCGAAGGTCCGCACCACGGTCGCGTGACCATTCACGGCGTTGGCCTGCATGGCCTGAAGCCGGCGCCGGGCCCGATCTACCTGGGCAACTCCGGTACGTCGATGCGTCTGCTGTCCGGCCTGCTGGCTGCGCAGGACTTCGACAGCACCCTGACCGGCGACGCCTCGCTGTCCAAGCGCCCGATGAATCGCGTGGCCAATCCGCTGCGTGAAATGGGCGCGGTGATCGAGACTGCTGCAGAGGGTCGTCCACCGATGACCATCCGTGGTGGCAACAAGCTCAAGGGCTTGACCTACACCATGCCGATGGCCAGCGCCCAGGTTAAGTCCTGCCTGCTGCTGGCCGGTCTGTATGCCGAAGGCAAGACCACCGTGACCGAGCCGGCTCCGACTCGCGACCATACCGAGCGCATGCTGCGCGGTTTCGGCTACCCGGTAAGCGTTGACGGTGCCACGGCATCGGTTGAGTCCGGTGGCAAGCTGGCCGCGACCCACATCGAAGTGCCGGGCGACATTTCGTCGTCGGCGTTTTTCCTGGTCGCTGCATCGATCGCCGAAGGTTCGGACCTGGTGCTCGAGCATGTCGGCATCAATCCGACCCGTACCGGTGTGATCGACATCCTGCGCCTGATGGGCGCGGACATCACTCTGGAAAACCAGCGTGAAGTCGGCGGCGAGCCCGTGGCTGACCTGCGTGTGCGGGCAGCTAAACTCAAAGGTATCGAGATTCCGGAAGCGCTGGTTCCATTGGCCATCGACGAATTCCCGGTGCTGTTCGTGGCCGCTGCCTGTGCCGAGGGGCGCACCGTGCTGACCGGCGCCGAAGAGCTGCGGGTCAAGGAGTCGGATCGCATCCAGGTCATGGCGGATGGTCTGCTGGCACTGGGCGTCAAATGCGAACCGACCCCGGACGGCATCATCATCGACGGCGGCCAGATCGGCGGCGGTGAAGTGCACGGTCATGGTGATCACCGTATCGCCATGGCGTTCAGCGTTGCTTCGCTACGCGCCAGTGCACCGATCCGCATTCATGATTGCGCCAACGTCGCGACGTCGTTCCCGAACTTCCTGGCGCTGTGCGCGCAGGTTGGCATTCGTGTGGCACAAGAGGCGCAGTCGTGAACAACATTGCACCGGTCATCACCATCGATGGGCCAAGCGGTTCGGGCAAGGGCACGGTAGCCGGGATTCTGGCCAAGCGCCTGGGCTGGAACCTGCTGGATTCCGGTGCGTTGTACCGCCTGCTGGCTTTCGCCGCGCATAACCATGGTGTCGACCTGACCAACGAGGAACTGCTGAAGAAACTTGCCGCTCATCTGGACGTGCAGTTCATCGCGGCGACGGACGGTCAGCTGCAACGCATCATCCTGGAAGGTGATGAAGTCAGCGATGTCATTCGCACCGAAAGCGTCGGTTCCGGCGCTTCCCAGGTGGCTGCGTTGCCCGCTGTGCGCGAGGCGTTGCTGCAGCGCCAGCGTGCTTTTCAGGAAGCGCCGGGCCTGGTGGCGGATGGGCGCGACATGGGAACGGTGGTTTTTCCTGATGCGCCGCTGAAGATTTTTCTGACCGCCAGTGCTGAGGAGAGGGCGCGCCGTCGATATTTGCAGTTGAAGGGCAAAGTCGAGGGTGTTAGTCTGTCGAGTCTGCTAGATGAGATACGTGCACGCGATGAGCGTGACACCCAGCGAGCGGTAGCCCCGCTCAAACCGGCGGCTGACGCCATACAGCTGGATTCCACGGAATTGTCCATCGACCAGGTGCTGGAACGCATCATGAGCGAGATCGCCATTCGCGATATCGCCGGGTGACCAAGAGGGCCGCAGGGGACCAGTCATAGTCCTGCGGTGGCTTCTTTTAAATGAAACTAACCCACACCGTCTGGGGTGTGGAGATGGGCGTTTTCTTCGCCCTCATCAACAGGAATTAAAATGAGCGAAAGCTTTGCGGAACTCTTTGAAGAAAGCCTAAAAACCCTGAACCTTCAGGCAGGCTCCATCATCACCGGTGTTATCGTTGATATCGATTACCAGGCTCGCTGGGTAACCGTTCACGCTGGCCTGAAGTCTGAAGCACTCATCCCGCTTGAGCAGTTCTACAACGACGCTGGCGAACTGAACATCAACGTCGGTGACGAAGTTCACGTTGCTCTGGACTCGGTTGAAGACGGCTTTGGCGAAACCAAGCTGTCCCGTGAAAAAGCCAAGCGCGCTGAATGCTGGATTGTTCTGGAAGCAGCCTTCGCAGCCGAAGAAGTGGTCAAGGGCGTTATCAACGGTAAGGTTAAAGGCGGCTTCACTGTCGACGTTAACGGCATCCGTGCGTTCCTGCCAGGTTCTCTGGTTGACGTCCGTCCAGTGCGCGACACCACGCACCTGGAAGGCAAAGAGCTGGAATTCAAGGTCATCAAGCTGGACCAGAAGCGCAACAACGTTGTCGTTTCCCGTCGCAGCGTCCTGGAAGCCGAGAACTCCGCCGAGCGCGAAGCTCTGCTGGAATCCCTGCAGGAAGGCCAACAAGTCAAAGGTATCGTCAAGAACCTCACCGATTACGGCGCATTCGTCGATCTGGGTGGCGTCGATGGCCTGCTGCACATTACCGACATGGCTTGGAAGCGTATCAAGCATCCTTCCGAAATCGTCAACGTTGGCGACGAGATCGATGTCAAGGTTCTGAAGTACGATCGCGAGCGCAATCGTGTTTCCCTGGGCCTGAAGCAGCTGGGCGAAGATCCATGGGTTGCTATCAAAGCCCGTTACCCAGAAAGCACTCGCGTTACCGCGCGTGTAACCAACCTGACCGACTACGGCTGCTTCGCTGAGCTGGAAGAAGGCGTTGAAGGTCTGGTGCACGTTTCCGAAATGGACTGGACCAACAAGAACATCCATCCTTCGAAAGTCGTACAAGTCGGCGACGAAGTGGAAGTCATGGTTCTGGATATCGACGAAGAGCGTCGTCGTATCTCCCTGGGCATCAAGCAGTGCAAATCCAACCCATGGGAAGATTTCTCTGGCCAGTTCAACAAGGGCGATAAAATCTCCGGCACCATCAAGTCGATCACCGATTTCGGTATCTTCATTGGTCTGGACGGCGGCATCGACGGTCTGGTTCACCTGTCCGACATCTCCTGGAACGAAGTGGGCGAAGAAGCCGTACGCCGCTTCAAGAAGGGCGACGAGCTGGACACCGTTATCCTGTCGGTTGACCCAGAGCGCGAGCGCATCTCCCTGGGTATCAAGCAACTGGAAAGCGATCCGTTCTCCGAGTACGTTCAAGAGAACGACAAAGGCGCCATCGTTAAAGGCATCGTGAAGGAAGTTGACGCTAAAGGCGCCATCATCACTCTGGCCGACGATATCGAAGCGACTCTGAAAGCCTCCGAAATCAGCCGTGACCGCGTTGAAGACGCGCGCAACGTTCTGAAAGAAGGCGAAGAAGTAGAAGCCAAGATCATCAGCGTTGACCGCAAGAGCCGTGTAATCCAGCTCTCGATCAAGTCGAAAGACGTTGAAGACGAGAAAGAAGCAATCCAGAGCCTGCGCGACAAGCCAGTAGCTACTGATGCTCCTGTGGCCACCACTCTGGGTGACCTGCTGCGTGCACAAATGGAAAAGCAGAACTAAGTTCTGACTTTCTGTAAAAAAGGGCGACTTCGGTCGCCCTTTTTTTGTATGCTAATTTTGATGCGTCCCGTGTAAATGTCATTAGCTCGCAAAATTATAGGCGCTATGAATTCAATCCTTCGACTCTCGGAGCAGCATTCTTGACTCCCTCACAAAAGATACTGATCACCGGAGCTACCGGCTTTATCGGGCAGGAGCTTCTGCAGCAACTCATAACAAAAAAGAATGCGGATCTCATTGCGCTGGTACGCAGTCAGAGTCAGAAAGTTCCGAGCGAAGTAGCTCAAGTCATAATCAACAGTAATGTATCCTGGGCTGATGCGCCTTTTCCTGAGGGGGTCACCACGCTGATCCACCTTGCCGGTCGCGCGCACGTATTGAAAGAAACCTCGAGTTCGCCTCTCGATCTCTATCGCGCAGACAATGTTGAGTTCACATTGAATCTGGCTCGAAAGGCACTGGCCACTGGCGTGAAGCGCTTCATTTTTATTAGCTCCATTGGCGTGAACGGATCAAGCACAACAAGCACGCCATTCGATGAGTCCTCAATACCTGCCCCCAAGGCGGACTATGCGATATCCAAGTGGGAAGCGGAACAAGGTCTGCGTGAGCTTCTGAAGGGTTCTGATATGGAACTCGTAATCATTCGTCCACCGCTTGTGTATGCTGGCCACGCCCCTGGAAACTTTCGGCGTTTATTGAAACTGGTTGCTACTGGCCTGCCGTTGCCACTTGCATCGGTCGATAATTGCCGCAGCATGGTGTCATTGCGAAACCTGGTGGATTTCATTTCTCTGTGTATTGAGCATCCAGCGGCTGCTAACGAAACGTTCCTGATTTCTGATGGGGTAGATCTTTCCACGCCCCAGATAGTCAAGCGCTTGGCGGAAGGAATGGGTAAGCGGATCTCGCTCGTGCCTATGCCGCCAGGACTTATGCGTTGGGGCGCTCGCGTTGCGGGGTTGGGAGGTGCCTTTGAACAGCTCTGTGGTTCTCTGGTAGTGGACTCCAGTAAAGCCTGCAATCTTCTCGGATGGCGCGCACCGCTCGGTGCAGATCAGGCGGTGATCGAGTCGGGCCGGGATTTCAAAACGATGCACACGAAGGGCGGGTGAGCGGTACTGGTTTCGCCTTCTGTGGATGATGTGACGGTTTCCTTGGGGCCCTTGGCTGGCCTCCTTGTTTTTCTTCAGCCGTGAAACTAGTGCCCATGGCAAGTGGTCCCTTTCTACATCAGCATGAATCGTTTATTTGCAGCTAGTCTTTTGCTTGAGGCGAGCGACAGTCGGGCGGCGTGCCTGACCTAAGGAAGCGAATGAGCAAGCTCATCGTAGTAATAGCGGTACTGATACTGGCTGGCTGCGGTACTAATGCCAAGACTCACGCGGTGCATGGGGTCAGTGGTATCGAGATTGATTGTTCGGGGCTGGGGTCGGGATGGGAGAAATGCCGCAAGCGAGCGAGCGAAGAGTGCAAGGCGGGCAGCTACAAAGTTGTAGCCAGGTCCGATGATGCCAAAGATGAGGATGGGGGCCTCTTTGGCTTCAACCCTGCAGGCTATTTGACGCGCACCATGTTGGTTATCTGTAGGTGAGCGTGAGAGTGCACGATCAGTGTTCCTCTGCTTTGGAAACGGGTATGCCTTTGCTGGTGGAAAATGTCAAAAACTCGGGCTGTTCAAATTGGTCGGGGCGTGCTAAAACCTTTGAAGCGCTTGATCTAGCTGCTTGAAAAAGAAGGGAAAAATATGACGAAGTCGGAGTTGATCGAACGAATAGTCACCCACCAAGGGCTGCTCTCATCCAAGGATGTGGAGCTGGCCATCAAGACCATGCTTGAACAAATGTCCCAATGTCTGGCTACCGGTGATCGCATCGAGATCCGTGGGTTTGGCAGCTTCTCCTTGCACTACAGAGCGCCGCGTGTCGGTCGCAATCCGAAAACTGGTCAGTCAGTCAGTCTCGATGGCAAATTTGTTCCTCATTTCAAGCCGGGGAAAGAGTTGCGTGATCGGGTGAATGAAGAAGAGGAAGGTTACGTTGAGGAGTAGTTGGCGTGCCGGGAGTCGCTTCATGCGGTTTGCGATCACGGGACTGGTGCTGTTGGTAGCGGTCGCGTGTTTACTTTTTGTGTTGGAAAATCAGCAGCTTGTTGTCGTTTCCTTTTTCGGTTTTTCATCCCCCGAGCTGCAGGTATCAATCGTTGGAGTCGTCGCATTCCTGGCCGGAATGATCATGGGCGGGTTGATGGTAGCCGTTTATGCCTTGAGATCCAGGAGGAGAGTGCGGCAAGTTTCTCATTAAGATTGAGGCTAGGTGTTCGAGTGCTCAGTCGGGGTTTTGCTAAGTCGTGTGCTGCGAACGCTCTTTGAGAGGGGGCGCGGTGCGGTTGCAGCTTGAGACCTAGAGTTTTACGTTGATGGTTCTCAATGTCTGTGGTCGTGGAATGTAAAATAATTTTATAAGTAAAAGGCTATCAGTATATGCAGGGCTACTCCAAAGAAAAAAATAATGCAGGTGATTTTGAGTTTCAACGGTTTGTTCGCGCTATTTCACGTCAGAAGTTTATCATTTTAGCTTTTGTTGTCCTTGGGGCTGTCGCTGCAGCGAGCTACGTTTTTCTCGCTACTCCAATTTATGAGGCGAAGGCTTTCGTAATTCCGCCAACTCAAAATGATATTGCCAACTTTAACTACGGGCGAACGAAAGATACGGAGTTGGCGCCTTATAGTGTTAAAGATGTCTACGAGATATACATTCGTCGTTTGCAGGCAGAGTCGCTGCGTCGGGATTTTTTTTACAAGGTCTATCTACCAAGTTTGTCCGAGGATCAGCGTAAAAAGTCCCAGGATGTTTTGTATGCCGATTTCTCTCAGGTGCTACGTGTCGTTTCTCCCATCAAGGAGGCCTCAGACAGATATTTGGTTGTCGTACAGACCAGTAACCCTGAGCAGGCCAGAAATTGGGCCGCAGCGTACATTGCCCAGGCCGGCGATCTGGCTAAAAATGAAATGATCAGGAATCTTTCGATCGAGTCTGAGGTTCGTGCTCGTAATTTGGAGCAGCAGATTAGCTCCGCAAGAGATGCCAGTCGCGTCGCGAAAGAGGACTCGATTGCCAGATTGGCTGAAGCCTTGCGCATTGCCGAGTCGATTGGATTGGCGAAGCCGCCCGCCATTACGCTGAGTCAGTCTGTTATTGCAGGTGGTGAGTCTGGTCAGCTTACGTACATGCGTGGCTCGATAGCGCTGAAGGCGGAAATCGAGAATATGCAGGCCCGCACGTCGGATGACCCGTTCACGGATCGTTTGCGTGAGCTTCAGGGTAAATACAACTTTTTCAAAGGGTTGAAAACTGACGCGGCGGCGGTGTCTGTCTATCGGCAGGACGGAGATGTCGAGCTGCCAGATACCCCGGTCAAGCCTAACAAGGCATTGATCCTTGTCTTGGGTATTATTTCAGGCTTTATTCTGGGTTTGGCGGTCGTATTGTTGCGTGGGTTCTTTGCAGTGAAATCGGAAGATTAAGCTTGATACCCTCTGTCAGTGATATTTCAGTGCCCTGTCGCCGAGCGATAGGGCATTAATTTAGCCCTCGAGCGAAGCTGGGTCCTGTTTCCTGGCGGGCAGTGCCAGGTGGATCGATTTTCGATTTGCCTGTCTGTCCGGATTCGACGAAATCAGGCGTGATATGTTTCTTGGCTCGTATTCGCCCGGCTCAGCGTTTTTTTCGATGGGTGGGGTCGAGCTTTGCTCCGCGGTGTGATATGCAGCGATGGTCGCGGATTGATCGTCGGCAGTTTCCAGTCGTTTCATTGGTGGCTATTATCCCGGACGGCGTGCTGCTCCTCGCAGTTACGCCAAGGGGGGGATATTCTTTCCCGGGCTGCTGAAAATGATTGTGGTTCCCTGCGGAGCTTTCGGTATAATTTCCAGTTTGCGCAGCTATGCCGTACGTTTCTGACGCGCGAGATGTGAAGTGGTTTAACGATCGACTTAATATTGATGAATGGCAAGGGAAAACAATGCTTAAACTCGAAGATGTAAAGTTGGCCATAGTGGGTCTCGGTTATGTGGGCTTGCCGCTGGCGGTTGAGTTTGGCAAAAAAATGCAAGTGGTTGGTTTTGATATCAGCCAGCGACGAATTGAAGCGCTGAAAGCCGGTCATGACGCTACTCTCGAGGTGTCTGATGAAGAGTTGCAGTCCGCATCAGGATTAAGCTTTAGCTCCGCGCTGGATGAGTTGTCTGCCTGCAACGTATTTATTGTTACCGTGCCTACGCCGATCGATGAACACAAGAGACCGGACTTGACGCCCTTGGTTAAAGCGAGCGAGTCCATTGGTCGTGTTCTGAAGAAAGGCGATATCGTTATTTATGAATCAACGGTCTATCCTGGCGCTACCGAGGAAGACTGTGTTCCGGTATTGGAAAAAGTATCCGGTCTCGAATTCAATGTTGATTTTTTTGCAGGCTATAGTCCGGAGCGCATAAACCCGGGCGATAAAGAGCATCGCGTAACTAATATTAAAAAAGTTACAGCGGGTTCAACTCCAGAAGTCGCCGATCTTGTCGATGCGCTGTATAACACGATCATTATTGCTGGCACTCACAAGGCCAAGAGCATCAAAGTTGCCGAAGCTGCAAAAGTTATTGAAAATACACAGCGCGATTTGAATATTGCGCTGATCAATGAGTTGGCATTGATTTTCAATAAAATGGGTATTGATACCGAGGCCGTTTTGGAGGCCGCCGGGACGAAGTGGAACTTCTTGCCATTTCGTCCGGGTCTGGTAGGCGGGCATTGCATCGGTGTAGATCCTTACTACCTGACGCACAAGGCTCAGTCTATTGGTTACCACCCTGAAATCATTCTGGCCGGTCGCCGTTTGAACGACAGTATGGGTGCCTACGTCGTCTCTCAACTAGTCAAGGCAATGCTCAAGCGCAAAATTCATGTTGATGGTGCACGAGTGCTGATTATGGGGTTGACGTTTAAAGAAAACTGCCCTGATCTGCGCAACACCAAAATCATCGACATCGTAAATGAACTCGCTGAATTCAATATTGTTGTTGATGTGTACGACCCGTGGGTAGATGCGGCTGAAGCAGTTCATGAGTACTCGATTACTCCTATCAGTCAACCAGAGGTCAATTCCTACGACGGTATTATTCTGGCTGTGGCACATAACGAGTTTTCCGCGATGGGCGCTGAGAGCATCCGGAGCCTGGGTAAAGCCGAACACGTTCTCTATGACCTCAAGTATCTGCTGGATGCCTCTCAGTCAGATCTGCGTCTGTGATCCTCAGGGTCTGTGAGGACCCTGATTCGTTATCACTGACATAAAAATGCCAAGTCGAGAATTACATGATCCGTTTCGAGAAAGTCAAAGCTGAAATTCAACAGTCTCCCAAGGTTTGGTTGATCACAGGTGTCGCCGGATTTATCGGCTCCAATCTATTGGAGACGCTGCTGCAGTTGGATCAGCGGGTTGTTGGGCTCGATAACTTTGCGACCGGGCATCAACGTAATCTCGACGAAGTGCAGTCGGTAGTGAGCCCGGAGCAATGGGCGCGATTCGTACTGGTGACCGGCGATATCAGAAATATTGAAGACTGCAGAAGGGCGATGACTTTTGATGCGACCACTGGTATCCCGGTGGACTACGTACTGCATCAGGCGGCGCTTGGGTCCGTCCCTCGTTCCATCAATGATCCAATTACCACGAACAGCACCAATATTGATGGCTTTCTGAATATGCTGGTCGCGGCGAAAGACGCGCAGGTGAAGAGTTTTACTTACGCAGCCTCCAGCTCTACGTATGGCGATCACCCGGGACTGCCTAAAGTTGAGGATGTTATCGGAAAACCGCTTTCTCCTTATGCCGTCACGAAATATGTAAACGAACTGTACGCTGAAGTTTTTTCCAGTACCTACGGTTTCAAAACCATTGGTCTTCGTTACTTCAACGTGTTCGGCAAGCGTCAGGATCCAAATGGCGCCTATGCAGCAGTTATTCCCAAGTGGACTGCGGCCATGATCAACAACGAGGAGGTTTTCGTTAATGGTGATGGGGAAACGAGTCGCGATTTCTGCTTTGTAGAGAATGCGGTCCAGGCCAATATTCTGGCTGCCTGTGCGAGTCCTGAAGCAAAAAATAATGTTTATAACGTCGCCGTTGGAGACCGCACGACATTGAATCAGGTCTTTGCTTGTATCAAGGGTGCTTTGTCCAATGTTGATGTCACAACTACGTCTGAAATGGTGTATCGGGATTTCCGTGCCGGTGATGTAAGGCATTCGCAAGCCAATATTGACAAGGCAAAGAATCTGCTGGGCTATCAACCTCTCTTCAATGTTGGCGAAGGTATGTTGAAAGCAGCTGACTGGTACGTTTCGTTCTTCGCAAGAAGTTAACTCTTGTGATTAAAGAGATCTGTGCTATTACAGTTTTGGCAAACAAACTTTGCATGTTTGTTTTGCTGTTCAGCTTGGCCCGAATGTTAGGGGTTGAGTTGTACGGCGTATTCTCTTACCACTACGCGATCGTAACAGGCATCGCGACTGTGGTGGGTGAGTGCTTGAGTGTGGCGCTAAGTCGCTATGCGGTAATGAATGCCGAAAATGTAAACTACAGGACTTCCTTGAGTCTCATGGCATGGGGCGGCATCGTTGTGGGTGCCCTCTGTGTCATTGTTTTCTCAGTGTTCCCGGCCCCCGCGTCCTCCTATGAGCTGAGTGCTGGCTACTTGATGGTCGGCGCGTTTTTCCTCGGGTTTGCCTGTGTTTGCAATTTGACCATAACCGGACTGATGTTCTCGCTTAACACCTCTGGAAGGTGGGTGGCTGCGTTGGCCGCTCATGGTCTGCTCGGATTGCTCCTGGTGCTGGCTATCGCGAAGGTTGAAGGGCGTATAGAGGGTGTCATTTTGACACTTGCACTCTGCACGTTGATCGCTCCTGCGTTCGGTTTTTTTATGATAAAGGCGAGCAGGTTCAGCCATGAAAACGGGGGAGGGCGTGAGTACTTCTCCTTTGCAAAGATGGCAACTCTGCTCTTCCGTTCTGGTGCGCCTGCCATCGCTGGAAGCATGCTTCTGGGGGCACCTGTTCATATCATTTGTCTGATGATATTTGCAAATTCAAGTTTGAATGTTTCTGAAGTGGGCTATTTCAACCTCTTTTTTCTTTTTTATATTCTGGTCACGGTTCTTCCGAGTTCGCTTGCTTCATATGCCATCGTCAAACTGGCCGGCCACGGCAAAAATTCCAGCAAGTTGTATTTGATGCTTGGTGCTGCAGTTTCGATTTGTTTGCCTTTGTTCATGGTTCTGACGCAGAGTTACTGGTTATGTATTCTGGGTAGTAATTTGTGCAGTAAAACCGACCTTCTGGCTTATGCAGTGTTGGCGGGAGGGCTTGGCCTTGTGACTACTATCATTACTCAGATCCTGCACAGCAAAAACCTGACCAAGGTTGTTTTTCTGGCTAGTTGCGTTTATGCGATCGTCTATCTGTCGTCGACGGTTTTTACGGGTATGAAGGGCGATATGTTGGCGATTGATCTTTTCAGGTCATTCATACTGGCCCTGGCTGCACAAATTGTAGTGCTTGCGTCCTTGGGTGGACGTAAGTTGCTGCAATGAAAAATATATTCGATTTGAGACATGCTCACGCTATGCGCATGACGGTAAGTGATGTTGGGGCCAGTGTTGGACCTGGTGGTCGGTTCTGTTGCTTTAATTTTTTGAGTTGGGTTCATGGTTATATTACTGGTTTCGACATGCATGCTGATTTTGATCGTTCAAATCATTTTGTGCCTGATATCCAAAAAATATCTGGTTGCGTTGTACGCAGTCTGCTATTCGGTGCCCTTCCTTGGGCTGGTAAGCAGTCTGTGGAGCGAGACCGTTACGCTTTGGCCGATCGGAGACTATAGTTTTTACCTTGATGAGCAGTTCGTATTCAGACTTTCGCTTGTCTGGTTTCTAGGCGTCGCGGGCGGGCTGACTGCCTACCTGTTGGGCCTTTTGGTGCCTGCCGAAAATTCTTCCTCGCGCCGCAATGCTTTTTTCTCGCCAATCGACTTCAAGTTGGCAGGACTGGTGTTTCTTTCAGTCTCGGTCTTCTTTGTTTTGTTCAGACTGATAAATGTGGAAGCGATGCTCGAGATGTTTGCGGGTGTTGAGGCTGTGGTGGTTTTTTCTATCATTGCGGTTACTGCATTGGCGTTTGCCTATCCATCATGGTACATGCTTACCTTGTCGGCGCTGCTGGTGATGACTTATTCCGTTGCCAACGCGATGACCGGAGATCGGGATTTTGTTGTGTTGGTAGTCGCCTATGTGCTGGGTTTGATGTTTCGCTACAGCCATCTCATCAAATTCAAAACATTGTTGTGTGTTGCGGCTTTTATGCTGGTAGTTCTGAGCAGTGGCGTTATCGTTTCAATGGTGCGCATGGACGTTGATTTAACTACGGATAATATTGAACAATTCTTTTTGTTCAATTCCTGGAATGCAATCATCCTGCCGCTCGTCCAGCAGTTGACAGGCTTCTGGGATGGGGAGCACCTGCGGTACGGTCAGACCTATCTCGATATGTTTCTTTCGCTGGCACCTTCTCCTATCTATACGGCTTTCGGTGTAGTGAAGCCCATTACGGTGGATAACCCGGCCTACTGGTACTTCATTACCGGGATGGGCGGGATCCATGCCGCTGGTGTGGCGTTCGAAAACTTCGGCTTGTTTGGTGTATTCTTCAATGGGTTCATCAGCGTCTGTTTCTTGCGTTTTGTCGATTCGCGCTGGCGCGAAGAAGACTTCTTGCAGCTTTTTCTGTATATGCTTTGTGCTGCATCGGTTATGCACTGGGTTTGGTATGGTGAAATAAGCTTGCTGAATGCGATGGTTTTTTATGTATTGTCATTTGGATTATTCTTCGCGATGAAACTCGTCCGGGTTTTGAAGTGAGTTTAAATATTTTCACTGGAGTGAGAGCGTAGGTATGTGCGGAATTGCGGGAGTTGTCGGGTGGAAGTTGGATCAGCAGAGCGCCTTTGCCGTTGGCAAAATGGTGGATGCGCTGATACATCGCGGGCCCGATGACGGAGCAGTTTGGTCAGATGCCGATAGTGGAGTTTCGCTGGGCCATCGGCGGCTTTCTATTCTGGAGTTGTCGGTACACGGAAGTCAGCCAATGGTGTCCGATAACGAGCGTTTCGTTATTGTGTTCAATGGTGAAATCTATAATTTCAATGAGTTGCGACAAAAACTGATTGACTCCGGTTTGACACGTATCTGGCGTGGTCACTCTGACACGGAAGTACTGCTGGCCGCGATCGAGGCGTGGGGTGTACAAACTACGCTCGAAAATCTGGTCGGCATGTTTGCATTCGCTGTCTGGGACAAAGTCAGCAAGACAATTACGTTAGCCCGGGATCGTATGGGGGAAAAACCCCTGTATTACGGTATTGTCGGTAACCGGTTTGTTTTCTCCTCCGAATTGAAGGCAATCAAGGCGGCCTTTACTGATGATCTGCGCATTGATCGTCATGCACTGGCGAAGTTCGTCAGATTTGGCTATGTTCCAGCCCCTGAGTCTATCTACGAAGGTATCAAGAAACTGGCGCCAGCCCATTATCTTACGATGGACTCTTTTTCTTCCCGGCAGACACCTGTTTCTTACTGGTCGCTGGCGCAATCCAGTGCATTAAGGGATGAGTTGTCGCAGGCTAGTGATAAAGAAGTGGTGGACGTTGTCGGTGAAAGGTTGTCGGCTGCGGTGAAGTCGCAGATGATTGCGGATGTTCCACTCGGTGCGTTCCTGTCCGGTGGGGTGGACTCAAGCCTGATTGTTTCGTTGATGCAGTCGCAAAGTAGTTCAAGTATCAACACTTACACCATCGGCTTCAACGAGCCTGAGTTTGATGAAGCCCCTTATGCGAAGGCGATCGCCAAGCACTTGGGGACGAATCACACTGAATTTTATCTAGGTGCGGACGACGCCGTTTCGATCATTCCGCATTTGCCGGAAATTTACGACGAGCCTTTCGCCGACTCCTCGCAGATACCTACAATCCTGGTTTCCAGGATGACCAAGCAACATGTATCTGTTGCGCTGTCCGGGGACGGCGGTGATGAGCTTTTTGCCGGGTATCCCCGCTACCAGATCACTGCCGGCTTATGGGCGCGTATAGAAAAGCTTCCATTGCCTGCACGCCGTGTCATGGCTTACTCACTTCGGTCACTTTCCTCAAAAGGGTGGGACAACGTCTGCTCTATTTTACCGGGTACGGTACGAGCAAAAGTGAATGGTCGCCGTATCTACAGAATGTCCGAGTTGTTGGCGTCCGAGAGTCTGGCACAGATGTACACCGGTTTGATGTCGCAGTGGCAGCCTGATGACAACGTCGTGCTGGGAGTTGGCGGTCAAGGTCAGGGCGTTGTTTGCTGGGAATCGGCGGACGATTATATTGAGGAAATGCGTCGGTGGGACGTGTCCCAATATTTGCCTGACGATTTGCTGGTTAAAGTAGATCGCGGCGCCATGAGCGCGAGCCTCGAAACCCGCGCGCCATTGCTCGATCATCGAGTTGCGGAACTGGCGTTTTCCTTGTCTTCAGACCAATTGATCAAAAATGGTGTTGGGAAATGGCCGCTTCGTGAGTTGCTGAAACGCTATGTACCCAATTCATTCTTTGATAGGCCGAAGGCGGGCTTCTCCATTCCCCTGGCGCAATGGCTGCGTGGGCCGCTCAGAGAATGGGCGGAAGAATTGTTGACGGAAGAGCGAATCAAGAGAGAGGGTTATTTTAATTGTCAGAAAATTCGTTCGGCATGGGTCCAGCATCAAAACGGAACCTACGATCGCAGTCTTCATTTGTGGAATATTCTAATGTTCCAGTCTTGGCTTGATAAAAATAGTCGTTAATTATATTGAGCAAAGGTGTTCAATGAAGATAGTTTTCAACGCGCTCTCTGCCCGACTTGGCGGAGGTCAGACATACCTGATCAATCTTTTTCAATTTGTTCCCGTCAACGAAGATCTTGAGATTGTTGTCTTCGCCCCGGCTTCACTGAAGCTGCCGGATCATCCCAGGATCCGTCGGGTCGAACCGGCCTGGCCCACAGAAAACCCGATTCTCAGGGCGTTCTGGGAAAAACTGGTGCTGCCCGGTATCTTGAAGGCGGAAAAAGCCGACGTACTGTTTTGCCCCGGTGGGGTAGTCGGCACTCGTGCGCCTGCAGGCTGCAAGGTTGCGACGATGTTTCGGAACATGATCCCGTTTGATCTGCGCGTACGCAAAAGTATCCCGTTGGGGTTACAGCGCCTGAGGAACTGGTTGTTGAACCGCATCATGCTCAAGAGCATGTCGGAAGCTGATTTGACAATCTTCATCTCTAATTACGCACGGAGTGTAATCGAGTCGCTGACCAAGGTGAAAAATGCCGTCACTATCCCCCATGGTATTGGTTCGGTGTTTCGAACTCACAGCGACAGCCCCGTTCGCCCTGATTTTCTTCCGGCGGGTGATTACATTTTATATGTGTCGAGATTTGATGTTTACAAACATCATTATGAGGTTGTCAGTGCCTACGCGAACCTCCCTCAGGAGCTTCGTCAAAGGTTTCCGCTGATTTTCGTGGGTGAAACACATCTGCCAGAGGCCGAGCGCGTAAAAGCGCTGATTTCTACACTTGGGCTGGAAAGTCAGGTGCTGTTATTGGGCGCTATTCCTTATCAGAGCCTTCCTCCTCTGTATCATCACGCCTATCTGAATCTCTTTGCTTCGTCCTGTGAGAACTGTCCGAATATTCTTCTTGAGGCTCTGGCTTCCGGTAGGCCAATGATCTGTTCCAATGTAATGCCAATGCCGGAGTTTGGAGCAGAGGCTGCACTTTATTTTTCGCCGTTTGATTCAAAAAACATAAAAGACGTTCTCTCCGAGGCGTTAACGAGTCCAGATGTTTTGAAGAGATTGTCCACAGCGGCAGTAGCGCAAAGTGAAAAGTTTGACTGGGAAAACACCTCGAGAAAAACGTGGTTCGAGTTGCTGGCTTTGGCCGGGCGCGCAAAGGGAAGTGTTTGAAAGATGAAGATTCTTGTGGTGTCGCAATATTTTTGGCCGGAATTTTTTATTATTAATGATCTGGTCAGGAATTTAACTGCTCAGGGGCACGTCGTAAAGGTTCTCACCGGGAAACCAAACTATCCGGAGGGAGTTGTATTCGACGGTTACAGTGCTACTGGATACCAGGAAGAAATCTACGACTCTTCGGTCAGGGTTTGTCGCGCACCGCTCAGGCCGCGTGGTTCATCGGGCGCAAAAAACCTGCTGTTGAATTATTTGTCTTTCGTTGTGAATGGGCTGAGATACTACCCGCGTGCAGTCAAAGGCGAAAATTTCGATGCGATCTTTGTATTTGCAATGTCTCCTATTACGGCGGCCATCCCAGCCATTTATCTGAAATGGAAGCTCAAGAGCCATCTGGCTGTATGGGTTCAAGATCTGTGGCCGGAGAGCCTGAGTGCAACGGGATTCATCAAGAACAAAACAGCGCTGCGTCTCGCCGGCTGGATGGTGAGAGGCATTTACGCGTTCACCGATACGCTTCTGGTTCAGTCGCGAGCATTTCGTGAGCCGGTTTCCCGCTATGCTGACCCGGGTAAAATTGTGTATTACCCAAACTCCTATCAGGACGTGCCTCCAAGCACTGAGCAAACCCGGATTCCTGCGCCCTTGCTTGCAGAGCTCGAGAATCATTTCTGCCTCGTTTTCGCCGGAAACCTGGGGACTGCCCAGTCGGTTGAAACCCTCGTTGAGGTAGCGGACAAGCTTCGCGGTTTACCCGGCCTTAAAATTGTTCTGGTCGGCAGCGGCAGCATGTTGAGCTGGATCGAAAGTCAGAAGCAATCACGAGCATTGGACAACCTCATCCTTGCCGGACGATTCCCGGCGAGCGAAATGCCGCATTTTTTCAGTCGGGCAGCGGGTTTGTTAGTGACGTTGAAGCAGAATGAGGCGTTCTCCTATACCATCCCCAGTAAAGTCCAGGCTTACCTGGCAGCAGGGAGGCCCATCATTGCTGCACTGGATGGCGAGGGCGCTCGCATCGTTCAGGAGGCCGGGGCTGGTCTGACGAGTCCGGCGCAGGACGCCGAAGGCATGGCGAACAGCATTGAACAACTTTTCCGCATGACTCTGGAACAAAGGGAATCGTTGGGGCAGTCAGGGCGAGCGTACTACCTCGAGCATTTCGAAATGGAGCGGCAAAGCCAGCGCCTGGTCGAGATTCTCTACAGCAGGATTAACGAATTGAAAGGTAGGTCAAAATGAAGGTTCTTGTGTTAGGGATCACCGGAATGCTGGGTAGCACGGTGTTCAGGCAATTCCACGGAAACCCGCACCTTGAGGTGTGGGGCACATTGCGCAACCCGAATGGCGCCAAATACTTCTCTGAAGATACCCACGGTTCGTTGATCAGTAACGTTGACGTGCTTGACCATGATTCCCTGGTTTCGGTGCTGGCACGGGTCAAGCCGGATGTGGTCATCAACTGCGTCGGATTGATCAAGCAGTTGGCCGATGCCAAGGATCCTCTGTCGGCTCTGCCTATCAATGCGATGTTGCCGCACCGCATTGCCAAGCTGTGCGCGCTGTTCGGGGCACGCCTGATTCACATCAGCACCGATTGTGTGTTCTCCGGTCGCAAGGGGTCGTACACCGAAGAGGATATCTCCGACGCGGAAGATCTCTACGGTAAGTCGAAGTATATTGGCGAGCTTCATGCCGAATCGAATGCGATCACCCTGCGGACCTCCATCATTGGTCACGAATTGGGAAGCCAGTATTCGCTGGTGGACTGGTTTCTTTCCCAGAATGGCGCCGTTAAAGGCTATGAAAAGGCCATTTTTTCGGGGTTGCCTACCGTGGAGCTGGCACGTGTCATTCGCGACTATGTAATACCGAATCCGGAGCTTCATGGCCTTTACCATGTATCGGTGGCTCCGATTGACAAGTTGTCTCTTCTGAAGCTGGTAGCGGAAGTTTACGAAAAGGAAATCGATATCATCGCGGACAGTCAAGTTTCCATAGATCGGTCACTGGACTCCTCGAAGTTTCAGGCTGCAACCGGTTACGTTCCACCTTCATGGTTGGAATTGGTTAAATCGATGCGCTCGTTGCGTTGATCATTAAATTCAATCAGGTTTGGGTAGGTAGATATGTTTGATAATAAGGTTTTGATGATCACGGGCGGTACGGGCTCGTTTGGCCATACGGTGTTGAAGCGTTTTCTGGATACCGACGTAAAAGAGATTCGCGTATTCAGCCGTGACGAGAAAAAGCAGGAAGACATGCGCATTGCTTTGTCCAATGACAAAGTGAAGTTCTACATCGGTGACGTACGTGATCGCGATAGCCTTGATCAGGCCATGGTGGGTGTGGATTACATTTTCCACGCCGCGGCCCTGAAACAGGTACCTTCCTGCGAGTTTTACCCGATGGAAGCCGTGCGTACCAACGTCATGGGTACCGAAAACGTTTTGAATGCGGCCATTGCTTCGGGTGTGCAGCGTGTCGTTGTACTGAGTACCGACAAGGCTGTCTATCCGATTAATGCCATGGGTATTTCCAAGGCCATGGCTGAGAAGCTGATGGTTGCCAAGTCGCGGATGATCCCGGCTAAAGGCCCGGTGATCTGCGCAACCCGTTACGGTAATGTCATGGCTTCGCGCGGTTCGGTGATCCCGTTGTTCATCAACCAGCTGCAGAGCGGCGAGCCGCTGACTGTTACCGACCCGAACATGACGCGTTTCCTGATGTCGCTCGAGGATTCTGTCGACCTGGTTCTGCACGCATTCGAACACGCCGAGCAAGGTGATATTTTCGTCCAGAAAGCACCTGCCTCGACAGTGGCGGATCTGGCGCAAGCGCTCAAGGAGCTCTTTGCCCGCGACAATACCGTCAAGGTCATTGGCACCCGTCATGGCGAAAAACTTTACGAGTCGCTGATCTCTCGCGAAGAAATGGCCAAAGCCCAAGACATGGGGCGTTACTACCGCATTCCTTCGGACAATCGTGATCTGAACTACAAGAAGTTCTTTGTTGAAGGCGAGCAGGAAATTTCCGATCTGGACGATTACACCTCGCACAATACTGAGCGTCTGGATGTTGAAGGCGTGAAGAAACTTCTTTTGAACCTGGAATACATTCAGGAGCAACTTGATGCTTAAGGTCATGACGCTGGTCGGTACGCGACCAGAACTTATCAAGATGAGCCGCGTCATTGCCGAGCTTGATAAGCAGGTTAATCATGTGTTGGTTCACTCGGGTCAAAACTATGACTTCGAATTGAACCAGGTTTTTTTCGATGACCTTGAAATTCGCAAGCCTGATTACTTCTTGGGTGCGGCAGGCGATACCGCAGCCAAGACCATCGCCGAAGTGATTTCCAAGGCGGATGAAGTATTTGAGGCCGAGAAGCCTGATGCGCTTTTGCTCTACGGCGATACCAATACCTGTCTGGCCGTCATTGCCGCCAAGCGCCGCAAGATTCCGGTGTTCCATATGGAAGCCGGCAACCGCTGCTTTGATCAGCGCGTGCCTGAAGAACTGAATCGCAAGGTGCTCGATCACCTCAGCGATATCAACATGGTCCTGACCGAGCATGCCCGGCGTTACCTGATTGCTGAAGGGATTCGTCCAGAAACGATCATCAAGACCGGATCGCACATGGAGGAGGTACTCGACTATTACATGCCGAAAATCCTCACATCCGACGTGTTGGCGCGAGAAGGCCTGGAGCAGGACAAGTTCTTCATCATCAGCGCTCACCGAGAGGAGAACGTCGATACGCCGGAAAACCTTCGCGACTTGCTCAAGACGCTGCGAGCCCTGGCCGACAAGTACCAGTACCCGATTATCGTTTCCACGCATCCTCGTACCCGCAAGCGTCTGGAAGCGATTGGTGAATCCCTCGATCACCCATTGATTCGCTTCTCGAAGCCATTCGGTCTACTCGACTACATCAAGTTGCAGATGTCGGCGTTCTGCGTGCTGTCCGATAGCGGCACCATCACCGAAGAAGCTTCTCTTCTGAATCTGCCCGCCATTACCATTCGTAATGCGCACGAGCGTCCGGAAGGGATGGATGAAGGCACTCTCATCATGAGCGGTCTGAAAGTGGAAGGCGTGCTGGATGCCGTACGTGTCGTGACCAGCCAGCATGATCGCAGCCAGCGGGTTATCCCGGTCGTGAGGGATTACCAGGCAGGTCCTGTGTCGAAGCAGGTAGTCCGGGTCGTGTTGAGTTATACCGACTACATCAATCGTACTGTCTGGTCCAAATCCTGAGCGTCGTCCAGGTTTGAAAAGTGCGTGTTTTATTGACTGGTGCTACGGTTTCGTAGATTGCGCGGTTTTGGGTCGTTTTGCGGCCTCTGACGATCTGGAACCGGTGGCAGCTATTCGTGGGCACGCCTTGCCTGACTGTGCGGTTCGTTGCACGTCAATATAAGCAAGACTCGAGAATTGCTGGGCTGGACTCCTCCGATCAGCGTCGATGAGGCGCTTGTCTCGGCTGCTAACTACTACAAGGAAAGGCAGCGCTAAGCTGGCTTATGACAGTGCTGGTTCAATTGCAGAATTGATTGTGGCTGTTTCAGGAAGTTGACCTTTGAACACGATATGGTTGTTGGCGTTGGTGGTGGGTGTTTCATTCTTGGGCACCGGTGTATTGCGCAAATACGCGCTGGCACGCAGCTTGATTGATATTCCTAATGCACGTAGCTCACATTCGGTCCCGACCCCCCGGGGTGGTGGTGTGGCTATCGTCCTGAGCTTTCTGATCGCCTTGCCAGTCCTGGCCTGGACGGATGCGGTCGCCTGGCCGATGGCGCTGGCTCTGCTGGGGGCCGGCGGCTGGATCGCGATCATCGGGTTTCTCGACGATCATGGGCATATTGCCGCGCGTTGGCGCCTGCTTGCGCATTTCGCGGGTGCCATCTGGGCATTGATCTGGATTGGCGGGATGGCGCCGATCAACCTGTTCGGCTACGAGTTCAGTCTCGGCTGGTTCGGGTATGTCATCGGCGCGTTCTATCTGGTCTGGATGCTCAACCTCTACAACTTCATGGATGGTATTGACGGCTTGGCCAGCGTCGAGGCGATTTGTGCCTGTGTCGGAGCTTGCCTGGTCTACTGGATCGCAGGTCACACCAGCCTTGCGATTGCTCCGCTGGTGCTGGCGATGGCCGTATCGGGTTTCCTGGCCTGGAATTTCCCGCCAGCGAAGATTTTCATGGGCGATGCCGGCAGTGGTTTTCTGGGCATAGTGCTGGCGGTGATGTCGCTGTATGCGGCATGGACGAATCCGCTGTTTCTCTGGGCCTGGCTCATTTTGTTGGGCGTCTTCATTGTGGATGCCACCTTTACCCTCATTCGTCGGCTATTGCGTGGGGATAAGGTCTATGAGGCCCATCGCAGCCATGGATACCAGTATGCTTCACGGCAATATGGCAGCCATCGGGTGGTCACGCTGACAATTGCTGCGATCAATTTGTTGTGGTTAGTACCAGTGGCTATATTGGTCGTCATGCAATATATCGATGGCGTGGCAGGTGTGGTCCTGGCCTATGTGCCTCTGGTGTTGCTGGCTTTCAAGTTTCACGCGGGCGAATTGGAAATTGCCGGCAAGGCGTGATGAACGCATTGGTTTTTGAGTATTGCTTTGTCGGTAAATGAGTTACCGAAAGCTGCAGTTGCTGTATCAATGCTAGGAGCTTCGACAGGTGTTTAGAGGGGTTATGGATAAGATTCGGGCAAAGTTGTTAAGTCTGCCAAGACGACATAAACGCATTCTGCAGGTCCTGACTGATATTTCGCTGGTCTGGTTTGCCCTGTGGATGGCTTTTGTCGTGCGACTTGGTGTGGACGAGCTGGTCAACCCGTTCACTCAGCACGTCTGGCTTTTTGTCAGTGCACCTGTCATCTCCATTCCTCTTTTCGTTCGCTTTGGCATGTACCGTGCGGTCATGCGCTACTTTGGAAATGACGCGCTCATTGCCATTATCAAGGCGGTGACACTATCGTCCCTGATACTGGGCGTCGTGGTGTACTGGTACAGCAATCATCAAAACGTCGTTCCGCGCTCGATCATTTTCAACTACTGGTGGTTGAGCCTGATCATGATCGGCGGTCTGCGCCTGGCCATGCGTCAGTACTTTATGGGCGACTGGTTCAGCGCTGCCCAGCACGTCCCGTTCACCAGCCGGGATGACGGTCTGCCGAAAGTGGCGATCTACGGGGCAGGGGCAGCGGGTAATCAACTTGTTGCAGCCTTGCGGATGGGGCGCGTCATGCGACCTGTTGCCTTTATCGATGACGATAGCGGGATCGCCGACCGGGTGATTTCCGGATTGCAGGTGTACAAGCCCAAGCACATCCAGCAGATGATCGATAACACCGGTGCCCAGGAAATCCTCCTCGCTATTCCGTCGTCAAACCGTGGACGCCGTCGCGAGATTCTCGGGTTTCTCGAAGGCTTTCCGCTGCACGTTCGAAGCGTCCCGGGTTTCATGGATCTGGCCAGTGGCCGGGTCAAGGTCGACGATATCCAGGAAGTAGACATTGCCGATCTGCTCGGGCGTGACGCAGTCCCGGCCCAGGCTGATTTACTCGAACATTGCATCACGGGGCAGTCCGTGTTGGTCACGGGCGCCGGGGGGTCAATTGGCTCCGAGCTTTGCCGGCAAATTCTGGCGCTGCGCCCGACAACGCTAATTCTGTTTGAACACAGCGAGTTCAATCTCTACTCCATCCTGTCTGAGCTGGAGCAGCGGGTCGCTCGAGAGTCGCTGTCCATCCGTCTCTTGCCGATTCTCGGGTCGGTTCGCAACCCGGACAAATTGCTGGATGTCATGAAAACCTGGCGTGTAGACACGGTGTATCACGCCGCCGCCTATAAGCATGTGCCCATGGTCGAGCACAACATTGCCGAAGGCGTACTCAATAATGTGATAGGCACGCTGAATACGGCCCAGGCCGCACTTCAGGCAGGAGTAGCCAACTTCGTCCTGATTTCGACGGACAAGGCCGTGCGGCCTACCAATGTCATGGGCAGCACCAAGCGCCTTGCGGAGTTGACGTTGCAGGCGCTGAGCCGTGAGTTGGCTCCGGTGTTGTTCGGCGATACGAGCAATGTTTCACGCGTGAACAAAACACGCTTCACGATGGTGCGGTTTGGTAACGTCCTGGGGTCGTCGGGTTCGGTCATTCCGTTGTTTCACAAGCAAATCAAGTCGGGCGGCCCGCTGACGGTCACGCATCCGAAGATCACTCGATACTTCATGACCATCCCGGAAGCGGCGCAGTTGGTGATTCAGGCGGGTTCCATGGGGCAGGGCGGTGATGTCTTTGTCCTCGACATGGGTGAGCCCGTGAGGATCGTCGAGCTGGCAGAGAAGATGATCCATTTGTCCGGCCTGAGCGTGCGTTCGGAAAAGAACCTGCATGGCGACATCGCTATCGAGTTCACCGGGCTACGACCGGGTGAGAAGCTTTACGAAGAGCTGCTGATTGGTGACAACGTGGCGGCCACCCAGCATCCGATGATCATGACGGCCAACGAAGATCACCTGTCCTGGGATGTGCTGAAGGTCAAACTGACCGAGTTGCTTGCTGCGGTGGATCAGGACGACTATGCGCGCGTCCGTCAATTGTTGCGCGACACCGTCAGCGGCTACACCCCGGACGGTGAGATTGTCGACTGGATCTACCAGCAGCGCCGCCTGGAACCCTGATTGTTTCATATCCGGTAACGTACACATTTTTGACAGCTCGATGTCATGGCCTAAGTTTGGAGAGCAGCTGCGGAAAAGCTGCTTTCTCAAACAACGGCATGGAGCTTCACTAATGCGTACAAGCAGTTTCCATTCTCTGGTTTTTGCCCTTCTCGTCAGCACCTCTCTCACGGCAATCGCCGCCCCTGTCAACGCCCCTGAGGTCAAGAATGCGCCGTTGGTGCAGGATGTCGCCGCCAAGGCGCAACCAGGCAAAGTCGATCTCAATAGTGCTGATGCACCTACGCTGCAACGTGAGTTGACTGGAGTGGGCGAGGCCAAAGCCAAGGCGATTGTTGCTTATCGTGAAAGTAACGGTGCGTTTGCGTCCGTTGACGAGTTACTGGAAGTGACGGGCATCGGCAAAGCGATTCTGGACCGAAACCGCGACAGGATCGAAGTGAACTGAGGTGATATAGAAACGACAAAGGCCGATCATTGATCGGCCTTTTTCTTTGGAGAAACTAATGCCCGATGGGCTGATCACCCGAACTCAGGCAAACAACATGTCGGTATCGCCCAGCAAGGTCGTCTGGCCAAGTAGCGTGATATTGCCACCGTGAGCGCCATCGCCGGCGGTGTCGAAAGTCACAACCAGCCCGTTGTCTTGCAGCGTTTGCGTCACAGCCTTGGTAGAAGCCGTCCAGCCGTAGATATACAGGGTGTCTTCACCTTGTTTGAAGTCCTGGATAATGTCTGAGCCCGAGCCCGCAGTGAATGTGAAGAAGTCGTGACCGTTTCCGCCGATCAACAGGTCGTTACCGGTACCGCCGACGATGAAGTCGCTTCCGTTACCTCCAATCACTACGTCGTTGCCATCGTGACCGTTCAGCGAGCAATTTGCATCCGAACGAGACTGGATGACGTCATTGCCGCTGTTTACGCCGCTGACACTGCCAGCCAGTATGGCGCCTGAGGTGCCGGTGTAGAGGATCTTGTCGGCCGAGCTGCCGCCGAAGATTTGTTCGGCGTACCCGTAACCAGGATTGCTAGCGACAGAAATGGTGGTGAAGTCTTTGAGCGGGTCAGCGTTGAAAATAAAAGTAGCGTCGCTAGCGGTGAGCAGAGTCGTACGGCCTTCGAGCAACATCCCTCCATCAAAACGTACATCGCCATCGATGTCATAACGAAGATAGACGCCGTCATCGGTTATTGTCTGATCGACCCGCAAGTTGAAATCACTTTGCGAAATTTGTGTGCGGCCTGTACCGCCGGCACCGCTGACGCCGAGGAAAACGAGTTGATCTGCTCCTACGCCGAAACTATCGACGACGTCGTTGAAGCCGTCGCCCTTGGAAAACGCATACTGGTCTGCACCGGCTCCGCCGGACATGTAGTCATCACCTGTACCGCCGACCAGGAGATCCGCTCGCTGTCCGCCAATCAGGACGTCATTGCCCGCATTGCCATAAAGTTGACCAGCGGAAAAATGTAGGGCAAGCGTGTCATTACCCTCTCCTCCGATCAGATTGGCGAACACCGGGCTGATCGAACTGCCGTCATATGAAATGAAGTCCGCGCCTGCGGTCCCTGTGATCGTGGCTCGTGAGTTTTCGGTGGTTGCGTTGCTATCTGTAAAGTGCGTGACGGCTGGATTGCCCGGAGCGGCTACTACCGTATAGTCAAAAACTCCACCAAGGGAGTTGGCAATGCTGGCCAGCAAGGTGTCGCTCAGACTGTCGCTACTGGTATAGAGCTTATGCTCTGTAGTGATTACTTGCGCTGCATAGAGATTGGCGAGGCGCAAGCCTTCTGCGCCGGTGTCCGACCATCCGGAAACACTGGCATTATGAGGAATGAAATTTTCAGTATCGTCTGCGTTCATCATGTCTTTGACACCGACACGTTCGCCCGTGCGAACGTCGGTGTAATAGACGTTATAGTCCGCGTCCTGGATTTCCCACTTGTTGGTTGTGGTATTGAAAATTTCAAGGTACGTATGTCCCTGGAAGAATCCCTGGGAGTCTGAGTACGTCCAGATGGTGCGTTTTTGCAGGCCAAGCTCCGCGCAGAGGCCGCTGAATACGTTAACCATGTTGCCGCACAGAAGTTCTGCGCGTTCGGCAGTCGGGTCGCCTGTGACGGTTTTATAAATTTGCTCGGCGCTATAGTAAGGGTCATTGCCGTGGAGTGCCCACCAGGCGCCATCCGAGTGAGTTGTATTGTTGGACAGTAGTTCTCGGGCGACATCCTGGAGCAGCATGCCCGTTGCAGCTGCTTCTTGTCGGACGATATTGGCGAGTAAAGAAAAATAGTTGGTCAAAATTGACTCCGCAATGATTGGGTGGCCGCTCCCTATATCCGAATCGTTCTATAAACGGCGTTGCAGGCCAATAATTTCACATATATTACAGTCATTTGGCCGCCGCGTTAAATAACCCATACTGACTATAGCGGAATTATGACGCTTCAGAGCGTCACGACCAGCGCTGGTCGTCGACTACATCGCAAAGCCAGGATACTGGCGATTTCATTCTGCGAACGTTGCTCAGGTGATACACTCGCGCGCCCCGCAATCCCCGATCAACACGCCAGGTTGTCAGTTCCCAGATGATACGCAGTACACCCGAAAACAGCTTGCAGGAAGCCCTTAGGCTCTGCAGGAGCAGTTTCATGTCGGTGGGTTTTTTCAGCCTGTTCATCAACGCACTGATGTTGGTCCCGACCTTCTACATGCTTCAGGTCTACGGGCGGGTCGTCACGGGCGGTAGCCTGACGACGTTGGCCATGCTGACCATCATTCTGACCTTTCTGCTCGTGACGATGGGACTGCTGGAGTGGGTACGCTCGCGGATCATGGTTCGTGTCAGCACCAGGCTCGACGTGTTGCTGGGCCGGGATATCTACAGGGCCAGTTTCAAACGGGCCCTGGACAGCGCTGGCCAGGACGCGTCGGCCCAGCCGCTCAGCGATCTGACCGGGCTGCGCCAATTCATGTCCGGGAACGGCCTGTTCGCTTTTTTCGATGCGCCGTGGCTGCCCATCTATATCGCGGTGCTGTTTCTGTTTCACCCTTGGTATGGCTGGACGGCAATCGGTTGTGCGCTGATCCTGCTGGCGCTGGCCTGGATCAATGAGCAATCCACGGGCAAGGTTCTGGCGGAGGCCAATAAAGAGAGCATCGGTGCGACGCTGCAAACCAACAAGAATTTGCGCAATGCCGAAGTGATCGAATCCATGGGCATGCTTGACTCTCTCATGTCACGCTGGAGTCTGAGCCACAAGAAGGTGCTGCAGTTGCAATCCCGAGCCAGCGATCGCAGCGGGATCATCACGTCGATATCAAAGACTTTCCGTCTGCTTGTTCAATCACTGATTCTCGGCCTCGGGGCTTATCTGGCGGTTAGCCATGAGATCAATCCCGGGCTGGTAATCGCAGGTTCAGTGCTGTTGGGACGAGCCCTGGCCCCCCTGGACTTGATGATCGGCAGTTGGAAAGGATTCATTGCTGCCCGTTCACAATACGCACGACTGAACGGCATTCTCGACCAGCTAAAAGCCGAACCCGAGCGTATGCCATTGCCCGCTCCAATCGGTCATGTGACGGTGGAGAACCTCACCCTGGGCGCTCCCGGAGCAAAGACCGCGATCATCAAAGGCATCGGTTTCAACGCGCCGGCTGGCGCGATGATCGGTGTCGTCGGGCCAAGTGCCTCGGGCAAGTCGACGCTTGCCAAGGCCTTGGTGGGCGTATGGAAACCACAGCACGGCGTCGTCCGTCTGGATACTGCCGATATTGCCAATTGGGACAAAAGCCAATTGGGACCACACCTCGGGTATTTGCCGCAGGACATTGAATTGTTCGAGGGCACTATCAGCGACAACATTGCGCGTTTTGGTGTCGTGGACCCGGATAAAGTCGTGCTGGCGGCCAGGACCGCGAGTGTCCACGAAATGATTCTGATGCTGCCTGATGGCTACGATACGGTCATCGGCGAGGGGGGCATCAATCTGTCGGGTGGGCAACGGCAACGTATCGGGTTGGCCCGGGCAATCTATGGCAGCCCGCGGCTTATCGTGCTGGATGAGCCGAACGCTCACCTGGACGAGGTCGGTGAACGAGCGCTGGCGTTGGCCCTGCAACAGATAAAACTCACCGGGGCAACGGTTTTCGTGATCGCCCACCGGACCTCGATTCTGGCCCAGCTTGACCGCTTGCTAGTGATGAACGCCGGCACGATCAGTTTGTACGGCCCGCGGGATCAGGTCCTGGCGCAACTCAACGCGAATCAATTGGCCGCCCAGCAAAAGCCTGCCGCACGGGCAGGCACAGAAGTCGCTTCGACCGAAGTTTGACAGGAAGTTATCGATGAACCGCACGCTCACTACTCCTGCCGATACTTTCGCAGATCTGCCAATGTCCGACAGATCCGTACGCCGTAAAGGATTTCTCATTGTATTCGTGACGTTCGGGCTGTTTGGCGGATGGGCGGCGTTTGCTCCGCTCGACGGTGCGGCTTACGCGCCGGGTGTCGTCACCGTGCAAACGTATCGCAAGACGGTGCAGCATCTGGAGGGCGGCATCGTCAAGGATCTGCTTGCCCATGATGGCGATGTCGTGAAAAAAGGCGACCCCATCATCGTGCTCGACGACGCTCAACTGCGCTCCGAATACGAAATGACCCGCAGCCAGTTGATCGCTGCCAGGGCAATGGAGGCGCGCTTACTGGCCGAGCGTGATGGCCTGCCGATGATCGCGTTCCCCAATGACCTCAATTCCGACAATCAGCGCAGTTCCGAATCGCGTTACGGCGAGATTCAGGTGTTCAACGCACGACGCAGCTCGCGACTTGGACAAATATCGGTCCTGCAAGAGCGTATTGGTCAGTTGAATCAGCAAATCAAGGGAACCGACACCATGATCGGTACCAAGACCAGCTTGCAGGAATCCTATAGCGGCGAAATTGCCGAATTGAAAGAATTGCTGGCCCAGGGTTTTGTCGACAAGCAGCGCATGCTCGAACAGGCACGCAAGCTGGATTTGCTCAAATCCGAAGTGGCGGATCACCGCTCGACCAACATCAAGACCAGGTTGCAGATCAACGAAACCCAGTTGCAGATCCTGCAGATCGACAAGGACTTCAGCGCCGACGTTACCAGGCAGTTGGCAGAGACCCAGACCAAGGCCTATGACTTGCAGGAAAAAGCCTCGGCGCTGGAGGATCGCCTGAGCAGAGTGGTTATCCGCGCTCCGGATGACGGGATGGTGATCGGCATGACGGTTCACACCATCGGTGGCGTCGTGCGACCCGCGACGCCCTTGCTAGATATCGTTCCATCGGTTTCCGATCTGGTGGTCGAGGCGCAGGTCTCACCCAATGACATCGACCGAATCGCCGTCGGCAAGTTGGCGGATATTCGTTTCAATGCCTTCAACACGGCCACGACTCCTGTCATCGAAGGTCGAGTGACCAGTGTTTCCGGCGACCGCCTGATCAACGAAAAGACCAGTGCGCCGTATTACCTTGCCCGGATCAGCGTGACCCGCGAAGGCGCGCGCAAGCTGGGTGATCGCAAGCTGTTGGCGGGCATGCCGGCAGACGTATTGATCAACACTGGAGAGCGCACCATGCTGCAGTACCTGATGCAGCCGGCACGTAACGTTATCGCCCAGTCGATGATCGAGGAGTGATCGTGCGTCTGTTTCCCTGCCTCGTATTGGGTTCGATGGCATTGCCTGTCCACGCCGCCGAAGCGCCGGTCGCCCGCTCCTCTATTGCGACACCGCCAACGGCTTCGGTCAGTAAACAGAGCTACTCGGTTGACTTGATGCAGTTGTATCGCGAGTCACGCCTGGAAGACCCTCGGGTGATCGCTTCCTACTCCAAGGCTCAATCCGGGGTCGAACAGCAAAACCAGGCATTTGGCAGTCTGTTGCCTTCGGTGACGGCTAACGCCGGTTTCAACCGGATCAAACAGACCAACCTTCAGATCGACGAGGCCTACAACAGCCGCAATTATTCGGTGGGGTTGACCCAGCCTTTGTATAACAAGGCTGCCTGGGAAAACTACCAGCACTTCAAGAGCCTGGCAAAGCAGGCGGACTCCGAATCTAAGGAGGCTCAGGCCGAGGCCACGGTGGATCTTGCGCAGCGTTACTTCGCTGCATTGGCTGCCGATGATGAACTTGAACTGGTGCAGGCCGAGCGCAGGGCTACCCAGAAAAACCTCGACAGGGTCAGTGCGCTCTACAGCAAACAGTTGGCAATGGTGACCGATTTGCTGGATCTCCAGGCTCGAGTCGATTCGCTGGCCGCCCAGGAAGTCGATGCACGGAACCAGTCCAGTCTGAGCCGAGTCGCGTTGTCGGAGATTATCGGACGGCCGGTCAAAGAGAAGCTGAGCCGTGTACGTAATGACGTCGAATTGAAGGTGTCCGCCGAAAGCCTGGAGAGTTGGGTGAATTTGGCGATCGCCGACAATCCGGCGATCAAGGCCAGTGAAAATGCGCAGGAGGCTGCGGAGGCTGCCCTGCGCGCTGGTAAGGGCGGGCACTATCCCACGGTCAATCTGAACCTGAGCGCACAGCAGACGAACGAGGGTTACAACAATTCGTTGGCGCCGCAGACCGACAGCTATGTCGCGGGTGTTGGGGTACAGATTCCGATCTATAGCGGTGGTGCGACGTCCGCACGGGTCAGGCAGTTGTATCAGGATCAGCTCACCGCGGAACAGCAGTTGGTGGCGACACGTCGTCAGGTGGTCAAGGAAACGACTAACGCGTATTTGACTGCAGATTCAAGCGTGGAAAAGATTCGTGCCAATCGCAATGCACTGGCTTCGGCCGAGCAGTCACGCATAGCCGCGGAAAAGGCATTCACCTACGGCGTGGTTAATGCCGTGGATGTATTGACGGCGGTGCAGAATGAGTTCACGGCACGTCGCGATCTGCTCAAGACCCAATACGATTTTATAACCAACCTTTTTATTCTGAATCGCTGGGCCGGAAAGTTGTCGCAAGAAAGTGTCGAGAACGTCAATGTCTGGTTGAGCGGGAATGATCAGGTGATCACTTCACCCGAGACATTGCGCGAATAAGTGGTCGCCTGTTAGCCAAGTCGGCTGCGCTTGCAGAGCAAACGCAGCACTCGACATTTAGCGACGAGATGTCTGCAGTGAAAACAGGGCGCGACGAAGAATCGCGACACCCACGCCGAGCATGAGTCCAAAGATCAGACCAAATCCAACGATCAGGGCCTTCTTCGGTTTTATCGGCGCTTGAGGTGGTGTGGCATCTTTATCAACTTGAACCAGGTTGAACTGATCGAAGTTTACATCCACTTGTTTCAAGTGAGTCAACTCTCCGCGGATATCCGCGAACTCCTTGAGAAACAGTTCAGGATGATTCCGATCTTTGAGCAGTGCCGCTTCGCGGTTGGTGGCCAGCAGGCTGAGTTCTTTTTGAATTTCATCGATACGCGGCTCGGTGAAGTCATCGGAATTACGAGCTACCAGGGTGGCGCGTTCCGCTTCCAGTGCCGCCTGTCCCAGGAAATACAGCGGTATTTTCTGATTGTTGACTTCGGTGCGGATCATGTTGCCCTGATGTGTCTGCTCTCCATCTCCCAGCGCCGAAGGCGTCGTGGGTTTTACGATGCCGAGTTTCTTGGCGATGACGATGGCTTCATCAAGCTCTTTGATGCGGTTCTGGCGACGGCTTTGCAGTTGTTGACGCAGCGCTTTGAGTTCGTCTTGAAGTACTTGTTTCTTTAATTGATCTTTTTCCAGCAAGTGCGCGATTCTGGAGTCTTTTTCCGCCTCATAGATAGATTTTTTTGACTCCAGCTTTTTTTCTACATTCTCGATGCGGTTGGCAATCAGTGTTTTCAGGTTTGCAGCGACTTTTTCCTTTTCGACTTTGACGACGTAGTCGGTAAAACCTTTCAAGATACCTACACCATCTACACCCTGAGGGTATCTGAGACTAAGACCAACGGCTTCGGTAAGGCTGGAGCTCTTTCTAGGATCGATTTTTTCAAGCGAAAATGCTTTTTCGTTGAACTTCTCAAATGTTTCTTCAATGGATTGCCCTGGTGTCTGCAAGGGTGCAAGGAATTGCGGGTTGGCCTGGAAGAACTTCAGGCGGACATCATAAGACTGCATGGCCGAGCCGATGTTGTTCAGCGCTTCATTTGGCTGGATTCTGTAAAGTCCGGCTTCATTTAACTCGTCAAGATCTGCCATTGGAACAGGTCGAACAGTCGTTTCGACTTCATATTCCGGAGTTGCCAATAGAGCATAAGCAATGGCGGCGGTAACAGTCAGTGCAGTAAATAGTAAAATAATCGGCCGCTGGCTCCAGAGGCTACCAATAAGCTCCTTTACTTCAGCAACATCGTGTCCGGGAGTATTAATTGTATTTACTGGAATGTTCATTACGCGCTCTGAAAGTTTGGACAGACGCTCCAAAAGTGTTTCTTGAAAATATCGTCATCCAGGGTTGAAAATTTTACATCTGGTTAAATTTTTTTGGATTTTCCTGCATTTGAAACCAAACAGCAAGGGTGAGAAACAGTCGCAAATACGTATGCAAGGCCGGTCTGGCATCGCTTCGATGGCTCAAGGACTGGTTCTACTCATGCCCCCCCTGTCCCCAAGGTACCCTTAAAGCGCGTTGTTCATCCCCCACCATTGATCGGTCAGCCCGCAATACCATTCATTCCATCGCACAGGGCCGGCGCGGTTTCATGTTCATTCAGGGTCTACTCTCATTCTGGCAGGGTCACCGACGAGAGCCGAGCGTTTTTCGAGAAGTAAAATTACGACTATCATATTGCCTTTAAATTATGTCTATAATGAATACGGCTTGCGCCAGTGTGCGTTGGTGTCAGGCGTCCCTCAGCATCTTTCAGGAGCACTGTCATGAATTCAGTTCAGTCCCAAGGTACGGCCCTTGTCACCGGTGCTTCCTCAGGTATCGGGGCGGTTTACGCCGAGCGGTTGGCGGCCCGTGGTTTTGATTTGTTGCTGGTGGCTCGCGACGAGCAGCGGCTGGAAGCGGCCGCGAGCAAACTGCGCTCGGAGCATGGGATCAAGGTTGAAGTTCTGAAGGCGGACCTGACTCAAAAAGCAGACGTGCTGCAGCTCGAACAACGGTTACGCAGCGATTCGAGTATCAGTCTGTTGCTCAATAACGCCGGTGTGGCGGCGGATGGGCTTTTGGCCAATGCCGATCTCGACCAACTGGAGCGAATGATTCAGTTGAACATCACCGCTGTCACGCGATTGGCCGCGGCGGCCGCAGCCGGTTTTACCAAGGCCGGACGCGGCACAATCATCAATATTGCGTCGGTGGTGGCCTTGTTTCCCGAGCGTTTCAATGCGACCTACAGCGCCAGCAAGGCCTATGTATTGAGCCTGACTCAATCGTTGAACGCCGAACTGGACGGCACCGGGGTGAAGATCCAGGCGGTGCTGCCCGGTGTGACCCGAACCGAGATCTGGGAGCGCTCCGGCATCGATGCGTCACAAATTCCTGCGGACATGGTGATGGAGGCGGGTGAGATGGTCGATGCTGCATTGTCGGGTCTGGATCAGGGTGAATTGATCACTATTCCTTCATTGCCCGATGCGGCGGATTGGAATGCGTTCGTGGCGGCGCGTCTTGTGATGGCGCCTAACCTGTCGAAAAGCAAGGCTGCTGCCCGTTATCGGTAAGTGACATCAAACAGATCGAGGTGTGAGCGGTATGAGTGATCGTCGTGTGGTTGTAACAGGCATGGGCCTGGTGTCGCCGCTGGGGAGCGGTGTCGAAGTGGTCTGGGAGCGGCTGCTGGCCGGGCGTTCCGGGCTGCGCAATCTGCCGGATGCGGTGGTTGCCGATCTGCCGGCCACGGTCGGCGGTGCGGTGCCGACGCTGGCTGATGATCCCCAGGCGGGTTTCGATCCGGACCGGGCTACCCCACCCAAGGAACAGAAGAAGATGGACCGCTTCATTCTGTTCGCCATGGAAGCCGCGCGTCAGGCACTGGAGCAAGCCGGCTGGCAAGCGCTGGATGCCAATGCCCAGGAGCGCACGGCCACCATCATCGGTTCAGGTGTGGGTGGTTTCGGCGCGATTGCCGATGCGGTGCGTACCACCGATAGCCGTGGTCCGAGGCGTTTGTCGCCATTCACTATTCCTTCATTTCTGGTCAACCTCGCGGCCGGTCATGTGTCGATCCAGCATGGCTTCAAGGGGCCATTGGGCGCGCCGGTCACCGCATGCGCTGCCGGGGTTCAGGCCATTGGCGACGCGGCGCGAATGATTCGTGCGGGTGAGGCGGATATCGCGGTGTGCGGCGGTGCGGAAGCGGCGATCGATCGGGTCAGTCTTGCCGGGTTCGCGGCTGCTCGCGCCTTGTCCAGTGCTTACAACGACACGCCTGAGCGCGCTTCACGACCTTTCGACAGTGGTCGCGATGGCTTTGTCATGGGTGAAGGGGCCGGGCTGCTGGTCATCGAGTCTCTGGACCATGCGCTGGCCCGGGGCGCCCAGCCCCTGGCGGAGCTGGTCGGCTACGGCACCAGCGCCGATGCCTATCACCTGACTGCCGGTCCCGAGGACGGCAGCGGTGCGCGGCGAGCGATGTCGTTGGCATTGGCACAGGCCGGTGTTTCACCGGCTCAGGTGCAGCATCTGAATGCTCATGCGACCTCGACTCCGGTGGGGGATCTGGGTGAGCTGGCGGCGATCAAGGCATTGTTCGGGGCGCAAAATGGCATTGCCGTGACATCAACCAAGTCGGCGACCGGGCATTTGCTCGGTGCTGCGGGTGGGCTCGAAGCGATCTTTACGCTGCTGGCGATCCGTGACCAGGTCGTGCCGGCGACCCTCAATTTCGAGAACCCGGACCCTGCCACTGAAGGCGTGGACATTGTTCATGGCAGCGCACGGCCGATGGTCATCGAATATGCGTTGTCCAACGGCTTCGGATTTGGCGGGGTCAATGCCAGTGTATTGTTCAAGCGTTGGCAGGATTAATCCTGCGGGTGTTTGAGGTGTTCGCGTGCGGCGTCGAGAATCTGTTGGGCAAACCCGGCGTCGGCCACGCTGCGCGATAACAGCAAGGCGCCGACCAGCGTAGACATGATGACGATGCTGCGCTCGGCGGTGCGCTCTCCGTCAAGGGTGTGCCGAATCTGATCGAGTCGCGCCTGGAGCACGACGTCGCTGGTCGGGCTCGGTTGGCCACGCAGCCCCAGTTCCGAAGAAATGGTCAACAGCGGGCAGCCTTCGTGGGGTGAGGTTTGATGCCATTCGGAAAGGTAAGTGTCGATGAAGGCTTCGAGTGGATGCTCCTCGGCGAAGATTTGCGCGCACAACTCGTCGACTTGTGCACCAGCCTCTTGCAAGGCTTTTTCCACCAGTTCGTCTTTGGACTTGAAGTGCGAGTAAAAGCCACCGTGAGTCAGGCCCAGTGCTTTCATCAGGGGTTGCAGCCCGGTCGCGCCGATACCGTCGCGTCGAAATCGTGCTGAAGCTTCCTTGATTATGCGTTGGTGGGTCTGGGCTTTATGGTCCTGCGAGTAACGCATCTGATATCTCCGCATCAATGCGGCCCATATTAACCAATGAAAATTGCATGGTGACTGTACTTCTACGTCTAAAAAGCATGCAGATGCTTCGATATGGGTACAAAGCGGCATGATTGCAGGGCAAGCCACGCAAAAACAAACCCCGCCGTTCAAGGCGGGGTTTTCATTCAGCGGTCCTGCGCTTCCTTGGCGTCCATTTCCGCATTGCGTTCGGCGACGCGCTTACGTTGCTCTTCGGTCAGTTCGACCTTGTTGGCGGTGTCGCGCAGCATCATCAGACCACCAACGATCGAGCCGATGGCAACGACCAGAATCAACCAGGCATACCAGGGCATAGGACTCTCCTTGAAAGCAGGCGGGTCGACGAGGGTTCGTCAACCAATCGCGTATAGCACTTTGAGTGACGGGGTTTCGTCGCAGTTCCATCGCTATCACCCCCATTCTATGCCTGTTATCCAAGGTTCACTTGAACGCTTTCAATGTCCGGTCAGCATCGCGTCCGCCGGTGCGTCGGCGCGCAATTGCGCGGTGAGCGTGAAGTACACGAAACCTGCGGCCATGAAGCCCAGGAAGATCAGGCCGATCAAGGTGTTGAACCAGGCCATCGCCACCAGGCACACCACCGCCAGCATCAGCGCAATGAACGGCACCAGCGGGTAGCACGGGGCGCGGAAGGTGCGCTCCAGGTTTGGTTCGGTTTTGCGCAGTTTGAACAGGCTGAGCATGCTCATGATGTACATGACGATGGCGCCGAACACCGCCATGGTGATCATCGCCGCCGTCAGCGTCATGCCGCCGAGGTTGATCAAACCGTCGCTGTAGATCGCCGCGATGCCGATTGCGCCGCCGGCGATGATCGCCCGGTGCGGCGTCTGGAAGCGCGACAATCTGGCCAGGGACGCCGGCAGGTAGCCGGCGCGGGCGAGGGCGAAGAACTGGCGCGAATAGCCAAGGATGATGCCGTGGAAGCTCGCCACCAGGCCAAACAGGCCGATCCACACCAGCATGTGCAGCCAGCCCGAGCTTTCGCCGACCACGGTTTTCATCGCCTGGGGCAGCGGGTCGTTGATGTTCGACAGGGTGCGCCAGTCGCCGACGCCACCGGCGAAGAACATCACGCCCATCGCCAGCAGCACCAGGGTCAAGATACCGCTGATGTAGGCCTTGGGAATGGTGCGTTTCGGGTCCTTGGCTTCTTCTGCGGCCATGGCGGCGCCTTCGATGGCCAGGAAGAACCAGATGGCAAAGGGGATCGCCGCGAACATTCCGGCGATCGCCGGAGCGCCGAACACGTCGCTGCCGGCCCAGCCATTGAGGGCGAAGTTGCTGAAGCTGAACGCCGGCGCGACCACGCCCATGAACACCAGCAGTTCAGCGACCGCCAACACGCAGACCACCAGTTCGAAGGTCGCCGCCAGTTTCACGCCGAGGATGTTGAGACCCATGAACAGGATGTAGGCACCGACTGCCGCGTGTTTCGGGTCCAGGGCTGGAAACTGGACATTGAGATAGGCGCCGATGGCCAGGGCAATCGCCGGCGGGGCGAAGACGAATTCGATCAGTGTCGCCAGGCCGGCGATCAATCCGCCTTTTTCCCCAAAGGCGCGACGACTGTAGGCAAAGGGACCGCCAGCGTGAGGAATGGCGGTGGTCAGCTCGGTGAAACTGAAGATGAAGCAGGTGTACATGGTGGCGACCATGAACGAGGTCACCAGAAAGCCCAAGGTCCCGGCCACGCCCCAGCCATAACTCCAGCCGAAATATTCCCCGGAAATCACCAGCCCGACCGCGATACCCCACAGATGCAACGTGCCCAGTGTAGGTTTGAGTTGTGTGTTCATGCGCTTGCTCCCTGAGTGGTTTGGAACGCTCGGGGGGAAGCCGGTGCAGTGGGCGTGCCATTTCGCCAGGGTGCGTCGTAATGGGCAAAAAGGCGTCGTATCGGAGATGTTCGCGTCTGATTGTGCGGATTTTGTGCGTCAGTCGGGGGCGTCGTTGCTGCAAATGCCGCTTTCGCGAGCAAGCCCGCCTGTCTGCTACACGACGCCGCTGCGATGCGGATACGTTGTGTTTCAAGGCAGGTGCGGGCTGCCGTTGATGTTCAGGTTTGTTCGGTAAGGCACTCGCGCAGCGCCGTCTGCCAGTCAGGTTGGCTGACGCCCCAATCCCGTTGCAAGCGACTGCAGTCCAGGCGCGAGTTGAGCGGCCGGGCGGCAGGCGTCGGGTAGTCGCTGGACGGGATCGGTAACAGGGCGGCGCAGGGTTTGCCCTGCTGTCGCAATGCTTCACCGATTGCCTGGGCGAAGCCGAACCAGGAAGTCTCACCTTGTGCGCTCAGGTGATAAGTGCCCCAGTTGGCCACTTCGTTCGCCTGCCAGTGTTCAATCAGGGCAAGGGTGCTGTTGGCGATTGTGCCGGCCCAGGTAGGGGCTCCGATTTGATCGGCGACTACACGCAACTCCGGTTTCTCTTGCAGCAAGCGCTGCATCGTCAGCAGAAAGTTGCGGCCATGGGTTGAATAGACCCAACTGGTACGCAGGATCAGGTGTTTGCCTTGCACCTCCTTGATGGCCTGTTCACCGGCCAGCTTGCTCTTGCCGTATACCCCGAGCGGATTGGGCGTGTCGTCCTCGCTGTAGGGGCCGGCTTTCAACCCGTCGAAAACATAGTCCGTGGAGTAATGTATCAACGGGATGTCCAGGGCCAGCGCCTCTTCGGCGAGGATGCCGGGTGCGATCGCGTTGATGGCAAAGGCTGCTTGCGGCTCGCTTTCTGCCTGGTCGACCGCTGTATGGGCTGCCGCGTTGATGATCAGGTCGGGCCTGAGGATTTGCACCTGGCGGCGAATCTGATCGGGTTGCGCGAGATCGAGCTGATCGCGACCCAATACGATCAGTTCGCCGACAGCCCCCAGCCGCCGTTGCAGCTCATGTGAGACTTGGCCGTTGCGGCCATTGATGAGTACTTTCATGGCTGCAGCCCAGCCTCCTCACGAGGCAAATCGGGCTCACACAGGTTCATGGCTCTTCCCCTGCCAGTTTAGCCAAGTACTGGCCATAACCGGTCTTGCCAAAGTACCGGGCGCGTTCCAGCAGCTGTTCGCGGTCGATCCAGCCGTTTTCATAGGCTATTTCTTCGAGACAGGCGACTTTGAGGCCTTGGCGGTGTTCGATGGTCTGCACGTATTGAGAGGCTTCGAGCAAGCTGTCATGGGTGCCGGTGTCGAGCCAGGCGAAACCCCGACCAAAACGCTCGACCTGCAGGTCGCCGCGTTGCAGATAGGCGTTGTTGACATCGGTGATTTCCAGCTCGCCGCGAGGCGAAGGTTTGACCGCCTTGGCGATCTCGATCACGTCGTTGTCGTAGAAATACAGGCCGGTAACGGCATAGCTGGATTTCGGTTTTTTCGGTTTTTCCTCGATCGAAAGCGCACGGCCTTCGCTGTCGAAGTCGATGACGCCGAAGCGCTCGGGGTCCTTGACCCAGTAACCGAACACGGTGGCGCCGGAGCAGCGTTGTGCCGCGTTCTGCAACTGTTCGCCAAAGTGCTGACCGTGGAAGATGTTATCGCCCAGGATCAGGCACACAGGGTCATCGCCGATGAACTCCTCGCCAATCAGGAAAGCCTGGGCCAGACCGTCCGGCGAGGGCTGTTCGGCAAAGCTGAAGTTCACCCCGAACTGGCTGCCGTCACCCAGTAGATTGCGATATTGCGGCAGATCCTGCGGGGTGGAGATCAGCAGGATGTCCTTGATGCCGGCCAGCATCAGCACCGAGATCGGATAGTAGATCATGGGCTTGTCGTAGACCGGCAACAGCTGCTTCGACACGCCGAGCGTAATCGGGTGCAGGCGCGTGCCCGAGCCACCCGCCAAAACGATGCCTTTCATCATGCGAGCAGCTCCTTGGGATTGATGGCGCCAAGGCGTTCACCTTGATAGCTGCCGTCCTGGACACGGCGGCACCACTCCAGGTTGTCCAGGTACCATTGAACGGTTTTGCGCAGGCCGGTTTCGAAGGTCTCTTCGGGCACCCAGCCCAGTTCGCGTTCAATCTTGCTGGCGTCGATTGCGTAACGTAAGTCATGACCAGGGCGGTCCTGGACGAACGTGATCAGGTCGGCGTAATGCGCAACGCCCTCAGGCTTGTGCGGTGCCAGTTCTTCGAGCAGGGCGCAGATGCCGCGCACCACGTCGATGTTCTTTTGTTCGTTGTGCCCGCCGATGTTGTAGGTCTCGCCGACGGTGCCGGTGGTCACCACCTTGAGCAATGCCCGGGCGTGATCTTCGACGAACAGCCAGTCGCGCACTTGCAGGCCATTGCCATACACCGGCAGCGGCTTGCCGGCCAGGGCATTGAGGATGACCAGCGGAATCAGTTTCTCGGGGAAGTGGAAAGGCCCGTAATTGTTCGAGCAATTGGTCAGCAGCACCGGCAAGCCATAGGTTCGCTGCCAGGCGCGGACCAGATGGTCGGACGCAGCCTTGCTGGCGGAGTAGGGTGAGCTGGGTGCGTAGGGCGTCGTTTCCGTAAACAGGTCGTCGACACCGTGCAGGTCGCCGTAAACCTCGTCAGTGGAGATGTGATGAAAGCGGAATGCGCTTTTCTCGGGCTCCGGGAGGGCTTGCCAATAGGCACGGGCAGCTTCGAGCAGGCTGTAGGTGCCGACGATGTTGGTCTGGATGAATTCCGATGGCCCGTCGATGGAACGATCGACGTGGGACTCCGCTGCCAGGTGCATGATCGCGTGAGGCTGGAAGCGGGCCAGCACAGCACTGACGGTGGCCTGGTCGACAATATCGGCCTGAACGAACTCGTAGCGCGTGTCGTTGGCGATGCTGGTCAGCGATTCGAGATTGCCGGCATACGTCAGTTTGTCCAGGTTGAGCACTTCATGCCCGGTGTGTTGGATCAGCTCGCGAACAAGGGCCGAGCCGATGAAGCCGGCTCCGCCGGTAATGAGGATACGCACGTTGGGCCAGCCTTTTTCAGTAATGCGAATGGCGGTAGCTTGCAGGCGCGAGCGGGGAGGTGCAAGAGCTCTTGACCCATTTGGTTGCGTCGCGCCGATCAGGTTCGATTATCCATGAGTTGCTGCCGTCACTCACTACTCTTGCGCACAATTTGGAGTTCCAGGTACGACCCTCGCGGTTTTTTGCGTACCGGAACGCCATCGCGCACCCCGTAACCCCAGCGTAAACACACTCTTTACGCATTCTTTATGCCCGGCCCGCACCCTCGGTCTCGTTCCTTTACAGCCTCTTTTCCGACAATGACTCCACACGCGGCAATACGCCGTAACACGGAGAACTTCCATGAGCGTTCTGGACGGGGTGTCACTGCTGTTGGCAGTGGGGCTGTTCACTTATCTGTTGGTTGCGCTGTTGCGCGCGGACCGGAACTAGGAGCGGCTATGCACAGTTATGACTATTGGCTGATCCTCGGGTTTTTCGCCCTGGTATTGGTCCCGGCGCCGTTTCTCGGGCGCTTCTACTACAAGGTAATGGAGGGGCAGCGCACCTGGCTTTCGCCGGTCCTGGGCCCCGTCGAACGCGGTTGCTATCGCCTGGCCGGCGTCGATCCGCACGCCGAACAGAGCTGGCAGAAGTACGCGCTGGCCTTGCTCGCCTTCAACCTTGCGGGTTTCCTGCTGCTGTTCGCGATCCTGTTGTTCCAGGACCATTTGCCGCTGAACCCGCAAAACCTGCCGGGCCAGGAGTGGACGCTGGCGTTCAACACCGCCGTCAGTTTCATGACCAACACCAACTGGCAGGCTTACAGCGGCGAGGCGTCCCTGAGCTACCTGAGCCAGATGGCCGGCCTCACCGTGCAGAACTTCGTCAGCGCCGCCACCGGCCTGGCCGTACTGGTTGCGCTGTGCCGCGGCATCGGGCGCAAATCCACTGCATCGCTGGGCAACTTCTGGGTCGACATGACCCGCGCCACTCTCTACGGCCTGCTGCCGTTGTGCCTGTTGCTGGCGCTGTACCTGGTCTGGCAGGGCGTGCCGCAAACCTTCGCGCAGTACGTGAATGCGGTGACGGTGCAAGGCGTCGACCAGGTCATTCCACTGGGCCCGGCTGCCAGCCAGATTGCGATCAAGCAATTGGGCACCAACGGTGGCGGCTTCTTCGGCGTCAACTCGGCGCATCCGTTCGAGAACCCGACGGCCTGGAGCAACCTGTTCGAAGTGGCCTCGATCATCCTGATCCCGGTGGCACTGGTATTTACCTTCGGCCACTACGTAAAGGACCTGCGTCAGAGTCGCGCAATCATTGCCTGCATGCTGGCGCTGTTCCTGATCGGCGGCGCGACCTCGCTGTGGGCTGAATACCAGCCGAACCCGATCCTGAACAACGTCGCCGTCGAGCAGACTGCGCCGCTGGAAGGCAAGGAAGCGCGTTTCGGCACTACCGCCACGGTGCTCTGGTCGGTGACCACCACGGCCGCGTCCAACGGTTCGGTCAACGGCATGCACGACAGCCTCAACCCGCTGAGCGGGATGGTCGCGCTGGTCAACATGATGGTCGGCGAGGTGATCTTCGGCGGCGTCGGTGCCGGGCTCTACGGCATGTTGCTCAACGTGCTGATCGCGGTGTTCCTCGCCGGCCTGATGATCGGTCGTACGCCGGAGTACCTCGGCAAGAAGCTGCAAGCCAGGGAGGTGCAATTGCTGGTGCTGACCCTGATGGTCATGCCGATTGGCGTATTGGTGCTCGGCGCGATTGCCGCCAGCCTGCCAGGCCCGGTGGCCTCGGTGAGCAATCCCGGCGCCCACGGTTTCAGTCAGTTGCTCTACGCCTACACCTCGGCCAGTGCCAACAACGGTTCGGCGTTCGGTGGTTTCGGTGCCAACACGCCGTTTCACAACCTGATGCTGGGCCTGGGCATGTTGATCGGTCGCTTCGGTTACATCCTCCCGGTTCTGGCCCTGGCCGGCAGCCTGGCGATGAAGAAAACCGCACCGATCGGCCAGAACAGCTTCCCGACCCACGGCCCGCTGTTCGTGACCTTGCTGACCGTGACCATTTTGCTGGTGGGCGGCCTGACATTCCTGCCGACCTTGGCGCTGGGCCCGATTGCTGAACATCTGAGCATGGCCTTCTGAGGAAGTTGAAGATGAATATGCCCGTATCCAAAACCGTCGCCGTCAAGGCGCCGGAACAACCGAAAACCGCGATCTCGGCCCTGTGGCGCCCGGCGCTGGTGCAAGCCTTCGTCAAGCTCGACCCACGGCAATTGCAACGTGCGCCGGTGATGCTGGTGGTCGAACTGACCGCGATCCTGACCACTGTGCTGTGCTTCATTCCCGATACGGCCGTACCGACCTTCGTCGCCGCGCAAATTGCCGTGTGGCTGTGGTTCACCGTGTTGTTCGCCAACTTCGCCGAAGCCTTGGCCGAAGGTCGTGGCAAGGCTCGCGCCGACAGCCTCAAGGCCGGTAGCGAAGGCTTGAGCGCCCGGCGCAAAACCAGCATTGGCACCTTTCAGGTCGTGCCGGCCACCAGTCTGCGCAAGGGCGATGTGGTGCGTGTCGAAGCCGGGGAGATGATTCCCGGTGACGGCGAAGTGCTCGAAGGCATCGCAGCGGTCAACGAAGCGGCGATTACCGGTGAGTCGGCACCGGTGATTCGTGAGTCCGGCGGCGACCGCTCGGCCGTCACCGGCAACACACGGCTGGTGTCCGACTGGCTGCTGGTAAAGATCACCGCCAACCCTGGCGAGTCGACCCTGGACCGCATGATCGCCCTGGTCGAGGGCGCCAAACGCCAGAAAACCCCGAACGAAGTGGCGCTCGACATCCTGCTGATCGGTCTGACCCTGATCTTCCTGCTGGTGGTCGTCACCCTGCAACCGTTCGCCCACTTCGCCAATGGCAGCCTGCCGCTGGTGTTTCTGGTGGCGCTGTTGGTCACCTTGATTCCGACCACCATCGGAGGTTTGCTGTCGGCCATCGGTATCGCCGGCATGGATCGTCTGGTGCGGCTGAACGTGATTGCCAAGTCCGGGCGTGCGGTGGAAGCGGCGGGGGACGTGCACGTCCTGCTGCTGGACAAGACCGGCACCATCACCTTCGGTAACCGTCGCTGCTCGGCGGTGTATGCCGCGCCAGGCGTGACAGCCAGGGAATTGGCCGAAGGCGCGTTGCTGGCGTCGCTGGCCGACGACACCGCTGAAGGCAAGTCGATCGTCGAGTACCTGCGTGGCACTCACCCGCAACCGGAGCCGTCCGCCGACGTGCTGACAGCCGTGCCATTCAGTGCCGAAACCCGCTTGTCCGGTGTCGACTATCAAGGGCGTGTGTACCGCAAGGGGGCGGTGGATTCATTGCTGGCCTTCGTCGGCCTGAAACGTGCTGACCTGGCACCGGCATTGTCCCGCGAAATCGACAAGATCGCGCAAAGTGGCGGCACCCCCTTGCTGGTCTGCGCCGACGGCAAGTTGCTCGGCGCGATCCACCTCAAGGACGTGGTCAAGCCCGGTATCCGCGAGCGTTTTGCCGAGTTGCGCAAGCTGGGCATTCGCACGGTCATGGTCACTGGCGACAACCCGTTGACTGCAGCCGCCATCGCCGCTGAGGCCGGTGTGGACGATGTGCTGGCGGAAGCCACGCCGGAGAAAAAACTGGCGCGCATTCGTCACGAGCAAAACGACGGTCGCCTGGTCGCCATGTGCGGCGACGGCGCCAACGATGCCCCGGCACTGGCCCAGGCGGACGTCGGCATGGCAATGAACGACGGCACGCAAGCGGCACGTGAAGCGGCCAACATGGTCGACCTCGACAGCGACCCGACCAAGTTGCTGGACGTGGTGCAGATCGGCAAGGAATTGCTGGTTACCCGCGGTGCGCTGACGACCTTTTCCATCGCCAACGACGTGGCCAAGTACTTCGCGATCCTGCCGGCGCTGTTCGCCGCGATCTACCCGCAACTGGGTGTGCTCAACGTGATGCACCTGAGCAGTCCGCAGAGCGCGATTCTGTCGGCGATCGTTTTCAACGCGTTGATCATTGTGGTGCTGATTCCCCTGGCATTGCGCGGCGTGCGCGTGCAGGCGGCGAGTGCGGCGGCGCTGTTGCGACGCAATCTGCTGATCTATGGCCTGGGCGGGATCCTGGTGCCGTTCGTGGGCATCAAGGCGATCGACATGCTCTTGACGGCGTTGCATCTGGTTTGACCTGCGCGGGGTGCCAGATGCACCGCCTTCGCGAGCAGGCTCGCTCCCACATTTGAAATGCTTTCGCCCTGTGGGAGCGAGCCTGCTCGCGAAGAATGCGACACGGTCCAATTGATTGAATTACGAATTCGAGGATCTTGAAATGTCCACATTGATACGCCCGGCCCTGAGCCTGCTGGTCCTGATGACGCTGATCACCGGCGTCGCCTATCCACTGGTGGTCACAGGCGTCGCCCAGGTCGCGTTCCCGGACCAGGCCAACGGCAGCCTGGTGCGCGATGCCGAAGGCAAGGTCCGCGGTTCCTCGCTGATCGCCCAGGATTTCGTCGGCGACGCCTGGTTCCACCCGCGTCCTTCGGCCGGTGCCTTTGCCACCGTATCGAGCAGTGCCAGCAACCTGTCGCCGAGCAACCCGGCCCTGGCCACACGGGTGATCGACGATGCCGCCAAGCTGCTGGTGCCCGGCCAGGGGCCGGTGCCGTTGGCGCTGGTCACTACCTCCGGCAGCGGTCTCGATCCGCACTTGCCACCGGCGGCGATTGCCTATCAACTGGCGCGTGTCGCCGCGGCGCGCAACCTGCCGGTCGCGTCACTGCAACAGCTGCTGGACGCGCACATCGAGCAGCCATTGGTAGGCCCGCCAGTGGTGAATGTGCTTGAGTTGAATCTGGCACTGGAAAAGCTGTAGATCAAAAGATCGCAGGCTTCGGCAGCTCCTACAGGTTCCACGCCAACCCCTGTAGGAGCTGCCGAAGGCTGCGATCTTTAAAGGCAACACCCCCCAATTCAAAGTCAAACAAGGCAATTACAGATGAGCAACTCCGGCCGCGCCGACGCGCTGTTAGCAGACCTGCCCCACGATGGCCGTGGCCGGCTCAAGGTATTTCTCGGCGCCGCCCCCGGAGTCGGCAAGACCTACGCTATGCTCCAGGCGGCCCACACCCAGCTGCGCCAAGGCGTGAAGGTCATTGCCGGCGTCGTCGAAACCCACGGCCGCGCCGAAACCGAAGTACTGCTCAGCGGCTTGCCGCAGCAGCCGTTGGTACGCTCGGAATACCGTGGTGTGTTGCTCGAAGAAATGGACCTGGACGGATTGCTTGTCGCCAAACCGAAGCTGGTGCTGGTCGACGAACTGGCGCACACCAACGCACCCGGCAGCCGTCACGAAAAACGCTGGCAGGACATTCAGGAACTGCTCGCCGCCGGCATCGATGTCTACACGACAGTCAACGTCCAGCACCTGGAAAGCCTCAACGATCAGGTGCGTGGCATCACCGGCGTGCAGGTCCGTGAAACCCTGCCGGACTGGGTGCTGCAAGAAGCCTACGAACTGTTGCTGATCGACTTGCCGCCACGGGAACTGCTCGAGCGCCTGCGCGATGGCAAGGTCTATGTGCCGGAGCAGGCGCGAGCGGCCATCGACGCGTTTTTTTCCCAGACCAACCTGACCGCCCTGCGCGAACTGGCGATGCAAACCGCGGCGGCTCAGGTCGATAACGATCTGGCCCTGGGCTATCGCCAACTCGGACAAGCGGCGCCAGCGGTGCGCGGGCGTTTGCTGGTAGGGGTGGACGGCGATGCCCAGGCCGAGCGTCTGGTACGGCATGCCAGTCGCGTGGCCCAACGGCGGCACCTGCCCTGGAGCCTGGTGCACGTGGACAACGGGCGAGTGCGTGACGAGCAGTCCCGCCTGCGCCTGCAGAGCGCCCAGCAACTGGCCGAACGCCTGGGCGGTGAAGTGGTGTTGCTGCGCGCCGGTGAAGTGGCGAAAACCCTGATCCAGCATGCCGCCGAGCGTCGTGCCAGCCTGGTGCTGGTCGGCCAGTCCCGACCGAGATTGCGCCGACGCCTGTTCGGTGGCGGGTTGGCGGCGCGGCTGCTGCGCAATGCGCGCGGACTGGAAATCAACGTTCTCGATAGCGATCACGAACAGCATCAACCCCATCAACGGTCGATGGGGGCACTGGTCTGGTTCGACTACGCGTTGGCCCTGGTCGCGACGGTGCTGGCCAGCGCCCTGGCCTGGGCCGTGGCGAGTGTCCTGCCACTGCCCAATATTTCACTGGTGTTCCTCGCCGCCGTGCTGCTGGTGGCGGTGCGCAGCAGTCTCGGGCCGGCGCTGGCCTGTGCGGCGCTGTCGTTCCTGACCTATGACTTCCTGTTCATTCCACCGAATTTCTCTTTCAGCATCCAGCGCGAAGAAGACGTGCTGACCTTGCTGTTTTTCCTGTTGATGGCAGCCCTCACCGGCAACCTCGCGGCGCGCCAGCGCAGGCAATTGCAGGCACTGCGCGATACCCAGGAAGAGACCACTGAACTGCTCGACCTGTCACGCAAACTGACGGCCGCCACCGACCGCCAGGCCGTGGTCAGTGCGGCCGCCCAGCACCTCAACGGTTGGAGCGACGTGCAACTGTGTCTGCTCAACCGCGACGGGCAGAGCGGCTGGAAAGTCGAAACCGGTGGCCCGCTGGAATTTACCGAAGCTGAGCGCGCCGCCGCCGATTGGGCCTGGCAGCACGATCAACCGGCAGGTGCGGGCACCGGCACCTTGCCGTTTGGCCGCTGGTGGTGGTGGCCGTTATCGGTCGAGGACGGCCCGCTCGCGTTGCTTGGCGTATGCGCCAAGGAGGGCCAGAGCCTGAGCGGCCAGCGCCGCCGATTGTTGACCGCGCTGAGCCAGCCGCTGGCCCAGGCACTGGCCCGGGCGCAACTGGCCGATGATCTGGAAGCGGCGCGGCTGCACGGTGAAACCGAGCAGTTGCGCAGTGCCTTGCTGGCTTCGGTGTCCCACGATTTACGCACTCCCTTGACGTCCATGCGCGGCAGTATCGATAGCCTGCTGGCCCTGGGAGAAGCGATCCCGCTGGAGGACCGGCGTGAACTGCTCGAAGGCACCCGCGATGAAGCCGAGCGCCTTGATCGTTATATCCAGAATCTGCTCGACATGACCCGCCTCGGCCACGGAGCCCTGAAGCTGGCGCGGGACTGGGTGTCACCGGCCGATATCGTCGGCAGTGCGCTCAATCGCCTGCGCGCAGTCCTTGCGCCGCTGCAAGTCAGCACCGACGTGCCGGCCGAGTTGCCGCTGCTGTATGTGCACGCCGCGCTGATCGAACAGGCATTGGTCAACGTGCTGGAAAACGCCGCGCGCTTTTCGCCGCCCCACGGGCGTTTGCAATTGCGCGCCGGGGCCGACGACGGTGAGCTGTTCTTTTCGGTCAGCGATGAGGGCCCGGGGATTCCGGAGGAAGATCGGGCGAAGATTTTCGACATGTTCTACACCGCGGCGCGGGGGGATCGTGGCGGGCAGGGCACCGGGCTGGGGCTGGCGATCTGTCAGGGCATGGTTGGTGCCCATGGCGGGCGCATCAGCGTCGCCGACGGCATCGAGGGGCGCGGCACCTGCATCACGTTGCACCTGCCGCTACAGGCTCAGCCGGGATACGAGAGTGAAGCCTGATCGTGCTTGCGCTACTCTCTTGCCACTTCTTTGTGTTGATGTGAACTCATGAGCCAGACCGCGACCATCCTGATCATCGACGACGAACCGCAGATCCGCAAATTCCTGCGTATCAGCCTCGCTTCCCAGGGCTACAAAGTGCTGGAGGCCGGCACGGGCAGTGAAGGCTTGGCCCAGGCTGCATTGAACAAACCGGACTTGCTGGTGCTCGACCTCGGCTTGCCGGACATGGACGGCCAACAGGTATTGCGCGATTTTCGCGAGTGGTCGACGGTTCCGGTGCTGGTGCTCTCCGTGCGCGCCGGTGAAGGGCAGAAAGTCGAGGCCCTGGATGGCGGCGCCAACGACTACGTGACCAAGCCGTTCGGCATCCAGGAATTCCTGGCGCGGATTCGTGCGTTGCTGCGCCAGGCGCCTGTGGGCGAAGCCCAGCCAGCGGCGCTGAGCTTCGGTCCATTGACGGTCGACCTGGCGTATCGCCGGGTGCTGCTCGACGGTATCGAAGTCGCGTTGACTCGCAAGGAATACGCTGTGCTGGCGCAACTGGCGCGGCATCCCGGGCGGGTGATCACCCAGCAGCAATTGCTCAAGGACATCTGGGGGCCGACGCACACCGAAGACACTCACTATCTGCGCATCGTGGTCGGGCACTTGCGCCAGAAACTGGCGGATGACCCGACCCAGCCAAGATTCATCGTGACCGAGGCGGGGGTGGGGTATCGGTTGTTGAGTGAGTAGTTTTGAAATTTTGTGGTGACTGATCTGACGCTTTCGCGAGCAAGCCCGCTCCCACATGGGATTTTGTGTTCACCAAAGATTCACTGTGGGAGCGGGCTTGCTCGCGAAGAGGGCATTACATTCAATCGAGAACTTTCAGACTTTCAATTCTGCTCATTCTCATACCGATCCAGCGTATCCCGCGCAATCTCCCGTCCCAGCGCGATCAGCTCAGGCGCCTTGTAGAACTCGAAAAACCGGCACACGCGCTTGGGCACGTTGATCAGGATGTCCGGCGGATATCCGGCAATCTTGTACTGCGCCAGCGACGTCTGCATCACCTCGAAACTCTGGTTGATCAAGTCGAGCAAGGACGCCGGTCCGACGTTATCGATGATGAACGAACCGGTGGCGGAGCGGGGCGCGCCACTGGCTTCCGGGGCCGCCGCGGGTTGCTGGGCTTCGGGTTCGGCGGATTCGATCCACGGGTTGAAATCCGCCCCTTCGGCTTTCAACGCTTCCTGCTCCAGGATCAACAATTGTTCCGCCTGTTTACGCCGGAACGGCAACTTCGAGCCGACAGAGCTGATCAGGTTGTCGAAGCGGGTCTTGAACGCGGCGGGGCGCTGGATCACCGGCAATTGGTAGTGGCGCTGGTTGGTGGAGTTGAGGTTGACCGCGATGATCAGGTCGCAATGGCTCGACACTACCGGCACGATCGGCAGCGGGTTGAGAATGCCACCATCGACCAGCATGCGGTTGCCCTGCATCACCGGGGTGAACAGGCTGGGAATCGCTGCCGAGGCGCGCATCGCCTGGTGCAGGCAACCTTCCTGGAACCAGATTTCCTGCTGGTTGGTCAGGTCGGCGGCAACGGCGGTATAGGGGATGCGCAAGTCTTCGATGTTGATCTCGCCGACGATCTTGCGAATCTGCCCGAACACCTTCTCGCCACGAATCGCTCCCAGACGAAAACTGACGTCCACCAGGCGCAACACGTCGAGATAATCCAGGCTCTCGATCCAGTCGCGGTAATCGTTGAGTTTGCCGGCGGCATAGATCCCGCCCACCACTGCGCCCATGGAGCAACCGGCGATACAGGCAATGTCATAGCCGCGCCGTTCGATCTCTTCAATGACCCCAATATGTGCGTAACCTCGGGCTCCACCCGAGCCCAATACCAGTGCGACACGCTTTTTCATGAATCGCCCTCGTTTGAATGCTTCAACAATGCACCCATCGAGGGGCATGCTTCAATCGTCATGGTCGTTCGAGGGGACAAGAGCGTCGTATTTTCGACACTCCATGGCGGCACAGGGTTGTTCGCGTCAGCGCTATAGTTCGCACTGCGGACCAACGGCACTTTTCAGCTGCCACACCGTCTTACCTGCATGACTGTTGACCTATTTTTGAGGAGTAAGTGATGAAAGCCTGGATCTGCGTGCCATTGATTGCCCTGGCGCTCGCCGGTTGTGCCGGCAAAACCGCCTATCGCGACAGTTGCGGAAGTAACCTGGATGCGGCATGGCATGAACTGGACCTGGCTAAAGCCGAAGGTTTCGCCGGGACCGTCAGCTACTCCAAGGCCCTGTCGCTGTTGACCGCGGCCAAGACCCAGCAGCAATTCGAAGGGTTCGAAGGCTGCACCAGGAAAGCCGAGAAGGCCCGCTTCTATATTCGTGAGTCGCGCGCGGGGCGTTGAAAACTCTGCTAGTCCTGTAGGAGCCGGCTTGCCGGCGATAGGCCGTTGAACATTATGCGACCTGATGTCGCCATCGCTGGCAAGCCAGCTCCTACAGATGTAGGGCGTTGTCTACGGAGTAACCCCCATGATCGATCGGCTGGTGGCTCATGTCCTGGGCCTGGAAGTTCGTCTGCTGGCCTGTCAGGCCCGCTTGAAAGAGCGTACTGACCCTGAAGCTTTACACGATCTGCGCACCACCATGCGTCGGTTACGCAGCCTGTTGCGACCCTTGCAAGGTTTACCCGGTGTCGAACAACTGGAAGCGGCCGCCTCGCGGGTGGGCGATCTGACCACCCCATTGCGTGATCGCGAAGTGCTGGCGGCGTACCTGCTTCAGCACGGTCAACCCCAAGCTGCACAGTGGCGCATGGCGCAAATGGCCGAAGCCTATCCGGCCGTGGCGGCCAGTCCCGAGCTCGCCCGGTTGCTGATCGTCCTCGATGCGTTCCCGCGATTTCTGCGCGCTGCCCAGCGCCAGGGATTGCTCAAGGGCCTGCGCAAGCGCATCGAAAAACGCCTGGGCAAACAGTGGAAAAAACTCGACGAAGCACTGCACGACCCGGCCCACGACCGTCATCGGCTACGCCTGCTGATCAAGCGCGTACGCTATGGCATCGACGCTTACCCCGAGCTGGACCGTTTGCCGAAAGCGGCCATGCCCCGATTGAAATCGGCCCAGGGCGCGCTGGGTGACTGGCACGATTGCGTGCAATGGCTGGCCATGGCTGAGCAGGAGGCGGATTTGCAGCCCTGTGTTGCAGTGTGGAAAGCCACTATGGCCGAGGCTGAACAGTGTGCAGACCGGGTGCTGGAAAAACTCAGTCGCGATTGTTTTAAATCCTGAGAACACCACCGAACAAATGTGGGAGCAACTGTCTTCCCCCTGCCACTCGTCACCGCCATTCGGTGCCGTCCCGCAACATGGCATTCAGCCTAATCAGTAAGACCCGCATGCAGGCGATGAGCGCGACTTTCGCGCTCTTGCCTCGCTCCCGAAGAGCGTCATAACGTGCCTTGAAGTCTGGCTGATGACGGATCACGACCCAGCAAGACATGTAAAGCGCACGTCTGACACGGGCTCTGCCTCCATAGATTTGACGTTTTCCGCTGTGATTGCCGCTGTCGTCGTTGTACGGCGCAATTCCCGCCAAGGCCGCCACTTCACGACGATCAAGCTCTCCCAATTCAGGCAGGTAAACCAGCAAGCTGGCTGTGGCCACCGTACCGATACCTTTAACGGAAATGAGTCGCTCGGCTTTTTCGGCATCCAGTTCATGCATGCTCTGATGGATGGTTTTATCGAGCTGCTTGATCTGCACTTGCAGGTAGTGAACAAGACCTTTGATCGCCTCGATAACAACGGGTAGCTGGACTTGCTGAAGCCGGCGCTTGTTGTCGTCTCGTTGCTGAACAAACTGCTCGCGCAACTGGATCAGCTCGCGCAGCGCTTCACGTTCCGGCGAAATGATCTTGTCGCGGGATGCATGCAGCACTTCAGCGAAGTCCGCCAGCACGGCCGCGTCGATGGGGTCGGTCTTGGCATTCTTGCCCATCGCCACGGCGAAGGCTCTGGCCCGGCGGGGATTGATTCTGAGCACGTTGAAGTCGGCGCCCTGCAGTGCCGCCATGACCTTGCTCTCGTAACCACCGGTGGCCTCCAGCAGAACCCGGCCAACCTCGTACCGGCTCAGGCGCTCAATCAGCTCAACAAAGCCTTCTGACGTATTGGGAAGGTCAAAACCTTCACCCTGAGGTTGAACCCATACAACCAGGTTTGATTTGGAGATATCGATGCCGACCCAGGAAATCATGGCAAAACCCTCTTACACTCAGGAGTGAGAGTGCTCTGGCTTTGCCCACGCTTGTGATTCGAGTGGCGCTCGTCCAACTGTTCGGGCTTATGGGCCAGAGTGGAAAGGTGGATGGCAGCTTGGCTCCCACACGTGCTTTTAGCACCGCGGACTCACAGCTTGCCATCCACCCCTCTCACCTCGAAGTCTATTCCTGGATCTAGACACAAGCGGGCTTGCTCGCGAAGACGGTTTGTCAGTCACCATCAATGTCAGGGCTGAGGGCCTCTTCGCGAGCAAGCCCGCTCCCACAGGGTTTTATGTTCGACATGAAACCTGCACGGCTCATCTGTCAGTCAATTTGGCCGGAATGGGTGCTGTATAGCCATCGCTGGCTGGTTAAGATCCCTTCATCTTTTTCCGATCCCTGAGGTTTTCATGCGTTTTTCCGAACTGCTTGACGCTGTCCGTAGCCAGCCGCTGGAGATGTCCATTCCGGCCTCCTGGGGCCAGGGGCGCGCCAGTTTCGGTGGCGTGGTGGCGGCTTTGCAGTACGAAGCCATGCGTGCCCGGGTGCCGGCGGATCGCCCGGTGCGCTCATTGGCGATTACCTTTGTCGGCCCGGTTGAGCCTGAGGTTCCAGTCAGCTTTGAAGTCGACGTATTGCGCGAAGGCAAGGCGGTCAGCCAGGTGTTGGGTCGGGTGATGCAGAAGGGCCAGGTGGTGACGTTGATCCAGGGGAGTTTCGGCGCTTCACGCCCTTCGGAAGTGGCCGTGGCCGCTGAACCGGCACCTGAAATGAAGCACTGGGAAGAGTGCCAGGAATTGCCTTTTGTCGAAGGCGTCATCCCGGAGTTCATGCGGCACCTGGCGATGCGCTGGAGTGTTGGCGGGCTACCGTTCAGCGGTAGCACATCGCGGCAAATGGGTGGTTGGGTGCGCTTGCGCGGCGATGTCAAGGAAGAGGCCATCAGCGAGGCGCATATCCTCGCACTGGTGGACTCCTGGCCGCCGGCCCTGATGCCGTTTTTGAAGAAGCCGGCGATGGGCAGCACGCTGACCTGGACCATCGAGTTCGTGCAACCGCTGCTGGAGTTGACCACCCTGGACTGGTGCAAATACCTCGTCGAGACCGAGTACGCCGCGGATGGTTACGGGCATGCCGCCGCGAAAATGTGGAGCGCCGATGGCCGGTTGATCGCCATGAGCCGGCAGACGGTGACGGTGTTCGCCTGATTCAGTGACGGCGGTGGCGCTCACGCCAGGCGCGCCACCAGCCACCGCTGAGGAAGAACCGCGGAAAGGTCAGAAACTGCTCGACCAACAGGCGCGAAATTGCATCCTTGCGGTCACTGAACGGCTCGGCGGCTTGCGTCTCCATGCTGTGGCCGTGGCGTTGCAGGGCCAGCGCCGCAATCACGCCGATCACGCCAATGGCGATGTTGGCCAGGCTCAGGCTGAAGACCCCGGATACGATCAGCAGAAATGCCACGATGAACAGCGGCACCGCGATCAGGTGCAACACCAGATTGGTCGGGTGCTGATGATTGTTCGGGTACGCTCGCCATTGCCAGGCGGGAAGGTTGGGGTGACGTTTGCCCATGATGCTGATCCTCGATCCATGTTGAACACATGTAATGAAGAATAGGCCCGGTCAATGCCGGCGGCGAATCAAGGCTGGCTATTGGCTTGATAGGAGCCATGACTGGAAAAGAGGGTGCCAGTTCTGATGCCTTCGCGAGCAAGCCCGCTCCCACAGGGGAATGCATTTCAACTGTGGGAGTGGCGGTGCGGCGGTCCGACTTGCTCGCGAAGAGGCCCTTAAAGTTTGAGCTGACCTATCGCCTTGCTCAACTCTCCGGCCAGCGTCGCCAGTTCATTGCTGGTCGTCGCCGAAGACACCGTCTGCTGCACCGTGTTTTCAGTCACGTCACGGATGCTCACCACCGCCCGGTTCATCTCTTCCGCCACCTGGCTCTGTTGCTCGGCCGCCACGGCGATCTGTGTGTTGCTTTCACGCATCTGTGCCACTGCGCCAGTGATTTCGGCCAGTGCCGCGCCGGCTTCTTGCGCTTGTCGTACGCAGTCATCGGCCTTGAACGAGCTCTCTTGCATGAAATCCACGGCGTCCCGCGTCCCGGCCTGCAACGCCGACACCATGATCGTGATTTCATCCGTGGAGGTTTGCACGCGTTTGGCAAGGTTACGTACTTCATCGGCGACTACCGCAAAGCCGCGCCCCATCTCGCCGGCCCGGGCCGCTTCGATGGCGGCGTTGAGCGCCAGCAGGTTGGTCTGTTCGGCGATGCTGTGAATCACGTTGACCACGCCGTTGATCTTCTGGCTGTCCTCGGCCAGGCGTTGAATCATCTCGGCGGTTTGCTGCACGCCGGTGGACAGCCCGGCAATCGAGCGCTGCACCCGCGTCACCACTTCCTGCCCGCTACCGGCCAGGGTATCGGCCGATTGCGAAAGGTCACGGGTGGCACCCGCGTGCTGGGCGATGTGATAGACCGTGGCGGTCATTTCGTTGATCGCCGTGGCGGCCTGGTCAGTTTCGCTTTGCTGACCGAGCATGCCGTGGCGCACTTCATTCATGCTCGCCGCCAGCCGTGCAGCGCCGGTGTCCAGTTGCCGGGCGGTGCTGGCGACGGTGTTGACCACCCGTTGATAACCGGCCTGCATGGCGTTGAAGGCGTTGGCCATCTGCCCGACTTCGTCGCTGCAAGCCAATGGCACGCGGGTCGACAGGTCGCCGGTTTTCTCCACGTGCAACATGACGTCTTTCAAGGTGTTGAGCTGGCTGAGCAGGAAACGGATCAACAACTGCGATGCGCCGAGCATGGCCAGCATCAGGATGAACACCGCCACCGCGTAGTGGGCGAAGCGCTCGCTGAACACCTGGCTCAGGCTTGGACCATGGGCGATCACGGCGACCCGCTGCCCGTCGGCGTGCGCGAACACTTCGGCACCCATCAACGGGTTGTCACCGAACAATGGCATCGGGTTGATCTCGACCCAGCCATTGGCGTCGGCCAGTTCTTGCACGGGGCGCTCATTGAGCGTGGGGGCTTGCTCGCGGCTGAACACCAGCAGGTTGTCGGCGTGGGGCAGCGGTTGCCCGACGGGCCAGGCTTCGAGCAATCGCGCCTGGGCCTGGGCCGAAGCCTGGGCCGCTTGACTGCGAGCCTGCTGTTCAAGCTGCACCGCGTACAGCACCAACAACAGGGTGGTGACGAACGCGACGGCGTTGACCGCCCAGAATTTGTATTTCAGCGAGATATTGCTAAGCCAGGCACCCATGGAGGTCTTCTCTGATAGCGGAAGCAGTTTTGGCAAGGTGCCATTATTGTGCCGCTATGCAGGTGGCTGGTTCTTGATGCAGATCAATTTCAAACCTGTGGGAGCGAGCTTGCTCGCGATTGCGGTTTGTCAGTCACATCCGTACCGAATGTGTAGCCGCCATCGCGAGCAAGCTCGCTTGTATGGTAGGACTTGAAGGGAGGAGGAGGGACAAGGCTCGATTCTGACTGTTGACGCAGTACAGACCGTGGGAGATATCGCCCCTCCTCCTTTCACCCAAGCGCCGATAAAGAATGCATCTGGCTAGACCGACGATAGGAACAAGCCTGCGCCTCTGGGTGAGCCCTTCAAGTGCTCAAACCTTATCCCGGAGGAAATCCTGTGGCAATGCCGGTCTCTCTATCAAAACCGATCGTGGGTGTGGATGTCGCCAAGAATGAACTGGTGATTTATCAGTCTGATGGTGATTTTCTTGAAGAGATTGCCAACACCAAAACATCCATCAAGCAGTGGCTGAAGGCGTTGTCGGGGACGGTGGCTATTGCCATTGAGGCGACCAACATCTACCACCTGGACTTCGCTGATCTGGCCTATGAGGCCGGTTGCACGATTTACATGGTGGGAGGCTATGAACTCAAACATTATCGCGAAGGCGTGAAAATCCGCGCCAAAACCGACGCGCTGGATGCCAAGCTACTGGCTCGTTACCTGAAGAACGAAGCCGAGGAGTTGCGTCCTTGGACCCCGCCCTCACCGCTGTACCGCCAGCTCCTGAGCCTTTTCCGCCGTCGCGCAGCCTTGGTCCAGGCCAGGGTCGGCCTGGTGCAGAGCTGGTCGAATGAGCCGCTGCTCAAGGCGGCTTTTGCCGAGCAAGTGAAGTCCATGCAGCAGCTTGAGACGCTGATCGAAAAGACGATCAACGATCAGCTCAAAGAAGCCGGTTTGCTCGGTCAATTGAAGCGCTGCCTGAAAGTTGAGGGTATTGGTTTTTTGACTGGGGCCCGCTTGATAACCGCATTTCAGCGAGGGGATTTTAGAAACGCGGATGCATTTATCGCCTTCCTGGGCATGGATTTACGGGTGGCGAAATCAGGACAGAAAGACGCTCGCCGCAGTTTGACCAAGCGCGGTGACCCCGAGGCCCGCCGACTTCTGCACAATGCAGCGATGTCGGCTAGCCGTACGAAAGCCTGGAAAGGGTATTACGAAGAACAAAGAACTCGGGGGTTCAGCACCACTCAGGCGTTGGTGATGCTGGCTCGCAAGCTTGCTCGGGTGGTATTCGCCTTGCTGAAAGGGCAAAGCGAATATCAACCAAAAAGCCAGTTGAGGGCTTTCCCTCAACCATAGAATCTCCCACAGGGATTTATGGTGAACAGGAGATCAATGGCAGGCCATAAAACGCGCGTGCACAGGCTGTCGTGTGCGCCGCCAGATCTTCCTGGCTTTCCCCGCGATGCAGTGCCACTTCGCGCAATACTTCGGTCAGGTATGCCGGCTCGTTTCGTCCGTTTTTCGGCTTGGGGCGCAGGCTGCGTGGCAGCAGGTACGGTGCATCGCTTTCGAGCATCAGGCGTCCGCGCTTGATCTCCTTGACCAGCGGATGCAAATGCGTACCCCGGCGCTCGTCGCAGATCCAGCCGGTAATGCCGATGTGCAGGTCCAGGTCGAGATAGCTGAACAGTGCCTTCTGTTCGCCAGTGAAGCAGTGCACCACCGCGGCCGGCAATTGGTCGCGGAAGTCGCGCAGGATTTCCAGCAAACGCTGGCTGGCGTCACGTTCGTGCAGAAAAACCGGCAGCTGCAATTCGACGGCCAAGGCCAGATGTTCCTCGAGGACCTTTTCCTGCTGCGGGCGCGGCGAGAAATCACGGTTGAAATCCAGCCCGCATTCACCCACGGCCACCACATTCGGCTCGTTGAGCAAGCTGCGCAGACGGCGGGCGCTGTCGGCGTTCCAGTCGCTGGCGCAGTGAGGGTGAATACCGGCGGTGGCGAACAGGCGCTGATTGCTTGCGTCCAGTTGCTGGCACAGCTCAAGGGCCTGTTCACTGCCTTCGATACTGGTGCCGGTCAGCACCAGTTGGCACACGCCGGCCGCGTAGGCGCGGTCGAGTACGGCCTGGTGTTTGTCGGCAAAACTGGCGTTGGTCAGGTTGACGCCGATATCGATGAGTTGCATGGTGCTACCTCGGCCCAAAGGCCGGAAAGCATATCAGAGCCGTGGATTTATAAGAAAAGCCAAGAACTACAACGGGTTAACGCTGTCTCTTGAGCCGCGGACCAGGCTGGGTTGGTAGTTTTGCCATCATTGTGCCAGTCTTTCGTGCGTTGTCAGCGCCCTGGGCGCTCTGTTTTTGTCGCCGCGCGTCATTGAAGCGGCCTCATATTCTTTCCGGAGAGTGGATGATTCGTCCCTCGGTTTTGCTACTGCTGTGCTGTTCGCTGCTACTGCCGATGACGGCGGTCGCGCGTCTGCCCGGGCCGCTGCAAGCCGTACCGGCCAGCGAGGTGCGCGACCTGGCGCAGATTCGCAGCAGTCGTGTGCTGCGGGTGCTGGTCAACCAGAGCCGCAACAGTTCCGGCGAAGTCCAGGGGCAGGCGATCGGGGTTGAATACCATCGCCTGAGAGCATTCGAGCAATACCTCAACGGCCACGCCCGTGACGGTCAGGAAATCACCCTCAAGATCATTCCCAAGGCCAAGGATCAACTGCTTGGCGCCTTGCAGCGCGGGGAGGGCGATCTGGTGGCGCCAGGTGAGTTGCTCGACCTGCAACCGGGCTTCGCCGTCAGCAGCAGTGAGCCGATTGCCAGCAACATCCCGCTGGTCCTGGTGGGCATCAAGGGCGAACGCCGCTACACCCGGCTTGAACAGCTCTCCGGCAAGACCCTGGCGCTACCCGCCGGCAGCGCCGCCGGGGATGCCATCAGCCAGATCAATCAAAAGCTCGCCCTGCACAAGCTGCCGCCGGTCAACATCGAGTGGGTCGATCCGAGCCTTGCCGTCGAGGACGTACTGGAGATGGTCCAGGGCGGTATCTTTCACCTGACCATCGTCGAGCAACCGATTGCCGAACGCTGGGGCAAGATCCTGCCCAAGCTGCGTTTCGACAAGCAGGTCGTCATCAGTGAGCCGGGCGAAGAGTTCTGGTTCGTGCGCCGCGATGCATCGATGCTGCGGGCCAGCATTGATCGCTTCCTCACCGTCTACAAAAAACCGTCGGATCAGGACGCTGCATTCCTGCGCATTTATCGTCGTCTCTATCAAGTGCACTATCCACTGGCCAAGGCGGACCGCCAGCGCCTGGAAAAACTGCGTCCGGTGCTGCAGAAACACGCCGATGCCCAGGGCATGGACTGGCTGAACCTGGCGGCGCTGGCCTTCAAGGAGTCAGCGTTGCAGCCCACCGCCCGCAGTGGCGGCAGCCCGACCGGCCTGATGCAGATCACCCCTTCTGCGGCGCAGCGGGTGGGAGTCAGCAATATTCAGGACGTAGACGGCAATGTGCAGGCCGGGGCCAAGTACCTGGCGATGATCCGGCGCAAGTTCTTTGCCAGCCCGAAACTCAACGAGCGCGAACGCATGGCCTTCGTGCTGGCGGCCTACAACATCGGGCCGGAGCGGGTTCAGGGCATGCGCACCGAAGCCCGGCGGCGAGGCTTGAATCCCAACCAGTGGTTCTTCCAGGTCGAACGCGTGGCCATGGAGCAGGTGGGTATGGGACCTGTCAGCTATGTTAATAGCGTGAACAAGTATTACCTGGCGTTCGACCGGGAGCGGGAGTCGTTGGAGCCTCAGGGACAAAAGGTTGTCTCTCGCAAATGATCAACTAATCTGATTGTAATTGTGGGTTTTTTCCGCTTTTAACATGTGATTTGTTGATTAATATGGCGCCCAACCCACACACACTGACAAGGATTGAAACAGCATGAGCACTCTGATCAACAAGGTACTGTTTACCCGCGCCGGCTACGGCCTGACCGTTCTGCGCATCGTGGTCGGTATTGTTTTCGCCGCTCACGGCTCGCAAAAACTCTTCGGGGCATTCGGTGGTCATGGTCTGGCCGGAACCGCGCAGTACATGGAAAGCCTCGGACTGACGCCGGGTTACCTGATGGCGGCACTGGCGGGCGGCACCGAATTCTTCGCTGGCCTGGCGCTGATCATCGGCCTGCTGGTTCGCCCGGCTGCGTTGGGCTTGATCTTCCTGTCGCTGGTCGCGATTTTCACGGTGCACATCAGCAACGGTCTGTTCATGGCCAACAACGGTTATGAATTCGCCCTGGCCCTGCTCGGTGGCAGTATCGCGGTATTGATCGAAGGTGCGGGCAAACTCTCGGCGGACCGTGTCATCGCCGGTTGACCGCTCTGGCTCAACAAAAAAGGCCCGCATCGTGCGGGCCTTTTTTGTTGAGCGTCATTCTTGACACTGTCCAGTCAGCTTCTCTAGGATGTGCTCATGCGCCGATTTAAACAGCTACTTGCGGGGCGCCAGGTGACTCATCCAGTCGCCGATAGAAGCCGGAACAGGCTTCGAAATACCGCTAAAGCGCTGGTTCGGTGTTGCCTCTCACCTGCCATGCAGACTTTTGAGGCAGAGACACGACACAATGAATGCACTAAACCCGGTTGTACGTCCCGCGCCGATCACGGCACATCTCACCCAGCGCAATCCAAAAATCCTGCTTGGCGGCAAACATCAGCCGACGCTCTTGCGTTATCTCGATGGCTGGCCACGTCGTACCGGCGGTCCTGCTGCCTTTCTGATCCAGTTTGTCGAAGACGGTGAGTCCCTCGCGCGTTTCGCCGACGACAGTTTTGATCTGGCAGTGATTCAATCTCCCAGCCTCGAAGACGCTCCCGAGGTGATCAGGCAACTGACCCGCGTTGCCCGGCAAGGGCTGATCACCCGCCCTTGAGTTTTACGGATAGTCGATCGCCACGATATAAACACACTGCTCACCGGTCGGTGTCTGGACCCGGACTTCGGCGTCCAATGCCTTGCCGATCAGGGCTCGGGCCAATGGTGAGTCAATGCTGATCAGGCCTTGTTTGAGGTCCAGCTCATCCGGCCCGACAATCCGGTAGCGCGACTCCTTGCCATCCTCGTCCTCGATCGTGACCCAGGCGCCGAAATAGACCTTGTTCGGATCGCTGGGTTTTTCGCTGACAACTTTGAGCGCTTCCAGGCGTTTGGTGAGAAAGCGCACGCGGCTGTCGATCTCTCGCAGCATCTTTTTGCCATAGGTGTACTCGGCGTTCTCCGAGCGGTCACCCTGTGCCGCGGCTTCGCTGACCGCCTGGGTCACCTGGGGCCGACGCACATGCCACAGCTCATGGAATTCGGCGCGCATCCGCGCTTCACCCTCGGGGGTGATCAGCGCGGTGCCGGCAGTGCGGGGAGGGCGGTAACGGCTCATGGCAACTTCTTGTGGTGGAGACGGCTGGAGTCTATCAACCCTCGCGCAAGACTGTCAGCGGGCTGGCGTTCAATGCCCGACGAGTGCCGAACACCCCGGCACCGCCGATCAGCACTGCGCCCAGCAGTGGCAGCAGCAACAGCCATGGATGCGGATGCCACGGCAGGTCAAAGGCATAGCGGTAGAGCACCAGGCTCACCAGTTCCGAGCCCAATGCCGCCAGCAAACCGCTGACCGCCCCCAGCAAACCGAACTCGATGCGCCGCGCCTTGACCAGCAATTGCCGTTCAGCCCCCAGCGCACGCAGCAGCGCGCCCTGGCGAATGCGTTCGTCCAGCGTCGCCTGCAGGCCGGAAAACAGCACCGCCATCCCCGCGGCCAACACAAACAACAACACGTACTCCACCGCCAGGGTGACCTGGGCGAGGATGCTGCGCAGTTGTTCCAGCAAGGCTTCGACCTGCAGGATCGTCACCGCCGGGAAGGCGCGGGACAGGTCGACGATCTGTTGGTCATGTCCCGCTGCCAGATAGAAACTGGTCAGGTAAGTCGCCGGCAGATCCTTGAGGGTGCCGGGTTGGAAGATCATGAAAAAGTTCGGCTGGAAGTTGTCCCAGTTGATCTCCCGCAGACTGGTGACTTTCGCCTCGCGATTGACCCCGCCCACGCTGAAGACCAGGTGGTCGCCGAGCTTGAGTTTCAGGCTTTCAGCGACCTTGCCTTCCACCGACACGCCGGGAACATCGTCTGGCGTTTGTTCGTTCCACCAATTGCCCGCCGTGAGCTTGTTGCCCTCCGGCAGGTCCGCGGCCCAGGTCAGGCTCAGGTCGCGCTGGATCGCCCGGTCGCCGGCCGATTCCTTGGTGACGATCTGCTGCACCGGTTCGCCGTTGATACTGATCAAGCGCCCAGGCACCACCGGGTACAAGGGGGCCGATTTTGCCGACACGGCGATCAGGTGATCGGTGAAGGCCTGTTTATCCGCGGGCAGGATGTTCAGGGCGAAGTAATTGGGGGCGTTTTTCGGCAGCTGGTTCTGCCAGGTGTCCAGCAGTTCGCCGCGCAGCAGTGCAATCAGTGCCATCGACAACAGGATCAGGCCGAACGCCAGGGACTGGCCCGCGGCAGCGAGCGGATGTCGCAGCAATTGCCCGAGTCCCAGGCGCCAGGGCAAGGACGCACGCGCGAGCAAGCGCCGCAGACTCTTCAACAGCAGCAGTAACAAGCTGCCCAGCACCAGCGCTGCAATCACGCCACCGCCTAGCAGGGCGAAGGTCAGCACCAGGTCCAGGCTCAGGCGCCACATGATCAGGGCGAGGGCGCCCAGCGCTGCACCGTAGACCATCCAGGTGCTGGAAGGGATCGGCAGCATGTCCCGGCGCAGCACGCGCAATGGCGGAACCCGGCCCAGAGCCGCCAGTGGCGGCAAGGCGAAACCGGCCAGGGCCACCAGTCCGGTGCCGATCCCGGCGACGGCTGGAAACAGTCCGCCCGGAGGTACGTCGGTCGGCAGCAAGTCGCGCAGCAGGGCAAACAACCCCAGCTGTGCGAGCCAGCCGAGGAGGGCACCGCTGATGCTGGCCAGCAGCCCGAGCACAGTCAGTTGCAGGCTGAACAAGACCATTGTTTCCCGACGTGACAGCCCGAGGCAGCGCAACAACGCGCTGGCATCGAAGCGGCGGGTGGCGAAGCGGGTCGCCGACAACGCCACCGCCACGCCGGACAGCAGCACCGCCACCAGACTGGCCATGTTCAGGTAGCGTTCGGCCTTGCCCAGGGCGCCGCCGATCTGCCGGTTGCCATCCCGGGCATCCTGCAAGCGTTGGTTGGCGGCGAGCCCCGGCTTGATCAGTTGCCGATACGACTCGAGTGCCTGGGCATTGCCTCGCCATAATTCGCGATAGCTGACCCGGCTGCCGGGTTGCACCACGCCGGTTGCCGCAAGATCGTCGAGATTGATCAGCACCCGCGGCGTCAGGCTGTAGAAATTGCCGGCGCGGTCGGGTTCGTACGTCAGCACCCGCGCCAGTTTCAGGGTTTTCATGCCGACATCGATGCTGTCGCCGATCTTCAGGTCCAGGGCGGTCAGCAGGCGTGCCTCGACCCAGGCTTCACCGGGTTGCGGTCCGCCACCGGCGCTTTCCGTGGCGAACGGGGCGGGCGCGCTTTTCAGTTCGCCGCGTAGCGGGTAGGTGTCATCGGCCGCCTTGATGCTGGACAACTGGATGCCGTTGTCTGTGGCAATGACGCTGGAAAACTCCACCACCTGCGCATGTTGCAGTCCCAGGTCTGTGCCGCTTCTTATCTGTTCGGGGCGCGCGGGCGAACTGCCTTCGAGGAGCAGGTCGGCACCGAGAAACTCAGTGGCGCGCAGCATCATGGCGCCATTCAGGCGGGCGCCGAAATAGCCAATGGCAGTGCTCGCGGCCACGGCCACCAGCAAGGCAAAAAACAATACGCGCAATTCACCGGCGCGGGCGTCGCGCAGCAATTGGCGGATGGCGAGACTGAATAGGCGCAACAGCGGCAGGCGTGCCATCAAGGCTCCACAGGGGCGACCAGCAGGCCGGCTTCAAGACGGATCAGGCGCCGGCACCGATGGGCCAGGCGTTCATCGTGGGTCACCAGCACCAGGGTCGTGCCGCGTTCCTTGTTGAGTTCGAACAGCAGGTCGCTGATGCGCTCACCGGTGTGGCTGTCGAGGTTGCCGGTCGGTTCGTCGGCGAACAGCAAATCGGGTTCGGCGGCAAACGCGCGGGCAATCGCCACGCGTTGTTGCTCGCCCCCGGAGAGCTGGCGCGGCGAATGCGTCAGGCGCTGGCCGAGTCCTACACGCTGGAGTAACTCGGTGGCGCGTTCGCGGGCGTCTTTGCGGCCATCGAGCTCCAGCGGCAGCATGACGTTTTCCAGGGCATTGAGGCTATCGAGCAGCTGAAACGATTGAAAGACAAAACCCACGTGCTCGGCGCGGATGCGCGCACGCTGGTCTTCATCGAGGTTGCTCAGACCCTGCCCGGCGAGGGTGACTTCGCCGCTGCTCGGCAGGTCGAGACCTGCGAGCAGGCCCAGCAGGGTGGATTTGCCGGAACCGGAAGCGCCGACGATGGCCAGGCTGTCGCCCTGGTTCAGTTCCAGGCTGAGTTCGTGCAGGATGGTCAGTTCACCTTCCGCGCTGGGAACCACTTTGCTAAGGTCCTTCGCGATGAGAATGCTTGCGCCCATGGAGAGTCCGATGCGTGTCTGGTTTTTGAGTGCTGGCCTGGCCTTGATGTGCATGGCCCAAAACGCAGCGGCGGGTACAGTCCTGATCGTTGGCGATAGTATCAGCGCCGGTTTCGGACTGGATACCCGGCTGGGGTGGGTGTCGCTGCTTGAACAACGGCTCAGGCGCGAAGGTTTCGACGACAAAGTGATCAATGCGTCCATCAGTGGCGACACCAGTGCTGGAGGCCAGGCGCGCCTGCCCGCGCTGCTTGCAGAGCATAAACCGGAACTGGTGATCCTCGAGTTGGGGGGCAATGACGGCCTGCGCGGCTTGCTGCCAACTCAATTGCAACAAAATCTTGCCTCGATGATCGACAGCTCCCGGGCCAGCGGTGCCAAGGTGCTGTTGCTCGGCATGCAACTGCCACCCAATTACGGTGCGCGATACACCAAGGCGTTCGCCGAGGTCTACAGCAACCTGGCCGATGAGAAAAAGATTCCGTTGGTGCCGTTTTTCCTCGACGGCGTGGGCGGTCATCCGGAGTTGATGCAGGCCGACGGCATACACCCGGCCGCCGGGGCCCAGGACAAGTTGCTGGAAAATGTCTGGCCTACTCTAAAACCGCTGTTATGACACTTTTCTAGACGCAGGCTTTCGGCTAAGGTGGCGCCCCCGATTTGGAGCCCCCGATGCCGCGTCCCGCCTGGTCACTCTTTGCCTATCAACTGATCGAGCCTGACGAACAGCTGGATCTGTTCGCCTGCCAGGAAGTGCGGGTGCATCTGGTGACCCGTCAGCTGGAGTTGGGCGGCTCGGCGGACCGGACCCTTTGCGGCAGCCTGTTGCCGGCGCAACCGCGCTGGTCGAGTGTTGATCGCCGGGTGTTTCAGGATCAGCGGCTGTGTTCGTTGTGCAGGGCCATTCTTGAGTCGCAGAAGCGGGGGACGTCGCCGATCTGGCCTGAATTGCGGTTTGAGCTTTAGTCTGTCGTCGCGCACCAGCCCCGTTGTTTTGTGTACATATCCGTTGTTGAGGTAACGGCGGCTTATGGTTTCACCCTTGCCGCGGGTTACTTTTGGCAAGCGCCGACCCACTGTAGGAGCTGCCGCAGGCTGCGATCTTTTGATCTTGATCTTGCGCCCCTTCGACATTGTCACAAATCAAAATCAAAAGATCGCAGCCTGCGGCAGCTCCTACAGGGAAACACGCACGCACCAGGACCACGTTCCGAGCGGCCATTACCGCCTTGCACTGCCTGCAATCGGGCCATCTCCCCGAAATAACGGGCGGCAGTGTACAATCGCGTCCTTATACCCTCAGTTGATCATGCGAAGGATTTTCCGGATGTTGCCGCGCTTTCCTGCCGTCACCCGCTGCCTGACCCTTGCCGCCCTTTTTGTGGCCGGTCCTGTTGCAGCATTGGAGTTTCCCCTGCCACCGCCTGGTGAGGACATCATCGGCCAGGTGCAGGTGATCAAGGCCAAGTACGAAGACACCTTCGCCGACCTTGGTACTGCCTATGACCTGGGCTACACGGAAATGGTCGCGGCCAACCCGGGTGTCGATGCATGGTTGCCGGGCGCCGGCACGGAAATCATTCTGCCGACCCGCTTCATCCTGCCACCAGGCCCGCGTGAAGGCATCGTGATCAACCTGGCTGAATATCGCCTCTACTACTACCCGAAAGGCAAGAACGTGGTGTACACGTTCCCGCTGGGTATCGGTCGTGAAGGCTGGGGCTCGCCGATTGCCCACACCAGCATCACCGCCAAGACGCCTAACCCGACCTGGACGCCTCCGGCGTCGATCAAGGCCGAGCACGCGGCAGACGGTGATCCGCTGCCCAACGTCGTGCCGGCAGGCCCAGACAACCCGCTGGGCCCATTCAAGTTCACCCTGGGCACTCCGGGCTACCTGATCCACGGTTCGAACAAGAAGTTCGGTATCGGCATGCGCACCAGCCACGGTTGCTTCCGCATGTTCAACAACAACGTGCTGGAAATGGCAGGCATGGTGCCGGTCGGTACTTCGGTACGGATCATCAACGACCCGTACAAGTTCGGCATGAGTGGCGGCAAGGTCTATCTGGAGGCGCACACGCCGCTGGACGACAAGGGCAACCCGTCGGTGGTCGACAAGCACACAGCGGTCATCAATGCGATGCTCAAGCGTGAAGACATCACCAACAACCTGCGCATGAACTGGGATGTGGTGCGGGACGTGGTGGCCGCTGAGGACGGTCTGCCGGTAGAGATCGCAGTGCCGGGCAACGGCGTCGCGCCGATGGTGTCGAGCACGCCGATCGATCCGCTGCAGTAACGCTTGCAAAGAGCCCGTCGACGCAGACCGCGTCGACGGGTTTTTTATTGCCTGGAGAAACGCCGGGCAATAAAAAAGCCGACCCAAAAAATGGGTCGGCTTGATAACAATCCCGAGGGATTATTACTTGCGGCTAGCTTTGTCCAGCATGCGCAGAGCACGCTCGTTAGCTTCGTCAGCAGTCTGTTGTGCTTTTTGAGCAGCAGCCAGAGCTTCATCAGCTTTACGGTAAGCTTCGTCTGCACGAGCCTGGGAGCGAGCAGCTGCGTCTTCAGTAGCGGTCAGACGTGCTTCGGTTTCTTTCGATGCGCTGCTGCAACCGGTAGCCAGAACTGCGGCCAGAGCCAGAGCAGAGAATTTCAGAACGTTGTTCATCGTGTTCCCCTTCAAGGACTTTCTATTAAGTAGCTATCTCCTCCGATTGAGGAAATAGCCGGCGTACATACTACCCATTACTTGTAGTAAGTAAAACTGACGTGAAGCAAGAAGCAAAAAAAATTGTAGGCGTTGATTCTTTTTCGAGCAACTTTTAACTGAATTGTTTAAAAAATATCCAGCTGCAAGGCCCGTGGCTGAGCGAACTGCCGAGAAAAAGTTCCTTCGGCACAGCGCTCTTTTTCCCCGGCTGGCTAAAGTCCGCCTATATGGATTCGTCTACACTTTTGTTCGGCTTTTGCGTGGCGCCTCTCACTATCTTTCTCGATGTTCAGGTGACTTTAACAACGGGCGCTCGTCTTAAGTCTCAACATCCGGCAATGTTCAGGCTATCGACCCGGAGTGACCTTCGGTCGAGCCATTCCTGCGTGATTACGGAGCAGCACCCGCCAACGGGCATGATGACGAGCGTACCTTGAGCATTTCTGTCAATGGTGCCTACTATTTGTACGTGCTCGGTAGCGCGAGATCGGTGCAGCTCTTCTCGGTGTCCATTCAGGCACGGGGTGGCGTAGATGTTCCTTCGCCGGAAAAACATCGGTAAGGTAGGGGTCGGAATTCCAGACCCGCGAGGAGTAGTGATGAGCGAGGCGTTGTCCATCCACCATGACCAGGCTGGTCATCAGTTCGAGACCAATGTGGACGGTCATCGTGCCTATCTGACCTATATGGATCTGGGGAAACAGACCCTGGATATCTATCGCACCTTCGTGCCCAACGCATTGCGTGGTCGAGGTATTGCGGCAGCCTTGACCGAGAAGGCGCTGGAGTACGCTGACGAAATGGGCTACACCGTCATTCCATCGTGCTCCTACGTCGAGCGCTACATGGAGCGTCACCAGCGGCATGCGGCCAAGCTGAGTCAGTGACTTTCAGTCAAACGAATGCATAAAAAAAACGCCGGGTTCTACCCGGCGTTTTTTTGTGCGCTTTTTGAACAGGCCGTCAGGCGATCAGCTGCGATCGCGTTTAGGCAGCACATCCTTGAGCTTGGCATGCATGCTGCGCAAGGTGTTTTCGGTCGCGGTCCAGTCGATGCAGGCGTCGGTGATCGACACGCCGTACTGCAGGTCGGCGAGGTCTTTCGGGATCGCCTGGGCGCCCCAGTTCAGGTGGCTTTCAACCATCAGGCCGATGATCGACTTGTTGCCTTCGAGGATCTGGTTGGCGACGTTTTCCATCACCAGCGGTTGCAGGGCCGGATCCTTGTTGGAGTTGGCGTGGCTGCAATCGACCATGATGTTCGGCTTGATCTTCGCCTTGTTCAGCGCCTGCTCGCAAAGCGCAACGCTGACCGAATCGTAGTTCGGCTTGCCGTTGCCGCCGCGCAGCACCACGTGACCGTAGGCATTGCCCTTGGTTGTCACGATGGAGACGCCACCTTCCTGGTTGATACCCAGGAAGCGGTGCGGGCTGGAAACCGACTGCAGGGCGTTGATCGCCACGGTCAGACCGCCGTCGGTACCGTTCTTGAAGCCGACGGCCGAGGACAGGCCGGACGCCATTTCACGGTGAGTCTGGGATTCGGTGGTGCGTGCGCCGATGGCCGACCAGCTGATCAGGTCCTGCAGGTACTGCGGGGAGATCGGGTCGAGGGCTTCGGTGGCGGTCGGCAGGCCTTTTTCGGCCAGGTCCAGCAGCAACTGGCGACCGATGTGCAAGCCATCCTGGATCTTGAACGAGTCGTCCAGGTAAGGGTCGTTGATCAAGCCTTTCCAGCCGACGGTGGTACGCGGCTTCTCGAAATACACGCGCATGACCAGATACAGGGTATCGGACACTTCGGCAGCGAGAACCTTCAGGCGCTCGGCATATTCGTGGGCGGCCTTGATGTCGTGGATCGAGCAAGGCCCGATGACGACAAACAGGCGGTGGTCGGTGCCATCCAGAATGTTGCGAATGACTTCGCGGCCCTTGGTGACGGTGCGCAGTGCGGCGTCGCTCAGGGGAATATCGCGCTTGAGCTGGTCAGGAGTGATCAGCGTCTCGTTGGAGGCGACGTTTAGGTCGTTGATCGGTAAATCAGCCATCGTTTACTCGTCAGGTCACGGGTGCCGGCCGCCAGCGAACCCGCGCGGCGGAGCACAGCAAATTAAGCGCGTCGGGGAGCCGAACCTTAGCGCGTTACACCGTGGCTCGACAATGGGCAGACGCCGGTTTGGTGGGCTTTCGCAGTCAGTTTCCCTGCCGTGAGGGCCAAACCGATCAAGTACGCCCCTATTCCGGCACCGGCTGCGCAAAAGCCTTGCGCACCGATTCGTGGGAGAACTCGTCGGCATGCTCCTGGACCCATTCGAGCGCCAGGGCCTGAACATCCTGCAAGTCTTCGTGGGACTCATGCAGGCGGCAGTAGCGTTCGATCTGGCACACCTGCTCACCCATTCGGGCGCTGAACAGCGTTTGTTCGTCGACGAAAGCGATGCCCACCAGATAACCGCGTTTGCGCCGCAGGCACCAGGCGACATAGCCCAGGTAACGCATGTCCGGGTTCACGGTCGGCATGCGTACTTCCAGTGCCGTGCCGTAGCGCCACGCGCGGTGATAATTGCAAGCCATGCCCCCGAGGCTGATAGTGTGCAGCTGCCGTCGCGAAATACACTCAGGTTTGAGCAAGGTTAATTCGACAGGCACATCGTCAGGGTGAGGAATGAATCGTCCCATGAACACAGACTCCATGTGTCGGCCATCTGACATTGTTCTCCCCAGTATAGTGGTCGAATTGGAACTGACCGATTTTGACGCCGACCAACGGCTACTGGCGATGAGCGGTGTTTCGCTGGTCATTTTCACCAGTGTCGGCTGCGCCAGCTGCCGTTTTGCCCGCGAGCAATTACCGACACTCGATCTGGCCGTCGATCGACTGTGCTGGATCGATGCCGGTAATAACGGCGGGCTGGTCGAGCGTTATCAGGTCTTTCATTTGCCGGCGCTGTTTGTCGTTCGCGACGGCGAGTTTTTCGGAGCACTGAAATCGCGCCTGACCGACACAGAGCTCAATCGAGCAGTGCGCCAGGCGTTGAGTCGAACAGCAGAGGAGTTGCCATGATGGGGACAGTTGCCAGGCCGACAATCGGCATTATCGGGACCGGCGCAATCGGCGGTTTCTACGGGGTGATGCTGGCGCGTGCCGGTTTTGATGTGCATTTTCTGCTGCGCAGCGAGTTTTCCGCCGTGGCCGAGCACGGTTTGCAAGTCGATAGCGCGCCCCACGGTGCGCTGAAACTGAACCCGGTACAGGCTTACTCGAAGGCTGAAGACATGCCGCCCTGCGATTGGCTGCTGGTGGGCGCGAAAACCACCAGCAACGCAGATCTGGCACCGGCCATCCTGCAGGCGGCGGCACCGGATGCCAAAGTGCTGCTGTTGCAAAATGGCCTGGACGTGGAGGACAGCCTGCGCGAGTTGCTCCCCGATTCGCTGCATGTGCTCGGCGGACTCTGCTACATCTGCGTCCATCGCGAGGCGCCGGGCGTCATCACCCATCAGGCGCTGGGTGCGGTGCACGTGGGTTATCACAGCGGTCCCGCCGATGGGCCGACACGCACTGCGATAGTCGAGGAGGGCGTCGGCCTGTTCCGCGGCGCCGGCCTCGATTCCCAGGCCATGGCGAATCTGCATCAGGCGCGCTGGCAAAAACTGGTCTGGAATATCCCTTACAACGGTCTCTCGGTTTTGCTCGGGGCGAGCACCACACCGTTGATGGCCGATGCCGACAGTCGCGAACTGATCAAGGCGCTGATGGCTGAAGTGGTGCAAGGCGCAATTGCCTGCGGGCACGACGTACCGGCAGGGTATGCCGAGCACCTGTTCATGGTGACCGAGAAAATGCCCGACTACTGGCCGAGCATGTACCACGATTTCCTGCACAGGCGGCCGCTGGAGCTGGCGGCGATCTACGCTCGACCACTGGCGGCCGCCCGGGCCGCGGGATGTGAAATGCCGCGCATCGAGGCTTTGTATCGCAGCTTGAGTTTCATTGATCGACGCAACACCTGAGTCGACCGACCTGAGGGGGAAGGGCATGCCAAAGGCAATTGACGACAAGCTGGTGCTGGCGATTTCTTCGCGGGCGCTGTTTGATTTGAGCGAAAGCCACAAGGTCTATCTGTCGAGCGGCGTCGAAGCCTACCGGCAGTATCAGATCGAGCACGAAGACGAAATCCTTCAGCCCGGCGATGCTTTTCCGTTGGTGCAGAAACTCCTGAACCTCAACAATAGTCTGGGCCGCGCCCGGGTCGAGGTGATTCTGGTGTCGCGCAACAGCGCCGACACCGGGCTGCGGGTATTCAATTCGATCGACCATTACGGACTGGCGATTTCCCGTGCGGCATTCGTCGGCGGGCGCAGTCCGTATCCCTACCTCAAGGCCTTTGGCTGCGATCTGTTTCTCTCGACCCACGCCGAAGACGTACGCAATGCCCTGGATGCCGGATTCGCCGCGGCGACCATTCTGTCTGGCGGTGCCAGTCGTGCGGCCAGCGACGAGCTGCGCATTGCCTTCGACGGAGACGCGGTGCTGTTTTCCGATGAGTCGGAGCGCATTTATCAGGCCGGTGGTCTGGAGGCGTTCCAGGCCAGCGAGCGTGAGTCCGCTCGCGAGCCGTTGCGCGGTGGGCCGTTCAAGGGCTTTCTCGCGGCCCTGAACCTGTTGCAGCGTGAGTTCCCGGAGGACGCCTGTCCGATTCGTACCGCGCTGGTCACGGCGCGATCGGCGCCCGCCCATGAGCGGGTGATTCGCACGTTGCGCGAGTGGGATATCCGTCTCGACGAATCGCTGTTCCTTGGCGGCCTGACCAAGTCCGCCTTTCTCGAAGCCTTTGCGGCCGACGTGTTTTTCGATGATCAGGCCGGCCACTGCGAATTGGCCCGTGAAGTCGTCGCCACCGGTCATGTGCCCCACGGCATAAGCAACGAGCAAAAGGTTTAAGCCCGCCGTTCAATGTGTTGCGCCGGACGTCGTAGTCGCCAAGGCACTGCTAAGCTGAATCAAATGTCCGCCATGTTGGCAGTCGAGGAGGTCATATGATTCGTTCGATGCTGTACGCCACTGACCTTGGCCTGTACGCGCCCGTGGTGATGCAGCATGCCCTGGAGCTGGCCCGGACCTTCAATGCCAATTTGTACGTCGTGCATGCGGTTGAGCCCATGGGGTTGTTTGCCGAATCGGTGCTGCAAAGTTATCTCGATGAACAAGCGCTGAACGAGTTTCACAGCCAAGGCCTGAATACGGTGATTGCCAGTATCGAGCAGCGGGTGCTCGACAGTTTTCGTGAGGAACTGGGGGACGAAGGGGAGCACGACCTGGAACGGATTCAGGCAGTCAGGGTGCTGCAGGGCGACCCCTCGCAGGTGATTCTGGACCAGGCGCAGAAACTCTCCGTGGATTTGTTGATCGTAGGAAGTCACAGCCACGGTGCGGGTGCGGAAACGCCTTTGGGCCGGACCGCCGCCCGTGTGTTGCAACTGTCCAAGGTGCCGGTCTATCTGGTGCCGCTGGTGCAACGTCGTCGTCAAGGGGACCGCTAGGACACGAATAATGGCAATCTGATAAAAAAGTTCTAGATTTATTCTTCGAACCATTAATATAGTTATATATCGTCGCTGATGCCCGTGGCGTCTACCTGCTTTGAGGGATTCATATGAAGCTTCAACAATTGCGCTACATCTGGGAAGTGGCGCACCACGACCTCAACGTTTCCGCTACAGCCCAAAGCCTCTACACCTCTCAACCGGGCATCAGCAAACAGATCCGCCTGCTGGAAGATGAACTGGGCGTCGAAGTCTTTGCCCGCAGCGGCAAGCACTTGACCCGGGTCACCCCGGCCGGTGAGCGCATCATCACCACCGCCGGCGAGATCCTGCGCAAGGTTGAAAGCATCAAGCAGATCGCCCAGGAATTCTCCAACGAGAAGAAAGGCACCCTGTCGATTGCCACCACTCACACCCAGGCGCGTTATGCGTTGCCGCCGGTGATCAGCAATTTCATCAAGCAATACCCGGACGTTGCCCTGCATATGCATCAGGGATCGCCGATGCAAATCGCCGAAATGGCCGCTGATGGCACCGTGGATTTCGCCATTGCCACCGAAGCGCTCGAACTGTTCGGTGATCTGGTGATGATGCCGTGCTACCGCTGGAACCGCTGCGTGGTCGTGCCTCAGGGCCACCCGCTGACCAAACTGTCGAAACTGACCCTCGAAGCGCTGGCCGAATACCCGATCGTCACTTACGTGTTCGGTTTTACCGGTCGTTCGAAACTCGACGAAGCGTTCAGCCATCGAGGCCTGACGCCGAAAGTGGTATTCACCGCCGCCGACGCCGACGTGATCAAGACCTATGTTCGTTTGGGCCTGGGCGTGGGCATCGTGGCGAAAATGGCCGTCGACACCAAACTCGACAGCGACCTGGTCGTACTTGATGCCAGCGAACTGTTCGAGTCCAGCGTGACCAAGATCGGCTTCCGTCGCGGCACCTTCCTGCGTGGCTTCATGTGCGACTTCATTGAGAAGTTCGCGCCGCACCTGACCCGCGAAGTCATGGCCAAGGCCATTCAATGCCACAACAAGCAGGAACTGGAAGAGCTGTTCGAAGGTGTCGAACTGCCAGTCCATTAAGCCCGTTTAAACGACCTCGGTGACAGCGAACTGTTGCCGAGCGCCCGCCACCGAAATTTCCACCTCGTCGCCCTCGAACTTGCCCAGCAGGCTTTTGCCCAGCGGCGAGCGCGGGGTGATGACGGTGACCAGTTGCCCCACCAGGTCGACTTTCAACCCGGCTGCATCAGGGGCGAGGAACAGCCATTGTTCGCGCCCGTTTTCGTCTTCGAGCCCGAGCAGCGCGCCGACTTCGATGCCCCGCTTTTCGTCATACGGGCGCAGGGCCAGGTTCTGGCAGAGGCTCAGTGACTGGCGGATTTCCTCGACCCTTTTGGCTTGCCCGGCCGCGAGATAGGACGCCTCGAGTCCCAGGGTGTCGTATTTGTTCTCGGCGATGTTTTCTTCGTGGGTCGCCGTTTCGTAGGCGGTTTGCGCGGCCCGTTCGGCGATGTCGAGATCGATCTGCAGCTTGTCGAGAATCAGTTGGTGGACGGTGTGCTTATTCATGATCAATCACAGAATTGCAGAACGTTGGCGCGACTTTTTTCGCTGGGTGCAGTCCGGTCCTGTTGCAGCCAGAACTGACAGTTCGGGTTGGCCAGGTTGCGAGTGCTGCTGCGTGCCTGATCGAGCCGTTGTGCCTGCTCGCTCTTGCGCAGGTTTTCTTCATATTGCTCGAACAGCGGGCTTTGTGGCGGGATGTCCGGCACCGGTTGAGTCACCACCGGTGGCTTGGCCAATTGCTCCACAGCTGCTGCTACGGGTGCCAATTGTTCGCTGAAAAGCAGGCGTGAAGCGAGCCAGCAGGTCAGCACGATGGCAATGAATCCCAGCCACATGCCGAGGGCGATGCTGCCGGTCAGTTGCAGGGCATTGAGGCTGATCGGGAAGGATCGGCGCGGAGCGGGGCGGTGGGGCATGGTTGCCTCCTGGCGAAAGGTCACTGGCGGGTGGCGATTGTCGCATGAAGAATAATCGTCGTCGGCTCTTCTGCACGGGGTAATTTATGCGGACAATCGGCGCCTTTGCCAACGGGAGCCTGGAATGCCTGAACTGAAAACCCGCTGGGATATTTTTTGCACCGTGGTCGACAATTTCGGCGACATCGGCGTGACCTGGCGACTGGCCCGGCAACTGGTGGCCGAACATGGGCTGGCGGTGCGTCTATGGGTCGATGATCTGCGAGCGTTCGAGCGCCTGTGTCCGCCAATCGACATCCACGCTGCGCAGCAATGGCAGCAAGGCGTCGAAGTGCGCCAATGGCCAGCCGAGTGGCAACGGACCGAAGCTGCCGATGTGGTGATTGCTGCATTCGCCTGCCAATTGCCGAGCGCCTATATGGATGCCATGGTCGAACGGGAAAAGACTCCGCTGTGGATGAACCTCGACTACCTGAGTGCCGAGGACTGGGTGATCGGCTGTCACGGATTGCCCTCGGTGAAGTACAAAAACGTACAGAAGTTCTTTTTCTTCCCGGGTTTCCAGAAGGGCACTGGCGGATTGTTGCGCGAGCACGGATTGCTTGAGCGTCGTCGGCAATTTCAGCAGGACCCGCAAACTCAAAGAGAATTCCTGCACGGTTTAGGGATTGATCCTGCACCTGGCGCACAGTTGATCTCATTGTTTGCCTACGAAAATACCGGGCTGGCCAGTTGGCTCGATGCGATGGCTGGCGATTCGACGGCCACTCATCTGCTGGTCCCGGAAGGGCGGATTCTCGGCGATGTCGAGCGTTGGCTCGGTGTGCAGGGGTTGGCGGCCGGTGCCGTGCATGTGCGTGACGCCTTGACCGTGCAAGTGCTGCCATTCGTCCGCCAGGACCAATACGACGGGTTGCTGTGGTGCTGCGATTTCAATGCCGTGCGTGGCGAAGATTCCTTTGTGCGCGCTCAATGGGCGGGCCGGCCATTTCTCTGGCACATCTACCGGCAGGAAGAAGATATCCATCTGGACAAGCTCGAAGCCTTCCTCGAACTCTATGTGAAGGGGCTATCGGACCCTGCGCGGGAGGCGATCAGCGGTCTCTGGCGGGCCTGGAACGCCGGTGAAAAAATGCCCGACCACTGGCAATCCACCCGTAAACACTGGCCAGAGCTGGAAAAACACGCCGAGGCGTGGTGTCTGGAACAGGCCTTGCAGGCCGATCTTGCCACGGCGCTGGTACAGTTTTATGGAAATTGGATATGATACGCGGCCTAGATTTTTGTAAATCCCATCCAAATTCGGATATTCGCAATGAAAACTGGTAAAGAACTCAAACCCGGTACCGTGATCCGTATCGACAACGATCCTTGGCTGGTTCAGAAAGCTGAATTCACCAAGTCCGGTCGTAACAGCGCGATCATGAAGACCAAGCTGAAGAACCTGCTGACCGGCTACAAGACCGAAACCGTATACGGTGCGGACGACAAGCTGGACGACGTGATCCTCGACCGTAAGGAAGCGACCCTGTCCTTCATCAGCGGCGACTCCTACACGTTCATGGACACCACCGACTACACCATGTACGAGCTGAACGCCGAAGACATCGAAAGCGTTCTGCCATTCGTGGAAGAAGGCATGACCGACGTTTGCGAAGCCGTGTTCTTCGAAGGCCGTCTGGTTTCCGTAGAGCTGCCGACCACCATCGTGCGTCAGGTTGACTACACCGAAGGTTCCGCTCGCGGCGACACTTCCGGCAAGGTCATGAAGCCTGCCAAACTGAAGAACGGTACCGAGCTGTCGGTTGCTGACTTCATCGAAATCGGCGACATGATCGAGATCGATACCCGCGAAGGCGGTTCCTACAAAGGCCGTGCCAAATAAGCACTGCTTGAGGAATGAAAAGCCCGACCATTGAGTCGGGCTTTTTTGTGCCTGGAAGATCAAGGGATCGCAGCCTGCGGCAGCTCCTACAGGTTTGATGTACATGAACACCTTCAAGGTAGGAGCTGCCGCAGGCTGCGATCTTTTGCTTCTATTTCAGGTGTTGCTTGAGTTCTTCAGACGCCTGCAACATCGCCGAACGCACCGCTGGCACCTGGCTCACCACGTTGAGCAAACCGTAGTCGTGGATCATGCCGTTGTAGCGCACCGAGGTCACCGGCACGCCGGCTTCATCGAGTTTGCGGGCGTAGGCTTCGCCTTCGTCGCGCAACACGTCGGCACCGGCGGTCTGTACCAGCGCTGGCGGCAACCCTTTCAGCTGGGCGGTGGTGGCGCGCAACGGTGAGGCATAGATCTCGTTACGCTGTTTGGCGTCGGTGGTGTAGTTGTCCCAGAACCACTTCATCGCATTTTTGCTGAGGAAGTACCCTTCGGCAAACTGGTTGTAGGACGCGGTTTCGAAGTTGGCATCCGTTACCGGCCACAGCAACACCTGGAACTTGATCGCCGGGGTTCCCTTGTCCTTGGCCATCAGTGCAACCACGGCCGCCATGTTGCCGCCGACACTGTTGCCGGCTACTGCCAGGCGCTTGCCATCGACGTTGATCTCCTTACCGTGCTCGGCCACCCATTTTGTCGCGGCGTAAGCCTGGTTGATCGCCACCGGGTAATGGGCTTCCGGCGACGGCGTGTAGTTCACGAACACGGCCGCTGCCCCAGAACCGGTCACCAGGTCACGCACCAGCCGCTCGTGGGTCGGGAAGTCCCCCAGTACCCAGCCGCCGCCGTGGAAGAACATGAACACGGGCAGCTCACCCTTGACCCCGGCCGGCCGGACGATGGTCAGGTTCAGCGGTTGGCCGTCGACTTGAATGGTCTTCTGGCTGACATCGGCTTTTGGCAGAGTCAGTTTCACCCCGGCCTGCGCGCCCGTCAGCACGGCGCGGGCGTCTTTCGGGCTGAGTTGTTCAAGCGGCTTGCCGGTACCGGCATTCAGCACATCGAGGAACGCCTGGGTATTGTGTTCAACCCCATCACTTGCGAACGCACCGTTGATCGACAGAGCGAGAAGGGTACCGGTCAAGACTTTGCTGAAAGTGTTCATGTTCGTTTCCTGTTCGGGCCTGGGAAGTCGGCGCTTAGACGGTTACGTGCAGGCGCACATCGACGTTGCCACGGGTGGCATTGGAGTACGGGCAGACCTGGTGGGCAGCGTCGACCAGTGCCTGGGCATCGGCTTGTTCAAGACCCGGCAGGCTGATGTGCAGGTCGATGTCCAGGCCGAAACCGCCAGGGATCTGGCCGATGCCGACATGGGCGGTGATCGAAGCGTCGCTCGGGATGCTGCGCTTGGTCTGGCTGGCGACGAATTTCAGGGCGCCGATGAAGCAGGCGGAGTAGCCGGCGGCGAACAGTTGCTCAGGGTTGGTGGCTGCGCCGCCGGCACCGCCGAGTTCTTTCGGCGTGGCGAGTTTGACGTCGAGGATGTTGTCGCTGGAAACCGCGCGACCGTCACGGCCACCGGTGGAAGTTGCGATTGCGGTGTAGAGAGTTTGCATGGTGAAAGCCTCGTTCGGGGTTTGGTGTGCTTGCGCTAAATGTTTGCGCGCTAAGTAAGTGCGAAATGAATGTATCGTGCTAATGTTTGGCGCGCAAGATAAAAACAAAATAAATTTGCCAGGGCCGACGAGCGGTTGAACGAGGTTGGCTGAAATTATTGAGTTAGAGCGGATGGAGGTTTTGCGGGCGATTTTTTGTGGGAGAGGATCGGATTCTATGGCGCCGCACAACGCAATTGTGGGAGCGGGCTTGCTCGCGAAAGCGGTGTGTCATTCGAAATTTACGTCGACTGACACACCGCTTTCGCGAGCAAGCCCGCTCTCACACTGGTTTCGTGGTGGGCTTGAAATTACAGGCTGTCTTGCAGATGACGACGCAGCGCTTGCAGCTCCGCTTGCAGGTTTTGCAGGCGCTCCAGTGTCATCCCGCTGGCGCCGAGGATGCATTGGGGAATATCACGAGCCTTGTCGCGCAAGGCCCGGCCCTGTTCGGTGAGCTCGACGATCACCACGCGTTCATCTTCGCGGCTGCGGGTTCGGCTGAGCAGGCCTTCGGCTTCCAGGCGCTTGAGCAGCGGCGTCAAGGATCCAGGGTCGGTCAGCAATCGAGTGCTGATTTCGCCTACCGTCAAACCGTCTTTTTCCCACAACACCATCATCGCCAGGTATTGCGGGTAGGTCAGGCCCAGCGCTTGCAGCAGGGGCTTGTAGACCTTGGTCATCATCAGCGAAGTGGAGTGCAGGGCGAAGCAGGCCTGATTATCCAGCAGCAGGTTGTCGCAGTTGTCCGGGGTGTTGCGCTCGGTGCTCATGTCGAAGCCTTGATCTGTGATCTTTGGAATCTAGCGGGCGAATCTTTAATGCGCCAGATAATTTTGATCAGTGCCGTTGCAAATGGGTTTGCAACAGCAGATCCCAGGGCGGAACCGGGCTGAAGCGGGTTTTCAGGTACTCCAGCAACAAGCGGCTTCGGGAGTTGGGTTGTTGTTCCAGGCGCAAGGCATAGATGCCGGCGTTTTCCGGTTTTGGCAGGTCGCTGTCGCAGAACAGCGGCAGCAACTCACCCCGCAACAGGTACTCGCTGGCCAGCCAGGTCGGCAGGTGCGCAATACCCAATCCGGCCAATGCGCCGCATACCAGCGCCTCGGCATTGTTGGCGCTCATGCGCACCCGCGCCGGCCGATGCAACTGCATTTGCCCGTCCCGTTCGAAACGCCAGGCGAAGGGCGGGGCCAGGCCATCCCAATCGAGTCCGTCGTGTTCAATCAGCTGCGACGGATCGGTCGGCACGCCGCGTCGGCGCAAATAGTCAGGACTGGCACAGGCAATACGCACCATGCTCGCCAGTGGCGTGGCCACCAGCCGGGTGTCGGCCAATTGCCCGGCGCGCAGCACCAGATCGACCTTGCCGAGGTTCTGGCCCTGCATGTCGACGAAACTGTCGATCAGGTGCAGTTGCACATCGAGTCCCGGATAGAGCATGAGGAAATCGGCAATCACCGGTGCCAGGTGCCGGCGCCCAAAGGCTGCTGGCGCATCGATACGAATGAGGCCTTCCGGCGCGCTGCTCAAGGACACGGCCTCGGCCCGGGCCAGACGCAATTCGGCGACGATCCGCCGTGCTCGCTCGGCGAAGGCCAATCCTGCCGGGGTAGCGCGCACCGCATGCGTACTGCGGATGAACAGCTGACTGCCGACCGCGTTTTCCAGGCTGTCGATACGCCGTGCCACGGCCGATGGGGTCATCGGATGACGGCGCGAGGTGGCGGAAAAACTGCCGGTTTCCAGTACATCGAGGAATAAAGCCAGTTGGTCGGTCAGTTGGTTGGGGTTCATGGCAAGTCTGCGCTTGTGCGAATTTGGCACAGCCATTGTGCGTCGCTGTGCGTTTCCGTGCCATAAGCAACTGCGTAGGATCAATCGCGTGATGTGAGGAGAAATCGGCCGTGATTGAGTTTCTGATGTACCTGGTGTTCGGTGCCGCCCTGGGCACGCTCGGCGGTTTGTTCGGCATCGGCGGTGGCCTGATTGCCATTCCGCTGTTGGGCGTGCTGTTCGGGCTCGATCAGCAGATTGCCCAAGGCACGGCATTGGTGATGGTCGTGCCGAACGTGATGCTGGCGCTGTGGCGCTACCATCAGCGCAACCGGATCGAGCTGCGCCACGCGCTACCGTTGGCCCTCATGGGGTTCTGCTTCGCCTGGCTCGGGTCGATCTGGGCGGTGGGCATCGATGCGCGAACCATGCGCATAGGTTTTGTGGCGTTTCTGATCGCACTGTCGGCGTACAACCTCGTACGCATGTTCGCCGCCAACGCCTCCGCGGCGTCACGGATGAACTACTCATGGCCCTGGCTGGGCGTGCTGGGCGCTGCATCCGGCACGATGGGCGGATTGTTCGGCGTGGGAGGCGCGGTGGTGGCGACACCGGTGCTGACCAGTCTGTTCGGCACCAGTCAGGTGGTTGCGCAGGGGTTGTCGTTGGCGCTGGCCCTGCCGAGCACGGGGGTGACGCTGGTGACTTATGCCGTGCACCATCAGGTCAACTGGGGGATCGGCTTACCCTTGGCGGTCGGTGGGCTGATGAGCATCAGTTGGGGCGTGAAGGTTGCCCACGCCTTGCCGGAGCGGCTGCTGCGCGGGCTGTTTTGCGGGTTCCTGGTGTTCTGTGCGGTGACGCTCGCCTTTAAAGTTTGAAGCCATCAATGATGTGGTCGGCCAGGCACTCGGTGATCGGTGACGGGTTATGCAGGTTGCGCACGAGCATGATGCTGGCCTCGGGCAGCAACGGCAGATCCTCGGCTTCACCCAGAATGCGCATGTCCGCGGTGATCAGGCTTTCAAGCTGTGCGGTCACTGCCAGGCCGGCGCTGACCACGGCCATGATCGCTGACAGGCTGTCGCTGTTGTACGCCACCCGGTAATCGCGCCCCCGGGCATCCAGGGCATTGCAGGCCCATTGGCGGCAGAAGCAATCGCTGTTGAACATCGCCAGCGGCAGCGGCGTCTGTTCGTGGGCGCTGTAGCATTGCGCCTCGGCCCAGACAAAACGTTCCTTGCGCAACAACTGGCCGATTTCGCTGCCCGGCTCGCGGGTCACGATGGAAAGGTCCAGGTCCTGGCGCATCAACAGCTGTTTCGATGATTCGCAGTGCACTTCGATCTGGATCAGAGGATAGGACTGGGCAAACCGGCGCAGAATCCCCGGGAGAAAACGCATCACATAATCGTCCGGCGTACCGATGCGCACCATGCCGACCATGTCGGGTTCACGCAGGGTATTGAAGACCTCGCTGTGCAGCTTGAGGATCCGCCGCGCATAGCCCAGCAGCACCTGGCCTTCGGCCGTCAGTCGCACCTGCCGTCCGTCGCGCTGGAACAACTGACGCTGCAGCACATCTTCTTCCAGTCGTTTCATCTGCATGCTGACGGCTGACTGGGTGCGGTTGACCATTTCGCCGGCGCGGGTAAAACCGCCCTGGTCGGCGATGGCGACGAAGGTGCGCAGCACTTCGGTATCGATACTCGGGTAGGCCGACATTCATCAATCTCCGAGATATGTGACATCAGAAACATTCGTTGGATTGATCTTAGACCCGGCGCGAGACTGGAGCCATCCAAACGGAGGGCAACAAGATGAAAGGTCAACATGAGTTCCACGGTGCGGAAAAACACTCCATTCACCTGATATCCGATCTGCTGCACAAGGTCGGCCGCTGGTACGAACTGCATCGCGAGCGCGAATTGCTGGCGAGCTTGAGCGACGAAGCACTCAAGGACATCGGCATGAGTCGTGCGGATGTGGAGAACGAGTCGATCAAGCCGTTCTGGAGTGACCCGATGCATAAATGATCCGATCAATAAATGATGAATCCCACGCTACACAAACCCCTTACCGGTGAGGTAGGTTGCGAGCAGACAAGGAGATGCCCATGCCCGCAACATTGTCCTTTACCCTCAAACAGGCTCGGCGTCTGGCGCTGGCCGCCCAAGGGTTCAACGGGCGGCAGTCGCCAGCGGCGATCAAGGCTGTTGCGCTCAACCGACTGATCGAGCGGCTGGGCATTTTGCAGATCGATTCGGTCAATGCAGTGGTGCGTTCGCACTACCTTCCGCTGTTTTCCCGCCTCGGCCATTATTCCTCCGACTTGCTCGACCAGGCTGCCTGGAGCCAGGGCCGGCGTCGGACACTCTTTGAGTATTGGGGTCATGAAGCCTCGTTGTTACCGCTTTCCCTGTACCCGCTGATGCGCTGGCGCATGCAGCGGGCGAGCCGTGGCGAAGATATCTATCAGCAACTGGCGCGATTTGGGCGTGAGCAGCAAGACACGATTCGTCGCGTGCTGGCTTCGGTCGAGCAGCAGGGCGCGCTGGGTGCCGGGAGTCTGTCGACCCGTCAGGAGCGTGCCGGGCCCTGGTGGGACTGGAGTGCGGAAAAGCATGCGCTGGAATGGTTGTTCGCTGCTGGTGAAGTGACCGTCGCCGGACGGCGCGGGTTCGAAAGGCTCTACGATTTGCCGGAGCGGGTGATTCCCTCGGCGGTGCTTGCGCAGCCCGTCCTGGATGAAGCTGACGCCCAGCGCGGCCTGTTACGGCATGCGGCAACGGCCTTGGGTGTCGCTACGGAGAAGGACTTGCGTGACTACTTCCGCCTGAACCCAGCGGACAGTCGTCCACGTTTGGCCGAGTTGGTCGAGGCCGGTGAATTGCTGACCTGCGAAGTCCAGGGCTGGCGACAACCGGCCTATTGTCTGCCCGAGCCGAAGGTGCCGCGCAAAGTCGCGGCCAGTGCCTTGCTCTCGCCGTTCGATTCGCTGATCTGGGAGCGCAGCCGTACGGAGCGGCTGTTTGATTTCCGTTATCGGCTGGAAATCTACACGCCGCAGGACAAGCGCATTTACGGCTATTACGTGCTGCCGTTTCTGCACAACGAACGGATTGCCGCACGGGTCGATCTGCGTGCCGAGCGGGCGGCAGGTCGTTTGGCTGTGCATGCGGTGCATGAAGAGGAAACGGGACTGGATGAGGAGGGGATGCTGGCGTTGGCGGTCAATCTGCGGCAGATGGCGGGTTGGCTGGGGCTGGCGCAGGTTCAGTTGAACTGCCCGCGGGCGAGTGCGGCACGGTTGCGGGTGGCATTGGCACAAATTGAGGCTCACTGAACCACTGCTTTTGTAGGAGCTGCCGCAGGCTGCGATCTTTTGATCTTGAAAAATCAAAAGATCGCAGCCTGCGGCAGCTCCTACAGTTATCGTTTATCGACGAACCTGCTTCAGGGTTTCAGCAATCAAAAACGCCAGTTCCAGCGACTGATCGGCATTCATCCGCGGGTCGCAATGGGTGTGGTAGCGATCCGACAAACCGTCCTCGGTAATCGGCCGTGCACCACCGATGCACTCGGTAACGTTCTGCCCGGTCATTTCGATATGGATCCCACCGGCATAACTGCCTTCGGCTTCGTGCACCTGGAAGAACTGCTTCACCTCGCCAAGGATCTGCGCGAAGTCGCGGGTCTTGTAGCCGCTGCTGGCCTTGATGGTGTTGCCATGCATCGGGTCGGAACTCCACAGCACCTGCTTGCCTTCTCGCTGGACGGCACGGATCAGTTGCGGCAAGTGATCGCCGACCTTGTTCGCGCCCATCCGTGCGATCAGGTTCAGGCGGCCCGGATCGTTGTCCGGGTTGAGCACATCGATCAGGCGAATCAGGTCGTCGGGGTTCATGCTCGGGCCGACCTTGACCCCGATCGGGTTGTTCACCCCGCGCAGGAATTCGACGTGGGCGCCGTCGAGCTGGCGGGTGCGGTCGCCGATCCACAGCATGTGCGCCGAGCAATCGTAGTAATCGTTGGTCAGGCTGTCGCGACGCACGAAAGCTTCTTCGTAGTTCAGCAGCAGCGCTTCGTGGGCGGTGAAGAAACTGGTTTCGCGCAGCTGCGGCGAACTGTCCATGCCGCAGGCGCGCATGAACGCCAGGGTTTCATCGATGCGATCGGCTAGGTGGCTGTATTTTTCCGCCAGCGCCGAGTTGGCGATGAAGTCCAGGTTCCACTTGTGCACCTGATGCAGATCGGCAAAACCGCCCTGGGCGAACGCGCGCAGCAGGTTCAGGGTGGCGGTGGACTGGTGATACGACTGCAACAGGCGCTCGGGGTCCGGCACGCGGCTTTTTTCGTCGAAACCGATGCCGTTGACGATGTCGCCACGGTAGGCGGGCAGCGTCACGCCATCGATGGTTTCGTCGTTGGCCGAACGCGGCTTGGCGAACTGCCCGGCCATGCGCCCGACCTTGACCACCGGACAACCGGCGGCAAAAGTCATCACGATGGCCATCTGCAGCAACACCTTGAAGGTGTCACGGATTTTCGCCGCGGAGAACTCTGCGAAGCTTTCGGCGCAGTCGCCACCCTGCAGCAGAAACGCGCGGCCCTGGGTCACCTCGGCAAACTGACGGCGCAACTCACGGGCTTCACCGGCAAACACCAGCGGCGGATAGCTGGCCAGGGTCTGCTCGACCTGCTGCAAATGCGCGGCGTCGGGGTATCGGGGTTGTTGCTGGATCGGCAGGGCGCGCCAGCTGTCAGGGCTCCAGGGTTGGCTCATCACGGTCTCTAGTGTTTTCGCTCGGACGTCCATGTTATCAGCAAATTAGTGCGTGACCTGTTCCCGTCGCATCGCTGACAATCTCGCCTTTGCCGCTCTCTACACGCGGTGTTATTGCGTTGCCGGCCCCGGTGACGGTCAGGAGATGAAATGACTGAGGAACGCGTCGAGCATCTGCTCGCCGAGGTACAGGACGAGTTCGGTGTGATTCGTGTGCTGGAAGTGGCCGATTACCGTTTTCTCGAGTTCGGTGATGCCATCGAGCAAAGCTGCGTGTTCACCGCCGATCCGAGTTGGCTCGAGTACGACTATACCCGGGCGATGCTGATCGGCGCGCTGTGCCATGAACGACCCGAAAGCGCACTGTTTCTCGGTCTCGGCGCCGGTACGCTGACCCAGGCCTGCCTCAAGTTCCTGCCGCTGGAAGATGTCGAAGCCATCGAGCTGCGCCCGGACGTGCCGCGCCTGGCCATTGAGTATCTGGGGCTGGATGACGATCCGCGTCTGTACATCCGCGTTGGCGATGCGCTGGAATTGCTGGATAGCGCAGAATCGGCGGACCTGATTTTCGTCGACCTTTATACCGATGTCGGCCCGGGTGTCGGGCATCTGGCCTGGAGTTTCCTGGAAAACTGTCAGAAGCGATTGAATCCGGGTGGCTGGCTGGTGATCAATCAGTGGGCGACCGACGATGGCAAACCCCTGGGCGCCGCCTTGTTGCGCGGTTTGTATCACCGCCACTATTGGGAACTGCCGGTGAAGGAGGGCAACGTGATCCTGATCGTGCCTTCGGAGCTGGATCAGGAGCTGGACATGGACGGCCTGATCAACCGCGCCGAAGCGCTGGCGCCGCGGCTGGGGTATTCGTTGCAGTCGTTGATCAAGGCGATTCGCCCGGCGACCTGAGGAACACTGATCCCCCTGTAGGAGCTGCCGGAGGCTGCGATCTTTTGATTTTGTTTTTCAAGATCAAAAGATCGCAGCCTCCGGCAGCTCCTACAGGGATTTTCAGCAGCCTTTGAAAATACCGGGCCGTCGCTCCACCATCGACCGCACACCTTCCTTGACGTCCTCGCTAGCCATCAACTTCTTCACCAGCAGCGGCAACGCCTGTGCCGCTGCGGTTTCCCCTTCATAGCGGGCCTGTCGTGCAGACATCAGTGTCGCTTGAACGCCGAGCGGCGCCTGACGGGCGATCCGCTCGGCCAGTTCAATCGCCCGGGGCAGCAAGTCCTCGCTGGCCATGACCTCCTGCACCAGACCCAGGTGCAAGGCGTCGCGGGCGTCGAATTCATCCCCGGTCAACAACCAGCGCATGGCATTGCCCCAGCCGGCCACTTGATGCAGGCGCAGGGTGGCACCGCCGAACGGGAAGATCCCGCGTTGCACTTCCATCTGCGCGAACCGGGTGTTGCTGGCGCACAGGTTGATGTCGGCGGCCAGCATCAACTCGATGCCGATGGTCAGGCAATAACCCTGGGCGGCGACAATCACCGGTTTGCTGACCCTGGGACCGGCGAACACCGCCCACGGATCACAGCCGCCGGGCGGAACCTGCCAGCCATCTGCCAGTGCCACACTGGCATTGACCAGATCGAGCCCGGCGGTAAAGTGTTCGCCATGAGCGAACACCACCGCCACCCGCACCTCGCTATCGGCCTCGAATTCGCCATAGGCCAGGCTCAGCGCGTTGAGCAGGTCGAGATCGAAGGCGTTGCGCTTGGCCACCCGATCCAGACCAATCAGGAACACATGGCCGCGCCGTTCGCGGCTGACTCGACTGGAACTGGGCTGATTCATGGAGCGGTCCTCGGGGTAGGAGAGGCGTGCGGGGACCTGCGGTCTGCACGGTAAGGGGTGAACCGTTTTAGCGCCATCACCCGCAAGGCCGGGCCTTTGAAAAATAGACGGCTGACCGATTATTCGCAAAGCCTGTGACACAACGGTGTATCCGGTGGATTTCCGATAAAAAAAGCTCCCTTTTTTGACGAATTCCGGTATAGTGCGCGCCGGCCTTTAACCGGGCCGCGTTTAGGTAGCGCAATTCCCCGAAGCCAGCTTCGGCTGCACGTCCGCCCAGCGGACTCTTCCTTGACGATTCTTTTCATTCATTCGTTTTCGCAAATCCCCGCCGACAAAGCTGCCAGGGCGACTCTTGAGTCTCAACACGGCATGTGCAGCTTTGGAGCATGGGTCTTTGCGGATGCACTTAGAGGCAGACCCATGACCCAGGAAATCGGCGGCTTCGCCGCTCTTGAACTTCATCCAAATATTGTCGCTGCAGTAGTCGCTACCGGCTATGAAGAGCCTTCGGCCATTCAGCAGCAGTCGATCCCGATCATTCTCGCCGGTCACGATATGATTGGTCAGGCGCAAACCGGTACCGGTAAAACCGCTGCCTTTGCCTTGCCAATTCTGCACCGCATTGATCCGTCCAAGCGCGAGCCGCAAGCTCTGATCCTGGCCCCAACTCGTGAGTTGGCGCTACAAGTTGCAACCGCTTTCGAAACCTACGCCAAGCAAATGCCAGGCGTGACTGTTGTGGCTGTCTACGGCGGCGCGCCGATGGGCCCACAACTGAAAGCAATCCGTAATGGCGCACAAATCGTTGTCGCCACTCCGGGCCGTCTGTGCGACCACCTGCGTCGCGACGAAAAAGTACTGGCGACCGTGAACCACCTGGTTCTCGACGAAGCCGACGAAATGCTCAAGCTGGGCTTCATGGACGACCTGGAAGTCATCTTCAAGGCCATGCCGGAAACCCGTCAGACCGTACTGTTCTCGGCAACCCTGCCTCAGTCGATCCGTGCCATCGCCGAACGCCACCTGCGCGATCCGAAGCACGTCAAGATTCAGAGCAAGACCCAGACCGTTACCGCGATCGAGCAGGCTCACCTGCTGGTTCACGCTGACCAGAAGACTTCGGCCGTTCTCAGCTTGCTGGAAGTGGAAGATTTCGACGCCCTGATCATGTTCGTGCGCACCAAGCAAGCGACCCTGGACCTGGCCAGTGCCCTGGAAGCCAAAGGCTACAAAGCCGCTGCGCTGAACGGTGACATCGCCCAGAACCAGCGTGAGCGCGTGATCGACTCCCTCAAGGATGGCCGTCTGGACATCGTTGTGGCGACCGACGTTGCCGCTCGTGGCCTGGACGTTCCGCGCATCACTCACGTATTCAACGTTGACATGCCGTACGATCCTGAGTCCTACGTTCACCGTATCGGCCGTACCGGCCGTGCCGGTCGCGAAGGTCGTGCACTGCTGCTGGTGACTCCGCGTGAGCGCCGCATGCTGCAAGTGATCGAGCGTGTAACCGGTCAGAAGGTTGCTGAAGTTCGCCTGCCGGACGCTCAAGCCGTTCTGGATGCGCGCATCAAGAAACTGACCAACAGCCTGTCGCCGCTGGTGGCCGAGGCCGAATCGACCCACGGTGATCTGCTCGATCGCCTGACCGCCGACATCGGTTGCAGCCCGCGTGCCCTGGCCGCAGCCCTGCTGCGCAAGGCAACCAACGGTCAAGCGCTGAACCTGGCCGCTATCGAGAAAGAGCGTCCACTGGTGCCGAACAATGCACCGCGTGGCGATCGTCCAGAGCGTTCCGGTGATCGTCCTGAGCGTGGCGACCGCGAGCGTCGTGCTCCGATGCCACTGGGCGAAGGCCGTGCACGTTGCCGTACCGCGCTGGGCGCGCGTGACGGTATCGCTGCCAAGAACCTGCTGGGCGCCATCCTCAACGAAGGTGGTCTGGCGCGTGAAGCGATCGGTCGCATCCAGGTGCGTGACAGCTTCAGCCTCGTCGAGCTGCCGGAAGATGGTCTGGAGAAGTTGCTGACCAAGCTGAAGGACACTCGCGTTGCCGGCAAGCAGTTGAAGCTGCGTCGCTACCGCGAAGATTGATCCGCTCTCGAGCTGATTGATCGAACATGAAAAATCCCCGACTGGTTCGGGGATTTTTTTTGCCTGTAAAAAAGATCGCAGCCTGCGGCAGCTCCTACAAGGGATCGCATTCCTCCGTAGGAGCTGCCGAAGGCTGCGATCTTTTGCTTTATTGGTCAGCCGAAACGATAGATGTCCATGCCCAGTGCGCCCATGGTAAATCCCTGATGGGCAATGCTGAACGGCCCACCGGCGGCGCGGGCAAAGTACAGCGGCAACAGGTGTTCGTCGCTGGGGTGGTTGCGCACGGCATGCGGTGCCTGCGCGCGATAGTCATGCAGTGCGGTTTCGTCGTTCGCTGCGAGTTTCTCGACCATCCAGTCGCGAAACGCCAGCGCCCAGGGCTCAACGCTCTCGGGGCCGGCGTGCCAGTCCAGCTCCCGCAGGTTGTGAGTGATGCTGCCGGAGCCGATCAGCAGGACGCCGTGCTCGCTCAGGCTGGCCAGCGCGTGGCCAACGCGGGTCTGCAGAGCGGGGCCGGCCCGGGTGGGCAGTGAAACCTGGACAATCGGGATGTCTGCTTGCGGGTACATCAGCGATAAAGGCACCCAGACGCCATGGTCGAAAGGCCGATTGCTGTCGATACGCGCAGGAAAGCCGGCGGTTTTCAGTAGCTCGGTAACCTCTGCGGCGAGTCGTGGGTCGCCGGGTGCCGGGTACTGGACCTCGAACAGGGCTTTGGGGAATCCGCCGAAGTCATGCCAGGTTTCAGGCTGCGGATTACCGCTGACCAGCAGCTCATTGCTTTCCCAATGTGCAGACACAATCACGATGGCTGTGGGCCTGGGGATCTCGGCGGCCAGGCGGGCGAGTGCCGGTCCGCTGGCGCCGGGTTCCAGGGCAAGCATGGGGGAGCCGTGGGATATGTACAGGCTGGGGAACATGAATGAGCTCCTGAGAGTTAAGATGCAACATCTTCAGTCAGATCATTAATCTAAATCTAATATAAGTTTTAGGGTGTTTTGATCGAATTTTCGGGGTTATTTATGCAGCCGGAGTTTTGGCACAAGAAATGGGCGGCGAATCAGATCGGCTTTCACCTGCCGCAGGTGAACCCTCATCTGAAGCGGTTCTGGCCAGCGTTAAGCCTTGAAGAGGGGGCGCGCGTGTTGGTGCCCTTATGTGGAAAAAGCCTGGATTTGCTTTGGCTCGCCCATCAAGGCCATGAGGTCCTGGGAGTCGAATTGTCGGAAAAAGCCATCGAGGAGTTTTTCAGCGAGCATGGCTTTGATCCGGCCGTCAGTGAGCAGGGGCCGTTCAAGGTCTATCGGGCAGGCTCCATCGAACTTTGGTGCGGCAATTTCTTTGAGCTGACGGCCGGTGACACGGCTGATTGCTCCGCGCTCTATGATCGCGCCGCGTTGATTGCGTTGCCGGCGGAAATGCGAGAGCGCTATGCCGCTCACTTGAAGCGGATACTGCCGAAGGAGTCCCATGGTCTGGTGATCACCCTGGACTATGATCAGGCGCAAATGCCCGGTCCCCCGTTTGCTGTGCTCGATGATGAGGTGCGGCGGTTGTTCGGGGACTCATGGGCGCTGAAGATCCTGGAAGATCAGGATGTGTTGAGCGACAGCGGGAAGTTTCTTGATGCAGGGGTCACGCGGCTGGAGGAGCGGGTATATCGGATCTCCAGTCAGTAATTAGTTGTTAGTCCAGGCCTCTTCGCGGGCAAGCCCGCTCCCACAATGATCTGAGGCGTTCACAGATCCTGTGGGAGCGGGCTTGCCCGCGAAGGGGCCCTGAAAGGCACTGAAGCTTTTGAACAGACAAAAAAAAGGCCCGCATCGCTGCGGGCCTTTTCATTTGCGGTGGAACCTCTTAGCCGCGGCGACGAGCCAGGGCGTCGATACGCTCTTCCAGTGGCGGGTGGCTCATGAACATGCGGGCGAACCCTTGCTTGATGCCACCATTGATGCCGAAGGCGTTCAGGGTGTCGGGCATATGCACCGGCAGGCCTTGTTCCGCCCGCAGGCGTTGCAGGGCGCCAATCATCGCGGCGGTGCCGGCCAGGTTTGCACCGGCTTCGTCGGCACGGAATTCGCGCTTGCGCGAGAACCACATGACGATGGCGCTGGCCAGGATGCCCAGAACCAGTTCGGCGAAGATGGTCGCCACGTAGTAGGCAATGCCCTGGCCTTCTTCGTTCTTGAAGATCACCTTGTCGACGAAATTGCCGATGATCCGGGCGAAGAACATCACGAAGGTGTTCACCACGCCCTGGATCAGTGCCAGGGTAACCATGTCGCCATTGGCCACGTGGCCGATTTCGTGGGCCAGGACGGCTTTCACTTCATCGGGTGAAAAGCGCTCGAGCAAGCCCTGGCTTACGGCGACCAGTGCGTCGTTCTTGTTCCAGCCGGTGGCGAAGGCGTTCGCCTCGTAGGCGGGGAAAATACCGACTTCGGGCATCTTGATCCCGGCTTCGCGGGACAGTTGCTCGACAGTTTGCAGCAGCCATTGCTCGTGACGGGTGCGTGGCTGGGTGATGATCTGGGTGCTGGTGCTCATCTTCGCCATCCACTTGGAGATGAACAGCGAGAACAGTGAACCGGCGAAACCAAAGACCGCACAGAAAATCAGCAGCTGATTGAGGTTGAGGTCAACCCCATTGGCCGCCATGAACCCGTTGAAGCCGAAAAGGCTCAGGGTGATGCTGGCAATCAGCACGACCGCCAGGTTAGTGGCCAAGAACAGCAGGATGCGCATCATGGTTGTAGAAATCTCCTCATGCTAAAGATGTAGCGTACTGCGGGGTATATAAGGTGCTGCACCGGGGTATTCAACCGGGTGACTATTTCAAACTGTGTCCTACGGCAATAGTCTAGCTGCTTGCAGGGCGTTTCCGACGCGAGTGCAGGAAGTGTTTGTCAGTCAATTCATGTCGAAGGCCCCGCCTTTGTTAGGCGCGAGCAGGCACGGCGTTGTCCGGCAGCGGGCAAGACGACTGCTTGTGACGCAATGCAAACAAATGTTGCCGGATGAAAGTCACCGTGCGACGGGCAGGCGTGTCGCACGGTGGTGGGCGCTTACTGGCGGTAGGACTTGAGGAAGCCGCCGATGCGTCCGATGGCCATCTCCAGGTCATCGACACGTGGCAGGGTCACGACGCGGAAGTGGTCTGGCCATGGCCAGTTGAATGCAGTGCCTTGAACCACCAGCAGCTTTTCGGAGAGCAGCAGGTCGAGGACGAATTTCTCGTCGTTGTGGATCGGGCAGACTTTCGGGTCGATGCGCGGGAAAGCGTACAGCGCGCCCATCGGCTTGACGCAGCTCACGCCCGGAATGTCGTTGAGCAGTTCCCAGGTGCGGTTGCGCTGTTCGAGCAGGCGACCTTGCGGCAGCACCAGGTCATTGATGCTCTGGTAGCCGCCCAGGGCGGTCTGGATCGCATGCTGGCTCGGCACGTTGGCGCACAGGCGCATGTTCGCCAGCATGTCGATGCCTTCGATGTAGCTCTGGGCGTGGTGTTTCGGACCGGAAATGGCGATCCAGCCGGAACGGAAACCGGCCACGCGATAGGACTTGGACAGACCGTTGAAGGTCAGGCACAGCAGGTCCGGCGCCAGGGAGGCGGTGCAGATGTGCACGGCATCGTCGTAGAGGATCTTGTCGTAGATCTCGTCGGAGAACACCACCAGGTTGTGCTGGCGGGCCAGTTCCAGCATGCCCAGCAGCACTTCCTTCGAATACACGGCGCCAGTCGGGTTGTTCGGGTTGATGATCACCAGGGCCTTGGTGTTCGGGGTGATCTTGGCCTTGATGTCGGCCAGGTCCGGCCACCAGTTGGCTTGCTCGTCGCACAGGTAATGCACCGGATTACCGCCGGACAGGCTCACGGCGGCGGTCCATAGCGGGTAGTCTGGCGCAGGCACCAGCACTTCGTCGCCATTGTTGAGCAGGGCCTGCATCGACATCACGATCAGTTCGGAAACACCGTTGCCCAGGTAGATGTCTTCAATGCCGACGCCTTCTACCTGCTTTTGCTGGTAATACTGCATCACGGCCTTGCGCGCACTGAACAGGCCCTTGGAGTCGCTATAACCCTGGGCGGTCGGCAGGTTGCGGATCACGTCCTGGAGGATCTCATCCGGCGCTTCGAAACCAAAAGGCGCCGGGTTGCCGATGTTCAGCTTGAGGATGCGATGGCCTTCCTCTTCCAGGCGCTTGGCGTGCTTGAGCACCGGGCCGCGAATGTCGTAGCAGACGTTGGCGAGCTTGTTCGATTTGCTGACCTGCATGGCGATGTGTTCCCGAAAATGAACGATCCAGACGGCGTTTGGACAGCCGTGCTGGGAATCCTGCGTATTCACACAGGCCCGGCGCCTTGAGATGCAGCACCCATATTTCCGTTTGAATGCGCGTGGTCTGGCTGCCAGACTGGCGTTTGACGAGGCGCAATCATACGTGCCGCCCGATCCGTGGAAAAGGTACAGATCGGGCTTTTTCAGCCGCTGAGGTGTGATGATGGAAAAGTTGGAAAAAACCCTGGAAGAATGGAAGGCGATGCTCGATCCAGAGCAGTACAACGTGTGCCGCCTCAAAGGCACCGAACGTCCGTTTTCCGGTAAATACAACGCCACCAAAACCGACGGTGTCTACCACTGCATCTGCTGTAGCGAACCGCTGTTCGACTCCAGGACCAAATTCGATTCCGGCTGCGGCTGGCCGAGTTTCTACGCGCCGATCGGCGACAGTGCCATGACCGAGATCCGTGATGTCAGCCACGGCATGATCCGCACCGAAGTGGTCTGCGCCAAATGCGACGCGCACCTTGGCCACGTGTTCCCGGATGGCCCACCGCCGACCGGCCTGCGTTATTGCATCAACTCGGTGTGCCTGGACCTCGTTCCCCGCGACTGATCCGAAGCGAACGGACCATGCGCTGAACCTGTAGGAGCTGCCGCAGGCTGCGATCCTTTGATCTTGATCTTCTGCGATCCAGAAAAAACAAAATCAAAAGATCGCAGCCTGCGGCAGCTCCTACAGGGTTGCGTGCCGGACAGCTGGCCTGAGCTGATTAATTAAATTGCACACAATTCAATTGCTCGCTATTTTGTTGGCTCTGGCATTCACTCGGAACTTCAAACATGAGCGACAACCTGCTGAGCATCCCTTGCACCACGATCAAGGGAGAGCAAAAGACCCTGGCGGATTTCGCCGGCAAGGCCGTGCTGGTGGTCAACACGGCCAGCAAGTGCGGTTTCACTCCGCAATACAAAGGCCTGGAGGAGTTGTGGCAGACCTACAAGGACCAGGGCCTGGTGGTGCTCGGTTTTCCCTGCAATCAGTTCGGCAAGCAAGAGCCGGGCAATGAAGGGGCGATCTCCGAATTCTGCGAACTGAACTTCGGTGTCAGCTTCCCGCTGTTCAAAAAGATCGACGTCAACGGCGCCGGCGCCCATCCCCTGTTCGTGCAGTTGAAAAAGCGCGCTCCGGGTGTACTGGGTTCCCAGGGCATCAAGTGGAACTTCACCAAGTTCCTGATCGGCAAGGACGGGCAACTGGTCAAGCGCTTCGCCCCGGCGACCAAGCCGCAGGACCTGACCCGCGAGATCGAAGCCCTGCTCAAATGAACACCTTGTCCGTCGATTCCCTGAAGCTCGACAGCCAGCTGTGTTTCAAGCTGTACGCAGCTTCCCGTGCGGTCATTCGCGCCTACAAGCCAATGCTCGATCAGTTGGGCCTGACGTACCCTCAGTACCTGGCGATGCTGGTGCTGTGGGAGTGGCAGGAAGCAGCCCCCGAGCAACCGACCGTGAAGGCACTGGGTGAGCGCCTGGCCCTGGATTCCGGCACGCTGACACCGTTGCTCAAGCGCCTCGAACAACTGCAACTGGTGCAGCGTCAGCGTTCGGCGCGTGATGAGCGTGAAGTGCACCTGAGCCTGTCGCCCGCCGGAACGGCCTTGCGCGATCAGGTCGGGCCACTCAAGGCGCGGTTGTTGTGCGACAGCGGGGTCGACCTGAATCGTCTCAACGACTTGCGCGATGGTCTCGACCACCTGTTGGGACAGATCAGGGCGCTGTCGTAGCGGGGATCCACAAATCCAGCAGGGCGGCCAGTTCTTCGCGCCGGAACGGTTTGGCCAGGTAGTCGCTCATGCCCGCGGCACGACAGCGTTCGCGCTCCTCCGACATGGCGTTGGCCGTCAGGGCGACGATGGGCAGTTGGGGCCAGCGTCCGCTGCGGCGGATCTGCCGGCTGGCTTCATAGCCGTCCATCACCGGCATGTTGCAGTCCATCAGCACCAGGTCGAACTCCCGTTGTTCGAGTTGATCCAGGGCCTCGGCACCATGGGCCGCGGTGGTCACCTCGCAGCCGAGTTTGCCGAGCATGCCTTTGGCCACCAGTTGGTTCACCGGATTGTCTTCCACCAGCAACACGCGTCCGCGGCGTAGCGGGCTCTGCGTTTCGTGCCGGACATCGTTGATCGGGTGGATTTCCGGTTGCAGGATCCGCCGCAAGCACTGATAGAGCGTATTGCGGGCCAGGGGGCGTGCCTGTTGTTGCAAGGGGGCGAGGGCGTTTACCTCTTCGCTGGGCATGAAATTGCCATACGCGGTGATCAGCAGGATCGGCGCGCTGAGGGCCGGGCGCAAATTGAACAGGCATTCGGGGCAGTCGGTGATGAGCACGTCGGCTGCCAGGCCAAGCAGTGAGTCATCCATGGAGCGCCGTTCATAGTCCAGCCCCCAGCCAGGCAACAGGCTGTTCAGCAGTTCACTCAGCCCGCTGCTGGCGGCCGTGATGGCGATGACTTTGCCATTGAGCGCAACAGCAGGCATTGCGCGGGTATGGCTGGGTAATGGCAGATCGGCGCAGAACTGACTGCCAAAACCCGCTTCGGAGCTGATCGTCAGGCGCCCCTGCATGGCTTCGCAAAGGTTGCAGGTCAGCGCCAGGCCCAGCCCGGTGCCGCCAAATTGGCGGGTAATACCGGCACCGGCCTGGGTGAAAGGCTGGAAGATCCTGGCCTGGGCTTCCTGAGGGATGCCGATGCCGGTGTCGCACACTTCGATTCTGACGCCGTCCCCGAACGTTGACAGGCGCACGTCGACACGCCCGAATCGGGTGAACTTGAGGGCGTTGGACAGCAGGTTACTGACGATCTGCCGCACCCGGGTCGGATCGCCGAGCACCAGTGCCGGGAAATGCGGATCGATCAGGCAGGTCAGTTCGACGCTGGGGGCGGCGTTTTGCGACAGCAGGTTGGCGGTGTCCTCGATCAGCGATCCGAGATCGAAGGGGATGTGCTCGAGCTCGAGCTGACCGGCATCGAATTTCGATAAATCGAGGATATCGTTGAGCAGTTCCACCAGTACCTTGCCCGAGTCATGGGCGATCGACAGCTGTTGCTGTTGTTCGGCATTCAGCGGTCCGTCGAGGGACAGCGCGATCATCCCGAGCAAGCCATTGAGGGGCGTGCGGATTTCATGGCTCATGTTGGCCAGGAACACCGAGCGGGCTTCGGCCATGTCGAGGGCGGTGCTGCGCGCGGCTTCCAGTTCCTCGTTGGATTGGCTCAGCCGGGCGTTGATCGCCTTGAGTTCGGCGGTGCGGGCCGAGACGATGTTTTCCAGCTGGCCAAGATATTCGGTCAGGCGGTTTTCCGCGTTGCGCCGCTGCCGGATTTCAGTGGCGATGTTTTTGAATTGCTGGTTGGCAACCTTGACCAGTACACCGATCTCATCGTTGGCGTGCCCGGCGGGACACTCCAGCGACGTCGGTTCGGTGTTGCCCGGGTCGCGACCGCTGAGCTCACGGATCACCCGCACCAGGGGTTTGGTCAGCATCACATAGAACAACGCCAGCAGGATGCCGGACAGCAGCAGGCTGCGGGCGAAGCCATTGATCAGGGTCACTTCGGCCCGGCGCAGGAACCGATTGCCGAAGGCATAGGTATCGACCTTCAGCCGCAGCGTACCCAGAGATTCGTTGGGTAAATGATCCAGGTAAAGCCGGTCTTCGAACTGGCGGCTTGCACCGAACAGGAAGTCACTGAGCATCCGGTAGCCGTTTTGCACCTCGGGTCGCTTGGCGTTGGCCAGCACGGTGCCGTTGTTGTCGGTCAGTTTCGCGCCGATGATCGCCGGCGAGCGCAGCAGGCCCTGGGTCAGCTCCTTGGCGAGTTCGGCGTCGATGTTGTAGGCGATTCGCGAGGCCGGGTTGTGGCTGATTTCCAGTAATGAAAGGATTTCACGATTGATGGAGGCGTCTTCACTGGCATAATCGATGCCAATTTGCAGCAGGCTGAGCAGCGTGCCCAGAATGAAACCGACCAGCACGGTCAGCCGGGCTTGCTTGAATGACAGCCGGTTGGTGAATTTGATGTCCATGGGAGGGTGAACCACTTCCGTTTCCTTTCGCTGCTCAAGCATAGTCGATCATGCCTGCCTGTTGATGTTCTCGCGAGGCCTGTACCGCGGGGGCAGCCGCTTGTGTGACGCTGTGTTTCGTCGCTGTATCACCATCATTACTGTGAACGTGCCCGAGGAGAAGTCGTGGATTCCCGATTGAATGCTTTTCTTGAACGCGCCGATGCCGTTCTGGCCCGTATCGAGCCGTTGCTGCCGGCACCCCGGCCAGCCATCGACTGGACGCAATGCCTGGCGGCGCGCTGGCAGCGTGAGTCTCGCGGCGGTTATCTGATGCCGCTGCAGGTCAGCCTCGACATGCGCCTGTCGGACCTGATCGGCGTCGACCGGCAAGTTGAGCAACTTGGGCGCAACACCCAACAGTTCCTCGATGGCATGCCCGCCAACCACGCCTTGCTGTGGGGCTCGCGCGGCACCGGCAAGTCGTCGCTGGTGCGCGCCTTGTTGGCCGAGCACGCTCAAGCCGGTTTGCGCCTGATCGAGATTGAACGCGATCACCTGGCAGACCTGCCGCGCGTGGTCGAACAGATCGGCAAACTGCCCCAGCGTTTCGTGCTGTTTTGCGATGACCTCTCGTTCGAGTCGGGCGAGGGCGATTACCGAGTGCTCAAAAGCGTACTCGATGGCTCGCTGGAACAGGCGCCGGACAACGTCCTGCTGTACGCCACGTCGAACCGTCGCCACCTGGTGCCGGAAAAGGAAAGTGACAACGAGAACTGGAAGCGGGTCGACGGTGAGCTGCATCCGAGCGAGGCGGTGGAGGACAAGATCGCGCTGTCGGACCGCTTCGGCCTGTGGCTATCGTTCTATCCGTTTACCCAGGAACACTTCCTCGACGTCGTCGAGCACTGGATCGGCCAGTTGGCCGGCAAGGCCGGACTGACATGGCAGCGCAGCGAAGAGCTGGACATCCTGGCGGTACGCTGGGCCACCGGCAGAGGCAATCGCAATGGACGTTGCGCTTATCAATTTGCCCGTTACTGGGTCGGGCTGAAACTGTTGGAGCACAAGGCATGATCGATTTACAAAAGAGCGGCCAGGGCCTCGAAGGCTACGGCATGCTGCACGCGCAGCTGGAGTCCTTGCTGGCGGACGAGCGGGACTTCATTGCCAATGCCGCGCAGTTCTCGGCGTTTCTGTTCAATCAGCTCGATGACCTGAACTGGGCCGGTTTCTACCTCAACCGCAATGAGGAGTTGGTGCTGGGCCCGTTTCAGGGGCAGATCGCTTGTGTGCGGATTCCGTTCGGACGTGGCGTCTGCGGAACGGCAGCCGCTACCTTGCAGACCCAGTTGGTCGAAGATGTGCACGCATTCCCAGGTCACATTGCCTGTGACAGCGCCTCGAACAGCGAACTGGTAGTGCCGCTGGTCAAGGACGGCCGATTGATCGGCGTGCTCGACCTCGACAGCCCGAAACTGGCGCGGTTCACCCCGCAGGACCAGGCCGGTATCGAGCAACTGGCGGCGATTTTCCTGCGCCTGACCGACTGCTGATCAAGACGCCAGGCCCGCCTTGACCAGCAGGCCCGGTGCGTCCACCGTATCGATCTGCGCAGGGTCGAGGAAGCGCCTGGCGTACTGCAAATAGATCTGTGCCCTGATGAACAGCCCGAACAGTTCCGGGTCGATGTGGGCATCACGGCACATGAACGCCATGATGCCCAGCGCCTCGCTCAAGGTCTTGGCTTTTTTGTAGGGGCGGTCGGCGGCCGTCAGCGCTTCGAAAATATCGGCAATCGCCATCATTCGCGCCGGCAGGCTCATGTCTGCTCGCTTCAAGCGTTTCGGATAACCACTGCCGTCCATTTTTTCGTGATGCCCGCCGGCTATTTCCGCGACGCTGCGCAGGTGCCCGGGGAATGGCAGATGGTTGAGCATCAGGATCGTCTGAACGATGTGGTTATTGATGACATAACGCTCCTCGCTCGTCAGGGTGCCCCGGACAATGCTCAGGTTGTACAGCTCGCCCCGATTGTATTTGTGGGGCGGAACGTCGAGTTTGAAACCCAGGGGATTGTCTTGCGGTATCACTTCGTTTTCGCTGCGTTCGAACAGGTGCTCGGGTTTGTCCGCCAGTAAGGGTTCGCTGACGGGCAGGGTGGGGGCGGGTGTTCGGGCCTGACGCCGGTTCTCTTCCCAGGACACGCCCAGCCGGTCATCCAGGGTCCGGGTCCAGGTGCGTTCAGCCACGCTGCGCAGGCGGTGCAGATCAGCGTCGGCCATGGCTTCGCCACCCAGATTGCAACGGGCAATGAAGGCGAAATCATCATCCAGCCCGGCCAGGCTGGCATCACGCAGTTCTGCCAGGGCTTGCTCGTCACCGCCCAGGGCAATGGCCTGCCAGTAGCTGATCCAGGCATCGCGCTTGAGTACCTCGAAGCGGGTGCGGATTTCGTGGATGCGATCGGTGAGGGTTTCCAGCTTCGTGGCTTTGTCGACGACGTATTCCGGTGTGGTGATCTTGCCGCAATCGTGCAGCCAGGCAGCGATGTGCAGTGCCTCCCATTCATCGTCGGTCGGCCGATAGGCGCTGAAGGCGGGGTCCTGGCTGGCCGCCGCCGCCCGGGCAAGCATCAGGGTCAGTTCCGGCACGCGCTGGCAATGGCCGCCGGTATAGGGGCTTTTGGCGTCGATGGCACCGGCCAGCAGTTGAATGAAGGCGTCCAGCAACTGTTTTTGTCGGGCTTGCAGACGCTGGCTTTCGATGCACACGGCCGCCGCGCCGGACACCGCCTGGAGAAACGCAATGCGGTCCGGCCGCAGTTTTTCCAGATCGCTTTGCTCGCCGCTGTCGGCCAATAGCAACACCAGCAGGCCCACGGTTTCGTTGTGACGATTATGCAGGCGGATTCCGATCAGATGGACCCGGGGACTTTCCAGCGCGAGCAAGATTTTCTGCAGATCGCCCGCTTGCTCGAACCCCAGGTTACTGACGACGTTGTCGACGTTTGCCAGCTGCTGCAGCCATGGGGGGCTTTGCGGGTTTTCCAGTGAATGTCCGCGGATGTCGAAGGATTGCAGGTTTTCGGTGGTGTCATTGATGATCAGTCCGTGGGGTTCCATGTGCCCGCCATCACCTTCACGCAGATAGATCAGGCCGGCCTGGGCCTGACCGATTTTCACGGTTTCAAACAACACGCGTTCCAGCAGGGGGGCGAAACGGGTTTCGGCGCTGAGGCTGTCAGTGATCTGGAAGAAGCTCGCCAGCGTGTCTTTCATCCGTGCCATCGACACGCTCAGTTGGTCGACTTCGAGCACCGGCGAGCGACGGGAAAGCGGAAAATTGAAATCGAAACTGCGAATCGCATCGGCCTCCTGCACCAGGGCGCGCAAGGGTTTGACCAGGACTCTGGAGGTCAGCCAACCCAGCGGCACGCATAACAGCAGCGTTGCCAGGGTAATGAGCGCACCTTGCCAGCGCATCCGGTAAGCATCGACGAGCAACTCGTCTTCCGGTACCAGCAGCGCCAGTTGCAGGCCTTGGGGGCCGCCTTCCTGCATGCTGCTGCGGGCCACGATCCACTGCCGGCCGTTGGCATCCAGGCGATTGCCCTCAGAGGGGTTGTTGAGTAACGCACCCAGGGGGAGGCTCAGGTCCGCGGCCTTGATCAGGCGGGATGTCTGATCATTGATGATCAGCCTGCGGCTGTCGGGGTAGGCGATGGCATTGCCTTCGGCATCGAACAGCACGATTTCGGTATGGGGGGTCACGACGTGCTTGGCCAGGGTCGCGCTGAGTTCGGCCAGGGTCAGGTCGGCGGCCATGATTGCCTTGTCGCCACTGCGTCGTGCCAGCGTCGTGCCAATGTCATGGGTGGAAAAAAAGATATAGGGTTCGGTCGTGATCTGTTCATTATCGCTACGGGCGCTGGTAAACCAGGCACGGCTGCGAGGGTCGTAGGTGTCGTTCAGGTTGTCCTGGCGACTGACGAGGGCCAGGTTGCGGTCGAAAAACAAAGACTGGGAACGAGCCTGGCCGCTGCTGTCGTGCTCAATGCTCCAGACCTGGTAAGCCGCCATGTCCGGAGCCTTGACCAGGGCTTTGACCTCTGGGGTATGCAGTGGGCGGACCATGAAAAAGTCGCCGTTGTCGTAGCCCAGGTACAGCGACGCCAGATTGGGGTTGTCCTCGAGTGACTGGCTGAACGGTTCGAGCAGTGCCAGGCGGTGTTCCAGATCAGCGGACTGGCCCGCCGGATTGAGTGCCAGCAGGCTCAACAGGTGGCGAATGGGTTGATAGGTGGCGTGCAGGTCCAGCCGGACATCCTGCTCGATACGGTTGAAGAGTTTTTCACTGCTGGACAGTATGATCTGGGTCGTTTGCCGGTAGTTGAAAAGACCCAGCAGCACTCCGGTCAGCAACAACAGAAAGGTGAACATCACACTGATATGGACATGCAGTGGAAACCGGCGTGGATCCGTGCGCAGTGGGTCAGGCATTGCGGGTTTCTCCATGAGGGTCAACACCCTGCCGAGGGTCCAAGCATAGTTAAGGCTCTGTCATTTTGCCTTCGTCGTAATGCTTGATCTGACGTAGTAACGCGTCCTCCAGCTCAAGCAGGGTGCGCTCCATGGATTGGCAGCATCCGGCCACTTTTTCGCGATCGAAATCCTCATGGCAGGCGGCTTCAAGCGCCTCGCAGCGGTCGATCAGGGGTGAGGCTTGCACTATTCGGGCTGCGCCTTTGATTTTGTGGGCAATGTCCTGCAGCGCCTGCGTATCCCCGAAGCTGGATAGCGACATCAGCGTTTGCAGATCCTGGCGGTTGCTGTTGACCAACTCGTTGAGCAATCGGCGGTTCAATATGGGGTCGCCTCCGGTCAGCAGTTTCAGCCCGTGCAGGCTGAACGCCGGGGCTGCATGGGTGGGCTCAATGTTTTCCATCCACTGGCTCAAGGCTCCGAGGCTAAGGGGTTTGAACAGACAGTCATCCATTCCGGCCTGTTTGCAGCGTTGTATTTCTTCCGGTTGGGCGTTGGCGGTGAACCCGAGTACGGTGCAGGGAGGGCGATGATTTTGACTTTCATGCCGGCGAATGGCACGGGCCAGCTCGTAACCGTTCATGAGCGGCATGTTGCAATCGGCGATCACCAGATCAAACGGTTGGTCTTTCCATGCCTCCAATCCCTCCTGGCCATCGGCCGCGACAGTAAATCGATGGCCTAGAAACTCCAGTTGCTGGCAGGTGAGCAAACGATTGGCCGAGTGATCGTCGACGACCAGAACATTCAGTGGGGTTGTGGCGACGACAATTTGCGTCTCGGCCAGCTGGGCAGATTGTTGCATCGGCAACGCTTCCAGGTGCAGCAATACCTCCACTTGAGTGCCGACCCCCGGCTCGCTGCGCAATTGCAGACTACCGCCCATCATCTCGCAGAGATTGCGGCTGATGACCAGCCCCAGCCCTGCGCCCCCCCTGGCCGATTGAACGGCGTTGTCGGCCTGGGCGAAGGGTTCGAACAGCCGGTATTGATCCTGTTCGCTGATCCCGATACCACTGTCGTGAACCTGCACCCGCATTTGCACACGATCAGGCTGCATTGCTGGCTGCAGGTCGACAATGACCCGGACCTGGCCTTGCTCGGTAAACTTGATGGCATTGCTGATCAGGTTGGACAGCACCTGCTTGAAGCGCAAAGGGTCCAGCAACACATCGAAGGTCGGGTTGGCCGAAGAAAACTCCAGCTTCAGTTCGAGTTCCTTCTGTCGGGCAAGGCCATCGAAAATCCGTACGACCGAGGCCACCAGTTCACCCGGATTAACGCGCTCCGGGCTAAGGCTCAAGCGCCCGGATTCGATTCTGGCAATGTCGAGGATGTCGCCAATCAGTTCCAGCAACCCTTTCGCCGAGTTGTACGCGACATCGATGGCCGGACGCTCCGGGTGCCGATGATCAAGACGCTTGAGTGTCAGTTCAAGCATGCCGATGATTGCATTCATCGGCGTGCGGATCTCATGGCTCATCGTGGCCAGAAACGTGCTTTTGGCGCGGTTGGCGTTATCGGCGTGTTCTTTCGCGCAGCGCAGATCATCGAGCAGTTGCCGACGTTCGCTGATGTCTATCCAGCCACCGATAATGCCTTGCACTTTCGCGCTGGAATCTCGGTAGGGGAGAATCCAGTGATAGATCGTCAGCCGCCGGCCACCAATGTGCAGTTCGCGATCGACGATCAACGGTCTGCCCTCGGTCACCACACGCTGGTAGTCAGCCTGGTACTCCCGGGCTTCGAACACATTGCTCATCGACCCCTGCATGACGCTTTTGCCGATGACATCTTCACGCCTGGCGCAGAACGCTTGCAGGTAACTGTCGTTGCAACTTTGCAGTAGCCCCTGGCGATCACGTACGTAGATCGGATGGGGCGTGCCATTGACCAGCGATCGCATGAACTCGAACTGATCGTTCAATGCACGCTCGGCGGCCTTGCGCTGCTTGATCTGGCGTCGCATGTAGTCGTTCCACGCAATGGAAATCAGCAATAGCGCACCGGCACCGATGACGATTTGGTAGAACAGTCTTTGATAATTGCGCCAGGTGCTTTGCGAGGACGCCGAATAGCCGCGCCATCGACTGTTGATGATGCCCAGTTCCTCCGGCGAGATGCTCAGCAGCGCCTTGTTCAGAATGGCGTTCAGCTCTTTGGCGTCCCGTGCAGTGGCAAGGGAGAACGCTGCCTGCTCGGTGCCGATGGTGGTGCTGATTTGCAAAGTGTGTTCGAACAACCGCGACGAAATGAAGTAGTTGGCAATGACCAGTGAGTTCACCACGCCTTCGGCCTGACCTTCGGCGAGCATCTCTACGGCGCTGAAAGTGTCCGGGGTTTCGATCAGCTTGATCCGGGGAAACTCTCTGCGCAGGTAATCCCTGAGTGGATTGCCGCGGGCAATGGCCAGGCGCTTGTCCTGCAACTGCTCGAGGTTGGTCGGACTGTCGGCGGCTTTACGGGTCAGCAGGACGTAGGAATTTTCCAGAAAGGGGCGGGTAAAGTTCAGCTGGGACTGACGTTTGGCGCTGGGGAGCAACGCGGCGATCACATCGGCCTGGCTGTTTTTGATCTGTTTGATCATCTCGTCATCGTTTCGACTGCGCTGGATGTCAAAGCGCAAGCCGGTGCGCAGCCTGATCAGCTCAAGCAAATCCGCACTGACCCCGCGAAAGTTGCCATTGCTATCGAAAAACGTCAGTGGCGCAAAGGCTTCGTTGACGACGACGCGCACTATCGGGTGTTGGGCCAGCCAGCGTTCTTCCCGGTCAGTGAGTTGCAGCTTTTGATCGGTCAGCAGAATGTCGCTGCCGGCGCTCCAGCGTTTGGCGATGTTTTCTCGCTCACTGGAGGGAATGGCCTTGATCATCGCGTTGATGATGCCGAGCAGTTCGGGGGCGTTCCTGTTGACGGCAAAGCTGAAACCGTGGGCTTCATGTTTGCCGAAGTTGGCCATCCGGATGTTGTTCAAGTACCCCTTGTTGATCATGTAGTGAGTTGAAATCGTGTCACCGAGAAACACATCCGCCTGATCGAAGGCAACGGCATTGATCGCATTCTGGTAGGACGGATAGGACGTGATGATCGCCTTTGGGTACAACGCCTTGACTTCCGCCAGCGGCAAATAGTGATACACCATGCTCAGGCGCAATCCGGCCAGGCCATCGGTGAGAGATCGGGTTTCCCCTTCGCGGGTCACCAATACGGGTTGGTCGACGGCATAGGGTATGGACAGTGCAATCCCGGCAATGCCAGCCTCGAATCCATTGGCAGTGCCAAGCAGATCGACATCGCCGTTCTGTAGCGCAGCGATCGCGGCTCCTCGGGATTCGAAACGCTGAACCTTGACCGGCAATCCGGTTGCTGTTTCCAGAAGGCCAGCGTAATCGGCGGTAAAGCCTTCATAGTCCTGACCACTGGTGGTCAGGTCGAAAGGGGGGTAGTCCGGGGCCGACGTGCCGAGCGTCAGTTGATTTTTGTTGTTTATCCATTGTTGCTGGGATTCATCCAGTCGAATCTCCAGCGCGCCGACCTTCGAGCGACTGAGCAGCGTGTAGAGTTCATTGTCCGGTGCTCCGAATAACGACGTGCTCACACATAGACCTGCGGTCACTTGAATCAGATAGACCTTCAAACGGCTGGGCATCCAGGTTCTCACACGAGTGCGTTACGTTTTGCCATCTCGATCAGTTCAACCAGGGATTTGGCTTTGAGTTTCTGCATGAGGCGCTTTTTGTAGGTGCTCACGGTCTTGTTGCTCAGAAACATGCCCTTGGCGATTTCCTTGTTTGTGCGACCTTGGGCAAATAGTTGCAGGACCATCAGTTCCCGGTCGTTTACGGACTTGAACAGTTCCAATTCGATACAACGTGTTTCATCTCCGTGGATGGGGTTCAAGGCCTCACTCGGGAAATAGTTGTAACCTGAAAATACCGCTTTTATGGAACTCACCAGTTCACTGATGTCCTCTTGTTTGCAGACATAACCCGAGGCTCCGGATTGCATGCAACGAATACCGAAGAGTGTCGGGCATTGTGCGGTCAGTACCAGTGTTTTAGGAGGATTGCTCATTGCGTTGAACCGGGACAGCACTTCCAGGCCATCCAGTTTTGGAATGCTGATATCGAGAATGACCAGGTCCGGCATACATTCGCGAACCATTTGCATGGCGTCGACCCCATTGTCAGTTTCGCCGACGACTTTGTAACCTTCGTGTTCCAGCAACATTCGAACGGCAAGGCGGATAACCGGGTGATCGTCGACAATAAAAACGGAGTTCATAATCAAGTCCCATGCGAGCTCAAATAAAGCGCGCACCTTAGCTCAGTTACTTGAAGGGACGCATGAACGGACCGGGCTGTAGCAGCAATATAGGAGAAATCCTACAAATTAAGAGGAATGGGACTACGTATTAACTAGGTTTCTTGTTAGGAAGTCCGGGGAAGTCCGGCGGTTTTGTGCACTTTTCAAGGAAGTTGTTTGTAGGTTTTACGTTGTGCATTTGTCGGTTTTTATATGTGTTTTTTGATTATGTTGGTGCCAGGCTCAACAGGTCTCTAAATTCAGAATGTTTCAATGGTTTTATCAAGTAACCCAATAATGGCAGCCCGTGTTCGTTGGCCGTTTTTACAAGTTCATCCAGTTCAGACGTCGTCAGGCTGCTCAGTATGATCGCCTGCCTGATCAGCCCTCGCTGACTGGCGAACCGGACCAGATCGAGCCCTGTCAGATCGGGCAGGCATTGATCGCATAAAAGGATGTCGAATGGCTGTTTAACTCCGAGCATCTGCTGCATGGCGCTTCTGGCGCTGTCGGCGGCAGTCAGTCGGGTGAAGCCATAACTTTCCAGCAGGCATTGAGTGGCTATCAGTTGGAAGGGGTGGTCCTCCACCACGAGGATGCGTAGATCGTCTTCGGCCATGGTGCACACTTCGTCTGTCGAACAGAGGGAGGGCGATTGTTTCGCGAGAGCGTCGGACAGGCGATCAGTTCGCTCGCCATGTGTTGTAGGGCGATTCGACGAGACTTGAGTGCTGTTGGAGGTTGAAGGGGGATCAGCCAAAACGAACGCCGTAATGGCTGATCAAACGAAGCCCCTCAGTGGCTGGCACGGCCGGTCATTTCCAGGGCCATGTCACTGGCATAGCTGTCGGTCATGCCGGCGATGAAATCAATCATGCGCAAAAACGACGTGTGCAGCGGGCCGTGAGGATCGGGTGCATTGTTACCCAGCAGATCAAGGATGCGGCGGCTTTTGAATGACGGGGTCCGACCGTTGTGTTGCTCCAGTGCTGCACCGCAAAAGGCGTTGAGGAGGATTTCCAGCGTGGTGTAGGCGCCAATCTCGTGCAGGGTCTTGCGCTTGTCCTGGAAGATTTTCTTGCGGGCCATGTCCTTGGCGTTCAGCACGCAACGCTTGGCGGGCCCGTGCATGTGCTCCACCAGGTCACCGGGCAATGTGCCGGCCAGCAGCGCGTCCTGTTGCTCGACGAAGGCGCGGGCCGCGGCATTGGTCAAGTGTTCGATGGCCTTGCCGCGCAGGATCGCCAGTTTGCGTCGGCGCGAATCTCCGGGACCGAGCTGGCGGTAGGTCTCCGGCAAGTCGTCGCCCACCAGGTCCAGCAGCAGGGACTCGACTTCGGCGTATTCCAGCAACTCCATTTCGAGGCCGTCTTCCAGGTCGATCAGCGCATAGCAGATGTCGTCGGCGGCCTCCATCAGGTACACCAGCGGATGCCGCGCCCAGCGTTGCTCTTCAAGTTGTGGCAGGCCGAGTTTATGGGCGATCTGCTCCAATAGCGGCAGCTCGCTCTGATAACAGCCGAACTTGTGTTTCTTGTAGCCCAACGAATCGGCGTGCCTGGCCGTCCATGGATACTTCAGGTAGGTGCCCAGGGTTGCATAGGTCAGTCGGGTGCCGCCGTCGAACTGGTGATACTCCAGTTGCGTGAGTACCCGAAAGCCCTGGGCGTTGCCTTCGAAATTCAGGAAGTCATTGCGCTCGGCTTCACTCATCGCATCCAGCCAGCCGCGGCCAGCGGCTTGCTGGAACCAGTGGCGGATCGCGTCTTCACCGGAATGGCCGAAAGGCGGGTTGCCGATGTCGTGTGCCAGGCAGGCCGATTGCACCACCATTCCCAGGTCGCTGGGTTCGCACCAGTCGGGCAGGGCGTTGCGGATGGTTTCGCCGACCCGCATGCCCAGCGAGCGCCCCACGCAACTGACTTCCAGCGAGTGGGTCAGGCGCGTATGAATGTGATCATTGCTGGATACCGGATGGACCTGGGTCTTGCGCCCGAGGCGGCGGAAAGCCCCCGAGAAAATGATGCGGTCGTGGTCTTTGTGAAAAGGGCTGCGGCCGAGTTCTTCAGGGCTGTGCAGAGGCTTTCCGAGGCGTTCGCGGGTAAGCAGGGTGTGCCAATCCAAGGCGGGACTCTCCGTCAGGTGACTGATGGCCTAGCTTCCCGTTTCGCGTCATGACCTGCAAGCGGAACTACAACCCGGCGGCGTCGATATCGAGGCCTCCTTGCAAGAACTTTTTACGGAGGGGAGCAATTGACCGGATAGGCGCCCAGGATTGCCCCCTCGATAGAGGGGGCATCCCGTCGACACTGCAAGAGCGTAGCCAGAAGGAAACTGATCAGTCTTTGCGCGAAGAGCCCTGCATGATCAGTTTGATCAGCGGCCCCAGTGTGGTGCCGAGGCGGATCAGCCGGGTCAGGCTGCTGAGGCCGCCACCGTTCTTAGCGCCCTTGCCGGTCAGAAAGCCCAGCAAGGTGACGGCGGCCACGCCCCAGAGTGGAGCGTGTTTGATGCCGAAACCGTCCTGCAGGTTCTGCGTCATCCCGCGCACGCGTTGCAAAGGTTGCAGCAGTTGCGCGGATTCGTGGCGGATTTCCTGGCGGTGCATTTCCATGCGCAGGCGAATCAGCGCCTTGCGCATTTCCGTGCGTGAGCTGTTGTGTGGCAATTCAGGCAGGTTCATGGCAGCAGGCGCTCCCGATCGTTGGCCAGCTCTTCCAGCGTACCGTGGAAGGGCGAGGACTCATCGAAAATCGCTGCCCTCAAACGCATCGCGCAGAATATGGCGGCGAGGGTGTAGAACACGCAGAGCCCGATGATGGCGGTCAGGCGATAGGTGTCCCAGAACACGATCAGCACCAGCGTCGACAGCCCTACCAACAGCAGCAACGCAAACACCAGCGCCAGACCGGCAAACAGCAACAGGCTGACGGTGCGGGCTTTCTGTTCCTGCAACTCGATGCCGAACAGTTCGACATGGCTGTGCAGCAACCCCAGGAAGGCAGCACCCAGGCGCCGCGATGAGGAGCTTGTTCCCGTCGCAGACGGGTCGGATTCACCGATCGACATATCAGCGCCGGCTGGCCAGCAGGCCGATCAGGAAACCCATGCCGGCCGCGATCCCGACCGATTGCCAAGGGTTGGCCTGGACATAGTCTTCGGTGGCGGTGACAGCCGCCTTGCCGCGTTCGCGCAGGGAGTCTTCGGTCAGCTTCAGGGTTTCACGGGCACGCAAGAGACTGTCGTGAATCTGCTCGCGCAACTCGTCGGCCTGGTCGCCGGCCAGGGTCGCGGTGTGCTCCAGCAACCGTTCGGTGTCACTGACCAGTGTCTGAAAGTCGTTCATCAGGATTTCTTGAGCAGTCTTTGCCTGGATGCGGGCCATGGTGGATCTCCATAAGTGGCTTTCTGATGCGTTCGAGTATGAGCCTTCGGCGAAGGTTCAGTACAAATGACTGGTACAACTTTTGCTGTGTCGTGGTGCGCCGGTCCGCACCATTGCGCTATAGCCGGGCATGATTTCAGTAAAACCGTAGGACCAACAATCAAAAACTCGCGCAAACGTCCGGGTCACGTTTTTCCCGGGCGGTGTCCGTGCACCAAGGCGGTTCAACGAGATCAGTCCTCTGATGCTTCGAAGCTGCAACTTGGTGCATGGGCAGTCATCGCGAACTGCTTTGGTGCTTTTTTCTGCCATAAGGTCTGCCCATCCCATGGAAAATCTGCAAAGCGCCGTGGACACCCTGGTCCATAGCTCCAACACGCTGTTCATTCTGATCGGTGCGGTCATGGTACTGGCCATGCACGCCGGTTTTGCCTTTCTCGAAGTCGGAACCGTGCGACAGAAAAACCAGGTCAATGCCTTGTCGAAAATCCTCAGCGACTTCGCCGTATCGACACTGGCCTACTTCTTTATAGGCTATTGGATTTCTTATGGCGTGACGTTCATGCAACCGGCGGCCGTGCTCAATGCCGACCATGGTTATGGACTGGTGAAGTTTTTCTTCCTGCTGACCTTTGCCGCGGCGATTCCCGCGATCATTTCCGGAGGAATCGCCGAACGCGCCCGGTTTGTCCCGCAGCTGTGTGCAACCGCGTTGATTGTCGCGTTCATCTATCCGTTCTTCGAAGGCATGGTCTGGAATGGCAACCTGGGTTTGCAAGCCTGGCTGCTGGAGCGCTTTGGCGCCGGTTTCCATGATTTCGCAGGTTCGGTGGTGGTGCATGCCATGGGCGGTTGGCTGGCACTGGCGGCGGTGCTGTTGCTCGGGCCGCGAAATGGCCGCTATCGCGAAGGTCGGCTGGTGGCGTTCGCGCCTTCGAGCATCCCGTTTCTGGCGTTGGGCTCGTGGATCCTGATTGTTGGCTGGTTCGGCTTCAACGTCATGAGCGCGCAAACCCTGCAAGGTGTCAGTGGACTGGTGGCGGTGAACTCATTGATGGCCATGGTGGGCGGTACGGTGGCCGCGCTGATCGTCGGGCGCAACGACCCCGGATTTCTGCACAACGGCCCGTTGGCGGGGCTGGTGGCGATCTGCGCCGGTTCCGACCTGATGCACCCGGTAGGGGCGCTGGTGACCGGCGCCGTCGCGGGGGCGTTGTTTGTCTGGTGCTTTACTGCCGCTCAGGTCAAATGGCGTATCGACGATGTACTGGGTGTCTGGCCGCTGCACGGCTTGTGCGGCGTGTGGGGCGGTATTGCCTGCGGCATTTTCGGCCAGAGCGCTTTGGGCGGGCTGGGTGGGGTCAGCCTGATCAGCCAGTTGATCGGCACGGCACTGGGCGTCACCGTGGCACTGGCCGGCGGGTTTGCCGTGTATGGCGTGATCAAGGCTCTGCATGGATTGCGCCTGAGTCAGGAGCAGGAGTATTACGGCGCGGACCTGTCGATCCACAAGATCGGCGCCGTGAGCCAGGACTGACACAGGTCTCATCATCGTCGGTGGCATCAGGCAGGAGACTCAATGGCTCGACGGTTTTTCGGAGCAGGCCTAGAATGGTCACTTCATTTTCTGGTTGAGCGCTCATGCTTCCCGAATGTCAGCTGTTCGGCACCCTTGGATGCCATCTCTGTGAAGTAGCCGAAGCCATGTTGATGGAGTTTGTCGAGCGCGGTCTGCTGGTGGAACTGGTGGATATCGCCGACGATGAAACCTGGTTCGCCGCCTACAGCCTGCGTATTCCGGTGTTGCGGCGGGTCGACACCGGCGCTGAACTGGGCTGGCCGTTCAGTGCCGATGAGGTGGTGGCGTTCTTGCGTTAAGTGGCTTTTGCGCCGATGTTACTTCCCGCCTGTCGAACTTTGCGATTGATCCCCTTGGCTTATCCGGTACTGATCGGATACTGTATGCGCATACAGTTATTCGTGGTGCCTGCATTGCCGCTGCTGATTTTCGGCAGCGAGCAGACAAGCCCGGGCGTGAGAGGGATGAATCGTGGTCAATGTCGAACAGTTGAAGAGCAGCGTGAACCGGATGTCTGCAGACGTCGTGAGTGAAGCCGTTCTTGAGTTGCGTCTGGATGGACTGGTGACCGAGGGCAAGACACCCTTCAACAAAACGCATTTCAATACCTGTTTCGCAGAAATCGAAGCCTTGTTTCAACGCGCGGGGTATCACCGGCAACTCGATGTCGTGGGTTATCAGGGGTTGTTGTACGCCCTCTATGACCCCGCTCGCTGGGAGGCGGTCGATGTATTGCGCTGGCTCAAGGAATACACTGAAGCGGCGGCGCGTACACGGATTCCGGCTTGAGGCTAGGTTCATTCCCCGTGCTGTTGGATAATGCCGCTCTGCACTGAGGGTTAGAGCTTTCGTATGTCCACTTCTTCTTTTTCCGCCGCACACAGCCAGGCCAGTACGCTGTACTTGCCACCTGGTCCGTGGCAGACCGTTGTCGATTGCCTGTGCGAGCATTTCAGCGCCATCGGTCGTGAACAATGGCTGGACAGAATCGCCCGTGGTCGAGTCCTCGATGGGCAGGGCATGCCGATAGCCCTCGATCTGGCCTACAGGGAAGGTTTGCGGATACATTATTTTCGCGAAGTGCCGGATGAAAAGCCGATCCCGGTGATCGAGTCGATTCTGTACGCGGACGAGCATCTGGTGGTGGCCGACAAACCGCACTTTCTGCCGGTGACGCCGGCTGGCGAATACGTCGAACAGACGCTACTCAGGCGCTTGATCCGTCGCCTGGACAATCCGCATCTGGTGCCATTGCATCGCATCGACCGGCATACCGCAGGGCTGGTACTGTTTTCCGCCAATCCGCAGAGTCGTTCGGCTTATCAGTCGTTGTTTCCAACCCGGCAGATCGAAAAGCGCTACGAGGCCATCGCAGCGGCGTTGCCTGAACTTGCTTTCCCGCGGGTTCATAAAAGCCGGCTGGTCGATGGCGAGCCGTTCTTCCGCATGCAGGAAGGGCCTGGGGCCTGCAACACCGAGACGGCGATCGAAGTCAGGGAGAAGCAGGAGAAACTCTGGCGGTATGCTCTTTACCCGGTGACAGGCAAGAAACATCAGCTGCGGGTACACATGGCGGCGTTGGGCGCCGCTATCTGCAACGACCCGTTTTACCCCGAGGTGCTCAAGGATGCGCAGGATGACTACGCCAATCCTTTGAAACTGCTGGCTCAGGGGTTGAGGTTCATCGACCCGGTCACGGGCCAGGCGCGTGAGTTCGAGAGTGAAATCACCCTGCAATGGTGATCCTGAACGGCGCCCCTGAAGTGCTGTTCTTCAGGCATGAAAAAGCCCGCATCAAGCGGGCTTTTCTGTATCCGGCGGCACCCGATTACAGCTCCTTGACGGTACGCACCTGATCTTTGTTGATGCGGGTCTGTTTGCCATCGAGCTGTTCGAATTCGTAGAAGCCGGAATCCTTGTCGAACTCTGGTGTGTCGACGGCCTGGATTTCGCGACCGTCATTCAAGGTGATCACCGTAGGCGACGCGCAACCGGCGAGGGTGGCGAGGCCAAGTGCGAGCATGAAAGTGGCGAGGGTCCGTTGCATCATGAGTGTGTCTCCGAATAAGAATTCTTTGGTTAGTGAACTTGAGACGTGAACCGTCCGCGCAAGTTCCTGATCAATGTCAGTCTGACACAGTGTCATGACCGCTTACATGACCGCTTAATAGTTCCGGCGTATTGAGATTGGCCAGCCGAGGGTCCTTGTCGGGGCATTGCAGCGCGGTCGCGCCGAGCTTGCGCATCAACCGGCCAGGGCTGCGCTCACCCTCGTTCCAGGCCTTTTCAAAGGCTGCCCGGTGCAGCACCGGAATCACACACAACAACGGCTCCCAGTGGTCATCGTGCCGCACCATCAGCGGCTTGTCCGGATTCAGGTTGGCGGTCTCGCGCATGGTGCCGATCAGCGCTGCATCGATGCCCGGAACGTCACAGGGCAGGACCAGCATATGAGTATGGCGAGCGGCTTCCAGGCCCGCCCGAATTCCCGCCAGGGGGCCGGGGAAGTCACCTTCATCGTCGTGGACCAACTGGTCGGCGTAGGGCGCATACTTCTCAAGGTTGCGGTTGCAGGAGATGATCAGGTCATCGGTCAGCGGGCGGGTCTTGCGATGCAAGTGAGCAATCAGCGGTTCGCCGCGCCAGTCCAGCAATCCTTTGTCCCGCCCCCCCATGCGTTGGCCGCGACCGCCCGCCAGGAGCAGAATGGAGCAGGGTGGCAATTGTGAATTCATGGTCATGGCAGGTCTCCATGGGAGCGGCGAAAAAACGGAGCGCTGTGATATAACACCGGGCTGTTTCTCCTACAACTGGACGAGCCTATGAAAGCCAAGGCTGATGTACCTTTCGCACCGCTGAACATTGCAGTGCTGACTGTGAGCGATACCCGCACGCTGGACACCGACACCTCGGGCCAGCTCTTTGTCGACCGCTTGACCGCTGCCGGTCATTACCTGGCTGCCCGGGTGTTGCTCAAAGATGACCTCTACAAAATTCGTGCGCAAGTCGCCAACTGGATTGCCGACGATGTCGTGCAGGTAGTGCTGATCACCGGCGGAACCGGTTTTACCGGGCGTGACAGCACACCGGAAGCCGTCAGCTGCCTGCTGGACAAGCAGGTCGATGGATTCGGTGAGCTGTTCCGCCAGATCTCGGTTGCCGATATCGGTACCTCGACCGTTCAGTCCCGGACGTTGGCCGGCCTGGCCAATGGCACGCTGGTTTGCTGCTTGCCGGGTTCGACCAATGCCGTGCGCACCGGTTGGGACGGCATTCTGGCCGAACAGCTGGATTCGCGACATCGCCCGTGCAATTTCGTGCCTCACCTGAAACAGGCAGCGCCTTGTGAATCCCGTGGGTAAGCCGGGCAAGACCGGCAGCCTGATGCCCGTCGAGGAGGCATTGGCACGCTTGCTGGAAATGGCCGAGGCCACGCGGATTGTCGAGCGTGAACGCTTGCCATTGGCGCAGGTGCAGGGGCGTGTACTGGCTGAAGACCTGCTGTCGACCCTTGATCTGCCGCCCTGGCCCAACAGTGCCATGGACGGGTATGCCTTGCGCCTGGCTGACTGGACGGGAGAGCCGTTGGTGGTCAGCCAGAAGGTGTTTGCCGGCCAGGCCCCCGATCCGTTGCAACCTGGAACCTGTGCACGCATTTTTACCGGCGCGCCTGTACCCGCCGGTGCCGATTGCGTCGAAATGCAGGAAAACGCCGAGGTCCAGGCGGATGAGCGAGTGCGTTTCACGCAAGCCTTGAGCCAGGGCCAGAACATCCGCCCGCAAGGCCAGGAAACAACCGTCGGCGAGTTGATTCTGCCGGCAGGCACGCGCCTGGGGCCGATCGAGCAAGGGCTGGCTGCCTCATTGGGCTGCGCCGAGCTTGAGGTCGTTCGCAAGGTCCGTGTGGCGGTGCTGTCGACCGGCGACGAATTGATTGAACCGGGCCAGCCTCTGGGGCCGGGACAGATCTACAACAGCAACCGCGTGTTGCTGTGCAGCTGGTTGCAGCGTCTGGGCTGTGAGGTCGTCGACGCGGGCATTCTCCCGGACGATCTGCAAACTACTCGTTCCCGATTGGGTGAGTTGAAAGATGTCGACCTGATCCTCTCGACCGGTGGCGTGTCGGTGGGAGAAGCTGATTTTCTGGGTATCGCCTTGCGTGAAGAAGGCGAGTTGACGCTATGGAAACTCGCCATCAAGCCCGGCAAACCTTTGACGTTCGGGCATTTCCGCGGTGTACCCGTGATCGGCTTGCCGGGCAATCCGGCATCGACCCTCGTGACCTTTGCCTTGTTGACCAGGCCCTATCTCCTGCGTCGTCAGGGTGTAAAGGACGTCGAGCCGTTGAAGGTGCAGGTGCCTGCAGGGTTTGACTGGCCCCAGCCTGGCAATCGGCGGGAGTATTTGCGTGGACGGCTGGAAAACGGCAGGGCGACGATCTACAAAAACCAGAGCTCCGGCGTACTGCGCAGCGCTGCCTGGGCTGATGGACTGGTAGAAGTCCTGGAAGGTCGCACGCTGGTTCAGGGCGATAGCGTTTTCTTCATTCCGTTGAGCGAAGTCCTGAGCTGACCGCTTCGGCGGATTGGCCAAGCAAGAGCCCGGTTGATTGAACCGGGTTTTTGCTTGATGGCCATTCAATGTGCCAGGAACAATGAAATGACCTGCTCGAAACGGCTATTGGCGATCCAGCCAAGGAGACCGAGGATCACGACCGTTCCGCAGGCGGAGTAGGCGAGCCTGTGCTTGATGGATTTGACGTCACCGCGGATGTCGTCCAGGTCCCTGCGTATGTGCTTGAGGTGTGTTTCCAGCTCGGTGACGCGAGGTTCCATATCTTTTTCTCCCGTGGCTTTTGTGCTGGCCGGTGATCCAGGGTTTTGACCATGCATGGCACGTCCCTGTGATGTCCTGCGCAAGCCCCAAGGTCTACCAATTCGGATTTCCGGTCAATTGAGCAGATTCCTCACGTTTTGTAAGAAAAATCCCGCCTTGGGGGGATCAAGTTGCCTGACTGGAAATAATTGGTTTTCTGGCGACCTTTAACGGCGCCTGCGCGGTCAACATCTCCCAGATGCCATCCAAACCGGGGAGTGAAGCAATGAGCGATCGCAAGGCACTGTTGATTCTGCATGGCAAACAGGCACTCAACGAGGCGGTTCGCGCCGCCGTCGAAAGCCGGCGTGAGCAAGGCTGGGAGCTGGTTGTTCGATTGACCTGGGAAGCCGGTGATGCGCAGAGACTGGTGGCCGAAGCGTTGGCGGCCGGTTATCGACAGATCATTGCCGGTGGCGGCGATGGCACCTTGCGCGATATCGCCGAGGCCATGGCGGAGCACTCGAAAAAAGCCAGCCTGGTACTGATGCCGCTGGGCACCGCCAACGATTTTGCGCGTGCGGCGGGCGTACCCCTGCAGCCTGATCAGGCGCTGGCCTTACTTGATACCGCGCCGACCGCCATTGATCTGGGGGAAGTCGACGGGCAGATATTCCTGAACATGGCGACTGGTGGGTTTGGCAGCCATGTCACGGCGAACACCCCGGAGGACTTGAAGAAAATCCTCGGCGGTGCGGCGTACCTGTTCACCGGCCTGTCACGCTTCAATGAGCTGCATACCGCCTACGGTGAGTTGCAGGGACCGGATTTCCACTGGAGCGGCGATCTGCTGGCACTGGGTATCGGCAACGGCCGTCAGGCCGGTGGCGGGCGGGAATTGTGCCCACAGGCCCTGGTCGATGATGGTTTGCTCGACATCAGTATCCTGCCGGCACCGCAGGAGGTGGTCGGTACATTGAAAAACCTGCTGACCGAAGGTTTTGGCATCGACAACATGTTTGTCCGTGCGCGCCTGCCCTGGGTCGAGATCAAGGTTTCGGAAGGGTTGTACATCAACCTGGATGGTGAACCGCTGGAAGGGGACAACCTGCGTTTTTCGGTGCGTCCAGCGGCGTTGCTCGTGCATCTGCCTGAGGATTCGCCGCTGCTACGGGCCAGTGAAGTGTCTAGTCATCAAGGCTGATGATGTGTTCACGCACGGCGAACAACACCAGGCCGGCTACATCGTAGATCTGCAAACGCTTCATGATCTGCGAGCGGTGGGTTTCGACGGTCTTGACGCTCAAACCCAGGCCGTTGGCGATCTCTCGGGTGGATTTGCCGCGAACGATCAACCGCAGGATTTCCAGCTGGCGTGCCGTCAGGTTGTGCGAGTCGGCAGGTTCGGGCTGTTGCTTCTGATTTCGGGTCAGGGCCTGGGTGATCACCGTGTGGGCAATGGCCGGGCTCAGATAGCGTTCGTTGTTGCGCAAGGCGTCCAGCGCGTGCTCGAGTTCGGTCGCCGTGGTGTCCTTGAGCAGGTAGCCGTGGGCGCCGGACTCCAGGGCCTGCATGATGAGGGCCGGGTCGGTGTGCATCGACAGGATCAGGACCTTGCTCTGCGGGCGCACCCGCTTGAGCTGTTGCAAGGCTTCGAGGCCGCCGGTCTGGCGCATCGAAATATCCAGCAGGACTATATCCGGGGACAGATGCCCGACCATTTCGAGCAACTGCGAGCCGTCATTGGCCTCACCGATGACGGCGTAGCCGGGCAGGTCCATTACCAGGGCGCGCACGCCAGCCCTGATCAGCGAGTGGTCATCCACCAGTAGTAAATTACAAGTCAATGCATAACCTTATTCGAACTGGCCCGTTCGAGCGCACGGGGCGCCCAGGGAAATAGAGCTTCGATTTGAGTGCCTTTGCCCGGCTCGCTGGTAACGGTCAGCGTGCCGCCCAGTTGATCGATCCGTTCCGACATCCCGGCCATACCCCGTTGCCCTTCGCGACCTGGGTCCGTTGCGGGGGCGAAGCCCTGACCATCATCGCTGATCTGCAATCTCAGGCCTTGGGGCAAGCGCTGCAGGCATATCAGCAGGTTCTTGGCCTGGGCATGTCGCAGGATGTTGGTGACCGCTTCCTGGGTAATGCGAAAAGCCGCCACGGCCATTTCCTCCGGTATGCCGGTCAAGCGTTGCTGGCATTCCAGGCTCCAGTGCACCGGGGTGTTGGCCAGGGTCTTGAGCAGGTGTGCCCGCAGACTGGCTTCCAGCCCGAGGCTGGTCAACTGCCGGGGATTGAGAATGGCGGATACGTCACGAACTTTGGCCAGGGTTTCTTCCAGCGTGTCGCACAGGACCGTGCATTGTCCCTGGAGCTCTTCGGGCATCCGTCGTTTGAGCCAGTCACTTTGCAATTTTGCGGCGGTCAGCAATTGACCGATGTCGTCATGCAGTTCGCGGCTCAGTCGGTGACGCTCGTTTTCCTGGACCTGTAACAGCCGGTCGGCCAGCTCCTGAGGCTGGAATTTGATCGACTTGCGCGAGAGGCAGTACTGCACGGCAACACTGGTCAGCGCTGCAATGTTGAGCACCAGCAATGACAGGGGCAACGGAATGGACAATCCATGGACCAGCAAACTGCCGAGGGTCGAGCAGGCGCATAGCAACAGCGTGAATCTGCGGGCATTTTCCCGGGAGGGCGGCCACTTGGCGATTGACTTGAGGCTGGCGTACATAGCGGATGGAGCCAATGGATGTTCGCTGCGGGCTGACCGGTCATGCTGGCTGACAGGCCCCTGTTTTTTATGTGGAGCGCCGACGAGTTCGACTGCGATCACACAGCCATAAATTGGCGTCAACTAACAGGCGGCATAGTAGCACTTAAGATACCGTTGGTCGCGTCCGTATAGATGTCCGAAAAGACAGGAATCAAGTCGTTTAGACAATGCTTCCCTAATGGAACGCGTTGGCTGTTGCCATCGCAAAATGCCGATAGCCCAAGGGAGTTGCTGTTGATACCAGGCACTACCTGATCAAGGCGGGCGCGCAAATGTCGATCGACAATGGTGGTTGTTTTAAGAATGTCGCTTATAGCTATGAAATACTCATTTGCGACATATGCGCACTCAAGTAACAGCGCGGTACTGATAACCAAACCACGCCATACGGCATCGTTGGATCAGTTCAGGCCCGTCGTTCCGAATAGGGCACGAGGGTGAGTGGCCTGGAATTGACCGGTGGCTGAAACCGGCTTTGCCCGACCTGGAAGGCAAAGGCTTCGATAAGGGTGACCTGCTCGCTGTCGTCGAGGCTGAGCTGCCCGGTGGTCTGGTCGATGAGTTCGAGTTGCCAGGCAATCAGGGTCAGACAGTCTTTCAGGGCGCTCAGCGCCTCGTCGTGCAGGCTCATGGTGTGCTGCGCGTGGTTCAGCAACCCATGAATATGCAGCGAAAACTCAGACACGGCCGCCAACGCCAGGGCATCGGCCTTGTTGGCCAGCTTGAGCAGCGTGCTCAGCATGCAGTCGATGGCGTCCTTGTCATTGCTGATCAACTGCAGATGGCTCAGGCATTCCTCGGTCTTGGCCAGGAGTGTTTCAGCCTCGACGAGAAACTCCGGGAGCCGCTGGGCCCACTCTTTACGGTCGTTCGGCATACTTATCTCCACAACGTCATGTCAAATGAGGGGATAGCGTGTGTGTCGACGAGGGCGTTCGGAACCCCGGCATTGCCGAGTCGTCGGGTGAACGAACGGCGGCTGGCCCGGAGACAGGCTGGGAAACCGAGAAGGTGGTTGGCCACTGGCTTGCGATCGCACACAAAAGCCTGACTCCGTTCATGCAATGAGAATGGCGTCACATTAATGGCTATTGGATATTGCGAATATCAGGTTGCACCTGATTGTTGATAGGGGAATCCCTTACGCAGCGGAACCTTTCGCAAGAACCGGGGTCGCGGCGCAGAAGTGCAGCAGATGTAATCACACCGCCAGTAAAGCATGATGTTAATGTGACATCAATGCCTGTGCGTGGCATTTTAGAGAGGGTCAAGCTTCGGCAAAAACAGCCGATAACCTTCTCTAAGTGAATTCATCCGAACAAGACCAGGAGTCATTGATGGCCGGCATTCTCGACACGGTAGACCAACGCACGCAACTGGTGGGTGAGAATCGCCTGGAAATTCTCATGTTCCGGCTCGCCGGACGGCAATTATTCGCGATCAACGTCTTTAAAGTACAGGAAGTCCTGCAGTTGCCAAAGCTGACGCTGATGCCGCAGCGCCATCCTTTTGTCTGCGGCGTGGTCAATCTGCGCGGCCAGACCCTGCCGGTGATCGACCTGTCCCAGGCCATCGGCATGCGTCCGTTGGTGCCGGGGCCTGGCAGCACGATTATCGTCACCGAATACAACCGTTCAGTTCAGGCCTTCCTGGTTGGTGGCGTGGACCGGATCGTCAATATGAACTGGGAAGCCATCCTGCCGCCACCGAGCAGTGCCGGTCGCCAGCATTATCTGACCGCCATCAGCAAGGTCGATGATCAACTGGTGGAAATCATCGACGTCGAGAAAGTCCTGGCCGAAATCGTCCCGTACAACGCCAAGGTCTCCCGTGACAAGCTCGAAGATCCGGTACTGGAGCGCGCCCGTGGCCGTGAGGTGCTGCTGGTGGATGACTCGAACGTGGCCCTGGCGCAATTGCGCGATACCCTGGGACAGCTGGGCGTGAAGATGCACATCGCCAGCGACGGATTGAAGGCCTTGAACATGCTCAAGGCCTGGGCCGACACCGGCGTGGACATGACCGAGAAACTGCTGATGGTCTTTACCGATGCGGAAATGCCGGAAATGGATGGCTATCGCCTGACCACCGAAATTCGCAACGATCCGCGTCTGCGTGGCTTGTACGTGGTGCTGCACACCTCTTTGTCCGGCAGCTTCAACGATTCGATGGTGAAAAAGGTCGGCTGCGACAATTTCCTCTCCAAATTCCAGCCGGACAAACTCGTCGACGTGGTACGCCAGCGCCTGATGCTTGACGAAGTACCGGCCTGAGCGGGGCCTGCACAACCTGTGGGAGCGGGCTTGCTCGCGAAGGCGGTGTGACAGTTGGCATAGTGATCGACTGACACTCCGCTTTCGCGAGCAAGCCTGCTCCCACAGGGTTTGTGATGTTTGGTTGTCAGTCTTTGATTCGATCATCAAGCTCGTATAGTGTGGCGTTTTGCCTGACAGGGAGCTGGCCATGTTGCGTCTGAGCGCGCTGTATCGTTATCCGTTGAAGTCCGCCAAGGGCGAGACGCTGCAACAGATCGGTCTCGATAAACTGGGTCTGGACGGCGATCGCCGCTGGATGCTGGTGGATGAAGCCAGCGGTCGTTTCCTGACCCAGCGTGCGGTGGCGCAGATGAGCCAGTTGTCGGCGTTGTGGAATGCCGAAGGCGGCTTGACCCTCCGTGCGCCGGGCCATTCGCCGATCGACATTGCCTTGCCTGGTAGCGATGCAGAACTGCGTGGCGTGACGATCTGGCGCGATACTTTGCGGGTCCCCGATGCAGGCGATGCAGCCGCAGCCTGGGTCAGCGAATTTATTGGTAAACCGACACGCCTGGTGCAAGTGCCGCTGGATCGGGCGCGGATGACGGAGGCGGGCTACGGCAAGGATGACGACCAGGTGGCGTTCGCCGATGGCTATCCGCTGTTGCTGATCGGCCAGGCCTCTCTCGAGGACTTGTCGAAACGGGTCGGGCGTCCGTTGGAGATGCTGCGTTTCCGGCCCAACCTGGTGATCGAAGGCAGTGAAGCCTTCGCCGAGGACGGCTGGAAGCGTATCCGCATCGGCGATGTCGAGTTCCGCGTGGTCAAGTCCTGCTCACGTTGCATCCTGACCACCATCGACCCGCAAACCGGCGAGCGCAGCGACGACCGCGAACCCCTGGCAACCTTGCAGAAATACCGTTCGCAGGTGGACGGCGCGATGTTTGGCCAGAACCTGGTCAACGACGGCAACGGTCGACTCGAGGTCGGCATGCCGGTGGAGATCCTCGAATAATTTTGCGCAGAGCAAAAAAATGCCCGTGTCGAAAAACACGGGCATTTTTATTGTGCTGACCTTTATTTCGGCAAAGCCTGCGGGTTTAGCCGCGGTATTCACACAGGTAAGCGGTGTCGACGGCCACTTTCAACTGAAACTTGCTGTTGGCCGGCACGTTGAACTGGCTGCCGGCGGCGAAGGTTTCCCAGTCGTTGCTGTCTGGCAGTTTGACGGTCAATGCGCCGCTGACCACGTGCATGATTTCACGCTGGCTGGTGCCGAATTCGTATTCGCCCGGAGCCATGACGCCGATGGTCGCTGGACCTTCTGCGGTGCCAAAGGCGATCGACTTGACGGTGCCGTCGAAGTACTCGTTGACTTTAAACATGGGCGATTCCTCGAAAAGGGCTAAAAAGGGCCGGCCAGTATGCACAAGGCCCTGAGTGTCGTCACCTGTCTAAAGCGGAAGAACCAGTGGCAGCAGGCGTGCGGTATTGCGCGCATCTTCCAGCGCCCGGTGTTGCTGGCCGGTGAACTGCAGTCCGGCCAGTTGCAGGGCGCCGTTGAGCCCCAGCGGGCGTTCCAGGCGCCTGGCCTTGGCAAAGCGCTGTTTGAGGTTCATGTGGGGCACGTTGGCCAGCACACTGGCGAGCCCCAGTCGCTGCCATTCCTGAAGCAACTGTTTGCGATCGTAGTCGCCCCAGCTGACCCAGCCTTCAAGTCGCGTTTGGTGATGGCCGAGCCAGCGTTCAAACGCCGGCCAGACTTCGCCCAGCGGTTGCGCCGCATCGATGTTGGCTTGGGTGATGTGCGTCAGCTCGCGGCAAAATGGCGTCAGCAACGGCCGCCGCAAGGGGCGGACGAAGCGCTGGAACTGGTCCAGTTCGCGTCCCTTGCGGTCCACCAGGGTGGCGCCGATTTCAATGATTTCCATATCCGTTACGGGCCATCCACCCTCATCGGTGGTGGCCTCCAGATCAATGACCAGCCAATGAGGCATTGCAGGGTTCCTGGTATCCGCGTCCTGTAGGGTTTGAGCGTAGCCAAACCCGGCGGTTCCGCCTAGCGCCTTATTCGACCTCCAACAGTATCTGCCGGTTTTTCACCTGATCCCCGACTTTGACCTGCAAGCGTTTCAGGACACCGTCGATGCCTGATTTCAAGGGGTGCTCCATTTTCATCGCTTCCAGTACCACCAGCAGCTGACCCTTGGTGACCGGGCTGCCTTCATTGACCAGGACGTCGACAATCGCACCGTCCATCGGGGCCTTGAGGGTGCCGCAACTGACACTGGCCCGGCTGGAAACCTGCGCCTGAGTGCGATCGGCAAACTGCAAGCTGCCCGGCCGGCTGAACAGCCAGAGTTGCCCTGCCTCCAGGCGATAGGCGTGGCGCTGGCGGATGCCATCGATTTCGAGGGTGGCCCGGCGTCCGTCGCAGTGGAGGACCTTCAGCTCGAGGCAGCGTTCGGCGACCTGAATGCGCAATGGTTCACCCGGGATTGCCTGCAACGTCACCACCCAGTCCTGATCCTCAAGGCCGATGCGATAGTGCAGGGGCACGCTGGCATTGTTGCGCCAACCGCCCAGCGGGGCGGGATGAGCCTGTGCCGAATCTTGATAGAAGAGGGCGGTTGCGATGGCCAGGTGTTGAGCGTCCGGGGTATGTGACTGCAGACAGGCAGGGTCGGCAAAGTGCTGCGCGATGAACCCGGTACTGAAGTCACCGCTGGCGAACTGCGGGTGCTCCAGCAGGCTTTCGAGCAAACGCTGATTGCATTGCACGCCCAGCAGCACGCTGTCCTGTACCGCTCGCAGCAATTTGCGCCGGGCCTCCTCGCGGGTGGCGCCGTGGGCGATGAGCTTGCCGAGCATCGGGTCGTAGAAGGGACTGATGAGCTGACCTTCGATCAGGCCATGGTCGATCCGCACGCCCTCCTGCAATCCCGGTTCCCAGGCCACGACGCGACCGGTTTGCGGCAGGAAACCCTGGGCCGGGTCTTCGGCATACAGGCGCACTTCCATGGCGTGGCCCGTGAGTTGCACCTGTTCCTGGCGCAAGGGCAGTGGTTGCCCTTCGGCGATGTTCAGTTGCCAGGCCACCAGGTCTAGCCCGGTGATCAATTCGGTCACCGGGTGCTCGACTTGCAGTCGGGTGTTCATCTCCAGGAAATAGAACTGCCCCTGGGCATCCAGCAGAAACTCCACGGTGCCCGCGCCGACGTAATGTACTGCCCGGCCGGCCTTGAGCGCTGCTTCGCCCATGGCCTGCCGCAGTTCAGTCGTCATCACCGGGCAGGGGGCTTCCTCGATGACTTTCTGGTGCCGGCGCTGCACCGAACAATCGCGCTCGCCGAGGTAAATCAAGTTGCCATGCCGGTCACCGAACAGCTGAATCTCGACATGACGGGGTTCGATCAATGCCTGTTCGAGAATCAGTTCGTCGCTGCCAAATCCGTTCAGGGCCTCGGAGCGCGCCGTGCGAATCTGTTCCAGCAGGTTGCCGGCTTCGTGCACCAGGCGCATTCCGCGTCCACCGCCACCCGCGCTGGCCTTGATCATCAAGGGATAGCCGATGCGCTCGGCTTCGCGGCTCAGGGTGGCGTCGTCCTGTTCGGCGCCTTGATAGCCTTTAATGCAGGGCACACCGGCTTCGATCATGGCGATCTTCGACAGGCGCTTGCTGCCCATCAGTTCGATGGCCTCGGGGCTGGGGCCGATGAAGGTGATGCCGGCGTCCTGGCAAGCGCGGGCAAACCCGGCGTTTTCCGAGAGGAAACCGTAGCCCGGATGAATCGCATCCGCGCCCGTACGCCGGGCGGCTTCGAGGATGGCCGGGATGTTCAAATAAGACTGTTGCACCGCGGCCGGACCGATGTTGACCGCCTCGTCGGCCATCTGCACATGCAATGCATCGGCGTCGGCATCGCTGAACACCGCAACCGTGCGATAGCCCAGCGCCTGGGCCGTGCGCTGGATGCGGCAGGCGATTTCACCGCGGTTGGCGATGAGGATTTTCTTGAGTCCGGGCATGGGAGGTGTCTCTCAGGTTGTGCGGTGTTTGTTCGGGCCTCTTCGCGAGCAAGCCCGCTCCCACATTTGAAATGCATTCCAGTGTGGGAGCTGGCTTGCCAGCGAAGCTTTTCAGGAGGCCCAGCCCGGTTTGCGTTTTTGCACGAAGGCCATCGTTCCCTCGACGCCTTCTGCTCCGGTCACCGCTTCGCTGAACCATTCGGCAGCCTGATCCAGCAGGGCATCCGACGGTTGTCCGGCACTCGCCAGCAGAAGTTTCTTGGTCGCCGCATTCGCCCCCGGCGCACAACACAAGACATGGGCCAACACCTCATCGAGACGCTCGGCCAGGGCCTGCGGATCATGCTCGACAAAATGCACCAACCCCATGCGCCGTGCCTGGTGACCATCAAACCGGGCCGCAGTCAGGGCCAGTCGCCGGGTCTCGGTCAGGCCGATGCGCTGGACCACGAATGGCGCGATCTGCGCCGGCAGCAGACCCAGGCTGGTTTCCGGCAGGCCGAATTGCGCCTGGTGATCAGCCAGGGCGATATCGCTGACGCAGGCCAGGCCGAGACCACCGCCGAGTACCGCGCCTTGCAGCACCGTGATCACCACTTGCGGTGCGTGTTGCACCTCTTGCAGCAGTGCGCCGAACACCCGGTTCAGGTCCCGGTGCGCAGTGGGGCCTTGAGCGCGGGCATTGGCCATGTCCTTGATGTCGCCGCCAGCACAGAAGTGCCCGCCGACGCCACCGATCACCAGTGCGCGAACTCCCGGTTTATCGCGTACCGCCGCCAGCACCGCGCGCAACTCGGCGACCATTTGCAAGCTCATCGCATTGCGGCATTCCGGGCGGTTGAGGGTGACGTGCAACACGCCGTTGTGCAGTTCCAGCAGCAGGGTCTGGCAAACCGGCAGGTTGTTCATTTCTTTTTCCCCGGCAGGATGCCCATCAACTTGCAAATGATCCCCAGCATGATTTCGTCGGCGCCGCCGCCTATCGACACCAGCCGCACATCGCGGTAGGCGCGGGCCACCGGGTTGTCCCACATGAAGCCCATGCCACCCCAATATTGCAGGCAGCTGTCGCTGACTTCGCGGCCCAGCCGCCCGGCCTTGAGCTTGGCCATCGAGGCCAGGCGCGTGACGTCCTGGCCTTTGACGTATTGCTCGGTGGCCTGATAGACCAGCGCCCGCAGGCATTCGATCTCGGTTTGCAGCTCAGCGAGACGGAAGTGGATGACCTGATTGTCGATCAGCGCATTACCGAAGGTTTTGCGTTCCTTGCAGTATTCGATGGTGCTGTCGACGCAATACTCCAGGCCCTTGATCATGTTGGCCGCGCCGAACAGGCGCTCCTCCTGGAACTGCAGCATCTGCATCATGAACCCCGCGCCCTCATGGCCGATGCGGTTGCGTTGCGGCACGCGCACGTTGTCGAAAAACACCTGGGCGGTTTCCGAACTGCGCATGCCGAGCTTGTCCAGGTGCGAGCTCAAGCTGATGCCCGGCGTCTTCATCGGCACCATGATCAGCGACTTGTTGATGTGCGGCTTGTCGTCCGACGTATTGGCCAGCAGACAGATGAAGTCGGCGCTCGGCGAGTTGGTGATCCACATCTTGCTGCCGTTGATCACATAGTCGTCGCCGTCCTTGCGCGCGGTGGTTTTCAGCCCGGCGACGTCGGAGCCGGCACCGACTTCGGAAACACCGATGCAGCCGACCTGCTCGCCGCTGATGGCCGGGCGCAGGAATTCCTCGCGCAATTCATCGGAGCCGAACCGGGCCAGTGCCGGGGTGCACATGTCGGTCTGCACGCCGATGGACATCGGGATGCCGCCGCAATGAATGGTGCCGAATTCTTCGGCGGCGACGATCGAATAGCTGTAGTCGAGCCCCATGCCACCGAATTTTTCCGGTTTGGAGATGCCCAGCAAGCCGAGATCGCCGGCCTTGCGGAAGATGTCGTGGATGGGGAAGCGCCCGGCCTTTTCCCATTCCTCGACGTGCGGGTTGATCTCGTGCTCGACGAATTGGCGTACGGTGCGGCGCAGTGCTTCGTGTTCCTGGGTGAAGATCATTTTTATTGTTCTCCTTGAGCCGGCCTAGAGCCGGGCTACGCCAAAACTGTTGGCTTGCAATGGCCGCACCTCGGCCTCGTGACAGATATCCAGCAAGTAACCGAGCAAGGTTCGGGTATCGCGCGGGTCGATCAAACCGTCGTCCCACAGATTGGCGCTGCCGTAGAGCGCCGTGGACTGGCTGTCGAGTTTCTGCGCGGTGACTTGTTCCAGCATGTCGAGCATCTTCGGATCGGGCACCAGGCCGTCCTTGGCCTGTTTGGCCTCGGTGACGATGCGCAGTACCTTGCCGGCTTGCGCGCCGCCCATCACGGCGGTGCGGCTGTTGGGCCAGGCGAAGATGAAACGCGGGTCGAGACCGCGTCCGCACATTGCATAGTTGCCGGCACCGTAGGAGCCGCCAACGACTATGGTCAGCTTCGGCACTCGGGCGTTGGCCACCGCTTGAATCATCTTCGCGCCGTGTTTGATCACGCCCTGCTGTTCGGATTCGGTGCCGACCATGAACCCGGTGGTGTTGTGGAAAAACAGCAGCGGCGTCTGGCTCTGGTCGCACAGCTGAATGAATTGCGCAGCCTTGCTCGCGCCCTTGGGCGTGATCGGGCCGTTGTTGCCGATGAAGCCACAGGCGCGGCCCTGAATTTTCAGGTGACCGCAGACGGTCTGCTGATCGAACTCGCCCTTGAACTCAAGAAAGTTCGAAGCGTCGGCAAGCCTGGCGATGATTTCGCGTACGTCGTAGGGTTTTTTCGGGTCATCCGGGATCAGGCCGAGCAGTTCGTCGATAGGGTACAGCGGCTCCTCCCAGCGTCGTTCGGGCGGTTTGGGCAACTGCTCGTTCCACGGCAGCAGGCTGACGATCTCGCGTACCTGTCGCACTCCGTCGGCGTCGTTTTCAGCCAGGTATTCGGCGGTGCCGGCGATTTGTGCGTGCATCTCGGCGCCGCCCAGCTCTTCATCGGTCGCGACTTCGCCGGTGGCGGCCTTGAGCAGGGGCGGCCCGGCGAGAAACAGCTTGGCCTTGCCGCGCACCACCACCACGTAATCCGACAAACCCGGCTGATAGGCACCGCCCGCCGTGGCCGAGCCGTGCACCACAGTCACCTGGGGCAAACCCATGGCCGACATCCGCGCCTGATTGGCAAAGCTGCGCGCGCCTTCGACGAAAATCTCTGCCGCGTAATTGAGATTGGCGCCGCCGCTTTCGGCGAGGGTGATCACCGGCAGTTTGTTTTCCATGGCGATCTGTTGCAGGCGCAGGGATTTCTTCAAGCCGCTGGGGGAGATAGTCCCGCCCCTGATCGCGCTGTTGTTCGCCACCACCAGCACACGCACGCCAGACACATAGCCGATGCCGGCAATCAGGCCGCCACCGGCAGAGCTGCCGTCCTTGTCGTCGTGCAGCTTGTAGCCGGCCAGGCTCGCCAGTTCGAGAAACGGCGCGCCAGGGTCCAGCAGCAGATTGAGGCGTTCGCGGGGCAATAACTGACCGCGTTTTTCGAACCTGGGTTTGGCTTCGGCGGCCTTGTCCAGCAGGTTCTGTTCGAGCACGCGGATTTGTTCGATGGCGCTCAGCATCGCCGTACGGTTCTGGGCGAACGGTTCGCTGTGGGGATCGAGTTGCGACTGGATCACCGGCATGGGTTATTCCTTATCCTTCAACACGTCGGGAATGTAGGCGCGGTGGAAACCGTTGTACGACTCACTGTTGGTCGCTTTATGGATCGGCCAGGCACGCCCGCCGAGGCTGGCGGCGCCGTCGATGCGCAGGGTGCTGCCGCTGACGAACGCCGCTGCCGGGCTGAGCAGGAAAACGATCGCCGCGCTGACTTCCGATTCGGTGCCGATGCGCTTGAGCGGTACGTGTTCGCGCAGGGTCGGGATCACGGCCTTGAAGGCGCCTTCGTAGGTATCCATGCCGCTGGAGGCAACCCAGCCCGGCGCCACGGCGTTGACCCGCACGCCGGCATGACCCCATTCGTACGCGGCGGTCTTGGTCAGGTTGTCCATGCCCGAACGTGCCGCGCCGGAGTGGCCCATGCCGGGCATGCCGCCCCACATGTCGGCGAGCATGTTGACGATGGCGCCGCCGTGCTGGCTCATGGACTGGTTGAACACTTCCCGGGCCATCAGGAAGCCGCCCACCAGATTGGTGCGCATAACGGTTTCGAAACCCTTCTGGTTGATCGAGGACAACGGCGACGGGTACTGCCCGCCGGCATTGTTGACCAGGCCATGGATCGGACCGTGCTTGCGAATCAGTTCGCTGACCAGGTGCTGCACCGATTCTTCCTCGCGGATATCGCAAACGGCCCAGTCGGCCTTGCCACCGTCTTCGGCGATTTCCGCTGCAACGGTTTTGAGCTTGTCGGCCTTGCGCCCGACCAGCAGCACATGGGCGCCGAGGGCCGCCAGTTCGTGGGCGGTGCAGCGGCCGCTGCCGCTGCCGCCACCGGTGACGATGATGTTTTGGCCGGCAAACAAATCGGCTTTGAAAATCGAATCGTAGGCCATGGCGACAATCCTCTAGTTGAACTGGTCGGCGATGCGCTGCGGCACCGGGATCTGGATTTCCAGCAGTTGCTGGGCGAAGGCTTTGCCCTGCGGGTCGATGCGCAGGCTGGCGACACCGCCGCCGCCGAGGGCGTTTTCCAGCAGGAAATTCAGGCTGTGGCTGGCGGGCAAGTACCAGCGTTCGACCCGCCCGTGAATGGGATCGAGGACGTGGCCCATCCAGTCGACGATCACTTCCGGGGTCAGGGCTTCGGCGATCCATGGCAGGAATTCGGGATCGCGGGCCATGACGCCGATGTTGCTGTGGTTGCCTTTGTCGCCGGAGCGGGCGACCGCCAGCTTGACCAGGGCCACGCTGGCGTCGGCCTGGCCGGTCGGCTTTGGTGCAACGAACGGGGCTGGCAGGTCCAGCGGGTCGAGCGTATCGAGGGCGGGCAGGGCACAGGGGTGGAGCCGGCCCATGAAATCAATGTCCAGCGTGCAGGCGGTTTTGTCGATGAGGAACGAGAACAGTCGGATCAGCGGATACACCGTCGGCCGGCCACCGACAATGCCGGTCAGCCCCGGCGCCATGCCGGTGGCCGCCTGGGCAATCTCCCGGGAAAACAGGATCAAGGCCTGCTTGTCCGGATGGCGCACGGCGAGTTTGATCACCACCTCGCGGCTGTCCTGCCGCTGGCCGTGGGGGCCATAGGTGGCCTCGCTGCCCAGCAACTCGATATTCACATCGCTGTACGGTGCCCAGCCGCGCTGGCTGAACATTTCCGAGGTCTTGTCGATGATCGCCGCGCTGACTCGGCGCGCCTTGTCGACGGCATCGATGCCGGCAATCAGGCAACTGGCGGTACAGCGGAAACCATCGGGATACGTGGCGCTGACCTTGTATTGAGCCGTCGGCGGCAGGCCTTTGGCGCCGTGCACCTGCACCGCGTTCTTGCCTTGTTGCAGCAGTTTGACCTGAGTGAAGTCGCACACCACGTCGGGCAGCAGATACGCGCGCGGATCACCGATTTCATACAGCATCTGTTCGCCCACCGTCAGCGGTGTGACCAGCCCGCCGGTACCTTGCGGTTTGCTGATGATGAACTGGCTGTCGGCGCTGACTTCGACGATGGGAAAACCGATGTGTTCGTAGTCGGGCACGTCGCGCCAATCGGTGAAGTTGCCGCCCGTGCACTGGGCGCCGCATTCGATGATGTGCCCGGCCAATGCGGCCTGCGCGAGCTTGTCGTAGTCGTGCCACGACCAGCCGAACTCATGCACCAGCGCAGCGCTGACCACGGCACTGTCGACCACGCGCCCGGTGATCACGATGTCCGCGTCCAGACGCAGGGCTTCGACAATGCCGGGTGCGCCGAGGTAGGCATTGGTCGAGACGCACCTCGATGGCAGGGGCGCACCGCTGAACATTTCATGAATGCCTTGGCTGCCCAGCTGTTTGAATTGCGGTTGCAAGTCATCACCCAGCAGCACGGCGATTTTCAACGCCACCCCGGCCTTGTCACAGGCCGCTTGCAGGGCGGCGGCGCAGGCTTGGGGATTGACCCCGCCGGCATTGCTGATGACCCGGATGTTGTGCTGCGCGAGCTGCGGCAGCAAGGGCGCGAGCACTTCGATGAAGTCGCCCGCATACCCGGCCTGGGGATCTTTCATCCGTGCGCCGGCCATGATCGACAGGGTGATCTCGGCCAGGTAATCGAAGACCAGATAGTCCAGATGCCCGTGTTCCACGAGTTGCGCGGCAGCGGTCGAGGTATCGCCCCAGAAGGCGCTGGCGCAACCGATGCGAATTGATTTTGGCGCAGTCCGTTCCATAGGCACCTCCAACTCAAGTGCGTCGACATTACCAAGCAAGCGCTTGGTTTGTAAATGACCGGGTTATCTTCTGCCAAGCGCTTGCTTGGTTGCATCCATGAGCTTAAATTGCCCGCGCAACCCCGTTGTTTTCGGGGTGATCGGCGTTATCGATTGATCGACTGTAGGAGAGAACGGGTGGACGAGCAAAAAGCCCTGAGGGTCATGCGTGAATTGGTGGACGACGGCCAATTGACCGACCCGGACAGCGCCCGTGGCAAGCTGCTGCAAGTGGCGGCCCACCTGTTCCGTAACAAAGGCTATGAGCGCACCACCGTGCGCGATCTGGCGGGTGCCGTGGGCATTCAGTCCGGGAGTATTTTCCACCACTTCAAAAGCAAGGACGAAATCCTGCGCGCCGTGATGGAGGAAACCATCCGCTACAACACCGCGTTGATGCGTGCGGCCATCGCCGAGGCCGGCAATGTGCGCGAACGGGTGCTGGCGCTGATCCGCTGTGAATTGCAGTCGATCATGGGCGGCAGCGGCGAGGCCATGGCCGTGCTGGTCTACGAATGGCGCTCGCTGTCCGAAGAGGGCCAGGCCAAGGTCCTGGCACTGCGCGAAATCTACGAAGACATCTGGCTGCAGGTACTGGGCGAAGCCAAGAGCGCCGGGTTTATCCGCGGCGATGTGTTCATTACCCGCCGCTTCCTGACCGGCGCATTGTCCTGGACCACCACCTGGTTTCGCGCCGGCGGTAGCATGAGCCTTGATCAGTTGGCCGATGAAGCGTTGATTCTGGTGCTGGAAGACCGGCAATAAACTTGTGTTGGCCAGCATTAAACTGGCTAACTTGACGAAAACGCCTAGCTTGAAGTCATCGATGCCGTTTTATTGGGGAGTGAGCTTGTTTTGAGGGGGTCGCCAATTCGGACAGCTTCGCGGCTTTTGCTCGCGACGCTTGCGGTGTTTACGATGCTGCCATCCCAGGCTGCGCAACTGGTGCGCATTGGTGCCGCGCATTTTCCGCCCTACACCGTGCGCCCGGAATCCGGCGCCGATACCGGGTTGCTGCCGCAGCTGGTCGAGGCCCTGAACGCCGCGCAAAGTGACTATCAGTTTGTCCTGGTGCCCACGTCCATTCCACGGCGTTTCGGTGACTTGAAGCAGGGCCGGGTCGACATGGCCATCTTCGAAAATCCGGCCTGGGGTTGGGAAGACATTCCCCATACCGCCGTCGACATGGGGCTGGAAGACGCCGAGATTTTTGTCGCGCAACGCCTGCCCGATCGGCAGCAAAGCTATTTTGCCGACCTGAGCGGCAAGCGCCTGGCACTCTTCAGCGGTTATCACTACGAGTTTGCCAACTTCAATGCCGAGCCCCAGTACCTGCAAAAAAACTACAACGCCACGCTGACCTATTCCCATGACAGCAATCTGCTGATGGTGTTACGCGGTCGCGCCGACATCGCCCTGGTCACGCGTTCTTATCTGAACGATTATTTTTTGCGCAATCCGAATGTCGCCAAGGAGTTGTTGGCATCCGATCGCATCGATCAGGTCTATCACCATTACGCCATCCTGCGCCCGGCGGCCCCCATCAGCGGCGAAGCCTTTGGCAAGTTGTTGCAGGGCTTGCGCGACAGTGGCCAGATGCTGAGGATTTTCGATCCGTACAAGATTGCGGTGGTGCCGGTCCCGCACAACGAACCGCTACCTCACGTCGTCAATTGACGTTCTTTTCCTAAATTTCCCGCCGTGGCTGACGTCACCTCGTTGAACTGTCGACGATTATCGTGAGCCCGCCCCATGTCCAATCTCAATGACCTGACTGCCCTGTGCCTGCCGACCGGCAGTCGTCTTGCCGCTGATGAAACGCAAGGCCGCCTGAGCCTCAGCCTGGAAGGCCAGCCTTTGCTCACCCTGCGGCTCAATCCTGGCCCCGAGTTGCACGCGCAATTGCTGGAGCGCTTCAGTCACCCCGAAGGGCAAGCGATATGGGCGGCCTGTTACTGGCTGTTCGCTCGCAACCCCGACTGTCAGCGCCTGGTCTGGCAACTGCAAGAGGTGCCGCACGAAGCCGTGCTCAGTGGTTTGCTGATTCCGACTTCCGTCAACGGCCAGTATTGCTGCGAGCGCACCTTGTTCTGGCAGTTGCCGCAGCCATGGCTGGGGTATTCCCTGACCGGCAGCTACCCACAGCAAATGGTCATCACCGGCGGCAAGCGTCACCCACTGCGAGCGGTGAAACCCCGTGGTGAGGTGTATCGACGATTCGATGCGCGGCTGGGCGCCTGGGTTTCCCTGCGTACCCTGGAAATCGAGCAAGACCTGGCGCGTTTCAATCGTTGGCAGAACAGTCCGCGCGTCGCCAGCTTCTGGCAGGAGCAGGGCAGTCTCGAACAGCATCGCCAATACCTGAGCAAACTCGAGGCCGATCCGCACACCCTGACGCTGATCGGGTGTTTCGACGATCAGCCGTTCGCTTACTTCGAAGCCTATTGGGCCAAGGAAGATCGCATCGCACCCTTCTATGATGCCGACGATTACGACCGTGGCATTCACATGCTGGTGGGGGAGGAAAACCATCGCGGTCCGCACAAAGTGGCGAGCTGGTTATCGGCGCTGGTGCATTACCTGTTTCTCGATGATCCACGCACGCAGCGCGTAGTGGCGGAGCCGCGTGCCGATAACGCGAAGATGATCGGGTATATGCACAACCAGTGCTTTCACTGCGAGAAGGAGTTCGACTTCCCGCACAAACGCGCGGCCTTGATGGTATTGGGGCGTGAGCGGTTTTTCGATCGGTGCAGTCTGGCCTGAAAAAAAGATCGCAGCCTTCGGCAGCTCCTACGGGGGGAACGTAATTCCATGTAGGAGCTGCCGAAGGCTGCGATCTTTTAGAGCGGACAACACAAATTCAACGATGGGAAAAACTGTCCGCCCGATTCCCCGACACCTTGCGGCAGTGCACCAGCGCATCGCGAATCATGAAGTTCACCAGGGTCGGCGAGACGCCGAGTTCCTTGGCGATGTCTTTTTGCGGTACGCCGTGCAGGCGATACATCTCGAAGGCGTAGCGGGTGCGGCTCGGCAATTCGGTCAACGCATCGGCAATGTGCTCCAGCGTCGAGAAATTGATGTGCGAGGTTTCCGGTGACGCACCCTGGATCACCACATTCAGCCCTTCCTCTTCAGGGCCGGAATACTTCTGCTCCAGCGCCTGCTTGCGGTAGTGGTCGATCGCCAGGTTGCGCACGATCTGGAACAGGTAGCTGAGCTGGGCCTTGATCGAACTGGTGATGGGCGGGGCCGATTGCAACCGGAAGAACGCGTCCTGCACAACATCTTCGGCACGTGAGCGGCAACCGGTAATACGGGCTGCGATCTTCACCAGAATCAGTCGATTATCGACGAATGCCTGAAGTAGCGGTGTATCGCACCTGCTTGTGGATACTGGTTCCATCATGGAAATCACCTTGCTGCAAAAGGTTAGTGGGACGGGGATAAACCGGGGGGCCGTCCTGCACAATCGAGCGACAAATTAGGCTTAATGATAATGATTGTCAAATGAGAAAAAGAATTGATGCGCGGCAATGGGGCAGAGTGCGAACTGCGACACATTGACGCCCCCTTCAGCCCGCCTGGCGCTGCAACCTGGCGACTAATTATTTCAAGACGTCATCCGTTCTCATTGGTGAATTGCACAGCGCAACCCTCATCACCCCGTAGGAGCGAGATCGCTCGCGATGGTCGTCAACGATGACGACGGGCGCCTGACACCCCGCGGTGTTCTCCGGATTTTCGCGAGCAGGCTCGCTCCTACCAAGCCGAATTCAGGCAGGAAACCTCATGACCGACGCATTCGAACTCCCCAGCACAATGGTCCAAGCCCTTCAGCGCCGCGCGGCCCTGACGCCGGATCGGGTGGCCCTGCGTTTTCTTGCCGAGACCCCGGAACAGGCTGTGGTGCTCAATTATCGCGAGCTGGATCAGCGGGCGCGGACGATTGCCGGCGCCTTGCAGGCTCAAGCGGATGTTGGCGACCGCGCCGTGCTGTTGTTCCCCAGCGGCCCGGATTACGTCGCGGCGTTCTTCGGTTGCCTGTACGCCGGGGTGATCGCGGTCCCGGCCTACCCGCCGGAGTCGACGCGCCGTCATCACCAGGAGCGCCTGCTGTCGATCATCAGCGATGCCGAGCCGCGCCTGCTGCTGACCAGCGCCGGGCTGCGCGATGCATTGCAGCAAATCGACGGGGCGCCGCCGTTGCTGTGTGTCGACACCCTCGACGGTGCACTGGCCGAACGCTGGGTCGCGGCGGATTTGCAGGACGATCACATCGCCTTCCTGCAATACACCTCCGGCTCCACCGCACTGCCCAAGGGCGTGCAAGTCAGCCACGGCAATCTGGTGGCCAACGAATTGCTGATTCGTCACGGCTTCGGCATCGACCTCAACCCCGAAGACGTTATCGTCAGCTGGCTGCCGCTGTACCACGACATGGGCCTGATCGGCGGCTTGCTGCAGCCGATTTTCAGCGGCGTGCCTTGCGTGTTGATGTCGCCGGCGTACTTCCTCGGCCGGCCGTTGCGCTGGCTGGAAGCGATCAGCGAATACGGCGGCACCATCAGCGGCGGGCCGGATTTTGCTTATCGCCTGTGCAGCGAGCGGGTCAGCGAATCGGCCCTGGAGCGGCTGGACCTGAGTGGCTGGCGCGTGGCGTATTCCGGTTCCGAACCGATTCGCCTCGACACCCTGGAACGCTTCGCCGAGAAGTTCGCGACCTGCGGTTTCACCGAGGTCAGCTTCATGGCCTCTTACGGCCTGGCCGAAGCCACCTTGTTCGTGGCCGGCACAGCGCGCGGCGAAGGCATCGGCAACCTGCGGGTGGACGATCAGGCCCTGGCGCAGAACCGGGTGGAAGCGGGCGAGGGCAGCCCGATCATGAGTTGTGGCATCAGCCAGCCGGCTCACGCCGTGCTGATCGTCGACCCGGTCTCTCTCAGCGAACAGGCCGACAACGCCGTCGGTGAAGTCTGGGCCAGCGGGCCGAGCATCGCCCTCGGTTATTGGCGCAACCCTGAGGCGTCAGCCAAGACGTTCGTGCGGCACGCCGGCCAGACCTGGCTGCGAACCGGTGACCTGGGTTTCATGCGCAACGGCGAGCTGTTCATCACCGGCCGCCTGAAGGACATGCTGATCGTGCGCGGGCACAACCTGTACCCGCAGGACATCGAGCAGACCATCGAGAGCGAAGTGGAAGTGGTGCGCAAGGGCCGCGTTGCCGCCTTTGCCGTCACGGTCGATGGTCAGGAGGGCATCGGCATCGCCGCCGAAATCAGCCGCAGCGTGCAGAAAATCCTGCCGCCCGAGGCCCTGATCAAAGCCATTCGCCAGGCCGTTGCCGAGGCGTATCAGGAAGCACCGAGCGTGGTGGTGCTGCTCAATCCGGGTGCGCTGCCCAAGACGTCCAGCGGTAAATTGCAACGCTCGGCGTGCCGCAGTCGACTGGCGGACGACAGCCTCGACAGCTACGCGGTGTTCCCGTCTGCCAGCACCGAAAGTGCAAGCCAGGTCGAGTCGGGCTCTGAGCTGCAAAGCCTGATCGGCCGGATCTGGTGCGAGCAATTGCAGGTCGGGCAGGTGGGCGCCGACGATCATTTCTTCCTGCTCGGCGGCAACTCCATTGCGGCGACGCAAGTGGTGGCGCGCCTGCGTGAAGCGCTGGGGCTGGAGTTGAACCTGCGCCTGCTGTTCGAAGCCCCGACCCTTGGCGCATTCGCCGATGCCGTGGCCCGCCGGCAACAGGACGGTGGCCTGGCCCAGGGCGCGATCACGGCGCTGTCGCGCCAGCAACCGATGCCGCAATCGCTGGCACAAAACCGTTTGTGGATCACCTGGCAACTCGACCCCCACAGCAGCGCCTACAACATTCCGGGTGCCTTGCGCTTGCGTGGCGAGCTGGACGAGGACGCATTGCGCGCCAGTTTCCAGCAGTTGATCGAGCGCCACGAATCCCTGCGCACGCGTTTCTTCGAGCGTGATGGCGTGGCCCTGCAGCAGGTCACTGCGGGTGCTGGGTTCAACCTGCAAATGATCGACATCAGCGACCTGCCGGCCGCCGAGCGTGAAGCCCGTGCGCTGCAAATCCGCGAGGATGAAGCGCGTACCCGGTTCGATCTGGAGAAAGGCCCGCTGCTATGGGTGACGCTGGTTCGCCTTGACGACGAAGACCATCAGTTGTTGGTGACGATGCACCACATCATTGCGGACGGCTGGTCGCTGAATGTGCTGATCGACGAGTTTTCGCGCCTGTATGCGGCGGCCTCCCAGGGCCAGCAAGCGCTGCTGGCGCCATTGCCGACGCAGTACGCCGATTACGCCAGCTGGCAGCGCCAATGGCTGGCGCAAGGGGAGGGCGAGCGGCAACTGGCCTACTGGAAAGCCCGTTTGGGCGATGAGCATCCGATTCTGAGCCTGGCCACCGATCATCCACGTTCCACACAGCAACTGCACAGCGCCGCCCGCCATACCGTACGTCTGGGTGCAGCCCTCAGCGATGGGATTCGCCAGACCGCCCAGGCCCACGAATCGACCTCCTTCATGCTGCTGCTCGCCGCGTTCCAGGCCTTGCTGCATCGCTACAGCGGTCAGCGTGACATCCGCATCGGCGTGCCGAACGCCAACCGTCCGCGCCTGGAAACCCAGGGCCTGATCGGCTTTTTCATCAACACCCAGGTGCTGCGCGCCGAGGTGGATTCACGGCTGCTGTTCACTGAACTGCTGGGGCAAACCCGTCAGGCAGCGCTGGGTGCGCAAGCGCATCAGGACTTGCCGTTCGAACAGCTGCTTGAAGCCTTCCCGCAGGCCCGTGAACAGGGTTTGTTCCAGGTCATGTTCAACCACCAGCAGCGCGACCTCAGTGCCTTGAAACGCCTGCCGGGGTTACTTGCCGAAGAGCTGCCGTGGCACAGCCGGGAAGCCAAGTTCGATCTTCAATTGCACAGTGAGGAAGATCGCAATGGTCGCCTGAGCCTGTCCTTCGACTACGCCAGCGAGTTGTTCGATGCGGCGACCATCGAGCGTCTGTCCGAGCATTACGCCAACTTGTTGCGTGAAGTCTGCGAGCGTCCGCAAACGGCCCTCGGCGATCTGCAACTGCTCACTGAGCCTGAGCACAACCAGCAAGCGAACTGGTCCGTTGCACCCTGCACACCGGCCAGTCAATGGCTGCCGGAACGGCTCGACCAACAAGCCCGATTGACGCCGCAGCGCACGGCGCTGCTGTGGGACGGCGGTCAGCTGGACTTCGCCGGACTGCACAGCCAGGCCAACCGCCTGGCCCACTACCTGCGCGAAAAGGGCGTCGGCCCGGACGTCTGCGTGGCCATTGCCTGCGAGCGTTCGCCGCAACTGCTGATCGGCCTGCTGGCGATCCTCAAGGCCGGTGGTGCCTATGTACCGCTGGATCCGGACTACCCGGCCGAGCGCCTGTCCTACATGCTCAGCGACAGCGGTGTCGAATTGCTGCTGACGCAAACCGGGTTGCTCGATCATTTGCCGGCCAGCCAGGGCGTCAGTGTGATCGCCATGGACACCTTGCACCTGGACAACTGGCCAAGCCAGGCGCCGGGTCTGCATCTGCAAGGCGATAACCTCGCCTATGTGATCTACACCTCGGGATCCACCGGTCAACCCAAGGGCGTCGGCAACACCCACGCGGCGCTGGCCGAGCGCCTGCAATGGATGCAGCAAACCTATCAGTTGAACGAAGCCGATGTGCTGATGCAAAAGGCGCCGATCAGTTTCGACGTGTCGGTGTGGGAGTGCTTCTGGCCGCTGATCACCGGCAGTCGCCTGTTGCTTGCCGGCCCCGGCGAACACCGCGATCCGCATCGCATCGCGCAGCTTGTGCAAGCGTACGGGGTGACCACGCTGCACTTCGTGCCGCCGCTGCTTTCGTTGTTCATCGACGAACCGCTCAGCGCGAAATGCACGAGCCTGCGCCGCGTATTCTCCGGCGGCGAAGCCTTGCCTGCGGAGCTGCGCAACCGCGTGCTGGCGCAACTGCCGGCCGTACAGTTGCACAACCGCTACGGCCCGACCGAAACCGCGATCAACGTCACCCATTGGCAGTGCTCCAGCGCCGATGGTGAACGCTCGCCGATTGGCCGGCCACTGGGCAATGTGATCTGCCGCGTGCTCGACAGCGAACTCAATCCGGTGCCGGCCGGTGTGCCGGGCGAGTTGTGCATCAGTGGCAGCGGTCTGGCGCGTGGCTATCTGGGCCGTCCGGGTCTGACGGCCGAACGTTTTGTCGTCGATCCATTGGGCGAGCACGGCGCGCGTCTGTACCGCACCGGAGATCGTGCACGCTGGACTGGCGATGGCGTGATCGAGTATCTCGGTCGCCTCGATCAGCAGGTCAAGCTGCGCGGCTTCCGTGTCGAGCCGCAAGAAATCGAAGCCCGTCTGCTGGCGCAGGAGGGTGTCGCCCAAGCGGTGGTGCTGGTGCGCGAAACGGCGGCGGGTGGACAACTGATCGGTTACTTCACCACCACCGACACTGCTGAATCCATCGATGCGCAAACGACTCGCCTGAAAGCGGCGCTGACGGCGCAGCTACCGGAATACATGGTCCCGGCTCAGCTGATGCGGCTGGACCAAATGCCCCTCGGCCCGAGCGGCAAACTCGACCGTCGCGCCTTGCCGGAACCGCAGTGGCAGGTTCGCGAACACGTTGAGCCCGTGACCGAACTGGAGCAACAGATCGCCGGCATCTGGCGCGAAGTGCTGGGCCTGACACCAGTCGGCCTGCGCGATGATTTCTTTGCCCTCGGCGGCCACTCGCTGCTGGCCACGCAAATCATCTCCCGCACCCGTCAGGCCTGTGACGTCGAGTTGCCGCTGCGGGCGCTGTTCGAACACAGCGAACTGGGTGCATTTGCCGAACAGGTCCGCTTGATCCAGGCCGGCGGCAGCACCAACAAACAGCCGCCGATTGAAACAATCGACCGCCGTCAGGCGGTGCCGCTGTCCTATTCTCAGCAGCGCATGTGGTTCCTCTGGCAGATGGAGCCGGACAGCCCGGCCTACAACGTCGGCGGCATGGCGCGGCTGCGCGGCGTGCTGGATGTCGCGCGTTTCGAAGCGGCGCTGCAAGCCTTGATCATGCGCCATGAAACCCTGCGCACGACGTTCCCGAGCGTTGACGGCGTCGCTCGCCAACAGGTGCACATGGAGACCGGCGTGCGCATGGCCTGGAAGGATTTCACCGCGCTGGATGCCGAAGGCCGCGAGTGGCAGGTCCAGCAACTGGCCGACGATGAAGCGCACCAGCCGTTTCATTTGGAAACCGGACCGCTGTTGCGTGCGTGCCTGGTCAAGACCGCCGAGCAGGAACACTACTTCGTTCTCACCTTGCACCACATCGTCACCGAAGGCTGGGCGATGGACATCTTTGCCCGGGAACTCAGCGCGCTGTACGAAGCCTTTGTCGACGACCGTGAGTCGCCGCTGGCGCCGTTGCCGGTGCAGTACCTGGATTACAGCGTGTGGCAACGGCAGTGGCTGGAGTCGGGCGAGCGTCAGCGTCAGCTCGATTACTGGACCACGCAACTGGGCCATGAACATCCGCTGCTGGAGTTGCCGGCCGACCGTCCGCGTCCGCCGGTACAAAGCCATCAGGGTGAGCTGTATCGCTTTGACCTGAGCGACGAGCTCGCGGCACGGGTCCGTGCCTTCAATGCACAGCACGGCCTGACCCTGTTCATGACCATGACCGCCGCACTGGCGACCCTGCTGTACCGCTATAGTGGCCAGACCGATTTGCGCATCGGCGCGCCTGTGGCCAACCGCATTCGTCCGGAAAGCGAAGGGCTGATCGGCGCATTCCTCAACACCCAGGTGCTGCGCTGCCAGCTCGACGGCCAGATGTCTGTCGGCGAGCTGTTCGAGCAGGTGCGGCACACGGTGATCGAAGGCCAGTCCCATCAGGACCTGCCGTTCGATCATCTGGTGGAAGCCTTGCAACCGCCGCGCAGTGCGGCCTACAACCCGTTGTTCCAGGTGATGTGCAACGTGCAGCGCTGGGAGTTCCAGCAAAGCCGCACCCTGGCCGGCATGACGGTCGAGTACCTGGCCAACGATGCCCGCGCGACCAAGTTCGACCTCAACCTGGAAGTCACCGACCTTGACCATCGCCTGGGCTGCTGCCTGACCTACAGCACCGATCTGTTCGACGAACCGCGCATCGCTCGCATGGCCGGGCATTGGCGCAACCTGCTGGAGGCGCTGATTGCCGATCCGCAACAACGCTTGAGCGAACTGCCGCTGCTGGCGTCCGGCGAGCAACAGCTTCTGCTCGACAGCCTCGGCGTCGAGGCGGGCGAGCATCGGCTGGATCAGTGCATCCATCACCTGTTTGCCGAGCAGGCCCTGGTGCGCCAGGACGCACCGGCCCTGACCTTCGCCGGGCAGACCCTGAGCTATACCGAACTCGATAGCCGCGCCAACCGCCTGGCCTGGATGCTGCGCGAGCGTGGTGTCGGACCACAGGTTCGCGTGGGCCTGGCACTTGAGCGTTCGCTGGAAATGGTGGTCGGCCTGTTGGCGATCCTCAAGGCGGGCGGCGCCTATGTGCCGCTGGATCCGGAATACCCGCTGGACCGCTTGCATTACATGATCGAAGACAGCGGCATCGGTTTGCTGCTCAGCGATGCGGCGATGTTCAAGGCCCTGGGCGAGTTGCCAGCGACCGTCGGCCGCTGGTGTCTTGAAGAAGACGCCGCTGCGCTGGCCAATTTCCCGGCCACCGAGCTGCCGTCGATCAGTCTGGCACAGCATCAGGCCTACCTGATCTACACCTCGGGCTCGACCGGGAAACCGAAAGGCGTGGTGGTGTCCCACGGTGAAATCGCCATGCATTGCCGCGCGGTGATCGAGCGTTTCGGCATGCGCCCCGACGACTGCGAACTGCACTTCTATTCGATCAACTTCGACGCCGCCACCGAGCGTTTGCTGGTGCCACTGCTCAGTGGCGCGCACGTGGTGTTGCGAGCGCAAGGGCAGTGGGGCGCGGAAGAAATCTGCGGCCTGATCCGTCGTCACCGGATCAACGTACTCGGTTTTACGCCGAGCTATGGCAGCCAGTTGGCGCAATGGCTGGCGACCCAGGACCAGACCCTGCCGGTGCGCATGATCATCACCGGCGGCGAAGCGCTGACCGGTGAGCACCTGGCGCGTATTCGTGCAGCGTTCAAGCCGAGCCGGTTCTTCAACGCCTACGGCCCGACCGAGACCGTGGTCATGCCACTGGCCAGCCTTGCGCCTGAAGTGCTGGAAGAGGGCGCCGGCAGCGTGCCGATCGGCAGTGTGATCGGCGACCGCGTGGCCTACATTCTCGATGCTGACCTGGCGTTGGTGCCGCAAGGCGCAACGGGCGAGTTGTACGTCGGCGGCGCGGGCCTGGCCCAGGGTTATCACCAGCGTCCGGGCATGACGGCGGAGCGCTTTGTGGCCGATCCGTTTGCCGCCGATGGCGGGCGTATCTACCGCACCGGTGACCTGGTGCGCCAGTGTGCCGATGGCCTGGTGGAATACCTTGGACGCATCGACCATCAAGTGAAGATTCGCGGATTCCGCATCGAGCTCGGTGAAATCGAAACTCGCCTGCTGGACCATGACTCAATTCGTGAGGCGGTCGTGCTGGCGCTTGACGCACCGAACGGCAAGCAACTGGTCGGCTATCTGGTGACGGATGTCGCCGAGCAGGGCGAAGCGCAGCAATCGATGTTGCGCGAAGCCCTCAAGGCGCATCTGAAATCGCAACTGCCGGACTACATGGTGCCCACGCACCTGATCCTGCTAGCGAGCATGCCATTGACCGGCAACGGTAAACTCGACCGCCGTGCGCTCCCGCCACCGGACGCGGAGCTGAATCGCCAAGACTACGTGGCGCCGACCAACGAGCTCGAAGTCACGCTGGCGCAGATCTGGTGCGAAGTGCTGAACGTCGAGCAGGTCGGTCTCAACGACAACTTCTTCGAACTGGGCGGCGACTCGATCCTGTCGATCCAGGTGGTCAGCCGGGCGCGGCAGCAGGGCATTCACTTCAGCCCTCGCGACCTGTTCCAGCACCAGACAGTGCAGACCCTCGCCGCCGTGGCCACCCGCAGCGAGCAGGTCAACGCCGAGCAGGGCTTGATCATGGGCGAGTCGCGCCTGACACCCATCCAGCACTGGTTCTTCGACACCGATATCGCGCAACGCCAACACTGGAACCAGGCGTTGTTGTTGCAACCGACGGTGGTGCTGGAATCTCATCGCCTGGAGCAAGCGTTGCTGGCGGTGATCGAACAGCACGACGCCTTGCGCCTGCGCTTTGACCAGGTTGCCGGCCAGTGGCAGGCCTTGCACCAGCCGATTTCCGATGCGCCGGTGTTGTGGCAAGTGCGTGTTTCGTCCATGGATAAATGCGCGGCCTTGTTCGCCGATGCCCAGCGCAGTCTCGACCTTGAACAAGGCCCCTTGCTGCGCGTGTTGCTGGTCGATGGTCCTGAAGGCCAGCAACGCTTGTTTATCGCCATTCACCACTTGGTGGTGGACGGTGTGTCGTGGCGGGTGCTGCTGGATGACCTGCAAAGCGTGTATCGCCAACTGGAGGCACGGCAGTCGGTGGGACTGCCGGCGAAAACCAGCGCCTTCAAGGACTGGGCCGCACGCTTGCAGGCCTACGCCGGCAGCGAGTCCCTGCGCGAAGAGCTGGGCTGGTGGCAGACGCAACTGGCCGGGCCAAGTGCCGATTTGCCCTGCGATCACCCTGAAGGCGGACGGCAAAACCGTCATGCGCAAACCGTCAGCGTGCGTCTCGACTGCGAGCGTACGCGGCAGTTGCTGCAACAGGCGCCAAGTGCCTATCGCACCCAGGTCAACGACTTGCTGTTGACCGCCTTGGCCCGCGTGCTGTGCCGCTGGAGCGGTCAGTCATCGGCGCTGATCCAGCTGGAAGGTCACGGCCGCGAAGCGCTGTTCGACGACATCGACCTGACCCGCACGGTGGGCTGGTTCACCAGTGCCTATCCGTTGCGCCTGACGCCGTCGAACATCGAAGAAGCCGCCGGGCAGGGGGCCTCGATCAAGGCGATCAAGGAACAGTTGCGTGTCGTGCCGCACAAGGGCCTGGGACATGGCGTGCTGCGTTACCTCGCCGATGAGCCGAGTCGCCACAGCATGGCGGTGTTACCGCAGGCACCGATTACCTTCAACTACCTTGGCCAGTTCGACCAGAGCTTCGGCGCGGACGCGCTGTTCCATCCGCTGGATGAAGCCGTCGGCGCGGCCCACGATGCCGATGCACCGTTGCCCAACGAGCTGAGCGTCGACAGTCAGGTGTATGGCGGTGAACTGGTATTGCGCTGGACGTTCAGCGCCGAACGCTTCGATCCGTCAACCATCGGCGAGTTGGCCGATGCCTACCTCGGTGAGCTGAGCAGTCTGATCGAGCATTGCCTGCGCGACGACGCCGGCGGCCTGACGCCGTCGGACTTCCCGCTGGCGCAGCTCAATCAGACGCAACTGGATGCGCTGCCGGTGCCGGCCGCTGTTATCGAAGACGTCTACCCGTTGACCCCGATGCAGGAAGGCATGCTGTTGCACACCTTGCTGGAGCCGGGCACCGGCCTGTACTACATGCAGGACCGCTACCGCATCAACAGCGAGCTGGATCCGCAGCGTTTCGCCCAGGCCTGGCAAGCCGTCGTCGCCCGCCACGAAGCATTGCGCGCGTCGTTCTGCTGGAACGTCGGCACAGACATGCTGCAGGTGATCCACAAACCGGGCAGCACACCGATCGAGTACCTCGACTGGCGTGATATCGCCGAAGCCGAGCAAGAACCGAAGCTGCAAACCTTGCTCAAGACCGAACGCGAAGCCGGGTTCGATCTGCTCAACCAGGCGCCGTTCCACTTGCGTTTGATCAGGGTCGGCGCGGCGCGCTACTGGTTCATGATGAGCAACCACCACATCCTCATCGATGCCTGGTGCCGCTCGCTGCTGATGAACGATTTCTTCGAGATCTACAGCGCCCTCGGCGAAGGCCGGGAAGCGCAGCTTGGGCCTGTGTCGCGTTATCGCGACTACATTGGCTGGCTGCAACGCCAGAGCCTGGACGAAGCGCGGCACTGGTGGAAAACCAACCTGCAGGGGTTTGAACGGACCACGCCGATCCCGAGCGACCGGCCGTTCCTGCGTGAACATGCCGGCGACAGTGGCGGCATGATCGTCGGCGACCGCTACACCCGGCTCGATGCCCGTGACGGTGCGCAATTGCGCGAACTGGCCCAGGCTCATCAGTTGACCATCAACACCTTCGCCCAGGCGGCGTGGGCGCTGGTGCTGCGACGCTTGAGCGGTGATTGCGACGTGCTGTTCGGCGTCACCGTGGCCGGGCGTCCGGTGGAGATGCCGCAGATGCAGCGCACCGTCGGTCTGTTCATCAACAGCATCGCGCTGCGGGTGAAGATGCCCGAGGACGGCCAGCGATGCAGCGTGCGCCAGTGGCTCAGCGGTCTGCTCGACAGCAACATGCAACTGCGTGAATACGAATACCTGCCGCTGGTGAACATCCAGGAGCAAAGCGAGCTGCGCAAGGGCCAGCCGCTGTTCGACAGCCTGTTCGTGTTCGAAAACGCCCCGGTGGAAGTCTCGGTGCTGGACCGTGCGCAGAGCCTCGACGCGACCTCGGATTCGGGCCGCACCCACACCAACTTCCCGCTGACGGCCGTGTGCTATCCGGGGGATGACCTGGGCTTGCACCTGTCCTACGACCAGCGCTACTTCGATGAAGCCACGGTCGAGCGCATGCTCGGCGAGTTCAAGCGTTTGCTGCTGGCGCTGGTGGAAGGTTTCCACGGCGACATGGCCGACCTGCCGTTGCTGGGGGCCGAGGAGCAGGACTTCCTCCTCCATGGCTGCAACCGGAGCGAACACGAGTATCCACTGGAGCAGAGCTACGTTTCATTGTTTGAAACGCAGGTCGCCCGACACCCGCAGCGCATTGCCGCCAGTTGTCTTGACCGTCAGTACAGTTATTCGGAGCTGAACCAGCGCAGTAACCGCCTCGGTCATGCGTTGATCGCCGCCGGTGTCGGACGCGATCAACCGGTGGCATTGCTGGCCGAACGCAGCCTCGATTTGCTCGGCATGATCATCGGCAGCTTCAAGGCCGGCGCGGGTTACCTGCCGCTGGACCCGGGCCTGCCGAGCCAGCGTCTGAGCCGGATCATCGAACTGAGCCGCACGCCACTGCTGGTGTGCACGCAAGCGTGCCGTGAACAGGCGCAGGCCTTGCTTGACGAGTTTGGCTGCGCCAGCCGGCCACGGCTGTTGGTCTGGGAGGAGGTCCAGGCCCTTGCGCTGTCGGCGGACAATCCCGGCATCTACAGCAGTGCGGACAACCTGGCCTATGTGATCTACACCTCCGGCTCCACCGGCTTGCCCAAAGGCGTGATGGTCGAGCAGCGCGGCATGCTCAATAACCAATTGAGCAAAGTGCCGTACCTGAACCTGAGCGACGCCGACGTGATCGCCCAGACCGCCTCGCAAAGCTTCGACATTTCCGTGTGGCAGTTCCTCGCCGCGCCGCTGTTCGGCGCACGGGTGGACATCGTGCCGAACACCATCGCCCACGATCCGCAGGGTTTGCTGGCGCATGTTGCGGCCCAGGGCATCACCGTGCTGGAAAGCGTGCCATCGCTGATCCAGGGCATGCTCGCCCAGGAGCGCATGAGCCTCGACGGCCTGCGCTGGATGCTGCCGACCGGTGAGGCGATGCCGCCGGAGCTGGCGCATCAATGGTTGCTGCGCTATCCGCAGATCGGCCTGGTGAATGCCTACGGTCCGGCGGAGTGCTCGGATGATGTGGCGTTCTTCCGTGTCGACCTGGCCTCGACCCGCGGCAGCTATTTGCCGATTGGTACGCCGACCGACAATAACCTGTTGTATGTGCTCGATGGCGCACTGGAACTGGTGCCGCTGGGTTCCGTGGGTGAACTGTGTGTCGCCGGCACCGGGGTCGGGCGCGGTTATGTCAGCGACCCGCTGCGCACGGCTCCGGTGTTTGTGCCGAACCCGTTCGGCGCACCGGGCGAACGCCTGTATCGCACCGGCGACCTGGCCCGCCGTCGCAGTGACGGCGTGCTGGAATACGTCGGGCGCATCGACCATCAGGTGAAGATTCGCGGCTACCGCATCGAGCTGGGTGAAATCGAGGCTCGCCTGCATGAACAACCGGAAGTCCGCGATGCGGCGGTGGGTGTGCAGGAAGGCGCGAACGGCAAGCATCTGGTGGGCTATCTGGTCGCGGCGGATGTGGCGTTGAGTCCGGCCGAGGGATTGGAGCGGATCAAGCAACGCCTGCGCGCCGACTTGCCGGAATACATGGTGCCGCTGCACTGGCTGTGGCTGGACAGGATGCCGCTCAATGCCAACGGCAAACTGGATCGTAAGGCCCTGCCGGCGCTGGAGATCGGCCAGATGCAGAGCCAGGATTACCAGGCACCGCGCAATTACCTGGAGCAGACCCTGGCGGACATTTGGGCTGAGGTACTGAAGGTCGAGAAGGTGGGTGTTCGCGACAACTTCTTCGAACTCGGCGGGCATTCACTGCTGGCCACGCAGATCGCCTCACGGGTGCAGAAAACCCTGCGACGGGACGTGCCGTTGCGGGCGATGTTCGAGTGCAGCACGGTGGAGGAGTTGGCCGGGTACATCGACGGATTGGCGGCCAGCGAGATCACCGAGGAGAAGGTGGATCGCCTGAATGACCTGATGGCGGAGCTGGAAGGGTTGTAGATCTCCATTACTGTTGAACGGGCCACGCTGACAGTACGTCGATGCTCACTGCATCGACGTACTGTCGGATGCTCAGACGGGATTGGGGTCGCCCTTATGCCAGATGGTCAGGTTATCGATAGATCCGTGCTTTAGACTTTCCACTTCGATGCAATGGAGCAGGTGACCTTGCGGGGCCTGAAAATTCACCCATTTCCGGCTTTCAACCCAGCGCTCCTCAAGCAATAAATCACCCTCGCCCATGAACTTGAAGGTCGCGCCTTCGCCGGTTGTCGCGTAGGCAAACCTGATGCGGCTACACTTCCATTTGAGCGGTAAGCGTGCTCGCCGCAATTGTTCCGATGCACCTCCGCAGCACAGCGCCAACGCCTTTCCCTTAAGCATTTCCGGGAAGTCTTCGGGTTCTGTTCGCACGATATGGAGCCCGATGCCCGTGTGAGAGTCTTGAGGCAGTTCGAGCTTTAAAAGACGTGTGTCGATAGTACTGCCAGGTCTGAGAAACTCCTTTTTTGGATAGCTTTCAAAGTCGTCGAACTCCTCAATTTCAGTCACCCGTAGCTTGGCGGTCGTGTGAAGCAACTCATGGCCGTTTTCCGGCAGGAGAGAAACCGAAGGATCTAACGGCGGTGTACCGGGCGCACCGTCGAACGTCACGGCCACATTCAAGGTGACGGAGGAATAGTCCTCACAACCGGCCAGCCAGGTGCGCGAGAGTTCCAGTTCAAACCTGTCTTCAGCGTCAGCCTCTTGCGTCGTTACAACATGGTTTTCCATCACCCAATCGAAACGGTAGTGGCCAATCTGGTGCTCATTGCCGACGGCAAGGATCCACAAACGCTGTCCAGCGGCAATGAGGGGCCACTTTGGCAGGGCGATCCGGGCATTGCCGGCAAACCAACGCATGTCGAGCCACCAATCGCCTTCAACCCATTGCAGGTCGCGGAATACAGGTGCCGGCAAATCCTCGGGATGAATCATTTCGACCGTCAGTTCCAGTCGGTAAGACTCTAGCGTCTGATCGTCCAGTGTCGCGGTGTACCAAACGGGAATGGTTTTACCGACACAGGCACCGATGACTGACGCATCGATCGCAATCACCACACTGCCACTGGCACGGCCATCGACTACCGGCAGTGTTGGCCTGCCTGCACCTGAGGGCCCGTCCCAATGCAATTGAATCCTGTGTCTTTTGCTCATGCCTTCAAAGGCAACCGTGACCTTGGTGCCATTCATGGCATCGAGGGGATAGAGCAGGTTCTCACTGGTTGCGTACTTGACATTGGGGTAAGGCAATTCCGGCAATTGTTTTTTAGCCACGGTAACCACTCCTGTCGGTATATCGGCGATTTTGGCAGTGGTTAGGTATGCACTCGAAACAGGGGCGCGGCTACTGTCAGAGTTGACAGTTTTACTGGGGTAAAAAGGTGATTCCGACCAATGGCTCCGAGCGCCAGCCGGTGGTGACGCTTATACAAACGCATACATTCTGGCGATTGACTGCGACCGGTGAGCCGCTCAGTCTTTCGGATCAATTTTCCCCGCGGAGACAGTCGATGCCCTTCGTAACGATAGACGGACAAGCCCTTCACTACATCGATCAAGGCACCGGCCCGGCGGTGCTGCTGGCCGGTAGTTACCTGTGGGATCAGAACATGTGGGCGCCGCAGATTGCCGCGCTGGCGCAACAGTATCGTGTGATAGCCCTGGACCTGTGGGGGCATGGTCAATCCGGGCCGTTGCCTGTCGGCACTGTATCGCTGGATGACCTGGCGCGTCAGGCATTGGTCTTGCTCGATCATCTGGGCATCGAGCGGGTCACGCTGGTCGGTTTGTCGGTCGGTGGCATGTGGGGCACGCGCCTGGCCTTATCGGCTGCACAGCGGATCAACGGGCTGGTGCTGATGGACACCTACGTCGGCGCTGAACCTGAGCCGACCCGCCAGTATTACTTTTCACTGTTGAAGCAGATCGAAGAGGCGGGTGTCATCACTCCTGCGCTGCTGGATATCGTGGTGCCGATCTTCTTTCGCCCTGGTATCGACCCGCAATCGGCGCTGTATCGGAACTTCCGTGCTGCGTTGGCTGCCTTGCCCGCCGATCGCCTGCGTGAAAGCATCGTGCCGATGGGGCGCATTACCTTTGGCCGTGATGACTGTATGAACCGGCTGGGCGAGCTGGACGGTGCCAGCACACTGGTGATGTGCGGCGATCAGGACATTCCGCGTCCGCCGGAGGAAACCCGTGAAATGGCTGAGCTGATTGGCTGCCCGTGGGTGCTGGTGCCGGAGGCGGGGCATATTTCCAGTCTGGAGAATCCGCAGTTTGTCAGCCAGGCGCTGCTGGAGTTCTTGGCTGAGCGCAATCCGGCGTAGGTTTTTCGAAAAAAGATCGCAGCCCTGTAGGAGCTGCCGAAGGCTGCGATCTTTTGATCTTGCTTACTTCGGCCCGAGAATTTTCTCCAGTTTGTCCGGTGACGGCGCGCCTTGCTGTTGTTGCAGGTTACCTTTGTCGTCCATGTAGAAAATCGCCGGGGTCGCCTGCAACTCCAGCTCTTCCATCAATTGCATGTTGGCCGCGAACTTTGCCTGAATCGCTGGCGGCACTTCCTTCAAGGCCTTGAGCGAGCTGCCCTTGCCGGCGGCTTCGTGATCCTGCAGGGCTTTTTCCGGGTCTTTGGCGGCGAGCAGTGCGGCGGATTTCCCCGGGCTGTCTTCGCGGATGATGCCCACCATGATGTGGCGCAACTGCACCTTGCCGGCCTTGACCCACGGCCGGGCCTGTTCCCAGAACATGTTGCAGTACGGGCAGTTCGGGTCACTGAACAGGTACACCACGCGCGGCGCATCCTTCTTGCCGTCACCGATCCAGTTACTGGTTTCGAACTTGGCCCAGACTTCCTTGGCCATCGGCGCGTACACCAGTTTCTGCAGTGGCGCGCTGCTCAGGTCATTACCCTCGGCGTCATACAGGTTGCCCAGCAACACGTGTTTGCCATCCGGGGTCAGGTACAGCGCCATGCCGCGGCCCTGGTATTGCGCGGCATACCCGCGCAAGCCGTCGGGAGCGTCGAACTGGCCGACGATTTTCGCGCCCTTGGCCTCGATTTTCCTGATCGCATCGGGCAACTCTTCGGCCTGCACCGATGGCAGGTGCAACAGGGCAGCACCGAGGCTCAGGGTCAGCAGGTGGCGGAGGCGGGGCATGGCAGTTTCCTTGAAGAGGTGACGGGAACGGTGTCGAAGTTTTCCAGCGCGCGAGCCAGGCTGGCGTTTGACAGCTCACCCAGATGGCTGCCCAGCAGGCGACCTTCGGGGCTGTAGAACAGCGTAGTCGGCAATGCCATGGAACCGACGGCCTGGCTCAGTCGCCCGCCGCCGTCGAATAGCACGTTGGACAGGCTCAGGCCCTGGGTTTCCAGAAAGGTCGCGACGCTTTGCATGCTTTCCGCCTGGTTGACGAACAGGAATGTCAGGTCCGGACGTTGTTGCTGGGCGCTTTCCAGCACCGGCATTTCCCGGCGGCACGGCGGGCACCAGGTGGCCCAGAGATTGATGACCAACGGGCCGCCCTTGTAGTCGGCCAGTTGCACGGTTTCGCCAGCGGCGTTGCGCAGGGTGATTTCCGGCAGGCGTGTGCCTTGTTCATAAATCGACAGGGAGAACGTTGCCAACAACCAGAACGCCAGGCCGCTGGCCGCGCCAAAACCCAGTGGGCGGCGCAACCCCGGGCGACGCCAGCCGCGATACAGCGTAGCGAGCAGCACGACAATCACCCCCGGCCAGGCGAGAAAACCGCCATCGCGCAGGTCGATGATCTGCCACGGATCATTGCGGTAGTGCGCCCAATAGACCGCCACGAAACCGATCCGGGCCGCCAGCATGCCCAGCAGGAACAGGCTGAACAGCGCGGATTCGGGGTTATCTCCGCCGCGCTTGGCCACCCGCCAGCCGACAAAAGTGGCCAGCGCCAGCGCACTGATCAGCAGCAGGTGATTGAGCGCGATGGCAAAGGTGCCGAGGGTGAAGGTCAGCATTAACGGGCGTCTCGGGTGGTAATCCAGCGTTGCAGGAAAGTGTCGGCATCGACCTCGCCGGTGATGCGCTGGCTGCGCCGTTCTTCACCGTCGGCGCCAATCCACAGAAGGCTTGGAGGCCCTGGCACCTTGTAACGGCCGAGCAACTCGCGGCTGGCGGCATTGTCGGCGGTGACATCCAGGCGGAGCAAGCGCACTTCGTTCAAGGCTTCAAGCACTTGGGGTTTGCCAAACACTTGTTTTTCCATGACCTTGCACGACACACACCAGTCAGCGTAGTAGTCCAGCAGCACCCATTGGCCCTGCGCCCGCGCGGCGTCGAGCTCTCGTTGCAATGCCTGCGGATCCTTGATGGTGGTGAAGGCATCGTGGCCAACCGGCACGGCGGCCACCGCCTGGTTCGAGGCGCGGAAGACTTGCAACGGTTTGAACGGATCGTCACTGCCTCCGGCCGCCCCGATCACCAGCAGGCTGCCCCACAAACCGAGCAGCAACGAACTGGCGCCAAACAGGTGGGCGATGCGGCCGAAACCTTCCGACTGTTTCCAGGCACTATACGCCGTGATCAACAGCAGCGTACCGCACAAGCCGACCCACAGGGATTCGTCCAGTACCGGGCGCAACATCAGCAACGCCGTGGCGAGGAACAGGAAGCCGAAAATGCCTTTGACCAGGTTCATCCACGCGCCCGGCTTGGGCATGAAGCGATTGCCCACGGTCACCAGCAACAGCAGCGGTACGCCGATGCCGATGCCCATGGCAAACAGAATCAATCCGCCATGCAACGCGTTACCGCTTTGCGCGATGTAGAGCAGGGCGCCGGCCAGCGGTGCGGTCATGCAGGGCCCGACCAGCAGACCGGACAGGGCGCCCAGCACCCCGGCGCCGATCAGGCTGCCGCCGCGCTGATTACGCGAAACGTTTTCCAGGCGATCCCGCACAGCCACCGGCAGTTGCAGCTCGAAGTAGCCGAACATCGGCAGCGCCAGCAACACGAAAATCGCCGCGAAACTGCCCAGCAGCCAGGGGTTTTGCAACCAGGCTTGCAGGTTCGCACCCAGGGAGGCGGCCAGGACACCCATCGCCGCATACACCAGCGCCATGCTGACCACGTAACTGCCGGCCAGGGCAAAGCCGCGCTTGGGCGTGGCGCCGCTGCCGACGATCAATCCCGCCAGAATCGGCAGCATCGGCAATGAACAGGGGGTGAAAGCCAGCAGCAGGCCCAGGCCGAAGAACAGCACAAGGCTCCAGCCCAGCGCCCTTTGTTGCAGGCCGCTGGCCAGCGCCTGGTCCGGTGCTTCAGTGAGGGTGTTCGCCACAAGGGCATCGCCCAGATCGACGATTCTGGTCTGCGGTGGATAACACAAACCTGCGTCGGCGCAACCCTGGTAACTGACTTTCACCTGACCACTGGCCCCGGCTGGAATCTTCAGTTCCAGGGCCTGGCGATAGACTTGTTGCTGACCGAAGAACTCATCGCTGTGCTCCTCGCCTTGGGGCAAAACGGGATGCTGCGCGACAGGTAAACCGTCGAACTTCAAACGTTTTTGATACAGGTAATAGCCGTCGGTAATTTGCCAGAATAGCTGAGTCTCGCCGGACTCCAGGCGTTCGGAAGTAAAGGCAAAGGCCTTGTCGACTGGAAGAAATTCAGGTTTTGTTTCAAATGGATTGTTGCCGGCCTGGGCCTGCCCCAGGCCGGCAAACAATGCCAGCAGCAAGAAAACGAAGTAACGCATCGACAACACCTGGCTTATTTAATTCGTCCACGATGATGGCCATCGATTAACCGGGTGTTAACGCAGTGAAGTCGAGCGTTTGCAGTGACAGATGCAGCGTGGTGTCGTTGCCAGGTTCGATCAGTTGACCGCGCTATAGGTCAGCCTGTACTCGGACATTGGCGGATGATCGGCTTCCCACTGCCGGGCAAAGACTTTCGCCGCATCGATCTGAGCGCTCGTCATGTCTTTGGCAATGGTCTGCAGGTCCTGCGCGGCCAGGGCATGTACGGACAGCTCCCGGGTGGTTTCGGTGATCAGCCAGAACAATCCGTAACTTTTGACCAGATCCTCCGTGAAGCCATATTCGTCAGAGCCATCTTCAGCGGTGTAGAAACCACCGAGGGCACGGCCATAGTTCAGCAATCCGTAGACATCATTGCGCTGCGCGCGTTTTTCAACCCATTGACGCCTGACAGGGAGATCCCGGAGGATTGGCGGTCGATTGGCGGACCAGTGCATGGCCCTGGAAAAGCCACTGTCGGCGGCTTTTTTCAGCAAACCGTTGATTGCGATATCCCGCTCGGCTTTGTCGACAATGAGCGTCTTGTCCTCCTCGTATTTGATCGCGAGAATGTACTGGGCCTCCATCGATCCGGCATCGGCCGCTTTTTTTAGCGTCGCAATGTCCTGGTCCAGTTCGTACAGCTCCAGCATGGCGTCGGCATTGCCTTTATCCGCCTCTGCCTGAGCCAGTTCCCTGGCCGTTTTCAGGGACTCATCGTCGCCCAGCCGCATCAGGGCATACACGTGATTTTGCGCCGCGGCCAGTCCATACCACTTTTTGGCATCATCGGTCAGGCCCTTTGCCTGACGCCTGAAGACTTCGCCCAAGGCGTATTGCGCATCCCGATTGCCCGCTGTTGCGCCAATGGTCAGGTAGGTTTGTGAATGAGTGAATTCGCCCAGGTTGTACAATGTCAGGCCCTTGGTCGTGGCTTGTATTTGCAGTTCGGTCACCTGGGTGGTTTGCATGACCAGCCCGTCACGCAGGTTGAAAAGTGTCGTTAGCGCAGATTCGTGGGTATACATGGTGTGTGCCTGTGTTGAATTGAATTTGAGTACTACCCGACACAGACTATTGAGATGCAGGGGGATGGATGCGGTACATATGTATTGCATTCAATCAATCCTGGGGCGCCATTGTCCCACTCCGGGTTGCAGGCATAATCCGGAGTTAATCGACGGTGTATTCAATCGTCATATTTGCGAAGGTTTCACCATGCACGTACTGGTTTGCGAAGACGATGAACTGATCGCCAGTGGCATCGTCGCCGGCCTGTCCGCCCAGGGCCTGACCGTGGAGCACGTGGCCACGGCGTCCGCTGCCCGGGCGATGCTCAAGGTGGCGGAGTTCGATGTCATGGTGCTCGACCTTGGGCTGCCGGACGAAGACGGCCTCAAGCTGCTGCAGCAATTGCGCCATCAGGGCCTGGAGTTGCCGGTTTTGATCCTCACCGCGCGTGATTCGGTCACCGACCGCGTCGATGGCCTGCAAGCCGGTGCCGATGATTACCTGCTCAAACCCTTCGACCTGCGCGAGCTCGCTGCGCGCCTGCATACGCTGTTGCGACGGGTGGCGGGGCGCAGTGTCAACCTGATCGAACACGGCGCCCTGACCTACGACCCGAGCAGCCGCGAAACCACACTCGCCGGTCAGCCGGTCGACCTCTCGCGTCGCGAGCAGTCCCTGCTGCAAGCCTTGTTGCATAACCGTGGCCGGGTGCTGTCCACCGAGCAACTGAAGGACAGCGTCTACGGTTTCAACGACGAACTGGAAAGCAACGCCCTGAACGTTCATATCCATCACCTGCGGCGCAAGCTCGGCAATGGCATTGTCGAGACCGTGCGCGGCCTGGGTTATCGCCTGGGGCCGGCTGATGGCGGAGAAGAATCGAAGTGATGAGTCTGCGTTTGCGCCTGAGCCTGACGCTCGGCGCTGCGTTTGCGCTGATCTGGGCCCTGGCCGCGGCCTGGATGCTCAGCGATTTGCGCAATCAAATGATGTTTTCCCTCGACCAGCGCCTGGTGGCGTCGGCACGCATGGTCGCCGGCCTCATGGAGCAACTGCCGCCCGTGCCGAGCAAGGGCGAGGGCACCCACTTCAGCGCCGAACAATTGAACATACCGGGTGGCATGGCGTGCCAGGTCAGTTCGTTGCGCGGTGAAATCCTGGCCCGCAGTCACACCGATCCGCAGCAGACTCTGGAGGCCGAGAAGCTGGGCTTTCACGATCAGATGATCGACGGCGCGCCGTGGCGCAGTTTCACGCTGGCCCGGGGTGATCTGCGCATCACCACCGCCGACCGGCAAATCGAGCGTGAGGCGTTGAACATGTCGATCCTGCTGGCCGCTTCGGTACCGGTGGGCGTGGCGCTGCTCGGTTGCCTGTGCCTGCTCTGGCTGGGCATCGGCCAGGGGCTGGCACCGCTCAACCGCATGCGCGACGCCTTGATGCGCCGCAGCGCCGACTCCCTGGAACCCTTGCAGATCCGGCCATTGCCCAGCGAGCTGCAACCCTTGCTGGAAACCCAGAACCAGTTGCTCCAGCGCATCGGCAAGACCATCGAGCGCGAACGTCGCCTGACCGGCGACGCGGCCCACGAGTTGCGCAGCCCGCTGACCGCCATCAAGACCCACCTGCAAGTGGCGCGCATGACCGACGGTAGCGCCCGGGACCAATCCCTGGCGCGCGCCGAAGAAGGGGCGGATCGCATGCACCGCACCCTCGAGCAATTGCTGTTGCTGGCGCGGGTCGAGGGCAGCCTGTCGTTTGACGACGGTGTGCAGTGCAACGCCGAGCAAGTGGCAAAACTGGCGATCCAGGATGCGGCGAGCGGCGATCGCCAGCGCATCAGGTTTCAGGCTCCGGGCAAGGTCTCCGCTGCACCAGTACAAATGCCCGCCGTGCTGTCGATCGCCGCGTTGCGCAATTTGCTCGACAACGCACTGCGCCATACTCCCGCCGACAAAGCGGTGGAGTTGAGCCTGGAAACCACCGGCAATCGTGTGCAGTTCGTGGTGCGCGACCATGGGCCGGGGATTGCCGAAGAGGATTTGCAGCACTTGACCCAACGCTTCTGGCGCAACGGCCAGAGCACGGGTTGTGGCCTGGGGCTGGCGATTGTCCAGGCGATCGTTCAGCGTTGCGGTTGTACGCTGCAATTCGATAGCCGACCGGACGGCTTGCGGGTTGAGCTGACGATGCCGCTGCAACCAGCCTGAAAAACACCACAACCCCCTGTAGGAGCGAGCTTGCTCGCGATGGTCGATAACGATAACGCGTGCTTTCTGAATGCACGCGGTGTTCTTGAGTCCATCGCGAGCAGAGCTCGCTCCTACAAAGGTTTCCGTGTTACCACCTAAATCTCTCAAGCGCTGATGCGTTTCCAGAACAGGAAAACCGTATTGAGGGGTCGAGAGATGTCAGTCGCTACCAGCCTTATCGAAGATCAGCCGGCCCGGGTCGCTCCGACGTCTGCCGAGACACTTTATCAATTCAACGAATCGCCATTGCTGACCCGCCAGAGCCAGCAGGAGTCAAACGCCCGCAGCTATCCGCGACGCATTCCCCTGGCGCTCAAGCGCGCCAAGGGTATTTACGTCGAAGACGTCGAAGGCCGCAGGTTCATCGACTGCCTGGCCGGTGCCGGGACCCTGGCCCTGGGGCACAACCACCCGGTGGTGATCCAGGCCATCCAGCAAGTGCTCACCGATGAGCTGCCGCTGCACACTCTGGACCTGACCACCCCGGTCAAGGATCAGTTCGTCCAGGACCTGTTCGGCCTGCTGCCGCCTGCCCTGGCCGCTGAAGCGAAGATCCAGTTCTGCGGTCCCACGGGCACCGACGCCGTGGAAGCCGCCCTGAAGCTGGTGCGTACCGCCACGGGCCGCAGCACCGTGATCTCGTTCCAGGGCGGGTATCACGGCATGAGCCAGGGCGCGCTGAGCCTGATGGGCAGCCTCGGGCCGAAAAAACCGCTGGGCGCCTTGCTCGGCAGCGGCGTGCAGTTCATGCCGTACCCTTACGATTACCGCTGCCCGTTCGGGCTGGGCGGTGCGCAAGGGGTGAAAGCCAACCTGAGTTATCTGGAAAACCTGCTCAACGACCCCGAGGCCGGGGTGCAATTGCCGGCGGCGGTGATCGTGGAAGTGGTGCAGGGCGAGGGTGGAGTGATCCCGGCCGACCTGGACTGGTTGCGCGGTGTGCGGCGGATCACCGAAAAGGCGGGCGTCGCCCTGATCGTCGATGAAATCCAGAGCGGATTCGCCCGTACCGGCAAGATGTTTGCCTTCGAACACGCCGGGATCATTCCCGATGTCGTGGTGATGTCCAAGGCCATCGGCGGCAGCCTGCCGCTGGCGGTGGTGGTCTATCGCGACTGGCTCGACACCTGGCTGCCGGGCGCCCACGCCGGGACCTTCCGGGGCAACCAGATGGCCATGGCCGCCGGTTCCGCAGTGATGCGTTATCTGGTCGAACACAAGGTTTGCGAGCATGCCGCCGCCATGGGCGAACGCCTGGCCGAGCACCTGCGCATTCTGCAACGGGACTTCCCGCAACTGGGTGATATTCGTGGGCGTGGCTTGATGCTCGGTGTCGAACTGGTCGATCCGACGGGCGCACCGGATGCCCAGGGCCACCCGCCGGCCTTCGCCCGCCTGGCACCCCTGGTGCAGCGCGAATGCCTAAAGCGTGGCTTGATCCTGGAACTCGGTGGCCGCCATGGCGCGGTGGTGCGCTTCCTGCCACCACTGGTGATCAGCGCTGCGGAAATCGATCAGGTGGCCGGGATTTTCGGCCGGGCCCTGGCCGCTGCCACCCGCGATCAGTAAATATTTCGCGCCGCGCAACGTTCCTTCTACATAACGGCTGCGCACAGGGCGCAGCCCGCCCAACACCGATGGAGAGACAGCATGACTTCAGTATTCGACCGCGAGGACATCCTCTTTCAGGTCGTGGTCAACCATGAAGAGCAATACTCGATCTGGCCCGATTACAAAGCCGTGCCGCAGGGCTGGCGCACCGTGGGCAAAAGCGGGATGAAAAAGGAATGCCTGGCCTATATCGAAGAGACCTGGACCGACATGCGTCCGTTGAGCCTGCGCCAGAAGATGGATGAGCAGGCGGCTGAGAAGACCGCTTGAATCAGCGGGCTTCCTGGTAAAAGATCGCAGCCTTCGGCAGCTCCTACAGGATACGCAATACCTGTAGGAGCTGCCGAAGGCTGCGATCTTTTGATCTTAGGCCGAAGGCCCGTTGCTCAACCCCTCGATCACCCTGTCCACATTCCCCTCCAGTTCACCCACCGGGTCTTCAGCATCGGTACTCAACACCACCAACCCTATCGAAGAGACCTGGACTGACATGCGTCCGTTGAGCCTGCGCCAGAAGATGGATGAGCAGGCGGCTGAGAAGACCGCTTGAATCAGCGGGCTTCCTGGTAAAAGATCGCAGCCTTCGGCAGCTCCTACAGGATGCGCAATACCTGTAGGAGCTGCCGAAGGCTGCGATCTTTTGATCTTAGGCCGAAGGCCCGTTGCTCAACCCCTCGATCACCCTTTCCACATTCCCTTCCAGTTCACCCACCGGGTCTTCAGCATCGGTACTCAATACCACCAACCGACTCCCCGCCTCAGCAATCGCGGCTTTCACCGTCTCCGAAGGCTGCCGGTGATGCAACACCACCGCCACATCATTGTCCTTGAGCATCGCGCTTAACGCCTTGAGCGCTTCTGGTGTCCATTGCGCATCCGGTCGCGCATCCAGCCCCACCAGCTCCAGATTGAGCCCACCGATCAGGTAGCCGAAATGATCGCTGAGGCTCATCACACTGAGGTTATCGGCCGTCGCCAGCCGCGCTTCGCTGTCAGCACTGAGCTTGAGCAAGCGTTGCTTGAGGGCTGCCAGGTTGGCATCGATTTTCGGCTTGGCCTCAGGGGCCAGGCGTACCAGGTCCGCCGCCATCACGTCGGCCATGCGGCCCATGTTGTTGCTGGAAAACCACGGCCGGCTGTTGAGGCCGTCGACCCTGTTGCCCGGCTGCACGGCGATGCCGGGCAGGGCACCGTCCACCGGGCGGGCGGCATCGACTTCGACGATACGGATATTGCTGCGCCGGGAGATCGGGTACAGCGGGTCATCCGGCCAGAGTGAACGCAGGCCGATCACCGCATCGGCATCCTTCGCCAGCTGGGCCAGCGCCGGGGCACCTCGGCCGGTGAAGTAGGCAGTCTGGCGGCTGCCGGGCAGATTGGCCGGCGCGGCGCGTTCGAGGCTGACATCGGTGTCTTTGAGCAGCAGTTCACCGAGACGATAAGTAATCGGCAAAGAGGCCAGCACGCGCAGCGGTTTGCCGCTATCTGCGGCGAAGGTCGTGGCGGTCAACCCGCACAGGGCCACCGCGAGGGTCAGTTGGCGCAGAGAAAAAATCATTTATCCAAGGTTCCCTTTCAGGCTGGGGACGATGCCGCGCGCAATGGCGGCCAGGGCGAAGGCGATACCGGCCACGAGGATTATCGCGGCACCGGACGGAATCGGCAGGTCGAAGACGATCGGCGCGAGAATCCCGCACAGCGTGCTGACGGTGGCGATCAGCACCGAACACCAGAAAAAGCCCTTCAGCGATTGGCTGAGCAAACGCGCCGCCGCTGCCGGAATCACCAGCAGCGCGCCGACCAGAATCGCACCGATGACCTTCACCGCAGCGACGGTGATCAGCGTCACCAGAATCACGAACAGATAATCCAGGGCCTTCACCGCCACCCCGCGCACCGCCGCCAGTTGCGGATTGAAGCTGGCGAGCATGATGCGGTTGTACAAAGGCAAAGCCAGGGCCATCACCAGCGAACCGACGATGGCCAGCACCAGCAGGTCATTGCCGTTGACCGTCAGCACCGAACCGAACAGCACGTTTTCCAGGATGTGCACGTTGATCTTGCCCGCCAGAATCAACAGCAGGCTGGCGCCCAGGGCGAGCGACACCGAGAGGAACACGCCGATCAAGGTGTCCGGCGCCAGGCCGGTACGGTTACGCAGGTAGTTGAGCAGAATGCCGAACAGCAGGCAGTAGCCGAACAGGCTGCCGTAGGGACCGGTGTAGGGTTCACCGAGCAAAATGCCGATGGCCACGCCGGTCAACGCGGCATGGCCGACGGCTTCGGAGAAAAACGCGAAGCGCTTGACCACCACCAGCGTACCCAGGCCGCCCAGCACCGGGCCGATCAGCAGGCCGGCGAGCAGCGCATTGACCACGAATCCATAGGCCAGCGCCTCGGGCAGATAACCCGACGATGCCCAACCCTGGACCATCAGGCGAAAAGCTTCGTAACTCATCAGGCAAGGCTCCGTGGGTGAGTCGAGAACAGCGTCAGCAGGCGCTCCGGCGTCAGTGCCTGTTGCGGCGTGGCGTCGAACAGCACGCGGCGATTGAGGCCGGTGACGTGATCGGCCAGGCGCCCGACCGCTTCCAGGTCGTGCTCGATCCACAGCACGGTGATGCCCGCCGCTCGCCAGTCGCCGAGCAGGCGTTCGAACACCCGGATCCCGGCTTCATCGAGGGCCGACATCGGCTCGTCGAGCACCAGCAGTTGCGGAGACGGGATCAGCCCCTGGGCCAGCAATACCCGCTGGCGTTCGCCGCCGGACAACGCGCCCATGCGGCGCTTGCGCTTGTCCTGCATGCCGACCCGTTCAAGGGCTTCGCCAATCGCCGCCGTGTAATGTTTGCTCAAACCGAGAAAGGCCGGGCGACGCTGGCACATGGCAGCCATGAAATCGTCGACGGTCATCGGCAAACCCCGGTCGAATTCCAGCGCCTGTGGCACATAGCCAATCGTCCCCGGTTCGGCCGACCACTGCAGGCTCAAGCGGCCCTGATGCGGCATTTGCCCGAGCAGGGTCTTGATCAGCGAACTCTTGCCGCCGCCGTTGGGGCCGACCAGCGCATGCACGCTGCCGGGACGGACCTGGAAGGTCACCTTGTCGAGGATCGTCGTGCGCCCGAGGGTCAGGCTGATGTCGGCAAAATCCAGGGTCGGGCCGGGAACCTGTGGGAGCGGGCTTGCTCGCGAAAGCGGTGGGTCAGTCAGCATCATTGCCAAATTACAGTCCGCCTTCGCGAGCAAGCCCGCTCCCACAATGGATTCGGATTCACTTGGAACGGGGCTTTGTGCACTGATGATATCCTTGGCAGTCATGCCCCCGACTCCTGAATCGCCCGCACCACGGTGTCGAGGTTGCCGGTCATTTCCTTTTCGTACTTGTCGGCGGTGTATTCGCCGTAGGAAATATGCGACAGCGGATACAGCTTCACGCCGGATTCGCGCTGGATGGTGTCGACGTAAGTGGAGGGAAAATCCATCTCCGAGAAGATCACCTTCACGTCCAGCTCACGCAGTTGGTCGATGGTCTTTTTCAACTGGCTCGGACTCGGCTCGATGCCGTGGGCCGGCTCGACCACGGCTGTCACTTCCAGACCGAATTCGCGCAGCAGGTAGTCGTAGGCGGCGTGCACCGTGGCTACGCGCAACTCGGCGTTCGGCGCCTGGGTCAGTTTGGCCAGGGCATCGGCGCGCATCTTGCGCAGGCGCTTGCCGTAGGCGCGGGCGTTCTCGGTGTAGGTTTTGGCATTGGCCGGATCGAGCTTGCCCAGCTCCCGGGCGATGTTGTTGACCTGGGCGATCGAGGCGCTGATCGACAGGAAGGTATGCGGGTTCACCACTTTGCCGGCACCCCGGGCGGCAACACCGGTGGCGGCAAGCAGCGGCACGTTTTCATTGGCTTCGATCACCGGCACGTTCGGGGTTTCGCTGGCGGCGATCATGCGGTCGGCGAAATCATCATGGCCTACGCCGTTGAGCACGATCACGTCCAGCCCGCTGATGCGCTTGATGTCTTCGGCGCGGGGTTCGTAGGCATGCGGGTTGAAACCGGCCGGAATCAGCGGCACCACTTCGGCCTTGTCGCCGACGATGTTCGCCACGTAGCTGTAATACGGGTGCAGGGTGATGCCGATGCGCAGGCGCTTGGCTGCCTCGGCACTGGCAAGGGATGGCAGCAGGCAGGCCAGCAGGCCGATCAGCAGCACGCGCAAGATAGAGCGTTGAGATGGAATGGGCATGGGAAAGCGGTCTTCTCTCGGGTGAGGGCGAGGGTTCAATGCCGGTGCTGGCGGGTCACGCCGGCATCGAATTGCGCGACGATCTGTTGCCAGCCGGCACTTTCGAGCGCGCTGTCGCTGAGGTCGGCCGGAGCGGTGAGCGTGCCGGCGCGGTTGAGCCAGATGTCCGGAGCGTCATCGGTGGCGGTCAGGCGCATCAGGAATGAACCAGCTACCGTCGGCGTCTTGCTCAGGCCGAAGTAGGCCTTGGCGTTGAGCAATTGCCAGGCATGGCTGCCACGGCTGACGGAGCTGGCATCCCGGGCAAACGGGGCAAAACCCTCGTCGGCGAGGGCCTCGGACGTCGGCAGGGTTTGCTGTTCCTGGCGCAGTAAATGAATCTCGTCCAGGGTCACCCGCAAGTCGGCGTAGATGCCTTGCTCGGCAGCGCTGAGGTCGCGGCGGGCATCCAGTTGGTGGCTGTTGACGCTGCCCGCCTCATGGGATTCCCCGCGCCAGAGCACCACCGAACCGGCGACCGCAAGGATCATCAGGCACAGCAGCAGGACGTAGAGGGTTTCGTGACCGGCACCGGCCGGGCGTACGACTTGGGTCGTTGAAGTATTCATGGCGCCTGGATGTCCGCCTGGTCGATTTCCACCACGTGACCGGGGCCTGCGTCGAACAGCACATAGAACTCGGCGCCGGGTTTCTTGAACGTCAGGGTCGAATCGGCTCCGAGTTTGCCAGGCACCAGGATGGTCTCGTCGTAGCCGATCACATCGAGGGTCACGCCCGGAGCGCCGCTGCCGTCGGAAAAGCCGCCGGTGCATTTGATCTGCTCGGCGTCGATGGCCTTGCATTCGCACATCGGGTTGTGGGCCAGGGCGCTGGCGCTGAAACCGGCGCAGAGCAGCAACAGGGTGTTGAGTGGACGAAGCGGGTTGATCATGGTTTGCCTCCTTGTTTGTTCAACCAGGCGATGGTGGCGGGGGAGGCCTGGCTCAAAGGAATGGATGCCTGATGCATGGCGCCGTCCCAGCCTTCCATGGTGATCCACAGCTCGGCGTCGGCCGTGGTCTTTTCCGGGACGGGCAGTGAAGCGCCCATGCGGTACGGCGTGCCGAAGAAAATCACGCCGGCGGCGCGCAGGCTGCGGGGTTTGCCGATGCGCAGGTAGGTGGCCTTGACCTGTCCGATACAGGCCTCGCACAACGCCGCGTTGAAACCCTTCATGTAGCCGGCCGGGCCATCGAGCGTGGGGGCGGCGTTGCGCAACTCCGCCAGGAGCAGGCTCCAGGGGCCGACCTGGACTTCGCCGACTTCGCGTTCGCCCAGGCCACTGTCGCCACGCATCAATGCTTCATCCGCGAAGTACTTGGGCATGAAACCGAGTGGAATCAGCAGCAACAGGACGTTCAGGTGAAAGCGCCATTTGTGCCAGAGCACGCTCAGGCGCGAGGGTTGTGAGACCGCGATGTCTTTGCTCACAGGTTGGCCTCCGAAGTTTCCTTGCGGGTGGCCGGTTGCGCCGTGGCGCCGCGCGATGTCCTGTTGCTGCGCTTGAAGGCATTGGCCGTCGCCAGTGCCGTGCGCTTGGTCCAGATCAGCAAGCCGCTGAGCACCATCATGCTCAGCAACAGGCCGAAGAACGCCCAGATCAGCTTGATCCACAAGCCACCGAAGTCGCCGGTGTGCAGTGGGCGCATGGACTCGGTGACGAACTCCAGGGCCGAACGGTCCGAAATCAGGCGAGAGGCGGCGATTTCGCCAGTGTACGGGTTGAGGGTCGCGGTCTGGAACATCAGTGGATACCAACCGCGTCCTCCGACATCCAGATGGCTGTAGGCATTACCCGGCAGGCTGACGAAGCTGGCTTCCAGCCCGGAGATTTTCTGCGTGGCGATTTCAATCGCGCGATCAAGGTCGATGCGCGGCGGGGGCGATCCATCGGGCGACAGCGGTACCGCTTCGCGGGACATCGCCGGAATGATCTTTTCCGTGGAGATGGAAATCTGGTTATCGAACAGCAAGGCCTGGATCAGGAACCAGGTGCCTGTGATGGAAATCACCGCGATGAACCAGATCGACCAGATACCGCTCAGGCGATGGAAGTCGCCCCAGAAAATCCGCGCGCCGTGGCGAATCCGCAGGGTCGGGCGGAAAAAACCTTTCCAGAAGCGTTTGTAGACCACCAGCCCGGTGACCAGCGAAGCCAGCAGCGGCAAGCCGAGAAACGACACCAGGTACCAGCCCCAGCTGTAGCCGTTGGTGAACGGCACCAGCCACCAGCCGTGCAGCGCCCGGGTGAAGGCGCGGAAGTTGAACTCCGGCGCGACGCCCTGGATCACGCCGCTGTATGGATTGACATAAATCACCACCGAGCGTCCGTCGGGATAGCTGACTTCGACATCCAGCGCGAAGTGCGACTCGTCGGGCCGACTGATGCTCTGCACCACGGTCTGCGGTTCGGCCTTGTTGATGGCCTCGATGACCTGCTGATAACTGAGCAGTGGTGCATCGTCCGAGGGCTGGCTGGCGCGCATGGGCGGGTTGGCCAGCCAGACGATTTCCTGGCTGATCACCGCCAGGGTGCCGGTCACGCAGACGATCAGCACGAAAAACCAGATCGGCAGCGCCAGCCAGCTATGGACCAGGAACCAGATTTTTGAACGGGATTTCTTCGACATATTGAAGGTCTTGCCTGGATGAGAGGCTGCTCGGCTGCGGGCTTCGCAGGGATGAGCGCCCTGAAGGTCCAGTCGTGGCTTTTGCCTACGCGACAGGACTGCATCTAGGTAAGACGGATGAGCAAAGGAAATCCCGAAAGGGGAAGTGAAAGAAAATGTTTCTCGATAGGCAGAAAGGCAGAGCAACCCGCGCACGGCCGGCCGCAGGATTCACATTCACTGAAGATCAAACGGTGGAGCGGGCTTGCTCGCGAAGGGGACGGCACATTCAAAGTCAATGTTGCCTGACACACCGCCTTCGCGAGCAAGCCCGCTCCCACAGATTCCGAGCAAGCCTGCTCGCGAAGATTTCAACCCTGCTGAAACATCTCCTTCGCCCGTTGTTCAATCTGTTCCTGAGTCAGGTCTTCCTTGCGCGTCGCCAGGAACCACAGGTGCCCGTAGGGATCCTTCAAGGTCCCCGAGCGATCGCCGTAAAACTGATCCTTGACCTCGGATACAACGGTGGCACCGGCATCGATGGCCTGTTTGTAGGACTTGTCGACATCGGTGACATACAAATGCAGACCCACGGACGGCGAATTGTCCGGATTGCTCAACGGTCCCTGATCGCACGGCGTGCCCAGCATGATCGGGCAATCGCCGATGCGCAGTTCGGCGTGACCGATGCCACCATCGGGCATGGCCAGGCGCATGACCTCAATGGCGCCGAAGGCTTTCTTGTAGAAATCGATGGCTTCGGCAGCTTTGTGGATACCCAGATAGGGGGTGATGCTGTGATACCCCTCCGGAATGGGTTTGACGCTCATGATGGATCTCCCTGTTCTTGTTCTGTGAGTGGAAAGTACCTGCTTCGTTGTACAGCCGAATAAATATAGGCCAGCCGCTTTCGTCTCACCGAGCGCCCGACGAGCAGCAACGCCACACAAATGCCATCAGGTCGGCTCCAGCCAATGCGCTCCGGGCCTGTGCTCTGGACAAGTGTTGATAAGGACAATGATCGTCATTTCCTGATAGCCACTATTGAAAGCGTTGATTTCTGCTACCCGGAACGCGCGGGTAGCCTGTGTTCATTGCCTCGAACCCAGTCGCCAGGACGCCAGAAATGAAACCGATGATCGCCACTTTGCTGATGCTCGCCGTCTCCGTACTCGCCGGGTGTGCCAGCCATGTTTCCCCGGAGCTTCGGCCTTACACGGCTGAAGAAAGCAAGGAACTGGCGCTGGAGGCGCTGAACCGCCGGGGATTGTCCTTCGACGAATACCACGCGAAGAAAGCCGAATTGCTCGGCCAGCCGCAAAAGTCGTTCAGCTACGACAATCAGGGGGAAATGAACGCCGGGCGATCTGTACAGCTTCACGGTCGTCCAAGCTGAGGCAAAACTGTACTGCTCCAAGTTTCGCGTAACTGTCCATGGGTTTCGCCCAAGGTGTGCGATAGGGTCAACACCTGACCGACCCTGACGGACTGCCACCCATGACGCTCTCACTCGACCTGCTGCTGGGCTTTGCCCTGTTCGCCCTCGTCACCTCGATCACACCCGGTCCGAACAACACCATGTTGCTGGCATCCGGCGTGAACTTCGGCTTCAACCGCACGATTCCGCACATGCTCGGCATCACTTGTGGCTTCTTTGTACTGGTGGTGGCGGTCGGTTTCGGACTTGGCGCGGTGTTCCAGGCTTACCCTTTGCTCTACACCGTGCTGCGTTACGTGGGGGCGGCGTATCTGCTGTATCTGGCGTGGAAAATCGCTCATTCCGGGCCCATGTCGGAGAGTCAGCAGAGCGAGGCGAAACCGATCAGCTATCTGGGCGCCGCCGCGTTCCAGTGGGTCAACCCCAAGGCCTGGATCATGGCCATTGGCGCCATCAGCACCTACACGCCGATGCAGGGTTACTTCGTCAATGTGATCGTGATTGCAGCCGTCTTTGCCATCATCAACCTGCCGAGCGTTGGTGTCTGGGCCGCTTGCGGCACGCTGTTGCGCAACGTTCTGAAGGATCGCCGCTGGCTGCGCCTGTTCAATTGGGGCATGGCCGCGCTGCTTGTGGGATCGCTGTATCCGCTGCTGCTCGAAGGCTTTAGCTGACGCATTGCTTCAATCGGTTGCCCGATGCCTGTTAAGCTGACTTTTCAGGAGCGTTCCTACGCACTATTAAATGAAGTAGTCCTTCTTTAACGGCATCCGATCAGGTATTGGTAACGTTCTGAAAACAGCGCGCAGCTCACAAGGCTGCGCTTTGCCGTTTACAGTCATGAGCTTCCTGATCCCGGAACACGCTCTGCGAGTCATTTATGAACAAACGTCCGTTGTATTTCGATTACGCCGCCACCACGCCGGTGGATGAGCGGGTCATCAAGGTGATGGTCGAGTGTCTGGGTTTTACCGGCAATTTCGGCAACCCGGCCTCAAGCTCTCATGTCTTCGGCCAGCAGGCCCGGCAATCGGTTGAGCAGGCGCGACGCCAGGTCGCCGAACTGGTCGGCGCGACAGCTGAACAGATCGTCTGGACCTCAGGCGCCACCGAATCCAACAACCTCGCGCTCAAAGGCGTAGCCCAGGGCCGCGGCACTGGCGGTGGCCATATCATCACCAGCCAGATCGAACACAAGGCCATTCTCGATACCGCCAGGCAACTGCAGGATGCCGGTGTCGCCGTGACGTACCTGGTGCCGGATGCCGATGGGCTGATCACCGCGCAAGCGGTCAGCGACGCCATGCGCGAGGACACTTTCCTGGTGTCGCTGATGTTGGTCAACAACGAGTTGGGCACGCTCAACGATATTCCCGCCATCGGTCAGGTGGTGCGTGAACGGGGGGCGTTGTTCCATGTCGACGCCGCACAGGGTGCGGGCAAAGTGGCGATAGATCTCGCGCAGTGGCCGGTGGACCTGATGTCGTTTTCCGCGCATAAACTGTACGGCCCCAAAGGCATCGGTGCGTTGTACGTCGGTCCGCGTGCCCAACAACGATTGCAGGCGCAGATCCATGGCGGCGGGCATGAGGGCGGATTGCGTTCGGGCACCCTGGCGACCCATCAGATCGTGGCCATGGGTTCGGCCTTTGCACTGGCGGCGGCTGCGTTCGATGAAGAGAAAGCCACCATCGTGCGTCTGCGTGAACGCTTGCTCGAGCAATTGCAGGGCATTCCCGGCGTGCGTCTCAACGGCAGCCCGACCCGGCGCATTCCCCATACCCTGAGCCTGACCTTCGCGGAAGGCGAGTTCAACCCGGCGGCGTTGCTGACCTCGATCGCGTTTTCCGCGACCTCGGCGTGCAATTCCGCGAGTAATACTCCATCCCATGTGCTGCTGGCCCTGGGGCATGATGCCCGCTCGGCCAGCCGCACCATGCGCTTGAGCCTCGGGCGTTTCACCACCGAGCAGGACATCGACCAGGCGGTTCAACTGATCAAGGCAGCCTGCGCCAGTGCTCCGGCATTCTGGCAATAGGGCGACGAAGCGCCGACGTTGATCGGCACTCAACAATAATGATGAAGTGGTTAGCAGGAGACACGATGAATACGCAGCTTTCGATCAATGGATCGGTGCCCCGGCGCCTGGCGCAAACCCGCGAACTGATGAGCCGGGAGGGCATTCACGCCTTGCTGGTGCCGTCGGCCGACCCGCACCTGTCCGAATACCTGCCGGGTTACTGGCAGGGGCGCCAGTGGTTGTCGGGTTTCCATGGTTCGGTCGGCACCCTGATCGTGACCCCGGATTTTGCCGGCGTCTGGGCCGACAGCCGTTACTGGGAGCAGGCGACCAAGGAACTCAAGGGCAGCGGCATTGACCTGGTCAAGCTGCAACCGGGTCAACCCGGGCCACTGGAATGGCTGGCCGAGCAAACCCCCGAGGGTGGCGTCGTCGCGGTCGATGGCGCGGTCATGGCCGTGGCGTCGGCACGGACCCTGGGCGCTAAACTCGAAGAGCGTGGCGCCCGTCTGCGCACCGACATCGACCTGCTTGGCGGCGTCTGGAGCGACCGCCCAAGCCTGCCGAACGAACCGATCTATCAGCACTTGCCTCCACAGGCGACCGTCAGCCGTGGCGAAAAACTCGCCAAACTGCGTGAAACCCTTCAGGCCCGCGGTGCCGACTGGCATTTCATCGCCACCCTCGATGACATCGCCTGGCTGTTCAACCTGCGTGGCGGCGATGTGTCGTTCAATCCGGTATTCGTTTCCTTCGCCTTGATCAATCAGCAACAGGCCACGCTGTTTGTCGCCCTGAGCAAAGTCAGTGCCGAACTGCGCGCCATCCTTGAACAGGACGGCGTGACCTTGCGCGACTACAGCGAAGTCGCTGCCGCGCTGCGCGCCGTGCCGAGCGGCGCGAGCCTGCAAGTCGACCCGGCGCGGGTCACGGCGGGGTTGCTGGACAACCTCGACAGCGGGGTGAAACTGATCGAGGGCCTGAACCCGACCACCCTGGCCAAGTCGCAAAAAAGCCTGGCCGACGCCGAACACATCCGTCAGGCCATGGAGCAGGACGGTGCAGCACTGTGCGAATTCTTCGCCTGGCTGGACTCGGCGCTGGGCAATGAGCGCATCACCGAACTGACCATCGACGAAAAACTCACTGCTGCTCGTGAGCGCCGTCCGGATTATGTGTCGCTGAGCTTCAATACCATTGCCGCCTACAACGCCAATGGCGCGATGCCGCACTACCACGCCACCGAAGAGGAGCACGCGGTCATCGAAGGGGACGGTCTACTGTTGATCGACTCCGGCGGCCAGTACCTGGGCGGCACCACTGACATCACGCGGATGGTTGCGGTGGGCACCCCGACCGATGAGCAAAAACGCGATTGCACCCGCGTGCTCAAGGGCGTGATTGCCTTGTCCCGTGCGCAGTTCCCGAAAGGCATTCTGTCGCCGCTGCTCGATGCCATCGCCCGTGCGCCGATCTGGGCGGAAAGTGTCGACTACGGTCACGGCACCGGTCATGGCGTCGGTTACTTCCTCAACGTCCATGAAGGTCCGCAAGTCATCGCCTATCAGGCTGCGCCTGCGCCACAGACGGCGATGCAGCCGGGCATGATCACGTCCATTGAGCCGGGCACCTATCGTCCGGGCCGTTGGGGCGTGCGGATCGAAAACCTGGCGATGAACCGTGAGGCAGGCAAAAGCGAGTTCGGTGAGTTCCTGAAGTTCGAAACGCTGACCCTGTGCCCGATCGACACCCGTTGCCTGGAAACCTCGCTGCTGAGCGAAGACGAAAAGCAGTGGTTCAACACCTACCATGCCGAAGTGCGCGAACGCCTGAGCCCATTGGTCGAGGGTGCAGCCCTCGAGTGGCTGAACACCCGTACCGCGGCTATTTGATTGCTTTCAGTTCGGGCGCTGTCTCCAGCGCCCGGCTCATGTAGTCAACAAAGGCTTTGACCCTGGCGGATTGGCGACGATTCGCCGGGGACACGGCATGAATCGGTAGTGACTGCGCCGTGTAGTCCGGAAGTATCGTCGTCACGCTCCCGGCTTTCAGATCCTCGCTGAACAACCACACCGGCGACAGCGCAATCCCCAATCCCCCCAGCACCAGTTCGCGGATCGCCTCGGAATTGTTGCTCTGAGCATTGCCCTTGATCCGCACCTCATGACGCTGCGCATCTTTTGTATAAACCCACAGGTTTTGACTGCTCAGCAGGTTGAACATCAGGCAGTTGTGCCTGCCCAGCTCCTGCGGTGTTTGCGGTTGGCCGTATTGCCTGAGGTAGTCAGGTGATGCGACGGTCACCCGATGGGTCGTACCCACCAGACGAGCGATCAGGCCACTGTCGTTCAGGGCACCGATCCGGAAGGTGACGTCCAGCCCTTCGCTGACCAGATCCTGGTTCTGATCGTTCAGTTGCAGGTCTATCTGTACGTCAGGGTAGTGCCTGAGAAAGTCCGGCAATCGGGGGGCGATCTGCAAGCGGCCGAAACTGACCGACGAACCGATTTTCAGAGGCCCTGCAACCCGCTCTCGGCCGGACTGGAAGCTGTGTTCCGCCGCATCCACGGCAGCGAGGATGATCCGGCATTCGTTGTAGTAGCGCTGACCTTCGTCCGTCAGCGATAGCTTGCGGGTACTGCGGGCAATCAGCTTTCCGCCCAATCGGGTTTCCAGCGCTTGCAGCACCTTGCTAATGGTTGGCTGACTGGTCTGCAACTCCCGGGCAACGGCGGAAAAGCTGCCACGCTCAACCACCCGTACGAAAATCGCCATTGCATTGAGTGTGTCCACGGTATTTCTCATTGATGCTGTATCGGCATGATCACTATAGAGACATAGCGTCTTATCGGCATGTATAGGGCGAGGCAAGATTCACCCTGTATTCACTTCTGATGGGAGATGGCGAAATGACTGACTCACTGAACATGCGCGCTTTGATGATCGACTCGGCCAATGCGCCGTTACGCCTGGTTTCCATCGCGCGGCCCGTGCCACAGGCCGGGCAGGTATTGGTCAGGATCAAGGCCAGCGGTGTGAATCCACTGGATGGAAAAATCCGCTCCGGGCAGGCGACTCATGCGGGGCAACCACTGCCGGCGATCGTGGGAATGGATCTGGCCGGGACCGTAGAGGCGCTGGGCGAGGGCGTCAGTGGGTGGCTGCCGGGGGATGAGGTATACGCCATGGCCACCGGTATTGGTGGTATTCAAGGTTCATTGGCCGAATACGCGGCGGTCGATGCCCGCCTGTTGGCTCGCAAACCGCACAACCTGAGCATGCGCGAAGCGGCCGGATTGCCACTGGTGCTGGTCACCGCTTGGGAAGGCCTGGTGGACCGGGCTCGTGTTCGACCCGGGCAGAAGGTATTGATTCATGGCGGTGCCGGGGGCGTCGGACATGTAGCGGTACAAATCGCCCGCGCTTTTGGTGCTGAGGTTTTTGCCACGGGCTCGGCCGGGCAGCAATCGATCATCGAAGGGTTCGGCGCGACGTTTATCGATTACCGCAAGTCTTCGGTCGAAGACTATGTGGCCGAGCACACGGCCGGTGAGGGTTTCGACATTGTCTATGACACCGTGGGGGGCGAAACGCTGGATGCGTCATTCAAGGCTGCCCGGGTGTATCACGGTCATGTACTCAGTTGCCTGGGGTGGGGCCAGCACAGCCTGGCACCGCTGTCTTTTCGCGGGGCGACTTATTCCGGTGTCTTCACCCTGCTGCCATTGTTGACGGGCCAGGGACGCGAGCATCACGGCGAGATTCTGCGCGAGGCAGCGCGGTTGATCGAGGCGGGCAAGCTCGTGCCGTTGCTTGACCCGCACTCGTTCACACTGGAGTCGGCAGAAGCCGCCCATGCACTGCTCTTGTCGGGAGCGGCAAAGGGGCGGTTGGTCATCGAGGTCTAACTCAGGGCTTCGAGCACGAAGTCCAGTCGATCCTGGCCGAAGTACAGCTGGTTGTCGACAAACATGCTCGGAGCTCCGAATACGCCTCGCTGTACGGCTTTTTCGGTGTTGTCCTTGAGCGCCGTCTTGATTTCTTCATCGGCGGTCAGGGCCAGTACCTCCTGTGGGTTAAAGCCGTTTTCGCTGAGCACTGCCGCGACGGTTGCCGGTTCGTCCAGGCTGCGACCCTCTACCCAGATGGCCTTGAACAGGCAGTCGAGGAAGGCGGCAAAGCGTTCCGGGTGGCGCAATTGCATGCCCGTTACGGCGCGCATGAGCATCAAGGTGTTGATCGGGAAGTGCGGATTGAACTTCAGGGGCACGCCGTAGCGCTTGGCGTAGCGGTCCAGGTCCTGAAACATGTAGCGGCCCTTGGCCGGGATAGTCGCTGGAGAAGCATTGCCGGTGGCTTTGAATACGCCGCCCAGCAAGAACGGAATGTAGACCAGCCGGGTATCGGTCAGTGCGCAAATCTTCGGTAGCTGGGTATAGGCCAGATAGGTGGCGGGGCTGCCGAGGTCGAAGTAGAACTCCACGGTTTTGCTCATGTTCAAGGCGCTCGTCTTATTGTTGTGTGTGGGCGATTACCAGCGTTCGCTCCAGGGGCGAAGGTCCAGCTCGAAGGTCCAGGCATCGCGGGGCTGGCTGTGCAGGTACCAATAGTTTTCGGCGATGTGCTCGGGATTGAGGATGCCATCCTGATCCTTGGTAGCGTATTTCTCGGGGAAACTTTCACGGATGAAATCGGTATCGATGGCGCCATCGACGATGACATGGGCAACGTGAATGTTCATCGGCCCGAGCTCCCGGGCCATGCTTTGCGCCAATGCCCGAATGCCGTGCTTGGCACCGGCAAATGCGGCGAACCCGGCAGCGCCACGCATGCCAGCGGTGGCACCGGTGAACAGGATCGTGCCGCGCTGGCGCCTGGCCATGCGCTTGGCCACTTCACGGGCATTGAGAAAACCGGAAAAACAGGCCATTTCCCAGATCTTGAAATACTTGCGGGCGGTTTCTTCGAGAATGCTGCACGGCACGTTGGCGCCGATGTTGAAGACAAATGCTTCGATGGGGCCGATCTGGCTTTCGATCTGCTCGACCAGCGCGATCACGTCTTCTTCTTTACGTGCATCGCAGGCAAACCCGTGGGCCTCGCCGCCATCGGCCTTGATGGCCTCCACCAGTGGCTGGAGCTTGTCCGCGCTACGGCGAGTGACGCAGGCGACAAAGCCTTCCTGGGCAAACCGCTTGGCAATGGCGCCGCCCGTGGCATCACCTGCACCGACGACCAATACGACCTTCTTGTTATTCATGGGTTGATCCCTTTGGTAAACGATCGTTAACTAAACGAACGTTATGCTATGATTCGACAGACGTCAAGGTGAGCAATTCAGGGGAAAGGCAATGCGTTATTCGGCCAGTCACAAGCTGGAAACCAGGCAAAGGCTGCTGGAAAGCAGTGCGTTGTCGGCCAAGAAGT